>DASXEH010000035.1:0-1745 GCA_036490215.1 Magnetospirillaceae bacterium
ATGAGGATGACGGCGAATGAGCTTCTCGGTAATCGCCTGCACGACATCGCCGAAGGCGAACGCGCGCTGCTCCTCGGCCATCCGGGCGTGAAATACGACCTGCAACAAGAGATCGCCGAGTTCTTCCTTGAGATCGGTCAGGTCTCCGCGCGCAATGGCGTCGGCCACCTCATAGGCTTCTTCCAGAGTGTATGGAGCGATGGTCGAAAAATTCTGCTCCAGATCCCAGGGACAGCCGGTTTGCGGCGTCCGCAGCGCCGCCATGATTTCAAGAAGTCGGCTAATGTCGCGGGAAGGGGTCATGCGCGGGTCCTGCTCGAACTTTTCGCGCCGAACCCTACCACACCACACTCGTCATTCCGGAACGTTGCGAAGCAACCGCCGCCACAGACTTGCCAATCGACGCTGGCTTATAGCAACCCTGGCTCCATTCATGCAGCAGGACGCTCTGCCATGCCAATCTCGGCCTACCTGCAATCGATCGGCTTCTTTGCCCTCGCTGTCGCCGCTCTGTTGGTCTCGGCCGGCACCGCCGCGATTCTTACCTATTGGGCATATCTCGCGATCTTCGCCGCTGCTTTCGTGGCGTCGTTCCTATTGCTCGACCCGGACCTGGCGCGAGAGCGGATGCGACCGGGCGGCCAGAAGCCGCCGCTGGGATTGCGGATTTTCACCGGCGTGATGTTTGCACACTGGATTATCGCCGGCCTCGACCATGGCCGCTTCCATTGGAGCGACACGGTACCCGGCTGGCTGCAATGGCTCAGCCTTGTGGCGCTTGCTGCAGCCTACGCCTTGTGCCTCTGGGCGATGATCGTGAACCGCTTCTTCTCGTCGGTCGTACGCATCCAATCGGACCGCGGCCAGGTCGTCATCACGAGTGGCCCATACGCCGTCATCCGTCATCCCGGATACGTCGCGGGTATAGCCATCATTGTGACGAGCGGTCTCGCGCTCGACTCATGGTTTGCGACTGGGTTCCTGATCGTCTTCAGTCTGCCGTTCCTGCTGTACCGCGCGGTCACCGAAGACCGTCTGCTGCAGGCGCAATTGCCGGGCTATCGCGACTACGCCCAGCGGGTCCGATGGCGGCTCGTTCCGGGGGTTTGGTGAGAGCACGGAGCCGGGACGGCGCCCGCGAATAGCCGATTCGCATAAGACATATTATGGAATATCTTCATTAACCCATATCAGACTGGGCTTTCTTCAACCTCGAACGATATCCCATCGAAGGCTGGCTCGACGTGCGGCGGCAATTTCTGGCGCAAGACCTCGTAATCGAGGTCGGCGTGGAGATTGGTCAGAATGGCGCGGCGCGGCTCAAGCCGCGCAATCCAGGACAGCGCATCGGCGACCGAGAAATGGCTCGGGTGCGGCCGGTCGCGCAGCGCATCGACGATCCAGACATCCAGCCCGTGAAGCGCCGCCGCGCTGTCGTCCGGCAGGCCGCCAATGTCGGCCGAATACGCCACGTTGCCGAAACGAAAGCCCAGCGAGGCAATGTCGCCATGCTCCTGCAACACCGGCACCGCGGTGATCGGACCACCCTGCCCGGTGATGGTGACCGGCGTGCCCGCCACGAGCCGGCGCTCGCGGACGATCGGCGGGTACTCGCTGCCTGGCGGCGCCTTGAAGCAATAGCCGAAGCGGGCGTGCATGGTCCCGGCGGTATGCTCGTCGAGATAAACGTCGATCGGTGCGCGCTGCTTGATGTAGAGCGCACGCAGATCGTCGATGCCGTGGGT
>DASXEH010000044.1:0-25191 GCA_036490215.1 Magnetospirillaceae bacterium
GCCCATGATGTAATAGCCATCGGGTACATAGGTGTCGAAACGGTGCCAATCGCTTTCGGGCAGCAGCGTGCGGCCGATATCGGCGCCGAGATGGCGTTCCGACCACAACGGCCCGCGAATCCACCACACGAAAGCGGTCAGATATTGCCGCGGATTCATATGATCGAGCTCTTCGCGCGTGCTGAGCGCGATCGCGCCGCGCGCATCGGTCAGAACCGGTTGACCGAAGACCAGATCGTTGCGCAAGACCCAACTGCCGATGACGATGCCGACCGCCAGTGTCGCGGCGACCAGAGCGGCAAGGGTCTGACGGTCGCGGCGGATGATCACGGCAATGGCGAGCGCCGCAATCCCCAGGGCTGCATAGAGTTCATAGATTCCCTTAGTGAGGATCAGCAGGCCGGCTAGAACGCCGACAACGATCCAACGCCACGCGCTATGGCGTCGGACAATGGCCGCGGCGACAGCAAGCGGGAGGGCGGCGGCGAAGGCCATCGAGAGGAAATCGGAAATGATGTAACGGGCGAACTCCATCACCTCGATGTTCAACGCGGCGTAAAGCCCGGCGGCCCAGCAGGCTATGGCGCCGAAACCAAGTTCGCGGGCGGTCAGGTAGGTCAACCCGGCCACTAGTGCCGCCAGCAGCGCGTTGACCCAACGCAGGCTGCGATAGATCGGCGGGCAAGTTGGGTCGTCGTTGTTACCAATACACCGAGCGGCGTTGTCGGCCAGAACAGGATCGATCCGCATGACCGCCGCGATCAGCGCGGGATAGAGCGGTTCACGCCCGGGGCCGGAGTCGGCTTTCGGTCCGGCCAGCGTTGCGGCGAATTGGCCGGTCTCGGCGAGCGTCCGGCCATAGCTCAGGTATTGGGTTTCGTCGTAGACCGGGTTCCAGGTCGCTAGCACTTGCAGCTTGATGATGCAGACAATAAAGGCGATTGCAACGATTGCCAGCGCCGGCCACACGGGCTGCGATCGCTTTTCAATCACGGCTGGGCGTCTCACCCCTGGATGAGAGCGATGGAGCGGCGTGACCAAGATAGTTGAGGCGCTTTGCTTCCCGCCGCCCGAGCATGACCGAATCCAAGACGAAGCCCGCCGTCAGACTGAGGAACGCCAAAATCATGATACCCGTCGCCAGGATCGCGGTCGGGAACCGCGGCACCAAGCCTGTTTCCATGAACTCGACGACGATCGGCACGCCGAGGACGATGCTGATGAAGGCGAGGATCGCCGATCCGAGCGAAAAGAAGGACAGGGGCTTCTCCTCGCGAAACATTTTGAAAATCGTGCCGAGGATGCGAAGCCCATCGCGATAGGTGCGCAGCTTGCTGCTCGACCCCTCGGAACGGGTGCCATAGGCGGTCTCGATCTCCGCCATCGGCACGCGCAACGCCAGCGCATGGACGGTCATCTCGGTCTCGATCTCAAAACCCGAGGAGAGGGCGGCGAAGGATTTGACGAACCGGCGCGAAAAGACGCGGTAGCCGGACAGCATGTCGGTCATGCCGCGCCCGAAGATGAACGTCACCGACGAGGTCAGCAGCCAGTTGCCGAGCCGGTGGCCGCGGCGATAAGCGGTATCGGCGATCTCGCGGCGGATGGCGACCACCATGTCCAGATTGTCCGCAATGAGCCGGTCAACCAGCTTGGGGGCGCTTACAGCATCGTAGGTGTCATCACCGTCGCAGAGGATATACGCGTCGGCCTCGATATCGGCGAACATACGCCGGACCACATTGCCTTTGCCCTTCAAGGATTCCTGCCGGACGATCGCACCCGCCGCCGCCGCTACTTCGGACGTGCGGTCGGTCGAAACGTTGTCGTAGACGTAGATTTCGGCTTCGGGCAGGACGCGACGAAAATTACCCACCACCGTGCCTATGGACCGCTCCTCATTGTGGCAAGGAAGCAGAACGGCGACCCTCATTCGCTTAATGGCTCCGTCCCCCAGCGGCTTAGGATGGTGATTTTATTGGGCGGGCCGAGGATGCACAGCGGCTTAACAGCCTGTCAATCGGGCAGAACGGCTTTGCTTGTCCTCGACAAAACCGCCGTGCTATGAGCATCCGCCCAGGGCGATCTCTGCGGGCGTGGTGGAATTGGTAGACACACTGGATTTAGGTTCCAGCGGCGCAAGCCATAGGGGTTCAAGTCCCTTCGCCCGCACCATCCGCTGAGGCGCCCGTCATTCGTCCGGGTGGGGTAGCGGCTTGCAACCGCCCCTAGCTCCACCGATATTCTTCTCTCGCACACGGAAAGAACAATGCAAGTCACTCAGACCAGCGCCGAAGGGCTCAAGCACGAATTCAAGGTCACCGTCACGGCTGGCCAGATTGCCGAAAAGGTGCTGTCGCGCCTGGGTGAGGTGGCGACGACCGCTACGTTGCCCGGTTTCCGCCCCGGCAAAGTGCCGATGCCGCTTCTGAAGAAGCGTTATGGCGCGTCGGTGACCAGCGAAGTGGTCGAGGCTGCCGTCAATGATGGTGCCCGGCAGGCGATCGACGACAACAAGCTGCGCCCCGCGCTGCAGCCGCAGATCAACATCACCTCCTACAAAGAAGGTGGCGATCTCGAATTCACCGTCGCTGTCGAAACGCTACCTGACGTCGAGGTCGCCGATCTTGGGACGATCTCGATCGAACGTCCGGTCGCGACTGTCGATGACAGCGAAGTCGAAGACGCGTTGAAGACGATCGCGGCGCAGCAGGAAAGCACGGAAACCATCGAAGGCGACCACGTTGCCGCCAAAGACGATGTGGCCGTGATCGACTTCCTAGGCAAGCTCGACGGCGTGCCGTTCGATGGCGGCAAGGGCGAGGGCTACCCACTGCGTCTCGGCTCGGGCAGCTTCGTTCCGGGCTTCGAGGACCAGCTGATCGGCGCCAAGGCGGGCGAGTCCCGCGTGGTCAAGATCACCTTCCCGGAAGACTACAGCCCCGGCCTCGCCGGCAAAGACGTTGAGTTCGACGTCACGGTGAAGGAATTGCAGCGCGTTGTGCCGCGGGCCATCGATGATGAGCTCGCCAAAGCGATTGGGCAGGAGTCGCTTGCGACGCTGCGCGATGCAGTGAAGCAGGAAATCGAGAGCCGCCATTCGCAGTTTTCGCGCGCTCACGCCAAGCGCCGTCTGCTCGACGCCTTGGCGGACAAGCATGATTTCGTTTTGCCGCCTGGCATGGTCGATCTCGAATTCAACGGCATCTGGAACGCGATCGAGCAGGACCGCAAGGCCGGCCGCGTCGATTCAGGTGACGAAGGCAAGAGCGAAGACGAGTTGAAGGCCGAATATCGCAAGATCGCCGAGCGCCGCGTGAAGCTGGGCCTGGTGATCGCCGAGATCGGCAAGAAGAACAACATCACCGTCTCGCAGCAGGACCTGAACAAGGCGATGATCGACGAGGCTCGCCGCTATCCCGGCCAGGAACATCTGGTGATCCAGTATTTCCAGAAGAACCAGCAGGCCGTCGAAGGGCTCCGCGCGCCGATCTTCGAGGACAAGGTTATCGACTTCATTCTCGAACTGGCCAAGGTGACCGACAAGGCCGTTTCCTTCGACGAACTGCGCAAGGATCCGGACGCGTTGGAAGAGGGCGAGGCTGCTTCGTCCGGCGAAGAGACGGCTAAGCCGAAGCGGAAGAAGAAGTCCGAAGAGTGATGTGCTGAAGCGTCGGCGGCGGGATCGTCCCGCCGGGCGTCCGGCGAAATCGAGGAACACGAAGATGATCAGAGATCGCGATCCGATTGAAGTCTACAACAACACGCTGGTCCCGATGGTGGTCGAGCAGACCAACCGGGGCGAGCGCGCCTTCGATATCTATTCGCGCCTGCTCAAGGAACGCATCATTTTCCTGACCGGCGGGGTCGAAGACAACGTCGCAAGCCTGATCTGCGCTCAGCTTCTGTTCCTCGAATCGGAGAACCCGAACAAAGACATCGCCTTCTATATCAACTCGCCGGGCGGCGTCGTGACCTCGGGTCTGGCGATCTATGACACGATGCAATACATCCGGGCCAATGTGTCCACGGTTTGTATCGGTCAGGCGGCCTCAATGGGGTCGCTGCTGCTGACGGCCGGCGCCAAGGGCAAGCGGTTCTCGCTGCCCAACTCGCGAATCATGATCCATCAGCCCTCTGGCGGCTTCCAGGGCCAGGCGGCGGATATCGAGATCCATGCCCGCGAAATCCTGGCGCTGCGTACCCGGTTAAACAACATCTACGTCCATCATTCGGGCAAGAGCCTGGAAGACATCGAACATGCGATGGACCGCGACAAATACATGACGGCGGTCGAGGCCAAGGAATTTGGCCTGATCGACGAAGTGGTTACGAACCGTCCCCCCCTGGCCGAAGCGTCCGCCGCGGCCTGATTTAAGCCGATTGCCGGGGCCTTTTCGGGCCCCGGCGACGGTAACACTTTCTTTGCGACTGCCATGTCAGCATCGAGACTCGAAAATGAGGGTGAAAAGCCCCATTTTCAGTCATGAAGACCCCGAAATGACGCCAGTTTTGCCATTGTGCGGCGCGGGCGCGGCGGTCTAGGATAAACGCTTGCCGCGGGTTTGGCGGCATGGAGTAACGATGACCAAGTCCATCAGCGGCGATTCAAAGAACACCCTGTACTGCTCATTCTGCGGAAAGAGCCAGCACGAGGTACGCAAGCTGATTGCCGGTCCGACAGTGTTCATTTGCGATGAATGCGTCGAACTGTGCATGGATATCATCCGGGAAGAGCACAAGACGCACCTCGTGCGGTCCCGCGATGGCGTTCCGACGCCGCGCGACATCTGCTCGGTTCTCGATGACTACGTGATCGGCCAGGAATACGCCAAGCGCGTGCTTTCGGTGGCCGTCCACAACCATTACAAGCGCCTGTCGAACGGCGGCAAGAACGCGGATGTCGAGATCGCCAAGTCGAACATCCTGCTGATCGGCCCCACCGGCTGCGGCAAGACGCTGCTGGCCCAAACGCTGGCGCGCATCCTCGATGTGCCGTTCACGATGGCCGACGCCACGACACTGACCGAAGCCGGTTATGTGGGCGAGGACGTCGAGAACATCATCCTGAAGTTGCTGCAGGCCGCCGACTACAACGTCGAGCGCGCGCAGCGCGGCATCGTCTATATCGACGAAGTCGACAAGATCAGCCGCAAGTCCGACAACCCGTCGATCACCCGCGACGTGTCGGGCGAGGGCGTGCAGCAGGCGCTGCTGAAGATCATGGAAGGCACCGTGGCCTCCGTGCCGCCCCAGGGCGGGCGCAAGCATCCGCAGCAGGAGTTCCTGCAGGTCGATACGACCAACATCCTGTTCGTCTGCGGTGGCGCCTTCTCGGGTCTGGAAAAGATCATCTCGGCTCGTGGCCGGGGCACGTCGATCGGTTTCGGCGCCGAAGTGCGCGGTCCCGAAGAGCGTTCCACCGGTGATGTGCTGCGTGAGGTCGAGCCCGAGGATCTGCTGAAGTTCGGCCTGATCCCGGAATTCGTCGGCCGTCTGCCGGTCATCGCCACGCTGCATGACCTCAACGAATCGGCGCTGGTCGACATCCTGACCAAGCCGAAGAATGCGCTGGTCAAGCAATACGAACGCCTATTCGAGATGGAAGACGTGCGTCTGTCCTTCACCGAAGACGCGCTCAAGAGCATCTCGCGCAAGGCGATTGCCCGCAAAACCGGCGCGCGTGGCCTGCGTTCGATCATGGAGAGCATTCTGCTCGACACCATGTTCGATCTGCCCGGCCTCGACAGCGTCGATGAAGTGGTCATCAACGGGGAGGTTTCCGATGGGAAGGCCAAGCCGCTGTACATCCACTCCGAGCGGCGTGAGGACGTTGGGTCCAGCGCCTGATGGCGGCAGGGCTGCGGCATTACGAAGCATGCGGCCCCTTGACGAACGTCCTTTTGTTAACGAATTGAATTAAGACCTTCCCGCGCCTTTGAATGGTTCGCGGCGCCGGGCGGTTCATGTAGACGAGGCATCATGGCTGATTTAACCCGCGGCGAGATTTATCCGGTTCTGCCGCTCCGTGACATCGTCGTCTTCCCGCACATGATCGTGCCGCTGTTCGTCGGCCGCGAGAAGTCGGTGCGCGCCCTTGAAGACGTGATGCGCGAGGACAAGCAGATCCTGCTGGTGACGCAAAAGAATGCGGCCCAGGACGATCCCACCGAGAACGACATCTATCGCGTCGGCACCATCAGCACAGTGCTGCAACTCCTGAAGCTGCCCGACGGCACCGTGAAGGTGCTGGTCGAAGGCGGTAGCCGCGCCAAGATCACGTCGTTTACCGACAACCAGACTTTTTTCCAGGTCTTCGCCGAGGCGACGCCGGAAGTGCCCGGCCAGTCGCAGGAACTTGAAGCGTTGGCGCGTTCGGTCGTGGCGCAGTTCGAGCAGTACATCAAGTTGAACAAGAAGATTCCGCCCGAGGTCCTGGTGTCGGTCAACCAGATCGACGATCCGGGCAAGCTCGCCGATACGGTCGCGTCGCATCTTCAGGTCAAGATTTCGGACAAGCAGGAGTTGCTTGAGATCGCCTCGGTCTCGGAGCGGCTCGAACGCGTCTACTCCTTCATGGAATCCGAGATCGGCGTGTTGCAGGTCGAAAAGAAGATCCGCAACCGCGTGAAGCGGCAGATGGAGAAGAGCCAGCGGGAGTACTACCTCAACGAACAGCTCAAGGCGATCCAGAAGGAGCTGGGCGAGACCGAGGATGGCCGCGACGAAGCCGCCGAAATCGAAGAGCGCATCAACAAGACCAAGCTCTCGAAGGAAGCGCGCGAAAAGGCCATGGGTGAGCTGAAGAAGCTCCGCACCATGAGCCCGATGTCGGCTGAGGCGACCGTGGTCCGCAACTACCTTGATTGGCTGCTCTCGATTCCATGGAAGCAGCGCAGCAAGGTCAAGCGCGACATTAAAGGCGCTGAGAAGGTCCTCGATGCGGATCACTATGGCCTCGACAAGGTCAAGGAACGCATCGTCGAGTATCTCGCCGTGCAGCAGCGCACCAACAAGGTGAAGGGGCCGATCCTCTGCCTCGTCGGCCCGCCCGGCGTGGGTAAGACCTCGCTCGGCCGCTCGATCGCCAAGGCCACCGGCCGCAGCTTCGTGCGCATGTCTCTCGGCGGCGTGCGCGATGAGTCGGAAGTGCGCGGCCATCGCCGGACCTATATCGGCTCGATGCCCGGCAAGATCGTGCAGGGCATGAAGAAGGCCAAGACCTCGAATCCGCTCTTCCTGCTCGACGAAGTCGACAAGCTCGGCGCTGATTGGCGCGGCGACCCGACCTCGGCGCTGCTAGAAGTGCTCGATCCCGAGCAGAACGCCACCTTCAACGACCATTACCTCGAAGTCGATTACGACCTGTCGGACGTGATGTTCGTCACCACGGCCAACACGCTGCGCATGCCGCAGCCGCTGTTGGACCGCATGGAGATCATCCGTCTCGCCGGCTACACCGAGGACGAGAAGGTCGAGATCGCCAACCGCCATCTGATCAACAAGACGGCCAAATTGACCGGCTTGAAGAAGGGCGAGTGGTCGATGTCCGAAGACGCGCTGCGCGATCTGATCCGCTATTACACGCGTGAGGCGGGCGTGCGCTCGCTTGAACGCGAAATCGCGAATCTGGCACGCAAGGCGATCAAGGAAATCCTCTCCAAGGGCGTCAAGAAAGTGGCGGTCACCCGCCGCAATCTTGAGAAATACGCCGGAGTGCATCGCTTCCGTTACGGCGAGGCGGAGCTTGAGGATTTGGTGGGTGTCGTGACCGGCTTGGCCTGGACCGAAGTGGGCGGCGAATTGCTGTCCATCGAATCGGTGACCATGCCCGGCAACGGCAAGAACACCTACACCGGCAAGCTCGGCGACGTGATGCAGGAATCGGTGCAGGCTGCCGCGTCCTTCGTGCGTGCACGCTCGATTCAGTTCGGCATCAAGCCGACGCTGTTCGAGAAGCGCGACATCCACGTCCATGTGCCCGAAGGCGCGACGCCCAAGGATGGACCGTCGGCCGGCGTGGCCATGTGCACGGCAATCGTCTCGGTTCTGACTGGCATCCCCGTCCGTAAGGATGTGGCGATGACGGGTGAGATCACGCTGCGCGGTCGCGTGCTGCCGATCGGCGGTCTCAAGGAGAAACTGCTCGCGGCTCTGCGGGGCGGCATCAAGACGGTGCTGATCCCGAAGGAGAACGAGAAGGATCTCGCCGAGATTCCCGACAACGTGAAGCGCAACATGACCATCATCCCGGTCAACACCGCCGATGAGGTCTTGGCCAACGCGCTGGTCCGTCCGCTCGTGCCGATCGAATGGGACCCGGAAGCCAACGCACCGCCCGTGGACCAGAAGTCGAAGCCGGCCGAAGGCGGCGTCGTCACGCACTAATTATAAGTCGACCAAATGGAGGCCTCTCTGTGCATCGTTATCGATGCGTGGAGAGGCCTTTTCCATTTCCCGGCCTGATAAATCCGGGCCCCAGGAAATCTGCGCGCCCGCGATTGACGCCGCGAAAACGGCGGCCCTAGACTGACTGCTTCCGTCATGGTCGTGGACTGGGGACGGCCATGTCCGGCGATTGCAACGGAAGGGGGCGACTCACGTGAACAAGAACGATCTTGTGGGCGCGGTGGCTGATGCTGCCGGTCTGTCGAAGGGTCAGTCTTTGGCCGTCATCGAAAGCGTCTTTGGCGCGATCTCCGACGCGCTGACGAAGGGGGAGGAGGTGCGTCTGGTGGGGTTCGGGACGTTCCACGTCCTGAAACGCGCGAAGTCCACCGGCCGCAACCCGCGCACGGGCGCAGAAATCAGCATTCCCGAGTTCAAACAACCCAAGTTCAAGGCAGGGAAGGGGCTCAAGGACGCAGTCAACCGCTAACCGTTCCCTTCGACACGATTTCGAGTATTGTACCGCCCGTCAAACACGCCGGGCGGTTAGCTCAGTTGGTAGAGCGCCTGCTTTACACGCAGGATGTCGGGGGTTCGAGTCCCTCACCGCCCACCATTCCCTTTGTCTCGCCGCGAATTCGGTTCGGAGCCTCAACCCGTAGTGTTGCGAGTATGTCGCAACATGCAGATGTGACACCGCCGCGGTTGACACAAGAGGTGCCCGGGATTACACCACTTTCGGTATCCTGTCGCGTCGCACACTATGCGGTACGGCTCGGGTAAAAAACGTTTTTCCGCCCCTTGCGTCCTTGTGGAACCGCGTCATGGACGACATGCTCAAAGAGTATCTGCCGATCCTTCTGTTTCTCGGCATCGCGGCGCTGGTTTCGACCGTATTTATCGGTGGCGCCTGGCTGGCTGCCCGTCAGAAACCGGACCTGGAAAAGACCTCGGCATACGAGTGCGGCTTCGAAGCGTTCGATGACGCGCGCACCAAATTCGAGGTGCGTTACTATCTTGTGGCCATCCTCTTCATCATCTTCGATCTGGAAGTTGCGTTCCTATTTCCCTGGGCAGTGTCGCTCGGGAAGATCGGACTTTATGGCTTTTGGTCGATGATCCTGTTCCTGGGCGTCCTGACCATCGGTTTCATCTACGAGTGGCGTAAGGGAGCGCTCGAATGGGAATGATCGAGACACCGGCCACGATTACCGGCACTGACGGGCACGAACTCGGCGCGCGGATCGTCGCCGAGGAGCTCAACGATAAGGGCTTCGTCATCTCGAATGTCGATAAGCTGGTGAACTGGGCCCGCAGCGGCTCGATCTGGCCGATGACCTTCGGCCTGGCCTGCTGCGCGGTGGAGATGATGCAGGCTTTCGCCAGCCGCTATGATCTCGACCGGTTCGGCACCTTCCCGCGTGGATCGCCGCGGCAGTCCGACGTGATCATCGTCGCCGGCACCCTGACCAACAAGATGGCCCCCGCGTTCCGCAAGGTCTACGACCAGATGGCGGAGCCGCGCTGGGTGATCTCGATGGGCTCGTGCGCCAATGGCGGCGGCTACTATCACTATTCTTACGCGGTGGTGCGTGGCTGCGACCGGGTGGTCCCGGTCGACATCTACGTGCCTGGTTGTCCGCCGACGGCTGAGGCGCTGGTTTACGGCATCCTTCAGCTGCAAAAGAAGATCCGGCGGACGGGAACAATCGCACGATAACGCTGGCCGGGGGGCCATGAATCAAGCACTCAAAGACCTTGGGGACGGGATCGTCGCGGCTCTGCCTGAGCATGTGACTGCCGTCGAACAGCCGATGGACGAGCTGGTTCTGCGCGTTCATACGGCTTCGTTGCCCCGCGTGCTGACCTATCTGCGCGACGATGCGCAGTGTCAGTTCAAGCAGCTGATGGACATCTGTGGCGTGGACTTCCCCGATCGCGAAAAGCGCTTCGAGGTTGTCTACAACCTGCTGTCGCTCAAGCACAACCAGCGCGTCCGCGTGAAGGTGAGCGTTGGCGAAGACGAGCCGGTGCCCAGCGCGGTCGGCGTCTTCCCATGCGCCGCATGGTACGAGCGCGAGGCCTGGGACATGTACGGCGTGCCCTTCGCCGACAATCCCGATCTGCGCCGCCTGCTGACCGATTACGGCTTCGACGGTCATCCGCTGCGCAAGGACTTCCCGCTGACCGGTTTCGTCGAAGTCCGCTACGACGACAACCAGAAGCGCGTGATCTATGAGCCGGTGAAGCTCACTCAGGATTTCCGCAGCTTCGACTTCCTGTCTCCGTGGGAAGGGATGCTGCCGGGCGATGAAAAGGCGACGAAATGAGTGCAGCCGAAGCCCAGATTCGCAATTACACGGTCAATTTCGGCCCGCAGCATCCGGCGGCCCACGGCGTGTTACGCCTCGTGCTCGAGATGGGCGGCGAAGTGGTCGAGCGCACCGATCCGCATATCGGCCTGCTTCACCGCGGCACCGAGAAGCTGATCGAGTACAAAACCTATATGCAGGCCGTGCCATATTTCGACCGGCTCGACTATGTGTGTCCGCTCAATCAGGAACATGCGTTCGTCCTGGCGGCTGAGAAGCTGCTGGGCATCCAAGCGCCGCCGCGCGCGCAATACATCCGCGTGCTGTATGACGAGATCGGCCGCATCCTCAATCACATCCTCAACACGACTGCGTTCGCGATGGATGTGGGCGCGGGCACGCCGCTGCTCTACGGGTTCGAGGAACGCGAACATCTTCTGAGTTTCTACGAGCGCCTGTCCGGCTCGCGCTTTCATGCCGCGGCCTATCGCGTCGGCGGCATCTCGCAGGATATGCCTGAAGGCCTGGCCGAAGACATCATAGCCTGGACCGAACGCTATCCAAAGGTGCTCAACGACATCGAAAGCCTGCTCAACGAGAACCGCATCTTCAAGCAGCGCACCGTCGATATCGGCATCGTCTCGACCGATACGGCGATGGTGTGGGGCTTCACGGGCCCGAATCTACGAGCCTCGGGCGTCCCGTGGGATCTGCGCAAGGCGCAACCCTACGCAGTCTATGACCAGCTCGATTTCGACATTCCGATCGGCAAGAACGGCGACTGCTACGACCGCTACATGGTCCGCATCGAAGAGATGAAGCAGTCGGTCTCGCTGATGCGTCAGGCGATCGAAAAGATGCCGAAGGGACCTGTGCGCGTCGACAATAACAAGATCACGCCGCCGCACCGTCCCGAGATGAAGAAGTCGATGGAAGCGCTGATCCATCACTTCAAGCTCTTTACCGAGGGCTTCCATGTGCCGGCGGGCGAGACCTACACCGCCATCGAAACGCCAAAGGGTGAGTTCGCGGTTTATCTGATCGCCGACGGCACCAACCGGCCGTACCGCTGCCATATCCGGGCCCCGGCCTTTGCCCATCTCCAAGGTTTGGACGTGATGTCGAAGGGACACATGCTGGCTGACATCGTCGCCAATCTCGGCTCGATCGATATCGTGTTCGGGGAGGTCGACCGATGAGCGGCGCCTCTCACGGACCCGAAGTCGTGCAGCCGACCAGCTTCGCGTTTTCGGCGGAGAACCTGGAGATGGCGAAGAAGACCATCGCCAAGTATCCCGCTGGTAAGCAGCGCAGCGCGGTGATGCCGTTGCTCGATCTGGCACAGCGCCAGGAAGGCTGGTTGACGCGTGCAGCGATGGATGTCGTGGCCGAGATGCTCGATATGCCGCCGATCCTCGTCTATGAGGTCGCGACCTTCTACACGATGTACAACCTGAAGCCGGTGGGTAAGCACCATCTGCAGGTTTGCACCAATGTGCCGTGCCAACTGCGCGGCTCCGACGCCGTCGTTGCGGCCTGCAGCAAGGAACTCGGCATCGGCATGGGCGAGACCAGCGCCGACGGTCAGTTCAGCCTGGCCGAAGTCGAATGCCTGGCCGCCTGCGTCAATGCGCCGGTGATCTGGGTCGCCGACGACTACTACGAAGACCTCACCGCCGAATCGACGGTGAAGCTGATTCAGGCGCTGAAGCGCGGCGAAAACATCAAACACGGTTCGCAGAGCGGCCGCCTGAATTCGGCGCCGACCGGCGGACCGATCACGCTCACCACCTCACCGGTCAAGGGCTGACATGCTCCAGGATAAAGACCGCATCTATACGAACCTCTACGGGCAGCACGATTGGCGCTTGGCCGGCGCGCGCGCGCGCGGCGATTGGGATGGCACCAAAGACATCCTCGCCAAAGGCCGCGACGCGATCATCGAAGAGGTGAAGAATTCGGGTCTGCGTGGCCGCGGCGGCGCCGGTTTCGCCACGGGTCTGAAGTGGTCGTTCATGCCGAAGCAGCCCGGTCCGCGTCCTCACTATCTCGTGGTGAACGCCGACGAAGGCGAGCCCGGCACCTGCAAGGACCGCGACATCCTTCGCTTCGATCCGCACAAGCTGATCGAGGGTTGCCTGATCGGCAGCTTCGCGATCGGCGCGAATGCTTGCTACATCTACATCCGCGGCGAACTGATCCGCGAAGCCCATCATGTGCAGGCGGCGATCGATGAGGCCTACGAAGCGGGTCTGGTCGGTAAGAATGCCTGCGGCTCGGGTTGGGACTTCGACATTTATCTGCATCGCGGCGGCGGCGCCTACATCTGCGGCGAAGAATCCGCACTACTCAATTCGCTCGAAGGACAAAAGGGCCAGCCGCGCCTGAAGCCGCCGTTCCCGGCGGGTGTCGGCCTCTATGGCTGCCCGACCACGGTGAACAACGTCGAGTCGATCGCCGACGTACCGACGATCATGCGCCGCGGTGCGGCCTGGTTCGCGGGTATCGGCCGTCCCAAGAATGTCGGCACCAAGATCTTCTGCATCTCCGGCCATGTCGAAAAGCCGTGCAATGTGGAAGAGGAGATGGGCATCCCGCTCAAGGAGCTCATCGAAAAGCATGCCGGTGGCGTGCGCGGTGGTTGGAACAACCTGATGGCGGTGATCCCGGGCGGTTCGTCAACGCCGGTCATCCCGAAAGAGACCTGCGACACGGTGCTGATGGATTTCGACGCGCTGCGCGAAGTGCGCTCGGGTCTGGGCACCGCTGCCGTGATCGTGATGGACAAGAGCACCGACATCGTCGGCTGCATCGCGCGCCTCTCGCGCTTCTACATGCATGAGAGTTGCGGCCAGTGCACGCCATGCCGCGAAGGCACCGGCTGGCTGTGGCGCATGATGCTGCGCATGGTTGACGGCCGCGCATCGCTCGAAGAGATCACGATGCTCGAAGACGTGACCCGCGAAGTCGAAGGCCACACGATCTGCGCCCATGGCGACGCCGCTGCCTGGCCGATCCAGGGCCTGATCCGCCATTTCCGCCCTGAACTCGAGCGGCGCATCAAAGCCGCTGCGGCTCAGGCCGCGTGAGGACAAGCCCATGACCAAACTCACCATCGACGGGCGCGAAGTCGAAGTCGAAGCCGGCTCGACCATCATTCAGGCGGCCGAAGTCCTCGGTATCGAAATCCCGCGCTTCTGCTTCCATGAGCGCCTGGCCATCGCTGGCAACTGCCGTATGTGCCTGGTCGAAGTGGAGAAGGTGCCAAAGCCGGTCGCGTCCTGCGCCCAGCCGGTGGCCGATGGCATGGTGGTGAAGACCACGACGCCGATGGTGCTGAAGGCGCGTCATGGCGTGATGGAATTCCTGCTGATCAACCATCCGCTCGATTGCCCGATCTGCGATCAGGGCGGCGAGTGCGATCTGCAGGACGAGGCGATGGGTTACGGCATGGACCGCAGCCGCTACAACGAGTTTAAGCGTGCGGTGAAGGATAAGGATTTCGGGCCGCTGGTCAAACCGACCATGACCCGTTGCATCCACTGCACCCGCTGTGTCCGCTTCCTCGCCGATGTCGCCGGTGCGCCCGATTTGGGATCGCTCGGCCGCAACGAGGCGATGGAAATTGGCACCTATGTCGAGAAGGCGATCGGCTCCGAGCTGTCGGGCAATATCATCGATCTCTGCCCCGTCGGCGCGCTGACCAGCAAGCCTTACGCGTTCACCGCGCGCTCCTGGGAGCTGCGCAAGACCGAGAGCATCGACGCGCATGACGCTGTCGGCTCGAACATCCGTATCGATACGCGCGGCAATCAGGTAATGCGCATCCTGCCGCGCACCAATGACGACGTGAACGAGGAATGGCTGGGCGACAAGAGCCGCTTCGCTTGCGACGGCCTGCTGCGCCAGCGCCTCGATCAGCCTTATGTGCGCAAGAGTGGCAAGCTCGTACCGGCCACATGGCCCGAAGCTTTCGCTTTCATCGCCGATCGCCTGAAGGGCGTGCCCGGCAATAAGATCGCCGCGATCGCCGGCGACCAGGCCGATGCCGAATCGATGGTCGCGCTGAAAGACCTGATGGCGTCGCTGGGCTCGAGCAATATCGATTGCCGCCAGGACGGCGCCAAGCTCGGCGGTCCGCGTGCGTCGTATCTGTTCAACACCACGATTGCCGGCATCGACGATGCCGATGCGCTGCTGCTGATCGGCACCAACCCACGTTGGGAAGCGCCGGTGATCAATGCGCGCATTCGCAAGCGCTGGATGAAGGGCAAGTTCCCGATTGCCGCGGTCGGTCCGCAGGTCGATCTCACTTATCGTCACCAGCATCTCGGCGCCGATGTGTCGGTGCTGAAGTCGATTGCCGATGGCTCGCATCCCTTCGCGCAAACGCTGAAGGACGCCAAGCACCCGATGCTGATCGTGGGGCAGGGCGCTCTGACCCGCGATGATGGTGCGGCGGTTCTGGCGCTGGCCAAGAAGATCGCCGACAGCACCGGCATGATCGTCGAGGGCTGGAATGGCTTCAACGTGCTGCACACCGTTGCGGCGCGCGTCGGCGGCCTCGATCTCGGCTTCGTGCCGAGTGCGGGCGGCAAGGACGTAGCCGGTATCCTGGCCGGCACAAAGTCAGGCGAGATCGGCACGGTCTATCTGCTGGGCGCCGACGAAATCGATATGAATGCGCTCGGCATCGCCTTCGTCATCTATCAGGGCCATCACGGCGACGCTGGTGCACATCGTGCCGATGTCATCCTGCCAGGTGCGGCTTTCACCGAAAAGAACGCGACCTACGTCAACACCGAGGGCCGCCCACAGCGCACGCAGATCGCCACGTTTGCGCCCGGTGAGGCGCGCGAAGATTGGAAGATTTTGCGCGCTTTGTCCGAATCGCTCGGCAAGCCGCTCGCCTATGACACGCTGGCCGATCTGCGCAAGCATCTCGTTCAGGCGAACCCGATCTTCGCTGCGCTCGATCAGGTGAAGCCGGCCGCATGGGAAGCTTTTGGTGCCGATGGCGCAACGTCGTCCGCGCCGCTCGTCTCGCCGCTGGTCAACTACTACATGACCGATGCGATCAGCCGCGCCTCGAAGACGATGGCCGAGTGCACCACAGCTTTCGTGCAAAACGCCCAAAAGAGGACCGGCACCCATGGATAGTTTCTGGGCCGGTTATCTCTGGCCGGCGATCATCATCGTCCTCAAGATCGTTCTGATCTTGGTGCCGCTGCTGATCTCGGTGGCGATGCTGACCTATGCCGAGCGCAAGATCCTGGGCGCGATTCAGATGCGCAAGGGCCCGAACGTGGTCGGTCCCTTTGGATTGCTCCAGGCCTTTGCCGATGGGCTCAAGCTACTGGTCAAGGAAACCATCATCCCGACCGGCGCCAATCGCGCCGTGTTCATCATTGCGCCGGGCCTGACCTTCACGCTCGCCTTGGTCGCCTGGGCGGTGATTCCGTTCAATAAGGATTGGGTGCTCGCCAACATCAATGTCGGCATCCTTTATCTCTTCGCGATTTCGAGCATGGGCGTCTACGGCATTATCATGGCCGGTTGGGCGTCCAACTCGCGCTATGCCTTCCTGGGCGCGCTGCGCTCGGCGGCGCAGATGGTGTCCTACGAAGTCTCGATCGGCTTCGTGATGATCTCGATCCTGCTCTGTGTCGGTTCGCTGAACCTGTCCGACATCGTCATGGCGCAAAGCCGGGTAGGGGGCACCTGGTTCTGGAACTGGTACTGGCTGCCGCATCTGCCTCTGTTCGTGATCTTCTTCGTTTCGGGCCTGGCGGAAACCAACCGTCTGCCCTTCGATCTGGTTGAGGCCGAAGCCGAATTGGTGACGGGCTTCAACGTCGAATACTCGTCGATCCCGTTCGCGCTCTTCTTCCTGGCGGAATACGCCAACATGATCCTGATGAGCGCGATCATCACGATCCTGTTCCTGGGTGGCTGGCTCTCGCCGTTCCCCTTCCTCGACTGGATTCCGGGCATCATCTGGTTCGCACTGAAGATCGCGCTCCTTCTGTTCAGCTTTGTCTGGGTGCGCGGCACGTTCCCGCGTTACCGTTACGACCAGCTCATGCGTCTGGGTTGGAAGATCTTCCTGCCGTTTTCGCTGTTCTGGCTCATTCTGACCGCTGGCGTGCTCGAAGCCACCGGTTGGCTGCCGAAGTAAGGAGACGCCCATGTCGTTCCTTGGTCGCGGCGCCCGCACGTGGTTCCTGATCGAATTGCTCAACGGGATGCGCATCACCCTGCGGTACTTCTTCTCGCCGAAGGTGACGCTCAATTATCCCTATGAGAAAGGCCCGCTGAGCCCGCGCTTCCGTGGTGAACATGCGTTGCGCCGTTACGCCAATGGCGAAGAACGCTGCATCGCCTGCAAGCTGTGCGAAGCCATCTGCCCGGCCCAGGCCATCACCATCGAGGCCGAGCCGCGCGGCGACGGCAGCCGCCGCACCACCCGCTACGACATCGACATGACCAAGTGCATCTATTGCGGCTTCTGCCAGGAAGCTTGCCCGGTGGATGCGATCGTCGAGGGACCGAATTTCGAATTCGCGACTGAGACGCGCTCGGAGCTGATGTACGACAAACAGAAACTGCTGGACAACGGCGACCGTTGGGAAACCGAATTGGCCGCGCGGCTGACCGCCGACGCGCCGTATCGCTGAAGCCCGCAGAGAAGGCCGAAGAGAAGGAATGCGAAGCGTATGATCGTCCAGACGATAGTCTTTTGGCTTCTCGCCGTTGTGCTGATCGCCAGCGGCGTGATGGTCATTTCGCAGCGCAATCCGGTTCACTCGGTGCTGTTCCTGATCCTCTGCTTCTTCAACGCGGCAGGCTTGTTCTTGCTGGCCGGCGCCGAGTTCCTGGCGATGGTGCTGGTGGTGGTCTATGTCGGCGCGGTGGCGGTGCTGTTCCTGTTCGTCGTCATGCTGCTCGACGTCGATCTGGTGAAATTGCGCGAAGGCTTCCTGCAATACCTGCCGATCGGCGCGATTATCGGCTTCGTGCTGCTGCTCGAATTGGGCATGGTCTATTTCGGCTGGCATTTCGCCGATGTGGCGCCAACCATTCTGGCCGCGAAGACGCCAGACCCCTCAATGGTGACGAACACCGTTGCGCTCGGCCGGCTGATCTATACTGACTACATCTATCTGTTTCAGGCATCGGGCCTGGTGCTGCTGGTCGCCATGATCGGCGCGATCATGCTCACGCTGCGCTCGCGCGACGGCATTCGCCGCCAGAACATCGCCAAGCAGAACGCGCGCACCAAGGAAGACACGATCGAGTTGCGCAAGGTCCCGACCGGGGGAGGGATCTGAGATGATCTCGCTCTTCGACTATCTGCTCGTTGCCGCGATCCTGTTCACGCTTGGGATCTTCGGCATCTTCCTCAACCGCAAGAACGTGATCGTCATCCTGATGTCGATCGAGCTGATGCTGCTTGCGGTTAACATCAACTTCGTCGCTTTCTCCCACTTCCTGGGTGATCTCGTCGGACAGATCTTCACCTTGTTCGTCCTCACCGTTGCCGCCGCCGAGGCGGCTATCGGTCTAGCGATCGTGGTGGTGTTCTTCCGCAATCGGGGCACCATCGAAGTCGAAGAAATCAACCAGATGAAGGGCTGAGCCGCGCATGTACACGGCCATCGTCTTCCTGCCTCTGCTGGCTTCGATCATCGCCGGTTTCTTCGGCCGCCGCATCGGCGACCGGGCATCGCAATTCGTCACCTGCGTCGCGGTCGGCATCTCCATAGCCCTGTCGGTGGTCGCCTTCGCCGAGGTGATCGGCGCTGGCCATCCGATCACGGTGCGCCTGTTCACCTGGTTCGCCTCGGGCGATACCGAGGTAACCTGGGCGCTGCGCTTCGACCAGTTGACGGCGGTCATGCTGATCGTGGTCAACAGCGTGTCGTTCCTGGTGCATGTCTATTCGGTCGGCTACATGCACCACGATCCGCACATCCCGCGGTTCCAGGCCTATCTGTCCTTCTTCACCTTCGCCATGTTGGCGCTGGTCACCGCCGATAACCTGGTTCAGATGTTCTTCGGCTGGGAAGGGGTGGGCCTCGCGTCCTACCTGCTGATCGGCTTCTGGTACGAGAAGCCGTCGGCTTCGGCCGCCGCCATCAAGGCCTTCATCGTCAACCGCGTCGGCGACTTCGGTTTCGCGCTCGGCATCTTCGCGACCTTCGTCCTGTTCGACTCGATGAACTTCGACACCATCTTCAGCGCCGCGCCGGACAAGGCAAAGGCGACCTTCGACATCTTTGGCATGCATATGCACGCCATTACCGCTTGCTGCTTGCTGCTGTTCGTCGGCGCGATGGGCAAGTCGGCTCAGCTGTTCCTGCACACCTGGTTGCCGGACGCGATGGAAGGTCCGACCCCGGTCTCGGCCTTGATCCATGCCGCGACCATGGTCACCGCCGGCGTGTTCATGGTGGCGCGCATGTCGCCGCTCTTCGAATACTCCGACACCGCGCTGACGGTCGTCACCTATATCGGCGCCTTCACCGCCTTCTTCGCCGGCACGATCGGCTGCGTTCAGAACGACATCAAACGCATCATCGCGTATTCGACCTGTTCGCAGCTCGGCTACATGTTCTTCGGCCTGGGCGTGTCGGCCTATCAGGCGGGCATATTCCATCTCTTCACCCACGCCTTCTTCAAGGCGCTGCTGTTCCTATCGGCCGGCTCGGTGATCCATGCGATGTCCGATGAGCAGGACATCCGCAAGATGGGCGGGATCTGGCGCTATATCCCGCTGACCTGGATCGTGATGGTGATCGGCTCGGTCGCGCTGGCCGGTATTCCGCCGTTGTCGGGTTACTGGTCGAAGGACGCGATTCTCGAATCGGCCTGGGCGGCCCATAGCGATGTCGGCACCATGGCCTATTGGCTGGGTGTGGCCGCGGCCTTCATGACCGCCTTCTATTCGTTCCGCCTGCTCATCCTGACCTTCCACGGCAAGCCGCGGGCCGACGAGCATGTGATGGCCCATGTGCACGAATCGCCTTATGTGATGACGATCCCGCTGTTACTCTTAGCCGTCGGCGCCGTGCTGGCCGGTTGGGTCGGCCATAGCTGGTTCCTCGAACCGGCGGGCGGTGGCTTCTGGGCCAAGTCGATCGTGGTGCTGAAGACCCACACGGCCTTCGTCAGCCGCGAAGAGATCCCGACCATCATCAGCCTGCTGCCGACCATCGTCGGCGTGGCAGGTATTTTGGTCGCGATCTACATGTATTCGATCCGGCCGCAGCTGCCGAAGGACATGGCCAACACGTTCCGGCCGCTCTACCTGTTCCTGCTGAACAAGTGGTACTTCGACGAGCTCTACGACTTCCTGTTCGTCAAGCCGGCCTTCATGATCGGCCGCGGTTTGTGGAAGGGTGGTGATGGCCGCATCATCGATGGCTTCGGCCCCGATGGCCTCGCGGCCGTGTCGCGCGGCGTGGCCCGGCGCTTCAGCATCCTGCAGACCGGTTATCTCTATCACTACGCCTTCGCGATGCTGATCGGCGTCGCGGCATTCGTCACCTGGTACTTCTTGCGGACGGGGGGTTGATCATGTCCGATTGGCCCTTGCTTACCATCACGACGTTCCTGCCGCTGGTGGGGGCGTTGCTCATCCTGACGATCCGTGGCGAGACCGAAATGGTCGCGCGTAATGCCCGCAATGTGGCGATGCTCACCAGTCTCGCCACGCTGGTCGTGTCGCTGGCGATCTGGAACGAGTTCGATCCGAAAAGCGCCGACTTCCAGCTGATCGATCAGGCCAAGTGGATGCCCGGCCTCGCCATCAACTACAAGATGGGCGTGGACGGCATTTCGCTGTTCTTCGTGCTGCTCTCCACATTACTCACGCCGATCTGCATCTTGTCTGCCTGGAAGGCGGTCAAGGTTCGCGTGAAGGAATATATGATCGCCTTCCTGATCCTCGAAACCATGATGATCGGCACGTTCTGCGCGCTCGATCTCGTGCTGTTCTATGTGTTCTTCGAGGCTGTGCTGATCCCGATGTTCATCATCATCGGTGTCTGGGGCGGACCGCGCCGCGTCTATGCGGCCTTCAAGTTCTTCCTCTACACGCTGCTGGGCTCGGTCCTGCTGCTGCTGGCGCTGATCGCGATGTATTACGACGCCGGCACCACCGATATTCCGACCCTGCTGGCGCACACCTTCCCGCATGGCATGCAGTACTGGCTTTGGTTCGCCTTCTTCGCCTCCTTCGCGGTGAAGGTGCCGATGTGGCCGGTGCACACCTGGCTGCCCGACGCCCACGTCGAAGCGCCCACGGCTGGCTCGGTCATCCTGGCCGGCGTGCTGCTGAAGATGGGCGGATACGGTTTCGTCCGCTTCTCGGTGCCGATGTTCCCGATCGCCACCCACGATCTCGCGCCGCTGGTCTATGCACTATCGGTCGTAGCGATCGTCTACACCTCGCTCGTGGCCCTCGTCCAAGAGGACATGAAGAAGCTGATCGCCTACAGCTCGGTCGCGCATATGGGCTTCGTCACCATGGGCGTGTTCACCGTGACCACCCAAGGCATGGAAGGCGCGCTCTTCCAGATGCTGTCGCACGGCATCGTCTCGGCCGCGCTGTTCCTCTGTGTCGGCGTCGTCTACGACCGCATCCATAGCCGCGAGATCACGCGCTACGGCGGCTTGGTCAACCGGATGCCGGCCTATGCCTTCGTCTTCATGGTCTTCACCCTGGGCTCAGTCGGTCTGCCTGGCACCTCGGGCTTCGTCGGCGAATTCCTGTCGCTGCTCGGCGCCTTCGAGGCCAACACCTGGGTGGCACTGTTCGCCACCACCGGCGTGATCCTCGGTGCGGCCTATATGCTCTACCTCTATCGCCGGATCATCTTCGGCAAGCTGACCAAGGAAGACCTCAAGACGATCCTCGATCTCAGCCCACGCGAAATTGCCATGTTCGCGCCGCTGGTGATCGGTGTGTTCTGGATGGGCCTCTATCCGTCGTCCTTCCTCAACCCCATGCATGCTTCGGTGGCCAAGTTGATCGGCAATTACCACGTCGCGCTGAACATGGCGCATCAACTCGCCTCGGCGGCGCAGTAAGGGGAGGGAACAGCTTATGACTTCGCTCCCGAGCCTCCAGCCGATCCTGCCCGAGCTGATCGTTGCCATCGGCGCGATCGCACTCTTGCTGTTCGGCGTGTTCCAGAAGAAGGACACTACACGCACCGTGTCCTGGCTGGCCGTATTGCTTCTGATCGTTGCCGGCATTGTCGAGCATTGGGGCACGACGGGCCGTGTCGAAACCTTCGGCAGCCAGTTCGTGGTCGATGGCTTCGCGCGCTTCACCAAGGTGCTGATCCTGTTCGCCTCGGCCGTATGCTTGGCGATGGCGACCGGCTGGCTGCGCAAGGAACAGGCCGAACGCATCGAGTTTCCGGTGGTGACGTTGTTCGCCACGCTGGGCATGATGATGATGGTGTCGGCGAACAATCTGATTTCGCTGTACCTGTCGCTCGAACTGCAGAGCCTCTCGCTCTATGTGCTGGCCGCCTATCAACGCGATAATGCCAAGGCGACCGAAGCGGGCCTGAAGTATTTCGTACTCGGTTCACTGGCCTCGGGGATGCTGCTCTATGGCGCATCGCTGGTGTACGGCTTTTCCGGTACGACCGGGTTTGACGCGCTGGCCCACGCGTTCGGCAACGGTATCCCTGTCGGCGTGACCGTCGGTATGGTGTTCGTGCTCGCCGGTCTGGCCTTCAAGACCTCGGCGGTTCCGTTCCACATGTGGACGCCGGACGTCTATGAAGGTGCGCCGACGCCGGTGACGGCGCTGTTCTCAGTCAGCCCGAAAGTCGCGGCGCTCGCACTTCTGATCCGCGTCATGATCGAGCCTTTCGGCGCGCTCACGCATCAGTGGATGCAGGTCGTGGTTGTGATCTCGGGCGCCTCGATGATCCTCGGCGCCTTCGCCGCCATCGTGCAGACCAATATCAAACGTCTGATGGCCTACAGCTCGATCGGCCATGTCGGCTACATGCTGATGGCCGTGGCCACCGGCACGACCGAAGGTGTGCGCGGCATCCTGATCTATCTTTCCATCTATCTGTTTATGAACCTGGGCACCTGGGCGATCATCATGGCGATGCGCCAACGCGGACGCCTGGTCGAGAAGATCACCGATCTGGCCGGCCTGTCGAAGACCCATCCGGGTATGGCTCTGGCGCTGGCGATCTTCATGTTCTCGATGGCAGGCATTCCTCCGTTGGCCGGATTCTGGGCCAAGCTCTACGTCTTCATGGCGGCAATCCATGGCGGGCTGGTCATTCTCGCGGTGATCGGCGTGCTGTCGAGTGTGGTGGGCGCGTACTACTACCTGCGCATCGTCAAAATCATGTATTTCGACGAGCCCGCCGAGCAGCTCGACAAGGGCGTCGGCACCAGCCTCACCGTCGTCATGACTGTCGCGGCCATCGTGATCGCAGTTGTGACCTTGATCCCGTCGCCCTTGGTCAATCGGGCCGGTGCCGCTGCAGCGACACTGTTCGGGAGCTGACGCTGGCCGCGTCGTTCCGCCTGCATCGGTTCGCGCGGGTCGGGAGCACCAACGACGAGGCCAAGCGATTAGCCGGCGAAGGCCATGGTCACGGCACCATGGTCGTGGCCGATGAACAGACTGCCGGGCGCGGACGCCGCGGCCGGGTCTGGTTCTCACCCATCGGCAATCTCTTCTGTTCCATCTTGCTCGATCCGGGCCCTGAGCCCGCGCGTTCATCGGAACTGGTTTTCGTCGCGGCCGTGGCGCTGCGCGAAGCGCTGGAGGCAGTGACGCCGGGCGCCAACTTCGTCTGCAAATGGCCGAATGACATCCTCTGCGACGGTGCGAAGGTCTCCGGCATGTTGCTCGAGATGGCGCAGCCCTTCGTCATCCTCGGCGTTGGCGTCAATGTCGTTGCTGGGCCACCGGCGGACATGCAGCAATACCCCGCAACCTGCCTGGCCGACGCTGGATCGAAGGCCGATGCGCAAACCGTCTGCGCCGCGTTCGGTGACCGCCTCGAATTCTGGTACGATACGTGGCGCACGGAGGGATTCGGCCCGATGCGTCAGGTGTGGATCGATCATGCGGCTGGGATCGGCAAACCGGTGACCGTTCGCCTGGCCGATACGACTGTCCTTGAGGGAAATTTCGGCGGACTTGACGCGCATGGTGCGCTGCTGCTCGATACAGCAGATGGAAAGCGTCAGCCGGTGATGGCCGGCGACGTCTTTTTCGCCGCTTAGATACGGAGACTGCCGTGCTTCTCGCGATCGATTGCGGCAACACCAATATCGTCTTCGCACTATTCGATGGCGACGCTGTGCGCGGCGAATGGCGCTCGGCCACTCATGCCGAACGCACCGCCGACGATATGGGCGTGTGGTTGGTGCAGGTGATGGGTATGAGCGGCATCGACCATAAACTGGTGGATGCCTGCATCATTGCCTCCGTGGTGCCGGCGCTCGACTTTACGCTCAAGAGCCTCTGCCGCCGCTACTTCAATTGCGAGCCTTTGATCGTCGGCGAAGAGGGCGTGAAGCTCGGTATCGGCATCAACATGGAACGGCCCGAGGAAGTCGGTGCCGATCGTTTGGTGAACGCCGTGGCCGCTTTCGCGGAATACGGCGGCCCGTTGATCATCATCGATTTCGGCACGGCGACTACCTTCGACGTCGTGGATAGCGATGGCAATTACTGCGGCGGCGCCATCGCGCCGGGACCAAATCTATCGATGGAAGCGCTGCATATGGCGGCGGCTAAGCTGCCGCGTGTCGCTATCGCGCGGCCGCGCCAGGGCGAGGTGATCGGCAAATCGACCGTGGCCGCCATGCGGTCCGGTGTCTATTGGGGTTATGTCGGGATGATTGAGGGCTTGGTCCGGCGCATCAAGGAAGAATTCGGCGCGTCGATGACGGTGATCGCCACCGGCGGTCTCGCGCCGCTGTTTAACGAAGCAACCAGCGCCATCGATCATCTGGATCCGGGACTGACCCTGCGCGGCCTGCTCGCCATTTACCGCAATACCGTGAAATGATCGGCACCCCCTCGGGCCTGGTTTTCCTGCCGCTGGGTGGTAGCGGCGAGATCGGTATGAACCTCAATCTCTATGGCTATGACGGCCAGTGGATTCTGGTCGATGTCGGCGTCTCCTTCGGCGACGAGACGATGCCGGGCATCGATGTGTTCATGGCCGATCCGGCTTTCATCGCCGAACGCCGCAAGGATCTGCTGGGTATCGTGCTCACCCACGCCCACGAAGATCATCTCGGCGCCATACCGTATCTCTGGCCGCTGCTGGGCGGCCCGGTCTATGCCACGCCGTTCGCGGCGGCGATGCTGCGCACCAAGCTCGACGAGGCAAAGCTGCTCGACCGCATCGTCGTGCACGAGGTGCCGCAGGGCGGACGGATCAAACTCGGCCCCTTCACCATCGATCTTGTGACGGTGACGCACTCG
>DASXEH010000012.1:0-4105 GCA_036490215.1 Magnetospirillaceae bacterium
AATCGGAAATGTCCGGCAAATGTGTGTCAATATGGTTTACGATGAAACTATGTCGCTAACGGGCTCGCCAATCAAGCGTTGAACGTAGTGTCACTGTCCCTTCGCACCGCGGCAAGTTGCTGCTTCACACCCGGCGCCCCGTGTTAGAAATGGAGCGCGGCATCGTCGGCCGCATGAACCGGGAGCTTGGTCTTGCGGGCCTGACCGTCAATGACGTGCGCGTCGTCGATGCCTGGTATCCCGAGCTGTTAGCGCCGCTCTGAATCCGTAGTTATTTGCCGATGTCGCGAAGCGGCTCGAGGTCGGTGCGGCCGGAGCGGGCATCGCGATCTGGTTTGAAGGCGCAAGAAGAGGACGGGGCCGAAGGCCCCGTCTTCAGTCAGTATCGCGAATCAGAACGGCAGTTCGTCGTCCGGGATGATTACCCGCTCGGTCAGCGCCGATTGACCTCGCTGTCGGGCCGCGTCCTGGATGTGGGTTCGGTAGACGGCCAAAATGATGTCACGCATTTCGTCGACGAACTCGAAGATGGCGAGCGCTGCTTCGGGTGACCAGTGTGTTGGGATGCCGAATGGGATGGCGATCGGCAGACCCGAGTTGGACCGCGGCTCGGCACAGAGCGGGCAAGGATAGCTGAATTGTTTGCGTCGCTTATGCTTGGTCATGACTTGCCGCCGCGGCGCTGTTTGACCTTCCGCTCGGCGCGTTCCTTGGCTTCTTTGGCGCGATAGGAGTCGCCTTCGATAGAGACCACCTCGGCGTTGTGCATCAGCCGGTCGACCATGGACACGACACAGGCGGCGTTGGGGAAGATCTCACGCCAGTCGGCGAAGGCGCGATTGGTGGTGACGACGGTGCTTTTCTGCTCGTAGCGGCGGCTGATGAGCTCGAACATCAGGTCGGCGTGGCGGTTGGAGTAGGACAGATAGCCGACTTCGTCGATGACCAATAGCGTTGGTGCAACGTAATGTCGCAACCGCCGGCGCAGGGCGGAATCGCTGTCGAGCGAGGCTAGTTCACCGAGCAACTGGCCGGCGGTGGTGAGCAGAACAGTATGACCGTGGATCACTGCCTCATGTGCGAGGTTGCGCGCCAGGGTGGATTTGCCGACGCCGTTCGGGCCGACCAGCACGGCGTTGGTTGCGTCCTTGAGAAAGTCGAGGCTCATCAACGCCTCGAAGGTTCCCCGGTCGATCGCGGTGGGCCAGTTCCAGTCGAAGTCGCACAACGGTTTGAAGCGGCCGATATGGGCACTCTGAAGGCGCCGCTCGAGGCTGCGGCGGGCGCGTTCCTCCTCTTCCCAGCCGATGAGGACTTCCGGCCAGCCGGCGGTGGCGGCTTCGGACCAATGCGCCAGCAGGCCGTGCAGATGCAGGGCCTTGGCGCGTGGCTGCAAGGCATCAGGGTTCTTCATGACCCACCTTCGTCAATTGGTCATAGATCTCGAGGGAATGCGCACGCACGGCCTTGTCGCGCGCCTGGACATGCGCCGGCAGGGTGAGGGCAACCGGTGGCGCCTGCTGGCGGTCATCGCGGCGGCGTTCGAGCGCAAGGCGAACCGCGTTGGGATGCGGCACATCACGCTCAAGGGCCTCGATGATGGCGGCATCGAGTTGGCTCGCCCCATAGCGCTCCAGCAACTGGAGCAGGCTGGCGGTGGTGCTGCCGAGGTTAGCGCCGCGCTCGGCGGCACGAACGAGCAAGGTCCGGCTGGCCGGCGCGGCCTGCGCCAGGCGATCGGTCGCCCGATGGCGGCGCGCCTGACGTTTCCACGCGACGAGCGCCTGGACATGCGCCGGGTCCTCGATCTGCTGGCCTTTGTCGAAACTGCGCGGATGGCTGGCAACGATTGCCTGGCCGTCGACGATACGTAGCCGATCCGTATCGGCCAGCACGGTTAGGGTCCGCCTGATATAAGAGTGGGGCACGGAGTAATCGTTCAGGTCGAACCGGACATAAGGTGTCTTGCCAACCTTGACCGCAACACGCTCGACGACGGGATAGGGATTGTCAGGCAACGCCAGCAGTCGCGGGGCTTCTTCAGCGAAGACCTCGCCGACGCTGCGGGTGTGGTCTTCGGGGCAACGTCGATCGGCGGCGTAGCCGCGGCACCATGCGTCGGCCTGGGCGTTGAGATCGTCGATATCCTTGAAGGTCCTGGCGGCAAAGAACGCATCGCGGACGTATCGAATGCTGCGCTCGACGCGACCTTTTTCGTTGCCGCGCGCCACTGCGACGGGACGGGGTTCGTAACGATAGTGCCCGGCGAAGTCGAGCAACGCCGGGTTGAAGCGGATCGCGTCGCCGTGCCGCTCCAGCACGGCGCTGCGCAGGTTGTCATAGAGAATGACCTTCGGCAGGCCGTTCCATGCGGCGAACGCGCCGAGGTGGCCGCGCAGGAAATTCTCCATGCGGGCGTCGAGGCAGAAGCGCAGAAAGATGTGCCGCGAGAAGCTGAGCACCAAGACAAAGGCCATCAAGGGGCGACGCGCGCGGCCAATCACCAGATGGCCGAAGTGGGCCCAGTCGCATTGCGCCTGCTCGCCGGGCAGCGTGCGCAGGCGCAGATAGGCCTCTGCTGGCGGACGTGGCCGATGGCAGGCGATGACGGCTCGGAAATGGCTTGGCCCGCCGCGATAGCCGCGTTCGCAAGCCATCGCGTGCAGGCGGCTGGCGGTCAGCGTCGGGAACCTGGCCAGCATCTCGCGGATGAACGGCAGATAGGGATCGATCTTCGATGGCCGCCGTGGCGCTCCAATGCGCGGCAGGCCAGCCTGGGCGAGGACCCGAGCGACGGTTTCGGGATGTACGCGTAACTGCCGGGCGATCGTTCCGATCCGCCACTTTTCGACATGGTAGTAGCGCAGGATCCGCGCCTCGAGTTCAGGTGGAATAGTCATGATCGGGTCCTCTTCGTCGGCTTCGATGGACCCGGGGCGGCAGGAAGCCTTGCCGCACATGCTCTGAACAGCGACAACCACAGCACAGGCAGCACCATCGCTGACGGCGTGCAGGCCCCCGACTGTCCAGCGGCGATTGCTGCTCGGCCACCACCACCAGATCCGTGACCAGCACAGCATTCGATCGATGCGGGGGTGAACCGTGATGCGTCACTTTATTTTGCCGCGCCCGATAGCGGCGTGATCGCGCCGCATGTTTAACCCGGCCACGATGGCTCGCCTGGTAGCGCCGCCCCGCCGCATGCAGCGATCGCCGGCGCGCGTGTGGCGCACACTCGGCGCAGTAGATATGGCCCCGATCGCAATGGCTGCAGATGAGCGCCTGGGCGCGACAGTCTGGGTCCGCGCACAGAAACAGCCGGGCTTGCGGCAAACCATCGTGGTCGCAACCGCCGCTCCCGTCATGCGGCCGCCGATGGCGTGGACGCGCGCCGCCGCGACTGCGATGATGCCCCAGCAATCGTGCCTCTGCACGGTGTAGGGCGCGGCGCCGAAGCAAAACTGGCCAGGTGATGGATCGGCGCCGCGCCGGCCTTCCAATCCCGGCAGGTCTACCGCATCACCCTCAAATAACCCGAGGCCAGACCCTCGGCCGGAGCGCCATCCCGAATTGCCCAGGTGGGTCCACAGGGACCTCCCGCCCCCGTCGCGTCGCTGCGCGCGAAGGGCGCTCCGCGGCGGGGGCGGGTCCCTCCTATGGTCTACCTGGACAATCCAAAGCGCCGAAGCAAAGGACAGCCATCTGACTACACTTCAGCAAATATCTACGGATTTGGAGCGGCATCGACACGAGCGCCATCTGTGGACGAAGGAGCTGGAGTTGCAACTCGAAGTGTATCATCGGTCACACGATCCGTACGGTCCCGGGTGTATCTGGATGAGACTGTCGACACAACTGATCGCGGAGACACGCACGCCGATCTAGGCGAAACCTGGCCGCCTTAACGATGAGGGGATCGCCCTGTGTCGATCAGACCTCCACCACCAATCCATGCGACCCCGTCCCTGTGGGGCTTCCCCCGCACGGTGCGGCATCCTGAAAAGGGTTACTTTAACTCGCGCGGATCAAGGAAGACGCCGAACTTATTGACATCCTCATCCGTTTCGCTGCCCCGTGCATCTTGCCAGGACACGCCAACGACTCC
>DASXEH010000038.1:0-1501 GCA_036490215.1 Magnetospirillaceae bacterium
CAGAATCGGAACACGAGACAATACATCAGGACCGTGTTGGCAATCAGCATCAGCCCGGCCGTCGGCAGCTGCGCCTTGATGACGCCGTTCTGGTCGCGCAACTCGAGCAGCGCCGCGGGCACGATGTTGAAGTTCGCCGCCATCGGTGTCGTCAAGGTGCCGCAGAATCCGGAGAGCATGCCGATGGCGCCCATGATCGCCGGATCGCCGTGGAATTTGTGCACGATGAGCGGCAGACCCACCGCCGCCGTCATCACCGGAAACGCGGCAAACGCATTCCCCATGATGGCAGTGAACGCCGCCATGCCGGCACAATAGACGATCACCGCCTCGAAGGGCTGATCGAGTGGGATGTAACGCGTGGCGATGATGCCCACCTGCTGGCCGACGCCGGCGAGCGCAAACACCGCACCGAGCGAGGCCAGCATCTGCGGCAGGATGGCGGCCCAGCCGATGGTGTCGACGAGGCGCCGGCCTTCCTGCAGCGGCGCCAGCCATTGCGGCTTCAGCCACAGGATCGCGACGATCAGCGCGAGGGCGATGCCGATGGCGAGCGAAATGAGCGTCACCTGCTTCGGATCGACCAGCGGATGTCGGGCGATGTTCACATCCTTGAAGAACAATGTGCCGAGCAGCGCGACGGCGGGAATCATCAGTGCCGGCGCGAACAGCCAATTGCCGCGAAGACGCGCGCTCTCGCGCCGCTCCTCCGGCGATGTGGTCTGCGGCTTGCCGATTCCCAATCCGCCGAGGCCGCCGATCAGCACCATTGCAAGAACCAGCACGCCGTTTTGCACATCGCTCAGATGCGAACCGAACAGGAAACTCGCTGCGAGCAATCCCCAGAACGCGGCATTGCCGAAGCGCTTGCCGTTGGCGCCATCGCGTGCACTCAATACGGCGAAGCTTGCGTACACGAATCCCGCGAAGACATAGACCGCTTCCAGGGTGATCATGCGCGCGAGCCTCGCGTCGCCACTTCGCGCCGCAGTCGCCGGTTCAACAAGAGCAGTCGCGTCCCGTGAATGAGCAGAGCGAGGATCGCGGTCGGGATCGCCCACACCGACAGCTGGAATGGCTGCACAACGATGCCCATCGTCTGCAGGAAGCCCTTGATCAGCAGGATCGAGGCGATGGCAAGGAAGATGTCCTCGCCGAAGAACAAGGCCACGTTGTCGGTGGCCGCAGCCTCGGCGCGAATCTGCTCCCGGGTTTCTTCGGACAGCGGGCCAAGTTCTTTTTCAGCCGCGGCTTCCGCCATCGGCGCGATCAGTGGTCGGACCATCTGCGGATGACCGCCCAGATCCTTCAGACCCAGGCTCGCGGCAAGCTGGCGAATGATGAAATAAAGTATCAGCAGGCGGCCGACCGTGATTCCGCGCAGCCGCGCGATTAGCATGCGGGCGCGCTCCTGCAGGCCGTAGCGTTCGAGCAGACCGATCGCCGGCAGGATCAGCCAGACTAGCGAGACGTAGCGGTTCTCGTTGAAGGCATGGCCGAA
>DASXEH010000050.1:0-25927 GCA_036490215.1 Magnetospirillaceae bacterium
CGTGAACAACGCGTGTCATAGTCCAGTGTGTGAGGAGAGTCCCCGTGACCGTGAATCGCCGCCGCTTTCTGTCGACCACTGTCCTCAGTGGGATTGGCGTCGCCGCCATCGCTGGTCGCGCGAGTGCGTTTTCGGAGCAAAGCTGCGACCCATCTTCGGGCACCCAGGCTTGCCGCGAATTGATCCGGCATCATGAACTGCTCTCGAAACTCGACGAGGAACTTGAAAAGAAGGGTCTCGACGAACCGCACCGCAAAGCGCTGCTGGCGATGGCCGTGTGCCCCTTCTGTGGTCAGCCTCTCATCGGCTAAACGCTGCCATTTCGGCACATTAACGTTTATTTCGTAGCGCCTCGCCGGCCGTTGGGCAAAGCTCGCGGCGGAGGTGCTGTTCCATGGCGGCGACAACAAAAAAATTTCTGCGCGATCTCTGGGGACTGACCAAACCGTATTGGCAATCCGAGGAGCGTTGGAAATCGGGCGTATTGTTGGCTGCCGTCGTCGCACTCAGCCTGATCGCGGTCGGAATCAACGTGATCTTCACCGAGTGGAACAACCTCTTCTACAACACGCTACAGGACAAGAACGAGCCGGAGTTCTGGCACCAGCTTGGGCGGTTCTCCTATATCGCTGCCGGAACCATTGTCGTTGGCGTCTATCAGCTGTATCTGCAGCAGATGTTGCAGATCCGTTGGCGGCGTTGGCTCACCAACTATCACGTCGAACGGTGGATGGGGCGGCATGCCTATTACCGGCTGCAGATCGCCGGTAAGCAGACCGATAACCCCGACCAGCGCATCGCGGAGGACATCGCGCGTTTCGTCGACACGACACTGACGCTGAGCCTTGGTTTGCTTAGCGCGGTGGTGACGCTGGTGTCCTTCACCTCGATGCTGTGGACCCTATCGGGGCCATTGACCGTCATGGGGATCACCATCCCCGGCTACATGGTCTGGGTAGCGCTCGTATATGCGATCGCCGGCACTTGGATCATGCATCTGATCGGCCGGCCGCTGATCCGCATCAACTTCCAGCAGCAGCAATTCGAAGCCAATTATCGTTATGCGCTCGTGCGCTTGCGCGAAAACGCGGAGGGCGTCGCGCTCTATGGTGGTGAGGCCCAAGAAGCGCGTGGTTTCGAATTGCGATTCGCCGATGTGGTGCGCAACTGGTGGAACATCATGCGCCGGATGCGGCTGCTCAATTTTTTCAGCAGCGGCTATTCGCAGATAGCGATCATCTTTCCCTTCGTCGTCTCGGCGCCACGCTTCTTTTCCGGTGCGATCCAACTCGGCGGCATGATGCAAATCGCCTCCGCCTTCGGTCAGGTGCAAGGCGCCTTATCGTGGTTCATCAACGTGTACGGCGGCAGCTACGGTTCGAACAGCTTCACCGAATGGAAAGCGGTCGTCGACCGACTCACCACCTTCGAGCGGAGCCTGGATACCATCGAGCATGGCGGTCAGGGCGAGGTGACGCGCAGCGCGGGCGAGTCAAAGACCGGCGTTGTGGCCGATAGTCTCGATCTGCGTCTGCCTGATGGTTCGGTCCTGCTGCGCGATCTGCATCTGAGCCTGCCGCCTGGCAGCCGTACGCTGGTCACCGGCCCCTCGGGATCGGGCAAGAGCACGTTGTTCCGCACACTGGGCGGCATCTGGCCCTACGCCAAGGGCGTGCTGACATTCCCGAAAGGCGAACGGCTGTTGTTCCTGCCGCAGAAGCCGTACATCCCGATCGCGACATTGCGAGCCGCGGTGAGCTATCCCGATGCGCCCGAGTCTTATGATGACATAAGCATCCGGCAGGCGTTGACCGATTGCGGTCTCGCTCATCTGATCGACCGGCTCGATGAGGAGCATCATTGGGCGCAACAACTGTCGGGCGGTGAGCAGCAGCGATTGGCATTCGCGCGCGCGCTCTTGTTGAAGCCGCGATGGCTGTTCATGGATGAAGCGACCTCGGCTCTCGACGAGCCGGCTGAGGCGGAGCTCTATCGCCTCTTGATTGATCGCCTACCGGGCACCGCGTTGATCAGTATCGCCCATCGGCCGACGCTTGAAGCGTTCCACGACCGGCGCGTAGCCTTTGGCGATCGCGGGACAGGAACGCAGGGCGCGTTGATCAGCGCAACAAGCTAAGGAAATAGAGCGTGCCGGACAGCGCGGTGATCCAGAAGCTTGAGGGCAGATCGGTCCAGTAGGCGAATGCGATTCCGCCCCAGGCTTCGATCAACGCCAGCACGACCGCAAGCAGAATGCCGGTCGAGAGGCGTGCGGTGAGTCGGCTGGCCGTCGCCGCCGGTCCGACCATCAATGTGAACACCAGCAGCACGCCGACGATCTGCACGCATTCCGCCACCGTCAGCGCCAGGATCGCGAGAAAGGCGAGCGCGACAAAACGCAGCGAGACGCCTTTGGCTTCGGCCAGTTCGGGCTGAAGACTGGCGAAGAGCAAGGGCCGCGCGATCACACCGAGCGCGATCAGGGCGACCGCACCCAGCCCGACCAATGTCCAGAGCGTCGCGGTATCGACACCCAGCACATTGCCGAACAGCAGCGCCGTCACCTGCGTCGCATAGGCGGTGAAGAAATGCAGAAACAGCAGGCCGAAGCCGAGTGCGAGGGTGAGAATGATGCCCACCGCCACATCACGTCCCGTGATGCGTTCGCCCAGCGCGCCCATGCCAAGACCGGTGATCAGCGTGAAACCGACGAGACCCCAGATCGGCGGAATGCCGATCAGCACTGCGCCGGTCGCGCCGGCAAAGCCGACATGGGAGAGCGCGTGACCCGCGAAGGTCTGCCCGCGCAGCACTAGGAAATAGCCGACGATACCGGACACAACGGCGACGATGCCGGCGGCGATGAAGGCGTTGACCATGAAGTCATAGGCGAGCATCGGGCTCAGTTTCCCTGATACTCATGGGCGCCGTGATCGTGCCCATGGTCGTGGCCAGCGTGGCGATGCTCGGCCCGCTCCAGATCATGCGCGCCGGCCATCACGAAGATGCGGCCACGCAGCCGGATCACGTCGATCTCGGCGCCGTAGAGCCGCGAGAGCACCGGGCCGGTGATTACTTCGTCGACAGAGCCAAGCGCTGCCTGCCCGCCACCGAGATAGAGAACACGGTCGATTGCGCCGAGCAGTGGGTTGATCTCGTGGGCGCTGAACAGCACAGCGATGCCGAGCTCGTCACGCAGCCGGCGTACAAGATCGACAATCGCAACTTGGTGATTCGGATCGAGGCTGATCAGCGGCTCATCGAGCAACAACAGCTTCGGCCGCCCCAGCATCGCCAGCGCCATCAGGATTCGCTGCCGCTCGCCACCCGAGAGATTGAGCAACGGACGATCGGCCAAATTTGTTGCGCCGACGCAATCCAGAGCCCAGGCCACTTCGCGCTTGGTCTCGGCATCGAGCCTGGGCATACCCCAGAGATGGCCGCGCGCCGCACTGCCGACGAAATCCCGCGCCGACAAGCGCAGCCCTTCCTGCGGCCGATGCAACTGCGGCAGATAACCGACGCCGGGATTACCGCGACGCGCGGGTGCGTCCAAAACGCGAATGGTGCCCGCAGAAGCGGGCACCAAGCCGAGGATCGCGCGCATCATTGTCGTCTTGCCGGCCCCATTCGGGCCAAGAACGGCCACGAATTCGCCGTCGCGGATATCGAGACTGACCTTATCGAGAATTCTGCGTTCGCCGAGAGCGAGCGTTACCTGATCGAATGCAACTGCCGTCACGATGCTCCGCCAGCTAGGGCTTTCTCAAGGGCGTCGAGTTCGCCCGACATCCACTTCTGATAGGTCACCTTCGGCGGTTCGGTCTCGCTGACGCCGACGACAGGAACCTTATTGGCGTGCGCCACATCCTGCATGCGCTTGGCGAGATCGTCCGTCGCCTGATTGTTATAGAACAAAACCTTCACGGTGTGGTTCTTCAAATCATTCTCGAAATCGGCCACCTGCTTCGGCGTCGGCTCGGAGTCGTTCTCGACGGCGAGTTGGAATTCCTGGTTGCGTGATGTGAGGCCGAGTGCCTCGCACAGATAGCCGGCGACGGGCTCGGTCGCGGTGACGATAGTGCCCGCGAATTTCTGATGCAGGGCCGCCACCTTTTGCTGGAAAGGCTGCCATGAGGCGACAAACGCATCGCGGCCATGCTCGTAATCAGCCTTATTCGCCGGATCGATCTTCACCAACGCATCGGTGAGTGCTTGGGCGACAGTGGGCATGGTCGTGGGGTTATACCAGAGATGCGGGTTGTCACCGGATTTGCGCTGCACGAGATCGCCGACCACAAGGATTGTGCGGCCTTCGGTCTTGTTGGCCGTCAGCAGCTTTTCCATCCACGGATCGTAGTCGACGCCGTTGTAGACGACTAGTTTCGCCGCAACGAGGGCGCGGGCGGTCGAGGGGCTGGCTTCGAAAAGATGCGGGTCGTCATCGGGGTTGCTGAGGATGCTGGTAACCGCGACATGTACGCCTCCGATCTGAGTCACCAGATCGCCATAGAAATTCTCAGCGGCAACGACATTGACCGGTGCAGCCTGGGCAACAACCGGCGCAACGATCAGCAGGGCAGCAACGAAAATCGCGGATTTCATCGGAACTCTCCCTCGACAGCGATAAGATGGACGTTCCCCCGCGTCCTGTGGTTTGAATTGTTATGTTATAACATTTCGACCGTCAACCCAATTTTCGCGCTGATTCGATTTGAAACAGGAGTTTCGTTGTCGGCGCGGCCATTCATCAGCACAATCCGCGCAGCTTTTGAGGACGTGGGCGCGTGCGTGTGATCGGGCGGGTTTGGCAGCGGCGTTTGGGTTTGGGTCTGCTGATCGCTGCGTTCTCGATTGCCCGCGCCGAGGCGCATCCGCATGTGTGGATCGACTACGATCTGACCGTTGACTTCGATGCCGGCAAGATGACGGCGCTGCATATGGAATGGTCGTTCGACGAGGACTTCACGGCCGCGGTGCTGCGCGACATCGTCGGCGACAAGAAGCCGCCGAAGACGCTGAAGCCCGCCGATGTGGCGAAGATCGAGAAGGACGCCTTCTCCAATCTCAAGAACTATGGCTACTTCACCCACATCTTCGCCGGCGACGGCAAGCTGTTGGCCGGCCCGCTTGTCGGCGAAGACCGAACGGCTACGGGAGCCGCGCCTAGCGAAGCCGAAGCGATGAAGAACACAGAGCGCTCCTTCCAGACGAAGCAGTTGGGCGAGGTTAAAGACTTCCAGGCGAAGCTGGCCGGTGCGAAGCTGATCTACACCTTCACGCTGATGCTGGCACAGCCGGTCGACACCAAATTGGGGCCGATCGGCATCGGCGTCTGGGACGACACGTACTATGTCGATGTCGGCCCGGCCGAGGGCCACGATCCCAAACTGATCGGGGCCGGCGCGACCAGTTGCAAGGCGCTCATCGTCTCCGATCATCAACATCCGATCTATTTCGGTTCGGTCTTTCCCAAAGTGGTGCGTGTCACGTGTTAGGGTTTGTCATGCGACGGTTTTTGTTCCTGCTTGCTCTGCTGATCGCGAGTGCCGGTCCGTTCTCGACGAGTCAGGCGGCCGATTTATTTGGCAGGCCCGAGCAACCGGCTGACTCGTCGAAGGCCGCACCTGCCCCTGTGCAGTCCGCGCCGCAAGTGATGCTGCCGGCGCCGCTGCGGCCGATTCTGGGCCAGATCGTCGAATGGCAAACCGCAGCAAATGCGGCGATGCGTGCCCAGTTGTTGCGCGCGCGCGACGGTCAGTCATTCGAGCCGGCATTGATCATCATCCTGTTCGCCTTCTTGTATGGCATCGCTCACGCGTTGGGGCCGGGCCACGGCAAGGTGGTGATCGGCAGTTACTTCCTGACGCGGCGCGCCCAAATCGCCCATGGCATCGCCATGAGCGGCATCGCCGCGCTGGTACAGGCCCTCTCGGCCATCATCCTGGTCGGTGCGCTGGCCATCGTGCTCGATGTCAGCTCGGCGGCGATCCTCGATGAAGCCGCGACCATCGAATTGATCAGCTATGGCGCGATCGTCGCCATCGGCTTGTGGATGGCCTATGGCGTGATCACCCGCCGCGAACACGATCACACGCTCGGCCTTGACCATAGTCACGACGATGGGCACGACCACGATCACGACTCTGTGCATGATCACCACCAGCGTGCGCGCCGCAGCGCCCTTTGGCGCCTGCTGGCGACCGGCGCGGCGGTGGGGTTGCGCCCCTGCTCCGGCGCGATCCTGGTGCTGCTGTTCAGCCTGGCCAATGATATTTTGCTGATCGGCGTTATCGCCACATTCGCGATGGCGGTGGGCGTGGCGGTCACCGTTACCGCCGTCAGCCTGATCTCGCTTGGGATGCGCCACGCGGCGGCCAAAGCCGGCGGCCGCACCGAGAAACTCGCCGAACGAAGCTACTCTGCGGTGGCCCTGGCCGGCGCGGTGTTGATCACCCTGTTCGGCCTGGCCGAGTTGGTCGGCGTCTGGACCGGGATCGTGCCACCGGGCGCGGGCTGAACGCGCAACAAAATCAAAGAGTCGCGGCATACCGGGCAATTCCTGCCCATTAAACCTTTCTTAAAGCCGCCGCCCGCATCATCCGCCCACGCCATCGCTGTATCTGGCGGAGGAATGCCGTGGCCGATCTCGACCCCAAAGCCCAACCCGAAACTGCCTCACCCGAGACGGCCAAGCCGGTTCGCCGGTCGAAGCAGCCGATCGCAGTTGCCGTCGACTACAAGCCTCAGGGCACCAACGATCTGCCGCGCGTCAGCGCGTCGGGCCGCGGCAAGGTGGCCGAACGCATCCTGAAGCTGGCCTTCGCCTCGGGCGTGAAGGTGCGCGAAGACGCCGATCTGGCCCAGGTTCTGGCCGCTGTCGAAGTCGACAGCGTGATCCCGCTCGAGGCCTTCATGGCCGTGGCCGAGATCCTGGCCTATGTCTACAAGGCCAACCGCACCGATCTGCCGCCGGCGGTCGCGGGAGCGACGCCGTGACCGGCGAGAGCTATATCAATGCCGCCTTCCTGCGCGACGAAATCGCGCGGCTGTCCGAGATGATCGGCACGGCGCGACAGATGATCGCCATCGGCGATCCGGTCGATCTCGAGCCTGTCGGCGAAGGCGTGGCCGCTTTGTGCAGCGTGGTGGCCAAGCTGCCGCAGGATCAAAGCGTCGCGCTGCGCGAAGACCTCGAAGCGCTCAACATCCGCCTCGACCGGCTGGGCAACGACATTCAGGCGCGCATCGCCGCCAACGACCAACCCAATTTCGAGATGCCGGACCGCTGATGGACACGCTCGACTACGATACCTATGTACGCGGGCTTGCCGCCCTGGTGGCGGTGCTCGGCCTGATCGCCGGTGCGGCCTGGATCGCGCGGCGTATGGGCTTCGGTGCGACGCGCACCGGCATGCGGCGCGATCGCCGCCTGTCGATCTCGGAAGTGCTGGCGGTCGACAACCGGCGCCGCCTTGTGCTGATCAAGCGTGATGCGGTCGAACATCTGCTGCTGATCGGCGGCACCGGTGATGTGATTGTCGAACGCGGCATCCACCCGGCCCTGCCCAGCGGCCTGCCCAAAGTCTTCGAGGAGCTGAAATAGTGTCTTCGACGCTCGTGCTGCCCGCTCCCGCCGAAACACGCATCGCGGGACGCATCCAGGCGCGCAAACTATGGCGCGTCGTCGGCGGCATCGTCGCGCTGGCCCTGTTTACGGTCGCCGCGCTGGTTCTGGCGACCGATCCGGCCTCGGCGCAGCAATTCTCGCTCGATCTCGGCCAGGGCCCCACGGCCACCGGCCGCATCGTTCAGCTGGTCGCGCTGCTGACGATCCTCAGCCTCGCACCCTCGATCCTGATCATGGTGACGTCGTTCACCCGTATCGTTGTGGTGCTGTCGTTCCTGCGCCCGGCGCTGGGCACCACCACCAACCCGCCGAATATGGTGATCGTCAGCCTGGCGCTGTTCCTGACCGGCTTCATCATGGCGCCGACCTTCGAGGCCAGCTACGACCAGGGCATCAAGCCGCTGATGACCAACAGCATCGAAGAAAGCGACGCTATCGACCGCGCCATCCAGCCATTTCACGACTTCATGATGCGTCAGGTGCGCAACGAGGACCTGAGCCTGTTCTACAACATGGCGCGCATCGCCCAGCCCGCCAATGCCGCCGATGCGCCGATCCGCGTATTGATCCCGGCCTTCATGATCAGCGAGCTGCGCCGCGCCTTCGAGATCGGCTTCCTCGTCTTCCTGCCCTTCCTGATCATCGACATGGTGGTGGCCAGCGTGCTGATGAGCATGGGCATGATGATGTTGCCGCCGGTAACGATCTCGATGCCGTTCAAGATCATCTTCTTCGTCCTGGTCGACGGCTGGTATCTGCTCGCCGGCAGCCTGGTGCAGAGCTTCGGGCCGCAATAGCGGCCTCATTCTCCAAACAATCCTCAGGGATTCACCCCCATAGTCTCAGGTATCGCCTGATATCGGCCTCGGGCATCCCGGGTTAGCGTGCTGGCGTACGTTGACCTTTGGGGGGGTCTCTTTGGCCGTTCTGACGCGCTTACACGATCGGATCGAATACGAGGGTATCTACTGCACCATGACCGTGCAGCAGCTGTCGGACGACGTGGTGGTGGTGCGGATCGAGGGTACCGATATCGGCGAATTCGGCGAGCGGCCGCTGCGCATGATGGATCGAGTCATCGCTACGACGGGCGATCGGCCCCTCAGCCTGTTCATCGACGCACGCGCGGTGCGCGGCGCCTCGCTCACGGCCAGTAGCGCGTGGGGGGTATGGCTGACGATGCATAGTTCGTCTTTGCGGCGCGTCCATATGCTGGCCCGTTCGACCTTCGTCATGGTGACAGCGAACTTCGTGCGCCGCTTCGCCAAGCTTGAAGACAAGATGGCGATACTGTCGCGTGACGAGGACTTCGACCTGGCGCTGGGACAGGCGCTGCGCAGTCCCGCTACCGCCTGATATTTCCCTTTCCGTCAATAGCGATCGTGGCTTGATCTCGGGCCGCAAGGCTGGTCGAATCGGTTCCGATGTCGTCCACCTACGAAATAAATCCGGCCCAACGGTTGGTCATCTTCCACATCTCCGGTGTGTTGACGCCCCCCGTTATGGCGGCCACGCGCGAGCAGCTGAAAAGCGACCCCGCCTTCGATCCCCGCTTCGACCAGATCAACGATGTGCGCGCCGTGTCCTCAGTCGCGATGACCGCCGATCAGGTGCGGCTGTCGGCCGCTCAATCCGTGTTCGATCCCAAGACGCGGATTGCCATCCTGGCCACGCGCGACAACCCCGCCACCTTCGGCATGGTTCGCATGTACGAACTGCTGCAGACCTCCGGCGACACCCCAGATCGGGTTGGCATCTTCAACACGATGGAAGCGGCGATAGCGTGGTTGAGCCAGCCGCGCCAGCCGGCCGCCTAGGCTAAATGTTTCACGTGAAACGTAATCTGTAAATCAATCTAAATCATATAGTTACCATATCGTTATTGCGTTTTTCGTAGTTATATCCTAACCTTCCCAACGAGCCGCAACATCCCAAAAGCCAAGAAATGGAACCGGGATCGCGGCAGGTAACACCCCCGCCGCACAGGCGTCATCACCCCACAAGCGCCACCGGCATCACCCCACAAGCTCCAGCGATGTCACCCCATCGCCGATGAGGTGTCACCCCATTCGCGCGAAGCCGGGTATCATTTTCGCAGCGTCGTTTGTCCTCACTTCATCCTGGGATCCCGCCCTTCATGACCATCGCCACGCCCGACTTCATCGCCGGTCTGCCCAAGGCCGAACTGCATCTGCATATCGAAGGCACGCTGACCCGCGACCTCAAACGCAAGCTGGCCGCGCGCAACAAGATCGATCTCGGCGAGAAGACCTTCACGGCACTCGAAGTGAGCGGCACGGCAGCATCAGGTTCGAATCGGGCGATGGATCAGCAGCAGCTCGGCATCGCGCAGTACAAGATGTTCCTCGACCTCTATTACGAGGGGCTGAAGGTGCTGCACACCGAAGAGGACTTCCGCGACTTGATCTTCGCCTATCTCGAATCCTGCAAGGCCGACAACATTCTGTATAGCGAAATCATGTTCGACCCGCAGGCCCACACCGATCGCGGCGTCAGCATGGGCGTGGTGATGGAAGGGCTGATCCAGGGGCGCAAGGATGCCGCTGAACAACTCGGCGTCGAGAGCAATCTGATCATGTGCATCAACCGCGATCGCTCCGCCGACAGCGCGATGCAGATGATCGACGATGCGCAGCCCTGGCGCGATCATATCGCCGGGCTCGGCCTCGACTCCGTGGAGGACGGCCATCCGCCGGTGAAGTTCAAGGATCACTATGCACGCGCCAAATCTGAAGGCTATCGCCTGACCGCCCATTGCGATGTGGACATGGTGGATGCGGTAAAGCATCTGTGGCAATGCATCGATGTGCTCGGCGTGGAACGCGTCGACCACGGCATCAACACGATCGAGGACGAACGCCTGATCGCGGCGATGAAAGAACGCGAGATGTGCTTCACCACCTGCCCCACCTGGCGGACGGGCGATCCCAAACCGCGCCGCGTGGACCGCATCCGCATCATGCATGAGCTGGGGTTGAAGGTGACGATCAACACCGACGATCCCGGCTATTTCGCCAGCGGGTTGATGAACCACATGCTGGGCCCGGTGGTGACCGAGGGCCAGTTCACCAAGGACGAGCTCGCGCAATTCATGATCAACGCGTTCGAGAGCGCATGGCTGCCGAAGGAGACGCGGGAGCGGTATGTGGGGATGGTGAGGGGGTATGTGGCCAGCTAGATGCTTGCGCGCTGACGGCGTCACATTTATGGTAAGGAAATTCCTTACTCGCGAGATACGATGATCACTAGCAAGTTGACCAGCAAGGGGCAAACGACGATCCCCCAATCGGTGCGCAAGGCACTCCGCCTGAAAGAAGGCGAAGAATTAGCCTATCGCATCGAGCACGATCGCGTTGTGCTGACGAAAGCAACTCGGGTCGGCCGGGATGATCCATTCGCGACTTTCGAGGAATGGAATTCCGAGAACGACCGTCGGGCCTATGCCAAGCTTTGAACCTTGGGACGTTGTGCGTGTGCCGTTCCCCTATACGGATCGGCCCGTACGGCAGCATCGCCCGGCAGTTGTGGTGGCGGCTGGAGATATTCAAGCTGCACACGGTCTCCTATGGGTTCTTATGGTAACAAGTGCCGAGAACCGCCACTGGCAAGAAGATGTTCCCGTTTCCGATCTGGTGAAGGCAGGGCTCCCTGTTCCATCTGTCGTGCGGACAGCAAAGATTGCGACAATCGAAGTCCGGGACGCAGAGAAAATCGGGACATTGCCAGCAAAAGACAGAAAGAAAATAGCGGCGGCGATGAGCGCCATTTTGGAATCATGATGAAGACCGTAACGATGGGCTTGGCAGCACAAGACGACGTGCAGGCGCGAATGCGTCGAACGGTTTGCCCATGGCTTTCGATTCTGTCTTTGCGTCACCCCCGCGAAGGCGGGGGTCCATCGGCCGCCTGGATTCCCGCCTTCGCGGGAATGACGCGTTGAGGGCAAGGCATAGATCGTCCGCCATTCTCATCGCTCGCTCAGCGATCAATTCTCCCCCAACAAAAAAACGATGCCCCGGCGTCGGGATTCTCCCAACGCCGGGGCGAAACCGCGGGTCTCTAATCGCGCGGCTTAGACACTGAGTCGGGCGAGCAAGGTTGAGAACTGCGGCGGTATCGTTCGCGCCGCATGACTTCGCTGCCGACTCATATTCAGTGGACGCGATCATGGCCGCGCGCGATGTGGTCCGATTTTCCGAAAGCCGAACGCACGATTTCCAGGTGTGTCGAAACATGTCCGGTGCCAAGTGGCGGACTACGAGTAATCGGAATAATCGAATGGGTCGCGGTGCGTGCCGCAGAACCGCACGCAACGATCACGATTTTGCCGGATTTCCTGCGTTTCCCGCCCCTTATGGGTGACTTTTCGAGGACCGGGCAGTCTTTTCACAGCGATGCCACCACAACTTGGTTCGAATGAGCCCGTGCGTTACGAGAGATCGCAACAATCAGGGTTCATGTCATGGCGCCATCGGTTCTCCACCGCATCCGCATCATCCTCGCCGATGACCAGGCCGAGATTCGCGCTCTAGGCCGGCAGATGTTGGCCGAGCTTGGCTTCACCAATGTCGAATGCGCCGTCGACGGTTACGACGCCTATCGGAAGTTCGTGATGAAGCCGGCATCGCTGGTGATCACCGATCTCAGCATGTCGCCGGTGGATGGGCTGGAACTGATCCGGCTGATCCGCACCGCGCCCGACAGCCCCAATCGCTATGTGCCGATCATCGTGCTCAGCTGCAACACCGACGAAGAGTCGGTGGCGCAAGCGCGCGATGCCGGCATCAACGATTTCCTGGCCAAGCCGATGTCGCTCAACACGCTTTATAGCCACCTCGAAGCGCTGATCGCGCGACCACAAAATTTTATAAAGACCGGCAGCTATTTCGGCCCCAACCGGCGGCGGCATATCCCTGCACAACGGGTGCACGAGCGCCGCAGCATGCAAGCGTAACCGATGCGGTGGAAATGCCTGCTGCATGCGCTTTTTATGTGGTGACTTTTCCGTGGCCGTGACAGTTCGCACAGCTTTTGCGTGTACGCTGAACTGAAGTAATGCGGCTCTGTTTGAACCGGTTTGGGATATGCCCCGCAACACCTTCACACCGTTCCGCAACATCCGCATTCTGGCGGTGGACGACCTTATCGAAACGCGCGATCTGACCCGCGAGATGCTGGGCGCCATCGGTTTCCGCCGGGTGGAGACGGCGCGCAACGGCGAAGACGCCTATCGCCGCTTCGTTTTGAATCCCGCCGCGCTGGTCGTGACCGATCTCAGGATGGGGCCGGTGGATGGGCTGCAGCTGACGCGCCTGATCCGCACCGCGCCCGATAGCCCCAACCGCTTCGTGCCGATCATGGTGCTGAGCTGTATCACCGATGTCGAGACGATCGGCCGCGCGCGCGATGCCGGCGTCAACGATTTCCTGGCCAAACCGCTGGCGATCGCCACGCTGCGCACCCATCTCGAATGGCTGATCGAACGGCCGGCGAAGTTCGTGCGCAGTGGAACCTATTTCGGACCCGACCGGCGTTTACACGCACCGACACCGCGCCTGCACGAACGGCGCAGCTCGATGATGGGCGTGACGCCGCTTCCCGACGCAACGCGCTCAGCCAATGCTTCACACTCAGATCGAGCGCACCATTCCACCGTCGAACAGGATGCTCTGGCCCGTAACGTAGACGGATTCTTCTGACAGAAGATAGGCGACCATGCCGGCCAGTTCGGTGGTTTTGGCATAACGGCCCATCGGGATCGAGGCCACCCGCTCGGCATTCACCGGATAGGAATCGACGAAGCCCGGCAGAATGGCGTTCATGCGGATGCCGTCAGCGGCGTAGCGCTGCGCGAACAGTTTGGTGAATGAGCCGAGCGCGGCGCGCAGCACCGAAGAAACCGGGAAGGCCAGGTCAGGCGTGATCGCGCCATAGGCCGAGATGTTGACGAAGGCGCCCGATTTGCGCTTCTGCATCTCGGGCACCACCAGCCGTGCCAGCCGGATCACATTCATCAGAATGATATCGCTGCCCTGGCGCCAGGCGTCATCCTCGATCGCCAGCAGATCGCCCTTGGGCGGGCTGCCGGTGTTGTTGACCACGGCATCGATGCGGCCGAACTTTTCCATCGTGACGGCGTGCAGCGTGGCGAGATCTTTGGCCTCGGTGACCGACCCAACCGTAGCGATCCCACCCAAGCCTTCGGCAATACCCTTGACGCGCTCACTGCGCGCGAGCAGCGACACGGCATAACCGCGCTTGGCAAGTTCCTGCGCGCAGGCGAGGCCGATGCCTTGGCTGGCGGCGGTGACGATGGCGACGGGACGGGATGACACTTCACTCATGATTCGGACTCCGGTTCGTGCTGTTGCATCCTTCGAGGCTCGCCTGCGTCGAGCACCTCAGGATGAGGATCGAATTCAATGCCTCATGGTGAGGTGCTGGCGACAGCCAGCCTCGAACCAAGAGTCGCTCACAGGAAATTGTTGGGCCAAATCATCGTGCGCCACATATGGGCCGTGGGCGAATTGTCGAAGCCCAGGCCCTCGGCGGGCTGCTTGAAATTGCGGCCGATGATGTCGGTGAAGATGTCGGGATCGATCTCGACCGGCTTGTCGAAGGAATAGATGTCGTAGATGGTCACCGAGCGCGCGCTCATATACCAGCGGTGCTTGCGTGCGTCGTCATGGGCCTGCTTGATGTAATCGGGCGGCACATAATCGGGACCGAAGAAGCGCTTGTAGGACTCGGGATAGGTATAGCCCGCCGCTTCATCGGCGAAATAGCGCAGCGCCTGGTGATACTTCACCGACCATGCCACCTCTTCGCTGACATAGGGCGCGATCAGCTGTGCGCCCCAATAGCCGTGATCGGCGCGGATCAGCGCGGCGTTGGAAATATCGTGCAGCAGGCAGGCCATCACCACCGTCTCGCCCTGCCCGGCTTCGAGCGCCATCTTGCCGCTCATCAGCAGGTGGCGAAAGGTGATGTCGCCCATGCGAAGCCGGAAGAAGTCGAGCAGGGTCGGCTTGTCCGGCATCTTCGGCAGTGCCGGATTGTCGCCCATCATGAAGACGGTGTTGGCGTCGAGCTGGGCCAGCATCGCCTTCTCGTCGTCGGGCGTATCGGTGCCGATGCGGCCCACCGGCGCGGACATGATCATGCGCTTGCGGCCACCTTGCGGAAGCGAGGCCTGCGGCACGGGTTTGTTCATCGGAAACCTATGGCTGTTGGGGCGGCGTCTGCTGTGCCGGCGGAGACTGCTGCTGCGCAGCGGCCGGCTTCTCCCAACTTTGGATCAAGGCTTTCTTTTTGGCCAGCGCCTTCGGATCGGGCTTGTCGAGCGAGGTGCCGGCCGTCAGACGGCGCAGCGGCTTGGCCGGGTTCTCCACATAGACCTGGCAGTCGGTGTAGGAGGCATCGAAGAAGTAATAAATCTCGCCGGGCTTGGCCAGGTTCTGGGTGTCGACCAGCAGATGGCGGCGATCGGGCGGGATATAGGAGAGCGCAGCCCGGCCATCGCTCGACTCGAAGCGCACGACCATGCGGTTGAGCGGCACCGAGGTGAAGTTGCCGATGCGGCAGGCATTGGTCAGCACCGGATCGAGCAGCCCGGCCTTCCAATACGGTTCCTTGCGGGTGTCGACGACGATGAAGCCGCTTTCGTCGATCATCGGCATGCGTTGGAAATTGCCCGTGCCGGTCAGCGGCGTGGCCGACAGCGTGCCATGGACCTGACCCGGCGTGAGCGGCATGGCAATTTCGCCCGCGCCATCGGGATAGGGCGGCGGGTCCTGGTAATCGACGGGCGGTTGAGCATAGGCCGCGGAGACTGCGAGAAACGACGCACTCAGAAAAGCGAGGCCGGCGGCGATCGTCTCGGCGACCCGCATCGCGCCCTCACCACCGCATGATGCGGCCGGCCACCTTGTTGATATCCTCGCGCTGCATTTCGGGCGAGCGCCAGGATTTCACGGAGGCCTTGCGCTGCTGATCCTGTTTCAGGCGCAGCGTCCATTCCTTGGTCGGCATGTAGCGCGGCGCCAGCATGCGCACGGTGCGCGCGGCGGCTTCCACCACCTGCGAGGTGATCTCGTTGTCCTTGATCTTTTCCCAGGCATCGAGAATCTCGTTCCAGGGATTCAAACGCTGATGGATCTCGTCGCGCTTTTCCTGAATCTGGACGGTATAGCCCTCCAGATTCTTCAGCACCGTCATGATTTCGGCGGTCAGCGCGTCGGTGTCCTTGAACAGCTGCACGAACTGATCGGCCGCGGGGCGGATCAGCCGTGCGCCCTGATCGATCACATCGGCCACGCGCTGGCCGCTGCCCTGGCGCTTGCCCAGCACTTGGAAATCCTTCAGTCGGCGCCCGACCTTGACGATGCGCGCGAAGCGATCGCGCAGCGCTTCGATATAGCCGAGTTCCTGTGCCAGCGATTCGAGATAACCGACCACTTCCTCGCGGCGATCGCGCCCCAGACCCAGCGCCTCGGCGGCCTCGTCGAAGGCGGCGGCGATCTTCTTGCGCACTTCGGGGTCCTGCACCTGCGCCAGGATGTCGTCGCCCGTATGCGTGGCGGTGCTGGTGTCGGCCGTGCCGCCGGTCATCCAAGCCATCAGCTTCAGCGCGAGACGCTGATAGGCCACCTGCGCATGCTTCGGCGTCAACTGCCACGACGCCTTGCCGCTGATGATCTCCGACGGCAGCGGATCGCCCACCGACAGCGTGGTGACGAATTTCAGACCCTTGGGAATCAGGTCGAGCATCTTCCAATCGGGATCGTCTTCCTGCAGCTCGAGTTCCTTGCGGATGCCGTGCATCGACAGCGCGACTTGCTGATCGCCGTATTCGACCATCAGCACCGCTTCGGTGGTATTCTCGATGTAGCGGAAATACGCCATCTGCAATTTGTTGAAGAACGGATGGCGGAAAGCGACCAGCGCTTCGCTGCCATCGGCCGGCGCTTCGATCTCGCCTTCGGGCTGTGCCGCGACAGACGAGTCAGCGGCGACATTTATTTCAGCGGGTATTGGTTCGGGAGACGCAGACGGCTCAGGCGCAGGCGTCGACGCGGCCTCGGCAGAAGCCTTCTGAGTGGCGGTATCGACCATCAATGCGTGCTCTGCGAACACCCTCAAACAAGCCATAATCCTAGCATGTGATTAAGGCGTGGCGAGATAGTTATAAAAGCGTAACCCATGGGAAACGCATGGGAATTAAGGCAGTGAAACCACTGCGCGTGCGGCGAGGTTCGAACCGTAGATGTATGATCTTCAGTCGTTTATCGCTCTCACGCGATTCGGTTCCGGCGCAGCGCCCGGCGATTGGACACAGATCGAACCTGATCCCCATTCCTGGCTACTGACGCAATTACGTCAGCCGGCGCCCGCGCCCGAACTTTCCACCTTGCACTCTTCGGCTGCCTTATTCGAGCAGATGCGCACGGTGAGAGAGGCGCGCAAGGCGGCGAAAGCGGATGGCCAGCCCAAACCGCAGATGGGCACGCCGCTGCGCGACATTCTGCTGGCGGAAGTGGGCGCGCGGACTCGTCTGGCCGCCGGCAGCGCGACGCCGCTCTACGAACGGCTCGTCACGTTTTGGTCGAACCACTTCACCGTGTCGACGATGCGCGGCGAATTGGTCGCACTCGCGGGCGCATTCGAACGCGAAGCGATCAGGCCCCATGTGTTCGGCAAGTTCCGCGACCTGCTGCTGGCCACCGCCACCCATCCGGGCATGCTGCTCTATCTCGACAATGCGAAATCGATCGGTCCGAATTCGATCGCCGGCCGCCGCCGCGACAAAGGCCTCAATGAGAACTACGCGCGAGAGCTGATGGAGCTGCACACGCTGGGCGTGGGCAACTACACCCAAGCCGATGTGACCACCTGCGCCAAAGTCTTCACCGGCTGGACGCTGGAGCACGGGCAGGGCGGACCGCAGGGCCGCTTCATGTTCGAACCGCGCTTCCACGAACCGGGCGATAAGAGCCTGCTCAACGTCACCATCCGCGAAGCGGGTGTCAGCGAGGGCGTGGCCCTGCTCGACATGCTCTCGCGGCATTCGTCCACCGCACACTTCATCGCCACAAAATTGGTCCGCCATTTCATCGCCGACGATCCGCCGAAACCGGCCGTCGACGCCGTGGCCGCCACCTTCCACGCGACCGATGGCGATCTGACGGCAACGATGCGCACGCTGATCCAACGCCCCGAAGCCTGGCAGGAGCCGCTGGCCAAGGTGCGCACGCCCAACGATCTGGTGGTGGCGACTTTGCGTGCGCTCGGCAACCCGCCGGTCGAGGACAAGATGATCTTCCGGTCGCTGGTGCTGCTCGGTCAGGCACCCTTCGGTGCGCCCTCGCCCGCCGGTTGGCCCGACCGTGCCGATGGCTGGCTGGGACCCGAGGCGCTGATGCGCCGGATCGAATGGGCGCATCAGGTGGGCCAGCGCGTGCCCAGCGCCGACGCGACCAAGAAAGCTTTGGAATTGGCCGATGCGACGATCGGCCCGGTGATGAGTCCGGCAACGCGTCAGGCGATTTCGAGCGCCGCCGATGCGCGCGAGGCGACGATGCTATGGATCGCCAGCCGCGAATTCGAGAGGAGATGAGCATGAGGTCCACGCGACGTGGATTTCTGGGCGGCTTTCTGATCGGCGCGGCGGCGACACCCTTGATCCTGGCCGCGCCGGGCCTTGCGCTGGCGAATGCGCCGGGCGATCGCCGCTTCGTCTTCATCGTGCTGCGCGGCGCGATGGACGGGCTGCATGCGGTGATTCCGCTGGGCGATCGCGACTATGCCGCAGCGCGCGGTGGGTTGGCGATGACGGCGTCGAATACGACCAATCTCAACGGCTTCTTCGCGCTGCATCCCGCGCTGGCGCCGCTGAAGCCGCTCTATGACAAGCACGAGTTCCTGGTGGTCCACGCCGTTGCCTCGCCCTATCGCGACCGTTCGCATTTCGACGGACAGGATGTGCTGGAAAGCGGCGCCACGCGGCCGCATCTGCTGAACGATGGCTGGGTCAACCGCACGCTCAAAGCGATCGATGCCGGTCATTCTACCGGTCTCGCGGTCAGCCAGGGCATTCCGCTCGCGATCCGCGGCGCGGTGCCGGTCAACTCCTGGTCGCCCTCGCCGCTGCCCGGTCTTGCGCCCGACACGATCGAACGGATCAGAGCGCTCTATGCCGACGACAAGCAATTCGGCTTGGCCTTTGAAGAGGGTGTGCAGGGCGAAACCTTCGTTGCCAACACGCTGTCCGACGACGGCATGATGGCCGGCCAGCACGGACAGAATGCGCAGAACGGTCAGAAGCAGAAGCGCAGCCAGTTCGCCGCGCTGGCCGAGGCCACCGGCAAGCTTCTCGCCGCACCCGATGGCCCGCGCATCGCCGTGATGGAAGCACTCGGTTGGGACACTCATGTCGGCCAGGGCCTCGACAAGGGCCGCATGGCCGACGCGCTCACCCAACTCGGTGATGGCATCGCCGCGATGGCGCAGGCGATGGGTCCGGCCTGGAACAAGACCGTGGTCGTCGCCGCCAGCGAGTTCGGCCGCACCGTGGCGATGAACGGCACCAATGGCACGGATCACGGGACAGCGACGGCCGTGCTGATCGCCGGCGGTGCGGTGGCGGGCGGCCGCGTCGTCGCGAAGTGGCCGGGCCTGTCGCGCGGGAATCTTTATCAGGCGCGCGACCTGATGCCGACCACCGATCTGCGCGCGGTGATGAAAGGCCTGCTGCGCGACCACCTCGGCGTGCCCGATACCGCACTGGCCAACGCCGTGTTCCCCAACAGCGCCACCGTGACGCCGATGGGGGGATTGGTGAGGGTGTAGGGGATTACCCGAAGTTCGTCACCCCCGCGCCGCGCGCTTCGCGCGCTACCTATTCTTTGCCTGCGAAGCAGGACCGGGGGTCCAGGGGCCGCGCGGGAAACGGTCCTGGATTCCCGCCTTCGCGGGAATGACGCTATGGGATCAAGCGTGGATGGCCGGACGCGAGCATCGCTCGCGTGCCCGGCCATGGCGACTTAAAAAATATTTTTACTCCCCATCCGCCTCGGCGCCCAAATCCTCCGAGGAGAGATCGAGCACCTGGCTCGCCTGGGGAGCGGGGAGCGATTCGATGCCTTTGAGTTTCCGCTCCACCGCGCGCTTGCGCACCGTCACCTGATCGATGCTGTTGCCGGCCTCGTCGATCTTCTTGCGCACGCGATCCAGCGCATCGCCGAATTTCGCGAATTCGGTCTTCACCGCGGACAGCAGCGTCTGGATTTCGCCCGTGCGTTTCTGAATCGCGAGCGTGCGGTAGCCGGCGAGCAGCCCGACAAGCACCGCGTTCAGCGTCATCGGGCCGCACAGCATCACGTTCTGCTCGCGCAGCAGCGCCTCGGCGAAGCCGGGCCGGCGCACCAGTTCGGCGTAGAGCCCTTCGGTCGGCAGGAAGAGAATGGCGAAACTCGTTGTGCGCGGCGGGTTGATGTATTTTGCACTCACATCTTTGGCAAAGGACTGCACGCGGCGTTCCAGCGCGCGGCTGGCGGTTTCGACGCCGTCGCGGTCCATCCGCTCCTCGGCTTCGACCAGGCGCTCGTAATCCTCTTGCGGGAATTTGGCATCGATCGGCAACCACACCGACTGGTCGCCATCGCCGGGATAGCGCACCGCATATTCGACGCGTTCGGCCGATTCGGGGTGCGGCGCGAAATTGTGCTCGTACTGATCAGGCGCGAACATCTGCTCCAGCAGATTGCCGAGTTGCACTTCGCCCCAGGTGCCGCGGGTTTTCACATTGGTGAGAACGCGCTTAAGATCGCCCACGCCCGAGGCCAGGCTTTGCATCTCGCCGAGGCCTTTGTGGACCTGCTCCAGCCGCTCGGAGACCTGGCCGAAGGCGTCGGTGAGCCGTTTTTCCAGCGCGCCCTGCAATTTCTCATCGACCGTCTGGCGCATCGCCTCCAGCTTGGCGGCGTTGTCTTCCTGCAGTTTGAGCAGATTGGTCTCGACTGTCTGGCGCACGGTTTCGAGGCGCTGTTCAAGCAGCGCCTGGATGCCGCGCAGCGTGCCGCCGACTTCTTCGCGCAGGCCCTTGGCCTGATCCGATTGGTCGCTGCGCGCGGTGCCGATATCGGCCCGCAACGCGCGCTCGACCCGTTCCAGATCCTGGCCGATGCGCAGGAAAGGATCGGCGCTATTGCGGCTGCGGCCGCGCATCAGCGCCCAAGTCATAACGGCCGCGACGGCGATCACGGCGATGACGATGACGAGAATCAGATTTGACATGGCCTCGGTCTACGATGGGAGCGGCAGGGCGTCAACCGCGCGGCCGGTGCGTAAGAATTTTCGGCAGACGATGGTGGCGCGCCACGAAAACCACGGAGCCGCGCGCTTCACTTCAAAAGTTTTGAAGTATTTCATGCGCATGCCATGAGGCCTCCCCAGATGTGCGGCCATCGGCCCGCGCGCAGCGCTATATCTGCTCTAGTCTCATATTATGTGCATGGCGAATAGGACTTATATAGGAAAATCAATCCGTTATACTCAACCCTGGTTACCGCCGAGAAACGGCGGACTCGTCTGGGGAGGCGAGGAGACGGTGGAGGGGGAATGACACCGCAAAAACGAAAGACTGTGGCGCGATCGAAATTCGATCAAAACTCTTCTTCCAGTCTTCTTTCCGGCATCCATCACTATTTTACGATCTCCACTATCGCCCATGTAGAGTGCGGCGCTTTGTCTCGCCTATGGCGATCGGGCTGCGCGTAGATTGGTGTCGCCGTGAAGCCCATCACCCAGCTGAAACGCTTGAAACAAGAACGGGACGCGCTCGAACAGCGGCTGATTCAGGTGCAGAAGATGGAGACCACCAGCCAGCTGGCCGGCGGTCTGGTTCACGACTTTAATAATCTCCTCGCCATCGTGGTCGGCCAGCTCGATCTGGTCGAAGAGAAAACCGCCGGCCTTCCCGAGATTCACGAACAGATCCGCGCCTGCAAACGCGCCACCGAACAAACCGCGCAGATGACCCGCGGCATGCTCGCCTTCATGCGCGACCAGAGCCTGCATCCCGTCGTTTTCCGACCGGACGAGACGGTCGGCGATCTGCTGCAGCTGATGGGCCAGTTTCTGGGCCGCGGCTTGCGCGTCGAGGCCAGCCATCCGCGCGGCCTGTGGACCTGCGAAGCCGACCCGATCCAACTTCAGAACGCGCTGCTCAATTTGGCGCTGAACGCGCGCGATGCGATGCCACGCGGCGGGCGGGTTCTGATCGCGACGCGCAACCTGCACCTCGACGAAGCCAAGGCGGCTGCGCTGGCCGACGCCCCGCCCGGCGACTATGTCGTGGTGTCGTTGTCCGATACCGGATCGGGCATGACGCAAGAGGTGCTGGCAAAAGCCTGCGAACCCTTCTTCACCACCAAGCCCGCGGGCAAAGGCAGCGGTTTGGGCCTGAGCATGGTGCGCGGCTTCGTGCAGCGCTCGCAGGGCTTCATGCGCATCGATACTGCGCTGGGCCGCGGCACTACGGTCGAACTCTATTTGCCGCGCGGCTCAGGGCCGGTCAAGACGCGCCGGCGCACGGCGCCGCACACCAAACTGCCGCCGGTGGCCGCGAATCGGGAATCGATTTTGGTGGTCGATGACGATCCCGACATGCGCGAGATGCTGATGTTGCAACTCAAGAAGTCGGGTTATGCCGCGTTCGCGGCCGGCTCCGCGGCCGAGGCGTTGGATAGTCTGCGCCAGCGGCCCGAGATCACCATCGTGTTCCTCGACTTGGTGCTGCCCGGCGAGCCCGATGCGAAAGAGCTCACCCGTCAGGTCGCCCGCGACATGCCCCATGTGAAGGTGGTGCATATGTCCGGCCATCCGCAGCAAGACGCCGTGGATCATGCGGGTCTCGATCCCGGCACGGCAATTCTGGAAAAGCCATTCGATCGCGAAGCCCTGCTTGCGGCGATCAAACGGGCGCGCGGCTGAACGCGTCGGGACCGGGCGATACCCGGCCCCGATCGATGGCGCTCAGTGCTTGGCGAGCGGACGTTCGCTGTCCATATGGGCAAGCTGCGCCGCCGGATAGCGCTCGCCTGCCGCCGCGCCCTTCGGCACGGCCGCCGCCAACGACTCCAAGGCCTGCGGCGACAGTTTGAGATCGAGCGCGCCCAGCGCCTCGGTCAGACGCTCACGCTTGCGCGCACCGACCAACGGCACGATGTCGTTGCCCTGCGCCGCGACCCAGGCGATGGCGACCTGCGCCACCGATGCGCCGAGCGAACCGGCCACCGCACGCAGCTTTTCGACCAGCGCCAGATTGGCGGTCAGATTCTCGCCCTGGAACCGAGGGCTGATGCTGCGGAAATCCTTGCCGGTGCCGCTGGCCGGCGTCCAATGGCCGCTGATCAGGCCGCGCGAGAGAACGCCGTAAGCGGTGATGCCGATGCCGAGTTCGCGGCAGGTGGGCAGGATCGCGTCTTCGATGCCGCGCGAGATCAGCGAGTATTCGATCTGCAGATCGGCGATCGGATGGGTGGCCGCGGCGCGCCGGATCGTCTCGGCACCGACCTCGGACAGGCCGACATGGCGCACATAGCCGGCCTTGATCATGTCGGCGATCGCGCCGACCGTGTCTTCGACCGGCACGGTGGGATCGAGCCGCGCCGGGCGATAGATGTCGATGTAGTCGACGCCAAGCCGGCGCAGCGTATAGGTCAGGAAGTTGCGCACGGCCACAGGGCGCGAGTCATACCCGGCCCAGCCCATTTTCGGATCGCGCAGCGCACCGAATTTGACGCTGATCTCCACGCTCTCGCGCTTTTTGCCGCGCAGAGCCTCGCCGATCAGCATTTCGTTATGGCCCATGCCGTAGAAATCGCCGGTGTCGAGTAGGGTGACACCCGCATCGAGCGCGGCATGGATCGTGGCGATGCTCTCGCCGCGATCGGCCGGGCCGTAAAAGTCCGACATGCCCATGCAACCAAGCCCGAGGGCCGAAACCTGGGGACCGGTTTTGCCGAGTTTGCGCTGATTCATCGCTGCCTCCATTCCGCTGTCATCCTACACCGCGCGACGGCATCCCGCCGCGACGGGCATAGGTATGCCGCAGACGGCGGCCTGCGATAATCTGGACAATTCGATATGGTCTGTTCACTATATCGAACAATGAATGACATCGATCTGCGCGATCTGAACGCTTTTGTTGCCGTCGCGCGGCTGCGCAGTTTCCGCCGCGCCGCGTTGGAGCAGCGGGTTTCGGTCTCGAGCCTCAGCCAGCGTCTGCGCGATCTCGAAGAACGCTTGGGCGTGCGTCTGCTCAACCGCACGACGCGCAGCGTGGCGCCGACCGAAGCCGGCGAGGTGCTGCTGGCCAAGATTGCGCCGTCGTTGCGCGAGGTTTTCGATGCCGTGACGGCGGTGCGGACGATGAACGCCACGCCCTCGGGCCGGTTGCGCATCAACATGCCCGCGCCGGCGCTGCATCTGGTACTGGCGCCGATGGTGACGGCGTTCCTGGCCCAGCATCCGGCAATCCATATGGAGATCGTCGTCGATGCGTCGCTGATCGATATCGTGGCCGCCGGTTTCGATGCCGGCGTCCGCTACGAGGAGCATCTGGCGCAGGATATGGTGGCGCTGCCGCTCGGGCCCGAGCAGCGCTATGCGACCCTGGCATCGCCGGCGCTGCTGAAGAAGACCGGCAAGCCGAAGCATCCGCGCGATCTTCTGGGTATGCCGTGCCTATGGACCTCGTTCCCCAGCGGCGCGGTGCTGCCCTGGGAATTCGAAAAGGCCGGCCGTACGGTCAGGATCGTGCCGACCGGGCCGCTGACGGCGACCGATTCCGCGCTTCTATTGCAGGCGGCTATCGAAGGATTGGGTTTTGTGATGACCTTCGACGGCTATGTACGCGAAGCGATAGGGAGCGGCCGTCTCGTTCCGGTGCTCGAAGACTGGTGGCCATCCTTCCCCGGCCCCCTCCTCTATTATCCGAGCCGCCGCCAGCCACCCGCCGCTTTGGCCGCCTTTATCACCTTTGCAAAGGCGTGGCGAAAATCCGCACGCAGTTGAATGCTATTTTCCGGTTGCACTGCACTCAGCCTGTCAACCATGGGTAAATACGTACACATATCGACTGTCGGCTTCTCAGTATTTCGCGTTAAACTTGCAGCGCGCATAACGATCGGTCTTCGCAATGAAGCGGGCGCCCGGGGAGGGATCGACAGTGGCAACGGAAGCCAGTCGATTAGAGCGCAGCAGAGCGGTGGGGCCGCGTCCCGCTGGTGTGGCAGCATTGACTATGAACTGGATCCGCCGCGCAAAATCCCTGTTCGGCGCGCCGCCGCCTGACGACGATCGGAACGGCAGCGGCCCAAACAGGGGCGACGTTGCGCCGTTCGACGCCACCCTGCTTGCCAGCCACGAATATCTTCTCCATGCGCAACGGATCGGCAAGCTCGGTAGCAGCCGGATCGATCTGAAAACCGGCAAGGTCGATTGGACCGCGGGCACCTATGCCTTGTACGGCGTCGATCCGTCCGTCGTCGCGCCCGGGCTGGAACAGGCCATGGCGGTTACGCATCCCGAGGATCGGGACCTGCATCGCCATACGGCGCTCGAAAATCGCGCCGGGCGGGTCGGCGATCCGATCGAGTTCCGCATCTTGCGGCCCGACGGGGAAATCGTCTGGGTGCGGCGGGTGGCCGATGTGTTGCGCGATGCGCATGGCGCGCCGCACACCGTGATCATCACCATCCAAGACATCTCCGACATACGGCAGGCCGCCACCGATTTGCGGCGCAACCGTGAACATCTGGCGCGTGCGCAAAGCGTGGGCAAGATCGGCAGCGCCGAGATCAAGCTGCGCACCCGCGAGGTCTTCTGGTCGGAGGAGCTGTATCGCCTGCTCGGCCTCGATCCCGAAACGACAACCGCATCGTTCGACACCTTCATGACCGTCATCGCACCCGAGGACTACGAGACGGTTCATGCGATGCGAGAGATCGAACTGGCGGGAACGGCCTCGCAGCCGCGCGTGCTTCGCATCAACCGCCCCGACGGTCAACGCCGCCTGCTGCTGCGGCACGCCGAAATCATCCGCGACCGGCAAGGCCAGCCCGCCAAGCTGATATCGACCTTTCAGGACATCACCGATCGCCAGCAGGCGGAAGATGCGCTGCTGCGCAACCGGCATCAGTTGGAACTGGCACAGAGCCTGGGGCGGATCGGTAGCGCCGAGGTCGACCTGGTCAGCTTGACCGTCCACTGGTC
>DASXEH010000061.1:0-2490 GCA_036490215.1 Magnetospirillaceae bacterium
CAAGATAACTAACTGAAATCGCTTGAAATTGTAGAAGCGTGTCACCCTATTCCTCGGTGCGTATCACTGCCGTGTCACTACGTGGCCGCCTCCGATAAACAACGGAACGATGGCGGGACGAACATGAGTGGCGAGCTGCTGAATTCGGGGAACGCGGAACTTCTTAAGAGAGGCCGCCCGTGCGCTGCCCGCTATTGACAGCGCCCTCGGCGGCACTGGCTTCATTGGTCGCGTAATCGGGCGCCCGCTCGAGAACCTCTCCGGCTACCTGTACGCGGATAAAATGGCGCACATTCGAATTCGGCGCGCCGCTGAGCTGATGGACGAAACCAATAATATTCCTCACCGTCGTGGGTTGAATGCGCCTTTAAAGGCCGTCAGCCCGTCAATAGGAATTCCGTTGCTTGAGGCCGCAATTGATGGGACCCGGGAAGGATTGAAAGATCTGTGGGCGGCTCTGCTCGCCGCGGCTATGGATCCATCAAGAACGGGGCTCGTTCGGCAATCGCTTATTGCCGCGGTGAAGAAGCTGGACCCGCTCGATACCGCCGTCATGACCAGGGTCAATGCGATGACAGAGGGCCAACTTGAAAGTATTAATCGGCAGGTCAACAGAAATGAACTGCCGCAGCGCATGGCCTGCGATCATGACGAGATTCAAGTTTCGGTAGTCGCCCGTGAATTATACTCAAACAGCTGATTTCTTGTGAGTGTTCGGCTCTTGCATGTATTCGTGTTTGCCGGGATTGGCGGTGTGGGGATTGGTTTTCTTGCAAATTGATCGGCGGTTTCGGCCGTGATTCACTGCGCATCGGATCACGTTCGAGGATGATTCGATGCTGCCGAGAGAACGACGCGAGACTGGCCAGACCGATCTTTTCAAGGCACGGCTCGACCAGATCGTCGACATGAACCATCCGCTGGCGAAGCTCGCGCGGACGATCGACTGGCGGTTTCTGGAAAGCCGTTTCGGCAGCGTCTACAGCGCCGGGCCAGGCCAGCCGCCGTTGCCGACGCGGCTGATGGCAGGCCTCGCCATCCTCAAACACATGCATGACCTCTCCGACGAGGTGTTGTGCGCGCGCTGGATCGAGAACCCCTATTATCAGCTGTTCTGCGGCGAGGAGTTCTTCCAGCACACCTTGCCGTTCGACCGTTCCTCGATGACGATCTGGCGCCAACGTATGGGCGAGGAGAAGCTCGTCGCGCTGTTGCAGGAAAGTCTGGCGACTGCAACGCGGGCGGGCGCCGCCAAGCCCGCCGACTTTACGAAGGTCGTCGTCGATACGACGGTGCAGCCGAAGGCAGTGGCGTTTCCGACCGACGCGCGGCTGATGCATCGCGCCCGCGAGCGCCTGGTGCGGCTCGCCAACAAGCACGGCGTCGCGCTGCGGCAATCTTATCAGCGCGTCGGCAAGCGCGCGCTGATCCAGCAGCAGCGCTACGCCCATGCCAAACAGTTCAAACGCGCCAGACGCGCGTTGAAAAGCCTCAAGACCCAGCTCGGCCGCGTGATGCGCGACGTCACGCGCAAGATCAGAGGCGAGGCTCTGCTCGAGCAGACTTTCGCCAAAGAACTCATGCTGGCGCGCCGGGTTCATGCCCAGAACAGGAATTTGCGTCCGGTCAAAGGCGCGCCGGCGGGGACGGACCTTCGCGTCTTCAGCCTGCATGCGCCGGAAGTGGAGTGCATTGGCAAGGGCAAGCCGCACAAGCCTTACGAGTTCGGCGTCAAGGTCTCCATCGCGACGACGCTCGCGCATTCGAAAGGCGGCCAGTTCATCGTTCACGCCAAGGCGCTGCCGGGCAAACCTTATGACGGCCACACGCTCGGCATCGTCCTTCCCGAGATCGAAGGGATGGTCGGCGTGTCGCTCCAGCGCATCCTCACCGATGCTGGCTACAAAGGCCACAATGCGCCGCCGGGCCATCGCTTCAAGGTCTATACCGCCGGCCAGAAGCGCGGCGTGACGGCAGCGATCAAACGCGAAATGCGGCGAAGAGCGGCGGTCGAGCCGGTCATCGGCCACGCCAAATCCGAGCATCGCCTGGGCCGCAACTATCTCGCAGGCCAGGCCGGCGATGCGATCAATGCCGTCCTCGCCGCCGTCGGATATAACTTCCGGCGTATCCTGGCCTGGTTCGCTCTTTTGTTGGCCGCTCTCTGGACCGACCTCGGCGCGCTCCGACGTTCACAAATCCTCATAATCGCAGCCTAAGCGCTTAAACTTCACGGGAGACGATCTACCGCCTCCGGCAAGAGGAGAAGGTCCATGCTGCTGCGATTCGCTTTAACTCACAGCTTCGACTTGAAATGATCCCAGGTGCGCTGGAACAGGCTCGGCGACCATAATTTCTCGCGCGCAGCCTTCTGGTCCTCGTCGGTGAAGACGTAGGGCTTGCCGATCTGCATCGCCATATATTGCCGCGTCGCATTCTCTTCGAGATAGCAGGCGAGCACGAAGGCATCGACGATGGTCGCGCCGACCG
>DASXEH010000069.1:0-192761 GCA_036490215.1 Magnetospirillaceae bacterium
ACGGCGAAATCATGGTCCTATCGCTCTTGCACAGCGTAGGGACGAGAGCCTAGCATCGCCGCCGGGTTGGGGGTAGCCCGCGTTACGTGAGGTTACACGATGGTGAAATTCGCTCTGCTCGCCGCCTTGATGCTCTCGATAGTCGCCGTTGCTGGGCCGGCTTTCGCATTTTCGACCGAGACCGCACCCATCAATTCCGATGGCACAGCGAAGTTCGCTGATCCCGACAATCTGGCGGACGGTATGTCCGACCAACTATCGGGCGGTGGTGGTACGTCGACGAACGGCTACTTACACATGTTCGGCAACGGTAACGACGGCGCTTCGGTCGGCTTCGGCATGTCGCGATCGGACGAGGGAACCGTGACGCCGCAGGGAACGTATCAGCGCCCCTACGATCCCAACGATCCGACCACGCATCCCTAAGCGGGCGATCTACTTCCCGAGCGTTGTCCAGTAACCCGCGAAGACAACGGCCGACAGCAGGAATCCCAATACCACATTGACCGCCACGCCCGAGGTGAAGGCGAGGAATGGTTTGCGTCCCGCTTTTGCAAGCGTGCTGAACCGCGTCGAGAGACCGATGCTGAGGAAGCCGAAGGTGAAGGCCCAGGTGCGCAGATCTTTGACCGGTGCGACCACAGCCGCGCCCAGCGTCTTGTTATAGTCGGCGAAGGCGTGGCCGCTCGCCGCGATCGAGACGATGATCGAGGCGATGATGAAACCCAGCACGAATTTTGGGAAACGCTTCCAAACTTCCGAACCGGTCGGGTTTTTGGTCAGGCGGTTCTCTTCCCAGCGGGTGATCGAGATCAGCGCGAGGACGAGGGCCCAAACGCCGATCCAGACATCGCGGCCGATCACCTTCATCAGCGTAAAGGCGGCCACGGCCTGTTCGCCGTTGCCGTCAATGCCGGGCACCGTGCCCGCATAGCCGGCATAGGTCTGCGCAGCGGCAATGCCTGCGGCATCGGCGAATTCCGAACTACCGATCCATGCACCGGCGACACCGGTCGGTAAGCCAAGCGAACGCGCCACGATCGGCAGCACGAAGATCATGACGATCGCCCACAAGATGACGAGGGTGATCGCGATCGGCGCGACTTCCTTGCGCGCACCAATGGCGCCCGATACGGCGATGGCCGCCGACACGCCGCAGACCGATCCGCCTACACCCAGAACCGCGGCCAAGTGATGGTCGAGACCCAGGCGTCGCGCGACGAAATAGATCGTCAGGAACGTGATGATCGAAATGATCGAAGCCTGCAGGATCGCCAGCGGGCCCGCCCAGAGAATCAGATTGAGCGGCAGCGTCGCGCCCAACAGCACGATGCCGGTCTTGATGTAAAACTCGACGCGGAAGCCGGCATCGAGCGAGCGCGGCACCAGATTGAGATTGACGACCAGCAGGCCGAGCACGAGCGCTACCAGCGGCGGTTCGAGATTGTATTTCGAAGCCTGCGCCCAGGCGCCGACCGTAAGGACGACGATCGACAAAATGTAGAGACCGGCGAAAGAGGCGAGGAAGCTGCGCAGCTTGAAGCCGAGCGCAGACGATGCCGCGCCGAACAGCAGGCCCCACAACACGAACTGCGCGACGAACCGTATCCAATTCGTGGCGTAGAAATCCCCAAGCTGGCCAAAGTCCGCCCACTTCGCTGGCGCAACTGCGATCCACTTCAGACCGGTCGAGTCGCCTGCGAAAAACAGAAGCGCGGCGACCAATAGACCGAGCCCGATCCAGATCGCCCACCAATCTTCTTTGCGCCAGAGATCGCCCCAACCCCCGGCCGAATTGCTCACGCCACCAGTCGCAGAAGATTCTACAGTTGATGTCATGATAATAACTCCAAATAACAAATTTATGAGACAGTATAGGTGAATTTAGCCACGTGCAACCGCGGGATTGTTGAGATTTAACTGTCATGTGGCGATGGGCGGGCGACGGCTGGACCGCGCCCGTTCCCCCGCCTACCATCCCGGGCGATTGCTTATTGGGGAGACAATCTTGGCTGACGAGAGTTTGAAGGACCGTTTGACCGCGATGATGCCGCGCCTGGGTGGATTGGGCGCGATCATCGCCTTCGATTTTGGAGACGACGGCAAATATGTCGTCGATGCGCGGGGAGCGGTGGCCAAGCTGGCCGATGACGATGCCGATCCGGCCTGCACCATTAAGGCCAGCGGCTCGACGATGCTCAAGCTGATCGAAGGCAGTTTGGACCCGATGCTCGCCTATACGCTGGGCAAGTTGAAAATCTCGGGCTCGATGGGCGTTGCGATGAAACTCGCGTCGTCGCTCAGCGAATGAGTGCCGCGTCTTTCGGGCGCATCGGCGCCCTGGCTTTCGCTGCAACGATTGGGTTTGCCGCTGCAGCGCAGGCGGAAGAGCTGGACTTCACGATCTACAAGGAGAGCGATCAGGTCGGTCACGATCACTACACGATCACCCACGACGGCGACATTACGACGGTCAAAGTGCATACGCACACGCTGGTGAACGTGTTGTTCCTGAAGTTCCACTACGACCATGATCGCACGGAAGTGTGGAAGGGCAACGTACTGCAGAGCTTCGTTTCCGATACCAACGACGATGGTACGAAGCACCATGTGTCGGTCCATCGCGATGGCAACCAGTTGGTCGGCGACGCGGACGGCAAATCACAAATCGTCGCGGGTGACATACCTCCCTTCACCCTTTGGGTGAAGTCGCTGGCGGCTCATCAGAACTTTTTCGATATCGCCGATTTCGAGCAGTTAAAAACGGAAGTCGCCGACAAGGGGATGGAAAAGCTGGTCATCGGCCCGAAGACCTACGATGCGCACCACTACAAAATTACCGGCGATCTCAACTGGGATATCTGGTGCGACACCGATGGCTTGATGCTGAAAAGCGCCTTTAGGCGTAAGGGATTTCCAGTCTTTTTCGTTCGTGAGTAGCAGGGAATGACCTTAACGGTCATAAGTTGACGTATACGTCAATGTATGGTAGTTTTTTTGAAAATCGGATGCCAAATCCGAATTCGGGAGACGTTCGGAATGTCGGGCACCATCACGCCTACCGCTACCGATGCGCCTTTGCAGGCTGGTCTGCTCTCGTCCTTTTTCGACGAGGCCGCCGCCCGGTTTAGCAATGCGCCGGCGATTGATTTCCTCGGCCGCCACTTTTCCTATCGCGAGATTGCCGAACTGGTCGATCGCGCCGCCGTGGGACTACAAAGCCTCGGCGTCGAGAAGGGCACGCGCGTCGGCCTCTTCCTGCCCAACACACCCTATTCGGTGATCGCGTTCTTCGCTGTGCTCAAGGTCGGCGGCGTGGTCGTCAATTACAATCCGCTCTATGCCGAACCCGAGGTCCGCCACCAGGTGCAGGACTCGGGTACGCGCGTCATGTTCGTGCTCGATCTCGCCGACCATTACAACAAGGTCGCGGCGCAGCTCGGCAATGGCACGCTGCAGCACATTATCGTCTGTCCGCTCGGGCGCGCGATGCCCGGACTTAAGGGCGCCGCTTTTACCCTGTTGAAGCGCAAGACGCTGATCAAGGCGAAGCCCGACGCGCAGAACTCGGTCTTTGCCGCGCTTGTCGCGCAGGGTGGGTCGCCAAAACCGGTTGCGCTCGATCCCAGCGCGCCGGCGGTGCTGCAATACACTGGCGGCACTACCGGTGTTCCCAAAGCGGCGGTGCTGACGCATTCGAACCTGACGATTCAAGTGCAGCAGCTCGTGCGCTGGATTCCTGAATACACGCCGGGAAGCGAGCGCGTGCTCGGCATTCTGCCGTTGTTCCATGTCTTCGCGATGACCGTCGTGATGCTGGTTGGCATCGCATGCGGTGCCGAGATGCTGCTGCTGCCGCGGCTCGATCTCGACATGCTGATGAAAACGGTTACGCGCCGTCGCCCGACCATGGCGCCCGGCGTCCCGACCCTTTACACCGCGATCGCCAATGCCGCCGACAAGACCAAGGGCGTCGATCTGTCGTCGATCCGCATCTGCCTCTCGGGTGGTGCGCCGCTGCCTGACGAAGTGCGGGTGCGTTTTGAGAAGCTGACGGGTTGTGTGCTGGTCGAAGGCTATGGCCTGTCCGAAGCCTCGCCGGTGGTGACGATCAACCCGCCGGGCACTGCGGGCAAGCCGGGCTCGGTCGGGCTGCCGGTCGCCGGCACGGTGATCGAAATCCGTTCGATCGACGACCCGAATAAGCTGATGCCGCAGGGCGAATCGGGCGAAGTCTGTATCCGCGGGCCGCAGGTGATGGCCGGTTACTGGAATCGACCCGACGAGACGGCGCGGGTGATGATCGACGGCGCTCTGCGCACCGGCGATGTCGGCTATATCGATGCGGACGGTTACCTATTCCTGGTCGATCGCCTCAAGGACCTGATCATCTGCTCGGGCTTCAACGTCTATCCGCGCACGATTGAGGAGGCGCTGTATCGTCATCCGGCCGTGGCCGAGGCGGCGGTGATCGGCATTCCTGACCAATATCGCGGTGAAGCACCCAAGGCCTTCGTTCAACTGCGCGCGGGTATGACGGCGACTCCCGAAGAGATCATGACCTTCCTGCAGGGCCACATTTCCAAGATCGAAATTCCGCGCGAGATCGAGATTCGCGACAGCCTGCCCAAGAGCACGGTCGGCAAGATCCTGCGCCGCTCGCTGGCGGACGAAGAGAAGCAGCGCGCCAAGGCGAAGGCGGAGCGCGCAGCATGACCGCGGCTTCGAAATTGGCGAGCCTTAAAGATATGGACGACGTGGACAGCGCATCGCGCGCCGAGAAGCTGTATTCGGTGGCCGAACTCGCCCGGGAACTCGGCATCACCACGCGCACCTTGCGTTTCTATGAGGACCGCGGCCTGGTTTCGCCGCAGCGCGCCGGCACCACGCGCATCTATTCGCGCCGCGATCGTGCGCGGATGATTCTGATCCTGCGCGGCAAGCGGCTCGGGTTCAGCTTGCGCGAGGTCAAAGACTATCTCGATCTCTACAATCACGATCACAGTCAGACCGAGCAGCTTCATGTGCTCGAGGCTGCGGTCACCGAACGCATCAATGATCTCGAAAAGCAGCGCCAGGCGTTGGAGGAGACGCTGGCCGAGCTAGCCAAAATCCGCAATCAGGCGCGACAAGCGCTGAAAGCTCAATCCGCGATCCGGGCCTGACCCCGATATCGCATCGCTATTCTGACGAGGAGACAGACCGATGACTGCAGTGGTTCTTGCCGCTTACGCCCGTTCGCCATTCACCACCGCCAAGAAGGGCGAACTCGCCGGCATCCGCCCCGACGACATCGCAGCGCAGTTGGTGAAGGGGCTGGTTGAGCGCTCCAAGATCGATGCGAACCAGATCGAAGATCTGCTTCTCGGCTGCGCCTTCCCGGAAGGCGAGCAGGGGCTGAACATGGCGCGTCTCGTCGGCCTTCTGGCCGGTCTGCCGATCAGCGTCGCCGGCGCCACCATCAACCGTTTCTGCGGTTCGTCGATGCAGTCGGTCCATACGGCGGCTGGTGCGATCATGATGGGCGCGGGCGATGCTTTCATCTGCGCCGGTGTCGAGAGCATGACCCGCGTGCCGATGATGGGCTTCAACCCGATGCCGAATCCGAAGCTCGCCGAGCAGATCGCAGGCGCCTATATGGGCATGGGCGATACGGCCGAGAACGTCGCGAAGAAGTGGAACATCAGCCGCGAAGAGCAGGAACGTTTCGCTGTCGCCAGCCACAAGAAGGCGTCGGCCGCGCAGAACGAAGGCCGCCTCAAGGACGAAATCATCGCCATTAAGAGCGGCAATCGCGTTGTCGAGAAGGACGGTTGCATCCGTCCGGAAACTACGGCGCAGGTGCTGGCCGATCTGAAGCCCGCTTTCGAAGTCAACGGCACCGTCACTGCCGGCACGTCTTCGCCGCTGACCGATGGCGCGGCGGCCGTTCTCGTGTGCAGCGCCGACTATGCTGAGAAGCATGGTCTGCAGCCGTTGGCGCGTGTGAAGAGTGTTGCCGTTGCCGGCTGTGCGCCGGAGATCATGGGTATCGGTCCGGTCGCTGCCACCAAGAAGGCGCTCGACCGCGCCGGCATCACCGCCGATCAGCTGGATGTGATCGAGCTCAACGAAGCCTTCGCGTCGCAGGCATTGGCTTGCATGCGCGATCTGAAGCTGAACGAAGAGAAGGTCAACCTCGATGGCGGCGCGATCGCGCTCGGCCATCCGCTCGGCGCCACCGGCGCTCGCATTACCGGCAAAGCGGCTGCGCTGCTGAAGCGCACCAAGGGCAAGTATGCGCTGGCTACCCAATGCATTGGCGGCGGTCAGGGTATCGCGACGGTTCTGGAGGCGATCTAATGCCGGCGATCAAGAAAGTCGCGGTGATCGGCGCCGGCAATATGGGCGCCGGCATCGCCGCCCATGTCGCCAATGCCGGCATTCCCGCCGTGCTGCTCGACATCGTTCCGCCGGGCGCCAATGACCGCAACGTGGTGGCCGCCGCTGCGATCGAACGCATGCAGAAGGCCGATCCGGCGCCGCTGATGAGCAAGAGGGCGGCGAAGCTGATCACGCCCGGCAATATCGAGGATCATCTCGGCCTGTTGGCCGACTGCGACTGGATCGTCGAGGCCGTGATCGAAAAGCTCGATGTGAAGCGCGATCTCTATCAGCGCATCGACACGGTGCGTAAGAAGGGCTCGGTGGTTTCGTCGAACACCTCGACGATTCCGCTCTCGACCTTGACCGAGGGGATGTCGCCCGCCTTCACCAAGGATTTCGTCATCACCCACTTCTTCAATCCGCCGCGTTATATGCGGCTGCTTGAGGTGGTGAAGGGGCCGAAGACGCGCGATACGGCGGTGAAGGCTGTGTCCGAATTCGCTGACTTCGCGCTCGGCAAGAGTGTGATCGCGTGCAAAGACCGGCCCGGTTTCATCGCCAACCGCATTGGTATCTTCTGGATGCAGAACGCGGTGATCGAGGCTTTCGATCTCGGCATCCGCGTTGAGGAAGCCGATGCGATCTTTGGCAAGCCCTTTGGGATTCCGAAGACTGGCATCTTCGGTCTGCTCGACCTCACCGGCATCGATCTCTCGCCGCATGTGATGGCCAGCATGGTCGCCGCGCTGCCCAAGGACGATCCGCTCCAGGCCCTCAATCGCGACATTCCGCTGATGCGCAAGATGATCGCGGACGGATACACCGGTCGTAAGGGCAAGGGTGGCTTCTATCGCATCAACCGCGCCAATGGCGGCAAGGTGAAAGAGGTCATCGACCTCGCCACCGGCACCTATGCGCCCGAACGCAAGGCCGAACTCGACGAGTTGAGCGGCGGTAAGCCCGACTTGCGCAAGCTGATGTCGTCGCCGAGCAAGGCGGGCCGGTACGCGTGGCGCGTCTGGGCGGCGGTGTTGTCCTATGTCCTCGGGCTCGTGCCGGAAGTGGTCGACGATATCGCGTCCGTCGATGAGGCGATGCGGCTCGGTTATGCCTGGAAATGGGGTCCATTCGAACTGATCGACAAGCTCGGTGCCGATTGGTTGGCCGAGAAGCTGGCGGCGGACAATCGTCCCGTCCCGGCGCTGTTGAAAACCGCGGCAGGCCGCAAATTCTATCGCATCGAAGGCGGCAAGCGTCAGGCGCTGGGCATCGATGGCGAGTATCACGATATCGCGCGCGCCGATGGTGTGCTGATGCTCGAAGACATCAAGCTCACCAGCCAGCCGCTGCTGAAGAATCATTCGGCCGCGCTCTGGGATATCGGCGACGGCGTTGCGTGCTTCGAGTTCACCACCAAGATGAACGCGCTCGACCCGATGATCATGGAGCTGCTGGGCAAGTCGATCAAACTGGTCGCCAAGCAGTTCAAGGCGATGGTGGTCTATAACGAAGGCGGCAATTTCTCGGCCGGCGCCAATCTCGGCATTGCGCTGTTCGCAGCCAATATCGCCGCCTATCAGGAGATCGAGCAGTCGATCGCCGCCGGACAGAACGCGTATCTCGCACTCAAATACGCGCCCTTCCCGACGGTCGCCGCGCCGACTGGTTTGGCCCTCGGTGGCGGCTGCGAAATTCTGCTGCACTCGTCCGCGATCCAGGCCCATGCCGAGTCCTATATCGGCCTGGTCGAATGCGGCGTCGGCCTGGTGCCCGGCTGGGGCGGCTGTAAGGAAATGCTCGTGCGTTGGAGCGCCAATGGTCATCTGCCCCACGGGCCGATGCCGGCGGTCGCGAAAGTGTTCGAGACGGTTTCCGTTGCTACGGTCAGCAAGTCGGCGGCCGAAGCGCGCGAACACGGCTTCCTGCGCGAAGAGGATGGCATCACTATGAACCGCTATCGCCTGCTTTCCGATGCCAAGGCAAAGGCGCTGAAGCTGGCGACGCGTTACAAGCCGCCGAAAGCGCCGGAGTTCACGCTCCCCGGTCCGGCCGGCAAAACGGCGCTCGGCCTCGCGGTCGACAGCTTCCGCAAGCGCGGCATCGCCACCAAGCACGACGTGGTGGTGGCTGGCGCGCTGGCCGAGGTTCTGTCGGGCGGCGATACCGATCCGACCAAGACGCTCACCGAACAGAATTTGCTCGATCTCGAACGCGAACGCTTCATGCGGCTGGTGCGTCATCCCGACACGCTCGCCCGCATCGAGTCCGTGCTCGAAACCGGCAAACCGCTACGCAATTAAGGCGAGGACTGCGCCATGGCAACTTATAAGGCTCCGCTCCGCGACATGCGTTTCGCGCTCTACGAAATGCACGATGTCGAAGGTCTCTCGAAATATCCGGGCTATGAGGAAATGTCGCGCGATGTGCTCGACGCGGTCCTCGATGAAAGCGCGAAGTTCTGCGAGGAAGTTCTGTTCCCGCTGAACCGCTCGGGCGACGAGGAAGGCTGCCACTATGAGAACGGCGTGGTGCGCACGCCCAAGGGCTTCATCGAAGCCTACAAGCAGTTCCGCGACGGCGGTTGGGGCGGCTTCGCCACCGAGCCGGAATGGGGTGGGCAGGGCCTGCCGCATATGGTCGGGTCGTTGCTCGAAGAGATGCAATGCTCGGCCAATCTCGCCTTCCAGCTCTATGGCGGCCTGACCCAGGGCGCGATCCGCGCCATCGTGATGCACGGTACGCAGGAGTTGAAAGAGAAGTACGTCCAGAAAATGTCGGAAGCGACATGGACCGGGACGATGTGCCTGACTGAGCCGCACTGCGGTACCGATCTCGGCCAGATCCGCACGCGCGCTGTGCCGGCCGACGACGGCACTTACAAGATCACCGGCACCAAAATCTTCATCACCGGCGGTGAGCACGACCTCACCGAGAACATCATTCATCTGGTGCTGGCGAAGCTACCCGATGCGCCGAAGGGCATCAAGGGCATCAGCCTGTTCCTGGTGCCGAAGTTCATGGTCAAGGACGATGGCAACATCGGTCCGCGCAACGGCGTGATGTGCGGCGCGATCGAGCACAAGATGGGCATCAAGGGCTCGGCCACTTGCGTCATGAATTTCGACGGCGCAGTGGGTTATCTGATCGGCCAGCCGCACAAGGGTATGCGCGCTATGTTCACGATGATGAATGCCGCGCGCATCGGCGTCGGCATCCAGGGCATCGGTATGGGCGAGGTCTCTTATCAAGGCGCGGTGGCCTACGCCAAGGATCGTCTCCAGGGTCGCGCGCTGACGGGCACCAAATATCCCGACAAGGTGGCCGATCCGATCATCGTCCATCCCGACGTCCGCCGCACGTTGTTGACGATGCGTGCCACCACGGAAGGCACGCGCGCCTTCGCCGTGTGGGTGTCGCGCGCGCTCGACGTATTTACCCATTCACCGGATGCCCAGGAACGGCAGAACGCCGAAGACTTCGTGGCCTTGATGACGCCGATGGTGAAGGCGCTGTCAACCGATCTCGGTTTCGAAACGACGAATATGGGCGTGCAGATGCTGGGCGGCCACGGCTACATCCGCGAGAACGGGATGGAGCAGTACGTCCGCGACGCGCGCATCGCACAGCTTTATGAAGGCACCAACGGCATCCAGGCGCTCGATCTGGTCGGCCGCAAATTGCCGGCCCATGCCGGGCGCTACCTGCGCTTCTTCTTCCATCCCGTCGCCGCCTATATCGAGGCGAAGGTGGAAGACGAGGTGTTGAGCCCCTTCGTGCAGGCTTTGGCCAAGGCGTTCGTCCGTCTGCAACAGGCCACGGCCTATATCATGCAGAAGGGCATGGGGAACCCCGATGAAGCCGGCGCGGCCGCCACGGAATATCAGCGGCTGTTCGGTCTTGTCGCGCTCGCCTTCATGTGGTGCAAGGCGGCCGAGGTCGCGCTGCCCAAAGCCGGCACGGCCGAGGATAGCGACGGCTTCTACAAGGCCAAGCTCAACACCGCCAAGTTCTATATGGAGCGCGTGTTGCCGCAGACCTCGGGCCTGTTCGCCGGGATCATGGCCGGCGGCAAGACGATGATGAGCTTCGAGGACGCCGCGTTCTAAGCGGACGGGGACGGACAACATCGATGAATCTCTGGCTGAGGATGCTTGGCGTACTGATCGGCACGCTGTTCAAGCCACGGCTGGGGTTCTTCGATGAGTCGGTGTTGCGTGGGCATGTCTGGCCCACCGATATCGATCTCAATATCCATATGAACAATGCGCGTTATCTGGCGGTCATGGATCTCGGCCGTCTCGATATCTTTCTGCGCGGCAGCATGATCCGTACCTTCATCCGCAAGCGCTGGCAGCCGGTGATGGGTGCGGCAGTGGTGCGTTTCCGGCGCTCGCTGCGGCCCTTCGAGGCGTTCACACTGCATTCTCGCTTCATCGGCTGGGACGAGCGCCGCTGCTATATGGAGCACTGGATCGAGGTCGACGGCGTGGTTTCTTGCCAGGCGATCATGTGGGCGGCGTTCCGCAATGGCGGTCAGCGCGTCTCGCCGGAAACGCTGGCGCGCGAACTCGGCTTCAATGGCCCGTCGCCCTTATTGCCCGCCTGGGTGCAAAGCTGGCGCAATCTCGACGACGTGATCGATGATCCGATCATCAACAACATAGCGAATGCGGCGGAGTGACCCATGGAAGGCTTGAAGGGCAAAACCCTGTTCATCACCGGCGCGAGCCGCGGTATCGGTAAAGCCATCGGCATCCGTGCTGCGCAGGACGGCGCCAATGTCGTCATCGCGTCGAAGACCGATAAGCCGCATCCGAAGCTACCGGGCACGATCCACACCGCGGCCGCCGAGATCGAAGCGGCTGGCGGCAAGGCCTTGGCGCTGAGTGTAGATATTCGCGACGAAGTGCAGATCCACGATGCGGTTGCCCGCGCGGTCGAAGTCTTCGGTGGCATCGACATCCTGATCAACAACGCCAGCGCCATCAGCCTGACCTCGACTCCCGATACGCCAGCCAAGCGCTTCGATCTGATGATGGGGGTCAATGTGCGTGGCACGTTTCTGTGTTCGCAGGCCTGCATCCCCCATCTCAAGCGCGCGGCCAATCCGCACATTCTGATGATCTCGCCGCCGCTCAATATGGAAGAACGTTGGTTCGCGCCCCATGTCGCCTACACAATCACCAAGTTCGGAATGAGCCAGTGCGTGCTGGGGATGGCGGGCGAGTTGCGGGACGACGGGATCGCCGTCAACGCGCTCTGGCCGCGGACCACTATCGCCACCGCCGCTGTCAATATGCTGGGCGGCGATATGATGATGAAGCGCTCGCGCAAACCCGAGATCATGGCCGACGCCGCTCATTATCTTCTGACCCGTCCCGCCCGCGACCTGACCGGCCGCTTCATGACCGACGAGCAGACTCTGGCTGAGGCGGGAGTTACGGACCTCTCGCCCTATTTGATGTCGCCCGGCGAGACGCCGCTGCCTGACTTCTTTATTTGAGGCGAGTTCAGGCCATACCATCTCAAAAGGTCAAAAATTAGTCACGAAAGGCCGGTATTGACAATATTTGCTCATTATTTGAGCAGATGATCGCCTGAACCCACCCAAAACGTCTTTGATTCCGTGATTTTCCGTCCGAACCCGCCCTGGCACGCCTGTTGCGATGCACAAGAGGAAACGGGGTTACTGGGTGGGGAGTCGGTTCGGGAATGGATGCAGCCTTCGACGTCGAGATCGTCGCGGTTAGCAAACGTTTCGGCGCTACCACCGCCGTAGACGATATTTCGCTACGCATTGCCAAGAGCAGCTATTGCTGCCTGCTGGGTCCCAGCGGTTGCGGCAAGACGACGCTGCTGCGCATGCTGGCCGGCCACGAACTACCGAGCGACGGCGACGTCATCATCGGTGGTCGCAATGTGAGCCTGCTGCCGCCGGCTAAGCGCGGCACGGCGATGATGTTCCAAAGCTACGCGCTATTCCCGCACCTTACCGCGCTCGACAACGTTGCCTTCAGCCTGAAGATGGCAGGCGTCGCCAAGGAAGAGCGGCACAAGCGCGCCCGCGAATTCCTCGAACTCACCCATATGGGTAAATACGCCGAGCGGCTGCCATCGCAATTGTCGGGCGGCCAGCAACAGCGTGTCGCTCTGGCGCGCGCGTTGATCACTAGACCGTCGGTGTTGCTGCTCGATGAACCGCTCTCGGCGCTTGATCCCTTCCTGCGCGGCAAGATGCGCGAAGAGCTGAAGCGCCTGCAGCTCGAACTGGCGATCACCTTCATCCATGTCACGCACTCGCAGGAAGAGGCGCTGGCGCTGGCCGATCTCGCTGTCGTGATGGAAGGTGGCAAGATTCAGCAGGCCGCGCCGCCGCGCGATCTGTTCGACAAGCCGCGCACAGCCTTCGTCGCCAAATTCATTGGCGGTCAGAACGTGCTGCCCGGCCCAGTGAATGGCCACAAATCCGAAATCGCTGTGCGTACCGATCGCTGCAAATTGATCGCGATCGATGACGAAGCGCCGTCATCGAGCATTGCCGGCGCCATCACCGGCATCGAATATCAAGGCTCGCGCGTGCAGATCACTCTGGCCACCGAAGGCGGTGGCGAGGCGATCGCGCTGCTGGCCGACGATCAGTTTTTCGCCAAACCGTTCAAGATCGGGGAGCGCGCGCGCCTCGCTTGGTCGGAACAGGACGTTCACACGCTCACATCGCCGTAACACTATTTGTTGCGGCCCGTCGCAAGGAGGAGAAAGCGATGAAGTCTGGGGATAAGGGTAAGAACAACAGCAAGGCACTGCGCATGAAGGGCGTCAGCCGTCGTTCGCTGTTGAAGGGCGGTGCGGCTGTTGCCGGCGTTGCCATCGGCTCGGGTGCCATCACCGGCTTCCCGACCATCTGGGCGCAGAACATCAAGAACGTGACCCTGCGTCAGTTCGGCACAGGCACCTCGGGCCTGAACGGGATTTCGGTGAAGGTGAAGGAAGATCTGGGCTTCACGCTTCAGCAGAACGTGCTCGACACCGACGCGGTGATGCAGCGCGCTATCACTCAGCCCGATTCCTACGACATCGCCGACATCGAGTATTTCAGCACGAAGAAGGCGTTCCCGACCGGCGTCATGCAGCCGATCGAAGTGAAGAAGATCAAACTCTTCGACAAGATCGTGCCGATCTTCATCACCGGCAAGCTGACCCCGACGTCGACGATCGCTCAAGGCACCGCGCCGCACACGGTGGAATTCGTCGAAGGTAAGGACTCGGTGAAATTCGCCAAGGCGCCGACCGAATGGGCGACCCTGGTTCCCACCATCTACAACGCCGACACGCTGGGCATCCGCCCCGACCTCACCGGCCGTCCGATCACCAGCTGGAAGGATCTTGTCGATCCAGCCTTCAAGGGCAAGGCGGCAACGCTCAATATTCCCGGCATCGGCATCATGGATGCCGCGATGGTCGTCGAAGCGCTCGGTCTGCATACCTATGCTGACAAAGGCAACATGACCAAGGCCGAGATCGATTTGACCATGGCCAAGATGATCGAATTCAAGAAGGCCGGTCAGTTCCGCGCCTTCTGGAAGAGCTTCGACGAGAGCGTCAACTTGATGGCCTCGGGCGAAGTGGTCATCCAGTCGATGTGGTCGCCGGCCGTGGCCGCCGTGCGCTCGAAGGGCATCCCCTGCGTCTACCAGCCGTTGAAGGAAGGCTATCGCTCGTGGGGTTCGGGCCTGGGCATCGCCAAACACCTGAAGGGCCTCGAACTCGACGCCGCCTACGAATATCTCAACTGGTATCTGTCGGGTTGGGTCGGTGGTTACTTGAACCGCCAGGGCTATTACAGCGCCGTGCTTGAGACTGCGCAGAAGTTCATGAGTGCCGACGAATGGGGCTTCTGGATGGAAGGCAAAGTCGCAGCGGGCGATATCAAGAGCCCGGATGGCGTGGTGATGGAAAAGGCCGGCGCCAAGCGTGACGGCGGTTCCTTCGCGGAACGCATGGGTCACGTTGTGTGCTGGAACTCGGTCATGGATGAGGACCGCTATATGGTCCAGAAGTGGAACGAGTTCGTGGCTGCGTAAGAATCGCTAGAGAGGCGGTGAAAAGGGACGAGCATGACGACCCAAGTTGTACCCACGTTTGGGTTACGCAAGCTCGTCCCTTATTTCCAGGCGGCGCCGCTGACCTTCATCCTCGCGCTGTTCCTGGTTTTTCCGATCGTCACGATCGTTATCATCAGTTTCTTCGACTACAATTCCTCGGGGCAGATTCTCCCCCGCATCATTATCGACAATTACACCGATGTTCTTTTCTCGAACACCACGTGGCGCACCTATCTCAGCACGTTCAGATTTGTCGTCATCGTTTGGGTGGTGACGTTGTTTGTCGGTTTCTGGGTTTCCTATTTCCTTGTGTTCCACATCCGCACCAATACGGTGCGCATTGCGTGCTTCCTGATCACCACGATCCCGTTCTGGACCTCGAACATCATCCGCATGATCTCGTGGGTGCCGCTACTTGGCCGCAACGGGCTGGTCAACGCGCTGTTGCTCCATCTCGGCATCACCGACAAGCCGCTTGAGTTCTTGCTGTTCTCGCCATTCTCGGTGGTGGTGGCTTTCGTCCATCTCAACACCTTCCTGATGATCGTGCCGATCAGCAATTCGATGGCGCGTATCGACACACGCCTGATCGAGGCGGCCAAGGATGCCAACGCCAAAGGCTGGCAGATCCTGTGGAACGTAATCATCCCGCTCTCTAAGACCGGCATCGCCATCGGCTCGATCTTCATCCTCACCGTGGTGATCGGCGATTTCGCCACTGTGCGCCTGATGAGTGGCGGCCAGAGCGCTTCGGTGGGTCTGATGATGGCCAACCAAATCTCGCTGCTGCAATACCCAGCGGCCGCAGCCAATGCTGTGGTGCTGCTGGCGGTAGTGCTGCTGGTGGTGACCGCCATCCTGCGCATCGTCGACATCCGCAAGGAGCTGTGACGTGGCGTTCCGCGATGAGAAACGCTCGCTGGGCTTCTGGGTGCTGGCCCTGTTCTTCGCAGTCTACGTGCTGTTTCTTTACGGCCCCACTATTACGATCGTCACACTGTCGTTCCAAGGCCCGACCGGCGGCCTGACCTTCCCGATGAACGGCGTATCGTTCCACTGGTTCGTGCGCCTGTTCGAAAAGCAGAACGTGGGGGATTTCGCGGGCTCGATCCGCCGTTCACTGATCCTGGGCGTCGTGGTGATGGCTTTGACCGTGACCATCTCGATCGCGGCGGGGTTGGCCTACCGCAAGAATTTCAAAGGCGGGACGCCGCTCTTCTACCTCACTATGGCCAGCCTGATCATCCCCTCGATCCTGATCAGCTTAGGCATCGGCATCATGTTCAGCCAGCTGCACTGGGCGACGACCTGGTTTACCTCGGCCTTGGGCGCGCATCTGACTTGGACGCTTCCCTTCGGTCTTCTGATCATGTTCGCCGTGTTCAATCGCTTCAACCCGTCCTACGAGGAAGCGGGTCGCGATCTCGGCGCGACCGCCTGGCAGAATTTGCAGCATGTGGTATTGCCGATCATCGCGCCCAGCGTGTTCGGCATCGCGCTCTTTGGTTTCACGCTGTCCTACGACGAATTCCCGCGCTCTTATCTCACCTCCGGCACCTTCAACACGCTGCCGCTCGAGATCATGGGCATGACCACCTCGGCCACGACGCCCGTGCTCTATGCGCTGGGCACGGTGACGACGGCGATCTCGATGACCGTGATCGCGCTCTGCCTGGGCACGGCCTTCGCGATTCAGCGCCGCCGCTTGGCACGAGGCGGCGGTTCCGATGCGGGTAAGGGCGTCTAGTCTCTTGCGTCTTCTGGTCATCAATCCCAACACCACGGCGGGCATGACGGAAAGCGTCGGTATTGCCGCGCGTTCGGTGGCCGCGCCTGGCACCGAGATCGAAGCGCTCAATCCGACGATGGGGCCGATTAGCATCGAGGGCTATTACGACGAGGCTTTCGCGCTGCCGGGTTTGCTGCAAGAGATCGCGGCAGCCGAAAAACGTGGTTGCCAGGGCACCGTGATTGCCTGTTTCGACGATACCGGTGTCGATGCCGCGCGCGCTTTGGCGACGATGCCTGTCATTGGCATCTGCGAGGCAGCGATGCATATGGCGTCGATGATCGCCGGCAAGTTCGCGGTGGTGACGACGCTGTCGCGTTCAATCCCGCCATTGGAGGCTTTGGCCCGGCGCTATGGTGTCGGCGATCGCTGCAAGATTCGCGCGTCGGAAATTCCGGTCCTCGCACTCGAACATCCGACACCCGAAATTATGACGCGGCTGCTCGATCAGTGCCGGCGCGCGATGACCGAAGACGGCGCCGAGGCGATCATCCTGGGCTGTGCGGGCATGGCCACACTCGCCGCCAAGCTCAGCGCTGAACTCGGCCTGCCCGTCATCGACGGTGTCGTCGCGGGCGTGAAATTGATCGAGGCGCTGGTCGGGCTCGGTCTCGAAACCAGCAAGACGGGGGGGTACGCCTCGCCGCTGCCGAAGCCGTATCGCGGCTTGCTCGAGCCCTTCGCACCAAAATCCTAACTGCTCGCCTTCATTCGGCCCGAATGAACGGCTACGCTATATCAACATTAAATTTACGGAATATTGATTTTATTGACGATCACAAAAAGCATAATATATAATCGTCTACAGCGTCGAACCGCAATTCAGGTGAGGTGCCTCATGGGCCACGACTCTCGATATAAGACGCGCGATTCGATCCGCAACGGCCAGACTGCTGCTAAGGGCGAGGCTTGGGGCGAGGCCGGTTCAGAACCCAAATTGGCCGATGTGCTGGCGGATCCCTTGGTGCATCTGGTGATGCGTCGCGACGGGTTGCAGCGTGCCGATGTCGAGGCGGCGGTGGCCTTGGGTCAGCGTCAGCTGCGGAGGCGTCTTTGCCACGCGGGTCTCTGCTGCGCCGCGTGAAGCCTCTGTAAAATCGGACGCCCATGATTTTCGTGAAGGGTCATGGTGAGCGGCGTTGCCTTGGTGGGCGATGCCGCGGCGACGGCGCTGTTGTCTGAGGCGGCGCCAGCCGATACGGTATCGCCCTTTAACGCCCGGCCCGATAATGCTGGGTCTGAAAAACTGGGGAGAGCTGTGTCCATGACCGTGCAATCGACAGCGCGGGTCGTCGAAAATTTGGCGGATATGGCCTCGGCCATGCGCGCGGTGATCGAAGCTGGCGCGTCGTCCGCGCGTCGGCATTGGGTGCCGGCGACCAGCGGCAATTTCTCGGCGCGCGTCGATGCGAATCGTGTGGCGATTACCGCCACCGGCACCGATAAGGGCGCGCTGTGCGAAGAGGATGTGATCGTCGTCGGTCTCGACGACGCCAAGCATCCGCGCGCCTCGGCTGAAGCGCCGCTGCACTATGCGATCTATCGCGCGCTGCCGGACGTAGGCGCGGTACTGCATGTCCATAGCTTGAATGCCACGCTGGCCTCGTTGCGCCTGGCCGAGAACGGCAAGATTGTGCTCAAGAGTCTCGAACTGCTGAAGGCGTTCAGCGGCATCAAGACGCATGATACTTCGATCGTCGTTCCGGTCTTTACCAACACGCAGGATATCGACGCGCTGGCTGACGAGGTTGTCACCGCAACGCTCGGCCGTCCGGGCGTGTATGGTTTCCTGCTCGAAGGCCACGGCATCTACGCTTGGGGCCGCACACCGGCCGAAGCATGGCGCCATCTCGAAGCCTTCGACTATCTCTTCAATCTCCAACTCGAACTGCGGAGACTGTCATGAGCCGTCTCGCCATCCACCCGTCAAGCAGCAGCGCCGCGCCGACTTTGGTCACGAGCGATGGCGCGCGTATCGCCCAGGAGTTGGAAAAAGTTGGCGTACGCTTCGAACGCTGGGAAGCGACGGCAAAGCTGGCGGCGAGCGCGGGGCAAGACGAGGTTCTCGCTGCCTATGCCAAGGATGTCGAACGGCTGAGGCAGATCGGCGGCTATAAGAGCCAAGACGTGGTGCGCATGCACCCGGACCATCCGGATCGCGAGGCCGCGCGTGCCAAGTTCCTGGCTGAACACATTCACGAGGACGACGAGGTGCGCTTCTTCGTCGAAGGCAGCGGCACGTTCTTCCTGCATATCGGCGACACCGTCTACGAGATTCTGTGCGAAAAGGACGATCTGCTTTCGGTGCCCGCCGGCACCAAGCACTGGTTCGATATGGGTGAGCGGCCGCTCTTCGCCGCCATCCGGATCTTCATCAGCCCCGACGGCTGGGTCGCCAAATTCACCGGTGACACGATCGCCACGCGCTTCGTCCACGAGGCGGCGTGATCGATAGACCCGCGGCGATCCTCCTCGATATCGAGGGGACGACCAGTTCGATTTCCTTCGTCGCCGACATTCTCTTTCCCTATGCGCGGCGGCATCTGCCTGACTTCGTGGGGGCCCATAAAGGCGCGACGGCGATCAAGCAGATATTGGCCGATACGCGTATCCTGGCCGGCAGCGACGCCGATCCGGTCGTTACCCTGATCCGGTGGATCGATGAGGATGTGAAGGCGGCCCCGCTCAAATCATTGCAGGGGCTGATCTGGGCGCAAGGTTACGAGAGCGGCGAGTTGAAGGGCCACGTCTATGATGATGCCCTCGATGCGATGCGCAATTGGAAAGCATCGGGCATTCCGCTTTACATCTACTCCTCAGGTTCGGTTCAGGCCCAGGTGCAGCTGTTCCAATACAATATCGGCGGCGACCTGCGCTCGCTTTTCGCCGGGCATTTCGATCTCGCCACCGGGCCCAAGGTCGAAGCCGAGAGCTATCGCAAGATCGCCGCGGCAGTTGGCAAGCCACCAGGCTCGATCTTGTTCCTAAGCGACAATCCGAAGGAACTCGTCGCGGCACAGGCTGCGGGCCTGCGCGTCATCCATGTTGTGCGCGAAAAGACTGTGCCGGACGATCGCTTTCCTATCGTGCACAGCTTCGCCGAGATCGCCGTTTAGGCGCCAGCGTCTTCGAGAATCATCTCGGCGCCTTTTTCACCGATCATCAGTGCGGCGGCGTTGGTGTTGCCCGACACCACGCGCGGCATGATCGAGGCATCGACGACGCGCAATCCCGGAACACCATGGACGCGTAGTCGCGCATCGACAACCGCATCCGGCCCTGTGCCCATCTTGCAGGTGCAGGAGGGGTGGTAGATGGTGGCGGCCGAGGTGCGCGCCCAATCGAAGATCGCCTCGTTCGTCTGCGCCTTGGGGCCAGGCGCGTGTTCGCGGATTACGAGTTTGCCCAATGACGGCATCGTCGCGATGCGCCGCGCCAGTTTGACCGCGCCGACGATCGTCTCGCGATCCTTCTGCGCCGTCAGATAATTGAGGCGGATGGCCGGCGCTTGAAATGGATCGGCGCTCTTCAAGGTGACGCTGCCGCGGCTTTCGGGGTGCAGCGTACACACTGACAGCGTGATGCCGTTGAAACTGTGCAACCCACGGCCGAGTTCGTCGGTCGATAGCAGCCCGCAGTGGAATTCGACATCGGGCCGAGTCGAGGTCGGATGAACTTTGGTGAAGATCGTGACACGCGTCGGCCCATTAGCCAGCAAGCCGCCGTGTGTAAACATATAGCGCGCGCCGTGATAAGCCTTGAACAATGGATTGTTCAGCTGCGTGTTCAAAGTCGGCCGATTGATCTCAAAGCTCGGCCGTACCTGTACATGATCCATTAAGTTGCTGCCGACGCCGGTGAGCGCGTGGCGCGTCTCAATACCGTGCTGTTGCAGTTGTCCCGGCGCGCCGATGCCTGAGAGCATAAGAAGGTGCGGTGAATGGATCGCGCCTGCGGCCACGATCACTTCGCGGCCCGCGCGGGCTTCTTCTTCAGCGGCATCGCGTCCGCGCTTGTAGCGCACGCCGACCACGCGGTTGCCATCGAAGATCAGCCCCGTGCTGCGCGCTTCGGTGATCACCTGCAGATTCGGGCGCTTCATCGCCGAGCGCAGAAAGGCGACGGCGGCGCTGCAGCGGCGCCCATTACGAACCGTAAATTGGAAGTAGCTGACGCCTTCCTGCGTGGCGCCGTTGTAGTCGTCGTTGTTGGGAATGCCGGCTTCGAGCGCGGCGCGGCGGATCGCCTCGGTGATTGGGCTGCGATAGGCGATGTTGCTGACGCTCAGCGGTCCATCATAGCCATGATAGGCGCGCTCGCCGGGGCCCTCGCGCCGCTCCTGCCGCTTGAACAGCGGCAGCACGTCCTTCCACGCCCAGCCGGGATTCCCTTCGGCGGCCCAGCCGTCATAATCCTCGGGCTGGCCGCGCACATAGGCCTGCGCGTTGATCGAACTGCCACCGCCCAGCACCTTGCCGAGCGGGTAATAGACGCGCCGTCCGTTCAGCTCGGGTTCCGGTTCGCTCTCGTAACACCAGTTGACGGTGGGATCGCTGATCGTGCGCGAATAGCCGATAGGAATGCGGATCCAGGGATTGGTATCGGCGGGCCCGGCTTCGAGCACCAGCACGCGATAGCGGCCATTAGCAGTCAGGCGGTCGGCGAGAACGCAGCCTGCCGATCCTGCGCCGATAACAATGTAATCCCAATTGGCCGTCATTTCCGGTCCTGTTTCCCATCCCCGCGCGACGCTATAACAATGTCGCCGGGGTGTCACGGGAACGAATGGACGAGGAGCGGGCGATGCAATTGGGTCTGACGAATAAGGTCGCGATCGTAACGGGCGCCAGCAAGGGTATCGGCGCCGAGGTGGCCCGCGAACTCGCTCGCGAAGGCTGCGCCCTGGTTCTCGCCGCGCGCAGCGCAGACGCACTGACTGCGCGATCTCTCGAAGTGCGCACCATGGGCCGTCAGGCCTTGGCGCATCCCTGCGATCTGCGCGACCCAGCCGCGCCGGCAGCGCTCGTCAAAGCCGCGCTCGATGCGTTCGGCCGGATCGATATCATCGTCGCCAATGCTGGCGCAACCAAGCGCGGCGACTTCTTAGCGCTCACAGACGAGGATTGGGCCGACGGCTTTGCGCTCAAGTTCTTCGGCCATATGCGCCTAGTCCGCGCTGCATGGTCATCGCTCGCCGCAAACCAAGGATCGGTGACGATCATCTCGGGTGCCGGCGGACGGACGCCGGGGCCTGAATTCACGATCGGCGGTTCGGTCAACGCGGCGTTGCTGTCGCTGACCAAGGCACTAGCCGATCGTGGCGTGAAGGATCAGGTGCGCGTCAATGTGATCTGCCCCGGCAATGTGCGCACCGATCGGCTGGCGGCCCGCATCCGCAGCAAAGCGGAAGCCTTGGGTGTTGATGAAGCCAAGGCCGTCGACGCGATCGTGGCCGAAGCGAATATCATCCGCATGGGCGAACCCGACGACATTGCCGGTCTGGTTGCCTATGTCGCCAGCGCCCGTGCGCGCTATCTTCACGGTGCGATGATCGATATGGACGGTGGCCAGACCAAGACCCTGTGACAAGACGATCGGGCACCTGTCCGCGGGTAAATCGGCCAAGGACGGTCCGTATTGATGGGTTGCTTGCGCCATTGATGAGCTATGCGCAAACCTCGCTAGCGTCACGTAAAAAAGCGATTGAACACCCCTCCGGAGGCTCTACCATGATCCGCGGTTGGTCAGGGGAGCATTCGATCGATGAAGCGCTATTGGGCCGAGTTCACCAGCGAAGAGTTTGCCCATATGGATGTCGGGCGGATGATCGCGGTTCTGCCCGTCGCCGCCATCGAAGCCCATGGGCCGCATCTGCCCCTCATCGTCGACAGTGCGATCATCGAAGCGGTGATCGATGCGGCGATTCCGAAAATTCCCAACAATCTATTAGTCGGTTTTCTGCCCACGCAGCGAGTCGGCAAGAGCAACGAGCATGAACGCTATCCCGGCACCTTGACCTTCACGGTCGAGACGTTGCTGCACGTGTGGATGGAAATCGGTGCCTGTGTTGCTGCCTCGGGCGTGCGCAAGCTGCTCATCCTGAACAGCCATGGCGGGCAGATGGCGCTGCTCGAAGTGGTGGCGCGCGATCTGCGTGCGAAACACAACATCATGGTTGTCAGTTCGAACACCTACACGCTTGGGTTGCCCGAGGGCATGTTTACGCCGAGCGAGATGCTCCATGGCATCCATGGCGGCGACAAAGAGACCTCGGTGATGCTCCATCTGCGCCCCGATCTGGTGAAGATGGACAAGGCGCAAGATTTCCATTCACTCACCGAGGATATGGTGCGTGATTACAAATACCTGTCGCTGATGCCGAAAGGCAAAGTGGCGTGGCAGTCGCACGACCTCAACCCTCTGGGTGCGGCCGGCAATGCCACCATTGCCACGGCGGAGAAGGGCAAGAAGGTGCTCGACTTCATCTCGGATCGTCTGGTCGAGCTTCTACAGGAGGTCGATCGCGCACCGCTCTCCTGGCTCGACAACGAGCCGGCGTGGTCCGTGAACAAGGACAAGAAAAAGTGAGCGACGCCGGGATCGCTAAACCGCTGGCGCGTTATTCCGCGTTCAAACGCGTCGGCGATTTCGTTTTCCTGTCCGGCATCATCGCCGTCGATCCGACCCGCGCCAAAATCATTTCCGGCTTTGCCGATATACCGGCCGATATGCGCAGGCAGCTGGGCGAGACCGGCGAGTTCTCCGTCGATATCCGCCAGGGGCCGATCCTGGCGCAGAGCTGGTACATCTTCGACCGGATCCGCAGCACGATGGAGACGGCGGGCGGCAGCATGAAGGACGTCTTCAAGTTGGTGCAGTACTTCAAGGATATCGACGACTTCCCCCTCTATTCGAAGGTCCGCACGAGTTTTTTCCCCGATGAGCCGCCGGTTTCCACGATCGTGCAGGTCTCCGAGATGCTGCCGTCGCCGGACATCCTAATCGAAGTCGAAGCCACTGCGTATTTGCCCAGGTGAATGAATGACTGATCGTTCTGCGTTTCTCGCTGCCATTGGTGATGTGCCAGTCCTGAAGGACCCGTTGCGCGTCAAGCAGAAGAGCCGCGACTATTTCTGGTACAGCCCCGTGCTGAAGCGTCAGCTCGACGACATCGTCGCTGACGCGATCGTCATGCCGCGCAACGAGGCCGATGTGCTGATGGTGCTTAAGGCTTGCTACAAGCACGATGTGCCGCTGACGACACGCGGCACGGGCACGGGCAACTATGGTCAGGCGATGCCGGTCCGTGGCGGTATCGTGCTCGACATCTCGATGATGGATGAGTTGGTGTGGGTGAAGCCGGGCGTTTGCCGTGTCCAGGCCGGCAAGAAGATTGTCGAGCTCGATGACGCGCTCGCTAAGCATGGCCAGGAAGTGCGGATGTTCCCGTCTACACGCCGCACCGCCACGATCGGCGGTTTCGTGGCGGGCGGGTCGGGCGGCATCGGCTCGATCACCTGGGGCATGCTGCGCGAACGCGGCAACATCGTCGCTGCACGGATCGCAACGATGGAAGAAGAGCCGCGGATCATCGAGTTGCGCGGCACCGATATTCCCAAGATCAGCCATTCCTATGGCGTGACCGGCATCATCACGGAACTCGAAATGCCGCTGACGACTCATCAGAACTGGATCGATGCCGTCATAGTGTTCGACGATTTCATGGATGCCGCACGTTTCGGCCAGGAACTGGCTGAGCAACCGGGTATCCTGAAGAAGTTGTGCACGGTGTTGGCATCGCCGATCCCGCAGCTGTATTTCAAGCCGCTGGCTGGGCTGGTGCCGGATGGCAGGGCTTGTGCAATGGTGATCATCGCCGAGCACTCATGGGAAGCGTTCGAGATTCTGGCGCGCGAACGGGGTGCCGAGATCGTCTACCGCAAGACTGAGCACGAAGTCGAAGAAGAGCGCCGTGTGCCGATCTACGAATATACTTGGAATCACACTACGCTCTGGGCGCTGAAGGTCGATCCGACGATCACCTATCTCCAGACGCGTTTCCCGGTCGGTAAGAATATCGAGCTGGTTGAGCACATGTATCGCCATTTCGGCGACGAAGTGCCGATGCACCTTGAATTCGTACGCGATGGGAAAGCCTTCTCCTGCGCGGCGCTCCAGTTGGTGCGTTTCACCACCGAAGAACGCCTCAACGAGATCATGGCCTATCACGAGGCCCATGGTTGTCAGCAATTCAACCCGCATGCCTACACACTCGAAGAGGGCGGCATGAAGCAGGTCGATCAGCTACAGCTCGACTTCAAGCGGCAGGTCGATCCCAAGGGGCTGCTCAATCCCGGTAAGATGCTGGCTTGGGAAGATCCGAGTTGGAAACCAGGCGGCAGCAAGCAATTGCGGGCCTCGGCAGGCTGAGCAGGTCACACAATGCTCTCGGCGCAGGATAACGAAACCCTTACCCGCGTCGGTCCCGGTACGCCGATGGGCGAGTTGATGCGGCAGTATTGGCTGCCGGCCTGCAAATCGTCCGAACTTGTCGCCGATGGAACGCCGCTGCGGCTGATGCTGTTAGGCGAGAAGCTGATCGGCTTCCGCGACAGCAGCGGCCGTGTCGGTATCATGGATCACCGCTGCCCACATCGCTGTGTCTCGCTGTTCTTTGGCCGCAACGAGGAAGGCGGGTTGCGCTGCATCTATCACGGCTGGAAGTTTGATGTGGATGGCAACTGCCTCGACATGCCGAATGTCCCGCCAGGGAAGCGCTTTGAAGACCGTATCCATGCTAAGGCCTATAAGACCTTCGAGCGCCACGGCGTGGTGTGGGTCTATATGGGCGCGCGTGAGACGGTGCCGCCGCCGCCGATGGTCGAAGCCACACTGCTACCCGAAGGCGAGGCGCGCGTCACCATGACGCAGCGCGACTGCAATTGGCTGCAGGCGCTGGAGGGCGATCTCGACACCTCCCATTTCGGTTTCCTGCATATGGGCTGCGTCAAGGTCGAGGACATCGATCCGGCCAATATGCACAAGTATTCGATCACCGATCGCGCCCCCGAGTTCCAGGTGAAGGAAACCGATTGGGGTATGATGTGCGGTGCCTATCGCAAGGCCGATCCCGGCAATACCTATTGGCGCATTTCGCACTTTCTGTTCCCGTTCTGGGCGCTGTTTCCCGACGGCACCTTTGAAGACAACGTGACCGCCGATGCCTGGGTGCCGTTGGATGACACCCACACGATGTTCGTCAATTTCGCCTGGACCAAGCGCACGTCGCCGCTGCGGACATTGAAGGACGGACGCACTATTCCCGGCCTCGAATACAAGCACGATATGCTACCGCAGACTGAGGATTGGCTGGGGCGGGGGCGTCTGGCCAGCAACGGTGCTAACGATCACCGTATCGACCGCGAGGCGCAGCGCACCCAGAGCTTTACCGGCGTCACAGGGATCACGATTCAGGATCAGTTGGCCACCGAGAGCATGGGGCCGATTGTCGACCGAGCCTTCGAGCATCTGGCGCCCAGCGATGCGATGGTGGCCCGCACGCGTCAGCGCATGCTGAAAGCGGTTCGCGCGCTGGCAAAGGACGGCACGGCCCCGCCTGGGGTCGACAATCCCGAGGTTAATCTTTGGGCACGCAGCGGCTCTTTCGTTGCCCCGGAAGGCCAAGATTGGCTCGACGCCTATGCCGCGCATGTGCGCCAATCGGTCAGTCCATCGGGCGTATTGCGTGCGGCGGAATAAGCACTTCCGGGCCTTTGGCCAGAGGTTGAATTGTAGGGTTTGGGGGCCTGGTATATAGTTTGCTTAGGGTGTGTCTAGGATTGCGGCCGCTTCGCTGGTCGATACAAGCCTTTAGTCACGGGGAGACCTCATGATGAAGTCGTTGAAAAAGACGGGGATGGCGCGCGCATTGGTGCGCGGCGCAGTTGCGGTTGCGGGCACGATGGCATTTGTGTTGCCGAACATCGCCCAGGCCGCCGACCAAGTGAAGTTCATCGCCGATTGGACCGCCGAGGCCGAGCATGGATGCTTCTATCAGTCGAAGGCCGATGGCACCTACGAGAAGGCCGGTCTCGACGTTTCGATCCAGTCGGGTGGTCCCAGCGTCAATGGGCCGCAGCTGCTTGCCGCGGGCGCGGTTGATTTCGCGATCATCTCGTCGGGCATCCAGGCGATCGGGATGACCAAGAACAAGATTCCGATCACGATCGTCGCAGCTCTGATGCAGCGTAACGAACAGATCCTGATGGCCCATAAAGAAGCAGGTATGCATTCGCTTGCCGACATGAAGGGCAAGCCGGTCATGATCTCGTCCTTCTCGGTGCAGGCCTACTGGCCGTGGCTGTCGGCGGAATTCGGCTTCACCGAAGATCAGATCCGTCCGTACAACTTCAACCTCGCGCCGTTCCTGCAGGACAAGACGACGATCCAGCAGGGTTACCTGACCAGCGAGCCCTTCGCCGCGAAGAAGGGCGGCGCCAACCCGCAGGTCTTCCTGCTGGCGGATTATGGCTATGTCGATACCGGTTCGCTGATTGGCGTGCGGACGGACTGGATTAAGAGCAAGCCCGATCTGATCAAGCGCTTCATCGATGCGACCATGAAGGGCTGCTACAACTTCCTGAACGGCGATCCCAGTGTGGCCTTCGCCGCGATCAAGAAGGACAACCCGGAAATGGGCGACGACCAGATGAAGTACACTTGGGATCAGCTCAAGGCGAATGAGATATTCACCAGCGGCGATGCCAAGACGCTCGGCATCGGCGCGATGACCGACGCGCGCTGGAAGGCGATCTGGGACCAGATGGTCAAAGACAAGATCAGCGACCCGGGCGAAGACTACAAGGCCGCTTACGATTCGCAGTTCGTGAACAAGAAAGTCGGCATGCCCGCGCAATAGGCGCCGTCGGCCTGATACGAACATCAACGCCGGGGCGGTTACGACGCTGCCCCGGCGTTTTTAATTGAAGCTTTGAGTGGGGATAAGGCGATGACCATGATTTCGAAAGCCCGGAAAGCAATTTTGGCGGCGGCGATCGGCGTTGCGGCAATGGCCGGTTCGAGCGCGGCCTTCGCTTTGGACAAGGTCACTTTCGGCACCGATTGGGTGGCCGAGGGCGAGCATGGCGGCTACTACCAAGCCAAGGCCGCCGGCATCTACGAGAAATATGGGCTCGACGTCACCATCGTTCCCGGCGGACCGCAGGTCAACAATCCGCAGCTCGTCGCGTCGGGCACTGTCGATGTGGTGTTGCTGACCGCGCTGCAGGCAATTCGCTTCGCCAAAGAAGGCGTGCCGCTGGTCGGCGTCGCAGCGATGTATCAGAAGAATCCGCAGATCTTCATGGCGCACAAGTCGCAAGGGTTCAAATCGCTGGCCGACCTCAAGGGCCATCCGATCATGGTCTCGTCCTTCGCCCGCGATGCCTTCTGGCCGTGGATGAAGCTGAAATTCGGTTACACCGACGAGCAGATCCGCCCCTACACTTTCAATCTTGCGCCGTTCCTGCATGATCCTACGGTGATCCAGCAGGGCTATATCACCAACGAGCCGTTCACCGCCGCGGCGGAAGGATCGGATCCGCAGTCCTTTCTGTTCGCCGACGAGGGCTACAAGGACTACGCCCATTTGATCAGCGTCCGCCGCGACACGCTGGAGAATCGCCGCGATGTGCTCCAGCGTTTCATCAACGCGTCGATCGAAGGCTGGCAGCAATTCCTTTATGGCGATCCGTCGAAAGCCTTCGAGCTGATCCGTCAGGTCAATCCGGAAATGAAGGCCGAAAGCCTCGTCCATTCGCGTGAGGCCCTGCGAGACAATGGTATCATCGACTCGGGTGATGCCAAGACGCTGGGAATAGGCGCGATGACCGATGCTCGTTGGAAGCAGCTTTTCGACGAGATGGTCAAAGCCGGCATGTATCCGGCGGACGTCAATTATAAGGCGTCCTATGACCTCAGCCTGATCGACAAGAAATTCGGCATAAAGCAATAGATACCTACGACAGGCGATGACAGCGTTCCCGCCCTTTCCCTCAGGCGATAGCTATCGCATCGTCCGGGCGCGCCTGCCGGTTTGCTTGCTTGACGCCTCGGACGGGGGAGATCCGTCGTCCGAGGCCCTGATTGCGGTAACGTTGACCATCGCGGGCGGCAAGATCGCTAAGATTGAGCGCAGCGAGACTGCGCCGCCGCCGCCCGACGGTTCGCCATCGATCGATCTCGATGGCGGAATGGTGTGGCCCACCTGCACCGATCTCCACACGCATCTCGATAAGGGCTTCATCTGGAAACGCGCGCCCAATCCCAGCGGTAATTGGCGTGATGCGATCGACGCCGTTCGTGTCGACCAAACGGCACATTGGACCGCCGAGGATGTCGCCGCCCGGATGGAGTTCGGGTTGCGCTGCGCTTATGCGCATGGCACCTCGGCCATCCGCACGCATATCGATTCGATGGGCAAGCAGGCCGATATCAGTTGGCCGGTGCTGAGCGAGATGCGTCGCCGCTGGCAGGGGCGGATCACGTTGCAGGGATCTGCTCTCGCGCCGCTTGGTGTTTTCGAGACGGCCGAAGGTGAGCACATCGCCAATCTGGTTGCCGAGCATGGTGGCGTCCTTGGCACGTTTGCGCTCGACGATGCGAATGCCAGCCCGAAGCTCGATCGGCTTTTCGCCATGGCGCGTGACCGTAATATCGATGTCGATATCCATGCCGATGAGACAGCCAACCCGGCGTCGAATTGTCTGGAGCAGGTGGCCGAGGCGACGATTCGCCATGCCTATCAGGGCCGGGTGACTGCAGGTCACTGCTGTAGTCTCTCAGTCCGTCCTCCAGCCGAAGCGGCGCGGACGATTATCAAAGTGGCTGAAGCCGGCATGGCGATTGTTTCCCTGCCGCTCTGCAACCTTTATCTTCAGGATCGGCAGCCGGCGCCGCATACGCCGCGCTGGCGTGGTGTCACCGCGATCCGGGAATTGGCGGCCGGCGGTGTCGCTGTCGCCGTGGGCAGCGACAATACGCGCGATCCCTTCTACGCCTATGGCGATCTCGATCCGGTTGAGGTCTTCAGTCAGGCCGTGCGCATCGCCCATCTCGACCATCCGTGGGGCGGATGGGTGCGGGCGATCACCGCCACGCCGTCCACGGTGATGAAGGTGCCGGGCGGCGGCCTGTTGCGCACCGGTGCCGCGGCAGATCTCATTCTGTTTCGTGCGCGAGGCTGGGTCGAACTTCTCGCGCGGCCATCGGCGCCACGTCTGGTGGTTCGGAATGGGAAGGCGCTCACCGAGACGGCGCCGGACTATCGCGAGCTCGACGCGATCCTGTAAATCCGGCCTCTAAATCCGCGCCATCCGGGCGCGGACGCGCGCGAGATGGGCGGCGCGCATCTCTTGCGTCGAACTGTCGATACGATAGAGCGCCATCCAGATCGTCTTGCAGCGCGGGTGACATTGGGTGCGCATGCCGCGCATCAACATCCGCCGCACCGGGTGACCCGAGAGCCAAGTCAGAAATCGTGGCGCGCCGCCGGTGCTCAGCGCCACCATCAGGCGAATATTGGTCAGGGTCGGCACGAACTGGCGAACCCCTCCCGTCTTGAGCACGAAGCCGACGCCTTGTACCCAGACGCGATCGAACCAGCCTTTGAGCATGGCGGGCAAGCCGCTATTCCAGGTCGGGAAGACGAAGACCAACCCCTCGGCCCAACGCAAATTGGCGACGTGATCGGCCACGTGCCGCGTATTGATCTCCATGTTGTGGTATTCGAGCCGATCCTGGCGCGACATTACCGGATTGAAATTCTCGGCATAGAGATCGGTGACGCGCACTTCGTGGCCGCCTTCCGCCAGACCGGCCAAGGCCACATCGCGCACCGCAGCGGTGAAGCTCTCGGCGACGGGATGGGTATAGACCAACAGAATGCGCATGGGCGACGGAATCCTATCGCTGCGCGCTTTCGTGCCAGTGCCGCAGCATGAAGCGCGACAGCATCGACAGTAGGAAGAAGATCGCGATACCCGTGGCCGAGATCAGCACAAGTGCTGCGAACATGCGCGGGATTTCCAGCCGATAGCCGGTTTCAAGGATGCGATACGCGAGGCCGGAGCGCGCACCGCCCGTACCCGCGACAAATTCCGCCACCACCGCGCCGATCAGCGCCAGGCTGCCCGAAATACGCAGGCCTGCGAGGTAGAAGGGCATAGCGCCAGGCAGGCGCAGCAAGGTCAGGCTCTGCCAGCGATTGGCACCGTAAAGGCGGAAAAGGTCGACCAAGTTGCGGTCGGCGCTGTTCAGGCCCACAGCAGCATTCGAGACGACCGGGAAGAAGGCGACCAACCAGGCACAGATCAGCAGCGCGAGCTGCGTGTCCTTGGCCCAGATGATGATCAGCGGCGCGATCGCGACAATCGGCGTCACCTGCATGATGACGGCATAGGGAAACAAGCTACGCTCGATCCAGCGCGAGCTGGTGAACAGCATTGCGAGAAGCAGGCCGCCCACCGCTGCGACGACGAAGGCCTCGACGGTGATCGTCACCGTCACCACGAGGCTGGGGAATAGGCTGCCGAAGTCATGAAACAGCGTGCCGACGATATTGGTCGGACTCGGCAGCAGGTATTGCGGCAGGTTGTTGATCCGCACCGCCGCTTCCCAGATCGCCAGGAACAGAAAGCCGAAAACATAAGGCGCGGCTTGGGTAAGCACCCAGCCGATCGATTTGCTAGCCGACGACTTCGCGGGCGCAGGGGCTTTCACGTTTTCGCTCATAGCTCTTCCCCTCCGCCGGCAAGCATCGCCTTGTGCAGCCATCCCGAGACCTGGCGGCAGAAATCGTTATAGACCTGCGATATCCGGTACTCTTCGGTGCGTGGGTACGGCGCGGAAATCGACAGGTCCGCCATCAGCCGCCCTGGATGCGACGCCATCACGACAATACGGTCAGACAAGAACGCCGATTCGTAGACGCTATGCGTCACAAAGATCACGGTGAGTTTCTGGGTCTCCCATAGCTGCAGCAGATCGTTGTTGAGCCGCAGGCGCGTGATCTCGTCGAGCGCCGCGAAAGGCTCGTCCATCAGCAAGACCTTCGGCCGCGTGATCAGGGCGCGCGCGATCGAGACCCGCATCTTCATGCCGCCCGACAATTCGCGTGGATAGCTCTTGGCGAACTTCTGCAGATTGACCTGCGCCAGCAGGTCCATCACCTCATCGCGTACTTCGCCGCGACGCTTTCCTTTGAGCCGCAGCGGCAGGTAGACGTTGTCGAATACGGTCGCCCAGGGCATCAGCGTCGCTTCCTGGAAGACGAAACCGATCTCAGGCATCGGCCGCGCGTGTCCGTCATAGCTTGCCGTCGGCCAATCGATCTGACCCGCCGAGCACACTTCAAGCCCGGCAATCATGCGCAGCAACGTGCTCTTGCCGCAGCCGGACGGGCCCAAAAGGCTCAGGAATTGGGGAGAGGAGGGGATGTCCAGGCTGAAACTGCGAATCGCTTCGGTGCCGTTGGGATAGGTCTTGGCCACCGATTGGATTGCGATGAGAGGCCGCGCCGCGGGATCGCTGGCGCTGGACGATGCCGGCGAAGATGCCAGCGAAGACGACGACATACCGCTACAACTCCCTTCCGCGCCACTACGGCGCTCCCAGCGCCCCGGTGACAGGATTTCAATCATCTAGTGCGGGCCAAGCCAAGCCAAGCCAAGCCAAGCCAAGCCAAGCCAAGCCAAGCCAAGCTTGTCAACCTGCACTCAAATCGCGTCAATTGCCCGAATATGATGCAATCGCGCCACGCAAACCTGCCACCGCCAAGCTTCCCCGACGGCTCCACTAGAAAGAGCAATGGCTGTGCCAGATTATACGCTATCCACGCACCGCCGCCGCCCTACGGCATGAACTGGCCGCCATTGATCTCGATGATCTGGCCGGTGATGTAGCTGCTCAGGACTTCCGAGGCCAGGAACAGGTAGGTGCCGACACATTCCTCCGACGTGCCGGCGCGGCCCATCGGAATCGTCGCCTCCTGCATTTTGAACACGTCTGGCGGCGTGTGGCGGTCATGGAAGGCCGTGGTGATCAGGCCCGGCGCAACGGCATTCACGCGAATCTTGTCCTTCACCACTTCCTTGGCCAAGCCGCGCGTGAAGGTGCTGACGAAGCCCTTCGACGCGGCATAGAGCGTCGCGCCGGTGCCCCCGCCATTGCGCGCAGCTAGCGACGTCGTTGTGATGATCACGCCGCCCTGCTTCTTGAGCCAGGGCAGAGCGGCGCGACTGGCCCGTACCACCGAATGGGCATTGAGATCGAAGACGGTGTTGTCGAATTCGTCATTGCCGTCGATCAGCGGTTTGCGCTGGACCATACTGCCGGCGTTGTTGATCAAGCCATCCAGACGACCAAACTTTTTCGTGGTGGCATCGACGAGCGCTGCGGCACCGCCGGGCTTCGCGATGTCGCCGCCGACCAACAGCGCCTTGGCGCCAGCCTTCTCGATATCGGCCGCCACGGCCTCGGCTTCGCTCTTGCTGCTGTTGTAGTGGACGGCCACCGTGGCGCCTTGCTGCCCAAATGCCCGCGCCACGGCGGCGCCGATACCGATCGATGCGCCGGTGATCAAGTAGACTTTGCCTTCGAGATCGGGAATGCGGAGGGCTGACATATGGGCTCCGATGAATTGTGGAGCCGCGATTGTTTCAGACCCTGCGTGGCACGACAACGATGGATTGACGGGACGACGGGGTAAATCCGTCGTCCCGTTCAGGTCAGATGCTCAGGGTCCGTTTCGCCCAGGCCAAATCCCAGATCTTCTCGGGATCGGTGTCGAAAATCAGGCGCGCATCGAGCGGCGCAACGACCCAAGCATGCTTGTCCACTTCGGCTTCCAGTTGTCCGGGTAGCCAGCCCGCGAAGCCGAACGCGATCAGCGTCTTCTTGGGACCTTTGCCGCGCGCCATGTCCTTCAAGATCGTGGTCGACGAGGTGACGGAGACACCCTTGCCGATGGCCTTGGTGCTGGCATCGCGATAGTCAGTGCTGTGCAGGATGAAGCCGACCTGCTCTTGGATCGGACCACCAGCGAAGATCGGCACCTCGCCGTTCACGCGGCCATGTTTCTGGCCGACGGCATCAAGCAGCTCGCCCATCGGATGCTTGCCGACCGGACGATTGATCGTCACGCCGAATGCGCCGTCGCGATCATGTGCGATGATCAGGATGACCGCGTGTTCGAAGCGCGGATCGGCGATGTCGGGCGTGGCCACTAGAAGCTGGCCCGTCAGCGAGCTGCTATCGGGGTTGGCCGCAGCCGCTTGAGGCTGCTGAGCCTGCAGTGTGGAGAGGGGGGAGAGGAACAGCGCGGCGATGAAAAGCCGCGACAGAATTTTTGAGAAGGCCATGGTCACCGCCAGTCGCGAATGCGGAAAGAACCAAGACCAACCTAGCACCCCCCTCTATCAGGGGTTGTGACTTAACGGAGGGATGCGTTCAGCTTGGCGAGCGCAGCGGCGCCAGGCACGAGTTTATCGTCACTTAGCGCGTTCAGCGGCTCATCGATCGTGTTGAGATAATCGTGCAGGTCCTGCGCTGCGGCGTCGAAATAAAGCAGACCCGTCACAATTTCGCCCGCAGCGTGCCTTTCTTGAAGGAACGACATCGCCGTCAGCCGATCGCTGGGATCGTATTCATCGGCGAGTTTGCGCAGACGCAGAACCGTACCATCGTGCTGCGTCACCATCGTCACCGTGCCCGGCGCGTATTCGGCGGCGATCGGCGCGTGATCGACCATCACGTCGAGACGATTCACCGCTTCATTATGGGCGCGCACATAGTCGAAACTTTTGGTCGAGCCTTCATGGTTGTTGAAGGCGACGCAGGGCGACAGCACATCGATGAACGCCGCACCGTGATGGCTGAGCGCGGCTCTGATCAGGGGGATCAGTTGTGTCTTGTCGCCCGAAAAGCTGCGCGCGACGAAGCTGGCGCCGAGCTGCAATGCCATGCCGACCAGATCGATCGGCGCATCGAAATTCACCGCGCCCTTTTTGCTCTTCGAACCCTTGTCGGACGTCGCCGAGAATTGGCCCTTGGTCAATCCATACACGCCATTGTTCTCGACGACATAGGTCATGTTCACACCGCGGCGGATGCTATGTGCGAACTGGCCCAGGCCGATCGAGGCGCTGTCGCCATCGCCCGAGACGCCGAGATAGACCAGATCGCGATTGGCCATGTTCGCACCGGTGAGCACCGACGGCATGCGGCCATGCACCGAATTGAAGCCGTGCGACGAACCAAGGAAGTAGGTCGGCGTCTTCGACGAGCAGCCGATGCCGGAGAGCTTGGCGAGACGATGCGGCGGCAGATCGAGTTCGAAACAGGCCTGGATGATCGCGGCGCTGATCGAGTCGTGGCCGCAGCCGGCGCAGAGCGTCGAGACCGCACCTTCGTAGTCGCGATGGGTGAAACCCAGCTTGTTCTTCGGCAGGCTGGGATGGTGAAGTTTGGGCTTGGGGAGAAAGGTCATTCTGCCACCTCCGTCAGCGGTGCAACCTTGTGTGAGCGCATCAGCGCTGCGACTTCGCCGGCTATGAACCGGGCTGTGATCGGTGAACCGTCATAGTTCAGAACCGGGATCAGTTTGGCCGGGTCGATGCCGCCTTCGTTGCTGAGAAGCAGCCGCAATTGCGCATCGCGGTTCTGCTCGACCACGAACACATGGTCGTGCCCAGCGATAAAGTCCATGATCTCGTCCGCAAAAGGGAAGCCGCGCACGCGCAGCGCGTCGAGGTGGATGCCCTGGACCTCCAGGGTCTCCAACGCCTCGTGCATGGCCGGCGTGGTCGAACCGAAATAGATCACGCCGAGACGGGTGCGTTGCTTGGCGTCGCGGCATATCGGGGCGGGCACCAGCGTCTTGGCGGTTTCGAACTTGTGCAGCAGCCGTTGCATATTGTCGGCGTAGGCCGCACCCTCTTCCGTGTATTTCGCGTAGCGGTCCTTCGACGTGCCGCGCGTGAAGAAGCTGCCGCGGCTGGGGTGCGTGCCGGGATAGGTACGAAAGGGAATACCGTCGCCATCCACGTCGAGGTAGCGACCGAAATTCTTGCCGGCTTCCAACTCCTCGGCCGTCATGACCTTGCCGCGGTCCAGCTTCCGCGAATCATCCCAGGCCAGCGGTTTGCACAGCCAGTCATTCATGCCGATATCGAGATCGGTCATCACGAAGACCGGGGTCTGCAGCCGATCCGCTAAATCAAAGGCCTGGGCGCCCATCTCAAAGCATTCGCGTGGGTCTTCGGGGAAGAGCAGCACATGTTTCGTGTCGCCGTGAGACGCATAGGCGCAGAGCAGAATATCCGCCTGCTGAGTGCGCGTCGGCATGCCCGTGGATGGGCCGCCGCGTTGCACATCGAAGATCACGGCCGGGATTTCGGCGAAATAGGCCAGGCCCAGAAACTCCTGCATCAGCGAGATGCCAGGGCCAGATGTCGCGGTGAAAGCCCGCGCGCCGTTCCAGCTCGCGCCGATCACCATGCCCAGCGCGGCCAGTTCGTCCTCGGCCTGCAGGATGGCATAGCGCGCTTTGCCGGTGTCGGGATCGGTGCGGAACTTACGGCAGTGGCGCATGAAAGCCTCGGCCACCGAAGTCGACGGCGTGATCGGGTACCAGGCTGCCACCGTGGCGCCGCCATAGACCGCGCCGAGCGCGGCGGCGCTGTTGCCATCAATGAAGATGCCGTCGCCGACTTTGTCACACCGTTCCAGCTTTAGGCCGATTTTGGTCATATGCGCGAGCGCGTATTCCCGGCCCATATGCAAGGCATCGTGGTTCGGTTTGATCAGCTTGTCTTTGCCCTTGAACTGCTCGCCGATCAGCTTCTCGACTTCTGCCGGGTCGATGTTCAGCAGCGCCGACAGCGCACCGACATAGATGATGTTCTTGAACAGCTGCCGCTGGCGCGCGTCCGTGTAGGCCTTGTTGCAGATCTCGGTGAGCGGCATACCGACGATGGTGATGTCGTCGCGGAACTTGGACGGCGGCATCGGCTTAGTCGAGTCGTAGAACAAGTAGCCGCCCGGATCGATCGAGGTCACGTCCTGCGCCCAGGTCTGCGGGTTCATCGCCACCATCAGATCGACGCCGCCGCGGCGGCCGAGATGGCCCGACTCGCTGACGCGCACCTCGAACCACGTCGGCAGGCCTTGGATGTTGGACGGGAAGATGTTGCGCGTGGCGATCGGAATCCCCATGCGCAGGATCGCCTTCGCGAACAGTTGATTGGCGCTGGCCGAACCGGAACCGTTGACGTTGGCGAATTTGACGACGAAATCGTTGGTGCTGGTTATCGGCTGCGGCATGCGGGTCCGGCCAAGGTCATATCGAGGAGGAATTTCTGCATGTCCCACGCGCCGGTGGGGCAACGCTCGGCGCACAGGCCGCAGTGCAAGCATACGTCTTCGTCTTTGACCATGACGCGCGCCGTCTTGAGGTCGGACGAGACATAAAGATCCTGGGACACATCGGCTGCGGGCGCGTTGAGGCGCGTGCGCAGGTCGCCTTCGTCGCCATTGACGGTGAAGGTGATGCTGTCCATCGGGCAGATATCGGCGCAGGCGTCACACTCGATGCAGAGTTCGGTCTTGAATACCGTCTGCACATCGCAATTGAGGCAGCGCTGAGTTTCGAGATAGCCGAGCTTCTGGTCGAAGCCGAGCTCGACTTCCAGGCGCACATCCTTCAGCGCAGCGCTTTTGTCGCGCAGCGGCACCTTGTAGCGAAGGTCGTTGGAGATATCGTTGTCATAGCTCCACTCGTGAATGCCCATCTTCTGGCTGGCGAGATTCACGGTGGGCGGCGGACGATGCGACACGTCTTCGCCATGGAGGAATTTGTCGATCGAGATCGCGGCGTCATGGCCGTGCGCCACGGCCCAGATGATGTTCTTGGGGCCGAAAGCCGCATCGCCGCCGAAGAAGACGCTGGGAATCGTCGACTGCATCGTCTTGTCGTTGACGACCGGCATGTCCCATTGGTCGAACTGCAGGCCGATGTCGCGCTCGATCCAGGGGAAAGAATTCTCTTGGCCGACGGCCACCAGCACGTCGTCGCATTCGATATGCTGATCTGGTTCGCCCGTCGGTACCAATTTGCGGCGGCCTTTCTCATCCTTCTGTGCAGCCACCTTCTCGAAGACGACGCCCGTCAGCTTGCCATCCTTATGCGTGAAGGATTTGGGCACGAGGTAATTGAGGATCGGAATATCCTCGTGCATCGCGTCTTCTTTTTCCCAGGGCGAGGCTTTCATTTCCTCGAAGCCCGAACGCACGATCACCTTCACGTCTTCGCCGCCGAGACGGCGCGAGGTGCGGCAGCAATCCATGGCGGTGTTGCCGCCGCCGAGCACGATCACGCGCTTGCCGATCTTGTCGATATGCCCGAACGAGACGTTCGACAGCCAGTCGATGCCGATATGGATATTGGCCGCCGCCTCCTTGCGTCCGGGAACGTCGAGGTCACGACCGCGCGGCGCACCGGAGCCGATGAACACGGCGTCGTAACCTTCGGCCAGCAGCGTCTTGAGACTGTCGATACGCTGGCCCATCCGCATCTCGAGCCCGAGGCCGGTGATGTAGCCGACCTCCTCGTCGATCACCGATTCGGGCAGGCGGAAGCGCGGAATCTGGCTGCGGATCATGCCGCCGGCCTTCGGATCGCCGTCATAGATCACGACGTGATAACCCAGTGGCGCGAGGTCACGTGCGACGGTCAGCGAGGCCGGGCCGGCGCCGATCAACGCGATCCGCTTGCCATTCCTGGTCTCAGGGACCTCCGGCAAGCTGGCACGGATCGCATCGACATCCTTGTTGTCGGCGGCGACGCGTTTGAGCCGGCAGATGGCCACCGGTTCCTCTTCGACGCGTCCGCGACGGCAAGCAGGCTCGCAAGGGCGGTCGCAAGTGCGGCCGAGAATCCCTGGGAACACGTTGGATTTCCAATTGACCATGTATGCATCGGAATACCGCCCCGCCGCGATCAGACGGATGTATTCCGGCACCGGCGTATGGGCCGGGCACGCCCACTGACAGTCGACCACTTTGTGGAAGTACTCAGGCGCACCGATATCGGTGGGCTGCAAAGCAGCGTCTCCTCACGTTTCCGTCCCAGACATCGCCGGTTTGACCGGTCTCATCTCTGGCCCTCAATCGGAGCCATGATTACGCCCGGATGGCGTCCACAGCTTCATCGAAGACAATTTGTTCAACAACTCTGCCCCAATGCTTTGCTTTCCGCAACGGGCACTAATGCCCATCCAAATGGCATCGATCGGCATAAGGCAAGGGTATGAGCCGGAGCGGGAACGGCGCCGGACTCAGGTTTGCGCTTCCTGTGACGATGGTCACACCCAGAGCAGGATCAGTCCCAGGACGGCTGGACCAGTTTGGATCATGACGATCCGGCGATTGCCGGTGGTCATCGTGCCGACGATGCCGGCAATGACAACGCAGGCGAGAAAGAACGTGAGCACCGGCTGCGTCATCGTGTCGGGAGCCAGCAGACCCCAGATGAGCCCGGCAGCCAGAAAGCCGTTGTAGAGGCCCATATTCGCCGCCATCGACTTCATTGCGACTGCCTGCTCAGCGGTGACGCCGAAGGTCTTGTTCACTGCGGGCGTGCCCCAGCGAAACGATTCCAAGATCAGGATGTAGACGTGCAACAGCGCGACGATTAGCGCGACAACGAGCGAGGCGACGTGCATCGAGGGCTCCAACCGAGAGGCTCTAAGACGTTGCGAAGATACCGCTAGAGAGCGGCGCGGTCTTCAACTCGGTTGGGACATGGCCGAAGCGGCCGGAACGGAGGGGATAAAGGAAGCATAAAAAAAGGCCCCGGGGGCCTGTTGGACCAATTTGGTCCCGAATCAATTCGCTTTTCGGTGCGGAGACCGCGCCACCCCCACCGGCGCGGCGCGGTCCCCGAATTCCGATCGATCAGATCAGATCGCGTCCTTGAGTTCCTTCGCGGCGCGGAAGGCGACCTTCTTGCTCGCCTTGATCTGGATCGCTTCGCCAGTGGCGGGATTGCGGCCCATGCGCGCGGCGCGCTTCTTAACCTGGAGGATGCCCAGGCCGGCAATGCGAACCTTCGCGCCCTTCTTGAGGTGCTTCACGACGAGGGCGACGGTATCGTTGAGGATGCCCTCAGCCTGCTTCTTGGAAATTTCCTGCGCGTCGGCAATCGCCGCGGCCAGATGCTTCAGTGTGACGACTGCGGGTGCTTCCGATGTTTTCTTGGCTGCCATGATCAAGCCGCTCCTTATCAGCTAGGTCCGAGTCGCGTGCTAAACGCGCTGCGTCCCGGGTTTGTGGGAATAGTTGCTTGGATTGTCTGATACACTACGCTTGCGCAGAAAAGCAATGGCCACCGTCATTTTGTCCACATCGGAATTTTTCGCACTCGCAGTGTGACAGTCGCGATCAAGGCCGCGCACGGTGCGCGACGTACCGAAAAACGACGAGTGCGGGTGAGGGGATGTTGGCTGGGGGACTAGGATTCGAACCTAGACTAGCGGAGTCAGAGTCCGCTGTCCTACCGTTAGACGATCCCCCAGCAGCGAGAAGGACCGGCCTTCAAGGAGCGGTCTTTTAGCATGGTCGGCCATCGGGTTGGAAGCCATTTCCGCCTTTCGGCACGAAGTCCGGTAAGCTAGGTTTGGCCCTGGAAATAGGGCGTAAATAGGTCCTTAAGAACAAGGCACTGGCAATGGCGCAGCGTGGCAAAAGTCGAAACGAGGGTGGTCGGACCGGTGGCCGCATGCTGCGCGAGACCGTGAAGACGGCCGCGAAACGCTCGGTTTCATCCACGCGCTGGCTGCAGCGCCAGCTCAACGATCCTTATGTCATCGAGGCGCGCCGGCAAGGTTTGCGCAGCCGCGCGGCCTTCAAACTGATGCAGCTCGACGATCGATTTCACGTTCTGGGGCCGGGCAAACGGGTGGTCGATCTCGGCGCCGCGCCGGGCGGCTGGAGCCAGGTTGCGGCCGAACGGGTGCGCGCGGGAACCCCGCAAGGCGGGCGCGTTGTCGGCATCGACATTCTCGAATGGGACCCGGTGCCCAACACGACGACGATCGTCCACGACTTCCTCGATGCAGCGGCGCCGCGACTCATTACCGAGGCGCTGGATGGACCGGCCGACGTCGTGCTGTCCGATATGGCGGCCCCGACCACCGGACATGCTTCCACCGATCACTTGCGTATTGTTGCGATGGTCGAAGTCGCGCTCGATTTCGCCTTCACCATCCTGGCGCCGGGTGGCAGCTTCGTCGCCAAGGTCTTCCAAGGCGGGACCGAGCGCGAACTCCTCGATCAAATGAAGCGACGCTTCGCCACCGTTCGCCACGCCAAGCCAGCTGCCAGTCGCGCCGAATCCGCTGAAACCTATGTCGTCGCCCAAGGCTTTCGCGACGCGCCCTAATTCGTTCTTTCCGTTGTCATGAACGCACAAGTTTTCCGTGGGGAAGCGAATTCGGCGGGTGTTTATACGGCCTAGTTTCTCGATACGGGCGCTGTATAATAGTCTCTGTGGTTCGTGATGCGGGCCTGTAGAGCCTGCGAATATTTGAGTTTTTTGTCCGGTCTGTCGACGAACGCGTGGGGTGGCGGCGACAGATTGGTTTGGTGGGGAGTAGGTAAGTTGGCCGACGACGCGGGACGACTTGAAGCGCTTAAAGGCGAGCGTGACCGTTATGTCTCTCTGGCTTTTGCTTGGGCCGACCTGCTGCTCGAACTCGATCGCGATTTCAACATCCGCTATATCGCCGGCGCGACGCAGGCTTTCTTCGGCAAGAAGTCAGCCGAACTCCTAGGCTCGGCGTTCCGTGATCTGGTCGCGCCGCCCGATGCGCCGCTGATCGGTCAGATGCTCAAGCAGACTCAGAAGGCGGGGCGTCTCGACGACGCGGTGATCCGCATTGCCGGGGTCGGCGGCGCGCAGTTCTGGGTATCCATCGCTGCCTACTGCCTCGATCCGGTCAATGGCCTGATCTATGTCGGGCTGCGCCGATCGTCGCCCAAGGTCGTCGCCGCGCTGTCCGACGCCAAGGATGGCGGATTGGCCGACGCCAGCAGTTTCTCGGCTTTGGCCGCCGAAAAAATGAAGGCGCTGGCCGCCGCTGGGGAAAGCGCCGAGGTCACCCTCGTGTCGATCCCGGGTATGACGGACCTGACCGGCCGCCTGGATTCCGATGCTGCGCAGAAGTTAATGCAGGGCGTCGGCGATGTATTGAAGGCCAGTTCGGTCGGTGGCGATACTGCGGCCCGCGTGGGTGACAATCAGTTCTCGGTCATGCATTCAGCCGGCACCAATGTGCAGGACATGCTGAAATCGATCGAGGTGATGACCCAGCAGTTCGACCCGTCGGGCCTGGGCGCCAAGGTCGAAGCGGCCACGATGCAGATGGACGCATCGTCGGGAAGCGTTAGTGAAGAGGATTTGGCCAAAGGCCTGCTCTATACGCTGAACAAGTTCCGCGACTCGGAAGGCGAGGGGATCAGCGTCAAGGACATGGCTTCGAACATGTCCTCGATGATCACCCAGGCCATGGACGAGGTTTCGCGCTTCCGCACGGTCGTGTCCCAGGCGCAGTTCTTCGTCGCGCTGCAGCCGATCATCAACATCAACACGGGCGAGATCCACCACTACGAGGCGCTGTGTCGCTTTGATCGTGCTGCCGGCGAGTCGCCCTTCAAGACGATCACCTTCGCGGAAGAGACGGGCCTGATCCACGACTTCGACTACGCGATGGCGAGGAAGGTCATGGAGTGGTTGTCGAAATTCCCGCGCAACAACGACAAGTACCGGGTCGCCGTCAACGTCTCCGGCTTCTCCATCGGCAAGGAGTCCTATGTCGACTCGCTGATGAAAATGCTGAAAGAGAACGAATGGACCCAGGGCAAGCTGATGTTCGAGATCACCGAAAGCTCGCGCATGAGCGATCTCGACGGCGCCAACAAGTTCATCCACGCCTTGCGCGACCGGGGCTATCACGTCTGCCTCGACGATTTCGGCGCGGGCGCGGCCTCGTTCCAATATCTGTCGGTGCTCGATGTCGACGTGGTGAAGCTTGACGGCTCCGCTATCAAGAACGCGCAGAAGGCTGCCAAGGGCCGTGCCTTCCTGTCGGCGCTCACCGAACTTTGCCGCCGCATGAAGGTGGAAACCATCGCCGAGATGGTCGACTCGAAGGATGCGCTGGATTTCTGCCGTGATTGCGGCTGCGACTATGTGCAGGGCTTCCTGTTCGGCAAGCCGTCGCCCGAGGTGAAGGACTTCAATCCGCTGCCGCAGGGCGACCTGTTCAAGCGGTCCTATGTCCGCCTTTGATCGCCGTTAGACCGCCGCGCGACCGAACCCGAAAATCCGTTTGACCTTTTTCATCCGTGCAGAGAAGCGATGACGGGCCAATTCGCGATTCATCATCTGCACGTCGCTGACATAGTTGAGCTGGATGCTGCGGCGCGGCCCGTCGAAGGGCTTGTGTCCATGCCAGGCGTTCGGTGTGCACAGGAAGGCGAACAGAGTGCCGCCCTCGGGCGGGATTTCGGTCACGTAGTCCTCGAGGTTGTCGTTCGAGCGCAGCACGCGCAGCCGGCCGCCGTCGGTGGTCCAGCCATCGTTCAAATACAGCAGCAGCGTGACGATCTTGAACAGCGCGTCGCGGTGGATTTGTCCGTCACGCTCACGCGTCATGCCGCGCACGGTGCACATGCTCGGTCGGCCGGCCAAGTCGATGCCGAACTTCCGTTCCACGGCGTGACGCACGGCCTCGCCTTCCATCGCCGCCAGCAAATCGGCAAAGCCGCGTCCGTAAGACAGGGCATCGGGCGGGAAAGAACCGCCCATATCGATTCGCGGAAAATCGCGGCTGACCTCGGACAGCCCGTCCCGCCCCAGGAATCCCGGCACGATCACATGCGGGTAGGGATCGGCGGCAAGGGGCACTGTGTCGAAGGCGGCGATATCGAGCTGCATAGGCTGTTCCGGGTTTCCGATCTGGCAGATATCGGTCGGCGGCGCATGATAGGCAAGGGTTATGCATGGCGCAATCGGCCCGCGACGCGGGCCCGCGATACTGTAAACTACGGCAAAAGCGCGCCCCTGACGCCGGCGCTGCGGAGATAAACGGTGCTGCTCGACCTCCGTCCGGTTCTTGTCGTTAACGGATATGTGCTGCTGATCCTGGCCGCGACGATGGGCGTTCCCCTCGTCGTCGACCTGGCCGTCGAAGGCACCGAATGGTCGGCTTTCATCCTAGCTATCGCGGTCTCCGGCTTCGTCGGGCTTGGCATGGTCCTGTCCGCGCGTCGCCCAGGCCCCTTCCGGCTGGGGACGCGCGAAGCCTTTTTGAGTACGGCCAGCGCCTGGCTCCTCGGCGGGGTCGTCTCTGCGCTTCCGTTCTGCACGGGGCCAATGCATCTCTCCGTGACCGATGCGCTCTTCGAGGCGGTTTCCGGTCTGACGACGACCGGCGCCACGGTGATGCGGGATCTGGATCATGCGCCGGCTTCGTTGCTGTTGTGGCGCGCGCTGCTCAACTGGATCGGTGGGATCGGCATCATCCTGACGGCGGTTGCCGTATTGCCATTTTTGCGCATCGGCGGCATGCAGTTGTTCCGACTCGATTCGTCCGAGTCCGGTGACGCTTCGATCCCTCGTCTATCGAAACTGGCCTGGAGCCTGCTGGCAGGTTATTCGCTTTTCACATTCATCCTGGCGATCGCCTTCATGATTGCAGGGATGAACCTGCTCGAAGCGGTGTGCCACGCCATGAGCACCATCTCCACAGGCGGCTTTTCGACTTCGGACCGGTCTCTCGGCCATTTCAGTGAGGCGGCGCGTTGGATCGCCGTCATCGGCATGGTCGCTGGCGGCACAAGCTTCACCCTGTTTCTCGAGCCTTGGCGTCGTGGGCCGGCGGCACTGTTCGGCGACAGCCAGGTTCGTCGCTATCTCATGATCATCGTTATTATGTCGTTGCTGCTGACTGTTTGGAACTGGAGCAGCGGCCATATGGCTCTGGGTGAAGCGCTGGAGCGCTCGATCTTCAATGCCACCTCGGTCCTGACGACCAGTGGTTTTCATTGGGGTGACTACGACAGTTGGGGCGGCTTCGCCCAGGTGGCGTTCTTCATCATGGCGTTCATCGGCGGGTGCAGTGGTTCGGCGGCCGGGGGCATCAAGGTTTTCCGCCTCGAAGTGTTATTCGCCGCAGCCGGCATCCATCTGCGGCGTCTTCTCCACCCCCATGGGGTCTTTGCTATCGAGCTCAACGAGCGGCGGATCAGCGAGCCCGTGGTGCGATCGGTTCTTGGCTTCGTGATGCTGTATCTGATCTGTGTCGCGCTGCTGGCCTTGGCCCTGGCACTGACGGGTCTCGACGCCGGAACCAGCCTGTCCGGCGCGGCTTCGGCGCTGGGCAATATCGGTCCTGGATTGGGACCGATCATCGGGCCGGCCGGGAGCTATCAGGATGTACCGCAAGCGGCGAAGTGGATCCTGACCGCCGGCATGCTGCTCGGCCGGCTGGAGGTCGCCACCGTGATCGCGGTGTTCTCGCGCGCGTTCTGGCGGAGCTGAGGCGATGTTGTCCGGGATCCGCCCCACCCTATTCGTAACCGGCGCCGTCTTATCGATCTTGGCCATCGCAATGGTGATTCCGGCGATCATCGACGCGGTGTTCCGCCACCCCGACTGGCGCGATTTCGCCGGTGCCGCAGCTTTGACCCTGTTCATCGGTCTCTCGCTACTGGCGGCGAACCGCGGGGCGCATCATCAGACATTAGGCACGCGGCAAATCTTCCTGCTGACGGCCGTCGGCTGGATCGCCGCCAGTCTTGCCGCCGCGCTGCCCTTCGGCTTCTCGGGACTGCATCTTTCGTCGGCCGACGCCGTGTTCGAGGCGGTGAGCGGCACCACGGCCACGGGCAGCACCATCCTGCGCGACCTCGATCACATGCCGCAGGGCATTCTGATGTGGCGCGCGCTGCTTCAATGGCTGGGCGGCATCGGCTTTTTGATCATGGCCATCGTGGTATTGCCGACGTTGAACATCGGCGGCATGCAGATTTTCCGTCTCGAGACGGTGGGCGGCGACCGTGTGGTGCCACGCGCGGCGCGGCTGATCGGTTCATTGATCGGCGTCTATGTCGGATTGACCGTCCTGATCGCGATTTTGCTGCACATCGCCGGCATGGCGCGATTCCCGGCGCTGCTTCATGCGATGAGCACGATCTCCTGTGGCGGCTTCTCGACATCCAGCGGCTCGATCGGCGCGTGGCAGCGTCCAGGAATCGACTGGGTGATTCTGTTCGGCATGCTGATAGCGGGCGCGCCCTTCGTGATCTATCTGCAGCTGATCCAACGCAGGTGGCGCGCGGCCCTGGCCAATTGGCAATTGCCGGTCTATCTCACGATCTTCCTCGGCGCTACGATCGCGATCACGCTCTGGATGTGGTTCGGCTTCAACATGCAGCCGCTGCCGGCGTTGCGGCACGCCGCCTTCGCCGCCGCGAGCGTCATGACCGGCACCGGCTATGCCACGCTCGACTACACGCGGTGGGGCGGTTTGCCGGTCGCGATCTTGTTCTTTCTGGCTTTCGTCGGCGGTTGCGCGGGCTCGCCGGCAGGCGGGATCAAGGTCTTCCGTGTCCGCATCCTGTTCGCGACGATGCGAATCCAGATGATCCGCCTGTTGCATCCTCATGCGGTGGTCGATTCCGTATCCGATCCGGTCGCCGAGTCGGTGCTGGGCTATCTGTTCGTCTACGCCGTCGCCTTCGCCGTTGTGGCAATGGCGCTCGGTGCGTTCGGTCTGGATTTCTTTGCCGCTGTATCAACGGCGGCCTCGTCGCTGGCCAATCTCGGCCCCGGTCTCAGCGTCTATGTTGGACCGATGACGAACTATGCCGATCTGATGGAGCCGGCCAAATGGCTGCTGTCCGCCAGCATGCTCTTCGGCCGGCTCGAAATGTTCGTCCTTCTTGTGTTGTTCATGCCGTCCTTCTGGCGGCCATGAACGCTCACTGCACCGTCATATAGGGCATCAGCGTGCTTGAGATCTGCGGGTCGAGCTGGTCGGACAGGCTCTTCACCAGATCGACGGTCATCTCATAGAGAATCTTGTCGCGCTCGTTGAGTTTGATGCCCTCGGGCAGAGTGCGGTTGCGCGTCGCCTGCCCGGTGACTTCGGCTTTGACGAACTGCCGCTCGTCGAGAACCTGCAGCGACACGTTCAGCGCCATGTCGATGCGCGACGTCTGCTCGGTGTTGAATAGCTGACTGGCATCTGGATCGCGTTGAATGGGCGTATCAGTCGCGCTTGCATCGTTGATGACTACGCGCAGGACGCCCGTGGTGCCGACCGGTTTGATGCGGTCCTCAACCCAACGCTTGAACGCGTTCTCGGGTGAGACCGGCATCGAATATTCGATATGCGGCGACGTCGACGAACTGGTGAATTTCGGCACGATCTCGACGCGCGCGACGTTGAAGACATAGGGTTTGTGGTCGGCAAAGGAGACCGGTGGGAATTTGGAATCGACGGGGAGGTTATTGGCGCAGGCCGCGACCCCCAAACCAATCGCCAAAACGAAAAGAAATTTGGCTTTCGTTTTCCAAGTTTGACCGCGCATCGTGAAGAGCTCCCTGTTCGGGTATTCCTTGGCGTCCAGGCAAGCCGGACCGTCCCCAGATTAAGACCTGTCCGGAACCTACGTGTAAAGCTCATCCAAATCTGTGGCGGAATAATGGTATCGCGCCTTGCAGAACTCGCAGGTTACGACGACTTCGCCGTTCTCATCCTTGAGCGATTCGATCTCGGTGCGCGGAAAGGTCCGCAGCGTACCGCGCACGCGCTCGGCGGAGCATCGACACTTGGCCAGGAGGGGTTTCTCGGGAGAGGTGGTGAAGCCGTCCTCGTGGAATAGGCGGTACAGCAGCCGAGCCGGCGAAATGACGGGATCGACCAATTCGGCGTCACGCAGGCTCTTCAAGAGGATGCTCGAGCGGTTCCAGACTTCTTCGGCCTCGCTGGCGATCAGGATCGGACTCTGGGGACCGGTGGGCATGCGTTGGATCATCGCTGCGCCGGCGCGCCAGCCATGGCCGTTCTCGGGCGGATGTACGGTGAGCGCGAATGCCGTGGCCAATTGTTCTGAACGCTCGAAATAGATACGTGCGCTCTCGGCCAGGGTATCGCCCTCGAGGTCGACGATCCCTTGATAGCGATCGGTGCCCGATCCCTGATCGACCGTGAAGGCGAGATAGGCTTTGTCGAAATGGCCAGTGAGTGTGGCATCGGCCGCGGCCAAGCGCTCTTCATCGAAACGTGCATAGGCCCGTAGATGGCCTTCGGAGGTTACATCGGCTACGACAAGCGAGATCGGGCCCTTGCCTTGAATCTGCAGCGTGAAGACGCCGTCGTATTTCAGCGCGCCGGCCAGACTGACAGCGATTGTAATGATCTCGGCCAGGCGTGTGGCGACGGCGGGCGGATAATCATGGTCACCGAGGATTGTGTCGAGCGCAGGGCCCAGCCGCACCACGCGGCCGCGCACTAGCCCAGCTCCCAACATAAACGGCAGTAGCGTATCGCTGTTACCGGCTTCGGCCACGTCTATCGCAGACACCAGAGCAGAACGCCCTTCTGCACATGCAAGCGGTTTTCCGCCTCATCCCAAACCACCGACTGCGGCCCGTCGATCACTCCGGCGGCCACTTCTTCGCCGCGATGGGCAGGCAGGCAATGCATGAACACGGCGTCGGGCTTGGCATGCGCCATCAGGGTTTCGTTGACTTGATAGGGCGCCAGAATCGCATGGCGATTTTCCTCGCGGAAGCCCATCGAAGTCCAGGTGTCAGTGAGAACGCAATCGGCGCCGGTCACTGCTTCAGCCGGATCCGTGGTCAAGCGGATGCGCGCGCCACGGCCGCGCGCCTCGTCGACCACACCGGCCGGCGGCATCAGATCGGCGGGACAAGCAAGCCGCATCTCGAAGCCGAAATGCGCGGCCGACTGAATCCAACTGGTCGCGACATTATTGCCGTCGCCGCTCCACGCGACGATGCGGCCCTGCAACGGCCCGCGATGCTCCTCGAAGGTCATTACATCGGCCAGAACCTGGCAGGGATGCGATGTGTCGGTCAGGCCGTTGATCACCGGCACCGAAGCATGTGCGGCCAGTTCGATGAGCTTGGTCGGGCGATCGGTGCGGATCATGATCGCATCGACATAGCGCGAGAGGACCCGCGCCGTGTCGGCGATGCTTTCGCCGCGGCCCAACTGCGTATCGGCCGGCGACAGGATGATGCCGCTGCCGCCCAACTGCCGGATGGCGGCCTCGAACGACACGCGTGTCCGCGTCGACGGCTTCTCGAAGATCATCGCCAGCGACAGGCCCTTCAGCGGCTCCGGCCCCATCGGATGCTCGCCGCGCTTGCAGGCGTGGCCGAGATCGAGGATGCGGCGCAGCGTGGCCGTATCGAACCGGTCGATGTCGAGAAAATGCTTCGGCTGCGGCGGATGGACGGTCATTTGGCTCCCGCCATCGCGCCGAAGGTTTTGCGCATGATCTCGATCGCTTCGGTCACATGCTTCTTCTCGATGATCAGCGGCGGCAGCAGGCGCACGACATTGTCGCCCGCCACCACGGTCACCAGGCCATTGGCCAGCAGCGCCTTATAGACTTCGATATTCGCGGGCTTGCACTTCAGGCCGAGTAGCAGGCCCTTGCCGCGCCGCTCGAGAACCACAGACGGGAATTCGTCGGCGATCTTGCCGGTCTCTTCCCACAGCAAGTCGCCCATCTCTTGCACATGCTCGAGGAAGCCGTCCTCAAGCATGACATCGAGCACGGCTTCGGCTGCCGCCATCGCCATCGGATTGCCGCCGAAGGTGCTGCCATGGGTACCCGGCACCATGCCGACGGCCGCCTTCTCGGTGGCCAGTACCGCCCCGACCGGGAAGCCGCCGCCCAGGCCTTTGGCCGAGCCCATCACGTCGGGCGTGATCCCCGCCCATTCATGGGCAAAGAGTTTGCCGGTGCGGCCCATGCCGGTCTGCACCTCGTCCATAGCGAGAAGCAGGCCGAACTCGTCCGCGGTCTGGCGCAGCCCGCGCATATACTCGACCGTGGCCGGACGCACGCCGCCTTCACCCTGCACGGGCTCGACCAGAATCGCCGCTGTCTGGGCCGTGATGGCTGCGCGCAACTCGTTCAGATTGCCCCATGGCACTTGGTCGAAGCCGTCCATCGTCGGCTCGAAGCCGTGCAGATGCTTCGCCTGACCGCCGGCCGCGATCGTGGCCAGCGTGCGGCCATGGAACGCACCTTCGATCGTGATGATGCGATAGCGCTCCGGATGGCCGGTGTCGTGCTGATACTTGCGGCACGTCTTGATGACGCCTTCCATCGCTTCGGCGCCCGAATTGCAGAAGAACACGGTGTCGGCAAAGCTGTTGGCGATCAGCTTCGCAGCCACCCGTTCCTGACCGGGGACGCGATAGATGTTCGAGGTGTGCCACACCTTGCCCATCTGCGCGGTGAGCGCGGCAAGCAGGCGCGGATGGCCATGACCCAGCGCCGTGACGGCAACGCCCGAGGCGTAATCCAGATAGCGTCGGCCGGCAGTGTCGAAAAGGTAAACACCTTCGCCCCGCTCGAAGGCGAGGTCGGTACGCGAATAAACAGGCATCACCGCAGAGGTCATCACTGCTCTCCCGAGAACGCGGCAAGGGGTTGAAAAAGAGGCCGGAACGCTCTGGAAAGCCGCAGACTATCGGCATTTTCCGCAGGCCTGTCAACGGTTAGGCCTATGTTCCGGACGCGGGTCAGGCTTTGAGCTTATAGCCTCGTCGGAACATGGTGTAGGCGCCCAGGAACAAGGTCAGATTCACCAGTCCCAGAACCAAAATGCCCACCCACAGCGACCCGTCGGACTGGCCGATGAAGCCGTACCGGAACCCGTCGATCATGTAGAAGAACGGGTTCACAAACGTAATGGCGCGGATCGCGTCGGGCAGCCGGTCGATGCTGTAAAACGTGCCCGACAGGAAGGACAGCGGCAAAACGATGAAATTCGTCACCGCCGCCATATGGTCGAATTTGTCGGCCCAGATCGCGCCCATGATGCCCAGCAGGGACAACATCAGCGACGCCATCACGCCGTAGTAAAGGACCGCGCCGAGATCGACGATCTGCATCGGCGCGAAGGGCAGGGTGGTGATCGCGACCACCACGCCGACCACCACACCGCGCGCGACGCCACCCAGTGAGAATGCCAGGGTCAGCTCTAAAGGCGACAGCGGCGGCATCAGCACATCGACGATGTTGCCCTGCACCTTGGCGATGATCAGCGATGACGACGTATTGGCAAACGCGTTCTGCACCATAGCCATCATGATCAGGCCAGGCGCCAGGAAGCGGGCGTAAGGCACGTCGTGTACTTGCACCACGGCGCGGCCCATCGACAGCATGAAGATGGCCAGGAACATCAGCGTGGTGGCCACTGGTGCCATTACGGTCTGCAGATAGACCTTGAGGAAGCGCCGAATCTCCTTGCCGGTCAGGGTCCAAAGACCCAACCAGTTGATCGCACCTAAGGCGCGGGGGGCAGGAGGGATGACGTCGATGGCGGGCATAGCGGGCGCAATTTGCGCTATGCTGGCCCTATGAGCAAGAGCCGCGCAAAAAGGCCTCTCGACCAGGACGGTCTGGAAAAAGCCGCCATCCATTACCTCGAAAGGTTTTCCAGTTCGGTGGCCGGGCTGCGCCGCGTTCTATCCAATCGCCTACGCAGGGCCGGACAGACGGGTGATACCGAAGCGGGCGAAGGATTCGACGGCAAGGCTGCCATCGAGGCCGTGATCGCCAAGCTGATCCGGACCGGGCTGCTGGACGATGCGCGTTATGCCGAATTCAGGGCCGGCGCTCTGGCGCGGCGGGGCTCTTCGCTGTTCACGATCAAACGCGATCTCAAGACACGCGGCGTGGCGCCGTCCTTGATCGAGGCGGCGGTAGGTAATTTGCGCGACGAAGCCGGGGGGACCAGCGACGAGGCCGACCGGCAGGCGGCCCAGGCATTGGCGCGTCGGCGGCGCATTGGCCCCTATCGTCCGGAGGATCAGCGGGCCGCTTTCCGTCATAAGGATTTGGCAACCCTCGGGCGTGCAGGATTTGACTTTGAGATCGCCAAATCGGTGGTTGATGGGGAGCGCGAGAATGGTTGATTTCCCTAAGAAAGGGGCTACTACTATCGCCTTTTTGCACGGTCGGAACCCGAAAATGGCGACTGAAAAGTCCCTCGATAAGCTGCGTCAGGAAATCGACAAGCTCGACGATACGATCCACGACGCGATCATGCGTCGGGCCGACATCGTCCAGCAGGTCGGTGCCTTCAAGGCTGGAAAGGGCATGCCGGCGCTGCGCCCCGCGCGCGAGGCCGAGATTTTGCGCCGCCTGGTGGCGCGTCACCAGGGTAAGTTCCCTAAGACGGTGATCCTGCGGATCTGGCGCGAGATGATCGGTGCGATGGTCTCGCTCGAGGCGCCGCTGACCTTGGCCGTCTATATGCCGGAGCGCGGTTCGGGCTATCTCGATCTGGCGCGCGATCACTACGGCTCCTACACGCCGACGACCGTGTTCCGTTCGCCAGGACAGGTGGTGCGCGCCGTGGCTGAAGGCAGCGCCACGGTCGGCGTGGTGCCGCTGCCCGATGGCGAAGACGTTGAACCTTGGTGGGTCAGCCTGATGGGCGATGCCGCCGATCTGCCGCGCATCATGGCGCGCCTGCCCTTCGTTGGCCCTGGTCCCGGCCGCGGCGACGGTATCGAAGCTCTGGCGATCGCGCGGCTCTCGCCCGATCCGACCGGGTTTGACCGTTCTTGGCTTGCGGTGGAAACGCCGCCCGATACCAGCCGCACGCGCCTGCGCACGGTGCTGGGCGCGGCCGGTCTCGAGCCGACCTTGATGGTTGCCACGCATCGCACCGAGAACGCCTGGCTGCATCTGGTCGAAATCTCCGGCCACCTGGCCCCTGACGACCGCCGCCTCACGCGCATGATCGGCCGCCGCGAAGCGCCGGTGGTGCATGCCGCGGTGCTCGGTGGCTATCCGGTGCCGATGAGCGCCGAAGACGTGGCCGAATAGGCCGAGACGAACAAGAATACGACGAGAGTCCGATGGCCGCCCCGCAACCACGCCCCGGTGTTCTCCAGGTTAAGCCCTATATCGGCGGCGAATCGCAGCTGCCGGGGATCACGCGCGTGATCAAGCTGGCCTCGAATGAGAGCGCGCTGGGCCCGAGCCCGCACGCGATCGAAGCGGCGCGCGCCGACGCCGAGGTCATGCATCGCTATCCCGACGGCGATGCGATCGAGCTGCGCAAGGCGCTGGGCGCGCATCACGGACTCGACCCCGCGCAGATCGTTTGCGGCGCCGGGTCCGACGAGATTCTGCATCTCATCTGCCAAGGCTATTGCAGCCCCGGCGACGAGGTTCTCTATACCAAGCACGGATTCGCGATCTATCCGGTTGCGGCCCAGGCCAGCGGCGCGACGCCTGTTGCCGCGCCCGAAGTGAATCTGACGGCCTCGGTCGACAATCTTCTGGCAGCGGTGACACCGAAGACCAAGATCGTCTTCCTTGCCAATCCCAACAATCCGACGGGAACCTACATCTCCGCCGATGAGCTGAAGCGGCTGCGCGCGGGCCTGCCCGAGCATGTGTTGTTCGTCATCGACTCGGCTTATGCCGAATTCGTCGGTGCCAATGATTACAGTGCCGGGGTCGAACTGGTGAATGCCGGCGAGAATACGATGATGACGCGCACCTTCTCGAAGATCTATGCGATGGGCGGGATGCGCCTCGGCTGGGCCTATTGTCCGCCGAATGTGGCCGACGTGCTCAATCGTGTGCGCGGCCCGTTCAACGTGACCTCGGCGGCGCTGGCGGCTGGCAAGGCGGCGCTGGAAGATAAAGCCTTCGTCGCTCTTGCACGCGAACACAACGACTATTGGCGTCCCTGGCTCGCGGACGAACTCGCCAAGATCGGCATCACCACCACGCCGAGCGTCGCCAATTTCGTATTGGCGCGGTTCCCCGAGGCTGCGGGCCGTGACGCGAAATCGGCCGATGCGTTCCTGCGCAAGAATGGGATCATCGTGCGCGCGATGGGCGGGTATCACCTGCCTGATTGCCTGCGCATCACCATCGGCACCGGCGAAGAACTGCGCCTTCTGGTCAAGGCGCTGACCGAATTCCAGAAGGGCAACGGGGCGATCCAATGACTGTCATCTTCGATACGGTCACGATCGTCGGTATCGGCCATATCGGCTCGTCGATCTCGCGTCGCATCAAGCGCGATGGTTTGGCGAAACGCGTCGTCGCTTTCGATTCGAATGCGGATCACTGTGCGCAAGCCCTCAGCCTCGGCGTCGTCGACGCCGCGACGGAAAATATCGCCGAAGCCGTGAAAGGCGCCGACCTCGTCATCCTCTGTGTGCCGATCAGCGCCTACAGTGCCGTGGCCGCGGCGATGGCGCCGCATCTGAAGACGGGCGCGATCGTCAGCGATGTCGGTTCGGTGAAGATGGCGGCGGTACGCGATCTCAGCCCCCATATTCCTGCGGGTGTGTCGCTGGTGCCGGGCCATCCAGTCGCGGGTACCGAGCATTCCGGCCCGAGCGCGGGCCTGGTCAATCTGTTCGAAGGCCGCTGGTTTATCCTGACGCCGACGCCCGGCACCGATCAAGGTGCGATCGATAAGGTTGTGGCGTTGTGGACCGCGTTCGGTAGCAATATCGAGATCATGGATCCAGGCCATCACGACCGCGTGCTGGCAATCACCTCGCATCTGCCGCATCTGATCGCCTACACCATCGTCGGCACGGCCACCGATCTTGAAGGCACGCTGCAACAGGAAGTGGTGAAGTTCTCCGCCTCGGGCTTCCGCGACTTCACGCGTATCGCGGCCAGCGACCCGACCATGTGGCGCGACGTCTTTCTTAACAACCGCGAAGCGGTGCTGGAAGTGATTCAGCGCTTCACCGAAGACCTGACGGTGTTGCAGCGCGCGATCCGCTGGGGCGAGGGCGACACGCTATTCGAGCTCTTCACCCGTACCCGCGCCATCCGCCGCTCAATCATCGACGCCAAGCAAGCTTAATAGCGCAGGCCCGCGGACGCTTGCAGGCGGTGTGACCTGGCCGTAGCTTGGTCCAACTGCGAGGCGAAATGCGCCTGGGTCAATGGATCAGATGGATCTACGTCGCGATCGCTGCCGGCGGTCTAATAACGCCAGTCGCAGTAGCAATCCTGATGTTCGTGGGCCGCCGCTTTGGTGCGGCCCTTCCCGATCCGGAGACGGGAAAGACTCTCGCGATCGATATCACAGGCAGATACGGACCGCAGACCATCGTCTACGTCACGCATGTGTATGGCGTCACCTTCAATTTGGTTAGAGACGTCTTCGTCGCGTGGGTTGCCATAACCGCGAGTGGCTTGATCTTTTTGGCTGCGAAAAATGGCTTCCGGAAACCGCCACGCAGTTCCCCGGAAAAATCTGAGGCTACGAAGCGACGCCATCATCCGTAGCGTTTTTCCAGCAAGTAGAATAGCGCGCGCAGGCCCATGGCTTCGCCACCTTCCGGTCGTCCCGGTCGTGTCGTGGCGTTCCAGGCGAAGAGGTCGAAATGCGCCCAGGCGGTGTCGGCTGACACGAAGTCGGCCAGGAACAGCGCCGCGGTGATCGAACCTGCGAAGGGGCTGCTACCGGTGCTGCTGATCTCGGCCACTTTCGAGTCGAGCCATTTGCGGTAAGGCTTCCAGAGCGGCAGGCGCCAGAGGGGATCGGACGTTTCTTCGCCGGCGTCCAAAATATCCGCCGCCAGCCGATCGTCATTGGCAAACAGTGCCGGCAGATCGGGACCGAGGGCCACGCGGGCCGCACCCGTCAGCGTCGCGAAATCGATCAGCAGCGCCGGCTTTTCTGCGTCGGCTTCGGCCAGGCAATCGCACAGGATCAACCGGCCTTCGGCGTCGGTGTTGCCGATCTCGACCGTCTTGCCCTTGCGCGTGGGCAGCACATCGAGCGGGCGCATCGCGTTGCCTGAGATGGCATTCTCGACGGCCGGGATCAACACGCGCAGCCGCACTTTCAGTCCCGCATCCATAATCATCGATGCAAGGCCGAGTGCATGGGCCGCGCCGCCCATGTCTTTCTTCATATTGAGCATGCCGCTCGACGGCTTGATGTCGAGCCCGCCCGAATCGAAACAGACACCTTTGCCGACCAGCGTCACCTTTGGTGCGCGCGGATTGCCCCAGGTGAAGTCGATCAGGCGCGGCGCGCGACTCGAGGCACGGCCAACGGCATGCACGGCCGGATAGTTGGCTTTGAGCAGCGCGTCGCCGACGATCAGCTTGAGTTTGGCCTTGTGCTGCTTCGCGAGCTTGGTCGCGGCGCCCGCCAATTCCGCTGGGCCCATATCGGCGGCCGGCGTGTTGACCAGATCGCGGACCCAAGCGATCGCCTGCGCCGCGCTCTCGACTTGTTTGCGATCGGCGCCAGTGGGCCATACGAGCGTGGCGCGCGCCTTCTTATCGGCAAGTTTGTAGCGGCCAAAACGATAGGCGGCCAGTGCCCAGGCCAGCGCCGCCCAATTGGCCTGCGACTGAACCAGCGTGCCGTCGATGCGGTAGGAACCGGCGGGAAGCTTCGCCGCCAGCTGTGCCCAGCACCAGGGATCGTCGCGGTCGAGGCCGAAGAGCACGCGCTCGACCCGGCTCTTGGCATTGGGGAGCAGACAGACCGCGCCGGCCTCGGCCTTGAAGCCATTGCCCTCGATCCAGGCGCGAGTCGCGGCCGGCTGTTTGCGCGACCAGGTACCGAAACCGTCGCTATCGAGTGCCGTGATCGGGATGGCGCTGGCGGCCGAGGTCGTCAGCGTAGCGGTGGCGTCGGCGCGAATCATTTGTCGCGCGAGACTGAGCCGATGAGCGACAGAAGCTCGCGGCGCGTGGTTGCGTCACTGCGGAAGACGCCGAGCATGTGGCTGGTCACCATCGACACGCCGGCCTTGTGCACGCCGCGCGTGGTCATGCATTCGTGGGCCGCGTCGATCACAACCGCCACGCCGCGCGGGCGCAGCACCTTCTGGATCGTATTGGCGATCTGCACGGTCAGCTTTTCTTGAATCTGCAGGCGCCGTGCATAGACCTCGACAACGCGCGCCAATTTGGAGATGCCGACGACGCGGTTGCTCGGCAGATAGGCCACGTGAACCTTGCCGATGATCGGCACCATATGGTGCTCACAATAACTTTCGAGGCGGATGTCGCGCAGCAACACCATCTCGTCATAGCCTTCGGTCTCTTCGAAGGTGCGACGCAGAATCTCCTCGGGGTCGGTCGCGTAGCCGGCGAAGAACTCCTCATAGGCGCGTGCGACGCGCGCGGGCGTTTCCTTTAGCCCTTCGCGATTCGGATCGTCGCCGGCCCAGCGAATGAGGGTGCGAACCGCAAGCTCGGCCTCGTCGCGCGATGGACGCGCCGACGTAGCGTGAGCTTTGCTTCCGTTGGTTTTGCTACGGGCAGCCGAACGGTTTTTCAGGGCGGCAGGTTTGCGCGCTGTCACGGTGATGGCCCCACTCTTGAGTCACTGCAATCCTTGCCACCCTCGCGGGCGACCAGAACCATATGGCGCTTTTGCGCGCGTCTTACAAGAGTTTGGCGGTTTTACGTCAGTTCAGGCGAATTTTCTGGTGCGGGCTGTCGAGCGAAAAGGCCGGAATGGCGATGTCGAATTTCTCGCCTTCGGTGGTCTCCATCTGATAGCTGCCCACCATGAAACCAGACGGCGTGGTTAGCGGCGTGCCGCTGGTGTACTCGTAGCTGCCGCCCGGTTGCAGAACCGGCTGTTCGCCCACGACACCGGCGCCCTTCACTTCCTGTACGCGGCCCATCGAATCGGTAATCCGCCAGTGACGACGCAGAAGCTGTACCGTCTCGTCGCCATTGTTTTCGATGCGGACCCGATAGGCCCACACAAAATGCGCATCACCCGGAGAACTTTGTTCTTCGAGAAATGTCGGTCGCACTGTGACCGTGATGTCGCGTGTGGTCTCGGTATACATGAAGGCGAATTCACCTTTCTAGGCGGGCTCCGCCGTGCTCGAACGGGCTTTGTCTATATTAGGACGAAGCGTCTTTTTGTCCAGCCGCGGATGTAAAAAAGGGCGCCGGCTCGTGAGAGCCGACGCCCCGGATTTGTGACGTGTGTTAACCGATCACTAGCCGGTGATCACTGGCCGGTGAACTCGATCACGGCGCGACGATTCTTCGGCTCGCGCACGCCGTCATCGGTCGGCACGAGCAAGTCGCTCTTGCCCTTGCCGTCCATCGAAATGTTGGCGGCGGGGATGCCGTCCTTGATCAGCTCGGAGTCGACGCTCTTCGCGCGACGGACCGAGAGCTTCAGGTTGTAAGGCACCGTGCCGACCGTATCGGTGTAGCCGGTCACTTTGATGTGTATATCGCCGCCCGCCTTGATGGTCTGCGCGGCGGTGGCGATGATCTTGTGCGCTTCCGGCGTCAGCATCGACTTGTCGAAATCGAAGAACACCATGTAATTGGCGGGCGCGGCGGCGGGTGCAGGAGCCGGCGCGGGCGCGGCGGCGGCAGGCTTGGGCATGCCGAGCAGCTGATCCATCGCCGTATTGAAGTCCTTCTTGCACTCGTTGATCTCGTCCTGCTGCCAGCCTTCATGCTGCTCATGCAGCCAGCATTCGAACTTGACCTGAGCCGTGGCGGTGAGCTGCGGCGCACGCGTCGGTGCATTGCTGGAGAGCACCGTCATCAGGCGCGCGCGAGCATTGACGAGGTCCGAGGCGGCTTGTCTGTCGTCGAAGCTCCAGTTTGCGGGATCTTCGGGCGGGTCGATCTGGCCCTGCGTCGCGTGCCAGCCCTTGCGAGCATAGAACTGCTGAGCGAACCAGTCGTATTCCTCTTTCTCTTCGTTAGCGAACGCCTTGTACTCATTCGCCAGCGCCGAATTGAAGTCGGTGCCGCTGGGCGGGTTGGCATTGAGACGGTCTAGATAGACGGTCGTGTTCGGAAAATCCGCGCAACCGGCGAGGGCGAGCAGGGCAGTAAACGGTACGGCGTATTTCAGTTTCAGGGCGGCTTTCATGTTTCTTCTCCTTGTCGTTGCTCGCCCATGGCGTGGGCGACCACATCACCACTCTTGATCGCATTGTAGCCGTGTCGTGCTGCTCCCGCTCTCGGACCTAGTCCTCAAGCGCTTGCGTCAGATCGGCCAGCAGATCATTGACGTCTTCAAGGCCCACCGACAGACGCACCAAGCCTTCGCCGATCCCCATGGCCTTCTTTTCGTCAGGGGTGCGGCTCTGGTGGGTGGTGGTCCAGGGATGGGTAATCAGGCTCTTGGCGTCGCCCAGATTGTTCGAAATGTCGATCAGCGCAAGCTTGTTGAGGATACGGAAGGCGTGATCCTTGCCGCCCTTGGCCTCGAACGAAACGATACTGCCGCTGCCGCTCATCTGGCTTCTCGCCAAGTTGTGCTGCGGGTGGCTGGGGAGCCCCGGGTAAAGCGTGCGCGCCACGGCCGGGTGCGCGGCAAGAAATCCTGCAACGCGCTCGGCATTGGCGCAGTGACGGGTGACACGCAGTTCCAAGGTTTCCAAGCCCTTCAACAACACCCAGGCATTGAAAGGGGAAAGTGTGGGGCCGGTGTGGCGCAAGTATGGCGAAAGTACGTCTTCTATGAAGGATTTGGGGCCCAGAACGGCCCCCCCCATACACCGGCCCTGGCCGTCGATATGCTTGGTCGCTGAATACACGACGATATCGGCCCCCAATTGCAGGGGTTTCTGCAGAAGCGGTGTGGCGAAAACGTTATCGACGATCAATCGGCCGCCGGCGGCATGGGTCAGCCGCGCGACCTCGGCGATATCGATGATTTCCAGGGTCGGATTGGATGGGGTCTCGATGAAGACGCAGACCGTCGGTTTGGCCAGGGCCTGGCGCCATTGGGAAAGATCTGATCCATCGACCAGCTGCACCTCGACGCCGAAGCGCGGCAGCAATTCGTTAACAATCCAGAGGCAGGACCCGAATAGCGCCCGGCTGGCAACCACCCGTTGGCCGGCGCGGATCTGGCACAGGACTGCCGAGCTGACCGCGGCCATGCCCGAGGCGGTGGCGCGGCAGTCCTCGGCGCCTTCCAGCGCAGCCAAGCGTTCCTCGAACATGCGGACAGTGGGGTTGCGAAAGCGGGAATAGACGAACCGTTTGCGGCGGCCATCGAAGCTTTCCTCGGCTTCTTCGGCGGAGTCGTAGACAAAACCGGATGTGAGATACAGCGCTTCGCTGGTTTCGCAGTTTTCGCTTCGATTCAATCCGCCGCGGATCAGCCGCGTTGCCAAACCCCAGTCGTTCGATGAATCGCTCATGCTTAATTCTCCGTGCGCAATAAAAAAGCCCGGACCAGAGGCCAGGGCTCTAAAAGCACACAAGACCCCTTTAGCCGCTTATTTAACGTGGCCGCAAGCTGGGCGCCAAATCACCACGTAGTGTTCCTGTGATATCCCTGTCGGCTGTAGCCGTCAAGCGGGGGGCGGGGGCGGGTGCATACGCCTTCCGGCCCCGCTTTCTCCGGGCGACAACCCGAATTTGCCTCGATAAAATAACCAAAACGCGGCCAGGTTAACGGGCACCTTTGGCCGGCCATACAGCCTCAGTGGCCCACAGGGGACGAGACAAGTATGCCGGCCGACGGCGCGGGACAATACGAACTCGATCTATCGCAAGCGGCGAACGGGTTGCTGCGCGTTCAACTCGCCGGCACGTGGCATATGGCCGATGGGCTGCCGTCGGCCGACCCGCTGCGCGGTGCGCTGGGCCGGTTGAACGGCTCGCGCCGCGTAGCGTTCGAAGCTGGCCGGGTGAAGTCCTGGGACAGCGCGCTCGTCACCTTCGTTCTCCAACTGTTGGCGCTCAGCCAGGAGGCCGACGCCGCCGTTGACCTCGGTGGATTGCCCGAAGGCTTGCGCCGGCTCGTGGCGCTTGCGACTGCCGTTCCGGAACGAAAGGACGCTGCGCGGACCGCGCGGCATCTGCCGCTCGTTCCCGCCATCGGACGTTGGGCGATCAACTTTGCCGGCGGCGTTTCGGAAACGCTCGACTTCCTCGGGCAATTCATGACGGCGTTCGGTCGCTTCCTACGCGGCCAGGCCAGTTTCCGCCGTTCCGACTTTCTCCTCTACGCCCAAGAGTGCGGCGCCCAAGCGCTGCCGATCGTCACGGTCATTTCGATTCTGCTGGGTCTGATTCTGGCCTTTGTCGGCGCCGTTCAGCTCAAGCAGTTCGGCGCGGATGTCTATGTGGCCAATCTGGTGGTCGTGGCGATGTCGCGCGAAATGGCGGCCGTGATGACGGCGATTGTCTTGGCCGGACGCACGGGCGCCGCTTATGCCGCACAGATCGGTGCGATGCAGGGTAATGAAGAAATCGATGCATTGACCACGCTCGGTATTTCGCCGGTCGAGTTCCTGGTGCTGCCGCGCATGCTGGCGCTGGTGCTGATGACGCCGTTGCTCTGCATCTATTCCAACCTGATGGGTCTGATCGGTGGCTATGCCGTCGCGATGGGCATGCTTAACGTCACCGGCCCTGCCTATCTGCACCAGACCATCAACGCGGCACATCTCAGTGATTTCACGATCGGCATCGCTAAAAGCGCCGTTTTCGGCACGATCATCGCGTTCGCCGGTTGCCTGAAGGGCATCAAGAGCGGGCGCAGCGCGGCATCCGTAGGCGATGCGGCAACGGCGGCAGTCGTCGCGGGCATTCTCTATATCATCATCAGCGACGGCATCTTCGCCGTCATCCTCAACTTCCTGGGCATCTGAGAGCGGACATGGCCGAGAGCGAATTCCGCATCAAGGTTCAGGATCTCGATATGGCGTTCGACAGCTTTGTCGTTCAGCGCAACATCAACTTCACCGTCAAACGTGGCAGCGTGTTCATCGTCATGGGCGGCAGCGGCTGCGGCAAAAGTACATTGCTGAAACACATGATCGGGCTCGAACACCCGGCGCGTGGCGATATCTATTACGACGGCGAGGCATTCTGGGGCGCAACGCCCGAGCGGCGGATGCAGATGAGCCGCCGGTTTGGCGTCCTGTTTCAAAGCGGCGCGTTGTGGAGTTCGATGACGCTCGCCGAGAATGTTGCGCTGCCGCTGCGCGAATACACGAAGCTCGGCAACAAGGAGATCGACGAGGTCGTATCGTTTAAGCTCTCCCTGGTCGGGCTCCGCGGCTTTGAAGGCTACTACCCCTCCGAAATCAGCGGCGGCATGCGCAAGCGCGCGGGGCTGGCGCGGGCGATGGCGCTCGATCCGGACATTCTGTTTTTCGACGAGCCGTCGGCCGGTCTCGATCCGATCAGCTCGAAACGTCTCGACGATTTGATTCTCGAATTGCGCGACAGTCTCGACGCGACGATCATCGTTGTGACCCACGAGCTCGCGAGTATCTTCGATATCGGCGACGATTCGATTTTCCTCGACGCGGAGACGCGCACGCCGATCGCGCATGGCAATCCGCGCCAGTTGTTGAAAGAGTCCAAAGATCCCAAAGTGACCACGTTTCTCAACCGCGGCGGCGAAAAAGTTGCGGCGCAATAGGACGGATGCGATGAGCAGAAGGAAGGCGACATGAGCAAGAAAGCCAATCCCGCGCTGGTCGGGTCGTTCGTCGTAGGCGCCGTCGTACTGATCATCATCGCCGTTGTCGCTTTGGGCAGCGCCGATCTCTTTCGGTCGCGCCCGCGCGCAGTTGCCTATTTCGACGGATCGGTGAACGGCCTCAATGTCGGCGCGCCTGTGACATGGCTTGGCGTGCGCATCGGCTCGGTTACGGAAATCCGCATGGATTTCGACGCTGCGCGCCGGCTTGTACGCATTCCGGTTTTCATGGAATTCGAACCCGAGCGGGTCAACATCATCGATGGCGATGCCGACACGATCAAAATCAAGGACCTTGTCTCCAAAGGACTGCGCGCCCAATTGCAATCGCAGAGTATGGTGACCGGGCAGCTCTATGTCGATCTCGCCATGCGGCCGGATACGCCGGCGCATCTGCAGAACAATGGCAGCTTTGTCGTTCCTGAAATTCCGACCGTCAAATCTGAACTCGATACGCTCAAGGAAGCGATCGAGCGGTTGCCGCTCAAGGAACTGGGTGAGACGGCGATGGGGACCCTGTCCAATGTCGACAAGCTGATTTCATCGCCTGAGCTCAAGAATCTTCTCGTCCAACTTTCTGCAAGCGCCCAGGAACTGCAAGGGACGCTACAGGACGTTCACGGCCAGGTGAAGCCGCTCACAGGCAGCATCGAAGGCGGGGCCAATGCAGTCCGCGACGCCTTCAATGGCATGCAAAGCGTCGAGGGCGATTTGCGCACCACGCTCGGCGAATTCCAGAAGACGGCGGTGACGACCGATGCGCAAGTCACCAAGATGGCTAACGATCTTCATACTGCGCTCCTATCGGCCGATCAGGCATTCCGCGAGGCGCAGGTGGCTTTGGCCTCGGTCGATTCGGTGATAGGTCCCAACTCGCCGCAGCGTTCCGATCTCAATCAGGTCCTGCGCAATCTGACTTATACCAGCCAGTCGCTCCGCGGCTTCGTCGACGAGCTTGATCGCAATCCCAACGCGCTCCTCACGGGCAAAAAATAAGGGTTAGCCGATGTCACTGATGATGTCCTTGTCCCGCCGTGTCACCGCTATCGCTCTGCTGAGCCTGATGACGGCATGTTCGTCATCTTCGGTGCCGCCGCCGCGGCTCTTCGTTCTCAGCCCGCTGCAGGTTCCGCCGTCCGGCGATCATGCCGTTTCGGGAATGACGGAAATCCTCGTCGCGCAGACGCAGGTGCCCGACTACTTGGATCGACCGCAGATCGTCGAACGGACCACCAGCAATGAGTTGAAGCTGGTCGATGAAGATCAGTGGGCCGAACGTCTGTCGATCAACGTCTCGCGCGTGGTGGCGCAGAATTTGACGACGATGGTCCCTGCCGATGCCAATGTGGCTGCGGCGGCGCGTGCCTCGTTGCCCTATGAGTTTCAGGTTTCCGTGTCGCTCAATAATTTCGAGCTCGACCAGAGCGGCGCCGCGATCCTGGAGGGGCGTTGGTCGGTGACCAATGCCGAAGGGACGAAGGAACTCGCCGCGGCCAATGTGTCGATGCGCGAGCCCGCGAAGCAGCCGGGCATCGCGGCTGCAGTCGAGGCAATGAATGCCAATCTCGGTGGGGTTTGCCGCGATATTGCTGCCGAATTGAAGAAACTTGTCGCAGCCGGTCAACCCAAGTAATTAAAATCGTTAAAGAATCCCGGGTGCGAAAGGGTTCCTGAAAGACAGGCGATCGGTTATGATGCGCCGATTCCGATGCGCTCAAGGATCGATTGATGACCGTTGTTGCTTCTGCCGATGCGCTGACGCGCGCGATTCAAACCAGTTTCTTCCACGCGCTGTCGCATGGCCACAAGAAGGCTGTGCCCTATCGCCATTGGCTGATGTCCAACGTCCTCCCCAACGACGCCGCACTCGAAATTTTCAACCTACCGATCGTCGCGCCCGAAGGCTTGGTGTTCAGTGGCCGGCGCGAGACTAACAACGCGTCGCGCACCTATTTCGATGCTGACAATCGCCAGCGCTTCCCGGCGGTGCGCGCCCTCGCCGAGGCCTTTCAGTCATCCGAGACCGTGGCGTTCATCGAGCGCGAATGCGGTACCGATTTGACCGGCACGAATCTTCGCGTCGAGTACTGCCAGGATGCCGAAGGCTTCTGGCTGGAGCCTCACACCGATATCGGCGTGAAGAAGTTCACCATGTCGCTGTTCCTCTGCCGGGGGGAGGGTGCGGGCGATCTCGGCACCGATATCTTCGATACCGACAAGAAGTGGGTGGCGCGCGCGCCCAGCGACTTCAATACGGCGATGCTCTTCATACCGTCGAACATCACCTACCATGGTTTTCAGGACCGGCGTTTCAACGCCGTCCGCAAATCGCTGATCATCAATTACGTGACGCAGGAGTGGCGCAACCGCCACGAACTCGCGTATCCGGAAACGCCGGTGCGCGGCCAGGCGTGAACGGGGCGGCGCGTTAGTGTGCGCCGCCGCCACCACCGCGGTTCTGCATCGTAGCGCTGCGCATCACATAGACGAACGGCGCCAGCACGATCATCGTGATCCCCAGCAGCTTGAAGCCATCCAGGAAGGCCTGCATGGATGCTTGCTGGTTGATCATGGTGAAGATTTCGCCGGCGGCCTTGAGCTGCGCCGAGCTGGTCACATCGCCATGCAGATGGAACAGGCTGGATAGCCGCGACAACGTATCGCGGTAGGCCAGATTGAGCATCGACGCGTGGGCCACCAGGAAGGTTTGGTGCACCTGGCTCATCTGCGCCAGTTCGGTCGTGACCAGCGAGATGCCGACGCTACCGCCGATATTGCGCGACACATTGATGATCGCCGAGGCCGCCGCGCTCTTCTGGGGCGCGATGCCGCGGAATGCCGCCGTGTTGATCGGGATGAACAGGAAGGCCAGGCCGCAGGCCTGGTAGATGCGGCCCCACATGAAGGTGTTGTAATCGGTATAGAGATCGAATGTCGTCATGTGGAATAGCGCCAGCGCGCAGGTGGTCAATCCGAACGCGATCATGTGGCGTGAGTCCATGGTCGATACCATACGGCCGATCAACGGCATCAGCGCCATGATGGCGAAGCCGCCCGGTGTGAGCACCAGGCCGGCATCGGTCGCGGTATAGCCGAGCAGCAGCTGGACCAATTCCGGCAGCAGCACCGTGCTGCCCAGCAGCACAAAGCCCAGCACAAACATCAGTATGTTGGCGAAGAGAAAATTGCGATCGGCCAGCAGGCGGAGATCGACGATCGGATCGTCCTGCCCGAGTTCCCAGATGGCGAAAGCGATCAGCGAAACGACCGAGATGATGCACATCCAGACGATGAAGCTTGATTCGAGCCAGTCGTCCTCCTGGCCCTTATCGAGCACGACTTGAAGGCAGCCGAAGCCGAGGGTGATCAGCGCAAAGCCGAGATAGTCGAGCCGCAGGCCTTGTTTCAGCTTCGCCAGACGGGCCTTCACCAGTTCCGGCGAGTCCTGGATCATCGTGCTCAGCAGAATCGTCAGAATGATGCCGACCGGCACGTTGAGCAGGAAGACCCACCGCCAGCTCGATGTGTCGGTGATCCAGCCGCCGAGAGTCGGTCCGATCGCGGGTGCGAACACCACGGCGATACCGAACAAGGCGAAGGCCATACCGCGCTGCTTAGGCGGGAAACTGTCAGCCAGGATCGACTGCGACAGCGGTTGCAAGCCGCCGCCGGTCAGGCCTTGGATCGCACGGAACAGGATCAGCATCTCCAGATTCGGCGCCAAGCCGCAGAGCAGCGAGGCGATCGAGAAGCCGACGATGCAGGAGATAAACAGACGCTTGCGCCCGATCACCGAGGCCAGCCAGCCCGAAATCGGCAGGACGATGGCGTTGGTCACGAGATACGAGGTCAGCACCCAGGTCGATTCGTCCTGACTGGCGGCCAGGTCGCCCGAGATGTGCTGCAACGACACGTTGGCGATGGAGATGTCGAGCACCTCCATGAACGCTGCCATAGCGACCACAGGCGCCACCAGCCAAGGCGCCGTGGTGCCTTCCGGACTGGTGTTGAGTCTTCCCGTAACGGCCGCGGCCGCGCTATGCGACGCGGTCAGCGCGAGCGGCGAATGCCGCTCTTGTCCGCCCTCGGTGTTTTCGGGGGCGTCGTCGCTCATCGCGCCGCCGCTTGAGTGCTGCCCGGGGCGCCGACATCGACGGTCGGTTCGACCGACATGCCGGCACCGAGTTGCGCCATGGTCGCGGCGTCGAGCCCGTCGAGCACGATCTTGACCGGCACACGCTGCACGACCTTCACGTAGTTGCCCGTGGCGTTCTCGGGCGGCAGAAGCGCAAAGCGCGATCCGCTGCCGGGCTGGACGCTGTCGACATGGCCATGCAGGCGCATGCTGGGGAACGCATCAACACGGACGGACACCGGCTGTCCCGGCTGCATGCGGGTCAGCTGCGTTTCCTTGAAATTGGCAACCACCCACGGCGGATCGGCGACCAGATTGGTCAGCGCCTGGCCGCGTTGGATGACGTCACCCGGCTCGACACCACGCTTGGTCACCCGACCCGTCAGTGGCGAGACGACTTTCGTATAGGAAAGATTGAGTTCGGCCTGATGCAGCGCGGATTGGGCACGAGCTACTTCGGCGATAGCCGTGGCCAGCTGCGCTTCCTTCATCGCAATGCGCTGCGAGACGGCTTTGGCGTCGTCGAGCCGCGCGATAGCCTGAGCCACCTGCGCCTGGGTTGCAGTGACCGTCGCGCGTGCTGCCTTTTCTCGGGCGTCGGTGCCGCGTGCGTCGGCTACGGCCTGCTCATAGCGCTGGCGCGAGGCGTCGCTGGTCCTGACCAGGTCTTCGTAGCGCTTGACGTCGGACGCCGCGCGTTCGGCGTCGGCCTTTGCCGCGTCGGTTTGCTGCTGCGTCGCTGAGACCTGATGCTGCACTTGTTCAAGGCCGTTCTTGGCTTCCTCGAAATTGGCATTGGCGGTGACCTTGGTCAGATCCAAATCCGCTTCCGCCGAGTGAGCCTGTGCTTCGGCGTTTGCCAGGGTCGCGCGCGCCGTATCGACGGCCACTTGGAAATCGGTGGGGTCGATCTCGATCAGCAACTGGCCTTTTTCGACATGCTGGTTGTCGGTGAACTTGACCGTGACGACGGGGCCGTCGACCCGGGCCGCGATGGTCGCGACATCCGCTTCGATGAAGGCATCATCGCTCGACTCGTCATTATGGCCGAGCCACCAGTAGCCGACACCGAGGATCGCCGCGACGACCAGGACACCACCGAAGATGCGGAAACGCATAGCGCGCTTGCGGCGCGCTTCGTCCATATTGATCCCGCCAGCCGGCTGAGACCCAGGAACCGGTGCTTCGGCCATCGTCAGATACCCCCGAAATACAAACAGCGAACGCTATCAGCCCCCGCCCTAGACGTATATAGGCGGGGCCGCATTTTGGGTCTGCGAAAATGTGAAACGGGCGGCGGGTTTGCGTCCCGCCGCCAGGGGTATCAGGCGGTATTAGGCCCGAATATCGATCACATTGCTGGTGCCGGACGAAGCCGTGGAGCTGCCCTGGCCGCGGGCCGCGATGGCTTCGACGCCGGCGATGGCGGCGAGAACGGTCCGCTTATAGCCATCGATACTCACCCGGTCGGGGGCGGGCTGAGAGGGAATGCTGGCTGCGGTATCGACGACGTCACTGGCAATCCCCAGACCGGCGCGAGCCAGATCGATCCCGGTGCCTGTGCTGGAACTGGTCGAGCCAGATCCACTGCTGCCCGAGGATGTGCTCGTCGGACCAGACTGATCCTGCGATGCATCCCGTTGGCTAATCTGTTGCGCCTCGAGTTCGATCGGGCCGAGGGCGACATCGGGTGAGCTACCAGTCGCATCCTGAATGGTCACGGCGACCTGGGCCGCCTGTTGCGCAGCATCGCGCGCACCACTGGCGTCGCCTGAGAGAAGGGCCTCGTTGGCTTCCTCCTGGAGCTGCTGCAGACGCAGCCAAGCACCGTGAAGTTGGTCGGCAAGCGCGGCCTTCTGCTGGTCGCTGGTGCCGGCGTTCTGCTGATTGCCACCGCCGCCGTCGCGCGGCTGGAACTTGTCCTGCGGCACATCGCCTTGCTGAATGGGGGCGGTTGCGGGCTGCTGCTGGGCCTGGACATCGGCGGGCGCAGGCGGCGACAGCACCTGACGCGCAGGATCATAGGCCAATGGGGTCTGCTGAACGGGATTAACGATCATCGCTGCCGCTCCATTCTCGAGGGCCTGAGTCACACGGGGGCGGATTTCTACCGCCCGTCAAATATACAGCAAATGCGCCAAAAATGCCAATCAATTCAGGCTGGGTTGAATTCGTCTGCCCGAGTTCTTGCCCTATATTTGAGCAGTACCAAGACCGTTGGAATCTCAAAGCATTACGGGCAGCTGCGCGGATTGAAACCGTAACGGATTGACCGGCGCGGCGATGGTGGGAGCCAAACCACCCCGATGGTTAACGCCCGGCGGATGGGGGATCGTATTTGGCTTTGAGATAGGAAATATAGGGGTAGAGACCGGCCAGGATCGCGATCAGCGCGCCCATCCCCCCTTCGCGCCATCCCTGGCGGCGGACATAGCATTTCCAGAACCGGCTGAAGATGCGCCGCACATTGCCGGCCGGCGATCCGAGATTGCCCGATGCCCGCAGGTCCTCGGCCATTGCCGAGGTGTAGCGGTTGAAGCGCTGGATCATGTCGGAGATGTCGCGGTCGAGGAAATGGGTCAGCCGCGCCGTCAACATCGGCCCCGGCTCGCCCGTGAAGATCAGGCTGGGATGACGGCCACGACCATCGCCCCACTGCTTGGTGCCGCGGCGATAGAGCCCGTAATGGGCCGAACGTCCGAACGACGCGCCCCAGCCATAACGGACCAGGCGATTGCCGACCCAATTGTCGATCGGGATCAGATGCCGTGCGAAAGGCGAGGTCTCGACGACACGGCGGATCTCGGCGCCCAGCTCGGGCGGCACATGCTCGTCGGCGTCGACTTCGACGATCCATTCGCCCTGGCAGGCTTCGACAGCCGCATTACGCCGCGCGCCTTCGAGCGGCCACGCGCCTTCGACGACACGCGCACCACAGGCCAGCGCGACCTCTTTGCTGCGGTCGGTGCAGCGATCCAACACCGCCACGATCTCGTCGGCGAATTTCAATTTCTCAAGGCACGCGGCTAGGCGCGCCTCTTCGTTATGGGCAACGACCAGCGCCGTCAGCTTCACGACGATGCCTCGGCGCGGGCTATGATCCAGCGCGCCGCTTCGGGGAGGCCATCGGCGATGAAATGCGGATCGGCGCGATGCTCGCGTTCAGTCTCAGCACCGTAGCCGGTACGCACGAGCACCGTAGCGGCGCCGACGTTGTGGCCGAGTTCGATATCGATGCCTTTGTCGCCGATCATGAAGGCCTCGGTCGGATCGAAGCCCAATTCACGTGAAGCTTGTTCGACCATGCCAGGCAGCGGTTTGCGGCAACGGCAATGGTCGTCGGGGCCGTGCGGGCAGAAATAGATGCCTTCGAAGCTGACGCCATCCGGCGCTAGCAATTCCTTCAGTCGCGCATGAACTTGGTCGAGCTGCGCCAGACTGATCTTGCCTCGTGCGATGCCCGACTGATTGGTCACGATCGCCAGACCGAATCCATGATCGCGCAGACTGCGTAATGCCGCGCCGGTGCCGGGATAAAGCTCGACCAGATTCGGGTCGGCCAGATAATTCTTCTCGACATTGATGGTGCCATCGCGATCGAGCAGGACATAGCGGCGGGCTGGCATCGGTTGAATGCTCACAATTTGCGTAGACGGGCGGCAAAGAATGCGTCCATCCCGCCGTGTTCGGCAAGGTGGAATGGGAAGGTGCGTAAATCGCCATCGGCGGTGATCGCATCGGTCAGGCGGCCGATTTCGTCAGGCGTGACCGGGACGCGCTCGACCGGCGCACCCGTTTGCAACAGCGCGTCGACCCGCGCCGGCCCTTCTTCGGCTTGTAGCGAGCACACGGCGTAGATCAGCAGCCCACCGGGCGGGAGCATCGCCACCGCCGCATGCAGAAGCCGGTCTTGAGTCTCATTGAAGACAGCGATGTCGCTGGGTTGCTTGAGATAGGGCGCATCGGGATGGCGGCGGATCGTACCCGTTGCCGAGCAAGGAGCATCGAGCAACAGGGCGTCGGCGCGCTCGGACGGCGTCCAGGCCTCGGCTTCCGCGACCACGGTCTGCGCCTCCATCTTCAGGCGCGTCAGATTTTCCTGGAGCCGACGCATGCGCCGTGCCGAACGATCGAGCGCCGTCACACGCGCGCCAGCCGCGATCAACTGGGCGGTCTTGCCGCCCGGCGCCGCACAGAGATCGATTACATGCTTTCCGACGACATTGCCGAGGAGACGCACAGGCAACGAAGCCGCGGCATCCTGCACCCACCATGCACCGTCGCCATAGCCGGCGAGTTCCTCGACAGGGCCCGCCTCGGTCACCCGTATGGCATCCGTGGGCAGCACAGTCCCCTTGAGGCGTTCAGCCCACCCCGTGGGATCTGATTTGACGGCGATATCCAGCGGCGGCTCGACGAGGTGTGCGGCGGCGATCGCGCGGGTCCGCTCTTCGCCATAGCCGGCGCGCCATGTTTCCCAGAGCCAATCCGGCGTGTTGAGCCGCGCGCCATCCAGCGCCGCAAACCAGGCGCGGCCATCGCGGGCGATGCGGCGCAATATGGCGTTAGTCAGCCCGGCCATCCCGTCCCACCCCTGGGCGCGGACCAGGGCCACGGTGCTGTTCACGGCCGCGTGGTCGGGCGTATCGAGAAACACAAGCTGTGCCACGCCCAGCCGCAGCGCGTCGCGCACGGGCGTTGCCGCGGCCGGAAGGGGCCGCTCGAGGCAACGGTCGAGCAGTGCGTCGATCTCGCCTAGCCGCCGCAACATCGTCGCCAGCAGCAAACGGGCGAAAGCGCGGTCGCGGCGTTCCAGCCCAACGGTTTCGCGTCCTTCGTCCATCGGGCGGCGGTCGTGCAATACATGGCTCAGCCCCACGAGCGCCGCCGCGCGGGCGCGCAACTCCTCGGGCAAGGAGATCGGGTCTAGGGTCGGGGCGGCGTGGGCTGGGGTTGATCGCACAACGGGACAGGAATACGAATGCCAGCAGCCATGCTCAAGGAAAAACCGATGGAGCCGGATAAATCCAACAAACCCGCCGATCCCGGTAAGCCCAAGACGGCCGTGCCGGAGCCGGCCGCATCTAAGCCGCCGCGCGAGACCGGAGGACCGAAAGGGCTCGAGCCGACGCGTTACAATGACTGGGAACGGGGCGGTCGGTGTATCGATTTCTGAGCGTGCCTTGAATGGTTGCGGCGCTTGCCTTCATCGCAACCTTCGCGGCTGCAGCACTGGGAACCTACACGGTTCTCGCATGGTTGCGGCGCCGCGCCATCCTCGATCATCCCAATGAGCGGTCGAGCCATCGCATTCCGACGCCGCGCGGCGCCGGACTGGCGGTCGTTCCCGTCATCCTGATCATCTGGGCGCTGCTGGCGGCGATAGGTGAGGCACCGTCAGGGGTCTGGATGGCGGGGCTGATTGCACTCGCATTGATGCTGGTGTCGTGGATCGACGATCGGCGTGGTTTGCCGCCAGCCGTACGGCTGACGGCCCATATCGCCGCTGCAGTCGTCGGCATCATGGCCTTCCCGGCAAATGCGCTGATCTTTCAGGGTCTGTTGCCGCCGGCGATCGATCATGTTGTCGCGGCCATCGTCTGGATCTGGTTCATCAACCTCTACAATTTCATGGACGGGATCGATGGCATCACCGCGGTCGAAACGGCGGCCATCGGTGTCGGTGTCGCTGCGATCGCGGCCATTCAATCGGGTACCGATCTATCGGCGGCTTTGACCATCGTCGCTGCCGGATTCGGCTTTCTGATCTGGAATTGGCATCCCGCGCGCATTTTCCTCGGCGACTCGGGCAGCGTGCCGCTGGGCTTCTTGCTGGGCTGGCTTTTGCTCAGCCTGGCGGCGCGGGGTGCGTGGGCGGCGGCGATGATCCTGCCGGCCTACTACCTGGCGGATGCGACGATCACCTTGATCGCCCGCGCGGCGGCCGGCGAAGCGGTGTGGAAAGCGCATCGGCGCCACTTCTATCAAATCGCACTGCGTGGCGGCGCAAGTCATACGGCCGTGGTGCTGCGCATTGCTTTCGCCAATCTGCTGCTGATCCTTCTCGCGCTGGTCTCGAAGGAACAGCCATGGCTGGCCGTGGCCGGCGCAGGCGTGGTCGTGGCGGCACTCCTGGGCGAATTGTTGCGCATGAGCCGGGTGCGGCCCTCATGAAGGTTCTTGTCACCGGCGCGAACGGCTTTGTCGGCACAGCCGTATGCCGGCGGCTGCTCGCCGAACGCTGGACGGTGGTCGCGGCGCTGCGCCAGACCCATGCGATGCCGGATGGCGTCGAGACCCGCATCGTCGAGCCGTTGGGGCCGACGACCTCCTGGACCAAGGCGCTGCACGGTATCGATGCCGTGGTGCATCTCGCCGGCCGGGCTCATGTGATGCGCGAGACCGAAGCCGATCCCGCGGCGATCTTTCGCGCGGTCAACACCGCCGGAACACTGCATCTGGCGCAACAGGCCGCCGCTCATGGTGTCCATCGTTTCGTCTTCATGAGCAGCACCAAGGTGAATGGCGACGTCACGGGTGAAAAGCCCTTCACCTTTGAGGACGCACCTGCGCCATTGGATGCGTATGGCCGAAGCAAGTGGGAGGCCGAGCAGGGGTTGGCGCATCTGGCGCATGGGGGCGGCGGCCATTTTCATGTGACCGTGTTCCGGCCGCCACTCGTTTACGGCCCCGGCGTGCGCGGTAACTTTCTCTCCCTGCTCCGCACGGTGAAGGCGGGCTGGCCCTTGCCGCTTGGGGCTATCGATAACCGCCGCAGTCTGATCTTCGTCGACAATCTGGCCGATGCCGTGGCGACGGCGTTGCGCGAGCCGGCGGGGCAGTTCGAAACCTTTCTGCCCAGCGACGGCGAAGATATCTCGACTCCGGATCTCATTCGCCGCGTTGGCCGGTTGATGGGTGCGCCGCCGCGTCTGCTTCCCGTTCCGACATCCTGGTTGTTACTGGCAGGCGGCCTCCTCGGTCGTGGCGCGGCCGTGAAGCGCCTGACGGGATCGCTGCAGGTGCGCGGCACCGCCCTTCGCGAACGCTTCGGCTGGGTGCCGCCCACGACGCTCGATCAAGGTCTGGCCACGACCGTCGATTGGTTCAAGGCGAAATATGGGATTTGAGTGGGCTATCTTACGCGCCTCCACTCTGGGCATCGCCTGCGTGAGTCTCTAAACTGAGCGGCAATCGAGGGGGCGAGGAATGGCGGACGATTGGAATCCAGAAGAAGACGTTTCCAACGAGCTGCTCGAGCGCCTGCCGGCAGAAGTGCTGGAAACTTTCACGCCGGAGCAGCGTGCGGCATTGTGGGGCGCGGTCAAGCCGAGCAGTTGGCGCTACCACCCGATCGACATTCGCGCCAGCCTTCCTCTTTTCGGCAATCGCCTGTTCTTCGTCGCAGTGGGCGGCATCGAGCGGCGATCCGGCAATCGCCGCCGCCGCGACGCGCGGCTTCGCCCATTCTTTACCGGCAGTAATGTTGTTTTCCTCGCGGTCATGTTTTTGATCGCGGTGGGCATCGGCGCGGTGCTGTCCGACGTCTTGGACTGGTTCACCAACGAATTCAATGTGGTGGCCCCTGTCGCCCACGGCCTAGTCGATGGCAAATAAGGGCCCGAATAAAGGCTAAGCGACCGGCCGACCGCCTGAGCTTCGCCCCTCCCGCTTCATCCTGGCGCCATAAAGCCCACCCATAGTCGTTCCCAGCATTGAACGAGGAGGCGACGATGACCATGGTGTCTCGAAACGCGCTTTCGTGTCTTGCGATCGCCCTAGTGGTCGCGCTTGGCGTCGAGGGTGTGGCCTTCGCGCCGGCCCGTGCGCAGACTGCGGGCTCTACACCACTCGATCCCATCGAACCGACCGAGGCGGAAATGCCGCGCCTGGATGTGCAGAATGTCCAACCCGCGCGATTGATCCTGCTCAGCGCCATGCAGCAATTGAGCGCTGATCGTCAGGCGGGGGATCAGGCAACGATCTGGAACGATGAGATCGCCGTTATCGAGGCGCGGCATGGGCTGATGGAAGCGCAGATGGTCGCCGACCAGACTCGGATGCCGCAAGCGCCGGCGGATGTTCAAGCCATCCTTCAGGCGCGTGACGGTTGGCTCCGTGCAGACGAGGCTTCCGACTCAGCTCGGGAAAAGCTGATCCAGGATCAGCAGGCCAACAATGCGGGCGGAGTGCGCGAAGATATCGCGCTGGTCAATGCGACGCGCCAGCAATCGACGCGGGCGCGTCAACAATGGCTGGCCGTGCAGGCTCAGCTCCGCTCCGTCGAGCCGCCGACAGACCCGCAATAGGTTCAGCGCGGTGTCGACAGCGTGGCGGTCAGCTGCGACAGACTTTTGATTTGCCGTCCGGCGCCGTCGAAATTGTCGGGTACCAGCCAGGTCTCCATCGCGGCGCGCACCTTCGGCCATTCGCCATCGGTGATCGAGAACCACGCCGTGTCGCGGTTACGGCCCTTGTAGATCGTCGCCTGGCTGAACGTGCCTTCGTAGCGGAAGCCAAATCGCTTGGCAGCATCGCGCGACGGCTGGTTGAGCGAATCGCATTTCCACTCGTAGCGGCGATAACCCAACTCGTCGAAGGCGCGTTTCATCATCAGATACATCGCTTCCGTGGCGACGATGCTGCGCTGAAGGCGTGGCGCGAAGGCGATCCCACCCACCTCGATCACACCGGCCGGTGGGTCGATGCGCATGAAGGTGGCGACACCGGATGCTTGGCCGGTCTTCCTGTCGATAATGGCGAACATCAGGGGGTCGTCGATCTCAGCCCGCTCTTCGAGCCAGCGGCGCAGCGTCGGCTGATCGGCGAAGGGACCCCAAGCCATATAGGTCCAGGTCTTGCCCTGGGGATCGGCAGCATAGGCCTCGAACAGATCCTTCTCATGCTGGGCCGGATCGAGCGGCTCGACGCGGGTGAGGCGTCCTTCCATCGGCGTGCGCGGCGGCCGGGGGCGCGGCGTCCAACTCGGCAAAGGATCGCCGATGGGCTGGCCGAATTGATTGGTCGTATTGGACATTGGTTTCCTCGTCAGGATTGGGCGCGATCCATGATGGCGCGAATGGCGGTGCGCGTGGTGATGGTTCGCGCATATTCGCCCAATTTGCCGCCCAACGGCGCGCCCATGGGAATATTGAAGCGGCGGAATTTCATCGCGCTCTCGGCCGGCAGTAGCGCCGCGAAATGCATCTCGCGGCATCCGCTTTGCCGTGCGATCAGCCGCGCATTGCCGGAATTGATTCCGCCACCGGGCATGACGATGATCTGCCCATCCGCGCGACGGATCAGATCGCAAATCAGCGGCAGACCTTTGAGCGCCGTCTCCTCCTGCCCCGAAGTCAGAACGCGCTCGACGTGAAGATCGATCAGCACCTGCAGCGATGTGACGGGATCGGCCGCCAGGTCGAAAGCGCGATGGAACGTCACCTGCATCGGCCGCGCCGCATCGATCAGCCGTTTGGTCTTTTCGACATCGATCGTCCCGTCGGGCAGCAGCAGGCCGAAAACGGCGCCGTCGGCGCCTTCGGCTTTGGCGACAGCGATATCGACCAGCATCTGCTCGATCTCGTCGTCGCTATAAAGGAAGTCGCCACCACGCGGACGGATCATCACCTGCAGGCGCAGATCGGGCACCGCGCGGGCCATGCGGATCAGGCCCAAATTCGGCGTTATTCCGCCTTCGACAAGGGCCGCGCAGAGTTCCACGCGATCGGCGCCGGCATCGTGGGCGGCGCGCACTCCCTCCATCGAGTCGACACAGATTTCGAAGCGCATGGGTTCCGGCGGCGCGTGGTTGTTGGTCGTCAGACGCTCAAAATGTCATAGAGCGGCTTGGCCGTCGACAGCCGATCGACGTGTCGCAAACACCCCGACCAGGGCAGCGAGCAGCAGGAAGACGAGCGAGACCAGAAATGGCGCCCCCGGCACGCCAATGCTTTGCCAGGGTCCGATGAATTGGACGAAGACGCCCGTGAAGACACTGGGCGCGATCATATTGGCGATGCCGTTAAGGCTGTTATTCGAGCCCTGCAGCCGGCCCTGTTCGCTGGGGCCGACTTGGCGCGTCATCAGGCTTTGGCAGGCCGGCCCTGCCAGGCCCCAGAAGGCCATGATCGGGATGCCGATCAGAAAGGCCCAGCCGGTTGACGCCAATCCGAACACGGCGAAGGCGGCCGCGCCGCAGACGATGGCGAACAGCAGCGTTCGCCGCTCGCCCAGGGCCTTGGTGACAGGGCCGGCCAGGCCGCCTTGGACGATCATGGTGCAAAGGCCGACGCCGGCCAGCATCAGACCTACATCGCGCGCGTCCCATTCGTAGCGATATCCGGCGTAGAGGACGACGACGCTCGGCAGGACCACATGGGCGAACTGCGACAGGAAGACGACAGCCGACAAACCCACCAGCCCACGATGGCCGCGCAGCATCGACAGCGCGCCTAGCGGATTGGCGCGCCGCCACGTGACCGGCACGCGATATTTCTGGGCCAGCGACTCTGGCAGAACGAACAGGCCGTAAGTTCCATTGAGCAAGCTCAGCCCGGCGGCCACCCAGAAGGGCAGGCGCGGACCGATTTCGCCGAGCACGCCGCCCACCGCCGGCCCGAGCACGAAGCCGACGCCAAAGGCCGCGCCGATCAGACCGAAGGCCTTTGCGCGTTTCTCGGGTGGCGTCACATCGGCGATATAGGCCGACGAGGTGGTGATGCTGGCGGCGGCGATACCCGAGACGATGCGCCCGACCAGTAGCCAGCCAACCGTCGGCGCGAGTGCCATGATGATGTAGTCGATGCCCAGGCCGAAATTCGACACCAGAATGATCGGGCGGCGTCCGAAGCGGTCCGACAGCGCGCCCAGCGCAGGCGAGAACAGGAACTGCATCAGCGCCCAGCAAGTGCTGAAAAGGCCGAACACATGCGCAGCCGACGCCGTATCGCCGACGAAGGATAAGATCAGCTTCGGCAGCATAGGAATCATGATCCCGAGCGCCAGCATATCAAGCGTCACGGTGATGAAGACGAAGACCACGGCAGCGCGGCGCGGCCCAGTCAAAGTGGGCGAGGGTGCTGTCGGCGGCTCGAACGGCTCGGGCGGGAGCGTATCCATGCCCTCGTCTACGCGAGGCACGGCAGGAATGCAATCCGCCGGCTTGGCTTTCGATCACGTCCGGTTATCATCCGCATCATGGATGTATCTGTCGTCGATTTTCGCAATCCCGAAGCGCCGGCACGCTTTGCCGACTCGTTGCGGCGCACCGGCTTTGGCGTGATCAAGAATCACCCGATCCCGCAGGATTTGGTGCAAACCATCTATCGCGAGTGGCTGACGTTCTTCGATAACCCTGCCAAAGAGGCCTATGCCTACACCCAGGAACGGCGCGACGGTTATTACGGGCCCAAGGTTTCGGAAACCGCGAAGGGCCAGACCAAGCGCGATCTGAAAGAGTACTTTCACATCTTTCCCGGGGGCCGGTATCCGGCCGAAGTCTCTGATGCCGCGCGGCGCTACTACGGTGTCGCCGGCGGTGTTGCCGCGACCTTGCTAGGCTGGGTTCAGGCCCATACGCCGCCCGAGGTGCGCGCGCGGTTCTCTCGCCCTTTGCCGGCGATGATCGAGAACAGCGATTACACGCTGCTGCGCATCCTGCGTTATCCGCCGATGACGGGCGGCGAGGAAGAGGGCGCGCAACGCGCCGCCGCCCATGAAGACATCAATCTCCTCACGGTGCTGCCGGCCGCATCGGATGCCGGGTTGCAGGTCAAAGATAGTGAAGGGCGCTGGTATGACGTGCCGGGCGATTTCGGCACGCTGATCGTCAATGCCGGCGACATGCTGAAAGAAGCTTCGAGCGGCTATTACCCGTCCACATCGCATCGCGTGCTCAACCCTGCGGGCGAAGCGCGATTCCGATCGCGGCTGTCGGCGCCGCTGTTTCTACACCCGCGATCCGAAGTCGTGCTATCAGAACGGCACACAGCCGGCAGCTATCTCGACGAGCGGCTGCGTCAGATCGGGGTGAAGAAGTAGCGCCTACTGCACCGTAACGGTGATCACCTTCGAGATCACCGGCGGGTTGTGGGGGATATGCCGCCCGTCACCCAAGACAAGCTGCAGCGTGTGCTTGCCCGGCGGCAGCGTGACCGTTGCCTCGGTCTGACCGGCGCCGAAATGCATATGATGGACATCGTTGGGAATCGGCTTCGATGCATCAGCGGGGTCGAAGGTCGCATCGATGAAGAGGTGATGATGGCCGGTGTTCGGCTCCATCGTGCCGGCCTTGGCGATCGTCATGCCCGTGACGCCGAATTCCACCTTGAAGGGGCTCGTGACCGTATCGCCGTCCTTGAGGTTGGCGATGAACACCGCAGCACCGGCCGGCGAAGGCATCTGCTGGGCGTGGACGCCGCCGTAGAAGGCGACAGAGAAACCAACGAACAAGAGCAGGGCGGAAACGACCGGTCGCAACATGGAGCATCTCCCTGATGGGCGCCGTATCGTTCGGCGCTGACCTCGCATCACGGCCCTGAGCATAGCCGATCCTGCCGCCTCTGGCGAGTGACCGGGCGCACCGGTATGATCGGCCTATGATCGCCCGTATCGCCACCGTCGCCTTTCAGGGCATCGACGTTCTGCCCATTGAGGTTCAGGCGCAAGTGGCCTCGGGCCTGCCGGCCTTTACGGTGGTCGGATTGCCCGATAAGGCCGTCGGCGAAAGCCGCGAGCGCGTGCGCGCGGCGTTGAACGCCCTCGGTTTGGCCGTGCCCGCCAAGCGCATCACTATCAATCTCGCTCCCGCGGACGTGCTCAAAGAGGGCAGTCACTTTGATTTGCCTATTGCGATGGCTTTGCTCGTCGCGATGGGCGTGCTGCCGAGCGAAGAGGTCGCGCAATACATCGCGCTTGGCGAGCTTGGGCTCGATGGCGGTCTGGCGCCGGTGGCCGGGGTGCTCAGCGCCTCCAACGCTGCCGCGAAGTTGGAACGTGGATTGATCTGCCCCGGCGCCCAAGGGGGTGAGGCGGCGTGGGGTGGGGCTGAGGTGCTGGCGCCGGCTTCATTGCTCGCGCTGATCAACCATTTCAAGGGCACGCAGCTGCTCGGCAAACCAGTGCCCGAAATGCAGGACGCCGTCGAAAAGCGTCTCGACCTGCGCGACATCAAAGGGCAGGAGAGCGCCAAGCGTGCGCTCGAAGTCGCTGCGGCCGGATCGCATAATCTGTTGATGATCGGCCCGCCGGGCTCGGGCAAGTCGATGCTGGCGCAGCGGCTGCCCGGGTTGTTGCCAGCATTGACGCCGGTCGAGGCACTCGAAGTCAGTATGATCCACTCACTGGCCGGTGTTCTCGATCAAGGTCGACTTCGGACGGTTCGGCCTTTCAGGGATCCCCATTTCAATGCATCTGTTCCGTCACTGGTCGGTGGTGGCTGTGAATTAACATTTGCTGCTGCAATTTGACGGCACGGTTTGCAATTCCCATACATTACTAATTGCCGCCAGATTCCCGCCGACTCTTTATTTCTCGGCCTTGTCTGGTTCTTTCAGAAGAACGTACTCCCCAACTTCATCCACTTTTGGAATTGCCCCAATTTCGGGTCGATTCCATCAGGAGTCTATGACGTCGGTTTCTGAAATGAGAAATAACTTAGGCCAGATAAAAGTACCGCGTTCCACGTCGTCACCGAGCGGCAGATCTCCACGCCTGGGCATGTTCAACTTGCAGCGACCTTCTGCCAAATGGGCTCACCGTCAGACTGACCGATCAGCATGAACTTCACTTCGCGATAGAGAAAGCTCATATGAGGAGGCGCGAGATCAGCGGTCGCTGAAGTCAATTTCGTCACGAAAACCCCTTCATTGAGTGCCCTTGATTATTTCCTCGTTGAGCTAAGCCGTCCTCGGATCAACACAGGGTGGAGTGGCTACCGATTCTTTTCTTTCGTCAGCGCCGATGACGAATTGTGCAGAATGTCGTGGTTGCTGATACTCAATGAAATTCTTGTATTTCAATATAGAATGAGATTGAATTTAACATAATCTTACGAAAATCGCGCGAGTCGATATGCCACTTAATCCCCACCCAGATCCGCGGCCTTACTTCGAGCCAGCTATGACGCCGAGTCTCGAGAACGTTTACTTTATTGGTCCATTCGGGCGTCGCGTGAGTTTCGCGTCACAGCAGCGGCGCGCTTTAAATACAGTTTGGGCACTTGAGGAGGCGGGAAGAATCTCTCGAGGAGAGAGGATTGCCGTAATCGGAGCGGGGTTGGCCGGTATTACAGCTACCATCGCGCTAGCTGCTCGCGGCATGCGCGTTTTCCTCTATGAATCCTCGTCAGATGCACTCCGACAACAGATCACAACAAGTCATCGCTATGTCCATCCCACCGTCAATTTCTGGCCCGAGGAGGAACTTACTTCCTCCACCCAATTTCCCTTTTTAGATTGGGCAGCAGATCGGTGCGATCAAATCATCCGCGTACTCCTTGCAGAGTGGACGGAGATTCACGGCATCCTGAGTTCAGAGAACCTTATCCAAAAATACCATCCGAATACGTCGGTTGGTTCGCTAGTTCCTCGCGGTGATAGTGTACAGGTGATTCCTGACCCGCCATACAACTCAAGCCGAAGTGGACTGTTTGATGCGGTCATGGTGACGACTGGCTTTGGACCAGAGAAAACTCTGACCTCGGCTAACAGCGGCTCTTATTGGGAAGCGGATCGAATCGAAGTTGAACTTCGCGGCAGCGACACCGCCAAATTCCTTTGTAGCGGGACGGGCGACGGAGGGCTCATCGATACGCTGAGGTTGCTTCACACCGAATTTAATAACGGCATCTTTTGCTTCGAAATTGCCCACGAACTTGAGAAGGGCGGTCTTGGCCCAGATATCAAAGCAATCGAGCTTGAGGCGCAAGGCATTGTGGGCGATCAAAATACTGTCGCTCAATTTTATCATGATAAATACGAGTTTCTTCTATCAGCTTTGTTCCCCGACGGCGCGAAGAAGCGGTTGGACTTATCTCTCTTCCGAAAGCCAGAGATAGATCGTTCCGTATATCTAGTAGGCCCGCTGTCACACCCATATTCGGTCAACGCAGCTCCTATCCACAAGCTGCTGATTGCTCATGCCCTGAAAGCTAAGCCCAAGGTTCTCGAGTATAGGCGCGGCATTGTGGATGATCGTCCCAGCGACAATTCAGTCATGGAATTTCACGCTCATGACGGCAGCACGGAGTTTGTCGACGCCGCTTACAAGATCGTTAGGCACGGAGCACCTGAGCCCCCAATCAGCAAATTCATACCAGACAAGGCGGAACGTGTTGACCTGAAGCGCCGCCAAGAAGCCGCTTGGGAGTGGCTCGGCCTTGGCGTCTACCCGCCCAGACACTTCGATTTTGCGGGTTGGCCTGGATATGATGTCAACAACAAAGCCTTCGCAAAAAAGCGTCTTGGTCGAGCAGAGCGCTTCATTCAAGAGTTTGCGAACGGAGACGCTAGACTTGGCTTAGATCGCGGTCGAGTCACTTACCGAGTATTCAAGCGCCAAGACCGCGCGTTGCTCGACAACCGCCTGCCGGAATACCTTTTCGGGATACCCGTCGTATCTGATAAGAGGCAGAGGTTGTCCGCTAAAGTGGGGACAAGGAGCCCATGACAATATCCCACGTATATCCGGGCTCTCCGCTTACCGTGCGGACGAAAATGGTTTCCGAAGCTACGCTTGGAGTTGCTGTACGGAGCCAGGCCGATAGAAATTTTTATGGAGTAACCACCCGAGAAATTCTCTACGGGAACCAGCCGATAGTGGTACTTGAACCCGAAGCTATAAGGGCGGGGCGGTGCGCTGAAATTTTTTTGTCAACTCCGGTTACGCCCGGGGACATGGTTCCAGTCACAAATCTAGTCGGCTTTTTCAAATTTGAAAAAGCCGTTTCCATTTCTGATATGCACAGATGGGCTAACACCAAAATCAATAAAACCATTGATCCGGAGGTTGTTCTAGACAAGGCATGGTTTGTGTTGCGGCGAAATGGTGAGCCGCTCAAAACCCATTGGACTGGCACTGACATTCCATTCGAGTACGACTCGATAAAGCAGAACACCCGCCTAATAGGTGGTGGAATCGAAATCGCGGTTCCTAGCAAAGAGATTCACGATGGTGATGCCGGCGCGCCTGTCGTAACTGAAGCAGGCGAACTAATCGGTATCTTGGTGGCAGCATCAGATAGAATTGCAATGGTGGCACCAGTCCACCACCTGTTCGCCCGCCATAGGCTCGACGTTTTTTCGTTAGAGATGCAACCGATACGCCTCGTCCCCAATGCTGCTGCCGCTGCACTACGCACCGAAATCGATAAGACACTCGTCAAAGAGCGCCCAAACGTCCGTATCTCAGGCATTAATATTCCTATGGCGAAGCCTGTAGAAATAGCGCTCACTCACATTTATGGGATTGGTAGATCGAGTGCACGAAAAGTCTGTGCAGCACTGGATATTTCCCCAGAGATGCGAACCTATAACTTGCTCGATGATGAAGTTTCGAAGATACGGGATTACATCGAAAAAAATTTCGAGGTTGAAGGTGACTTGCGACGCATCGTCGCGACGAACATAAAAAATCTTATGGACCTAGGTTGCTACCGGGGCCTCCGACATCGAAAAGGCCTCCCAGTCCATGGTCAACGAACGCACACAAACGCGCGCACTCGAAAAGGCAAACCGAAAGCCATCGCAGGCAAAAAGAAAGTCACCAAATAAGCGTCGAGCCGATCTTTCCTGTGTACATAGCTTCATCCTCCTCCGAAATGACGGCGCAGCGTTCCTCCTCCAAGATCGACGGCCTATCCAGAATCACTCCCATCAGCCATTTAGCGCGGTGCCTCCCCTATCGATTCGCTCAATAGTATTAAGGCGCACCCGAGCAATGAGACGCCCGCCAGCGCAAACAAAGTTTTTCCGCGGTCATTGCCCGTTCTTCGTCGCTCGCATGTGAGCCCTATCAGCTTCGGATTTACAGACGAACGCGCCCTGCTTCGTCGCGGCGTACCAGCGCTGCCCTTTGAAATGGTAGACGCTAGTTACGGTGTTGACCCACACAACGATGTCGGCGGGGCAATGCTGTTGTGCCTGCTGCTCGGATACGAAAAGCTGCTGCGCGGTCGCGATGCCGACACCCGACGTGAGCGCCAGGACGACGGCGAGAGCACTCAAGAGCCTGCGAACAACCATTAAGCCCCTCCACTCCCAACTTCTGTGGCGAGTAGTAGTGCGCAAATGCTCTCTTATGGTTCCGTCGTTAGTCAACTCGTGATTGAGATGCGGCCTCGGATACTAAGTGGTTTCAGAATGGGTGACGAGATATTGTGGCGTCAGGGCACGATGCTTCTTGGGGGAAGGCTATGCGGAATCGAGCTACGTTGCTGGCATTAATGGTCGTCCTCGTTGGGCTGACTGGTTGTGTCAATCCATACAGCAAGTGGTATCGAGACACCTCAGCCAATGTGGCATCTATCGGATACACCAAGTACGAAGGCGAGCCCACCGTGTCCACAGGTGCCGGACATGCTGACGTGGACGTAGTTCGCGAGTTCATTCAAGGCTACGGCCTAATTGGAACCTTGTCCTTTGTTGGCCCCATCAAGGGACCAGAGGGAGCGATTGTTCAGGCGAAGAAGGTGGGGGCCGCCCAAGTAATCTTGTGGTCTAGGTATCAAAGCACTGAATCGGGCGTTATGCCGCTCACGGCTCCAACGGTGTCAACCGCGTATTCCAACGGAACCGTCAATGCATTTAGTCCATCTGGCGGACCAGCTTTCGGCACCTACTCGGGAACCACCACCGTCTACGGTACCGAGACGACATACATTCCTTACAGCGTGAGCCGCTACGACCAAGTGGCCCTATACTTCGCTCCCCTGCGGCGTAGCGGGATCGGTCTGATGGTCAAGCCTGCAACGGATGAACAAAAGCGCGCTTTCGGAACGAATCAGATGATGCAAATCATCGCTGTAAGGAATGGCTCACCAGCATTCACCGCTGACCTACTCCCGGGCGACTTGCTGCTCTCGATAGATGGGCATTCGGTTTACGATTTGGACTCTTACCATTCAGCTATAGCGACGGCTATCGCCAGGGAGGTTTCAGTGACGTTGGGGCGAGGCAGCGATCGAATCACCAAGAAGCTCTCTATTCCGGCTGGCGACTGGTGATCCGTTCACTTCTTTGGCCACGCAAAGACCAAGTCACTCTGACCGCGTTGCCTCAAGTCGAACATCTGTTTTTCAGGGTTGTTTCGAGCGCCTCTAGTATCGCCGGCCGATATCTCGCCAAATAGCCGGCACATTGTCGTTGCGGAGGAGTTTTCCCGTGTAGCCCTTTGCTACGGTGAGGGCGAACTGGTCGCTGGTGTAGGTTAATCGAGCAATACAGAAGCGCCGCTCGGCTATTTCAGACTCGGCTGCTATTCGATGTTGAGCTTCCGTCGATACACCCCAGAAGATCTTCGATCGCTTGGGCCGGACCACCTTGTCCAGAGGCGTCGCTGCCAAGAGTAGGTGTGCGTAGTAGGCCCTAAAATCGTTCATCGCGATCATCAACTCGGCTGCCTCAACTTGCCGGACCGGCGCCATATGCCCGAACATCGCTATGCTGTGGATTGACGATGGGTGGTCGCGCAATAGCGCCTTGGCCTCGTCGCTGAGCTTGTCGACGAGAAAGCGTCGATGATAATGAGGTGATCACTAGCCTCTCCAGGCTCCCACACAGAGATGACCTGACTCGCTAATTGATCGTTGATCGATCATCAGCTTTTGGCTCGTGTAGTTATATCGATCAAATCCGAAATAGCTGGCCGCTTCGTCGTTGCGAAGCAGCTCCGAGACGTGGACCTTTAGAAGGTCAAGTCGGACTGATCGGCGGCACAAACCTCAGGTCGCACCCAAATCGAAGAGCAGTCAATGAAGCAGCGATGCGCTATTTGCTTCAGCCGGGAACGAATTTTGCGGTCAAATAGACTCCGTTGCTAATTCCCATTAACAGAAGAAATCCTTCCGGAATTTCAGGAATCTCACCAACCACAACCACGCGCAACGCCACAAAAAGCGCCACCACTACGGTAAAGAACAGCATTTGCACTCTGGTCACGTCGATTTCGTTCTCGCTATCGTTCGCTATCACTAGGTCAGACCATTTCGGAATACGGGGACCGATCGTCGAGGCTTGAATATAAAACCAGGGTCCGACGTTCGAGTTGCCGGGCGCCCCGGAAGCGGTAAGGGCGGCAACGCGTATATCGTAGAGCGTATTTGCGCGCAGCCCGGCAGCCTGCACTTGATTATTTTCGCTTCGAACCGTCGTCCAGTCGTTGTCACTGCTGTGGACTCTATACTGCACGCGGTAACTATTCGCGCCAGCTACCACATCCCAAGTCAGCCTGATTTTGGAGTTGGTTATCAGACCAGTTGGACGGAGGTTACCTACAGGAGCAAGTCCTAGAGCGGGGGCTTGTCCCAGCTGAGTCGACGCCGTCGTTGTCGCGAAAGCGCCGGTGCCTGCGGCGTTGGTTGCAGCGACTTGGAATTCATATAGAGTATTTTGATCCAGCCCCATCACTCTTATCTCGGTTTGGGTAAGAGATCTGCTGTAAGTCAGCCAATTGCCAGGGGCCGGGCCACCCGTGCGATATTGGACAGTATAGCCAACAGTTTGGCCGCCATCGATCGGCGCCGCCCAAGACAATCTTACGTCAGATTCAGATGGAGGGCCGTTCGCGCTAAGACCAATTATTGTCCCCGGTATTGACGATGGGGCCGATTGTGTGGCCGGAGTTTCCGACCCACTTTGCAGTTTTGATCCTAATGTCGCGACCCCACTAATTCCAAGTAGGATTAGTGTGCCCTGGGAAATTCCGATCAAATTTCCCGAGAGCGCCATCACATATATGGCGCTGGCCCCAATCACAAACGACCACATAACGATTTGGAGCTGTGAGAGGCTCGCATATCCGCCCCTCGTAGAAATAACAATCAAGAAGGGGTTCCTACCGCCAGGCACTCCACGGCTCAGACCGAAGCGATAGAGAATGCCGCCGGCGACGACGATGAGGAATAAGTCAGCCAATGTGGCAAACGGTAGGCTCGTTATTCCCACCGGGACCACAACGTCGACCGGCGACCAGGCGGCACCGGGTATCGCAGTGCTCTTGGCCATCACCCGAAAATCGGCGATTGGCACTATGGCGAATCCGGTCGATTCACCGCCGTCATGATCAATTATGCGGCTAAGCCATCCCCATCGCGCAGGCGAAAGATTCGAAGGAACGGTTGCCGCAAAAGTGACGGCGCCCGCGACGCTACTATCTAGCAATCTGAGTTGAGGGCTTTCGATCCACACAGCCTGTTTGTCAGCCTTCCAGCGGAAACAAGCGACGAGCCCCATATTTTCGGGGGAGAATCCTGCCCCTTTGATCGTAAACTTCACTTGACCACCCCGCGGTTGCCAGGTGGTTTCGCCATCAAGCGCTATGCCGATCTTTAGATTGCCAGCCGGTATGGTCGCTGGAGGCGGGTCGCTGCAAATTGGCGGTTGAGCCGTAGGCGCATCAGCTCTTGCGCTGCTTAGTACTAAGATTAACGAAAAAAAGATAACGGCGGCCCGCAAGACGATTGCGAATTGGAGCCACGGTCGCGGCATGGATTCCATTGGCGTCTGTCCCCACAGAAGAGATTTCTGCCCTGATTTTCACTGCTCGAACTGTTCCCGCCCTCAAGCCCTGCGAATCGACTGACGGCTCAGACAACGTAATAAGCTCCACCGCTGATGTTGGAGATTTGTCGCCACCTCTTTCTTGCGTTTCCGTTCCGGCGCTGGAAGTCCGAATCGATTGGGCCGGATGGTAGATAGCTCGCGGTTGCGTGTCCGAGAATCTTAAACGTTCAGGCAGCAGCCTGAGTGGCAGCCGCAGAATCCCTCGAGAGGACAGCTTCAAATGGCTAGAACACTACCATTACAGTTTCACCACTGCTGCAACAATCGCGGCTATGTCGCCCAAGGCCGTCGCCGCAATACCGACCGCCGAGACGGCGGCGTCTATTTGTGTCTTCTGTTGGTCGAGTACAGAGGTCGCATTATTTATGGCCTGCACCGAGGCTTGCAAACTAGCCGCATCCGAAATGGTCAACATGCCTTTCAGTTGCGACTCCAGGAGTTGAGCGTCGTCGTAACGAGCTTCAACAGTTGTCGCGGCGCCCGAGTCCCCGGCATTGGCCGCAGCTGCGAGAGCGGCTTGGAGCGTGTTGACGTAATTCTGGACCGCGTCGATCGCGGCATTGATATTGGCTATCTGAGCCGCATTTAAGGCTGCCATTGGTTCATCCCCTCTCTTAGCTCAGCTGAAAGTATGAGGTCTAGCTACCGCCTATTTGGGAGCAAATGCTTTATATGAGCTGTACGCATCGCTCGCCGCCTGCGCGAGAGCTTGAATTTGCGCCTTCGCAGCGACAGGGCCCGAATTGGCAATCGCAGCATTAGCTGTGACGATAGCGTCCAAGGCTTTGTTAGCTCCATCCGCTGTAAGGGGAACCGCGGCCTTTTCCCAAATCCCTTTAAGCGCAACTTTCTCTTCGTAAGAAGGCGGGTTCGTCGAATTGTTCCATCGGACAACGGCGGCACTGATAGTTACTTCTGACACGTCGTTAGGTAACTGACCCGACCAATAGGAGTTTATTAACTCCAGTCCAGCAACGATCTTCTTCAGATCAGGCTGAGCATTTGTTGCCGCCGCTTTGACGTCCTTTGAAATTAAGGCCGCTACAATAATGTTGCCTATGTCCTTTACCGCGGTCGCCACGCCGTTAATTTCGGCCGCAGTTGGAAGCCCCTTCGCCCCCAAAGGCGTCAGTACGCTGGTGTCGAACGTTGAGGCTTGCTTCGACAAATTGTCCACATTCGTGTCGAGGGTCGCCGCCGCCGTATCTCCCGACAGAGCCTGCATTGCCTGGCCATAGGCTTGCACAGGCTTCAAGAGACTATTGATCGCGTCAACCGCATCTTGTGGGACCACGGATGTGGCCAAAGCTTTATTTATGCCGAATGGAACGACAGTAGATTTATCAGCAAGTATAGTCACTTTTGCGCTGGTCAAAATTCGAACACTGTCTTGGTCCAGTTGCTTTTGATTCAGCGCACTTATAAAAGCGCTTTCGGCACTTTGAGCAGCAACTATCGCACTGCCAAATTGCGTCACCGCTGGCTGCACGTTGGATGTGCAAGCGGACAACAGAAGTGCCGCCAATAACGCGGCCAAACCAAATTTGATCGGCATAATTACCGGCCTCCCCTAGAGTTACAGCGCACAGCAGCACTGGCGTTGAGTCCGGCGGCCCGCGCCCGCAAAGGCGCACAGCTTATTCGGAGAGGCGACAAATATGCCTCTACCGACTGCAATTACCAATCGGGCTCAAAATTTTTTTATCAAAGGGGCTCCCCAGCCAATGCGGATACTATCCGTACTATGTGTGGAGCGCAACAGAATATGCATTGGTGTTGCTGATATTCGGATGGTCCCAAACTCTACGGTATATCTAATGCACTGTTCCTTATTTCTATTTTATAGAATGTAGAGGCGACACCAAAAATATCCCTTCACCAACCAATCAGATGAAATCCGCATATTTGCCTCGAAGAAGGGGTGCAAGTTCGTGCGGAGCTACAACGCGAAGCGACTTGATCGTTCTGGGATTATCGAATTTTTCGTACCCTCAAGATTTCTTATCGGGCTTCTTTTTTTGCGGGATTCTCTTATGGCCTAGGCCGATTGCTTTGGCTAAATCGCCCCTGCGTTTAGCATAGGATGGTGCTGTCATTGGGTAGTCGGGAGGCAGATTCCATTTCCTCCGATAGTCGTCCGGTGAGAGGTTGTGCTCTGCCTTCAGATGGCGCTTGAGCATCTTCAACTTTAGGCCTTCCTCAAGACACACAATGTAAGCCGGAGTAATTGACTTCTTAACAACAACCGCTGGATCTCTGGCTTGTCGACTCTGGTTGCCTGTCTGCGCATCCACTAGCGAACGATATATGTCGCCCAGGAGGTGTGGGATTTCAGCAGTCGCCTTGTTTGTGTTGGACAGGTGGGCTGCAGCAATTTTCGCGACTAATGGGAGCAAAATACTCGAGTCTGTAGACATGGCGCCCTCGGACATTGAGGTAGGCGAATTGGATATTACATACAGCATACAATAGATAAAGACGCAGCCGACTCTCTAGTTTTTTAGCACTTTTTCGAGCACCTCCAGCATTGCGGGCCGATATCTCGCTAGGTAGCCGGCCACCTTGTCGTTACAGAGGAGCTTCGAGATATAGCCCTTCACCACTGTTAGGGCGAACTGGTTGGCGGTGTAGGTCGGGCGGGCAGTTCGGAATCGCCGCTCGGCTACCTCCGGCTCGACCGCAATCCGCCGTTGAGTTTCCTCCGGCACGCCCCAGAAGATCTTCGATCGCGTGGATCGGACCAACTTGTCCGCAGGCGTGGCCACCAAGAGCAGGCGTGCGTAGTAGGCCCTAAAATCGTTCATCGCGATCATCAGTTCGGCCGCCTCGATTTGCCGTGTCGGCGCCATATGTCCAAACATGGCGACGCCATGGATTGACATCGGGTGATCCCGCAGCACCGCCTTGGCTTCGTCGCATAGGGTGCTAACGAGGTAGACCCGCTGATGAAGCGACTTTGCTGTGAACGATTATTACCTTGTGCAATTTGACGGCGCAGTTTGGATTTCCCGCACAGCATCTATTGCAATTAGATTGTCAGAGATTCCTTGTTTTTGGCTATTTCCTGAAACATCCCATTGACCTTTTTATTTTTTAGCATCCTCAACATTGCAGGCTATGGCTCGCCAAATAATCTGTGCTGCTATTGCCCCTCTCTGGGCCGAAGTAACGCCAGCTTTTCAATTTCCGACAATAAGATTGTCGCGTCGATTGGCTTGCCGACAAAAGATTCAGCTCCTGCCTCCAGATAATCTTGACCGCCTTTTCCCCTGACATCCGCAGTCAAAGCGATGATTGGTGTCCGAACTCTGCCGTTCGAAGACTGCTCCCACTGTTTCACCATTCGTATGGCATCAGGGCCGTCCATGATCGGCATATGCATATCCATGAGGATAATGTCATAGCTCTCGGCAGTGGCCGCTTCGACAGCTGCCTTGCCGTCGCCGACAATTTTCACTGAATGTCCATTGTCTTCGAGAATCGCCGATATCACGATCTGAAGCAACTCGTCGTCTTCGGCGATCAAGATGTTCAGGGGGCGTCGGGCAGCATCCCTTCGCACAGAGTCGATCGCGCCGTCGATAGATGGCTGGTTCACAGATGGCGCCGTCGCCTCTCGACCACGATCGACGTCGAGTTTCACGCTGAAAGAAAATGTCGATCCCTCGCCTTCCTTGCTCGTAACGGCGATTTCACCACCCATACCACGGACGAGGCTACGGCATATGCTGAGGCCCAAGCCGGTCCCGCCGAACTTGCGGGCCATGCTCGCGTCGGCCTGCACATAAGGCTGGAACAGTCGGTCGATCGCGTGCTGCGGGATGCCCATGCCTGTGTCCGTCACTGATATTCTGCACAGAAACTGATTCGTCGGAGACACGTCCTGTTCAACGGCGATCGCTATATGCCCTTTGGCCGTAAACTTGATGGCATTGCTGATCAGGTTCGATAGAACTTGCTTAAGCCTGGTAGCGTCACCCACGACAGCATCTTGAAACGTCGATGGCATATTTGTTTTGAGCACAAGTCCCTTTGCGGACGCACTACCAGCATACAGGTCTCGAACATCGAATATCGCTTCCGAGAGAAGAAAGGGGGCGCGCTCGATTTGCAATTCTCCCGCCTCGATTTTGGAAAAATCTAAAATATCGTTCAGCAGGGTGAGCATGGTTCGAGCCGCGCCGGTGAGAACCCGCATGTTTTTTTCTTGTTTGTCGCTGAGGCCCGAGTTCATTAGGCGATCAGCCATGCCGAGCACTCCCGTCATCGGCGTTCGCAGCTCGTGGCTCATGATCGCCAGGAAATGATCCTTAGCCATATCCGCTCTCACGAGTTGCTCGTTCTTATCCTCCAGAATCGATAGCAATTTCTTCTGGGTCATGGTGATGCTCGTGACCCTGGCAACTTTCTCTTCGAGCAACACCAGTATCATGCAGGCCGCCGTCAGAAATTTCGGCAAATTCCAAACCATGCCCTGAATGTGACTCGCAGAATCGGGGGCGTGGATCAGGAGGAGGGAATAGACAGGGAAAACGAGTCCCCATAATACGAAGCTGAGGGCGGTCAGGGCGGTGCCGACCGTCAGTGCACGGGCTTGCCGGACGAAGAAGAATGCAACCGCCAGATAGGTCCAACACATCAGCCATTGGCTGGCCATCAGCACACCGTATGAATATAAAAGCCATGCCTGGACGCCATAGGCGACGCAAATCAATTCGACAAGGAATCGCGACTGCCGTTGCGCGTCTCTTTTGTCCAGGACTTGCCAGATCGCACAAGCCGCGCCGACCGCGATCAGCGCCGCAAACAGACCGAAAGCGTGACCGTCCGGATTTCGTTCGACATAGGCCGTACTCGTAATTGCGAAGACTAAATTGGGCAACCCAACGCGCAATAACTGTCCGACGAGTTTGGGAGTCTCAATCACGCTCCGCTGATAATGGGCAGCGCCCATGAACGCGAGCCCGGCGAGCGCAAGCAGCCCCCGCCCCGCAACGTCCTGGATGAAACCGGGAATGACCAGCATGAAAATTCCGGCATGGGCGAGAATGACAACCCATCCGGTCAGCCAATATTTTAGGTGGCCTCCAAGTTGCTGCCGGATCAGCACGACAGCTATGCCGACAAGAATGCCGTAGGACATAAACTCAGGCAGGCCGTAGAAATTCATTGTCTATTCCAATGCGAAATTCAGAGCGAATTCACGTATTCGCGAATCAGTGCGCTCTCGTTACAAACTAAGATGAAGGATACGCCAAAAATAATAGTCTAGTTCCACCATTAATTGTGCTGATCCGCAGGCTCGGCAACAACGTAACGTCGCTTTCCGCTGCGCTTGGCTCGATACATGGCCTCGTCGGCAGATCGAAGAAGGGCCGGTGTGGCTCGTGCAGACTCGGGATAGCCGGCGATTCCGATACTTGCCGATACGGAGACGGTCAACTTTCCCAGCCGATAGGGGGCCGAGACGCTTTCGACGAGCTTTCCCGCCATCTCGGCTGCGTCCGTAGTTCCGCTGTGTATAAGCATCGCCGCGAATTCGTCGCCACCTAATCTCGCGACGATATCGGAAGAGCGGACTCCTGCGACAAGGCGGGAGGCCACGGAACACAATAGTTGGTCGCCTACGCCATGCCCGTGCGCATCATTGACCGCCTTAAATCCGTCCAGGTCGATGTAAAGAATAGCTAGGTTGGTTTTCCCGCGCTGACATAGAACCAACTGTTGCTGCACCATCTCATTGAACAGTGCGCGGTTTGCCAACTTGGTCAGCGTATCGTGCTGCGCCTCGTATTGTGCCGCTCCGAGAATAGAGGATGCCTTGATCAACGCCCTTCCAACTTCGTCGGCCTCTTTCAGATAAAGCGGGGGAACGTCGAACGGCTGCCCGAAGCCGAGAGCCAATGCCGGCTTAGTCAAGCCGGTGATCGATTGGGCGATGCCTCCACCGATAATCCGGACGTAAATCAATGCTACCGCCGCGAAAAGCAACGGAATGGCGATGACCCATCCAAGCGAATCCCGAAGCTTTCCAATAAGAATAGCCCTCGGAATCGCTATATAGACGGTCCATTTCGTTATGATGGACCGGCTGAACACGGCCACAATGGGCGTGCCATCGAAGGTTGCGCTGTTCAACACCCCTTCAGTTTCGCGCGCTGCTCGATCGAGACTCGCCGCGGAGATTCTGCGACCGACGAACTGATCCCCGCCCATTGAGCGCGCTACTACCGCGCCGCTGCTATCCAGAACACCCGCGATCTGACCCTGCGGTATCTTCTGCAGCATCAGGATTTCGCCGATGCGCTCAGGGTGCATGCCGATGGAAAGCGCGTATAAGAGTTGGCCATCCCGTCGGACAGGAATCTGGATCGAAAACATGGGGCGGCTGGTGACGGCACCGACGAAAACATCCGAAATCGCGGGTTCATCGGATTCGAAAATCTTTTTGAATTGTGGTGCGTGGCCCGCCGGCAAGGGGGCTCCGTATTCGACCAGCGTGTTCAAGATTTGCCGCCCCGCCAGATCTCTGAGGACGACGTTGTCGCCCAACTGTTGCGACTGAACCTCTTTGGCCTGGGCGTAAAACGCGCGGAGGTCGCCGGATGTCAGGTAGGGAGAGGTTCCGAGCGCCTTCAGCCCTCCTTCGGCCCCGGTCATCTGACGATCAAGCGCCTGAGTCAGCGCGCGTGCTGTCGCCAGCGTATCATCGAGCAGCTGTTGCCGCTCAGACTCATAGGAGTGATACGCAAGCCCTGCTTCGGCAAGCGCGGCGGGCACAACGCAAGCGAGCACCAAAGTAACGAGGCTAGATCGAACCGAGGGCCTTTTCCCGGTGGGTATCATTTTTATGCGCCTATTATGCGGAAGCCAAGGCGCGTAAAAGCAGCAAAATAACGTTGGCGTCAATTGCGGCCAATACGTAGACGCAGCTGTTTGTCTAGCGGACAGATGATTTGTCTAGGTGCGCGGTGGAGCGACTAATTTTTGTGTTTTTTAAAATCAAATACTTAGTCAGTAGACCCTTTTGACATCAAACCAATCACATTGCGGCAATTCGTTCTATCGCCGCCGACTCTACGGCGATAACTCTCGAACGCGCTTGCGCCTTCCGATTTGCCCTATCTGGCTTGTGTTGAGGATGCTTTTTCGCGAAGCCGGCCCTGTTGTTTGTCCTCATACATCCGGGCATCGGCAACGGCGTGCAACTCAGTCTGCGTGGCGCCGTCGTCCGGATAAATTGCTGCTCCGATACTCGCCCCGATATCGACGAGATTCCCCGATAGCGTTACTGGTCCCTCCAGAACGTCTCGGAGAGTTTGGATACTTCGCGCCGCCGCAGCCAGTGAGTTCACCCCTTCCAGCATCACCGTGAACTCATCGCCGCCAGTGCGCGCTACAGTGTCGACGTCCCGTAAAGCACGGCGAAAACGTAGGCTGACGACCTTTAGGAGATCGTCGCCGATATGGTGACCCAATGTATCGTTGACCTGTTTAAAGCGATTGAGATCTACGATCAGGACCGCGAACTTGGAGTTGTTGCGGTCCGAACGATTGAGGGCGAGGTTGAAACGGTCCTCATACAGGCGCCTATTCGGTAGCCCAGTGAGTTCATCATGCGTCGCCAGCCGCGTCGCCCTAGCGACTTTCTCCTCCAGCAGCACCAGAAGCATACAGGCCGCAGTCAGAAACTTTGGCAGGTTCCAAACTAACGCTTGGATGTGACTGGATGAATCCGGAGCGTAAATTTGGAGGAGGGAATACACGGGAAAAACGAACCCCCATGATACGAAACTTAAAGCCGTGAACACTGTTCCTACGGTAAGCGTGCGCGCTTGGCGGAGGAAAAAGAATGCGATCGCCAAATAGGTCCAGCACATCAGCCACTGACTGGCCATCAATACGCCGTAAGCATATAGGAGCCACGCTTGGGCGCCGTAAACGAGACATGCTAATGCGACGAGGAGCTGCGACTGACGCCGCGTCTCCTTTTTATCAAGCGCTTGCCAAATGGCACAAGCCGCGCCGATCGCGATCAGCGCGGCGAATGGTGCGTAGTTTTGGCCGTCGGGGTGAAGTTCGACGTAGGCCGTGCTCGCTATCGCAAATGCCAAGTTGGGGAGACCCACGCGCCCCATCTGCCGTAAGAGTGTGGGAGCATGGACAACGCTCTGCTGATAGTAGGCCGCTGTCATGAAGGCGAGGCCAGCGAGCGCGAGAAGGCCCCGGCCGATAACATCTGGAATGAGGTCCGGAATGACCAGCATGAAGATGCCGGCGTGGACAAGAATGATAATCCAACCGGCCAGCCAATATTTTAGGTGGATGCCCTGGTCCTGACGAATCAGAACAACGGCAATGCCGACGAGAATGCCGTACGATACAAACTCGGGAAGTCCGTAGAGATTCATCACCCACCCCGAGCACGGTGGCGAAAAATTCGCAAAATAGGATACCTAACTATAAGTGTCGTTTTTTCTTGTTGCAACTGACAGTAAAAATGAATCTGCACCTTGTGAGATAGACGGGTTTAAGACCGTACGAGAAGTCGAGTAACTTGAAGCGATGCTCGAGATCCTTAATGTCTCCAGCGATGAGGCTGGCCACACGGGCTGGACCTCGCGCTTTCTTTTTTGCCATTTAGGTCCACGGACTTAATGGGTTGAATCATCGATAACGTGACGTGATCACATTCTTGACGAAGCGATAGCTTTGAGTTTATCCACCACTATCCCCTAGCTGTTTAGTGTCCTTTCGAGCGTCTCCAGCATCGCGGGCCGATATCTCGCCAGATAGCCGGCTACCTTATCGTCGCGGAGGAGTTTCGCCGCATAGCCCTTCGCCACGGTCAGAGCGAACTGATCAGAGGCATAGGTCAGGCGGGCAATTCGAAATCGCCGCTCGGCCACCTCCGACTCGGCTGCAATCCGTCGTTGAGTTTCCTCCGATACGCCCCAGAAGATCTTCGATCGCTTGGACCGCACCAACTTGTCCGCAGGTGTGGCCGCCAAGAGTAGGCGTGCGTAATAGGCCCTGAAATCGTTCATCGCGATCATCAGCTCGGCTGCTTCGATCTGCCTAGCCGGCGCCATATGCCCGAACATCGCGACGCCATGGATCGACGATGGGTGGGCGCGCAGTAGCGCCTTAGCTTCGTCACATAGGTTGCCGACAAGATAGAGCCGCTGATGAAGCGACTTCGCGCAAATCTTCAGCGCCGCTTGAACGCGAGTCGCCGGCATGCCTCCTGCCAACGAAGCGCGGATCACTTCATCCTGCTGGATGAACGTTAGGCCATTGATGCGGCGATTGAGGGAAATCGCCCCGAGATCCGTGTTCACAATGCAGGCGATCGATTTCACGCCGGCTGTCCGGAGGGCTTCGTGGCGCCGAAGACCGTCGAGTAAAAGAAACACCCCCGGCCTGGCCCGGTCGGGTGCGACCTCAAGCGGTTCGGTGGTTTTAGTACGCCCGACCTCTATGACGAACTGGCGAAAACGTGTCGAACGCCGTTCGTTTGTGGAGAGGTGCCGAAGCGGCTGGATGGCGGCAATGGCGATCTGCTGGCGCTCGACGACTTTGCGCGGGCTCATCGCGGCTTTGCCATGAGCAGATCGTGCAGGATCTTCGGCATCCGTCCTAGGCGTTCGTTTCGGAGGAGGGATGCAAACGTCTGGTCGGTCAGCAGTGCATGGAGAGTGTCGACGATTGTGGACAGCTCATCTCGTGTTCGGTCGCCTTGATCGACTATCTGCTGCAGGCGCGCTGAATTTTCGGCGTGGTGACGAATCAGCTTCTGTTCGAGACTTCGGTTTCTCATCGTCCGAGCCCAATATCCGTTGTCGCCCCCATATCGAAGAGCGGTTGCAGCGATTGGAGTCGATAACATTCGATTGGAAAAGCGCTTCGCACCGTCAGCCTATATGGAAGGATGCCAAGTTTGTCGCGAGGCACGGCGTAATAGTCTAGGGGTGCCTCGTCCGCCCAGATCAACCTAACGACGAGCAGGATGTCGGGGGTTGGGCCGAGAGGTGCCGGCACCCGCCAGGTCGGCACACCATTCCATAACTTGCCGCAGCGCGCTAGGACGACCGCCAGAGTGAATTCGTGATTGATGGTTAGAGTGTCGGTTTCGACATCTCGATCAACATGCGCACCAGCCCGCTCGAATCCGTCGAGGATTTCGCGGAATAGCCATGCGCATCGACCGCGCAGTTGACGCCTTGCTTCGCGGAAATACGCGATCTTCTTCGGAGTGAAGCCCACCAATGCATAGGCACGATAGATCGAGCCAAACCGACTCGCGTACGTTGCTGGGTCGGGTACATCTTTCGCGGCTCGCATGATATCGACGGTGAGATGCCCTTCCGCTTCGTAGACCAGCTTGAGGCGACGAAGCATCTCCTCGCTACTCAGCCATTTGGGGCGTGCATTGATCCGGGCTTGCGCGGCTTCAAATATGGCCCTTTCGATGATCGGCTGATACGCGCCCTCGATACGGATCCATTCGCTCTCCGGGTTCGGCACGACCTTGGATTTCAATTTGCTCCGTGTCTTGTTCCACACGGCGTTTCCGATATAGGCCTCGTTGGTCAGCAGGCCGCCCAGAGAGCCGCCAAGTATCCATGGTTTGCCGCGTTCGTTGAGGATGCCCCGGCGGTTCAAGGTGTCGATGATTTTCTTCTCTGAGAACCTCCGCTTCACGAACATATGGAAGATCTGTTTGACTACCCGGACCTCGGCCTCGGGACCGGGAATCAGCGTCAGGCGATCGGAGTGCGCGCTTTTGTGTTCGCCGAATTCGAGCACCCGGGCCGCCTTGCCAGACCGATCGATGATCGCGCGGCGCAGGCCGTAGCTCGCCGGCCCGCCGAGCCGGTATCCGCGCCTGGCCAGGTTCATGAGACCGGCGTGGCATTTGACGGAGAGCTCGCGGCTGTACTCGCCGGCCATCGCTCGCTTTAGGTTCTTCTGCATCGACGACAATGGGCTGCCATCGTTGTCGAAGGGTTCGGCGCAATATTCGATGCGGACGCCTGCCTGCCGGCACAGAAACTCATAGTGGGCCGCTTCGTCCACGTCCTGGAAGCGGCCCCATCGGCTGACGTCGTAGACGAGGATGAGGCTGAAGTCCGTCCCGCCTTTCAGAACATCCGAGAGCAGCAGCTTGAGCGCGTCGCGGCCTTCATAAGTCAGGCCGCTCTTGCCAGCGTCACAATAGGTGCGCACCACCTGGATGCCATGGGCCTCGGCATATTCCCCGATCGCCTTCGCCTGGTTGCCGCGCGAGTAACGCTGGTTGTCGGTGGACATACGAATATATTCGGCAGCGAGGGTCGGACCCTTGCCGAGCGCCGTCTCGAGTAGACGTTGTTCGCGGTTGGCTATGGACATGCGGCCTCCGAGGCGCGGGTCCAGGAGGCACATTAGATGGTGAAAATTGCATGCGCAGTGATGGAGCCCGAATCGTTCTAAGGCCATGGCACATAAATCGAATTTTGTGGTGGCGAAAATCGCTCTAACATTGGTAACTGCAACTGTTCTAACGGTAGTAATTGCAGTTAGGAACATCAGTTACTGCAAGCAGATAGCAGAGATTAGACACCTATTCTGACCTGTTGATGGTCAGACTTGCGGTCTCAATTGCGCACCCTATATCCGGGAGTTGAGAGAAGCAGGTCGCTGCCGAAAAAGAGAACCCCGATCGCGGCGCCTGAACCTTCAACACCACCCTGTCGTGCGTTGCGTCGCACTGAGGTGCGACGTTCGAGGCGGCTTCTCACTGTGCACGAGCGATCCACCTCCGGCCGCCGAAGCGGGCCGCGTGGGAGGACCGACTCGTCGGCAAAGATGAGGAGTCCTGGATTATGTTCGAGGTCGATTTCCTTCCGGTCGGTGACAGCAACGGTGACGCGATCTGTCTTCGCTACGGCGATCCAGTAAGTGGCTTTTTCCACCATGTTGTCGACGGCGGTTTCAAAGACACCGCCGATACCATCATCAAGCACATCGGGGAGCACTACGGGGCGAGCACTGTCATTGACCATATGGTGTTGAGTCACGCCGACAACGACCATGCGGTCGGTTTGGTCGGTGTGATGCAACACTTCAAGGTCAAGAACCTATGGATGAACCGCCCTTGGCTGTACGCCGATCAGGTTATCGATAGCTTCCATGGCAACTTCTCCCTGGAGGGTCTCATCCAGGATATGCGCGATAGGCACTCCTACCTCGTTGAGCTCGAGGAACTGGCGGTAGCCCAAGGCACGATCGTCCACCAAGTATTCCAGGGTGCTCAGATCGGCCCATTCAAAGTGTTGTCGCCGGAAAAGCAACGCTACATTTCCGCGATCCCGGACCTGGATAAGACGCCAACGTCCTATGCCAAGGATGAGTCGTTCGGAGGACTGCTCACCGGCGTGCGCACGCTCGTCGAAAAGGCCAAGACTTGGCTCGAAGAGACATGGCACCTCGAGACTCTGTCTGAAAACCCGGGCCCGACATCGGTGTCCAACGAGACGTCTATCGTCCAATACGGTCAGCTCGGCGACAAGTTGGTGATGCTTACTGCAGATGCCGGCCCGACTGCCTTGAAGGAGGCAGTGGCATATGCGCTCAAGATCGGCATGAACAAGATTCCCGACATGATTCAGGTCCCGCACCACGGAAGCCGCCGAAATGTGACGCCCTCCGTTCTTGATGCACTGCTGGGCGGAAAGGTCGCGCAGGGTCAAGAATACGGCAAAGCATACTGCTCCATCGGAAAGGAAGAGAAAGACTATCCTCGCGGACAGGTCAAAAACGCTTTTACGCGGCGCGGGTATCCCGTCCGCGTAACGCGCGGTAAGCCAATTTATTACTTCGGTGATGGCGCGCAAATGCGGCCAGGGTGGGTCCCGATCATGCCCGAGCCCTTCGCGACGGAGGTCGAAGCGTGATCCAGAACTTCCTTAAATTCTTCGACGCCTACTCACTGAGGGCACGCACCTTTGCGGGTGTCGCAGCCGCCATTCCGCTCTATGGGGCGGCGGCCATCCTGGTCAATTGGGGTGAGCTGTCGACAAAAAGCCTAGTCGCCGGCTTGGTCACGATTGCTTTGATCTATGCCCTCTCTGACTTCGTTCGAGACCAGGGTGCGCGAGTGGAGCCTGATATCTATCGGCGAATGGGCGGAAAGCCTTCAATCGTCATGATGCGACGGGGTGACAGCACATTCGACGAAAAAACAAAGGACGACTACCGCGCCTTTTTGGCAGGTAAAGTTGGGCAACCTGCACCGACGGCAGCGGAGGAAGCGGCAGATTTGAAGGCGGCGGACGATTTTTATGAACGCTGCGGTATCTGGTTGCGCAATTCCACACGCGACACCAAGAAGTTCCCGATTCTCTTCAATGAGTTGGTTGCCTACGGTTATCGCCGCAATCTGTTCGGCACGAAACTCATCGCGTGGGGATTGGATGTCGTTGTCACTGCGGTCTGCATCGCGCTGCTGATCCAACCTGCCGCGCGCGAGCTGATCGATGCAGGGGTGAAGCAGGTCTATTGGGTGCAGATTGTCGTCATTCTGCATTTCCTCTATCTCGCGCTAGCGATTACGCGTGGCGCTGTCGAGCGAGCGGCCAGGAAATATGGGAGGGAGCTAATCCTCTCATGCGAGGCGCTGCGCGGCACAGCTAAGCCCCGCACTCTCCAAAAGGCCTCAGCAGGCAAAACAGCCGACAAGCAGTCACCGACGGCCTGATCCCACAACTTCTCTAAGAAACTCAGTCGGCTTGAGGCGAACTATGGGCGTTTTTCATTTTCTGAACGTCAAACAAGGTGATTGCTCGATCATTCAGCACGCGGGCGGTCACGTCAGCGTCATCGATATCTGCAATGCTAGCGAAATAAGCGAAGAGCAGGTGGCCCTTGACGAAGCGGTTGTATCGGCTGCGAAGGGCATATTGGGAAACTTCAATGAGAAGGACCATCCCGTAAATCCGATCGCCTACATGAAGGCATTCGGGATGAAGGACGTATTCCGATTCATCGTCACGCATCCGGACATGGATCACATTGGCGGCATCCGAGACTTCTTCAAAACATTCTCACCCACAAATTTTTGGGATACGGACAATCACGCGGAAAAAGATTTCGGGGCCGGTGGACCGCACGACGAAGGCGATTGGCTCTTTTATAAAAAGCTTAGGGACGAGTCGCCTACGGACGATCCGAAGCGTCTAACATTCTACGCAGGCGCCAAGCGACTATATTTTAATCGGGATGACAATGGTGGAAATGGTGATGGACTCTATATCCTCGCTCCGACGCCGGAGTTGGTCGCCCAGGCCAATAAGGGCGATGAATATAACGACCTCTCCTATGTGCTGCTCTATCGGTCTGCTGGTGGCCGTGTGCTGATGGCAGGCGATTCTCATGACGGTACGTGGGAACACATTTTGGCGAACCATGCGGATGACGTCCGGGACGTCGAACTATTGATTGCGCCTCATCATGGACGCCACTCCGATCGGTCGTTCGACTTCCTTGATGTCGTAAATCCGCGCCTGACGTTTTTTGGCAACGCCAGTTCGGAGCATCTTGCCTATGACGCATGGCGCAATCGCAGCCTGCCGATCATCACCAATAACCAGGCTGGATGCATGGTGGTGAACACGAGCGCCAACCCGATGGAAGTGTACGTGACCAATAAGTCCTTTGCTCAGAAGTTAAATGCCGAGACTTCCTATGAGCCAAAATACCGCGCCTATTTTTGCGGAACCATCTGAAGGGCGACCGAGAGGCGTTTCATGGATATCGAATTTCACTACTACATGACCTATCTGATCGCCGCTCGGGCCGGGTTCACACCCGCTCAAGCGACGATCATCGGCACCGCCGCGCAGGGTGTCGACGACAACCACATCATCTACACGATCGCCGGCGACGGCGATCCGTATCAGAACTACATTAGCCAGACGATGGACATCTTGAAGCCGGCGAAGCGGCTCAATCGGATCTATCCTATCTATCACTTTATTCCCGGCGTGAAGGGCGCTGAGTCGGCACGTCGCAAGGACAAGGCAGAAGACGATTGGATCACGACGCCTGACAGTCCCTTGGCGCGCAAGATGATCGATGCGGCGCTAGCTTCCGGCGACCTCCACCGCATCGGTGTTTCGGCGCACGGCTATGTCGACACTTGGGCGCATCAGAACTTTGTCGGCCATCGGTCGGATCTCAATTACATGGTCTCGTCCGGCGTGGCCGGCCGGCTGCTTTGTATCGGCCACGGCGACGCCGGCCATCACCCCGACAAACCGGCCCTGATCTGGACCGACGCCAGGCTCGCGGCCGATACGGTCGACAACCGCCACCGCTTCCTCGATGCCGCGGAAGCGCTGTACCGGCGGTTTGCGGGGTATGTGCGACCGACCGCACCATCAGCGCAATTGGACGCTGAGGTCGCCTCGTTGCGCACAGATCTCGATGCTGATATCGGACCTACGGATCCCGGTTCCGTGGACGCGTTTCAGTTGGACCGCATTGTGCGATATCGCGCTCGGGCAACGACCGCGCCTTACGGCGGCGTGCCCATGCCTGACTACGATGCGTTCGGCTGGTTCAATGTGGCGGTCAAGGAAGACGGTTCGGAACTCAAGCACATCTATAATCGTCTTCTCGATTTCGCTGCAAACTACGTCGATCAGCCCGCCCCGATCGCCTGTCATTGGGACGATCAGGTCAATTATCGGACGACGGACTGGTATCTGTTTTCTGAGGCGATTAAAGAGCACCAGAACGAGTGCTGGTCGTTTCTCGAAGACGCGAAAATATCCGGCCTCGATGCGCCGGAGATGTAGGTCGTGAAATCTCCAGCGTTTAGCTGTTCTTTAAATCGACTACAAGGCGGCAGGTCGGAGGTCTGTGCATCTGAATAGTCGCGTGCTCGAGCGCGAAATCGGCCACTCTATTTCGCTGCCCTAAACGTACCGCCTGACCCGCTTTCGGCCTTAACAACAGTCAAAGATCATCCGGCGGTTCGTGGTGGCCGAGCATCGAACGGCAGAAGGTAGACGCTCCTCGACTACTTCTTCTTCCGCCGTGCCGCCTTTCCGAGACCAATTTTCTTAGCCAGTGAGCTGCGATGCCTGGCGTAGTTCGGCGCGGTCATTGGATAGTCGGCGGCGAGTGCCCATTTCCGCCGATATTCGTCAGGCGCGAGACTATGCGCCGTTCTCAAATGGCGTTTGAGAGATTTGAACTTGAGCCCTTCCTCGAGGCAGACGATATGATCAGCCGTAATCGACCTTTTGATGGCGACGGCCGGCGTAGGATCCTTACCAGGCGGGCGTCCGGCGTCCGTATCGGACAATGATCGGAAAATATCGTTGATCAAAGCAGGGATTTCCGCGAGAGGGAGCCCGTTGTTGGAGAGGTGCGCGGCGGTAATTCTCGCGGTCATCTCAAGCAGCGATTTGGGCTTTTCGTTGGGCATATCCAACCTCCTTATTTAGAATGGGCGATCGTAGCCTGGACGCTGGTTTTTGGCTGCTCACTCGACGAAATAAGCTCGGACCTTCACCGCCGTCTGGCGCTGGCATTGACACGACTTCAGTGAAGCTCTAAACGATCATTCCATGAAGCGTCCTATCTCCAAGCTGACCGAAATGGTCACCGTCACTTGCACGCCCGCATGGGCGGTTGCGGATGGGGAGATCGCGCGCGCATAAAGCACTCGATACCCTTCTATCCGGAGCCGCCCAGGGCAACCTCGGCGGCTTTTTTGTTGGCTGGAGTTAAGATCGTGAGCTCGATTCGCATTGGCTTGATGAGTGACGTCCATGTTGAATTTGATGTCGACTGGCAGAAACGCATCCGTCGTGCAGGCCCAAGTGACGATTTGTCGCTGCTTGAGGAGCTGGATGCCGAAGTGGGGCACCCTAAGCGCGGCCCCGACCTGCGCCCACTGAAGGCCGCTGCTGTCGATCTTTTTCTGCTCGCCGGCGACATTGGAGTTGGCCTTGACGCAATCGCCTACGCTGACCAGGCCGCGCAATATCTTGATGTCGACGTCTTCGCGGTAAGTGGCAATCATGAAGCTTACAACCGGTACTTACCGAAGTTCACTGGCGAGGTGCGCGCCGCGGCGGCGGCAACGAACGGCCGTGTCAGCTATCTCGAGCGCGATCGTGTCGACCGGCTCATTCGCGGGCAGCGGGTCGCCATCTTCGGCGCAACGCTATGGACGGACTATTCTCTCCACGGAGCGGGCCAGGCATCTATGTTCGTCGCGCGCGAGAGGATGAAGGACTACCGGAAGATCCGGTACTCAAATGGGCGCTTTCTGCCTCAGCACGCGAGAGCCATCCATCTCGCGACGAGGCAGTGGCTTTCCGACGCCATGCTCCAGGCACGCGCTGAGAACGATTGGGTGGTCATCATGACGCACCATGCGCCAATTCCAGACGCAGTGGGCCCTGCGGACCGCGATGACACAGCGCCAGCCTACGCGACCGATCTTCGGCCTCAGATTGAATCCTGGCAGCCCGATCTCTGGGTTTGGGGTCATACCCACTACGGCTACGAAGGCCAGTTGGGGAAAACGCTTCTGCGCTCGGCGCCGCGGGGATACGTCGGCGTGCAATCGATCGCCCGTACCTTTTCCCCAGGAATCATCGAACTGGTTGGACGACGCCATGGGTGAGATGGATGCGTATTGCGTAGCAAGCCGCCTTGGAATCGGCGCCCCGCGAAGGTGGAATCGGAGCGCAAGAACGCCGCTTTGCCACCCATATTCTTGCTGGGCCAGGAAGGACCCGTTGACGAAGGTAGGTGTACCGTCATGATGGTGTTGCGGCCGAATGGTCGCGCTGATCGCTTCACCAGATGGCCGATTCACCTGCGCAGTATAATTTTAGGCTTACCGATCCTTGCCCGTGTGAGGGCGGTAAGGTCATCAAGGATTGTTGCCTCTTCATGGGCAAGTACTTGCGGAAAGAGCCACAAGACGTTGCGCCGCGACCGCCCCCGACAAACCATGCTCATCCGAACTGCTACCTCAATGGCACTAATGATTGCTCCGCTAGCATCTCCCGGGAGCACTACCTGTCGGCGACTATTCTCGAGGCGATCGCCGAAATCGAGGGTGGCCCGCTCAATGCTGTCGGTGTCCGGGGCATGCCCTGGCAAAAGTCCGACGAGCACAAGGCGATTGGGATTTCAAGCCTGACGGTGAGCATTCTATGCGACCGTCACAACTCTGCGCTCTCGCCTCTAGACGATGAAGCTGGAAGATTTTTCCGGCGCTTACAGGCAATCGCGATCGATATGGGAAAGTCGGGCCCGCGACCTCCGACACTAGTGCTGTTCAGCGGAGAGATGATTGAGCGGTGGATGCTTAAGGTCATTCTTGGAATACATTTCGGCGGCATTGCGGTCGTAAGGGGAGTGAGATCGAGAGATGCCCAATCGATCGACGCATCAGCATTTACTGACGCACTATTAGGCGGTCGATGGAAAGGTGATTGCGGCCTGTACATTCGAGGCGCAGGCCAAATCGTACGGACGCCTAATGAAGTCGGGATGGCGCCAATCCTGTCTGCCGACTCGCAGCGACTAGTTGGCGGGATCATGCAGTTGATGGGATTGGAACTCTTGCTTTTGTTCGATCCAGTTGACACGGCGAATGGTGCCGCGCTGGAAGCACAAGGGCACTGGCACAGGCCCGAGGAGATAAGGTTTGAGACGAAACAGCGCACTCATTCTGTCCGATTGAGTTGGCTTCCGCGCTGGCCTTTGGGGCGTACAATTTTAGTCAAGGAAACTACGCCGCCCGAGGGAAGCGAACCGACAAATTAAAATTTAGCAGTGCTGTCGTATGCTGCGGATCCCAGGGGCGCTTATAGGCCAGTTGAGGCACGAAAATGAAGCTGATCGACGACATTATCGCCGGCGTCATCGACAATCGGGAGCCCATAGCGGACGTCCTTAGGCGCTGCCTGGTGCTCGCGTACAAATTAAAGAACGACGCCCTGAAAACGTGGGTGGAAAAAGAACTCAATGGGTATCAGTGGACCGAACCTTTGCCCGAGTACCGAAAGTCTTCAGGGGTTGCAAAGGGACACTTTCTCGGGTCGTTTAGCAGGGTACTTCATGATCAGCCTTTGGCTGCGGCAGTGCTGAAGCCAGAACATCGACACTGGGCGACTGAGATCCGATTAATTCAGCCCGTCGCTGCGTATGAGACTTCGGACAAATTGACCAATGGGACATTCCCCTGGCCAGCCGATTTGGTTGTGCGATACCAGTCCAAATTTATAGAGGACTTTGCACTCAACCGCGCGTGGTTGGAGGTTCCCGCGTCGACAATGATTGGTTTGGTCGACACCGTTCGCACGCGCATCCTCACATTTGCACTTCAAATCCAAGACGAGATTGGCAACGAAGACGAGGCACATTCGGTAGAGAAGCTCCCGTCGGCCGTGATCGAACGCATCGTCAATGTCACCATTTACGGGGGCCAGAACGTCATTGGCAGTGTTGACGAGATCAATGCGCCCACCGTCATCGCGGGTGACCCGCGGAGTCTGCAGGCCGCTCTGTCGGCGCTAGGGCTGTCTGACGCCGCCATCGCAGAATTGGAAGGAAGCATTCACGAGGACCGATCGCTCGCGAGCAACGACCAATTGGCTCAGCCAGGGAAGAAGACCCTCGAATGGATCAGCGAGGCAGCCGTCGCGGTAGGCACATCAGGCTTAAAAATTGGCGGCGCAGTTGCGGAGGAGGCGCTTAGACGCATCGTCTTCCGGTACCTAGGGCTCTGAAGAAGCACGCGTCTCTTTAATCACCTCGGGCGCGGGGACCCGAAAAAACTGTCAACAACACGACGAGGCGCAAGCTGCCCGATTGGATATCCAACAGACTGGAATCGCGATGAGTGCCAAAGTCTTCTTTCAAGATTTCGAGCCGGCCATTCGCGAACAGTTTTCCCGCGCCGTGGCGGGCGCCGGCAGCGAGGCACAGCACCTGCAGCTTGAGTTGGGCAAGCAGCGCCGCGAATCCGCCTTCGCCGCAGAAATGAGCGTCACGCCGCCGGCGGGGTCGGTGCTCGCCACCTGGGCCGCAGTCGGCAGCCTGTGGGCGTGCGCCCAGGGCTTTACCAGGGCCGGCCGACGGATGTACGAGGGGAAGCGCGCGGGCGCCCGAAGCAGGCTCTCGATCGAGGAAGACCCAGGGCTCAAAACGGGCCTCGATTTTCTGGTCTTTTGCCAACGGCTCCACACCAACGATTTCCCGGAGCAGGCTGGGACGCCGAAATGGGTGAGCTACCTGCCTCCGCCCCAACTGGCGCCAGATGACGACGACGGCAAAAACGGCAACATCCTGTTCCTCGAGGCCCTCGGTTGGATCTTTCGCCACGAGGTGGCGCACGTCACGCTACAGCACGCCGTCGTCGCCGATTCCCTGAAAGCAGGGAATGATGCCGACAGACAGGCCACGCTTTGGCTGCGGGGTGCGTTGAGGCCGGATCCGGACAGAGCGCCTGGTTCGAAGCCCTCGGCAACAGAAATCCAGCTCGAGGCACGCGCCATCGCCACCGGTGTGGCGCTCTTCTGGCTCGTGATGGTGGATCACCGCGCGCGAAATCGTGCCGTGACGCACCCTTTGGCTTCCGAACGTGCCCATCGCTGCTTCCAGACACTCGAGGTTCGGGAAGACAGCGCCGCCGCCGAGATCCTCAGCGACACCATTCAAGCCTGGCTCGACCCCGAAGGAGAGTGGGCACCTCCGGGCGGCTACCCCAATGCTCTGGCGGCGCTCGGCGACGCGCTCGATCGTCTCCACAGCAAGCGTCACGATCCCAAGATCGTTTGACGTTCTGGTCTGTTAAACGGCGATAGATCGGCCCTGGCCGCGCTTTAGCGCCGACGGGGACTCGGGGATTTCGGTGCCGGTGTGGCTGGCGCGCCGGAGCCGAGCGCCACAACCAGGTTATAGTATGAATTTACACCGGGCATGCAACCTAACGGGCGGACTTGTAATTAACCTACATAGCTAATTGCAATCACTTTACCCCATATCCGAACTAGACCCTTACAATATTACAGTTTCCAGGACTAGCCCTTGCCACAGTATTCTACCGGCGTGGGAGGGAGTGGCGAACGGGCCACTTGAAGAAAATATGTTGCGCAAATTGAAAGCCAAGCGCGGTTCCGCAAAGGAGTCCGCTTCGAAAGCTAAGAAGCTGTCCAAAAAAACCGTGGTTGTTGTCTCCCCTGAGGCAAAGCCAAACGCTGCTATTGCAGGTCTATCGGGCGGCGAGCGAGCAACCATTGAGACGACAGTTGCCAATCGGGCTAAGCAGTCGCTGAACTATCTCAAAACCAAGCAAAGGGCAGCGGCAGCGTTTATTGATTTCGATGGCTTTGTGTGCCGGGACGATGAGGAGTCAGAGCCAGGCAAGGGTATAGAATTTCATCTCGTGAAGCTGCGAGCTGCGTTAGCTGCGGAGCTTTGGCGCCGGCAGCTATTCCTGAGCGTTGATGTGATAGATCGGCTGCTGTTCGACATACTGACGACGGACGGCGAGCAACTACTTAAGCGATTCTTCGATGTTCTCTTTGATCATGGAGTTCTATCTCCAGGGCTTGTCGTTTACCCCCTCCATTCATTCGGAGTTTTGGGTCTTGGCTTTTTCACTTTCTTTACGGGTAACCGCCCGGAGATTGTCATCGAACCTGCTGGAATTGCCGTGTCAGCGCAGTCCAATGACAGAGATCAAACTACCGAATTTCTCGAGCGATCTGCCCGGCAACTTGGCCTGAGTAGAAAGATCGATCATTCCGATATCAATCACTACGTTCGTAGCCGCTCTCTAAAATGGTTCGTCAACAATCCGCTGCTAGTGGTTGCAATATCAACTCTGACGAGCGGCTACTATGAGAATCAATTTATCTACATATTGAAGCTCAAACTCTCGGTTGCGCTCTTAATGATGCTGAGCGTGATCGGTGACGTCCTCGAGCCAGATGAGCGCTTACGTCAGGGCAGTTCGGCGCGAGTGAACAACTGGCAAACTTTGGATATCCACCACTATCTCGTTTTCGAGCCGTCAATCAGGAATCCAAAGAAGCTCGTTGGTCGTTGTGTTCCCATGAACGTCGCACGCCTTGAGCTAGCTGAGCTGTCCGACCTAAATGCCGACATCGACCCAAAAGCTTGGTCAAGTAAAGCTGCTGCGCGCCGACTGGAGGGCGTTCGTTCTGCCTTGGCAAAGGTTGAGGAAGGTTATTTGCGACACAATGTTCTGGGAAATCGCGAGCTTCTCAAAGCTCGCGTATACCGAAAGATTCTCGACTCTCTCGACCATTTTCGCCGTTCATTTAGCGCCGCCGCAAAGCCTTCGGATGCGGTTGTCTCACTTGCTATCGCTTTCGAGGCGTTATTGATGGACCGCACCCCTAGCAGACTGACGGATAAATTACACGCCCGAGTTAGGCTTGCACTTAAAGGGGCAGACAAGGTGAAGGGCAAAAAGAAATATCGGAAGGCAGTAGAGGAACTCTACCGTGCTCGCAGCGAGTTTGTGCATTCGGGGCGTACGGGCCTTGTGCCTGATATGCGATCTGCGCAGCGGGCGTATATAGAATGCTTCAAGGTAATTGTTGGGCGAGTCGACCGACTACCTAAGCACAGTGGAGAGCCAATGGGCCACTTGCTCGGGGAGTCCTAAACGCTCTATGCCTTCGGTCCTCGACCCCTCTCAGCTCACTCGTATAGAGGCCGTTCACCGCGGGTTCCTTTACCAACATCTCTATGCAGTGGCGCTACTCTTGAATGTCGGGAGGCAGGAAGGAGCTCAAATCGCGGTCGAACTAGATGAAGACATAGAGTTTCGTCGAGGAGACGAGACAGTCTACTTCCAGGTGAAGACTCGTCGAGAGGCACTCCAACCACATGACGTCAAAGAAACTCTCGAGCGGTTTGCTGAGTTACGCGGATCCCATGAGAGATACGAACGACAGGGACGCGCTAATTTTATCATCGTGACGAATTGCAGCTTGAGTGCGAGCCTGACGGCTCAATCTCAGTTATGGCCGAAGGATGTTGCGATCCTGACGCCAGACGATGGTGTGACCTCGTACTGGCCTAAACCCGCGGTCGGGCTCAATGAAGCTTTGGTCTTTTGCACTCAGCTTGCCACGAGCATTCCGTTCGGTTCGCTGTCCGCAGAGACGCTGGTCTGGAAGCTCGCCAGTTTGATTCAGCATGCGGCAACGGGTGCGAGAGGACACCGGTTTCTGGCCTCGGATATCCCCGACCTTTTTGAACAGATAGTTCTCCAACTGCATGAATTTCCGGAGCCCCCACACCCATATCGTCCACAGCAGGGTGAACCCAGCCTAGTCACAGATGATGCGGTGCGGTTGATAATTGGGTTTTCGGGTGCCGGAAAAACCGCATGGGCATCACAGGCGGCGCAACACTCGCCGTTCGATGTCGCATATTTTGATGCTGCCGATTTCCCCTCTGCCGCGATCGCGGCAAATCTCGCAAGGGAAATTGTGGCTCAGTTCTTGGGCGGGAAGGCCGCATCGGTGGGCGGCGCTCAATTGATGAACTCGAGCGGGCTCGACCTCTTAAGAGCTTGCGCAGTACGGCTCAGAGAGGGTGCAAAAAGCGTCACCGTAGTCCTCGACAACGTACACAAGTTAGAGGCAAGCGCGCTCCGTCAACTTGTCGATGCCGCACCAGGAATCAAATGGCTGATGCTTTCGCAACCGTGGCCCGGAAAATCACAGTTCGAGGCTACGCTATCGATCAAAGGAGAAGAGCTCGGCGGATGGCACAGTGATGAGATTGCCGCTGAGTTTTCCTCGGCCGGCGCTCCGCTGGATGGAGCTGCAGCGCTGAGAGTACGGAAGCTCACGGGGGGTCTGCCTCTCTATGTGAGAAATGCCGGGCAACTGACCGCATCCGAATTCGGGGGAGATGCGAATCGATTTTGTACTGCGATTCTGGATCGCACGCATGGCACAGACACCGTTCAGGATATAATTCTCGCAGCAACGTTCGCGGCGCTGTCACTTGATGGGCGCGATACGGTTGCTTTGCTCTCTCAAGCTGACGTCCCGTTAGAAGCGTCCGAAGTAGAGGCCCTGCTCGTTCATTTGGGCTCCCCTTCCAAGATTGCCTCTGCAATTAGAGCGCTCAAGACCGCGAGCCTGCTTGTCAGTTTTCCAGGTGGCCGTCTCGGGCTCCATGATGCTTTGCGACCGTTAGGGGCATCTCGACTTCTCGAGATCGACAAGTCGATTGTCGAGGCATCTCTAACTGCTCTTCACGACGCCCTTTTACCGAATGTGCTTCGTCGGAAAGACATTCCGAGAATGAATTTTTTCGTGCGTCTGCTTCCTAAGATCGGTCGTACAGAAGTCGTAGCCGATATGGCGACTAACGAAATGTTCCATGAGCAAGGCGACATTAGCGGTATGAGAGAAGCTCTCGAAGAAGCTGCGCATGACAAGACGGCCAGCGCACTCGATCGCTTTTGGGCAAATGATGCACTCGCTCTCTGGGAGAGTCGCGACGGAGGTGTCCCCGACTTGGGACGATTAGATAAGATGGCGGCGCTCGTAGAGGAAGGAAAGCTTGGCGAACGTGAACAATTGAATTTGGTTTTCAAACAGCTTGTCGCAGCCGGTTCCCTCGGCGACAGGCAGTTGATTGAGAAAGTCTCGGCTGTAGGTCGCAAACTCACAAATGGTGATCCAACCGCGAGCAGGATCCTTCGCTACAATCGCGCGCTAGCGTTGATGCGGATGGACGTGTTGGGGCCGGCGAGGAAGGCTCTTGAGAAAGTGATCGAAGATTACCTGGCCTCTCTTGGCGTCCAGGAAAAGCAGCTTCTTATGGCGAAGCGCGAAGACATATTGAAGCTATTTCCAGATCGTACAAAATATGACGATGTGAAAAGGTTAGCCGATTCGCTGAACGCATGGGCAGCTTTGGTTAATCAGTTTGATCTCCCACCTGCCTTACGTCGCCTCCATGCGGCAAAACTATATGAGTTGGTTGGGGCCGGTCGGTCGGCGGCCACGGCGGCGCAGAATGCTGCTGATGAGCTACTTCATTACCACGGCGATGCCGCAGGGGCCCGTGAGATTCTAGAGCAGCACGCTCTCCCTCTCATCAAACACTATCATCTCACTGATATGCTGCTACCCGCACGTAGCCAATACGCCGTAGTGCTAGCCTGGTGTGGTGACTTCATCAGCGCCCGTCGCGAGCTTGAAATATGCCACACATACGGCGGAAATTCGCAGCGGCTGCAGGAGCTCGCAAACCAGTCCGAGATCGTAGACGCGATCGAAGCGGGGACATTTAAGTTGGAACGGCGAAAGCCTCCTCCGGGTGGCATCCAGCTCGTCATCAATCCTAACTTGATCGGCCGCATTGTGGGACCGGATGATCCGTGCCCCTGTCGTTCAGGCAGAAAATATAAGCGCTGCCATGGACAGAAAGGCTGATCGATGTCTGTCGAAGTGCTTTGGGGGTAACTATGATCAAAACTTTGAGCGTTGCCGCCGTTGCGTTCCTTGGTACCGTTCCCGCCTTTCCAGCGATGGCTATGGAACCAGTAATGGATGTTTTTGTGGAGAATCCATTGCAGCCGATTTTTCGAGGCTCGACCAATCTACCGGACGGAACCCAACTGATGCTCACGCTGTCCCGTCCAGCCAGCAGTTACATGGGTCAGACCAATATGACGGTGAAGGATGGGCACTTTACCACCGAACAGTTCTCTGCTGACGGCCATCCGCTAAACGCGGGCGTCTATGAAATTGAGATCACGATGACAATGGCCGCTATGCAACCCAAACAGGTCCAGGACGTCATCGGCAAAGAAGGTGAAAACCTAAAGGGCCGATATGCAAAACCGGGTATTCTGGGTGGAATCACGTTCGATTATGCAGTTCAAAAGCAGCTGGGTGGGCCGCCCAATGCCGCTTTGGACGCGGCCGCGCGTGCGAAGACTAAGGAGGACCTTCAAAAATGGATTGTGGAGTCCTGCAACTCTAACGTCGACTTTGTGAACGCAGCTGTTAGAGCCGGCGTTGTTACCGGTCATGAGATCAAGGGCGAAGAGCGTCAAAGCAATATCGCGGCTTGCATCGCTTATGTGAGCAAAGATGTTCATTGATCCATTTTAAGATAGATCCGACTGGCAACCATTGGCCACAGGGTCGTCTTCCACGATTGAGCAGACGCAGTCGGCTGCGGGAGATTGAAGCATGCCAGTCGATGAAGCCTCGCCCCTCGATTTTTGCGCTCTTCGCACCGACTATCTGCCAGAACTTCGGAAGATGCTCGAGACGGTGGATGCTTTCCGCCAATTAATTGGACCGATCGCCCAATTTGATCTCGTGGTCGATGCGAATTTCCTGATTGGTGATGTCAGATGGATGATGGTCAGGCGCACCAACCCTGACGCACGCAGTGCACTTCGGGAATGTCTTTCTGCGAATACGATTCTCGCTTACGTGGCGCCACACGTTATTTTAGAGGTGGAGGAGCATCTACCCGGCGTAGCCGAGGAGTATAAGCAGGACCCTCGCCAATGGTCTCTCTCATGGGAAGAGCTTAAGCAACAGCTCTTCATCATGGCCCCAACCCTCGACGGAATGGAGAAATACAAGGGCGGCGTAGATCCAGATGATGCTCCTTCACTTGGACTTGCCGATGACCTCGGTAATCTTTTTATTCTCAGCAACGATCCTCATATCCCACAGATGGGAGGTCGCCAAGTCAGGCCCCATTTTGTGATCGATGCTCGAGAATATTCGCGCAAAGCCACTATCAGTGTGTCTCTTAAAGTTGGAATGTATAGCGTGACGTTCGGTGCCATTGGCGCCGTGCAGGCCGCGATCAGTGTCCTTAAGCCGCTGCTGACTTGGTTTAGTCGACTTCCCATTCACACGAAGTTGCTACTTCTCGCACCTCTCCTAGTCGCGGCGCTCACACCAAGATATCGGGACAAGATGGTGAGCGAGGCTCGCCGCCTGGGCGCGGGCTTCTCAGCAGCCTGGCCCATTATCATGGAAGTCGTATTGGAGATCTCCGTCGCGGCCTCGAAATATGAAGCTAGGCCGCCGAGATTGCTGGAAAGTGACTCAGAGGAAGATGCTACGTAATCACCTTCCGTGACGTTCTCTAGAATTCCCCAAAGTTGGGAGCCCGTTCGAAATAGATTGCCCGACAAAGCGAACGCGATCGTTTGAGGGGCGGCCCCGATAAGACAACGTAGCGGAATTGACCCTGCATCAATGCGATCTGAATGAAGGCCATGCTCCCGTGCGGGAGGAACGTGACGAAGTCACCCCGGCTTTTTGAGAGCAGGAGTTCGCCGACGCAGGGCGCCACGCGATCACGGTCTTCCCCTGGAAGAAACGACGTAAGGCTGTCGCGGTGTCCATACAATTGGAAAGTGGCAGTTCGGCCGGCGACCGTGGACGGTTGGACACACGAAACTTGGAGCTTGATGCTCGAATGCTCCCCAAAAGGGCCCTTGCGGAATTTATCGTCCTCAACACGGAAGTAGTACGAGGGCTCCCAATCTTGGATCGAGAAAAAATAGTGGTGCAGTGGCTCGAGCGGCGGCCGCCCTGGCCCTCGACGTCCTCGCGATCATGCCATCGCACCTCCTGAAGAGAGCGTTTACCTTGGCCACGAAGTCGAAGCGGAGTTCATAAATCTCTCGGCGTCATCGCAACACCGAGGTCAATCAATATTCCCAATCAATAGGCCCTCCGCGCGGACGGTGTCAACGACGTGCGATGCAGTGGCCCGTACGGACGCTGTGTCTGGCAACTATGTGCGGAGATAGTTTGCCTAGTCCGCCAATGCAGATTGCTTTATCATCGGCATCTGCTCTTCGAAGCGCTTCTTCGCAAGGTTTTCGTCAGGGCCCTCCAGCTCAGAGCGCGTGACGAACTTGCCGCACATGGCAGTCCTCCAGGCCGCACAGTTCGAGTTGAGGCGAGACCTCCAGAACGAGGCGAACGATGTTGCCCGATTGCTGGCGTCGTATTCAACGCCGCTCTCGTCGCGTTGACGCTGATATGCCGCCCAGTCGTCGGTCGCCATCGCCACGGTTTCCCCCGAGCGGGGCGAGTCAGTTCCTGACCGTTCCATGGCCGGCCCAATGGAAGCGCAGCAGCCCAGGGGTTACCCGGGCTGAAACCCGATGCAGACATCTTGCCTCTCCCGTGGCGATGGCTACCGTTTCGGGAGACTAGAACATATAGAGAACAAATGTCTAGCCGCGTGCGCGACAGGTCTTTACCGGTCCACGGGGCCGAATGTGGTATTGCGTATCGTATACCCTTTACACAATACCCATCTAACTAACTGATACAGAATAATAAAAATGCCATAGATTCTCCTTGACCAGGATGGTCAAGAATAGAACATAACAGGAACTTTGCCACAGGCAGGCGGCTGGATGCCGCCTCGCCTACGACTGGAGTACGACCATGCAGAATGCAGTTGGGTCCCCAAAACCGCGGGAGCAGGACGGGTCGCCGCTGGCTTGGTGGCGGCGGAGCCCACCCCAAATGATCGTCGCGCGGCGCGACGTACTTCGCGCTGACCTGGCCGCTGTGAGCCGCGGCCTTGGCGCTGACTTTTTGCTCGACGCGGTGCTCGGCGGCAATACGCCATTGGCAGTTCTCCTGGCCGATCACCTGGTGCCGGTCTCGGAAGTCGACCTTCCTGCGAGCTGGCTGTGCTGGGCAGCAGCGTCAGGCGACCTTGTTGCGATGTTTGGTCTTATCGACGCCTTGGTGCGCCGATCGCAACGGCTAGATGACGAAGAACGCGGGTTCTATCTGGAACTCATCCGCTCGTGGCATATGGAGCATCCGTTCGATCTGAACTCGCTACCCCAGATCTATCAGTCGACTTCACTCACCATCTCGCATGTGACCGAAAGGACCCGCCGCGGAACAAGGACGGCCGCGAGTGCCCACCGAGACGTGCTGCTAGCTGCGCCCTCCTTGCGGGTGATGGCTTCTATCGGCAATGGCGACCACGGGGATGGCCGCGAGATCTCGGAGGCCTACAAGGCGCTCCTAACGCCTTTGCCGTTGAGCGGCGGCTCAATCGATCTTGCCGTGCTCCGCGTGGTTCTGTTGCGAGAGTTCCCTTGGATGTGGACGCTCGTTGAGGAGCTGATCGAGGAGCTTCTCTTACGCCGCGCCGTCGGTATTCCCTGGCTACATTTTGCACCCCGACTTTTGGTCGGGCCGCCAGGCGTTGGCAAAACGCGCTTTGCGCGTCGCCTGGCGCAGTTGTCCGGTACAGGGTTCCGCGAGATCAACGCTGCCGGTTCTTCGGACAATCGGCTCCTGATGGGGACTGCGCGTGGTTGGAACTCTACCCAGCCGGCCCTCCCGCTCATGACGATGCGCAGCAGCGGCACGGCCAACCCAATCATCGTCGTCGACGAAATCGATAAGACGCGGGCCGAGGGCCGTAACGGTGACATGCGTGCGACCCTTCTTGCTTTCCTCGAAAGCGAGACAGCACGGGCATGGTTCGATGAATGCCTTCTGGCCGCGTGCGATCTCAGCCAGGTCTCTTGGATTCTGACGGCCAATACTGTTTCACCGTTGCCAGTATCGCTCCTAGACCGCCTCCAGATCGTAAGGATTGAAGGGCCGTTGCCGATCCACTTCGACGCGGTGCTGCGTTCGGTGTTAGCCGACTTTGCGGGAGAACTCGGCGTGACGCCTAACGAACTGCCCGAGCTCGGAGCGGAGACAACAAAGCAGCTACGTGTTCGCTTCGAACAGGCGGCAAACGTCCGCGAACTCAAGATGCTTGTGCGTCGCGCGCTCGCCAAGAGCGCCGAGCTCATCGAGCCTGTCCTGCATTGAGGAGGCCCACATGATCTTCCTAGATTTCGAAGCCAGTGGCCTACAGGGCTTTCCGATCGAGATCGGTTGGGCGATCGTTCATCCCGACCGCCGCATCACCGTCGAGAGCCATTACATTCACTGCGAGCGGTGGATGGATCAGATCGAACGCTGGACGCCGGAAGCAGAGTCGATTCATGGGATCTCGCGTCGGTTCCTGATCGACTTCGGGAAGCCGCCTCTCGCCGTGGCCCTCCGAGCCAATGAGGTGCTTGCCGGCGCCACGGTGATGGTCGATAGCCCTTATGACATGCGTTGGTCTGCCGAGCTCTTTGCCGAAGCTCAGTTGCCCCAGGCATTCTCATTCGCCGATGTGGCCGCGTGCTTCGCTGGTCCCGAAGTCGACGAACCTGCCTATGAGTATTCGCTGAAGATCATCGATAAAGTGAAACCCAAAACGCATCGCGCCGGTGAAGACGCCGAACATTGGGCGACTCTCTATCGCATGAGTTTGTTTGGTTGAAGGCGATGTAAGAAATCTGGGTTTAAAAATCACTCAATTTTATTGCAGGTAAGCCATTCACATTGCTGAACAAATTGGAGGTCTACGCCTTTGATTCAATTCATTCTTCCATACTCGCGCTCAATGATTCATACTGCCGCTATCGCTGATAGCCGAATGCCTAGTGGGGGGGAGTCGCGCAGTGGCAATCGGTCCAAGTGATGTCTCCCAAGAGAGAGTTTCTCGGCTTCTGGACCGATTAGGTTACAGCCATGCCGGCGAGCGCCAGTGGGTGACTCCTGAACGACTGCCATCTCTCTCTCGCCTTCGGCATGCTCTTCAGCAGGCGTTCTCCGAGATGGGTATCATCGGAGCGTTCGGCCTTGCGGAACAACCCGCCGATTCTTCCGCGCCCCAGTTTACGCCGTTAGTTTATGTGGCGGTCGCGAACGATAAGGCGCGCGCGATGCAGATCCACAAACAGGTGTGGAGTCAAGGCATCGCGCCATTCCTCCTTCTCTTAACTCCTGAATGCGTTTGGTCGTGCAATGCACTGGCGTTCTCGACGGAAGGATGGAGTGATCACGCAAAAAGTGTTGCGTGGGAAGAGGCAATTGATCCTCAGGGATCTACAGAGAATTTGTTGAGTCATATGTCCGCTTTGCATTTGCGGGCATCGCTCTCATGGAGAGATTACTCGCTCGACGGATTGTCGCGAGTCGACAGCAGATTGCTTTCTAGCCTGAAGGCTCTGAGTAAGGCGCTGATCGAAGGGCATCATGGCCTGCGGCGGCTAGACGCTAAAGTCGCCAACGCGCTTATTGGCCGTTTTTTATATATCTATTTTCTTGTCGATCGTGGACTTCTCACGGACGAATGGCCGACGCGTCGACGAACTGAGGAATTGCATTTTGAAGACGGTCGGCAGCCCTGGTCGCTGTCAGCCTTCTGGCAACTTAATGATGATCTCGACAGCATATTTAACGGGAGCATATTCCCGATAACAGCGTCTGGCCGCTCCGCCATCAAGCAAGATCATATCAATCTTGTCCGTAGCGTCATGCGTCACGGCTCGAAAATTCTAAAAGATGGCGTCCAATTCAGTTTTCAAGATTTTCATTTTGCCAGTCTGCGTACTGAGACCCTATCGGCTGTGTATGAGATGTTTTTTGAAAACCATGGGGCCGACCAGCGCCGAGACGACGGCGCGTTTTACACGCCCCCGTACTTAGTTGATTATCTGCTGGCGAAATTAGAGACGTTGAAACGTATCGACGCTGGCAGCAAGGTATTCGATGGTGCAGCTGGGTCAGGCGTTTTTCTCGTAGCTGCGTGTCGGCGAATTATTGAAGCGCACCTTTTTGAACTAGGTGCGTATAGTTTGGCGCTCGCTGAGCTCCAACGTCTCATCTCAAAAAGTGTCTATGGTATCGAGCGCAATAGCGACGCTTGCAACGTCGCTGCTTTCAGCCTCTACCTTACGATGCTCGATTATCTCGACGATCGAAGCAAGAAAGCGTTCCTGAAAAAAGCCAAGCCTAATGCGAAGGTAAAACTGTTTCCGCCGCTCGTAGGAATCTCAATCCTCAATAGGGATTTTTTTAGTACAGATCCTTTGCCAAAGGGTTTTCCAAAAAAATATAGCCACTTAGCTGGCAATCCCCCTTGGCAAAAGGCCGAGACGATAGGGGGGCCTATCAAAAAGTACCGGGACAGCAATAGCGTCCCGCCGATTGACCGCGATCGAGCCGATCAGCTTTTTTTCTGGAAACTGACTCGAGAATACGTGGCTGATGACGGCTGCTTTGTGCTTCTTCTTTCGGCCCGATCCTTCATAAGCTCAAGCGCCCACTATTTTCCGTCAGCTCTGGCAAAAGAGGCTGGTGTTAGTGGCTTCGTCAATTTCTCACATTTGAGGCGCAAACTATTCCCAGGCGCTGAAAATCCAACCGTTGCAATTTTTGGCACCGGCCAGCAGCCGCGTCCCAACGATTCAGTGTGGGTATATTCACCACTATTATCTTCTTTGCCTGTGGGTCGAGACCTTGCGCCTTGGGCTCTGATAGAAGACCGCGCCCAGACCGAGCGGCACCGGAGAAGTTCGATAGCGAATGCCGACTCGTTGTTTTCCGCGTTAGTGCTTCGCCCGGTTGATCGCAGAATCGCTCGTTATGTGGGTGATCTATGCGACATAGGGAAAGCTAGTCGTTTCGGCGATTTTTGCTCAATGCTCAAACTCGAATTCAAGCGTGGCGGTAGTCCTTCCCAGGCGGGAATCGCTGCAAAACACATCCTTAGTGGCAATAAGAACGACAAAAAATACTACAGAGATGTCCTGCGACTGGACGGCGGAGATTTGTTTGGAAGCGAGAGTGATTACCAGCTCCCAAAGGCTGTCCTCGCTCGCGTCCATCCCAACCATCGGTCGCAGTTCTCAGGCGACGCCATTATCATACCGCGGAGCATGGTTTCGATTGACTACGTTGAGGCACCATTTGCTTTTAACTCAAGTCTCAACTCGGTCAATTGGGAGCGTACCTCAAGCCCACTTTCGCGAGCTCAAAAGCAATTGTTGAAAGGTGTCGCCAAATATCTGAGCTCCGACTTTGTATCATATATGTGCTTTCTATTTGGTCGAATGTGGTTTCTCGAAGGGCGGCGTCTAGAGGTCGAGGATTTTCGGAAGATTCCGATTCCAATTCTCACAATAAGCGACTCGAGGTTGCAGACCATTCTGGGGACCGACGCTGGGAATCTAAACGATGCCCTGTTGGATATGTTCGGGATGCCATCTGACTTCGCGTCAGCACTCCAGGAATATTCCGAATTCCGATCCGGCTTCCAGAATGGCAAAGTCCCTTCTGAAGCAAGGGATGAGCCATCGGATTCGTCGTATCCACAATATAAAGGAATTCTCGAAAAGCAGTTGGGCGCCTTTGTCGGGCGATCGTCTGCATTCGAGGTGAAAATTACGACCTTCCCGGATCGGGCGCTTGCTGTTGTTCTGACGCAATTTCGCTCTGCCTCATCACAGTCCGAGGAAGTCCCTGATGATTGGGCTGCGTCGGAACTAGAAACCTATGATCAAGCTGGCGGTAATATCTTCAGTAATAGTCTACAGCTCACCTATGATAGGGAAAAGAAAGCCGTCCGCTTTGTAAAGCCGCTGACCAGAACACATTGGACGGTCGAGCGAGCATACTATGATTGCGATCGGGTTCTTGAGACCGTCATGGGTAAAGTGCGGGCTGCTGCCGAATGACCTCACTTCGAGAACATCTGATCGCACACGGCCTCGATGAGATTCAGGCCGAAGTTTGGGAAAATTTTACTGATGCGGTGCTCGATGCTTTCGCGCAAGCGCAACAAATGCTCAAGTCGACTCCGTATTGGGAACAGTACTGCGCACTGAAGGGAGCTTTTCTAAAAGTTCCCAAAAAAAAGAAGAAGGGATCGCCGCAGCCAGCGTGCCCGGCTGAAGACGGCTTGACCGATGCCTTAGGGCAATGTCTGAATTATATTCGTAAAGCCGTTGGCGTGGACCACCCTCTTCGAAAGCTAGAAGTGGCATTTTCCGTTCAAGCCCAGATCCCGACACCATTCAAAATCGGGCGCCTTTCTCGCCGAACGGACATTAAAGCGGAATCTTACTGCAGTACCGATGCACCGGAACTTATCTTCGAGGCCAAACTTGTTAGAACAGATGCCGACCTTCCGCGGTACTTAGGTACAGATGGTCTGGGACGTTTTATTGATCCAGCTGCACCTTATACAAAAGGTCCGATGGGGGTTCTCGTGGCCTATACAGTTTCTGACTCAATCGCCAGCTGGACCACTAAAATCCTAAATTCTTTAAATGGACCGCCTGCGTTGGCGACGTCTTCCGCGCACGTTCGAGTGCCTTCGATTACCGAAACGTTTTTATGTAGTCAGGTGGAAAGGCCTGCTTTACAGCTAAGTCCTATATCCATGCTTCATGTCGTGACCGCATTTGTTACACATCCCCCAACCTAGATCCTTAGTTCCCCCGAACCGGACAGTTGGGTGTGTGGCGGCGTCAGATGAAGTTTTCCCTGCGCCGTCTGCTTAAAGGCAATAGCCCCTATAGCTGGCGCGCCTTCCAAGCGAGATAGAACGGCATATTTCTCAGACGCGATTTCTCTTTCCTGACCTGAGCCCCTGAACTTCCTCCAAAATTGGGTAGAGTCCGTTTCTTGAAGGAGACGGACGATGAAGCGTGCCAGGTTCACCAAGGCATTCTGGGTCGGCTTGCCGGGCGCGATGTAGTGCCATTTGATCCCGGTCTCCTGGCGCCAGCGCAGGATCGCCATGCTAGTCAGCTCGGTGCCGCTGTCCGAGACGATGCTGATTGGTTGGCTGCGCCGCGCGATGATGGTGTCGAGCTCACGCGTCAGCCGCATTCCCGACGGCGAGGTGTCAGTCGAGAGGCCTAGACACTCACAGGTGAGGTCGTGGAGGATCGCGAGGATGCAGAGCCGCCGGGTATCGGTCAGCGTGCCGCTCACGAAGTCCAGTGACCATCGCTAGTTCGGCCTCGGCAGCGCCTCGGCGCCCTGGTCCCCAACGCCCGCTTGGGTCCGCCGCGCCGGCCTGCCTGGAGCCGCTCTTCCCGATAAGGCCGCCGCCGCTTCTTGTGGTTCACTCGAATCTCCTCGCGATCAAGCGGCACGCCGTCATCAAGCCGCCGGCCACGGTAATGGATCGATGATCAATGTCCTATCCGCGCCAATGACCCGGCGCGCCCGTCGCTGGCTCACCCCATGCATTTGGCAGGGGTTAGCCGCAGCCTCCCGTCTGGCGACAGGTATCACCATTTTTTTGGCGACGCCCTTCAGCATGGTGTTGTCCGGCATCGCCTCAGCCAGAAGCCGCTTCAGCTTGGCATTCTCGTCTTCAAGTACCTTCAATCGCCGCACGTCCGAAACATTCATACCCCCGAACTTTGCCTTCCACTTGAAGAACGTCGCCTGGCTGATCCCGTGCTTGCGGCACGCGTCAGCCATCACTACCCCGGCTTCCTGCTCTCGCAGCATCGCGACGACCTGTTCCTTGCTAAACCTGGCACGCTTCATCGTCCGTCTCCTTCAAGAAACGGACTCTACCCAATTTTGGAGGAAGTTCAGGGGCTCAGGTCAAGAGCAAACACATCCAGTAGTCAATTGGGTCGGCGCGTTTCGACAAACCACTTACGAGTTACGTGGCCTCTTGGAGCAACCAAGATGCGCATGGACTTGAGAAAGGTCTTCGTGTTTAAGTCCCGCTAGACGCTGTAGCTCTCTCTTTTCGACATCGCCGGACTGTCTCCGCTGTCATCGGCCGCGCCGCGTCCGGCTGTCCATTCTCATCTCAAATCTCTGGGTGAACTCCCATGCGCCGTGACATGCCGCGCGTGATCGTCACGCGTCCACGCAAACTCGGTAGTCTTCCCCGCAAAGGTCGGACGGTGCCCGATGAGCATTTGCCCGAGGCGATCGGAATGCGCCGCAGTGTTCGCGAGAAAGGTGGACACAAACAGCTCAACGAGCATCTCTCACCACTTCGGCGCTACCTGGAGAAGCAGGTCGGCCGACCATGGGACAAGGTCTTTTCCGAAATCTCGGCCGTACTAGGGGTCGACAGTACTGTTCAGAAGCACGTGCGTGACCATGTTTGGGACTACGTCACACTGAATCCGCGCCGCACCTGGACTACCTTCTATATGCCTGACGGTAGCAAACTGCGGGTCGAGGAGTACTGGCTTCAAATTCTCTACGTGGATGCCAAGGACGGGATTTTGAAGCGGAGTAAGGACCATCCCGACATGCGCCGGCGGCGCCGAGAGGCTGGAAAGCCGCCGCGTGTCTCGTAACGCATATCTCTGACGAGATAGGCTCGCATATCGTCTCTATCTAATTGATATAGCTCAGTTATATTTCAAAGATTAAATCTTGACCCGCACGCCAAAAAACGGAACATAAAGGGAACATTTGTTTCCTTTACCGGCTTGGCGCAGGGGCCGCCCTAGCCGTGGAGCGGCGGAGATTGGGATCATGAGCGACTTGGCTGAACTGCGGCTCGACGATGACGCGGGTGCGCATGAGATGGGATCGCCGCTCTTGTGGTGGCGACGTTACGAGCCTCGGACGATCATCGAACGCCGACACGATCTCCTCGCAGAAGTCTCTACGGCTACGCGCGGCCTGATTGACGACTCGATCCTCAATGCCGCACTTGGTGGAAGTGCTTAGATCGCGACACTGATCGCAGAGCGACTCTCAAGTAACGTGACATACGACCTGCCGGCCAGTTGGATATGCTGGGCGGCGGCCTGCGGCAATTCATTGGCCATCTGCACTTTGACGGATCGGCTCGCTTGTGAGGCCCGCCCTCGAGTGGAAAAGGAACGAGCTCATCTCCAGGAACTCGCTATGGCGTGGCACCATGCCAACCGGGTGGCACCATTTTCGATGCGCGACATCCGGGCTTCCCTCGCAGCGATCGATGCTCACCTCATTCCCGACTCGGCAAAAGCCGATTGCCGTAAAAACCCGAAGGTATCTACACCGGGGCGACGGCCGATCGGCGCGAATTTGAAAGTCATCGCATCTATCGGCAATTCTGACCATGGCGAAGGACGCCAGCTGGCCCAACACTACCGAAAGCTTATTGAGCCCATCGCATTGCGTGGCGGGAGCACGAACCTGGATGTGCTTCGAGTCGTATTGCTACGTGAGTTCCCATGGATGTGGGACCTCGTTGAAGACCTGTTCGACGAGCTGAATCTAAGACGCGCCGCCGGCGTACCATGGCTGCACTTCGCGCCAATCCTGATCGTTGGGCCATCGGGTGTCGGCAAGACCCGGTTCGCGCGCCGCCTTGCTCAGCTTGTTGGGACTGGCTTCCGAGAGATCAATGCGGCTGGCTCAAGCGACAATCGGCTGTTGGTAGGCACAGCCCGTGGATGGCATGCGCCGCAGCCGGCACTTCCGCTTTTGGTCATGGGCAACAGCGGCTCTGCCAATCCGATCATCGTCGTCGACGAGATCGACAAGGCGAAATCGGATGGCCACAACGGTGACGTTCGGGACAGTTTGCTGGCGTTCCTAGAGGCTGAGACGGCGCGTATCTGGTTCGACGAGTGTCTCCTGGCGGAATGCGATCTCAGTCAGGTTTCGTGGATTCTCACAGCCAACATAACGAATGAGATTCCGGCGCCGCTTTTAAGCCGCGTCCGCGTCGTTCACGTCGACCGGCCGCTAGCAATCCATTTCGACGCGACGCTCGCCTCAATAGTCGGTGAGTTTGCCCGTGAACTGGGTCTGGCGCCCAATGAGCTTCCGGAATTGGGCGGCGCGGCGCAAAGCCAACTCCGTGTTCGGTTCGAAAAGAACGCAAGCGTCCGCGAGCTCAAATCTTCGGTGCGCAGGGCGATTAGCAAGAGCGCGGCGCTGCTCGATCCGGTCGTGCACTAGGAGAGCACGATGATCTTCATGGATTTCGAGGCCAGCGGCCTCAGAGGCTTTCCAATCGAAATCGGATGGGCCATCGTATACCCAGACCGCCACATCGCAGTCGAGAGTCACTTCATCCATTGCGAGAGGTGGATGGACCAGATCGAACGCTGGGATTTGAAGGCGGAATCGATTCACGGCATCCCTCGCCGCATCGTCATCGACTTCGGCAAGGATCCGCTGACCGTAGCTCGCCGGGCCAATGAAGTGCTTGCTGGTCAGACGGTGATGATCGATAGCCCTTACGATGCGACGTGGTGCGTCGAACTCTTCGAAGAAGCTGGGATCGCGGGCGCCTTCACGTTTATGGATGTCTCTGCAGCTTTCGCTGGCCCGGAGATCGACGAGAGAGCTTATGAATTTGCGCTCAAATTTATCGACAAGGTGAAGCCAAAGACCCACAGAGCGGCAGATGATGCAGAACATTGGGCGACGTTGTATCGCATGAGTCTGTATGACGAAGCGTAATGTGACGAGACAGTTCTTATATATGGCGCATATGATCTGGGTATTCGAGACCGTCTCGTCCTCCTAAATTTGGTAGTGGCGATAGAGAGTTTGTGACAGAGCAATTCCCACCTCAACTGGTTCTGCCCGACGACGGCATTTACCGAGAGGTCACGTTCCACGGCGCGATTTCTGCGGATCCTTCCGGCGTCAACGAGTTCCGCTGTGCGGTCTATTTCGCCACGCTGCATACGAAGTCGGATAGCGAGCCCGGCGACTACAACGGTCTGGGGAGGACCTATCAGATCGGCACTGGGTCACTACCGACCGTTCCGATCGGAGCCATCTTCAAAGGACGGCAGAAGGTATCGCTCCGCCCAACCTTCTCCAAAGCAACAGAAGTGTTTGATCCGCGGATGCCTTCAGACGAGCCTTTGGGCGTGGCGATGCCGTTTCATTCGCCTTCTCGGGGGCCTGGCGATCCACTCGACTTCGTTCCTGTGGGCGAAGATGCAGTGTTTTCCAGAATTTACCGAATGGGTCTTCTACCCTCAGCGAAGGTCCGATGTTTCGGCGATGTCATCGTGCCAGTGATGGCACTAATCCGTTATCTCTGGGGGCCGACCACCGAAACGAATAAGCGCGTCTTCGACGGGCTTCTCGGCATACATAACAACCCACGCGAAAGTATTTTTGACCCGAACTCGCTCAAGATCGTCAGCCGATCGAAGTTACGCGTTCACGGCTTCCGCCGACCGACACCAGGTGAAATGCTCGTGGCGGCTCGTATGGCGTCAGACGAACATCTCCGTCACGCCTACTTCAGTGTTTCAAATCGCCTCAGACAGGATGGTCTTTTCCAAAGACCTGTCCATGCCTCTATGGCATTCCCGTTCATTCGGCCTGCGAAGTGGACTTACGAATGGCGCTGGATCGGAATCTCTGACGAAAATCTCCCGGGCGGCGGGCGGCCGCACCACTTCATTACGCGCATTCTCGACATCGATTTTCGGCAGCCGATCAGGGACGTGATCTGGTCGGTGCCGGCGCAGGTCGTCTCAGCTGGACGAAGCAAGAAGCACATTGCATCCAAGCGACGCAACGCTCCCCGGAAAAAGAAGAAGGTCACCCAGACCGCCTCGTCCACAGAGCCATCTCAAACGCTAGGGCGGGTCAACATTGTCCTCGAGCCTCAGATGGTCGACCTTCCTTTTCGGTGGCAAGTCAAAGGCCGCGTTGCCAAAGAAGGCCAAGCTTATCAGGTCGTCAAGAACGTTGCCCCGACTACAGTGAGCGCCGTGGGATCAACGGCCGACGGCATTTGGAGGCCCGGCAACGTGGTTCCGGTCTCCTATCGAGATCGCCGCGACATGCAACGATCATCGCGTATTCCCGACACACGGCCAGTGCCGACACGCCTAGCCCAACTGATCGACGCTCTGAGGGCCTTGGAGAAGCGAAAGTGTGCAGTCGAAATCCTTCACGAGGACTTTACCGATAAGAGTAATCCGCTTTGGCATTTCCCGGCTCGCGCCGGTATGCGCAAGCTATCTTGGTCGACAATCTCATCTTTCACCGGGCTTCCACGACGGGCCTTGGTGGCGGTCGTGGAAAGGGGGCAGTGGAAGTACCTCTGCATTGAAAGCGAGATGAGAGATGCATCAGACTTTCACACGCTATGCGTCTTCCGCTTAGATCTTTCGAGACGGATCAAGGACGAGACCATACGCCAGTTTCTGTCGGCAGTTGCACGGGCCGAAGGGGTCTGGCGAAACATTCGGTCCACCTATGTAGTGCGCGGGCGGACCCACAATCAGGATTGGTCAGCAACTGAGTTCGCCGCGAGAATCCTAAAAACACTCCAGTCTTTCGACCAAGAACCAGAGATGGAATAATTCGACAGTTTACGTTGGCCTCCGGACGTGCATCTCGACGCGCAATCCCGCGGTAGTGACCATGTTTACCAGCGTGTCGAGACCGAACAGGCTGATCTTTCCTCGCAGCAGATCGGAGAGGCGTGGTTCAGTAACATCGAGCAGTTTGGCGACTTCCGCCCGGCTCAACCCAACATCCTCGATATACTGCCGTAGCGCACTCATCAACGCGGACCGAAGCTTCATATTCTCTGCTTCTTCCGGCGTATCCTCGATTGCGTCCCACACGCTGGCAAACTTCTTTGCTGTCATCGCTTAACTTCCTTTGCAAGTTCGCCATAGCACACTGAGACCAACTCGATATCGGGTTATCTAGTTTCCCGCGCCTCTTCTGGAAACAGTGCAGTAGTTAGTTTTAATTCAGAGACAGGGTGGCTGGCTATTTGGCGAGATACCGGCCCGTGATGTTGGAAATGCTCGAAGCGGCGTCGAAAAGCTAAAAGGCCAGGAGCACGATGTGGGAGAATCAAAAGATTAAGGGCTATCCGCAATCTTACAGAGAGCCCGACCACAACGCGTACCGGCAGGGAAATTGCAATGAGAATAATCAAATTGCAATCGGCAACGGTCTTTCACCGTCGATCAGTTCATGAATTCGACAGTGAATAGTGCATTGTGGAGTGCGGATTCAGATGCTTCGAATGTGCAAGTCCCGCCAGATGCTGCCTCAAGAGAGACAACAATGAATTTCCCTGGCGTCGGATAGAACGATGACGCAGACGATACCGTCGCTAGGCCAGTACCAGCAACGGCGGTGGCTGCGGTAGACGCGTTCTGCGGTGACGGTGCAGGTGTAGTCGAAGGCAACACCACACCAATTCCGACGGAGCACGAAGTCGAGGTCGAAGATCCTTGCACAGGGACGGAGTAGACGGCCTTTACAAAACTCTGTCCAAGACCATCTGCTACGTAGGCAGCAAGTTGTTGATAAGTTGAAGGCGGAAATGTTCCGAGGGCCGGCGCAGCCCATGTTGAGGAAGAATTTGTCCACGACGCTATGGTGCCGGCGGTCGGAATCGAGAACTTCATAGGAATTCGATTATACGCGTTAGACACGCCAAAGAAGCTTCCTCCCGGGCCGAGTAGGTTCATATACGCGCCCGAATCAACTTCTGGAGCGAGGGTGCCCAGAAGCGTTCCTTGATAGGCTGGAATTGTGTACGCGGTATTGCCATCCGATCCGCCATAGCAAGCGCCATTGAAGGCATTTGCATTAACCCATAACCCATTCTGGTTGACGATCGCGAGGCTAGAAGGCCGGGTAGTGTATGATCCCCAGTTAGGTGCGACACACATCGACAGAGTGCCGTTGTCGGAAAACGCATAAATATCCTGAAGCCAATTTGTTCCGACATGAGGGCTGGCTAATGCCATGCCGAGTTCGTTTCCTGGAATCGGAAGAAGTATTGTGCCAGATGTCGACTCGACCGGTACGAGATTCGAAATATAGGTGTGATAGTAAATTGAATGGATAGAGTGCCCAGACGTTTGGACCGCAGATCCGGTTTGCACAGTCAGTCTTCCGCCTGGCAATATCTTTGATCCGAATGGCACTACAAAAGAATTCGACGCCGCTGTCGAAGGTAACGGATCGAGCAGCACATACTGAGACCCAGTGTATTGAACGGTATATACCTGATTGGCCTTCATATCGCCCGCGGCGATGGCGATCGTCGCACCGGCACTTCTTTTTGTTACCGCCAGATTGCCAGTACCGGCGACGTTGAGAGTCAATGGTCCGGTAGAATCAAAACCTGACTCAAACGTCACTCTATTTCCCACGAACAAGGAATAGATGCTCGGGACGACAGACGATACGATTTGACTGCTGGCTGTCCCGGTGGACGTGCCGCCGGAGAAATAATAGGCGCAATTGTAAATCGTGTTGAAGTTGGACATGGCCTGACTGGCGTCCGCAGTCGTGCCATGCGTCAACTGATAGGAATAATTTGGGCAATTGTTCGCCCAGGCGGGGCTGCGGCCGGCCAACCAGAAGACGGCTGCAACGATGATCACTAGGCGCGTGACCAGTAGTTTGCTGCTCAATGGCCCTCCAACCTTCTTGATGTGCTGAGCGGCCGGCATGTCAATTCGTCGTCTCGACGACGAGCACGCCGTTGGCAACGCCGTTCAACGTATTCGAGAAAGAGCACGTAGCTGCAGACGCTGATTCCGTCGCGCCGAAAACAGAATCTCCCAAAGTTGGGTAGAAATTTTCGGTTATAATTAACGGTGAACTCCCCGCGCCGGCCACAGCATTCGCGAGCGTGGATGCGTAAAGGGGAATTCCAGCGGACGACCCCATCGTGTATCGAGACACACCCACCGAACAAAGTACGCTAGTAGAAGAACCGGCGGCATTTATCGAGTAAGTGGCTTTGATGAAGCCCTGGGCCAACGTGTCGAAGACCGTGGTTGTCAATTGTCCACCGCCGTTCGTCAGACGCCAGCCTGGCGACCCGTATGTCCAACTTGCTGTTTGGGCAGGAACGGTGCTGAAAACAGGAACGCGGTTGTAGGCATTGGACAACAATATCTGCGCACCACCGTTCAACAGGGAGCCATTGAGCACCATATAGGTGACGCCTGCTGTACCGGCCGTCTGAAAGGACCCGAGCAACGTTGCCTGATTTGCGGCAATAGAATAGGCCGTTGAGCCAGATGGCCCGCCCCAACAAGTACTATTCATCGCTGCATTGTTGACCCAAAGTCCCAGCACACTAGCTACCGCAGTGGTGGCACTTCTCGTCGTCAAACTTGTCCATGCCGGCCCCACACAGATAGCCAATGTCCCGCTATTCGAAAATGCCCAGATATCGTAGGCGGAGGACGCCAGTATCTGCGTAGCGCTGAGTCCCACACTAATCTCGTTTGCAGCGATCGGCAGATATACGATGGCTCCAGTTCCCGATATGACGGGAACCGTGTTAGAGGCGTAGGTATCGTAGTAGATAGTCGAGCTTGCGGATTGGTCGGTAGTTTGTACCGGTGACCCGCTCTGTAAGGTCAGTCTGCCACCCGGAGGCGACAATGCTCCTGGGGGAAGGACGTAGCCGTTGTCCGGGTCCAATAGTTCGTACTGAGTGCCGTCATATTGGACCGTATAGACTTGCCCGGCTGACATATCTCCGAAGTTAAGCGGAACCAAGCCGAGATTGGTTTTGCGAAGAATATTGACGCTCGAGGTGCTCGCGATATTGAGCGTCGTCGGCCCGCTAGAGGAGAAGCCCGCGACAAATGTGATGCGGTTCCCGTTCGAGAGAGAGAAGACATTAGGTGTCACTGTTGAGAGAACTTGGACCGCCGCTGTGCCAGCGGTTGTTCCTCCGACGAAGAATGAGGCACAGTCCCTGATCGTGTTGAAGTTGGCCATTACCTGGCTGCCATCGGCGGTCGTGCCATTGGTCAGCGGATATGGATACGAAGGGCAGCTATTCGCTAGCGCAGCGCCGCTCCAAAAAATGCCAAGCAGCGCGATAAAAATCCGCTTCATCACGAACTCCCAGTCGCCGACGTCGGCCCCTACGGGATCGAACGCAAGCAATCCGAAAAAAGGCTAGGGCTAAAATATAAAATTCTCAGACGGACGCTATTGACGACGCAGTTCGTCATAACCTTCCGTAAAGATGCGAATCGCGGATGCGCCACTCGCTCGTATGCGCAATTGTCCAACCGCGCTGGTGAGTCGGTCGGCCAACAAAGTTGTGAGTGTGAAGGCAGATGCATCCTCGATATCTAATCCAGGACTGGTCGCGGACGTTCCCGAAGCTACGTCGGTGTCATCTGGGCTACTTATCAAGACTGTTGTACTTGCTGTAGCGGACGTAATTCGGCCGCGCCAGATTCCTTTGATACCAGGAGGCACAGAGACAGTTTGTAGAACCGCTGTAGCGCCGATCGTCGGCGTTCCGTTCAGATCGGTAACGACTGTTTTCCACAACACTCTTATGGATCCGCCAAACACCTCGACAGCCCTGAACGGCAAAATGTGGCTCGACGCGTCAGTGAGCGTGGAGCCGATGTAGCGATAATAGGTATATCCACTCGGCAGTAATGGAGCTGCTACAGGGATTCCCCAGGTCGGCGCAGTTGTGACCGCTGTCTGTGCTGGCGCGGCCAAGACGATGCTGGTGGTCCCGCCACCGCTCGCTATCGTCGTTTCGAGATTCGTTCCTCCCGGCCCGGCGCCTTGGACAACAATCTGATCACCATTGGCTGACCCAGTGCCCGAGGCGACGGTTAGAGATGTTGAGCCGACGGTGGTCGTCCCGGTCGTGGAGAATACAGTGCCTGCTGCATGAGCGACCGCGCTTGTGCCGGATGGGCCATTGATAAGATAGAGCTGATACCAAGTAGATGCCGCGATCGATCCCGTATCGATGCCGCCGGCGCCACTCGTCGCCAGATTGACCGACAAAGGAGACGCAGCTGCGATCAGTAGGGTGCCCGTCGAATCTGTCGCCGTGCCTGCCGAAATATCGACAACGAGTTGAGGCGATGTTGCATCTATAGAGGGAACCAACCCTCCGATCTCGCCGTGTGGCACAACGGTCGCCGACGCAATCACCGTCGGATCAAGCAATTCGTACTGGGAGCCATCGTATTGCGCGGTATAGACCTGCCCCGGGACCATGTCGTTCGCTACAAGAGGGACCAATCCAGACGAGGTCTTTTTCAAAAGACTGATTGCCCCAGTGCCAGCGACGTTAAGCGTCGTCGCGCCGGTTGTCGCGAAGCCCGCCAAGAATGTGACACGATTTCCAGCCGTGAGAGAAAACACGCCAGGAGAGACCGTTGATAGGACCTGTACCGTCGCCATTCCCGTTGACGTTCCTCCGACGAAGTAGGAGGCGCAGTTCATGATGGTGTTGAAGTTACCCATCACCTGACTGGCATCTGCCGTCGTGCCGTTAGTCAGTGTGTATGTGTATGGAGGACAACTGTTCGCCCACGCCGGAGAACTGATGAAGGCAAGCACAAGACCAGCAAAAATGCGCTTCAACATCATCACACTCCCCATTTCCAAAGTGGAAAAAGCAGATGGTTGTCAGGCTAAAAGGTGCGGCAGCGAAATCATCGATAGGGGCATTGCAGACGGGAACCTATCAGCGATTGGGGCGGGACCTTACCAGAGCGAAATGCGCCTAGTACAGAGAAACTATAAAGTTGCAGCGCACAATCTTATTTGTAACTAATACAAGTTAATAACTTATTTATGCAATATGCATAAATAGTTATTCAGAATGATCTTGCATTTATGTTGCATGCATAAAATACAGAAAAAATGTTTCTGGAATTCTTTGCCGATTCTCCCCATGATCGCGCGCCCGCTAGATAGGGAGATCCATGATGGCGCTCTTTGACGTTCGTCCGAAAATTATGGCGGCGGCGATGCTTCTTATTTTCGGTCTGACGGCCGAGGCGCACATCGCCCACGCTGGCAATGGCTCCGTCACCTACACCTATGACGCACTCGGACGAATAATCTCCGCTACTTACGATACTGGTGTGATCATCACCTACACCTATGACGCCAACGGCAATCGCCTATCACAGGTCGTCAACGTCAACTCAGGCACGCTCACTTGGACGACGACGTCCACACCGTGCACATCAAATTGCTGGGGTGCAGGCCTCTGGTGAATTGAGTCCGTAAGGATTCAAACGACGCAGGGTGTTTGGCTCATCTGACGGAGGCTAACTGTGTGGCTCGTTAATCGGCTAATTCTGCCTATTGCCGCACTGGGTCTGTCGCTTGTTCTTGCAGCAAGCACGCCTCCAGGCACGCTTCCCGACACAGGAAGTTGGGCGCATTTGAAGCGTATCTCCCACTTCAAGCATCAGAGTGCCTCATCGCACTTGAAATACCCGCCTCCGTCTTCCATCGCCTTTGATAGCAGGAGAGACAAACTAGCCGACCTGAACACGAAGCTAGGTTTCAAATCTGCTGCCGTTCGTACAACTGCGCGCCTTACAACAATTCCGCAGAATGGCTTGTGTGCTATTGGGTCAAACCAGCCGGCACCAATTGTCACGCTCGTTTCGTCGCTCAAATGCGATCCCGATCTCATATTCGAATATGTTTACAACAATATTGAATATGAGCCGTTATATGGAAGCAATAAAGGCCCGCTTGGGACGCTACTCGACAACAGGGGTAACGACCTAGATCAGGTACTGCTTTTCACTACTTTGCTAAATGCTGCTGGATATTCGCAGACTGGCATCTTTTGGTCCTACGCACGATTGACCGGCGCTCAGGTATCGAACTGGCTTGGGGTCCCAAATGATGCTGATGCAATTATCAGTTTGATGGAGGATGGTGGCATCCTAATTGACGATGCCGTCATAAATGGCGATGGCACTCTTGACTACATCGATTTCGGGCATTTCCTAGCCCTTCTGGAACTGGGAAGCACAAATTACTATTTTGATCCCAGCTTTAAACAGCACACGGTTACCAGCGGGCTGTCGAATCTGGCCTCAGCGATGGGATATACGCAGTCGCAGTTCCTTTCGGACGTCGGCGGCACGATCGACAGCGTTTCCATATCCGGCGTCAATCGTGGGGCTTTACGCAACGATCTGACCACGTTTGCAACCAACCTCGTGTCGTACGTCAATCAGAACAACCGCGCTTGGACGGTGGGTGACGTCGTTGGCGGTAAAACCATCCAGAAATTAGTCGGATCGCCAATACGCTTAACGTCCGCTCCGAATATGACGCCAGGGTCTCCGGTTGCGGCCAATCCGACTCTTTTCACGACTTGTCCTCCGAGCTATACGACTTCGTGCCAAACGGCGCTGACCATCACCATGCCTAGCGGCTCCGGCTTGCCCATTAAGTTGACAACGGATCAGGTGTATGGCCACCGCATCACGATAAGCTCGGTCCCAAGCGGATCTAACTTTATTCCTACTTTGCTGATTGATGGCGTAGCACCGAGTTGCGTTGCCGCCGCCACATGTACAAATGTTGGCCCTGCCACCGCCGCCGGTACAACTTGGTCGATCGGCACGCAAGTTGTGGCTCTGAATCAAAGTACCGGCACCGGATGTACCACCGGCGTCACGGCCTGCCAAACACTGACAATCGGAGCCGGCGGTACATATTTAATTACCGTTGGTGTCGGTCAGGCTTCGCGAGGCAGCGCGGAATATCATCGCCAACTACTTTCCCAAGCGCGCGCGGCCGGTAATGCCGATTCGTCAGAAGTCGTCTTGGGCGAGAATATGGCGACCATCAGCTACAACTGGTTGGCCGAAAATGCCGCGGAAGAACGGATTACTGATCAGCTCACACAGGCTACGACTCTGTTCAATTTCGCAGTTGGCATAACCGGACAAGCGCGGATCCAATCGACTGCTTATCAAGGCCCATACGTCGACTTGCCGACGCAAATGAAATCGGTCCAACCTTGGTCAAGTACAGCCCCTACAATACCGGTCGGCGGTGGGGGCGTTAGCTACCCTATTCCATTCCTCAGCGGCGTTCTTACTCATAGCCAAGCATCAAGCGCCTTTGAATCTGCGGTTCTGGAGCAGACACAGGCTGCATTGCCAGGAATGACTGCCGCGTCCACGATGAAGCTCGTCGACGACAATATGAACTCTTCGTACGCGGGCTCCCTCGGGAAGACTTTTTTTGCTGACGGAACGACTTCGACAGGGCGGTCTACGTTCACAAGCACGATCGTGCCGGCTATCAGCCCTCACTATAGTTCGACCGATCTCGCGACGATAGAGAGCTCAGTCAATACAAGTCACTCTCAAGTTCTGATACCGCAGAATGGTCAACTAGCGGTAGCGCAATGGACTGGGGGCGGATGGACTGCGATCACGCCGACGTCAAGTACATCGTTCGGCTGGCTGCAAGCTATTACTGGCGGAATGGCGGGTGCCTTCACCGCGGTCAACGACAATAACCCGGCACTCTATACATCTAGCTCAGTTGAGCCCGAATTTGACGACACAAATCTATCCAATGAGTTTGTTCAGAGCCCGGCCCCTTATAACCCAACGGTGCAAGAGCCAGTCGATGCCATTACGGGCACACTCATTTACACACATGACGATCTGAAGACCGGCAGCGGACAATTCCCGTATGCATTGCCGTTTTCTCGGACCTATCTGGCTTCATCCGGAACCTATTTGACGTCCACCACAGCCGATCAGGGGCTTGGTAACGGATGGCTCCATACGTACAGCATTAATGCGAACTCGGAGAGCAATCCCTTCCTGGGAATCGGGGATACGCCCACACCCGCGGTGAACGCGGCTCAGTCTATCGCCGCGCTTTACGTCATGCAGGATCTGCTGTCGAGCACGCCAACAGCGCAAACCATGACTGTCTCTTCGATGGTTGCCCGCTGGTTCACGGATCAGTTGACCGGAAACTCCGTCGTTGTGGAGCAGCCCAACACTTCTGAGCAGTTTCTTGCTTTGCCGCATCTCGATGGCGCAACCACTGTTGCCTACAGCCCTCCTCCTGGCTCTTCGGCACGGCTTACTCAGACGGGCGCCGGCCTCTTCACATATCAAACGAAAACCGCGGTTGCGCTCAACTTTGCGCCCCTCTCTGCAGGATCACTTACCAGCCCGATTCAGAGCTGGACCTTTCCCTATGGCGTCTCGGTCAACTTTGCGTATTCAGGCGCCAACCTTTCGAACGTCACCAATAATCTGGGACGCAGTCTGGCGTTCACATACCGAGGCACCGATCTTACGACGGTGACGGACGATTCCGGACGTAGCGATTCCTTCGCCTATGATGCGAACCACAACCTGACGAGCACGACGGATCCTACTGGGGCAACCACCAGGTTCGCCTATGATACCTCCGGCACCTACGATACTCAGGGGCATTTGACGCAGGTCTTTTACGCGTTCAGATCGAGCAACGCGTTCGTTACGAACTGGTATGACCCGATGGGGCGCGTGGCGCAGCAAGCCAACGCCAATGGCTACACGTCACAGTTTTACTTTGCCGGCTCGCGGAGCGAGATCGTTGACGCAGTCGGCAATCGGCAGGTGACCTACCAGACCGATCGCGGCAAGGTGCTCTCTGACTTTTATGTGCTCAGCAATACCTTTGGCAACGTGTACAGCGACACGCCGCAGCAAAACGGCATCATCAACGTCACGACCAATCAATACGATGGCATCGACCGGCTGACTCAGACGACGCAGCCCGAAGACGGAGTGACGTCGTACACCTATGCCACGGTCGTCAATCCCTGGGCGAACAACATCGCCTCCGTCACGGTCACGCCCAAACCCGGATCGCTGCTGCCGCCCCTTACAAAGACAATCGCCTACGACCCCAACTACAACAAACCGACGAGCTTCACGGACCCCCTGGGCCTGGTCTCGACGCGCACTTACGACGTTGCGACGGGTAATCCCGTCGTCTCTGTTACCGATGCCGGCACTGCGCCGCACATCAATGTCACCCGAAGCTTCACCTATGATAACTACGGGATGCCGCTGACAGCGACCAACCCACTGGGCACCGTCACGGCCTTCGCATATGACGGGCATGAGAACCTTGTGTCGCAGACGGCCGACAGTGGAACGGGCCATCTCAATTCCACGACGGCCTTTTCCTATGATCCGGTCGGCAACGTGGTGGCGCAGACCGATCCAAACGGCAACACGATCAGTCAACACTATGACGCTGACCGTCGCGTCGTTTGGAAAGTGGCTCCCGTCGGCAATGCGCAAACGCAAACGTCATACGCCTATGATCCGGACGGTCACATTCTGACAACGTCGCAGTCCAATGGATCGTCGAATATCGTAACCACCGCCGTCTATACCAACACGGGGAAGCTTCAGGCCATCACCGATCCCAACGGCGGTGTGACGGCAAAGGCCTATGACGGCGACGACCGTGTCGTGTCGAGTACCGATCCTCTCCTGCGGCGGACCACCTATACCTACGACCCGATGAGCCGACTGCTGACGACCGCGAATCTGGCCATCCAATCCACGCCGCTTGAGCAACGCAGCTATTCGCCTGACGGCAAGCTGGCCAGCCTCACCACCGCGAACGCCAGCGCGACTGCCTTTGGCTATGACGGTTTTGATCGAGTCTCAACGACGACCTATCCGGATACGAGTTTCGAGACTCTCAGCTATGACAACGACAACAACGTCCTGACGCGTCTCACCCGCAAGGGCGACACGATTACCTATACCTACGATACGCTCAATCGGCTGAGCACCAAGACGCCGCCATCGCCGTCGCCAGTCGTCACGTATAGCTACGATCTCGTGAATCGCCCAATCGGCGTTAACGACAACAGCGCCGCGATTGCCTCGGCGGTTCCGCCATCGGGCGGCACGATCCAATTCGCTGCCATCGCCAGCTATGACCAACTCAACCGGCCGATCGGTGTCAGTTGGACGCCCGCTCCGACCCAAACTACGCCCACGATCAGCACGGTCGCCTTCGCGCACACCTATGATCCTACGAACCGACGCCAGGCGCAGGCGGTCAACGACAACAGTTGGTGGCTCTATCCCTCGACCGCGAGTGCGACCAGCTACACGGTCAACGCCCTCGATCAGTACACCGCTGCCGGTTCGACGACGCCGACCTATGACGGCAATGGTAACCTAACCGGCGACGGCACCTACACCTACGGCTACGACCCGGAAAATCGTCTGACCAGCCTCGCCGGCGGCGCCGTATCGGCCGCCTATGCGTATGACGGTCTGGGCCAGCGCAAGAGCAAGCTGGTCGGGTCAACCACCACCATCACCGTCATCGATTCCTATGGCCGCGCCATTCTGGATTACGATGGCACCGCGGGAACGTTGGAGCATTGGTACGCTTCGGCACCGCAGATCGGCGGCAGCCCGGATGCCGTGCTCAATGCCGTGAACGTCGCTGCCGGCACGCGGCAGACCTTTATCCCCGACATCCAGGGCACCGTGATGGCGACCCTGGACTCCGGAACGGGCACGCTCACCAAGGCCAGCACCTTGCCGTATGGCGAGAACACCACCGTCACCACCGATGCCTTCTTCTACACCGGACGTTGGCTGGACGCGGAAACCGCCGGCAGCACCACCGAGCCCAGTGGCGTCTACTATTACCGTGCCCGCATGTACTCGCCGACACTGGGCCGCTTCCTTCAATCGGATCCGATTGGCTATCAGGGCGGCAACAACCTCTACGCCTATGTCAACAATGACCCGCTCAACAATGTCGATCCCACAGGCGACTCGGCGGATGGGCCCGGCGGAACGACCGTCAGTTTTGGAGGCGCATCCCCCGTAAGCTTTACAAACGGCTTCTCGTTCGCAGCGGCCAACGATAACAGTCTTGCCGTTGGGGCCGCCCCCAGCTCCCCAAGTTTTGCGGACAATGGTACCCTTCCGAGCGGACCTGATCTCACCGCTACTATCGGCGAGGCTGATGCGAATGCTTTCTATGCCGCAGAGGGAACTACCACGTTCTATCACGGAACGAGCTACTACACTGCAGCACAGGCCGTAGAAGTGCAGGGGATCGACCCAGGGGGTCTTGCTGCCAACCAAGAAACTAAAATCGTTAATCCAGGTCTTTATCTTACTCAGCAGGAATCCACGGCAGGCTATTATGCTGATCTGCAATACGGCTATGGCCAAGCTGGCGGCCCAGCCATTCTAAAAATTCAAGTGCCGACTGCTGCGTTTAATGACTTTGCGGCAGCGAACGGCATCAACGTCGAGACGCCCGTTGCAAATATGGAAGGACAGACCGAAACTTTGATTCACCCAGGCAGCGTACAGGGATTTAACAATATTCCCGGCATAAGCTTTTCTATGGGAAATTGAGATGAGCCCACAATTCTTGGACGTGCCGGTAACCTCTATCGCCGAGTCCGCTAATTATGTTGAGAAAGATCTGCGGCACATCTACCCGCATTTGAAGCATATGCTCTCGTTGCCTAGTGCATTTCCGTTCCCTGCGGTTCATGTTCGTTTGGAGGACGGGAAGTTAGTTCTCGTGTCAGGTAGTCTTTACTGGAAAATTGCGTGCGAGCTTGGCAAAGATAGGATTCGAGCTGCTTTAGAGCTTCGTGATGCCGATCCCCACGCGTTGGAAAACCTGCCTTCAGACGTTAGGCGTATTCCAGATGAAGAAATTAGGAAAGAATTGGCGGTGCCTGTCGTTCGTGGGTGGCACGTATATTTTTTTGATGGTCCGCTGAGTGAGGCTGCTCGTGAGGCCTTTCGGAAGGAAATTTGTGGATTTTTCGAAAACTTAGAGACGGCGCTTATCCCAAAAGACACAAATCGAGTATTTTCTTGTGGTTTTTCGTGCGAATTCACGTGTGCTCAATTTGAAGCCCTGATTCCTGTTGCAGATAAGTCATGGTTTAAACGTTATAGAGACATTAGCGTCGCATTTAGCAATCACACTCATCGCATAGTGTCGTTTCAGGGGGCGCGGTTTACTCTCTAGAAAGTTATGGGCGTGTCGCTCCCCATTCTGATTAGATATCCACGATCAGCACAGTCGCCTTCGTGCACACCTATGATCCGACGAACTGACGCCAGACGCAGGCGGTCAACGACAACAGCCGGTGACTCTATCCCTCGGCCGCGAGTGCGATCAGTTAAGCGGTCAATACCTTCGATGAGTACATCGCTGCAAATAGGCGTTCCGTTTAGATTTCCGCATTGCGGTCCGCGAAGTGAGAGCTGGGTTCGTCTGATTAATGTGGAGAGCTGCCTCTTCCGCACTCTATGAAGCGGGTCTTCGCCTGACCGTCCGCTTCCTGATTTCGCGTTGCAGATTGAGTACGTCAGCTTGGGTGCCGATTTCGTCCAAGGGCAGCTCAAGTTGCCGCGTTCTTAGTTCATACCTGCGCACGTTTTTCGTGCTGCAGGGGTTTCCATGCCCTTTCGTGCGATCGATCGGAAATAGTGACGGCTGCCGCGATTTGGCGCGCGTCGCCACACTCGTCGAGTACGCAGGCCCGAACAGATAGTCGCGAACAGGTTGGACGTAGCACCAAGGCAACTGGCCGCCATCTTTCATTGCCCAGCTATGCCACATGCCCACTTCGGCGCAGCAATGAGCAAACCGTTCAGGCCAGTCTTGAAGCAGCCAATCGGCCAGACCGAGAAGGTACTGCCTGTCGCTAACCTTTCTCATTTCAAATTCGAGAGATCCCGTGATCGCTTGTGCCCGTTGCCTTCTGTAAATGCCCATATGCGACACAGCTTGCTCTCGTAGGGCAGCGCCGCGCCAACCTGACGACAGTATTCGGAGTATCTGGCGCAGGGCTCTAAAAATGAATGTGGAGCGGGTAAGGCCGTAAGCGCCTAGATGGTTCTGCCCCTCGACGATCGTATCGTCGAGGTAATACTCAAATTCGACGAGCGACCTTGGAGCATCAACTAGTGGCGCGTCCGTCAGCTTGGCTTTACAACTATGACATTTGTGCGCGTCCTTCGTTCGATGAAACGCGACGGCAACGCCGCATCTGGGGCAGTGGTTGTGAAGCGTCACGCCATGGCTTAGGCAGGATGTTGCGAAGGCCAGCCGCCAGCGCCGGCGAAAGTACACCTCGCCCCGGGAGAGACAGATCGGGCAAAACTGCTGGCCGCTTCGGTTGCGCGACTGGGCTCGAACGCCGACACGGAGCAAGAATGGCACTTTAGATGTAGGGTCGATCTTCTCGAAGATGATGTCTTCAAAAGAAGACAGCCCTGTTTCGCGCGCGCGCCGCAAATCGGTGCCAGTACCTTTGGCGAGGCTTTCGATCACTTCAGGCAAAGATAGTCTATCGACGTCCCTGTGCCACATCGATGGTGCCAGGTGCGGCCAATTGTTGAGGGAGAAGAGATAGAGATCAGTCGCATTTCCTAACGCGACCCGATAGAGCCAGGAAGAAAGAGATTCGTCGGGCAACGGAGACGGGTGATACGTCCATCGACCGGAGGGCCGTGGCATGAAAGACGGAGCTATTTCTTGGAGCCTGGAGGCTTCCATTTGATCTTTTTGAGTGTCGCGCGGGTGATCTGCTCGGACTTATCTTTGATTGCAGCAATGGTCGCCTGTCGCAGAATCTCGCTGAGCTCGCCAAGAATGCCCCGAGACATGACGTGGAGATCGGTCGCAAGGTCGCTGTTGGTGAGACTGGACCGGTTGCGCAGCGGGATCAGAACCTCAAACGTACCGAGCAAATCCAGAAACTCGTTGTTCAACTGCCAGTCTGGCAACTCTTCCATCCTGAACCTGCTCGCCAATTGGCCGTCGTATTGAAGAACGTTCTTAGCGTCCTCGGTCCCAGCCGCAACAATCGGGATGCCGAGCATGTTGCTGGTCCGCTTGATAATGGTCATGAACAGGCGCTGTTGATTATAGCTTCCAGTCAGCACGTTGTGGATCTCGTCAAGGATCAACAGTTTGACGCCAGCGCCTTTCATCGCTTTAAGCGCCAGCTCTTCCTTTCGCGCCGAGTTTGCCGTGACCCGATGCATAATTTGGAGCTGGTTAAGGATCTCGGTCCAAAAGCGTCCTTCGTCGGGCTTACTCGGAGTTTCTATCCGCAGCACCGGAAACTGAAGGTAGTCGTGGCCGGGAGCTTCGAACGGGAGATTCTGCTTAGCAAATTCCCACAGCAACCCTGACTTGCCGTTACCTGTTGTGCCGAAGAGTAAAATGTTGCGAGGGCGGTGCTGTGGCGGAGCATCACGAAGACCGACCATCTCCTCGAGCAGATCGCCGGCCTTAGGGTAGTCGATCCAAATCTTGGTCCAATGATTGTTCACCCGTTCCGCTATGGGCAAATCGAGCAACGCCGCCACGCGAGGATGAAGATGTTCAGTCACGTATCCTCACCGAGAATATTCGCCTTGGCGCGCCCGGTTCGGGTGGGGCCGCGATCTCGACCGGTGGCGGCGCAGGGTCGGCAGCGACCGGGACCAGCCGCTGCCGATCGGCATGTGACTTCTTGCGTGCCTGGCTGCGGCGCGCCTTTTTGGTTTTGATAGCGGCCTCTACCTCGATCTTGCGCAGACGGTCGGCGGTGTCAAAGATCGTATTCTCATTGACCACCATGCCGCTTTCTTCGGCTTTCTTGCTCGCAGCTGCGAGTTCCCACTTCGAGAGAACGGGGCGCGAGGCATCGCGATAGCCGACCTCGTGGTAGGTCTTGAGATCGGGATCCCACAGCCATACTGGGCTCATCTCGGCTGGGTTATATCGAACGATGAAGGTCCGCGCTTTTTTTCCAGGTTCCGCGATCAGATGTTTGATGTTGTCGGACATGTAGTAGATGTCGTTGATCCGCAGTCCGTATCGCTGGACTGTGCGCTCCACAAACGGCATGAGATCCAACCGCAACCGCCTTGGATCCTTGATCGGCTCGGGCAGTGGTTCGGGCGCTGCCCCTTTCGGGAAGAAGTAGTTGTGCCATTTAACGGCCGGTGGCATGCCGATCCCACTATGCACGTCCAGGTGATACCGTCCGATGATGCGGGTAACGAGCCAACGTTCAAACTCACGCAGTGTCATCGTTGGTGTGCCGCCACGATTTTCCGTGCCGCGCTCTTTGGGATTTGAATAGGTCGCCCCTTCGACGTTTTTGAGCCAAATGGATATGGTGCGACACATACTCTCGACGTAGGAGCCATAGTGCGGTGTTCGAACGGGCCGAAACATGGTCTCGATCCCGTGCAGACTGCACGCTCTTTTCAGCATCCTGTTTCGGAATTCCTTGCCATTGTCAGAATGAACCTGTCTGAACAGGCCCCAGACCGGCCATTCGCCCTCTACCCCAAGCCATTTGAGATACGGTTCCTTCGGCATGAACGCGTTGATCAGACACAAGCCCACGTTATTGGCACAGGGGGGGTCTAGAGATAGATACAGGCCAACGATCATCCGCGAATAAGCGTCGATCGCGAGTGTCAACCAGGGCCGGCCGATCGTCTTCCGGTGGATCTCATCGACGATTTCGACATCACAGATGTGATGGTCGATGAGGACCGTGTCGAGCGGCATCTTGCCGAGCGGGAACTCGCCTTTAATCGGGTCCATCTGCTCACGCACAACGCGCTCTCCCTTACGGCGGCGCACTCGCTCGCGGGGATCAACCTTGCCAAGGTGAATACGCAGCGTGTTGTAGTGAGGCGCCTTGTCCTCGAGACCGGCTGCCCTGAATCTAGAGACCATCTCCTCGTAGGTCGAGTTGATCGAACGGGATTTGAGCGTCAGGTAGTAGTCCTCGATCACGCCCTGGAGGATTGCATAGACCTCGTCGGCGAGACGAATGCCGCCACGGCCGCCATCAGCCGGCGGACGCAGCAATGCGAGGATTGAATTGTCATTCTCCCGATATCGCTTGATGGCACGTCGGATCGTGCTCGGGTGCACGTCGAGCGTTTTAGCCGCGGCTCGGTATAGTGCCCACGGTGGGCGATCGACCTCGATGACGGGTTTGCATGCCTCATACCAGCGGTTCGCATCTTCGAGCTCTTCCGGCGTCGCCGTCTCGATGTTGCGGGCATTGGGTTTCGGGGTTGTGAATTCTTCCTGGTCGAAGGCGAAGCGCTTGACCGACTGGGTTTTGTGATCGTCGTCCCATGCGACTAGAAAGTCGTCAAAGCTCAAAGTTTTCATGATGCGGCCGGATCGGCCGCCGACGGTGATCTTAGTACCTCTCTTATAGCTGTCCGTTGGCATGGGCGTAGAGCTGCGCTGCGGTGGGCACGGAGAGCGGCGTCTGGTTGTCGATGTCCCTGTTCAGATCGGTAATTAAGAGGCGCCTGGCCAGAAAATGATAGATGGCAGGCTTTACGACATCGACCGACACCCCGTTCTCCATAAGAGCCAGAGTGACCGAACCGATAGTCGCACTGGCGCCCTGGTCGTTAACGGCGCTGGCAACCGATAACCAAGCCGATTGAGGAGGTACCTTGTTCCAATAGCGTAAGAGACGCTCCGCGACCGGAAGCATGGGTGTCACGATCTGCTTTTCCGACAAGATGACGAAGGGCATGTCCTGCTCTTCGCAATGCCGCCGGATGGCGTTAAAGCGCGGTTCCAGCCTCGCGGCTTGCTCTCTCAGGGTCTTGGCATCCTTGACCTCGATGACCGCTCTAGCCCGTCCGTAGGGCGAATGGGCCGCGCTCTGCCAGGTTGCGAGGATGTCAGGGGTGTATCGCCGAGCGATGCCCTCGCCGGTGATGGCAAAGGGCTGGGTCCGGATATCAATCAGCCATTGGTCGAATTGGAGCAGTACCAATGCGTTGCGCTCGATGCGCGACTCGTAACCCAGGTCGTCCCCGAATCGACTCGGTAGCCGACCGGTAAGGCTCCGGCGGCCCAGTGGTATTTCGCGAACCATGTACCCCCAAGGATTCTGATTGCATCTAGTTCTGTAGATTGCAATCTGACTGCAATTACTTCTATATGGCACTTGCAACCAGTACTAGTGGTACTATGGCTTATGTTCGATCAAAATGCACTAGGTCTTGTTGGGAACAGTGGCCTTCGCGCCAAACCGGGTGAGATCAGTCTCGCCCATGGCGGCGTGCTGTTTCTCGATGAGTTGCCCGAGTTCCAACGCGGCGCGCTTGAGGCGCTGCGTCAGCCGCTTGAAACAGGCCGCGCCACCGTGGCGCGCGCCAATGCCCATGTCTCCTATCCCGCGCGGGTGCAACTCGTCGCGGCGATGAATCCGTGCAAATGCGGCTATCTCGGCGATCCAGGGTTGGCCTGCAACCGCGCGCCGAAATGCGGTGCCGAATATCAGACACGTATTTCCGGTCCGCTCTTCGACCGCATCGATCTCCATGTCGAAGTGCCGGCGGTGAACCCTGCCGATCTCTCACTGCCGCCTCCGGCCGAAGGCACAGCCGAGGTCGCTGCACGCGTTGCCGCGGCGCGGGCGCTACAGGCCGAACGCTACGCTAAGGTTTCGCCGCATCATCCAATCCGCACCAATGCCGAAGCCGATGGCGAGTTGCTCGAAGCGGTCGCAGCACCTGACGTCGAGGGACGGACGTTGCTGACCGATGCGGCGACGCGCATGCGTCTTTCAGCGCGCGGCTATCATCGCGTGCTGCGTGTGGCGCGAACGCTCGCCGATCTTGAAGGTGACGATGCCGTGCGCCGCATTCATATCGCAGAGGCACTCAGCTTCCGCCGTCTGATGCCCGGCCGCTCCAGTCTGACCACCGTCTGAAAGTTTTTGAATCCGATGACCAAGGCCGTGCTGACGACGATTGGCTTCGATGCCGACGATACGCTCTGGCAGAATGAGACCTTCTTCCGCCTCACCGAAGCGAAGTTCGCGGCGATGCTGACCGACTATGCCGATAAAGATCACATTGGCGTGCGGTTGATCGAAGCCGAGAAGCGCAATCTCAAATTCTACGGCTACGGCATCAAGGGCTTTACGCTCTCGATGATCGACACCGCGATCGAGGTCACCGAAGGCCGCGTGCCGGCTTCGGTCATCGGCGACATCCTCGATATCAGCCGCGAGATGACACAGCATCCGGTCGAGACGCTGCCGCATGTCCACGAGACGCTCGAAGCGCTCGCGGGCACTTTCAAACTGATCCTGATCACCAAGGGCGATCTGTTCGACCAGGAGCGCAAGGTGGCCGAGTCAGGTTTGGGCGAATTGTTCGATGCCGTCGAGATTGTCAGTGAGAAACGCGCCTCGACCTATGAGCGGATCTTCAGCCAACATGGCGATGGCCCAACGCTGAGCATGATGGTCGGCAATTCGCTGAAGTCCGATGTGGTGCCGATGATCGAAGCGGGCGGTTGGGGTGTGCACGTGCCGCACACACTGACCTGGGCGCTCGAAGTCTGCGATCCGCCGACCGGCTCGCCGCGCTTCCACAAGATCGATCATCTGGGTGAGTTGCTCGGCGTGATCGACCGGATCGCATGAGGCGATTCGTAGCGCTACACAGTCCAATCAATAAGGAACAAGGATGAAACGCATCTATCTCGCCGGGCCCGATGTCTTTTTGCCGAATGCTACGGAATTTGCGGCCGAGAAAAAGAAGCTGTGCGCGGTCTACGGGTTCGAAGGTCTGGTGCCCGCCGACAAGAAGCTCGATCTCTCGAAGCTTCCGACCAAATACGCGAAGGGCGTGGCGATCTACCGCGCGGATGTAGACCTGATGCGCCAAGCCGATTTCGGCATCTTCCATCTGACGCCCTTCGATGGTCCCAGCGCCGATGTCGGCACCGTGTTCGAGCTCGGCTGGATGACGGCGATCGGCAAGGCGTGCCTCGCTTACACCAATTCCAAGCATGACATGATCGATCGCATGAAAGCGCTCGGCCATACCATCACGCGCGATGCGCAAGGCTGGCCGATCAACGAGAATGGCATGCGGCAGGAAGATTTCGAGATGGCCGACAATCTGATGATCGATGGCGCGCTCGAAGGTCACGATTTCCCGATGGTGCGCCACGACGCGCCGCCCGATCGGCTCTATACCGATCTCACGGGTTTTGAGACCTGCCTCAAGCTCGCGCGCGAGCGGTTGGGTAACTGATACGCTATTAAGCCGTAGTCTTCTCGACGGTGAGATCGAACAGCGGGCGCAGCCGCGTGCCGACGATGCTGCCGAGCAAGGCCGAGGCAAACCACAGCCAGCCGTGCAGGCTCGACGACGCGATGCCGCTGAAGAAAGCGCCGATATTGCAGCCATAGGCCAAGCGCGCGCCGTAGCCCAGCATCAGCCCGCCGACCACTGCAGCGATCAGCGAGCGTGCAGGCACTTTCCATTGCGGCGAGAACTTGCCGGCCAAGCCCGAGGCCAGCAGCGCACCGAGCATGATGCCGAAATCCATAATCGAGGTGATGTCGGAAAACACGCTCGCATGCAGCGCTTGGTTGCGCGCCGGTGCTACCCAATAGCCCCAATGATCGACGTCCATGCCGCCCAGCATCGCGAACTTCGAGCCCCATAGCGCGAAGGCCGAGGTGATGCCCCAAGGCCGCCCCGCCAGGATCAGCGTCAGGAAGTTGCCGATCGCCAGTCCTACTGCGCCCCAGACCAGCGGCCACGGACCGTAGAGCAGGGTGCGCCAGCCGCGCGTGTTGCCGGTCATATTGCCCACCAGCTTGCCGTGGCGGCGGCGTTCGGCCCACACGGTAACGGCCGCGATGGCAGCTAAGGCGGCGAGGTTAAGAATCAGCGCTGGCCAAAGCCCGAGGTCCTTCACCAGCGAGACGGGCTGGAAGGAAGGCGTGGTCTGCCACCAGGGCAAATGCGCGGCACCTACGGCCGAGCCGAAGATGAAGGCGGCGAGCGTCACGAACATGCGCGTGTTGCCCCCGCCGGCGGTGTAGAGCGTACCGGAGGCGCAACCGCCGCCGAGCTGCATGCCAAGCCCGAACAGGAACGCGCCGACGATCACCGAAATGCCGACAGCGCCATACTCGCCCTTCACGGGCTGGCCGAAGAAACTGCCTTGAGCAATCAGCGGGAAGAACAGCACAACGGCCACGGCCAGCATCACCATCTGCGCGCGCAGCCCCGCACCGCGGCGATCGGCAATGAAGACGCGCCAAGCCGAGGTGAAGCCGAACAGCGCGTGATAGAGCGCGATGCCGAGACCGCCGCCGACCAGGAACAGCGCACCCTGGTGCCAGCCATAGTCATTGCCCAGCCAGATCGCACCGGCGGCCAGCGCCAGGATCGCGAAGATCACCACGCGGCGGTTGATGTCGAGTTGGCTGTCCTGGGGGCGGGCAAGGACGGTAGCGTCGATGGAAAGGTCGGCCATAGTCGGGTCTCGTCGCTGAAAAGAAAACGCCACCCGCATCCCCCAAAAAAGTATCTGGGGCGCACGGGTGGCGCCGGGATCGTTCAGTTACTTCGGTTGCGCAACTGTGCGCAGATAGGGCTTCAAGGTCTTGAAGCCTTCCGGATATTTCTTTTTCGCATCTTCGTCCGATATCGAAGTCGGGATAATCACATCCTGGCCCGGCTTCCAGTTCACCGGAGTCGCCACGTTGTGCTTGGCGTTGAGTTGCAGCCCATCCAGCAGGCGCACGACCTCGTCGAAATTGCGGCCGACGCTCATCGGATAGGTCAGCGTCGCTTTGATCTTCTTGTCGGGGCCGACGATGAAGACCGAGCGCACAGTGGCATTGTCGGCGGCGGTGCGGCCTTCCGAGGTGGTGCCTGCGCCTTCCGGCAGCATGTCGTAGAGCTTGGCCACCTTCAGTTCCGGATCGCCGATCATCGGATAGGTGACGGCGTGGCCCTGGGTCTCCTGGATGTCGGTGGCCCATTTGGAATGGTTGCCGACGGGGTCGACGGAAAGACCGATGATCTTGGTATTGCGCTTCTCGAATTCCGACTTCAGCCCAGCCATATAGCCCAGTTCGGTGGTGCAAACCGGCGTGAAGTCTTTCGGATGGGAGAATAGGATCGCCCAGCTGTTTCCGATCCAGTCATGGAACTTGATCGGGCCTTGGGTCGTTTCGGCGGTGAAATTGGGCGCCTCGGCGTTGATGCGCAATGACATGTCTTCCCTCCGTCTTGTCTGAAATTCGCGACCGGTCCGCCTCTCTGCAGGCGGTCGCGTCATGCGGGCTGGCGGTAACTTAGGTCGCGGAGGCATTTAAGACAAGATGGGCGGTCAATTACTACGATTAAACATCTTTGAAATGTTCATTGCAGCGATGCCTGTGTCGTCGCTGGCGGCGGCGCGGAGCCGAGGCTATGGTTCGAACCAGTCCATTGCGCGGACGGCTTAAATCAGAGGGCAGGTATGACGGATTCCGCGACGATAGCGGCCGCCGATCATCTGATGCGGAATTGGGAAAGCCCGGAACCCGGCGGCGTTCGCATCGGATCCGAGGTGCACAAGCAACTCTTCTGCCGGATGCTGCTCGATACTCATAACCCCTATAGGCCCGCCAAGCTCGACTGGCCCAAACTCGATGACGTGGCGCGCGCGCGGCTCTTATCGCTACCGATTTGGGACATCGCCGTCCAGACCGAAGGGCGCGCCTCGATCCGCGTGAAGACCTTCGCCGCCCGAATTACCGACTCGATCTTGCGCCCGGCGCTCGAACTGGATGCAGCTGAGGAGGCGCGGCACAAGGACGTTCTGTCCCACCTCGTCGCCGCTTATGGGATCAAACTTCAGCCCGAGCCCAATTATCCGCCGCCGGACGATGCCGAATGGGCGTGGCTGGTGACCGGCTTCAGCGAGTGCATCGACAGTTTCTTTGCCTTCGGTCTGTTCGAAATCGCGCGGACCTCCGGCTATTTCCCGCTCGAACTGGTCGACACCTTCGAGCCGATCATCCAGGAAGAGACCCGGCATATCATCTTCTTCGCCAATTGGGTGGCTTGGTATCGCACCAACATGCCGCTGCGGCGGCGGCCGTGGTTCTTGCTGAAAGTTCTCGGCGTTTGGGCGTTTCTGATCTACGAACGCATCGGCATCGCGCGCGGCTTCGACGACAGCGGCAACGCACAGGATGCGAACTTCGCGATGACCGGCGCCGGATCGGTCGGCGTCGACTTGGCGCCGCTCGATCTGATGGCCCTGTGCCTCAAGGAAAATGATCGGCGCATGGCCGGCTACGACAAGCGGCTGCTACGTCCGGCCACCGTGCCGGCATTGGTACGCCTGGCGCTCAAAGTGATGCAGTATAAGTCAAAGACCTAAAACACGGCGGAGGGGAGGCAGCGATGGATTATCCAGCGGATACGGTCATCAATTTGCTCGCAAGCGGCGCGGCGGCCGACCCGGCGATCGGCGCGCCTGATCGGCCGTGGCTCACGCATGATGGCCTGCGCGCGCTGTGCAAACGCACGGTCGACTCCCTCAACGCAATGGGGATCGGGCGCGGTGATCGCGTCGGTATCGTTTTGCCGAACGGGCCCGAGGCCGCATCGTCTTTCGTCGCTATCGCGACCGGGGCCACCACGGCGCCGCTCAACGCCGCCTATCGCGCCGACGAGTTCGAATTCTATCTCTCCGATCTCAATGCCAAGGCGCTGGTGATCCTCGAAGGGATGGAAAGCCCATCGCGTGACGTGGCGGCTAAGCGCAATATCCCGATCGTCGCGCTGGTGCCGAATGCGAGTGGCCCGGCCGGCGATTTCACGCTGAAACCCGAGAAGCCGCTCACCGGCAAAGCCGCGAAGCCGGGCATGGCCGAAAGTGACGATATCGCGCTGGTGCTCCATACCTCTGGCACAACGTCGCGCCCTAAGATCGTACCGCTCAGCCATATCAACATCACGGCCTCTGCCTACCACATCGGCGCCACGCTGCAGCTAAAGCCGGGCGATGTCTGCCTCAACATCATGCCGCTGTTCCATATCCATGGGCTGATCGCGGCAACGCTGTCGAGCCTAGCGGCCGGTGCGGCGGTCTCGTGCTCGCCGGGTTTCAACGCGCTGAAGTTCTTCGGCTGGGTAGAGCAAGTCCGCCCGAGTTGGTACACGGCCGTCCCGACGATGCATCAGGCGATCCTGACCCGCGCCGCGCGCAATGAAGCGGTCATCAAGGGTAGCCGTCTGCGCTTCCTGCGCTCGTCTTCCGCGTCTTTGCCGCCGCAGGTGATGACTGAACTCGAAGAAGTCTTCGGCGTGCCAGTGATCGAGGCTTATGGGATGACCGAGGCCGCGCATCAGATGGCGTCGAATCCCTTGCCGCCGCAGCCGCACTACGCCGGCTCGGTCGGCATCGCCGCCGGTCCCGAAGTCGGGATCATGGATGACACCGGCAATCTACTGAAAGCGGGCGAGCTCGGCGAAATCGTGATTCGCGGCCGCGACGTGACCAAAGGCTACGAGAACAATCCCGATGCGAACGCCAAGGCGTTCACCAACGGCTGGTTCCGCACCGGCGATCAAGGCACGCTCGACGATGCGGGCTATCTGCGCCTGACCGGCCGTCTCAAGGAGCTGATCAATCGCGGCGGCGAGAAGGTGAGCCCGCTCGAAGTCGACGCGATCCTGATGGATCATCCGGCGGTCGAGCAATGCTTGGCCTTCGCCATGCCCCATAAGATGCTGGGTGAGGAAGTGGCAGCCGCCATCGTGTTGCGCGAGGGCCAGAGCGCCGACGAGCGCGAGCTGCGTGACTTCGCCGCGTCACGTCTGGCCGACTTCAAGGTGCCGCGCAAGATCGTCTTCCTGAAGGAGATCCCGAAGGGGGCGACCGGCAAGCTGCAGCGCATCGGGCTGGCGGAGAAGCTGGGGCTGACCGCCTGATGAAAATTGCCATCTTCGGCGCGGGCGCGATCGGCGGCTGGCTGGGCGTCAAGCTGCACCAGGCCGGCGCGGAAGTGACGTTCATAGCGCGCGGGCCGCATCTGGCGGCGATGCAGGCCAACGGCGTCACATTGAAAAGCGGCGGCGAGTCGGTCACGGCGCGTCCACGCCTCGTCGCCGACGCCGTTGAAGCCGGCGTGCAGGATTACGTGTTCGTCACGCTCAAGGCGCACAGCCTGCCTGGCGCCGCGCCGCAGATCGCCAAATTGATGGGTCTCGAAACGACACTCGTCACCGGCGTCAATGGCGTGCCGTACTGGTACTTCTATGGCATCGAGTCGCCCTACAAAGACCGCGTGGTCGAAAGCGTCGATCCGGGTGGCGTGTTGTGGAAGACCCTGCCGCCGAAGCAGGTGATCGGCTCGGTGGTCTATCCGGCGGCCGAAGTAGTCGAGCCCGGCGTGATCGAACATACCTATGGCGACCGTATCTCGCTCGGTGAGCCGGACGGATCGCGAAGCCCGCGCGCCGAGGCTTTGTCGAAGGTGATGATCGCGGCGGGCGTTAAAGCGCCGGTGCGGCCGCGCATCCGCGACGAGATCTGGGTCAAGCTCTGGGGCAATCTCGCCTTCAACCCGATGTCGGCGCTGACCACGGCAACGCTCGACAAGCTCACCGCGCCCGGCGCGCTGCGCGATACGGCCCGCGCGATGATGGTCGAGGCGCAAGCTGTGGCCGAGGCGCTGGGTATCAAATTCGCGATTGGTGTCGATCAGCGCATCGACGGCGCGGCTGAGGTCGGCGTGCACAAGACGTCGATGCTGCAGGACCTCGAGCGCGGACGGCCGATGGAGATCGACGCGCTCTTGGGGGCGGTGGTCGAGCTCGGCGCGCTGGTCGGCAAGCCGATGCCGATCTGTGCGGCGGTGCTGGGGCTCGTACGCGAACGCGCGCGGCAGGCCGGCTGCTACGCCTGAACCAATCGTTTCATCATGAAGAAACGGTCGTGGCCCGGCATGAAAGCCTCGATCGTACCGAAGCATGTGAAGCCGAGCCCTTCGTAGAAGGGCCGCGCTTGGAAGCTGAAGGTGTCGAGCCAGATGCCACGGCACTGGCGGCGCACGGCTTCTTCTTCGGCAAGCAGCATCAGCTTGGTGCCGAGCCCGGTTCCGCGGCGCGATTCCGGGAGGAACAGAAGCTCGACGATCAGCCAGTGCCAGGAGGTGCGGCCCCACAAGCCACCTTCGACGCGGGTGCCATCTGCCGAACGCACCGGAATGACCAGTGGGCGCGGATTGGCGGGCCCGGCTACGGCCTCACCGGCCGCAAGGATGCCTTTCAGAATGACGTCCCGATCCGCCGGGTCGGGCGTGTCGGTCACCTTCAATTCGATCTCGGCCATGGCTCTGCCTCAGTTACTGATCTGATTTACCTACAGATTCCATAGGGCAGGGGGCAAGATCAATCGATTGACTTTTATAGATTTAAATGATATTAATAATTATTATCAATTTTGAGATCGCCCATGTCCTCGCTCATCGCATCCATTGTCGCCAATGACGACATTCGGCACACATCAGGTCTGAAGCAGGCGGTGCGCGGCCTGGTTGGGCCCGGCTTGCTCGTGGCGGTCGGTTATGTCGATCCCGGCAATTGGGCGACCGACATCGCCGGCGGCACCGGCTATGGCTACGCGCTGCTGACGGTGGTGGTGTTGGCCGGCGTGCTGGCGATGGGTGTCCAGGCGCTGGTCGCGCGGGTGACTGTGGCGACGGGTGAGGATTTGGCGAGCTTGTCCCGGCGCGTATTGCCAAGGTCGGTGGCGATAGCGTCGTGGCTGGCGGCCGAGGCGGCGATCCTGGCGACGGCGCTGGCCGAGTTGGTTGGTGGCGCAATCGCGTTGCGGCTGTTGTTCGGTCTCTCGCTGGAGATCGGCCTGGTGGCGACCGCTGCCGCCACGATTGTCGCGATGACGCTATGGAAGAACCGCGCCGACCTGCAAGAGAAGATCATAGGCATCCTGATCGCGATCGTAACCCTGTCGTTCCTGGCCCTGCTGATTGCGGCGCGGCCCGATGGCGGTGCGATCATGAGTGGCATTGCCGTCAGTGGGCATGTGCTGACGCATGACCGCGGCGCGACCCTGGTGGCGCTGGGCATCGTTGGCGCCACGATCATGCCGCACAATCTGTATCTGCATTCGGGGCTGTTGGCGCAGCGGTTGCGCGGCTTGCCCAAGATTGCCGCTTCCGTCGCGCTGAAAACCGCGGTGGGCGATACCGTTGTGTCGTTGACGCTGGCCACCCTGGTCAATGCCGCGATCCTGATCGTGGCGGCCTCGTCGATCGCCGGCGGTGCAGTCGCGGTGGCGAGCTTGGACGATGCTCACGCCGCGATGAAGGTCGTACTGGGCGGCGGTGCGGCGTTGCTCTTTGCGATCGCGTTATACGCAGCCGGTCAGAGCTCGGCGATCACCGGTGTCGTGGCCGGGCACATGTTGACCAATGGTTTCCGTGGCCGGGCGAGCACGAGCAGCCTGCGTGGCATTGTCACGCGCGTGATCGCGGTGGCTGTTGGCTTCACGCTGATGACGGGGCAGGGCGGCCGCACCCCGGACGAGGTTTTGGTGCTGAGCCAGGTCGTGCTGTCGCTGGCTTTGCCCTTCGCGCTGCTGCCGCTAGTCGTGATTGCCGCGCGCAAGGCTGTGATGGGCCGGTTCGTGTTGGGACGGGCGGCGCTAGCAATGGCGGTGTCCGCCGTCGCGGTAATCGTCGCGCTGGACCTCTACCTGATGGCTGACTCGGTCGCTTGATCGCGTCGATCAGTGTTCCACCAGCATGTGGCCCATCCGCTTGCCACCGAACAGGTGAACATGCAGATGGGGCACGGTTTGCTCGCTGTCGCGGCCATGGTTGCTGAGGAGGCGATAGCCGGGCTCGTCAAGGCCGAGCTGCTTCGCCACGGCACCGACAGCGCGTACGAAGCCGGTGATCAACTCCGGTGACGCGGTAGCCGAGAAATCCGCCCAGGAGACGAACTCGCCCTTCGGCAGCACCAGCACATGCACGGGCGCTTGCGGGTTGATGTCGTTGAAGGCGAGCGCGAACTCGTCCTCATAGACCTTGTTGCACGGAATCTCGCCGTGCAGAATCTTGGCGAAGATGTTGTTGCGGTCGTATGCCATCTCGGCCTCTCAGTCTCTTTGTGTGGCCCATCCTTCGAGGGTCGCTGCGCGACCACCTCAGGATGAGGTTTCAATCTAGATCCTCATGGTGAGTCGCTTTGCGCAGCAAAGTCTCGAACCATGGGCCGCCCGCACTACTTCGAGCGCGAATTCTTTTCTTCGATACCCGATTTGCCCTGGCGTGCGGCCAAGGCGTCCCAGATCTCCGCCGGCACGATGCCGCAATCGGCCCACAACACCAGCAGGTGATAGAGCAGATCGGCGCTTTCGCTGGCCACGCGATCCTTGCCTTCGCTCAGCGCGGCGATGGTGGTCTCCACCGCTTCCTCGCCAAGCTTGCGTGCGATTTTGGGACGGCCTTCGGCGAACAGTTTCGCTGTATAGGACGAAGCCGGATCGCCGCCCTTGCGCGAGGCGATGGTGGTGAACAGTTGATCGAGGATGGTCGCGTCCATAATCGGCCTCGCTCTCAGTTCATACGCACGGGAATACCGGCGGCGGCCATGCGTTCTTTCGCTTGCCGGACGGAAAATTCGCCGAAATGGAAGATCGATGCGGCCAGCACGGCGGTGGCGTGGCCGTCGCGGATGCCTTCGACCATGTGATCGAGATTGCCGACGCCGCCCGAGGCGACTACCGGAATGCGCACCGCGTCGGCCACCGCGCGGGTGAGCGGAATGTTGAAGCCCTTGCGGGTGCCATCGCGGTCCATCGAGGTCAGTAGGATTTCGCCGGCGCCGTATTCGGCCATGCGCCGCGCCCACTGTACCGCATCGATGCCGGTGGCGTTGCGGCCGCCATGGGTGAAGATCTCGAACTTGTTCTCGCCGACGCTCTTAGCGTCGATCGCGACTACGATGCACTGGCTGCCGAACTTCTCAGCGGCTTCACGCACAAATTCGGGATTTTTCACCGCTGCCGTATTGATCGACACTTTGTCGGCGCCGGCCAGCAGCAGCTTGCGGATGTCTTCCACCGCGCGAACGCCACCGCCCACGGTGAGCGGCATGAAGCACTGCTCGGCGGTGCGGCGCACCACGTCATACAGCGTGTCGCGGCCATCGGACGAGGCGGTGATGTCGAGGAAGGTGAGCTCGTCGGCGCCGGCCTTGTCGTAGACACGCGCCTGCTCGACCGGATCGCCAGCGTCCACGAGATTGACGAAGTTGATGCCTTTGACCACGCGGCCGCCGGTCACGTCGAGGCAGGGGATGACGCGCATCTTCATCATGTCACGCCTCCAAAGTCTTCAGTGCGGCGGCAAGCTCGATCTTGCCGTCATAGAGCGCGCGGCCCACGATCACGCCATCGATGCCCGACCCTGCCTTCGCTTTGAGTGCCGACAGATCGTCGAGGCTCGACACGCCACCCGACGCGATCACGGGAATGTCGACATGCTCGGCCAATGCGGCGGTGGCGTCCACATTCGGGCCCTGCAGCACACCATCGCGATCGATATCGGTGTAGATGATCGCGGCCACGCCGGCATCCTCGAATTGCGCAGCTAGATCATGCGCCGTGGTCTCCGAGGTCTCGACCCAGCCTTCGACGGCCACTTTCCCTTTGCGCGCATCGATGCCGACGGCGATGCGTGTCGGGAATTGTTTCGCTGCCTCACGCACGAGTTGAGGATTGCGCAGTGCCGCGGTGCCCAGGATCACGCGCGTCACGCCACGCGCAAGCCACGACTCGATCGCCGCCATGTCACGGATGCCGCCACCCAGCTGCACCGGCACTTTGGCTGCGTTGACGATGCTTTCGACGGCGGCATTGTTCACCGACTTGCCGGTCACTGCGCCGTCGAGATCGACCACGTGAATCCAGTGACAGCCCGCTTGAGCGAAGCTGCGCGCCTGCGCCGCCGGATCGGTGTTGAACACCGTCGCCGCTGCCATGTCGCCCTTCTTCAGGCGCACGCACACGCCGCCTTTCAGGTCGATGGCGGGATAGAGGATCATGGCTTCCACTTCAGAAAGTTGGAGATGAGCGTGAGGCCGGTCTTCTGGCTCTTCTCCGGGTGGAACTGCGTCCCGACGATATTGTCGCGCCCGAGCACAGCCGAGACCGGACCGCCGTAATCGGTGGTGGCCAGCACATGCGCCGGATTGCTCGCGCGGAAATGATAGGAGTGCACGAAATAGGCGTGCTGCCCCGGTTCGATTCCGGCCAATACCGGATAGCCAGCGTTTTTCAACTCGAGCGTGTTCCAGCCCATATGCGGAATCTTGAGACCGGGATCCGATGGTGTCAGCTCGACCACCTCACCGGGAATCCAGCCCAGGCCCGGATGATCGCCATATTCGCGGCCCCATTCGGCCAGCAGTTGCATGCCGACGCAAATACCGATCATCGGCTTGCCGCCTTTGATCACGGCTTCCGTCATCGCATCCACCATACCGGCCACGGCATAGAGGCCGCGGCGGCAGTCGGCAAACGCGCCAACGCCGGGCAGCACGATCCGGTCGGCGCGCCGCACAAGATCGGCATCCGCCGTAACCGTCACAGTTTCATTGAGGCCCGTCTCCGCCACCACACGCTCAAACGCTTTCGCTGCCGAGCGGAGATTGCCCGAGCCATAGTCGATCACAACGACTGACATGACTCAGACCTGGCCGCCGATGGTTCCCTTGGTCGAAGGGATCGCCTGCGCCGCGCGCGGGTCGATCGCGACCGCCTGCTTCAAAGCCCTGGCCAGGCCCTTGAAGCAGGATTCGACGATATGGTGGCTGTTGACGCCATAAAGCGTTTCTACATGCACGTTGGCGCCCACGGTCTGGGCGAAGGCGTGGAACCATTCTTTCACGAGCTCGGTATCCCACTCGCCCAGCTCGGGGCGCGGGATCGTCACCTTCCACACCAGATAGGGGCGGCCGGAAAGATCGATGACCACGCGCGTCAGCGTCTCGTCCATGGGGATCATGGCCGAGCCATAGCGCACGATGCCTTTGCGGTCGCCCAAAGCCTTGGAGACCGCCTCACCAATCGTCAGGCCGGAATCTTCCGTCGTGTGATGTCCATCGATATGCAGGTCCCCCTGGACCTTGAGGTCCAGATCGATCAGGCCGTGCCGCGACAGCTGCTCGAGCATATGGTCGAGAAAGCCGATCCCTGTGTGCACGGCATAGCTGCCAGTCCCGTCAAGATTGACGGTGGCGCTGATCTTGGTCTCCTTGGTGTTGCGCTCGACGGTGGCGGTGCGCATGATGGGCTGCTCCTTGCGGCGGCTTTAGTAGCAGGAACTGCGAGGAAGCGCCAGTGGCCGCCACCCCTGAAAATAGCCCGTTTATGTCCGAATCAGCCCCTATTTCCACGCCCGCAAACCCCGCCACTTCGGCGCCGCCCGCCTTCGAACGTCTGTCGAAGCGCGAATTCACAATTGTTATCGCCGGGCTGATGTTGGCTTTGATGCTGGCATCGCTCGACCAGAACATTGTCGGCACGGCCTTGCCGCGCATCGTCAGCGATCTGGGCGGATTGACCCACATCTCTTGGGTGGTAACGGCCTTCGTGCTGACCTCCACGGTCTCCACGCCGCTCTACGGCAAGCTCAGTGACATGTATGGCCGTAAAAAGCTGTTCCATGTGTCGATCGTAATCTTCTTGGTCGGATCGATCCTCTGCGGCTTTGCCCAATCGATGGTGCAGCTGATCCTGTTCCGCGCGATCCAGGGCGTCGGTGCCGGTGGATTGATGCCGCTGGCCCAAACCGCGATGGGCGACGTGATCGAGCCGCGCGAGCGCGGCAAGTATCAGGGCTTGTTCACGGGGGTCTTTGCCTTCTGTTCGGTGGCAGGACCGTTGCTTGGCGGCGTGATCACCGTTGCCTTGTCCTGGCGCTGGATTTTCTTCGTCAACCTCCCCGTTGGCGCTGTGGCGATGGCCCTGATCGAGCGTGGGCTGCGCCGCCCACACCGGGCGACCAGTCACAAGGTGGACTATCCCGGTGCGGCGCTGCTCACCGTTGGCACCACGGCGCTGTTGCTGATGCTGAGTTGGGGAGGCGCAGTCTATGCCTGGGACTCGACGATCATCCTGGCGATGATCGTCGCGGCCGTGGCTCTCGGCGTCGGGTTTGTCGCCCGCCAAGCGGTGGCGCAAGAGCCGATCCTGCCGCTGCGTCTGTTCCGCATTCGTGTGTTCTCGATCAGCTGTTCGGCGATGGGGCTCAACACCATGGCGCTGTTCGGTGCCGCGGTGTTCATGTCGCTCTATTTCCAGCTGGTGATGGGCGATGGCCCCGCTGTGGCCGGCTTGCGCCTGACGCCGCTGATGGGCGGCGTGATCGTCTCGTCGATCGTCGGCGGCCGATTGGTCTCGCGCACAGGACGCTATAAATGGTTCCTGGTCGGCGGGCTTTTCACGTCGATGGTCGCGTTCGGGCTATTGGCCTGGGCCGCCACGGCGCGGTGGGATCGGTGGACGCTCGAAGCCTGCCTCGTCGGCGTCGGTCTGGGTGTCGGCCTTGCTATGCCCAATCTGACGCTCTCGACCCAGAACGCAGTGGACCGCTCGGACCTCGGCGTGGCGACCTCGACGCTCGGCTTCTTCCGCTCGCTCGGCGGCGCTATCGGCGTGGCACTGTCGGGCGCGATCCTGACCATGGGATTGCATGAACTCCTGCCGCCCGAAGTTATGACCGGCGGTGTTGCTTCGGCACTGGATCAGGGCGCGGCCAAGATCGCGACCCTTTCGCCAGCGGCGCATGACATGGTGATCGAAGCGTATCGCCATGCGATCGTACGCACCTTCTATGCCGGCGGCACGTTTTCCGGCATCGCATTCCTCGTCTCACTAGGCCTGCCAAACACCCTACTACGAGGTCGCGGCGGCCATTAGCCCCCACCGAACCAGTTTGCTTGCCGCCGTGCCGATTTGACGGGACAATCGGTGCCGCTGCGACGGAGGTGAGCCATGGCCGACATTGTGGTGATCGACGACGACCCGCTGATCCGCGAGACGATCGATATGGTGTTGAGTAGTGCGGGGCACCGGGTCCGGCTTGCGGACTCTGGGGTCAATGGCCTGTTATCGGTGCTGCATCAGAAGCCTGACCTGATCCTGCTCGATATGAATTTGCCCGGTATGGACGGCTATACCTTGGCCAAAGAGTTCTCCAACGCCTCGAAATACAGGGGTGTGCCGATCCTGGCGGTGACCGCCCATGACAGCGCCGAGGATTATGACGCCGCCTATGCTGCCGGCTGCACGGGGTTTCTCGCCAAGCCGCTCGACCAGGCGCGGTTGCTCCATGCGGTGGATGAGCAGTTGAAGCGAAAATAGGAAAAGCGCGTTTGGCGGCGGCGCGCTTTCGCCCTATCTATGGGAACGTCGAAAACGCGAAGAAAAGATATCAAGAGGGTCCATGGCATCTCCGGAAGTTTGGCACGGCACAACGATCCTGACCGTGCGTAAGGGCGGTCACGTGGTTGTCGCAGGCGACGGGCAGGTCAGCCTCGGGCAGACCGTTCTCAAGTCGAATGCGCGTAAGGTGCGCCGCCTCGGCGATGGTTCGGTGATCGGCGGTTTCGCTGGCGCCACGGCCGACGCCTTCACGCTATTTGAACGGCTTGAGGCCAAACTCGAACAGCATCCAGGCCAGCTCGTGCGCGCCTGCGTCGATCTTGCCAAGGACTGGCGCACGGATCGCTATCTGCGTCGTCTCGAAGCGATGATGGCGGTGGCTGACAAAGACACGTCGCTTGTGCTCACCGGCACGGGCGACGTGCTGGAACCCGAGGACGGGTTGATCGCGATCGGGTCGGGCGGCAACTATGCGCTGGCCGCGGCGCGGGCGCTGGTCGATATCGAAGGGCTGGATGCCGAAACGATTGCCCGCCGGGCGATGAAGATCGCCGCCGATATCTGTGTCTATACCAACGAGAATGTGATTGTAGAAAAAATATGAGCACCGCTTTCTCACCGCGCGAGATCGTTTCCGAACTCGACCGCTATATTGTCGGCCAGCATGACGCGAAGCGTGCTGTGGCGATTGCATTGCGCAATCGCTGGCGCCGGCAGCAGCTGCCCGAAGGGCTGCGCGAAGAGGTGCTACCCAAGAATATTTTGATGATCGGGCCAACCGGTGTTGGCAAGACCGAGATCGCGCGTCGTCTTGCGCGTCTGGCGCAGGCGCCGTTCCTGAAAGTCGAGGCCACGCGCTTCACCGAAGTCGGTTATGTCGGCCGCGATGTCGAGCAGATCATCCGCGATCTGGTCGAGGTGGCAATCACCATGACGCGCGAGAAGCTGCGCAAGCAGGTTGCCGCCAAGGCCGAACTCGCGGCCGAGGAGCGTGTGCTCGACGCGCTGGTGGGCGATAGCGCGCGCTCCGAAACGCGACAGACTTTCCGTAAGCAGTTGCGCGCCGGCGAACTCGACAGCCGGGAGATCGATGTCGAGGTCAGCGACGCGGGCGGCGGCATGCCGACGCTCGATATCCCGGGCATGCCTGGCGCGCAGATGGGTGTACTGAACATCGGCGATATGCTGGGCAAGGCCTTCGGCGGTCGCACCAAGAAGCGCCGGATGACGGTGGCCGAATCCCACGAGATTCTGGTGGCCGAGGAAAGCGACAAGCTGCTCGATCAGGATAAGGTGGTGAAAGAAGCGATCTCGGCCTGTGAGAACCACGGCATCGTTTTCATCGACGAGATCGACAAAATCTGCGCCCGCTCCGGTGAGTTCAAAGGTGGGGATGTATCGCGCGAAGGCGTGCAACGCGATCTGCTGCCGCTGATCGAAGGCACCACGGTTGCGACCAAGCATGGCTCGGTGAAGACCGATGCCATCCTGTTCATCGCGTCCGGTGCGTTCCATGTGGCGAAGCCATCTGACTTGCTGCCCGAGCTTCAAGGCCGTCTGCCGATCCGTGTCGAGCTGAAGCCGCTGAGCCGGGACGACTTCGTGCGTATCCTGACCGAGCCTGAAGCCAGTCTGATCAAGCAGTACAAGGCCCTGTTGAAGACCGAGGATGTCAGCCTCGAATTCGGTGACGACGCGATTGCCGCCATCGCCGATCTGGCCGAGGCGATCAACCGCAGCGTCGAGAATATCGGTGCGCGCCGGCTGCACACGGTGCTGGAACGGCTGTTGGAAGAGATCAGCTTCACGGCCACGGATCAGGCGGGTGTCGCGATCACGATCGATGCGGCCTTGGTGCATGAGCGCGTGGGCGAACTCGCCAAGAACGCCGATCTGTCCAAGTTCATCCTCTAGGCGGCCGGCGACGTATGAAGCGCATCGTCCGCGGCTCGATCCTCCACTTCGTTGCCGATCCGGCCACGGCGAGCGCGGGCGCGGCTTGGCGCTATTGGGATGATGGCGCGCTGATCGTCGAAGACGGCAAGGTCGCGCGCGTCACTGACCATATGGCGCTTCAGCCGGCCGATATGGCGGCCGCGGCAATCGACGACTACACGGGCAAAGTGATCATGCCCGGCTTCGTCGATGCCCATATCCACTACGCGCAAGTCGATGTCATCGCGTCTTACGGCACGCAGCTGCTCGATTGGCTCGAGCGCTACACTTTTCCCGCCGAGCGCAAATTTGCCGATCCGGCCCATGCGGCGGCCATTGCCGAGTTCTTCCTCGACGAGTTGTTGCGCAACGGCACGACGACGGCCGCCGTGTTCCCGACCGTACACAAGGCCTCGGTCGATGCGTTCTTCGCCGCCGCGCAGAAGCGCAAACTGCGCATGCTGGCCGGCAAGGTGATGATGGACCGCAACTGTCCGGATTTCGTGCGCGACGACGTGGAAAGCGCCGAGGCCGACAATCGCGAATTGATCGCACGTTGGCATAACAAGGATCGGCTGACCTATACGCTGACGCCGCGCTTTGCGCCGACTTCGACGCCCGCGCAATTGGCGCTCACCGCGCAGCTGATGCGCGAATTTCCCGATCTGCATATGCAGACCCACCTGGCCGAGAATCGTGACGAGATCCGCTGGGTGCGCGAGTTGTTCCCCGATGCCGCAGGCTACTACGACGTCTATGCGAAGATCGGCCTTACCGGCGCGCGGTCGCTGTTCGCTCATTGCGTCCATATGAGCGATGCCGAATTCGCGCTGATGGCGGCAGCCGGCGATTCGATCGCCTTCTGTCCAACCTCGAACCTGTTCGTTGGCAGCGGCTTGTTCGACCTCAAGCGTGCCCGTGCTGCCGGCGTGCGCGTCGGCATGGGTACCGATGTCGGCGGCGGCACCAGCTATTCGATGCTGCGGACGCTGGCCGAAGCCTACAAGGTGCTGCAGCTCAACGGCATCAATCTCGACCCGATGCGCGCTTTCCATCTCGCCACATTGGGTGGCGCCGATGCGCTCGGTGTTGCCGAGAAGATCGGCAATTTTGCTGCCGGCAAGGAAGCGGACTTCGTCGTGCTCGATCTTGCCGCCACGCCGGTACTGGCACGACGCACTTCGATCGCCGGGACATTGGAAGAGCGGCTGTTCGCGCTGATGACCTTGGGCGACGATCGTAGCGTTTTCGCGACGCACATCCTCGGTGAACCGGCCTATCGGCGCGACGCGGCCTAGGCCCGCCGCCGTGCGGGTGCGCTGCTCAAGGCGATGCCGATGAAGACCAGGACCGTGCCGGCCGCGAACCAGGCATCCAATCGGTCGCCGAACAACACGGCCGAGAGGCCCACGCCCACCAGCGGCTGAAGGTATTGCAATGATCCGGCGATACGCGCCGGCACGCGCGCGAGCGCTTTGAACCAGATCCATGAACCGGTCACCGTCACCAGCGCGCCGAGATAGAGCGCAACGGCCCAGCTCGACACCGAGCTTTGGAACGGTGCCACAGCCAGTTCTCCTACAATGACCGGTACCATGCACAGGGCCGAGCCCAGCGTCGTCCAGGCGGTGACGGTCAGCGCCGAATAGCGTGTCGCGAGTTCGGCGCTACCCACGTAGTAGACCGCGACAGCCACGGCCGAGATCAGCATCAGCGCATCGCCCAGCAGGCCTTGGGCCAGATTGCTATCGGCGATATGGCGCGGATCGCCCACGGCCACGAGGGCGATACCGAGGAAAGCGCAGACCAATCCGGCGATATGGCGCGGTCCGAGCGGCTGACGCAGGCGCACCGCGGCCAGCAGCACGAACAGCACCGGGATCGTTGCACCGATCACGGTGGCGACCGAGGCGGCTGTCAGGTTGACGCCGAGCACCTGGCCGATCTGGCCGATGATGCCGCTGATCGCGCCCAGACCCAGCATCGCCAGCAGCGCACGGACCGGCGGCACACGCCGGCCGATCAGCAAAGGGATGCAGAAGGGGGCGGCCAGAAGGTAGCGCAGGGCGGTCAGGGTGAGCGGCCGCATATCGGCCAGAGCCAGCTTGGTCGCCGGGATCGACCCGCCCCAGACGATGGCCAGCACGACCAGGGCGGCGATCGCGCCGAGGGGCACGGCGGCGGCTGGCAAAGAGCTGGGTTGATCCGAGGCTTGGGCCATGCCCGAACCAATCAGCCGGGCAGCGCCCTGTCAACCGGCTAAATATTGGCAATTCCTAGCGATTTCATACTGGTGCGGCATGCGCGATCAACCCATTGCTCCCAGGCCACGGCTCCCTTATGGTCGCGCGCCATGACCGACCTCGCCCATATCCGCAACTTCGCCATCATCGCCCATATCGACCACGGAAAATCGACCCTCGCCGATCGCCTGATCGAGCGGTGCGGAGCGGTCGAGGCGCGTGATATGCGTGAACAGATCCTCGATTCGATGGATATCGAGCGCGAGCGTGGCATCACCATCAAGGCGCAGACCGTGCGGCTCGATTACCGGGCCAAGAACGGGGAGCTCTATGCGCTCAACCTGATGGACACGCCCGGCCATGTCGACTTCGCGTATGAGGTCAGCCGCTCGCTGGCCGCTTGCGAAGGCTCGCTGCTGGTGGTCGATGCCAGCCAGGGCGTCGAGGCGCAGACGCTTGCCAACGTCTATCAGGCCATTGATGCCGGCCATGAGATCGTCCCGGTCATCAACAAGGTCGATCTGCCCGCCGCCGAACCGGACCGTGTGAAAGCACAAATCGAGGAAGTGATCGGCCTCGACACCTCCAACGCCGTGCTGGCCTCGGCCAAGACCGGTATCGGCATCGACGATGTGCTGGAGGCGATCACCCATCTGCCGGCGCCCGAGGGCGATGCCGAGGCGCCGCTTCAGGCGCTGCTGGTCGATTCGTGGTACGACGCCTATCTCGGCGTCATCACCTTGATGCGCGTGCGCAACGGCGTCCTGCGTGCCGGACAGAAGATTCGCATGATGGCTGCGGGCGCGACCTACGAGGTCGACCGGGTCGGGTACTTCACGCCGAAGCTGGTCACGTCCGACGGTTTGTATCCGGGCGAGATGGGTTTCATGCAGGCCAGTATCAAGGCGGTGGCCGACTGCCGCGTCGGCGACACAGTCACCGAGGAGCGTCGCCCTGCCGAACAGGCTCTGCCGGGTTTTAAACCCAGCGTGCCGGTGGTGTTCTGCGGCCTGTTTCCGATCGATGCCGCCGACTTCGAAGAACTGCGCGAGTCGCTGGCCAAGCTGCGTCTCAACGATTCGAGCTTCCAATATGAAGCCGAGACTTCGGCGGCGCTCGGCTTCGGGTTCCGCTGCGGCTTCCTCGGGCTCCTGCATCTCGAAATCATCCAGGAACGTCTGACGCGCGAATTCAATCTCGACCTAATCGCCACGGCGCCCAGCGTCGTCTATAGCGTGACCCTGACCGATGGCGAGGTCATGCAGTTGCACAACCCGGCTGACATGCCCGATCAGTCACGCATCGCGACGATCGAGGAGCCCTGGATCAAGGCGACGGTCCTGGTGCCGGACGAACATCTCGGCCCCGTGCTCCAGCTCTGCACCGATCGCCGTGGGCAGCAGGTCGACCTGACCTATGCCGGCAAGCGCGCGATGGTGGTCTATCGCCTGCCGCTGAACGAGGTCGTATTCGATTTCCATGACCGGCTGAAGTCGATCAGCCGCGGCTATGCCAGCTTCGATTACGAGATCGAGGAATACCGCGAGGCCGATCTCACGATGGTCAATATTCTGGTCAACGATGAGCCGGTTGATGCATTGGCCTTCATTTCGCATCGTGTCCGTGCCGAAAGCCGCGGCCGGCAGATTTGCGAGCGCCTGAAGGAATTGATTCCGCGGCAAATGTTCCCCATCGCGATCCAGGCAGCCATCGGCGGACGCATCGTGGCGCGCGAAACCATCAGCGCGCTGCGCAAAGACGTGCTGGCGAAATGTTACGGTGGCGACGTATCTCGCAAGCGCAAGCTGCTTGATAAGCAGAAGAAGGGTAAGAAGCGCATGCGTCAGTTCGGCAAGGTGGAGATTCCGCAATCCGCCTTCCTGGCCGCGCTGAAGATGGGCGACGAATAACACCTAGGGATTGAGTTGCTGCCGCGCCTGGGCCGACGCGGCGGCGCCCTCCATCAGCATGTCGTAGGCAATATAGTATTTGTAGATATTGCTGACGTACTGCACCGTCTCGCGGCCAACGACGCGCGCCGCACCGTTCTCCACATTGTCGAACCAGATGTTCGGGTTCAACCCGCTGCGTGCGGCGGCCTCGCGGAACCGGGCGAGGTTGCCCGGTCCGGCGTTGTAGGCGGCGAATCCCATAAGCACGCGGTTTTTGGTATCGATGGCGGGATCATCGAGATAATTGTCGATCAGATAGCGCAGATATTTAGCCCCGGCCTCGACGTTACGATCGGCGTCGATATCGATGTCGTCGATACCGACGACGGGATTGGCGGCCGTGGCTGGCATCAATTGCATAATGCCGACTGCGCCGCGCGGGCTGCGCCGCGACTGATCGAGCTGCGATTCCTGATAGCCCTGCGCCATGATCATCAGATAGTCGAAGCCGTATTCGTCGCCATGGCGGCGGAACAGGTCGATGGCATCGTCGAAATGCTGGATCGCGTCTTGGGAGTAGGCGTCGCGAACGATCTTGGCGCTCGAGAAATATCGCTTCTTGATGGTGTTTCCGAAAGCCGTACCTTCCCGGTGCGTTTTGAAGAATGCGTTGAGTGTCTCCAGCAGCTTCGGGCTGTTCTTGCGCACGGCCCAACCGATCTTGCCGCCGCTGCTGATCGCAAGGTCGGGGCGCACCTTAAGATTGGTGAAGACCTGCGCCCAGAGTTTCGCCTTGTGGTCGTCGACGATCGCCAACGGCAACATGCCGGCGTTGACCATCTCCATCAGATCTTCGTCTTCAAGGCTTTGGTCGGAGGGCTGGATCGCGATCGGCATCATGCCCTTCGCGGTCAGCTTTTCATTCAGCACAGCGAGATGCGAAGCATAGCTGCTCGACTGGCGGACGTAGATCTCCTGGCCTGCCAAATCCTCGATCGAGTCGAGGCGTGGCGCGGCGGGGCCGGTAACCACGATTTCATTGACATTGGTCATCCAGGGTTGGGTGAAATCGACTTGCGATGACCGGTCCGTGGTGATGGTCAGATTGCCGGCGGCCACATCGCCTTGACCAGCGATCAAGGCGGGCAACAGGCGGTCGCGCGCCACGGGCACGAAATCCACTGTGATCCGCTTGGCCCCCTTGCTATGTCCGCCGTTGAGCCAGTCCTCGAGCGTGCGGCCGAGTTCAGCCACGGTGCCGAATTGCTTGCCGCGGTCGACGAAGAACAATGTTTTGCTATAGGGGACCAGGATACGGATGCGACGCCGCAGGGTGGTGTCGACGTCGCCGGTCTCGGCCTTGAAACGCGGCAGGCTGAGAACTTGATCGGAATCGCTTTTGTTGGCGGCGAGCGCCGGATCGGTCGTCGCGATCCCGCCGAGGACCATCAAAGCGATCATCACGCGAGCGATGCGATCGAGTGTCATGCGCAAAACCCCGCGCGTCTTCCCGATGAAGACGGTGGGATCAGTATAGAGGAAGTCGGGATGTGAGTCCGGCAGCGTGCCGGGCGTGATCAGTCGTTGCGGCGATAGCGGTGGCGGCGGCGGCGCGGGCGGCATGCCACGACGAGCGCAAGGCCCACAGGACCAATTGCGGCCCAAGCGGGCCAAGCCAACAACATCGCGCCGAAGGAGGTGGTAGGTGCGGTCATGTCGGGCGAATGCCCCGTGACCAAAGTCCACAAGGTTCCGGCCACGATGCCTGAATGGTCACCGGTGCCGAGCGCCAACACGGCATCGCCCGACGCCATCAAAAGCGCCAGCGCGATCATCGTCCATCCTATGACGCGTCCTGCGACCAACATGCCCCACCGGTGCACCCTGTGGGCGCCCTTCCCATGTGGAATGCCAATATTCTTCCCATATCGCACGTAATTCTTCAACAAATGATGAAATTTTCGGGAGGGTTTTCGCGTAAAGACAGAAGATTCTGATTGTGATCGCCGTCACCACCCCTCGGGTTGCAAAGGGAAACGGGGATCGTTATTTTCCCCCTCCGCCCCTTTCTTGGGCGGCACGGATGGGTGGCCGAGCGGTCGAAGGCGCACGCCTGGAAAGTGTGTATACGTCAAAAGCGTATCGTGGGTTCGAATCCCACCCCATCCGCCAATTCTTTGAAAAATAATGACTTTATTGGATTTTGGCGGGCGCGGCGCTGATTAGCGCGCACCGCTGATCCATGCCGCGCAGCAGCGTGCGATCACATCCATGGCGGCGGCGCTGCGCAGCGCCAGCCGCTGGTGCGCCGGTTCCGAGAATGTCGAAGCCATCGCCAAAGCGGCTTTAGCGGCTTGGGCCATGGTCGCGCCGCCACTTTCGGTGATGCCGGCTGTGCTGAAGTCTTCGAGGGCGCGACGGATGACGGCCGCCAGAGGTTCTGGCACCGGCAGCAGGCGCGAGCGCGCGAAAGACTGCAGGCGCAACAGATCCAGGCCGATATCCAAGGTCAGCAGGCAACGACGCAGGACGAGCGACGACATACGTCCCGGCACCCGCGCCATCGCCGAGCGGTTCAACATATCGTACATCCGCGCTTCCCATTTGTGGGGCAGCGGACGCCAGCGTCCGGTGGCGAGTTCCGCCAGGGCGTCGGACATCGTCGCCTGGAGGTGGCGTTCGCGGGCGACGGCACCGGTCAAGGGCACGACGAAAGCGAGATAGGCAAAGCCGATACCGGCGGCCAGCGCCGATGCTTGTTCGATGGCGGAACTCAAACTGACCAGAGCGGGCCCTGCGCCCAACATCAGACCGGTGAAGTTGGCGTTGAAGTCCATCGCCGGTGGGAATCGATTCGCCAGTCCGATGGCGCCGATGAAAGTCAGCACCGCAACCGCGACGAAAACCGGAATCTCGCCATGGGTACCTGTGCTCGGGATTGCATGCCACAGGATGAAGATCGTTGCCGCGATGCCGACACCGAAAGCAAAGCGCGCGATGCCGGTCGTCGGCCTGGGCTGCACGCCGAACAGCAGGCATGCGACCGAGGTGAAGATGAACGCGAAGGCACCGCCCGCCCAATTGAGATAGTGCCAGAGAAGGCCAATGGCGAGCGTTGCGAGGGCTGCGCGGGAACCGATGCTGATGCTGCTGCGCCAATCGCCGTGGATGGCGAGCGCTGCCGGCGCGAAGGCCGAGGGCTTGCCGCCGAGGAAATCGAGATCGCGCGTGATGCGATCCAGGCCATCGGCCAGATCGTTGACGCGTTCACCGAGGGCGCTGGGCACGATGTCCAGATCGTCGCTGATTTCCGCATGCGACAGGACATGAGCTGCCGCTTGCAGGGCGGCGATCTCACCCGTCGGCAATCCCCCCGCGGCGATCGTTTTGGCGGCCCCCGTCATCTGAGCGCGGACATCCGCCATCGCCGGTAGAGGCGAGAGGGCGCCGAGGCGCCGCACCGCGCGTGCCGATGCGACCAATGACAACTCCGCCGCAGTCAGCCTTCGGATCGCGGGTAGCCGTTGGCGGATGGTCGATGATTCGAAGGCGGCATACTCGCAGGCCGACTCGAAATCACTCAATCCCATCCACAGATCGCGATTGGGCGTGGTGCCCGCCGGCGTGGGATTGACTTCGGAGATCAGCGCGGCCGCCCAGCGGACGGTACGGGCCACCAATTGCCGCGCGTCCTGCTGCAAACGCTTTTCGTCGATCGGCTCAGCGAACAGGAAAGCGAAGAATGCCGATGACGCGATGCCGACCAGCACAAGGGCAAGGCGGATGATTGCTGCATCGAATGCATGTCCCTCGGGTTCTTCGAGGCCGACGACGGCGACGATCGTTGCCGTATAACCGGCCAGCTGTGCCACATAGGCTTGAAAACGGCGGAAGCGGCTGGCCGCCATGGCGCAGAGGCCAACCCAGACCGTCAGCGCGACGATGAAGATCGTGGGATAGCTGGCCAGAGGGAGCGCGACCAAGGCGGCACCCGCGCCGATCAGCGTACCCAGGGTGCGGAAGAAGGCTTTCGGCAGAATCGTACCGCGATCGGGCACGGCCAGCACCCAGGCGGTGATGGCGCTCCAATACGCCTGGTGGAAACCCAGGGCCATGCTGATCGCCACGGCGACTGCCGCTGCGGCCGTGGTCCGCGCTGCAAAGCGCAGGGCGCGGCCATCGGGCTTGAAGGCGGCAACCATATCGGCGCCGCTATACCCGACGATGCGGAAGTGCTTCAGGGTCTCGCGAATGGGCACGGTTCTGGCGCGCTCTGTTGGACATCGGCCGCTCGGGCCGCACCCAAAACCGTAGCGTCAGAGCGGAGGGTAGTCTAGACGGGCGTGATCAGATGCCGGGCCGCGTTTGCAGCAAGCGGACTGATGCACCGCCGAACTCCAGTGGCCCGCCCAACCCGACCAGAGCGACGCAATAGTCGTCGGGGTCGGCAGTCGGCTTGTGACGCACCCCGACGTCGTTGGCCGTGAAGTCGCCGGCCTCGAATCGGATGGCGCCGTCGTTATAACCGCCTTCCAGGATCACATTCATCTCCGCGCCGGAATGGCCGTGATAAGGCAAGGCCGAGCCAGGCGCGATGCGCAATAGGATTGCTGAAGCACCGGATGCGCCGCGCCGCTTGATCGGGCTGTAGCTAATACCCGGGCCCAGGGGGCGTCAGCCACTATCGGCTGCGCCCAGTCTCGTCTTAGCGCAGCGGTTCGAGAATGCTGACGAAGTTGGCGACCGCCGCGCCGCCCATATTGAACAGGCCGGCCAGTTTCGCGTTTGGAATCTGAATCCCGCCGGCGGTGCCGGTCAACTGCATCGCGCTCAGCACATGCATCGACACACCCGTCGCGCCGATCGGATGGCCCTTCGCCTTCAGCCCGCCCGAAGGATTGACCGGCAGCTTGCCGGTCTTCTCCACCCAGCCTTCATCGATAGCGCGTGCACCATGCCCGGCCGGTACCAGGCCCATCGCCTCGTATTCGATCAACTCGGCGCTGGTGAAGCAGTCGTGCGTTTCGACGACATCGAGGTCGTTCACCGTCACGCCGGCCTCGGCATAGGCGCGGCGCCACGCTTCGGCAGGACCCTCGAAGGCGACGATGTCGCGCTTGGACATGGGCAGGAAGTCGTTCACTTGCACAGCAGCGCGGAACACGACAGCTTTCTTCGAGCCGAGTGCCGTGTCGACATCGGACAGCACCGCCGCGGCCGCGCCATCCGTGATCAGGGAGCAGTCGGTGCGGCGCAGGGGGCCGGCGGTCAGCGGATTCTTTTCCGACACCGTGTTGCAGAACTCGAAGCCGAAATCCTTCTGCATCTGCGCCAAGGGATTGGAGACAGCATTCTTGTGATTCTTGGCGGCGATGCGCGCCAAGCTCGCCGACTTGTCGCCATAGCGCTGGAAGTAGAGTTGAGTGATCTGGCCGAACACGCCAGCAAAGCCACCTTCGATCGTGCCATCCTCGGGCAGATAGCTCGCCTTGATCAGGATGTCGCCCATCTGTTGGGTGCTGACTTCGGTCATCTTCTCAACGCCGACCACCAGCACACGGCGCGCCTTCTTTGCCTCGATCAGGTTGATGCCTTGGTGGATGGCCGCTGATCCGGTGGCGCAGGCATTTTCGACACGTGTGGCCGGTTTGAAGCGCAGGGCAGGGCTGGCCTGAAGCACGAGCGACGATGTGAATTCTTGGCGCACCATCCCGGCATTCATCGTGCCGATGTAGATCGCGTCGATGTCCTTCGGCTCAACGCCGGCATCGGCCATCGCGTCGGTGGCCACGCGCACCACCAGGCTTTCGATCGTCTCGTTTTCGAGCTTGCCGAATTTCGAATGGGCCCAGCCGACGATGCATGCGGTCATGACGCGTCTCCTCGAAATCTCTCACTCACTTTATGATAAGTGCATATACACCTTTTTTGATATTTCGGTCAAGATCGAGTGCGCTGGGTCGCGCCGGCCTCACGGATAACCCTTTGGATTTCGACAATTTTTAGATCCGCGCCACATAGGCGTCCCCATCCATCAGCGAACAGGGTCGATCGGCGTCGCGATGCCCAGGCGCGCTTCGACGATCTCGGCCGCGTCGAGGGCCAGATCCTCGCGGAAACGGGGCGCGATAATCTGCACACCGAGCGGCAAGCCGTGTGGTGCGTCGGGTGCGGATGTCGTTCCGGTTGGAACCGCAACCGCGGGTAGACCCAGGAGGTTGACGGTGGTCATCAGCGCCTGAGCGGCCAGCAGATGGCGCATCGTATCTTCGTCGCGCGTCTCGAAGCCGATCTCGACCGGCAGATCCCCCGAACAGGGCCCAACGATCAGCGGGTATTGCGCGAGGAACTGATCCCAAGCCTGGCGATGCGCCATGACCGCGGCCATCGCGTCCTGATAGTCGACTTGATCCTGCGTGCGTGGCGCGACATCGAGGAACAATTGCACATGACGCACCAGACCCGGATCGCCCAGTTTGCGGAACACATCCATCACACGATTGCGGATATCGGCCGCGCTGAGCTTGGCGCGCAAATGCGATGCCGCTTCGATCGACGGCGGCTGCACTTGCTCGACAGCGTAACCCGCTTCAGCGAGCACCTTGCCTGTCTGCAGCACCGCATCGCGGATCGCGGGATGGACGAACAGGCCCGGCGATTCGGTGACCAGCGCGACCTTGATCGGTCTCGGCGGCGGCGGGCCGTCGAGTGGCGCCGGCACCCAGAGCGGATCGCGCGCATCGCCGATGCTCATGGTCGCCAGGCCGACGCGCAGATCGCGCACATGCCGCGCCAACACACCGTTCACCGCGATCAGATTGGCGAACAGCGGGATGGCGCCCATCGCCGTGCTGTTATGGCGCGGCACGCGGCCTTGCGTCGGGCGAATGCCGGCTACGCCACAGCACATGGCCGGATAGCGGATCGAGCCGCCGAGATCGCTGCCATGCGCCAATGCGCCGATGCCCACCGCGAGTGCCGCCGCCGCGCCGCCCGACGAGCCACCGGGCGTGCGCGTGCGTGTCCAGGGATTCCAGGTTCGACCATAGACAGCATTGTCGGTATCCCAGCGGGAGGAAAAGGCAGGCGTATTGGTGCGGCCGATGATGATCGCGCCGGCATTCCGCCAATTGGTGACGATCGGGCTGTCTTCAGTGGCGATGCGCGTCTTGAAAGCGGCAACGCCGTCCACCGTCGCGCGGCCTTTCTGATCGGCGAGATCCTTGATCGTGACCGGCACGCCATGCAGCGGTCCGAGGGCTTTGCCGCGTTTCACCTTCGCATCGGCGGTGTCAGCGGCCTTCAGCGCCTCCTCGGCCTGGACATCGATGACAGCATTGATGGTCGGATTGACGGCGGCCAAGCGATCGAGGCTGGCTTGCACCGCGTCGCATGCGGAAATCTGCCGCTCGCGAATCGCCGCGGCTAGGTCGAGCGCGTCCCATCGCCAGAGCTCGGCGGGCAGATTGGCGCGAGTACCATCCATGCGCGAACCTCGAAAAAGAAAAGGGCGGGTGACCTGCGCCACCCGCCCCGATTTATAGCCTATCTCGACTGGTCAGTCCCAATGAACGGCGGACAGATCGTTCGCGAACACCGGTGAGCTCTTCCAGAAGCCCTTCAGGCCCTTCTTGGTCACTACCACCTGCGGCAGAGCGAACAGGTAGACGTTGACCGCGTCCTTGGCCAGCAGCTTCTGCGCCGCTTCCGTCCACTTCTTGATGTCGGCATCGGCCGTCGAAGTGCTCAGGTTCTTGTAGATGTCCTGGAACTCCTTCGAGTCGTATTGGAAGTAGTAGTCGGGGTTGGCGTAGATGTTCAGGTCGCGCGGTTCGACATGGCTGATGATGGTCAGGTCGAAGTTGTGCGGGGCCTTGAGAACGTTGTCGAGCCACTGCGCCCATTCGACGTTCTCGATCTTGACGTTGATGCCGACCTTGCCGAGTTCGGCGGCCACCACTTCGCCGCTGTTGCGGGCATACGGTACCGGCGGCAGCTTCAGCGAAACCTCGAGCGGCAGTTGCACACCCGCTTCCTTCAGCAGCGCCTTGGCCTTGGCCGGGTCATAGGGATGCATCTTGGTCAGGTCGATGTAGTAGGGATCGGTCGGCGTGTAATGGCTGCCGATCAGCTTGCCATAACCGTTCACGGCGGCTTTGTTCACCGCTTCGCGGTCGATGGCATAGGCCATCGCTTCGCGAACGCGAACATCGTCGAACGGCTTCTTCTTGTTGTTGGTCGAGATGATCGTCTTGCCTTCAGTCGAGCCGATCACGACGCTGAGGCGTGCATCGGCCTGCAGCTGCTTCACCGAGTCGAAGTTGTTGAAGCGCGGGAAGGCGTCGACGTCGCCCGAAAGCACCGCCGCCGTCTGGGCCGCGGCATCATTGATGATGCGGAAAGTTGCTGTCTTGATCTTGATCTTGGCGGCATCGCGGAATCCGTCCCACTTCACCAGCTTGATCGACGAGCCCTTTACCCATTCGCCCAAGGTGTAGGGGCCAGTGCCGACCGGCTTCGTCGCATCGGCGTCGGCGCTCTTCGGCTCCAGGATCACGCCCGTGTTTTCGCCCAGGTTGAACAGCAGATTCGGATTCGGGTCCTTGAGGTGAAGGACGACGGTCGAATCATCCGGCGTGTCGATCGCTGTGATGTTGGCGAACACCGCCTTTTCCTTGTTGGTGCTCTTCTCGGCGCCGTCGCGCTCGAAGGTGAACTTCACGTCGGCGGCAGTCAGCGCCTCGCCGTTCGAGAACTTCACGCCCTTCTTGAGATGGAAGGTATAGGTCTTCGCATCGGCGGCCACTTCGGGCTTGCCCTCGGCCAACAGCGGAACCACGCTGCCGTCGCCATCGATCTTCATCAGACCTTCGAAGATGTTGTAGTGCACGATCTCGCCGATCGCGGCGGCAGCGCCGGTGGTCGGGTCGAGGCCCGGCGGTTCCAGCGTCATGCCGATGACGATCGCGTCACTTTTTTTGGCGGCATGCGCGGCCAGCGGCAGCGCGGCCACGGCAACCGCGGCAAGCGCGATGTTCAGTTTTCTCACCATGCTTACTCTCCCCTTTTCGCCACGGCCGGCGGCCGGGCCCTCGTAAATCTGCATACTTTGTCAGTATAACTGGGCCTTATACCCAGCCATCAAGCGTTAATTTCCGTTGGCGGTGCTTCGGCCATGACTTGCTCGGCGAAATGGCACGCCGCGAGATGGTTTTCCCGCACCGGTCGCAAGGCCGGCGTTTCGGCCCGGCAACGCGGCTGAGCATGATGGCACCGATCCGCAAAGGCGCAACCGGTGTTCGTGCCCAGTTGCACTTGGGGTGGCGGCACCGCGCGTCGCTCACGCTGCCGCGGCACGGGCTTCGGCACGGCTTCCAGCAAAGCACGGGTATAGGGATGGGCCGCCTCTTGAAACAGGGCTTGTGCGGGACCCTGTTCGACGACGCGGCCGCGATACATCACCGCCACCTCGTCGCAGACATGATCGACCACGGCCAGATCGTGGCTGATGAACAGATAGGTGACGCCGAAACGCACCTGGAGATCGTTGAGCAGGTTGAGCACCTGCGCTTGCACGCTGACATCGAGCGCGCTGACCGGCTCATCGGCCACGATCAGTTTGGGCCGCGTCAGCAGTGCTCGGGCGATGGCGATACGTTGGCGCTGGCCACCTGAGAACTCGTGCGGATATTTGTCCATGTCGGCGGCGCGCAAGCCCACCGAGTCGAGCATCTCGGCCACCTGTTTGCGCTGCTCGGCGGCACTGGTCTCGCCCAGCACCGCCAGCGGCTCAGCAACGACACGGGCCACGGTCTGGCGCGGATCGAGTGAGCCATAGGGGTCCTGGAAGACCATCTGGAAATCGCGACGGGCGCGGCGCAGCTCCTCGCGCGACATCACGTTGATATCCTTACCGTCGATCAGCACGCGGCCACTGGTCGGCGGTTCGAGCGCCATCGCCAAACGCGCGAGCGTCGATTTGCCGGAGCCCGATTCGCCGACGACGCCGAGGCTGCGTCCCGCGTTGATCGTCAAACTGACGCCTTCGACGGCGCGTACAACGCCGGGCGCTTGGGTGAAATTTTCGCGCGGCAGGCGATAATGCCGCACGACGTTGTCGAGCGTGAGCAGCGATGCGGTCATCACTTCTCGTCGCTCCGCACTCATCGCGCCACTGCCATATTTGCCAAGGCGACATCGAGGCGAATGCAGCGTGCGACATGATCGGGACCGACCGGCATGGCCGGCGGCGGTGTGGTACGGCACGCATCGATGACCAGACCGCAGCGGTCGGAGAAAGGACAACCGGTCGGCAGATCCGCCAGTTCCGGCACGGTGCCCGGAATCGTCTTCAGTTGTTCGCCGCGCGGCGCACCCAGTTTGGGCCGCGCCGCGAAGAGGCCTTGGCTGTAGGGATGGCCCATATGGCGAAATACTTCGGCGGTTGGGCCGCTTTCGACGACCGAGCCGCCATACATCACCATCATCCGTGCGGCGTTCTCGGCGATTACGCCGAGATCGTGGCTGATCAGAATCAACGCCATGCCACTTTCCGCGACCAGTTCGCCGATCAGATCGAGAATCTGATTCTGGATGGTGACGTCGAGCGCCGTCGTCGGCTCGTCGGCGATCAAGATGTCAGGTCCGCAAGCGAGCGCCATCGCGATCGTCACGCGCTGCCGTTGCCCACCCGAGAGTTGATGCGGATAGGCGTCCACGCGCTTCGACGCGTCGGGCAGACCGACGCGGTCGAGTAGACGGATCACCTCGGCGCGCGCTGCGCCATGGGTGATGCAGCGATGGATCGTCATCGGCTCGGCCACCTGCCGCCCGATCGTGTGCACCGGATTGAGCGCCGTCATCGGCTCCTGGAATACGAAGGCTATGCGGTTGCCGCGGATCTTGCAGAGTTCCGCTTCCGGCCGACCGACCAATTCGCGGCCGTCAAGGCGGATATGGCCTTCGACCTTGGCGCCTTCGGGTAGCAGACCGAGCAGCGAGAGTGCGGTGATTGATTTCCCCGACCCCGACTCGCCGATCAGCCCCATCGTGTCGCCGCGCTCAAGTTGGAATGATACGCCGCGCACGGCCTGAGCCATGCCGCGCGAGGTGCGCAAGCTGACCTTCAAGTCTTCGACGTCGAGCAGTGCCATCTCAGCGGCTCCGCACCAGGCGGGGATCGAGCAGATCGCGCAGCCCGTCGCCGAGGAGGTTCAGGCCGAGCACGGCCAACATGATCGCGACGCCGGGATAGATCGCCAGCCACGGGGCATCGAACATATGCGCCTGGGCGTCGTTGAGCATGCGGCCCCAGGATGGGTGCGGCGGCTGCGTGCCGAAGCCGAGATAGGAAAGCGACGCCTCCCACAGGATCGCGTTGGCGAACTGGATCGTGCCTTGCACGGTCAGCGCGGAGAGGATGTTGGGCAGAACGTGGTCGATGGTGATGCGCGCGCGGCTCTTGCCGGCAGCGCGCGCGGCCGTCGTGTATTCGCGCGCCCAGATCGCTTTGGCCGAGGCTTGGGTCACGCGGGCAAAGATCGGGATGTTGAAAATACCGATGGCGATGATCGAGACGACGATGCCGGGACCGAAGACGGCCGTGAACATGATCGCCGATAGGATGGCTGGGAAGGCAAAGGTGAGGTCGGAGAAGCGCATCACCAGTTCTTCGACCCAGCCACCCTCGGCAGTAGCGATCGCACCGAGGATCATGCCGAGCGTCAGGCCAACGCCGACAGCGATCACGCCGACCATGATCGAGTTCTGCGCGCCGGCCATGGCAAGCGACAGTATGTCGCGGCCCAACTGATCCTGGCCGAACCAATGCCCGCCCGAAGGCTCTGCCAGCTTGGCAGCCATGTCGATCTCATAGGGCGAGTAGGGTGTCCAGATCAGCGAGACCAGCGCTACGAGAACAAGAAGGGCGGTCAGCCCCGCGCCGATCGCGAAACTCGGGTGGCGGAACGCGCGGCGAATCGCACCCGGGGCAATCGCAGCGGTCATGCGCGGCGTGCCTGCAGGCGCGGATCGATCACGGCATACACCAGATCGACCGCCAGATTGACCACCAACACCAGCCCCACCAGCAGCATCACCACATCCTGCACCACGACCACGTCGCGATTGGCAATCGAGTGCAGGATCAGCATGCCGAGCCCCGGTAGGCTGAACACGGGCTCGACCACGATGGTCAGTACGAACAAATTGGCGAATTGCAGGCCGACGATGGTGATGATCGGGATCATCGCGTTGCGCAGCACGTGGCGCCACAGCGCGGCGCGGCGGGTGAGACCTTTGGCGCGGGCGGTACGCACGAAATCCTCGCGCGAGACTTCGAGTACAGCCGAGCGTGTGGTGCGCGCCAAGATCGCGGCTTGGAAAACCGCGAGCGCGATCGCGGGCAGGATCAGTGCTTCGAGCGCATCGCCAATATCGTCATCCCAACCGGGGAAGCCGCCGGCAGGCAACCAACCCAGCCACACGGCAAACACGAGGATGAGCAGAATGCCGAGCCAGAAAGATGGAATGGCGATGCCGAGCTGACTCAGCGCCATGACGCCGACATCGCCGAGCTTGTTGTGGCGCGCGGCGGCATAGACACCTGCCGACAAGCCGAGCACGATGTTGATGATCACGGCGATCACCGAGAGCGGCACGGTGACCTCCAGTGCTTCGATCACCACATCGCTGGCCGGCGTCTGATAGGCATAGCTTTCGCCGAAATCGCCCGACAGCAAGCCGCCCACCCAGCTGACATAGCGCTCAGGTGCGGGGCGGTCGAGGCCGAGCTTGTGCGACAGCGCGTCGATCTGGTCCTGATGCGCTTCGGGCCCGAGGATGATCTCGGCCGCATTGCCGGGCAGAATCTCCAGCACCAGGAAAATGACGATCGACGCCGCGATCAATGTGGCGGCAAAAGTCGACAGGCGCTTGAGAAGAAAAACACTCATCTTTGATGCGAACGGTTCTCACCGGGGCGGGACGGGCCAGATTGTCGTTCCCCGGGCAAGGCGTCAACGGTGGCGGCTGCACCGATGCCATGCATACGAATGGGGATTCACGGGCTGGCTTGGCGGTGCGACAATATACCCATGGCACAAGACCGTCAGGGAAACCCGATCACCGGTAGCGCCGCCTCTGCCGCGGCGTTGGATGCCGTCATCTGGGACTATTACGCCTGGACGGGCGATATCCTGGGCACGTTGGGTGCAGCGGTGCGGGACGATCCCGGCTTTGTTCTTGGGCATACGGCGACGGCAACGATTCTGCTGCTGGGTGGCTTTCGTAGCGATCATCCGGCGGTCATGGATGCGTTGGCGACGGCCGATGCCGTTGTTGCTAAAGCGACAGCGCGCGAACAGGCGCATATGGCCGTGGCGAAGACCGTCACAGCCGGTCAACTGCGTGACGCGGCGCGACTCTGCGAGCATATCTTGGCCAGTCATCCGGTCGATGCGCTGGTGCTGCGTTACGCCACCGATCTCTACTACTACCTGGGTGACGCCAACGGCATTCGCGACGTAGTGGCCCGCGCGCTGCCGGCTTGGCGGGAGACCGATCCGATCTATGGCTTCATCCTCGGGCGCCACGCTTTCGGTCTGGAAGAATCGGGCGAGCTTGATCGCGCTTACGAGGTGGCGCGGCGCGCTCTGACGATCAACCCGCGCGATGTTTGGGCCACCCATGCCACAGCTCATGTCCATGAGATGCGTGGTCAGCCGGATGAGGGCATCCATTTCCTCGAAAGCACGCACAAGGATTGGCAGGCGGGCAAATGGCTGGCCGTCCACAATGGCTGGCACCTTGCGCTGTTCCTGATCGATGCCGGACGTGGCGACGAGGTGTTGGCCAAATACGATGTGTTCGTTCAGCCGCGGCTGAAAGACAATTTCATCCTCGACCTGATCGATGCTGCGTCGCTGCTCTGGCGGCTGGAGCTGACCGGCGCTGACGTCGGGGCGCGCTGGACTGAAGTGGCCGGCATCGCTGCCGCGCGGATCGGCGAGCACGTTCTCGCCTTCAACGATCTCCATGTGATGCTCGGCCTAGCAGGCGGCAAAGATCGCGCCGCGATGGCCAAGCTGCTCGCGTCAGTCGATCGCTATCTTGCCGATGCAAAGGGTGACAACCGCGTCGTCACGGCTGATGTGGGGCGCGCGTTGGTAATCGGGATGGAAGCATTCGGTGGCGGTGATGATCGTCGCGCCATAGAAGCCCTTTTGCCTGTGCGCGAAGCCGTCGAGCGGATCGGCGGCAGCCAGGCTCAGCGCGATGTGGTGGATGAGACGCTGATCGCCGCCGCATTGCGGGCCGAGGATTGGGTTGTGGCGCGTACCGTTCTTGCCGCGCGCATGAAGGGCCGTCCGACGCCGCGAACGCTGCGTCTGCGTGATCAAGTCGAGGCCCGGTTTGCGAGCATCTTGCAGAAGACCGGCCAGCGCGCCTAGCATCCACCCATGTTGACCCAAGATCAGAAAGCCCGTTTCATCCGCGACGGCTATATCGTCATCGACGGATTCAAATCCGCCGATGAAGTTGCTGCGCTCCGTGCCCGTGCCGGCCAGATCGTCGATGCGTTCGATCCGCGCCAAGCCGGCATCTTTTCGACAGCGGATCAGGAAAACACCAGCGACGACTATTTTCTCGATTCTGGCGACAAAATTCGCTGCTTCTTCGAGGAAGAGGCCTTCGGCGCGGATGGCCAACTCAAGCAGGCCAAGGCGCTGTCGATCAACAAGATCGGCCATGCGATGCATGACCTCGATCCGGTTTTCAATCGCTTCTCGCGCGATCCCCGCTTGGCTGAGATTGCCGGCGATCTCGGCATCGCCGAGCCGCGTCTCTGGCAGTCGATGTACATTTTCAAGCAGCCGAGCATTGGCGGCGAGGTGCGTTGGCACCAGGACGCGACTTTTTTCGACACGGTGCCGTCCACCGTCACCGGCTTCTGGTTCGCGCTGGAGAACGCCGACCGTTCCAATGGTTGTCTGTGGGTCGAGCCTGGCGGGCATCGTGGGCCGCTGCGTGAGCGATTCGTGCGCGAGGATCGTAAGATCACGGTCGAGCCGGTCAGCACCACGCCTTGGCCGACCGAGACCACCGCCGTTCCGGTCGAAGTGAAGGCCGGCGCGCTGGTGTGTTTCAGCGGTATGTTGCCGCATTACAGTGCGCCCAACCGTTCGACGGTTTCGCGCCACGCCTATACGCTGCACATCACCGATGCGCGTGCTGAGTATTCGGCGCGCAACTGGCTACAGCGCGGATCGGACCTACCGGTCCGCGGCTTCGTTTAAGACGCGGACGCGCTCGCGGCCGCTGACGCAGCCGCATCGGCCTTGAACTTGCTACCACGCAAGGTGAACACCGACAGTACGAAAGCGATGGCGCCGCAGGCGACGATGCAGAGCACCATCGGCTTTGTCGTGCCGTTGGCAAAGCGACTGCTGGCCGCCATTACGATCGAGCCGGTCACGAGTTGCAGCGTACCGCCAAGCGACGCAGCGGTCCCGGCGATCGGGCCGTGATGGGCCAGCGACAGGACCGAGGTTACCGGCAATACGACGCCGAGGAAGGCGTTGCTGATGAAGAACAGCGCGCCCAGCAGCCACAGATTCTCGACACCGGCCGTAGTGGCGATGAGCAAAAGCGCGATCGCGATCGCGTAGCCGAACATCGCCGGGCGTACCAAGGCATGGAGGCCAAACTTGCCGCCCAGCCATCCTGTCAGCTGTGACGAGGCGAAGAACGCCGCCGCATTGCCGGAGAAGGCTAGGCTGTAGGCGGTCGTCGACAGATGATAGTGGCCCATCAGAATGAAGGATGAGTTCGCTAGGAAGACGAAGAAGCCGGCGAGCGCGAATGAGGCGATGAAGGTCAAGCCCATGAAATGGGTATCGACCAGCAGCAATTTGGTCGCGTCGATCATGCCGCGCATCGTACTGCTTTCGCGCTGATCGGCGTGACGCGTCTCGCGGATCGAGACCATGACCATGACGAGGCCGAGCAGCGCCAGCGCCATGACCAGCCAGAAGATGGCGCGCCACGATGCGAGCTCGATGATCATGGTGCCGATCATGGGTGCGAGCAGGGGCGACACGCTGAACACCAGCATCAGCAGCGAGAACAGCTTCGCTTCCTCGACCCCGCTATGCAGGTCACGAACGATGGCGCGCGCAATCACCGTACCCGCCGCGCCGCCGAGACCCTGGATCAGGCGGAACACGATCAGCGTCTCGATATTATCCGACAGCGCGCAGCCGATGCTGGCCGCGGCGAACAGGCCGATGCCGAAATAGAGCGGCGGCTTGCGGCCGAACATGTCCGACAGCGGGCCATAGATCAACTGGCCGATCGCGAAGGAGGCGAAGAACGCGGTCATGCTCAGCAGCACCCGATCGGAATCCGCATTCAGGCTTTTGCCGATCGAGGGCAGCGACGGCAAATACATGTCGATTGCAAACGGACCGATTGCCGTCAGCAGGCCGAGGATCAATGCATTGCGGAGAAAATGACTCTGAGACATTCCAATCCACCCAAACTAAGGCCGCTCTTGTACTGCAGATGGCGTCTGCCAGTCAGTGCGAATCGCACAGGGGAGCCCCTCGATTTCTCTGATCGAAAGCGGACATTTGGCAAACGCGGCAGCGCCGCGCCGGTTACAGCCGGCACAGCGCCCGATCCACGCAATGGATTCAATTTTGTCCGAGGTTATGTCAGGCGCTTGCTACGTCTTTCTGTAGTGACGCGCCTAGCTTCTCGAGCAGCCAGCGCGACCCATCCTCACGGCCCTTCGAGTCGTCGAAGCCGTCGAGGAATACGCCCTGTTCAGTGAAGACGAGCTTGGTATCCTTGCCCACCGCCTTCATCTCGATCGTCGTAATCGAGACCGAGATGCGTGTCGTATCGAGATACATCTCGTAGGCATAGACGATGCGCTCGTTGGGCACGATGTCGTAGTAGAGGCAGTCGAAAATGTGCTGCGTGCCGCCCTTTGGTCCGCCGGCGACGTATTCGCGGCCGCCTTCGCGAAAATCAAAGCGCGTGGCGCCGCGCTCCCATTCGTCAGGGCCTGCGAACCATTTTTCCTTGGCCTTTTGATCGGCGAAAGCCTGGAATACGCGCGCCACCGGCGCGGCATAAGTCTTCTCGATGCTGAAGGTCGCGTGATGCGTTTTGCGTTCGGTCATTCTGCTCTCCCTATGTCTTCGTCTCGTCCGGCGTCTGGTCCTGCGAGGCCAGATATTCGCCCAAACGGTCGAGGCGGCGCTCCCACATCGCCCGCCGCTCCGCCACCCACTGTTCGGCCGCGCGCAGTGCTTTGGTCTCGATCCGGCAGGTGCGCACGCGCCCAACCTTCTCGGTCTTCACCAGCCCGCTGGTTTCCAGAATCTGAAGATGCTGCAGCACTGCGGGCAGCGACATCGCCAAGGGCTTGGCCAACTCGCTGACCGAAGCCGGGCCTCGGCTCAGGCGTTCGATCATTTCGCGCCGCGTCGGATCGGCGAGGGCCTGAAAGGTCTGGTCGAGTTCGATTGAATAGTTAAGCATTTACTTAAGTATCATTCGAGGCGCTGGGCTGCAAGGGGAAAATGCCCTTATGCGATCAAATAGGCATCGATGCGATTTAAGCGGGGACGATCAGTTCGATCGGCCGTTCGGACAGCGAGATTTCAACCGGCAAGCGCGCGACGATGTCGCCATCGCCCTGGATCGGCAGATCGCCTTCAGCTTCGACCGTGACGGTCTGTCCGCATTTGACGACGATGTCGGACAGCCATGGCATCCGTCCGCTGATGAGAGCGATGCCATAGCGCAGCACGCTCCATGGCCCGCTGCCGGGTAGAAGGCAAACCGAGAGGCGCGGCAAGGCGAGACTGGCCTCGGGGGCGACGACGAACGGTCCGCCATAATGCCGGCCGCGGCAGACCACGACCCAACGTGCGGCGAAGGCCACACCATCGATCGTGCCCCGCAGCTTCGGGAACGGATAGCGCCACGCTTCGACGAAGGTACGCACGGCATAGATGCCGCGTCCGATGCGCCGCTTCCATTTCGTGCTGACGCCGGCCACCACCGCGCCATCGAAGCCGATGCCCACCATCATCACGAAGTTGCGGCCGTTGATACAGCCGGGCCGCACGGTCAGGCGCTTGTTTCCCGCGATCGCGCGGGCCGCAGCACGCGGATCGGTGCTGAGACCGATTTCCAGCGCGAGCACATTGGCGGTCCCCAGCGGAATGATTGCCAGCGGCGGAATCGGACCCTGCACCGATAGCAGGCCGTTGACCGCTTCGTTGATCGTGCCATCGCCGCCGGCGACAACCACGATACCGCGATCGGTCTTGGCGGCATGGCGGGCGATGCGTTCCGCGTCGCCGGGCCCTTTTGTCTCGACCACGGTTGCGGTCAATCCGAGTTCGGCGAGCGCGTGAAGCGCCGCGCGCAGCTTCCGATGGCGGCGGCTTCCTGCGGTGGGATTGAAGATGACGGTGATCTGCCCGGGTTCGATGGCGGCTTGCTCGTCCACATCGTCTGAAGGGAGCGGCGCCGAATCAATCGCGGGAGCAACCATGTCCATGCACGCTCCGTCTACCGTTGTGCGCGCCGAACGCAAAATGAAGCTTTCGAGTCAGTTTCGTTGAAGAACGATGAAATCTGTCTGAACGCGTCCCAGATTTATTGACCCGACTCTTCGGCAACACTATAGAAAGCGCCGTCTATACACGCTTTTTTGGTGTGGCACTGGATCATACAGTGATGCAGGAAGACGAGGTTAGAACCTACCGGACGATCTGGATCTCCGATATTCACCTCGGTACCCGTGGCTGCAAAGCTGAGTTCCTTCTCGATTTCTTGCGCGTCACCGAATCCGAAAATCTCTTCCTCGTCGGCGACATCGTCGATGGCTGGCGGCTGAAGCGCTCCTGGTACTGGCCGCAGGAACACAACGACGTGGTCCAGAAACTGCTGCGCAAGGCGCGCAAAGGCACCAACGTCACCTTCATTCCCGGCAACCACGACGAGTTCGTGCGGAACTACCTCGAATTCAATTTCGGCGAGGTGCACGTCTCCAACGATGTGGTCCACACCACCGCCGATGGCCGCAAGCTGCTGGTGATCCATGGCGACCAGTTCGACTCGGTTGTCGCCTATGCCAAGTGGCTCGCCCATCTCGGCGACACTGCCTACAACATCGCGATGGAAGTGAATCTCTGGCTGAACTGGGTACGCAAGCATATGGGCCTGCGCTACTGGTCGCTGTCGGCCTATCTCAAGCACCGCGTCAAGAACGCGGTCACCTACATCGCCAATTTCGAAGAGGCGATGGCCGAGATGGCGCGGCGCCGCGGCGTCGACGGGGTGGTTTGCGGCCATATCCATCATGCCGAGCTGCGCAAGATCGGCGACATCCTCTACGCCAATGACGGCGACTGGGTCGAAAGCTGCACAGCGCTGGTGGAGCATTTCGACGGACGACTGGAAGTATTGCGCTGGGCGGAAGTCGGCCAGCCAATTGAAACCATGGGGCGGCATCCCGCACTCGCAGGCGAGCCGATGCACGCGGAGGCCGAAATATGCGCATTGTCCTCATTACCGATGCCTGGAAGCCCCAACTCAATGGCGTGGTCCGTACGCTCGGCATCCTGAAGAGCGAACTCGAGCGGCTGGGTCACCAGCCCACCTACATCACCCCCGATCTTTTCCGCACCATTCCCTGTCCGACCTACCCGGAGATTCGGCTGTCGCTTGCACCTAGCGGCCGCTTGGCGCGGATGATCGAAGAGGTGCGTCCCGAGGCGATCCATATCTCGACGGAAGGCCCGCTCGGCTGGGCCGCGCGCGCGCTCTGCCGCCGCCGCGGCTTGCCGTTCTCGACCGCCTATCACACCAAATTTCCCGAATACATCTATGCCCGCGCGCGTATCCCGCTGTCCTTGTCCTATGGGGTGCTGCGTCGGTTCCATGGTGCATCTTCTTCAATCATGGTGGCGACGCCGTCGATCGAAGAGGAATTGCGCAAGGCCGGTTTCTCCCGGATGAAGCGTTGGTCGCGCGGCGTCGACACAACGTTGTTCCGGCCTCACAACGCCGACGAATTGGCCGCGCTGGCGCCCGAAGCTGCAGCGATGCCCAAGCCGTTGTTTACCTATGTCGGTCGCGTCGCCGTCGAAAAGAACGTCGGCGCCTTCCTTGCTCTCGATCTGCCGGGCAGCAAGATGGTGGTTGGCGACGGGCCAATGCTCGACGATCTGCGCCGCAAATATCCGGGCGTGCTGTTCGCCGGTGCACGGCAAGGCGCGGCACTGGGGGCACACTATGCAGCATCGTCCGTTTTTGTGTTTCCCAGCCGCACCGACACTTTCGGCCTGGTGATGCTCGAAGCGATGGCATCGGGGTTACCGGTCGCCGCTTATCCGGTGCCTGGGCCGCTCGACGTGCTCGTCGATCCGCGCGTCGGCGTGATGGACCAGGATCTCGGGAAAGCCGCCCGCGCGGCACTCGAACTCTCGCGTGAAGATGCTCGCAATTACGCGCTGACTTTCAGTTGGGAATCGAGCGCGCGGCAGTTTCTCTCGAATCTCGCGCCTTTCGATGCTTCGGTTTGGGAAGGCGTGAGCCGGGAAGCGCCGGCGGCCGCTTAGGCCACCATCCCGATCGCAGTTACCGCTTTTTACCGTCGTCATTGGAGCACGGACCGGTGTGGCTGCGCCGCTGAACATCCCCACTGGGATCGTAAACGCGATCGAATGATGATTGCGAAAACATGCGAAACGGTTTTCCTAAATTGCTGCTCACATGGATGGCCCCGCGCGATTGGGCCGTCATCGCGTCGTAGCTGATCCCCATCCCGTCCTCTTGGTACATATCCGCCGAGACGAGAATCGTCGACGTGTTGATCAGCCACGTTCCCTTGCCGATCGGATATTGATCACGCTCGTTGTTCTCGGACCTGATCGTGATCTGGGTCGGACTGTCGAGGCGCCAATGAAAGCTGTCATAGCTTTTCCCAGGCAGGCAGATCGTCTCACCGCCGATCACGACCTCATGTGCGATATCGCTGCCATTCGCGAGATAGATCGTCGTCTCGATCGGCACGATCCAATCGATGATAAGCGTCCCCGCCAAAAGCCCACCGAAGACGATGAAACCCAGCCACCATACTGGATTGACGTCCCGCTCGGTAAAGGCCGAGGCACGCGACAGTCCGAGTCCCAGGGTCAATAAACCGAAGGCACCTCCGGACAAGTACATAATCCAATCAATGAAATCCATTGATGCGGCCCACCCCCCGGTCAGGCTCACTCAGTTATACCCGATCGGCACCATTTCGGTACCGTCGGATCGAGGTAAGTGTGTGGAAAGCCGAAGAGGCGCGGCTTAGACGGCCTTCGGCTGCCGTGCCAACCATTCCTCGACACGCGGCGCCAACGCGCCCCAGGTCACCATTTGCGCCTGCAGCATGTGGTCTTTGTTCTGATGCATATGCACCAGCCCTTCGACCGGACGGCGCAAGACCTCCTTGGCCGATTGCGGCAGCGTCAGGAGCTGGACCAATTTCGGGCCGAAGGTGGCACGCAGCACCTGCATCAGCACGTCGGTGCGGTCGATGTTGAGGCGCTGCATCTCCAGCAGATTTTCTTTGGCGATATAGGCCAGGCTGTCGGCATAGGTGCGCATGACGGCCTTGTCCATGGTCCCGACCTGCATGAAGAAATTCTCGTCGCGGGCCATGAAGTCATAGAATTTCGGGCCGAGGATGCTGCGGAAGAACGCATACATGTCCTTCGGCCAATAGAGCGCACCCTGCATCGCAGCAGGGCGCACTTCCAGCAGACTGGTGAATTCGGGCCCCAGAGCCGCCCGTGCCTTGCGGATCTGGTTGTAGTCGAACTTGGCCAATTCGCGCACCGCGATAGGCGTGCGCAGCGCGAGAAGATTTTCGCCCAATTCGGACAATTGCTGCAGCGTCAGGTCGGCGTAATCGGCCAGGAGCGGTAATTGCCAGTCAAACGCTATGAAGCTCAGGATTTCGCGCAGCGCACGCGGATCGCGCCGCTCGACGCGTTCCGTCACCTGCGTCTTCTCTTTAAAAAAACCGAAGCGCTTGGTGGTGACGGTCTTGGTCACCATCTGGTCGTCATCGTCCTCCAGGAAGAGGTGACGCGCGCAGGTCTTCACCATCAACTGTTGCACTTGCGCCAAAGAGACGCCGCAAACGAGTGCTTTGTCGGGATCGTTTGCCGTGATCGCGCGGCCATCGTAACCAACGACGATATCGGAGTAGAGAGCGGGATTGGTACGGAAGGTCTTGATATAGGCGGCCAGTAATTCCGGCTCGTGCAGAATCTCGACGTGGTTGATGCCCGGCTGGAATTTGCCTTCCGACTGGAAAATCTCAAGGATCTTGCGAACGCCGACCAGAATCGCCCGCTTGGTGTCGGGCGGAATTTCGATCGCGGGCGGTGGTTTGGGCAATGCCATGCGCTCAAGCCTAATTGCGTTCGTATTGCGCCAGATACGCAGACAACCTGCGCGCGGCGGAAACGCCGATCGTCGGATTACAAACTCTCGTCACCATGGTGAGCCGACCCCTTTGGCCCGACGCCGCATACTGGCCTTCAACCCTCAGACCCAGCACAAAATTCGTATGCATTGTTGGCGAGACATTTGGCATTCCTTGGACCCCGCGTCAATCAACCTTTCCAACATTAAATACCTATATTTACTTATATGCATGGTGCTGCATGCATATGAACCACGCGAATGGCTCGCCACCAAATTAACGGCTCACCCGGGCAGTTCTAATCCGCGCGATGATACCCCTTACGCTCCATGCAATCGGATACCAATGCGCCGAAATGATGGCGCTGCTCGCTGTGATCGACCATTTGCATCGGCGTATCGTCCCGCTCTGTCCCGGGCGAAGTATAGGCCTGTGGACCCATATCTTCCTCGGACTCGCGACGGCATTGCTGCTCGTCGGCCCGTTCTATTGCCGGCGGCAGATTTGGATTTTGCCAAGCCGGCGATTGCGCGCAACCGGCAAGTAAAGCAAGAGCAAATAAAAGATTTTGCCGAACGCGCATCACGACCACGACGTAATTGACTAACGTTTCTATATCGCCACATTCGACGCGGGCGCCGCAACCGCAAACCGGTAGCGATGTGCTTGTTTACCAAGATACTCGCGCGGAGTGTAAAAATGACTATCACCCACGACGAATTCGAAAAAGTAGACATCCGCGTCGGAACCATTGTTGCCGCAGAGCCCTTCCCCGAGGCACGAAAGCCGGCCATCAAACTGGTAATCGACTTTGGGCCAGAGATCGGTACGCGTAAAAGCTCGGCGCAGATCACCGTTCATTACGATCCGGCCCGTCTGATCGGTCGTCAAGTTGCCGCTGTAGTCAACTTTCCGCCGCGTCAGATCGGCAAATTCATGTCTGAGGTGCTGACGCTCGGCTTTCCCGACGAACAGGGCGCCGTGGTGCTGATCGCGCCCGATCTGAATGTCCCCAACGGGGGTAGATTGTTCTGAAATCCCCGTCGTTGTTGCGCCGCAGCAGGGTCGGTATACTCGCCAACCCTAAAGCGCCGGCGGGAATTGGCGCGGATAAAATGTAAAAGGGATGGCGCGTTCCAATGAGCAATATTCACGGGATGTTTCTTGAGGATTTGAAAGTCGGCATGGATGCGGTCATGGCCCGCACGGTGACCGATGCCGATATCGTGCTGTATGCGGGTGTATCGGGCGACACGAATCCGATCCATCTGAACCAGGAATATGCCGCCACCACGATATTCAAGACGCGGATCGCGCATGGCATGTTGTCTGCGGGCTTCATATCGGCGGTGCTGGGCACCAAGCTGCCTGGTCCGGGTGCGGTTTATGTCTCGCAGACCCTCCGCTTCAAGGCACCGGTGCGGGTCGGTGATACGGTGACCGCCCGTGTCGAAGTCACTGAGATCGCCATGGATCGCAAACGTGCCAGCTTCAAGACTGAATGCCTGGTGGGGGGTAAGGTGGTGATCGAGGGCGACGCGGTTCTCATGATTCCTAGCCGCGTCTAGCTGAGCCGCGCAACCGTGGGGTTGCGCTCTGCCCGGCAATCGCCTACCCGTAACCCCCGGTTTTCTCGGATTCAGCCTTGTCCATGCGCCTTTTCCGCCATTTTGACGAAACGCCCGGTGCCGTGCGCGGCGGAGCGGTGGCGCTTGGCAATTTCGACGGACTGCATCGCGGGCATCGTGCGGTGCTCGACGCAGCGCGGATGGCTGGCGCGAAACAGAAAGTGCCCTGGGGTGTGATGAGCTTCGAGCCGCATCCGCGCGCCGTTCTTCGTCCACCGGCAAAACCCTTCCGGCTGACCTCGATGCGCGTCAAAGCGCGGCTGATCGAGGAGATGGGTGCGGACTTTCTGTTGTTGCAGCATTTCGACCGCGCCTTCGCCTCGATTTCGGCCACTAATTTCATCGATCGGGTCCTGGTGGGGGCGCTGAACGTGTCCGAAGTCGTGGTCGGCCAAGATTATGTTTTCGGCCAAGGCCGCATGGGCGATGCCGAATTGCTGACCCGATCTGCTGCGGCACATGGCTTTGCCGTCACGGTGATCGATCCGGTCCTGACCAAGGATGCGACCGCCTATTCGTCGACCGTGGTGCGCGAGGCGCTGGCGGCTGGACGCCTGGCCGATGTCCGCGCCCAGCTCGGCCGTAACTGGGAAATCGACGGCCACGTGCGCAAAGGGGATCAGCGCGGCCGCGAACTCGGCTATCCCACCGCCAATATCGCGATGGGTGATCTGATCCATCCCGCCGCAGGCGTGTATGCTGTGCGAATCGGGATCGAAGGGCAGGGCGCTACCGAATGGTATTCCGGCGTTGCCTATTGCGGTCCGCGCCCGACTTTCGATAAGACCGAGGTTGTGCTCGAGGCGCATTTGTTCGATTTTGCCGGCGATCTCTATGGTAAGCCGCTGCGCGTGGCGATGGTCGAGTTCATCCGCCCCGATAAGCGCTTTGACGACATCAAGGCGTTGATCGCTCAGATGGATGACGACGCCAAGGCCGCGCGCGCAGCCCTTGCCGTGTCTGTTTCCGAAGAGGCCAATCCGTGACCACCGATTATAAGTCGACCGTCTTTCTGCCGAAGACCAACTTCCCGATGAAGGCGGGCCTGCCGGCGCTCGAACCGCGTCTGCTGGAGCGGTGGGAGAAGATCGGTCTGTTCGAGAAGCTGCGCGAGAAGAGCAAGGGGCGGAAGCGCTTCGTGCTCCATGATGGCCCGCCCTATGCCAACGGCAACATCCATCTCGGCACCGCGCTCAACAAGATCCTCAAGGACATTGTCAATCGTGGCCAGCAAATGCTGGGCAAGGATGCGCATTACGTACCGGGCTGGGACTGCCACGGTCTGCCGATCGAGTGGAAGATCGAGGAACAGTATCGCGCCGCCGGCAAGAACAAGGACGAAGTGCCGATCCTGCAACTGCGCGCCGAATGCCGCCGCTTCGCCGAGCATTGGCTCGACGTGCAACGCAGCGAATTCAAGCGTCTCGGCGTGCTGGGCGATTGGGATCGCCGCTATGCGACGATGGATTTCAAGTCCGAAGCGGTCATCGCTGCTGAACTGCACAAATTCGCGATGAACGGCGGGCTGTTCCGCGGCGCGAAGCCCGTGATGTGGTCGGTGGTCGAGAAGACCGGTCTGGCCGAGGCCGAGATCGAATACCACGACCACACCTCGATGGCGATCTGGGTCAAATTCCCGATCATCAAGGCGACCGATCCGGCGCTTGATGGCGCGTCGGTCGTGATCTGGACCACCACACCCTGGACTATGCCGGGCAACCGCGCCATCGCCTATGGGCCGGGGCTGGTCTATCGCCTCTACCAAGTCGACGCGGTGGGCGAGGGCAGCTTGGCGAAACCGGGCGAGCGTCTGGTGTTGTCGGAAGGCTTGGCCGAGCAGGCGATGACGGCTGCCAAGGTCACGGCGTTCAAGGCGGTATCCGAGGCGCTGCCCTTGGCCGGCATCGTCTGCGCACACCCCTGGCGCAACGAGGGCTATGACTTCGATGTGCCCTTGCTGCCTGGCGACTTCGTTGCCGCGGACACCGGTACGGGTTTCGTCCATATCGCGCCCGGGCATGGCGAAGACGACTGGCATCTTGGCATGGCCCATGGGCTCGAAGTGCCCGAGACGGTGCTGCCCGACGGCACCTACGCGCCGGCGCTGCCGCTGCTCTCCGGCCTCTCGGTCCTCCAGCAAGGCAAGGACGGCAAATACTACTCGCCCGCCGAACGGCCGGTGATGGAGGCGCTGAAAGAGGTCGGCGCGTTGCTGGCCAATGCGCGGCTGGTTCATTCCTATCCGCATTCATGGCGCTCGAAGGCGCCGCTGATCTTCCGCACCACGCCGCAATGGTTCATCGCGATGGATAAGCCGGACGCCGTGGGCAAGACTCTGCGTCAGAAGGCCCTGGCCGCAATCGACGCGACGCGCTTCGTGCCGCCGCAGGGGCGCAACCGCATCGGCGGTATGATCGAGACGCGCCCCGACTGGCTGGTGTCGCGCCAGCGCGCCTGGGGCGTGCCGATCGCCATCTTCGTCGATAAAAAGTCGGGCAAGATCCTGCAGGACGAGACCGTCAACAAGCCCATCGTC
>DASXEH010000018.1:0-131325 GCA_036490215.1 Magnetospirillaceae bacterium
TCACCTTCTCTCTCCTGATCGCCGGTTCGGCTGCTGCGTTTGTAGGCGTCTCGCCTGCAGCGGCACGCGTCCATGGCTCGATCCTGGTGGATAACGACACCGGCAAGGTGATGCAGGCCACGAATGCGGATGTGCAAAATCATCCGGCATCGCTGACCAAGATGATGACGCTGTACCTGCTGTTCGATGCGCTCGAAAAGGGCCGCGTTCATCTGCAGGACCCGATGAAGGTCTCGATGCACGCGGCGCGTCAGTCGCCGTCGAAGCTCGGCCTCAATCCCGGTCAGACGATCACTGTCGAGCAAGGCATTCTCGGCCTCGTCACCAAGTCGGCCAACGATGCGGCCGTGGTGATCGGCGAATATCTCGGCGGCAGCGAGCCGGCTTTCGCGACGCAGATGACCGCCAAGGCGCGCGAACTCGGCATGAGCCGCACGGTGTTCCGCAATGCGTCGGGTCTGCCGATCCAAGGCCAGTGGAGCACGCCGCGCGATATGGCGACGCTGGCCAAGGCGTTGATCAAGAATCACGCGCGCGAATATCACTACTTCGCCACGCGCGAATTCGATTTCAACGGCCAGGTGATCGCCACGCACAATCACGTTCTGGTCAATTACGAAGGCGCTGACGGACTTAAGACCGGCTATATCGCGTCGTCCGGCTTCAACCTCGTCACCTCGGCCAAACGCGACGGTCATCGTCTGATCGGCGTTGTGTTCGGTGGCGACAGCGTTCGTGCCCGCGACCGGCAGATGATGGCGATGCTCGATGCCGGCTTCGTCGCCGAGCGCAAGGGCGCGCCGGCTGTGGATATGGCCAAGGCTGACCCGAAGGCCGACGGCACGGACGACGAAGCGGCGACGCAACCGATGGACGAAGACGATGCCGACGATGCGCAGGTTTCCGCCGTCGTGAAGTCGATGACGAACAATGCGCCGAGCGCTATGGCCGCAGCCAATGTGACCAACCCGGCGGTGGACAAGACCACCACCGCGGCTGATGCGCAGGAAGCCGCCCAAGAAGGCGCGGGCGATGTCGATGAGGCGCCGTTCGGTATTCAGCTCGGCTCGTTCAGCCTGAAGGCAAAGGCGCTGCAACTCGCCAAGACAACGGCCCAACACCTCGGCGACGTGGTGGCCGATGGCCATGCCGATGTGGCGGCGATGAGCAAGCATCACAAGACACTCTATCGCTCGCTCGTGGTTGGTCTTGAAGAGTCCGATGCCCAGCGCGCCTGCCGGGCGCTCAAGCATCACCACACGGCCTGCCGCGTGATCAGAACATCGGACGTCAAGCTGGCGGCGCGCTAAGCGCTGATACGACGGGTTTTCAATCGAGCGGCGCGCCTCAGGGCGCGCCGTTTCCATCTGCGCTGCCAGCGTGCTAGGCTCCAGGCACGCTGGTCTGAGCGCAGGCCTGTCGCGAAACCGACGAACATATAAATCTGCGCCGCGATCATGCGACCGCCCTGTTCGACAGGAAGGGTGACGAGTCGGTAGTTGGGGCCTTCATATGCATCGAGCCGCCGTCTTGCGCCGGGACTGAGCCCCGCGACCAGAATGCCGTTCACGCGACCGCTCGGGTGGTGCATCAGGATCGGATAGCGCTGCCTGATCACGCCTGTGCGCCGATAACCGACGAGCTGCGCCGGCCTAACAGCACGCGGATCGATCGTCTGGCCGGCGACGACCGCGAGCAGATCGCGGTCGAGCAGCGTGCCGAAGAAGAAATAGGGAAGGACGTTGTCGGCGCTGATGGTCAGCTCGCCGTACCAGGGCGGCCGATGCAGGTGTAGCGGAAGCCGGCCGCCTCCATATCCTCGGGGCTGTAGACATTGCGCAGGTCGACCATCACCGGCGCCTTGACCAGCTTCTTGGCGCGGCCGAAATCGAGGGCGCGGAATTCGTTCCACTCGGTGACCAGCACGGCGCAATCCGCACCCTCAAGGGCCTCATAGGCATCCTTGCAGTAGGTGATCTCGGGCAGCAGCTTCTTGGCTTCTTCCATACCCTCAGGATCGAAAGCACGGATGGTCGCGCCGGCCGCTTTCAGCGCGGGCACCAGATCGAGGCTGGGCGAGTCGCGCATGTCGTCGGTGTTGGGCTTGAAGGTCAGGCCCAGCGCGGCGATGGTCTTGCCTTGCACCGAACCGCCGCAGGCGGCAATCACGCGCGCGGCCATGCTCTTCTTGCGTTCGTCGTTGACCGAGACTACCGCCTCGATGATGCGCAGTGGCGCGCCGGCATCGCGCGCGGTGCGCACCAGGGCCAGCGTATCTTTCGGGAAGCACGAGCCGCCATAGCCCGGGCCGGGATGCAGGAACTTGCGCCCGATACGGCCGTCTAGGCCGATGCCGCGTGACACATCGTGTACATCGGCGCCGACCTTCTCGCACAGATCCGCGATCTCGTTGATGAAGGTTATCTTGGCGGCCAGGAAGGTATTGGCCGCGTATTTGATCAACTCGGCTGTCTCAAGGCCGGTGAGCACCATCGGCGTCTCGATCAGATAGAGCACGCGATAGAGCTGGCGCATCACGGCGCGCGCCTTTTCCGAATCGGTGCCGATGACGACACGATCGGGCCGCATGAAATCGGCGATTGCCGAACCCTCGCGCAAGAACTCTGGGTTCGAGACCACGTCGAACTGCGCCTTGGGCCGGGTCTCTTTGATGATGCGCGACACTTCGCGGCCGGTGCCCACCGGCACTGTCGATTTGGTCACCACCACCGTATAGCCATCGATCGCTTCGGCGATCTCTTTGGCGGCGGCATAGACATAGCTGAGATCGGCATGGCCATCGCCGCGGCGGCTGGGCGTGCCCACCGCGATGAACACCGCATCGGCGCCCTTCACCGATTCGGCGAGATTGGTGGAGAAGGAGAGGCGTCCGGCTTTGACGTTCTCCGCCACCATCTGTTCGAGGCCGGGCTCGAAAATCGGCATCCGGCCCTTGCGCAGGGACTCGATCTTGCTGGTGTCTTTATCGACACAGATCACATCCATGCCGAATTCAGAAAAGCAGGCACCCGACACCAGGCCTACATAGCCGGTGCCGATCATCGCAATACGCATGGCCGAAAAAGTCCCCCGTGGTCGGCTTAGTTCAGTTCTTTGAGGAAGTCGCGCACCGGCTCGCGCATGTCGGGCCGTTCGAGCGCGAAGTGCAGATTCGCTTCGAGCCAGCCGACCTTGTCGCCGCAATCGAAACGGCGGCCTTTGTAGCGTAGCCCGTGGAAGGGCACGCTGCCGATGGTGCGGGCGATCGCGTCGGTGAGTTGGATCTCGTCGCCCGCGCCCTTCATCTGCTTGTCGAGATGTTCGAACACGCTCGGATGCAGGATATAACGGCCGATGATCGACAGCGTCGACGGCGCGTCCTGGGGTTCGGGTTTTTCCACGAGACCCTTGGCGCGCGCGAGGCGACCATCGTCGGTTTCGACGTCGAGAATGCCGTAGCGCTTGGTGTGTTCGCGCGGCACATCGGCGACGGCGACCACATGGCCACCCACATCCGTATGGGCATCGACCAGCTGCTTCATGCAGGCGACTTCAGCCAGCACCAGATCGTCGGGCAGGATCACGGCGAAGGGCTCGTTCTCCACCAGATCGCGGGCGCACCATACGGCATGGCCGAGACCCATCGGCTCCTGCTGGCGGGTGTAGGAGACCTGGCCCGATTTCGGCATCCAGGACCGCACCATCTCCAGCTCGGCAGTCTTGCCGCGTTCGCTGAGGGTGCGCTCCAGGTCGGGCGCATGATCGAAGTGATCTTCCAGCGCGGTCTTGCCGCGGCCGGTCACGAAAATGAAATGTTGGATGCCGGCGGCTTGCGCCTCTTCGACGGCATATTGGATGAGCGGTTTATCGACGACCGGCAGCATTTCTTTCGGCATGGCCTTGGTGGCCGGCAGAAACCGCGTACCCAGGCCGCCGACCGGGAATACGCATTTACGGACGCGCTGTACCATGGATCGGGAGAACTCCTGATCGGGAGGGGCCTGACCTTGTGCCACGGCAAGGCCAGGGGCGCAACACCATCACAGACTTGCCTCAACGGCCTTGATAACGCCCAATTCTGTCAGGCCTAGTGCATCGATCATCCGGCGTAGCTCTTGCCGGGCCGTCACCTGGGACAAAGTCAGTGACGTGCGGTGCCCGCCGAGATCGAGCAGGGTCAGCCCGTCGAGGAACAACTCCCTGTATATCACGCGCTCACTTAGCCCCGGGATCAACTTGAAACCGATGCGCTGGGCCAGCGCCGTCAGCAACCGTTCCATCTCGCGTTTGTTGCGCGCGTCGAGATGCGACAAACGATTGCGTAGCACGAACCATTCCGTGGGCTTCTGGCGGCGCATGGCGCGCTGCTTACGCGCATCCCAGACCATCTCGCTGTAAGGGCCGGGATGGCCGACCTGGCGCTTGGCGGGGTCGATGCGGGCCAGCGGATCGAGATCGATCAGGCTGTCGTTGAGCGGCGTCACCAGCACATCGGCGTGAGAATGGGCGGTGCGCGAGAGCGGCTGATCGCTGCCGGGTGTATCGATCACCAGCACATCGTTGCGCTCGGCCAGGGCCAGGATGGCGTCGGTCAGCTTTTGCTGGTCCCCGATCGGGTCGAGACTGGCGTTGAGTGCCTGATGCTCCGGCAGGGGCAGTTTCAAACCCAGTCCGGTCTTGCGCTGCCGGTGCTCGATATAGCGGGTCAGCGTCGCCTGACGCGCGTCGAGGTCGAGGCTGGCCACCCGTGCGCCTTGACCGAGCAGGGCGACGATCAGATGCATCGCTACCGTGGATTTTCCGCTGCCGCCCTTTTCGTTGCCGACGACGATGATGCGGCCCGCACCCATGATTCTGTCCTGATACTCTTTTGTGCGTATTGATTTATCGCGTTCCTCGGGGCGGCACTTTACTGGCCTGACCCGCGCCAGGGCAAGCGAACTACCCGATTGATTTTTGGGCGACTGTTCAGGCGAGTCGGGGCGATGCTATGCTTGCCCTGCAAGAGCAATAAGTGGGGCAGATGGCTGGTTTAGAGGAGATCGATTGCGCCGTGATCGGGGCCGGTGTCGTCGGTCTCGCGGTGGCGCGGTCTTTGGCGCAGGCCGGTCATGACGTGCTGATCCTGGAAGCTGCCAATGCCATCGGCACCGGCGCCAGTTCGCGCAACAGCGAAGTCATCCATGCCGGCATGTATTATCCGCCCGGCGGCCTCAAGGCGCGGTTCTGCGTCGAAGGCAATCGCCGCCTGCGCGACTATCTGCCGGCCCACAAAATTCCACACAAGATGGTCGGCAAGCTGATCGTCGCCAACGGCCCGCAGGAAGAGGCGGCGCTGGAGACGATCCTGGCGCGTGGCGAGACCAATGGCGTCGAAGGGCTGACGCGGATCGAACGCGATCAGGCCGTGGCGATGGAGCCGGGGGTGCGCTGCACGGCGGCGCTGCATTCGCCGGTCACCGGGATTTTCGACTCGCATTCCTACATGCTCGCGCTGCTGGGCGAGGCCGAAGAGGCCGGTGCGATGATGGCACTCAACGCCCCCGTCACCCGCGGCGAGATCACGGACAAAGGCATCGTGCTCGACGTGGGCGGCGCCGATCCGATGAGCCTGCGGTGCCAGCGCGTGGTGAACAGCGCAGGGCTGAAGGCGCAGACCGTGGCGGCGTGTCTATCCGGCTATCCAGCCGAGCATGTGCCCGGACAGCATATGTGCAAGGGCAACTATTTCACTCTGAGTGGCCACGGCCCATTCACCCATCTGGTTTATCCGGTGCCGAACAACGCCAGCCTTGGCCTGCACTATACGCTCGACCTTGGCGGCCAGGCGCGTTTCGGCCCCGATGTCGAATGGATCGACCAGGAAACTTACGACGTCGATCCCGCGCGCGCCCAGGTATTCTACGACGCCATCCGCCGCTATTGGCCGGGTCTCGCCGATGGTGCGCTCAACCCCGCCTATTCGGGAATCCGCGCGAAGATCGTCGGGCCCGAATCGCCGTCCTCGGATTTTCAAATCGACGGGCCGCGTGAGCATCGCGTGACCGGGCTCGTCCATCTGTTCGGCATCGAATCGCCGGGGCTGACCTCGTCGCTCGCCATTGCCGATTACGTCACGGAGTTGCTGCAATGATCGGACGGCGTGGCTTTAACCTGGGCATGGCGTCGCTGTTGGCGGCCGGATCGGCGCGCGCCGATGATTCGACGCCGATGCCGAAGCCGAAGAAAAAGCGGCGCAGCGATATCCCCTTCACGCCGCTCGACAAGATCCCCAACCACCGCCAGTGGATGCGTGACATCGTGGTCGGGCTCTCCCAATATGCCAAGCAGCGCAATCCGAAATTCGTCGTGCTCGCCCGGAATGCGCCCGGCCTTCTGATGAAGGAAACGCGCGAGTGGAAATGGGAGACGCTGCGCGACCCCGACAACACCGACAAATACCCGAAGGTCGGCACCGTCATGCGCCCCTATCTCAAGGCGATCGACGGTCTGCTGATCGATGGTTTCTCCTATGGCGTTCCCGCGTACGGCAAGCCATCGGATCCTGAAATGATGAAGCCGCTGATGGCGGCCGCCACTGTGATCCGTAATGAGGGCCGGCGCCTGCTGACCGTCGATTACTGCGATGCGAAGACGATGGTGGCCGACGCCGAAGCAAAAGCGGCGAAGGCCGGCGCGCTTTCCTATATCGATCGCGACGGTGACAAGCTGTTGGCGCGCATCCCATCAGAGAAGCCGCGGTCGGAAAACATTTCGGTCGTCGCCGATATCAATACCGCCAAGAATTATCTGCCGATGCTGCGGTCGGATGCTTACGGATCGCGCACCGATTGGATCAATGCGCTGGTCGCGACCAATTACGACCTGCTGCTGCTCGACACCTTTTGGCGCGAGAGCGAATCGATCACCTTCGATCAGATGAAGAAGCTGCGCTATAAGCGGCTGGGTTCGGACCGCCTTGTGTTTGGCGTGCTGCCGATGTCGCTGGCGCGCGACACGCGCTTTTATTGGAAGCCGGATTGGAAGGTCGGCAATCCGTCCTTCCTCGCCGCGCCCGATCCCAACGATGCGGCGCAGACGATCGTCAATTACTGGGATCCGAAGTGGAAGGAACTGATCGGGAAGTACATCCAGGGCATCATCGATCTTGGCGTCGATGGCATACTGCTCGATCAGCTCGAAGCCTATCTCTATTTCGAAGATCTGATGCCGCTGGAATAATCAGGCGTTAGGATCAGTCTGGCCACTCGGCCAGAGCAGTCGCCAGTCGTTTGCGCGCGGCGGCGTCCGCCGGCAGTCCGAAGCGCAGCCAGCGCGGTTGCTCGGGGAAGGGGCGGACGAGAATCCCGCGCTTGCCCAGATATTCGAACAGCGTCCAGGCGCGCGGCGCACCGGCCAATCGGAAGAGCGATGTGCCGCCCAGGATCGCCAAGCCGCCCTTGGTCAACAGCACATCCATGCGCGCGGTTTCGGTGGCGAGTTTGCTGCGCATCGCCGAGGCCCAGGCATGATCGGCCAGCGCGATCCGCCCAATCTCCAGAGCCGGCCCCGACACCGGCCAAAGGCCCAATGCCTCGCGCAGCAGCCTGATCACATCCGGCTCGCCAATGGCGAAACCCAGCCGCAATCCTGCCAGACCGAAGAATTTGCCGAAGCTGCGCAACACCAGCAGACCGGACGCGACCGGTGCGGCGATCGAAAGCTCGGGCGTCAGATCGACAAAGGCTTCGTCGACGATCAGCAGTCCGCCGCGTTCGGCCATCGCCACCGAGAGCGCGCGTAGCTCGTCCGGCGCGATTTCACGCCCGTCGGGATTGTTGGGGTTGACGACGATCGCGATCTGCCCGACTGCCAACTCTTCGATCGTGGCGCAGGGGATGATCTCATGGCCAGCCTGGGCGAAGGCTTCGGCGTGACCGGGATAGGTCGGCACCAGCACCGCAACCTTGACGGGCCCGTAGAGTCGCGCCAGTGCTTCGATCAGCGCCTGGGTCCCCGGTGCGGCTACGATGGCATCGGCATCGAGTTCGCCCCAGGCTTGAGCCGCTGCTCGCCGTAGTGCCAAGTCCGTTCCCGAGTCAGGCAGGTTCTGCCAGGCGGAGCCGGGCAGCGCGGGTACCGGGTAGGGGAACGGGTTGATCCCCGTCGACAGGTCGAGCCAGCCATCCTTGGGCTTGCCGAAACGTGTTTCGGCCGCGGCGGGATCGCCGCCGTGCCGGGGTAGTGAAAACTGGGATGCCAGACGAATTTCCGAGGCGCTCATGGCCGCGGACTATACAGACACGGCGGGCTCAGGTCTTGTCGGCAAACTTCGCGATGGTTTCGGTGATCTCCATGGCCGCTTCGACGGTGCTTTCGTCGCTGCCAAAGGCGTGACGGATCGCCGCCGACAGCTGCACCAGCAGTTCGACATCGCGTGGCACGGGGCCATCGTGCGACTTGGCGGCGCGTTCGGCCACCGTAACCAGCGAACCCGCGAGATAGGCCGCGTGTTCGGCGGCGGTGCCGGCCATGCGGCGCTGCAGGTCACGGCCGACGAACTTCATGCGCTCAAGATCGCCGCGGATCTCGTAGATGCTCTTGTGGCTTTTCTGGCTCATCTCGACGCGCTTGACCAGATAGCCGATCTCGACCGAATAGCGTTCCATCTTCTTGCCGTTGAGCAAGGAAACGGCGTCGACGATCATCTTCTGCACGTCTTCAGTGGAGCCCGTGGCCTTGGCGCGCAGCGTGTTGGGCACTTCGACCGGCACCAGCGGATTCTTCTCAGTGCGCGCGGCGACGCCGCGGCGGTCCGGGCCGATATAATTGTGCGTGACGACGAAGGGCTTGCGCGCGTCAATCAGGTTGCGGATACGGTCGATCACCACGTCGAGCGAAACCGGCTTGATCAGAAGGTCGTCGACCCCCGAGCCGAGAATCTTCTGGATGCTACGGGCCTCGGCGATGCCGGTCATCGCGATCACGGCCACGAATGGATTTTTCCCAAGCGCCTGGTTGCGGATCTTCTGCGCGATCTCGCAGAAGTTTCCCTCCATATCGGCATCGACCATGAAAAGGTCGATCGCGATATTGTCGAGCAGCTTGACCACCCCTTCGAGGTTGCCGGCTTCCGAGACTTCGCTGGCCCCGGCTTCCTTCAGGGCGCGCCGAAACGTCGACCGCAATTGCTGATTGGGATCGCCAATCGCAACGTGAACGTTATCGATCCTTTGAACTGGCATCCTCAACAACTCCGGTCGCCAATCGCGGGAGCGTCCGCGGTCGGCGACCTCGTAGAACGTTCCCCCGAGAGGCGAGCGCCTCTTTGCCTCTGCTAGCGTCTGGCTGACTACAACCGGCCGCGCATAGGTTCGGCATAACTAAATAACAGGAATGGTAAATTGAACGATAACGACCCAAGAATCGTTACGTAATTTCCACAATGGTGGATTTTGGCCCTGCGCCTATGGGTTGCAACCCTAGGTTTAGCGTTCGCGGAATGCTTCGGCTTTCAGTTTCAGGACCGGGGTTGCCAGATAGCGTAGGACCGAGCGCTGGCCGGTATGGATATCGACCATGGCCACCATGCCCGGGGTGATCGGCAACGACCCGTCGGGGCCCAGGCTCGATTTATCGGTGCCGACGATCACCCGGTAATAGGCTTGGCCCTGGCTGGTGACGGTGGTGTCCGGGGCCACCTGCAGAACCGTGCCTTTGAGCCCGCCATAGCGGGTGTAGTCATAGGCTGTGATCTTCACCTCGGCCGGTTGGCCTACGGCGACATAGCCGCGGTCGGCCGGCAGCAGCCGGGCCTCGATCTGCAGGCGATCGTGCAGGGGTACCACCTGCATGATTTCCTCCCCGGGGCGTACCACGCCGCCGATCGTGTTCTGGCGCAGGTTCTTGATGATGCCGTCGGTGGGTGAAGTGATCGTGGCGCGGCGTTGCTGATCCGAAGCCTGGGCCATCAACTCGCGATCGCGCGCCAAATTGAGCTCGGCATCGGTCACATCGGCCTGAGACGCGCGCACGAATTTGATTTTCTCTTCGGCCGCGCGGTGTTTGGCTTCATCAGCAGCCGACTGCGCTTTCGGCACTGAATTCTTCAGGATCTCAAGCTGGCCCTGCAGATCCTGCACCGTGTTCTGCAGGTCGTTGTTCTCCATCTTGGAGACCAGACCTTCCTTGAGCAGGCTATCGGACATATCGAGCTTCTTCTGCAGCGTGACCAATTGCTGCTGAACCGCGCGCTGCTTGGCCTGCAGTTCCTGCACTTCGAGGGTCTTCTGGCGCTGCTGCTCGTCGAGCACCGCCAGCGTCGCCTGCAGGTTCTGTTGCCGGTCGTCGTAGCTCCTGCGCTCGGCTTCCACCAGATCGGGGCGGCGCTTAACCAAGTCCTCGGGGAAGACGAGCTTGGTCTCATTGGCTTCGGCGTGCATCCGGGCCAACGCCACATTGAGTCCGTCGATTCGAACCTGCAGCTCGTCCTTGTTGGTGGCCGAAACCGGGAGAGCCAACTCCATCAGCTTCTCGCCTTCTTTGACCGTGTCGCCTTCGTGCACAAAAATATCCTGCACGATGCCGCCTTCGAGGTGCTGGATCTCTTTCACCTTGCCTTCGGGAACGACTTCACCGGATGCGGTGCTGACCTCGTCGAGCTTGGCGAAACAGGACCAGGCGAACAGCACCACCAGCAGCACGATGATCGCGCGCGCCACCGGCCGCCACGTCGGCAGCGGATAGTTGGCGGCAAGGGCACGAAGCGGACTCTCGCTCACGACGCGCTCCCTTGCGACGCAACGATGGCCGGCCGCGGCGCGGTCGGTATCGGCTGCACTTCGCCGCCACGCGGAAACACGCGCGCCAGGACTTCGTTGGTCGAACCGGCCGCAATGATCTTGGCGCGATCGAGCACGACCGAGTTGCGCGCTACGGTCAGCAAGGTCGGGCTGTGGGTGACGACGATGACGGTGTGGTCCGTGGCGAGCGTGACCAGATTGCGGGCTAGTTCTTCCTCGGCCTGGCGATCGAGACTGGCCGAAGGCTCGTCGAGCAGCAGGACCGGCGGATCGCCGATCAGCGCGCGCGCCAGAGCTATCCGTTGACGCTGGCCGGCCGAGAGCCGCGATCCGGCCTCACCGATCTCGGTGCCGTACCCCGCCGGCAGATCGACGATGTATTGGTGCACGCCGGCCAGTTTGGCGGCACGCAATACGTCGTCATCGGTCGCGCCATCCATGCCTTGGGCGATGTTGTCCTTGATCGTGCCGGTGAACAGCACGCATTCCTGCGGCACATAGCCGATCCAGCCGGCGATGTCATCGCGGCCGAACTGGGCGATATCGGCGCCGTCGAGCATCACGCGGCCGCGCGTCGGGCGATAAAGCCCCTGCACCAGTTTCAGGAATGTGGTCTTGCCCGACCCATTGCGGCCCAGAACCGCCGTGATCCCACCCGCAGGGACGACCAGATTGAGGCCGTCGAGCACCGGCGCGAGACGCGGATCGTAGGAGAACGCCAGATCGTCGAGGGTGATCGCACCCTTGGGCCGCTCCATCTTCACGGCGGTGCGACGGAGTTCTTCTTCTTCCGACAGCAATGCGCCGACCCGCTCCATCGCCTGACGGAACGAGGCATAGCCGCGCCACGCGCCGACAAGCTGGTTGAGCGGCGCCAGCAGGCGTCCCACCAACATATTGGAGGCGACCAGCGATCCCATGGTCAGCGACTGATCGATAATGAAAAGCGCACCGACGCTGGTCATCAGCACATTGGTGCCGAGCGTGAACAGGCTCGCCAGATTGACGTAACCATCGGCCCGCGAGCCGCGCTGGATCGACTGCTCGATCGTGCGCGCCTGCCGCTCTTCCCACAGCGGCCGCATCGTGTGCTCGAGCGCCAGCGCCTTGATGGTGGTGCGGCCGGCGATCATTTCCGCGAGCAGCGTGTCGCGATTGGTCAGGCGCGTGCGTTCGTGATTGGTCGCTTGATTGAGCATCGCGCCTGAGCGCCAGGCCAGGGCAATGAACAATGGGAAGATGGAAACGAAGACCCAGGCGACCGGTCCGGCCACGACGAAGATCATCGCCAGGAACAGCAGCACGAAAGGCAGGTCGAGAATCAACAAGGCAGATGCGCCCGAGAGCGAATTGCGGATGACGTCGGCGTCGCGGAACGTTTGCTGCCAATACGAAGCGGGCCGCGTCTCAAGCAGGCGCAGCGGCACGGCCAGTAATTTGTTGAACAGCATCTGGCCGACTTCGACATCGATCTTGAGCGCGATCAACTGCATGATCCGCGCGCGCGTTTGGCGCAGCACGAAGTCGAAGACCAGCAGCACGGCCATGCCGATCACAAGGCCCTTCAGGGTGCTGACACCCTGATGGCCGACCACGCGGTCATAGACCTGTTGCACGAAGACGGGCAGCGCCAATGCCAGGATATTGACGAACAGCGAGATGACCAGCATTTCGCGGAATACGGTGCGCAGCGGCCGGACCACAGGCTGCAGCCATGGCTGGATGATCTTGCTCATCGAGACCTACGCGGAGACCGGTCCATCGGGGGCGCTTCTGCCTTCCATACGGGCCGCCCAAACGCTACCTTCTTGCGGCCGCCCTCATTTTGACACAGGTCGGGGGGCTTGGCGAATTAAGGTCTGGGGCAGGCCTTGTGGGGGTGGGGATGGCCGTTCAGCCGCGCAAATGGCGGATTTTGCGGGTGTCATGGTGGCGCCGGCAGCTCGGAACCGGGCGGCTGGTGGGCCTCGCTGCCTTATTTTTATTACTGGTGCTGCGCGCGACCAATCCGACCCTGCTGAACGAGGCCGAGGTTCGCGTTTTCGATTTCTATCAGTCGCTGAAGCCGCGTGAGATTCCGCCCGACCGGCCGATCATGATCGTCGATCTCGACGAAGATAGCCTGCACGAGCTCGGGCAGTGGCCGTGGCCCCGGACTCTGGTGGCCAAGCTGGTCGATAATCTGGTGGCGGACGGCGCTATCGTTATCGGCTTCGATATCGTGTTTGCCGAACCGGATCGCGTATCGCCCTCGACGCTTGCCAAAACCTTTCCGACTTTGGATCCGGCGATTCTCGACAAGCTGAAAGGCATGCCGTCCAACGATGAGGCTTTGGCCGCGTCGATGAAGAAGGCGCGCGTGGTGGTCGGCCAAGCGGGCATCGATCTGCCGCCGCGGCGTACGAAGAATATTCCGCCGATTCCGACCGTGGCGCAGGTGGGCGGTGATCCGAAACCTTATCTGACGCGCTTCACGTCGATGCTGCGCAACATTCCCGAGATCGACAACGCGGCCAGCGGCTGGGGCTCGATCGTCGCCGATCCCGATTCGGACGGCATCGTGCGCCGCGTTCCGGCGATGGTCACCGATGGCACGAACATCTACCCGTCGCTAGCCACCGATATGTTGCGCATTGCCACGGCTAACGAGAGCCTGGGCGTCAAGATGGACGAAGCCGGCGTCTACGGCGTCATCGTGCGGCCCAACATCGTCAAGACCGACGAGGGCGGACGCATCTGGCTCTACGCCAGCAATCACGATCCGGCGAAATACATTCCGGCGAAAGACGTCATCAACGGCACGGTCGACAAGACCAAGCTGGCCAATAAGCTTGTCCTGGTCGGTACCTCCGCCGTGGGTCTGCAGGATATCCGTACCATCGCCGTCGCTGGGCAGATCCCCGGTGTCGAGCTCCATGCTCAGATCATGGAGACCGTGCTCTACGGGCAGCAGCTCAGCCGCCCGAGTGACGCAGTCGGCGTCGAGATGGTGGCCGCCATCGTCGGTGCGCTGCTGATGATCATTCTGATCCCGTTGGTCGGTGCGCGTTGGACACTGTTATTGTTGGCGATCGTGATCGGCGGCGCCTGCGGTTTCTCGTGGTACGAGTTCTCACGAAAACTGCATATGTACGACGCGGTGTTCCCATCGCTGACAACGCTGCTCACCTTCATTCTGGTGACCTATTCGAGCTACGCGCGTGAAGAAGCGCAGAAGCGCCAGGTGCGCGCCGCCTTCAATCGCTATCTCGCGCCGGCCGTCGTGGAACAAATTGCCGCCGATCCGAGCAAACTGGTGCTGGGTGGTGAGCAGCGCGACATGACTCTGCTGTTCTGCGATATCCGAGGGTTCACCACGATCTCGGAACTGTTCGACGCGCACGGATTGACCTTGCTGATCAATAAATTTCTGACGCCGATGACCGACATCATCCTCGCGCGCCAGGGCGCGATCGACAAATACATGGGCGACTGCATCATGGCGTATTGGAATGCGCCGCTCGACGATCCCGATCATGCGCGACACGCTTGCGCCTCGGCGCTCGCGATGAACGAACGGCTTGCACCCCTGAACGATCAACTCGAGGCCGAAGCGAAAGCCGAGAACCGCCGGCATGTGCCGATCAAGATCGGCATCGGCCTCAACAGCGGACCCGTGGTCGTCGGCAATGTGGGGTCCGATCAGTTCTTCGGCTACTCGTCTCTGGGCGATAACGTCAATCTGGCCTCGCGTCTGGAAGGCCAGTCGAAAGGTTATGGCGTCATCATCGTGATCGGTGAGAACACGTATCAGCGTGCCCCCGACTATGCCTGCCTCGAACTCGACCTGATCAAGGTCAAGGGCAAGACCGAAGCGGTGCGCATCTACACCGTGGTCGGCGCACCCGAGGTCGCGCAATCGGATGCGTTCAAGGCGCTCAAGGCCGAGCACGATCTGGCACTGGCCGCATACCGCGCGCAGAAATGGGATGAGGCCAAGCGTCTACAGGCTTCTGCGACGAAACTCGCCGAGCCCTGGCATATCGAGCATTACTACGAAATCTTCGGCGAACGGGTGGCGGAGTATGAACAGAATTCGCCGGGTGCCGATTGGGATGGTGTCTACGTTGCGACGAGCAAGTGACGGCCCCTTGGGATTTCGTCATGCCGGACAAGTCGAGCGAAGCGAGACGCTGATCCGGCATCCAGGAGACAAGTGCGCGTCAGCGCTTCCTTATTTCTTCATATAGCTCGCAAATGCTCGCTGCTGGACCCCGGATAACGCTACGCGTTTCCGGGGTGACGGCCCCAAGGGTCAATCACTTTGCGGTCGGAGCCGGCGACGATGAGGAGCCGGCGGGCGCCGCAAGGCTACCCGGCTCCAGGCGGCCCATGGCGAAGAGCAGCGCGTAGGTGGCGATCTTGCGATCGAACGTGGCCGTCAGATAGGTGATCTGCGCGTTGGTGATGTCGCTCTCGGAGTCGAGCACATCGATCACCGTGGCCTTGCCCTGTTCGCGCATCTTCTTGCGGCTGTCCCACACGTTGTAGGCCAGGTTCACGGCGCTATCCAAAATCTCGACGCGTTCGCGCGCGATCTGCACCTGACTCCAGGCCAGGCGCACCGCTTCGCTGGTCTTGCGTTCGGCTTGATCGCGCGTGTCCTTGCTGGCGGCCATCGTGTGGGCCGCTTGCGACACCTGCGCCTGGGTGCGGAAGCCGGTGAACAGATCCCAATTGAGTTCCAGCAGCACTTCCCAATCGCGCGACACGTTGAGATTGCCGTCGCGGTTGTCGCCGAAATCGGCCTTGCTCACCAAGTCGACCGACGGGAAGTAGCTCGACCGCGCCGAGTCGATGGCCGCGGTTGAGACGTCGATGCTGCGTTTGGCGGCTTCGATCGCGGGATTCTCCTCCTGCGCGATCTTCTGCGCTTCGTCGACCGTCGTCGGCACGAGAGCGGCAGGCGGTTCCGGCGCGGTCTGCATCATGTCGTCGGGGGCGTGGCCGAAAACCTGCGAGTAGCGATCGATGGCCTGCTCGAGGCCGCCTTCGTAATTGACGCGGCGTTCTTTGGCGAGCTGTAGACGATGCTTGGCGGCCAATACGTCGACGGCGACACCCGAACCGCGATCGACACGTTCGTCTTCGAGATGAAGCTGATTCTGCAGACGCCCTTCGTCTTCGCGCGCCAGCTTCAGGAGCTGGCTTTGGCGCAGAACGTCGAGGAACGCGTTCACACCCTCGAGGATCGCAGTCTGCCGCGTCGTCGTCAGCGTCGCGTCGCTGACCCCTTTGGTGTCCTTGGCCGAGTCGACGGCGGCGTCTGTCGCATTGCCGTCGAAGATATGCTGCGTGACCGTAAGGCCGCTGCCATAGCCGTCGCGCGTGATCGGGCTGCCGAAACTCTGCACGAGCTGGGCATTGTCCCAATGTTCCGGGCCGGCATTGGCGCTCAAGTGAACTTGCGGGTAATAGGCGGAACGGGCGGCGCGAATACCGGCCTGCGCCGCATCGACGCCTTCTTTCGCGGCTTGGATTTGCGGATGCGAAGCAACCAGCGTCTGGATTTCAGCCTCAAGATCGGCCGCCCAGCATTGCGACGCCACTATGCTGGCCGTGACAAACGCCACGGCCCCCATGGCGACGCCACGTTTGGGCTTTAGGAAATACCCCATTTCCCCCATCTTGCGGCAGTCAAAGCTTTCCACAACCGCAGGAAATGGCTACCTGAATTGAAGCAGTCGATCAAGACATAGTTGCATATAACCCGCATCACTGCCCTAATCTGAGCATAGGGCGTTGCGGGGCCTGGAGGTCATAAGGGGAATGGCACCACGTTTCGGTCTCCGTGCTTATCTTGCTGCCGCATTTGCGGTGATCGTGGTCGCTACGGGAGCGACATTCGCTGCCCTTGTCGGCAACGAAGTCGTGGCCGCGCTCTATCAACGCGTCGGTCTGGTGTTGGTGCGCGGCGGCGTCGAAGCGCTGACGAGTATTGATCGCGAAATACGCGAACGCCAAGACGATATGGACAATTACGCGGTGATCGTCCGTCACGCCGGTGCGCTCGGTATCGCGGATTTGGAATGGATCGGCGTCGCCTCTCTATCCCGTCAGGAGCGAAGCTTCGGCTGCGATTGGGCCATTGCTACCGACATAGACGGAAATGTTGTCGCAAGGACTTCGCAAGATTTGGACGCGGGGGCGACGGTCAAGAATAGGCCGTGGTTCGCCCGGGCCAAGGTGGAGGCCACTGTCTACGGCGAGGCCGCGACACTTCCCGATGGCCGGCCTGCGCCGCGCCTGGTGCTTGCCCGGCCGCTGATCAACAGCCTGGGCCAGCCATTCGGCGTGGTTGCTTGCGATCTCGAACCGGATTGGTCCGCGCGTCTCGTCGCGCGCGTCACCGCCACGCTGCCGGGGACCGATGATACGGAAATGGTCGTGGTTGACGCGCAAAACCGGCCCGTATCGATCTCGCCTTCGATGGTTGACGGCAAGCTTCCAAGCAAGCTGACCGAGCTTCAACAGGTTGGCGGCCCGCGCTGGCAGGATATGGACTGGCCGGACGGCAACAACTACATCACGGCCGTTGCTCACAATAGCGGCGTCGGTCCGGTCTCGGAGTTAGGGTGGCAGGTGGTCGTGCGCCGGCTGTCCGATATCGCGATGCAGCCCGCCGTTTATCAGCGCGACCGCATTTATGTGGTCAGCGCCATCGTCGTGTTCATCGCCGCGATTCTCGGCGCGATTGCGGCGCACCGCATCCTCTTGCCGCTTCGGCGCATCGCCGAGGCGGCGAAACGTATCGGCAGCGGAGAACTCGGCGCGCATATTCCCGAGTTCCACACCTATCGCGAAATCGAGACCCTCTCACGATCCTTGCATTCGATGCTGGCCACGTTGCGCGCCAACGAATCGCGGTTGGCAACGATGAACGAGGGCCTGGATCATCGCGTAAGGCAGCGTACCGCCGAGATCGCCGAAGCCCATGAGGAACTGGCGCGGCAGGAGAGCCGCCTGCGCGCCGTCATCGACACCGCCACTGATGGCGTTCTGATCATCGGCGAGGAGAATCGCATCCAGATCTTCAATCCGGCGTGCGAACGCATCTTCGGTTGGAAGGCCGAAGAAATCATCGGGCGCGTGTCGACCGAGTTGGTGGGCAGCGACAATCGCTCGCTGCGCGGCAATCAGCTGACCTTCGATGATCTGATCGGCCCTTTGGCGACCAGCGAAATTGCCGCCGATCAGGTGCGCACCGTGCGCGGCCGACGCCGCGACGGCACGACCTTTCCGCTCGAAGTCTCGATCGCGCGGACGGATATCGAAGGCGGCCCGGTTTACGTGGCGATCGTGCGGGATGTGACGGAGTCGGTCCGTGCGCGCCAGGAATTGTTCGCGCTGGCTACCAAGGATGCGCTGACCGGATTGCGCAATCGCCGTTACTTCCTCGAAGGGGCAGAGACCGAATTCGCCCGCGCCCGGCGCCACAACCGCGGCTTCTCGCTGCTGCTGATCGACGCCGACCATTTCAAGCGGGTCAACGACACCTATGGCCACGCGGCCGGCGACCGTGCCTTGCAGGGCATCGCCGAGGTCTGTAACCGGAGCCTGCGCGAGGTCGATCTGATCGGGCGGCTGGGCGGTGAAGAATTTGCCGTGGCTATGCCCGAGGCCGATCTGAGCGTCGCCTGCCAAGTCGCCGACCGGCTGCGCCAGCAGATCGGCGAGAACGAGGTCGGCATGGAGGATCAGTCTCTCAAGGTCACGGTCAGTATCGGCGTGGCGTCGGTTTCCGCCACCGACCGGACCCTGGACCAGTTGTTGCGGCGGACGGACCAGGCCCTCTATGCCGCCAAGAACGCCGGCCGCAATTGCATCAAGGCGTCCGAACCGGTCCCCGCCGAGGACGCGACCTGAGCCCAGAAGCCTAGGCCGTTTAGGGGCCATTTCGGGGCATCTTGGGTTGACAGGGCTTGCCCGGCTCAGTATGGTCCGCGCTCATTTTGACCGACCCATAGCGTAGATGAGCCTAAGGCCATGAAAATCCGCAATTCTTTGAAGTCTGCCAAGCTCCGGGACAAGAACTGCCGCGTCGTCCGCCGCAAGGGTCGTGTCTATGTGATCAACAAGACCAACCCGCGCTTTAAGGCCCGCCAGGGCTAAGCCGGTTCCCGGCTCCGGTTACCGGAGCCGGTATTCAGGGTTCGGGTGTTGATTCCGACCCTTAGGTCTCTTCGACCACAGCCACCCGCAAGATATTGGTCGTCCCCGAGGTGCCGAACGGCACGCCGGCGGTGATGACAATGCTTTCGCCCCAGCGCGCGAGACCGTGTTCGTGGGTCCGCTGGATGGCCACGGCCACCATTTCGCTGAAACTGTGCACCTCGTCGGCAACGATGGCGTGCGCCCCCCAGACCATCGCCATCTGCCGGGCCACGGCCATGGTCGTGGTCAGACAGACGACGGGCACTTCGGGGCGCTGCCGCGCCGTACGCAGCGTGGTCGAGCCCGAATTGGTGTAGGTGACGATGGCGGCCACCGAAAGCGTGTGCGCCACCTGTTGCGCGGCGTAGCAGATCGCGTCGCGGGTCGAATTGGTCGGCGGCGGCCGCGAGGCGTCGGTCATCGTCCGGTACTGGGTATCGGCCTCGACGGTCTCGATGATGCGGTTCATGAAGGTGACCGCTTCGATCGGATAGTCGCCGCTTGCGGTTTCGGCCGAAAGCATGACGGCGTCGGCGCCATCGAAAATGGCCGTGGCCACGTCTGAGGCTTCGGCGCGGGTCGGTGTCGGCGCATGGACCATCGAGTCGAGCATCTGCGTCGCGACCACAACCGGCGTGCCGGAGTTGTGACAGGCGCGCAGCACGCGCTTCTGCAAGATCGGCACGGTCTCCGGCGGACATTCGACGCCGAGATCGCCGCGCGCCACCATCACGCCGTCGGACAGTTCGACGATACGGTCGAGCTGTTCGAACACGGCCGGCTTTTCGAGTTTGCTCATCACCCAGGCGCGATTGCCGATCAGCGCCTTGGCCTCGACGATATCCTCGGGGCGCTGCACGAAGGAGAGCGCGACCCAATCCACGCCCATATCGAGCGCGAAAGCGAGATCGGCGCGGTCTTTTTCCGTGAGCGGCGAAATCGGCAGGGTCACGTTGGGCAGGTTGAGGCCCTTGTGATTCGACAAATCGCCGCCGACGGCGACGCGCGTCTCGGCCCAGTCGGAACCATGCTTCTCGACCACGAGACGGATTTTGCCGTCATCGAGAAGCAACTCCGCGCCTTCTTTGAGCGCGGCGAAAATTTCGGGATGCGGCAGGTTGACGCGCTTGGCGTCGCCCGGCGTCTTGTCGAGGTCGAGGCGCAAGGCCGCGCCCGTCTCCAGGCGCACCTTGCCGGCAGCAAAGATGCCGACGCGCAGCTTCGGTCCCTGCAGATCGGCGAGGATGCCGATCGGGCGGCCGTATTTGGCTTCCAGCCCGCGGATGATGTCATAGCGCTGGCGATGATCCGCCTGGGTGCCATGGCTGAAGTTGAGGCGGAACACATCGGCGCCCGCTTTAAACAGCGCCTCGATCATTTCCGCCGACGAACTGGCCGGACCCAGAGTGGACAGAATTTTTGCTTTGCGCGTGCGTTTCATCATGGCTCTTCAGGGATGTAAATGGCTCGGAAATCGTTAACGTTCGTTCGCGTCGGCCCGGTAACCACTTGGTCGCCCAGCGCGTCGAAAAAGCCGCCGGCGTCATTGTTGGCGAGTGCGGCGCGCGCGTCCAGTCCATTCGCGGCTGCACGCGCCAATGTGTCGGGCAGAACCAAGGCGCCGGCGGCATCGGCCGATCCGTCGATGCCGTCCGTGTCACAGGCGATCGCTGCAATTCCATGACGGCCGGCCACGGCGATAGCCAAGCCTAAAGCAAATTCGCGGTCTCTTCCGCCTTTGCCGCGGCCACGAACCGTCACCGTGGTCTCGCCGCCCGAAATTAATACGCAAGGCGGTTTCGCGGGCATGCCGGCGCGCACCGAGGAAATCGCCATCCCGGCGAAGGCGCGGGCAACCTCACGGGACTCGCCCTCGATCGTGTCGCCCAACAAGATTGGTGTGACCCCGGCGGCACGCGCCACCTCGGCCGCGGCGCTCAGCGCCTCAGCGGGACGTGACACCACCTGAAGCGTGCTTTTGCGCAAACGCGGGTCATCGGGCTTGGGCGTTTCGCTCTCGGGCGATTTGAGGTAGCTGCGCACGGCGAAGGGAATATCGAGCTTGTAGCGGTCGAGGATCGCCAAAGCCTGTTGCCGCGTCGTCGGATCGCCGACCGTCGGGCCGGACGCGATCACGGCCGGATCATCGCCCGGCACATCGGAAACGATCAGCGCATGGACAGGCGCCGGCCAGGCCGCTGCTGCCAGTCGCCCGCCCTTGATGCCGGACAGGTGTTTGCGGACGCAGTTGATCTCATCGATCGGTGCGCCGCAGATCAGCAGGCCTTTGGTCACCTCGCGCTTGTCGGCCAAGGAGAGGCCGGGCGCGGGCAGTCCCATCAGTGCCGAGCCGCCGCCCGAGATCAAGGCGAGCACCAGGTCGTCTTCGCTCAACCCGTCGAGCAGGCCGAGCATGCGTTGCGCCGCGCGTTCGCCATTCACATCGGGAACCGGATGGGCGGCTTCGGCGATCTCGATGTGCTTGGTGGGCAGGCCGTAGCCATGCGGGCAGATCACCAGGCCCGAGAGCGGGCCTTGCCAATGGGCTTCGACCGCGGCGGCCATCGACGATGCGGCTTTGCCGCCGCCGACAACGATGGTGCGGCCGCGCGGCGGTTTCGGGAGGTGCGGCGGTACGCGCTGAAGCGGGTCGGCCGCAGTAAGCGCCGCCTGAAACAGGGACAGCAGAAATGACCGTGCGTCGATCGATGCAGGCACGTCGAGAATCCGTGCGTCGTGGAAGGAGGTGCACTCTAGGTGCGACGGGCGGAAGCCGTCAATCGCACTCCCGTTGTGTGTCGCATCGCGCCTCTGTACTCTGGACGAGGGGAACATTGTTCAAGGACGCCATACGATGCGGTGGATTGCCGCGCTAAGCACGATGGCTGTCGTCGCGATCGCGATGCCGGCTTTAGCCGACGAGACCGGTGACAAGATCGAGACGGCGCGAACGGCCTATAGCCATGGCGACGGTTTGCATACGCTCGAAGCCTTGCAGGCCGCGCAAAGCGCGATCACGACCAAACTGGTCGAACAATTCTCGCATGTGTTGCCGCCCGCGCCGGCGGGTTGGCAGGCCGCGGATACCGACAGCCAGACCCTGGATACAATCGGCGGCGGGTTGACCATCACGCGCGGTTACGTGAAGGGCGAGTCGACCCTCAATGCCTCGCTGCTGGTCGACAATCCGGCGGTGGCCAATATCCTCTCGCTGTTTCAGCCGGGCGCCAATCTCGCCAGCGGCGACGGTGGTTGGCGATCGGTTACCGTTGCGGGCGAGCCGGCGCTGTTGCGTTTCAACGCGGCCAATCGCGAAGGCGAGATCGTCCTCGCCGTTCAGGGGCGCGCGGCCTTGCAAGTCGAAGGCGGCGAGATTGCCACCGATCAGGTTTTGATCGATGCAGCCGGCGGCTGGAATCTGGCGCAGCTCAAGAAGCTGCTCGGCCCCTAAAGCCCCAACAACGCGCTGCCGCCGCTCCAGATCAGTTTGAGCCCGACCAACAGCAGTAGCGCATAGATGATCTGGTAGAGGCGCTCGCCCGAGACGCGCCGCACCAGCAGAACACCGGCCCAGGTCGACGCGATAGCGAGAGGAAACATCACCAGCGAGGTCATCACCGTCTCGCGGGTGAACAGGCCGAGCGCGATGAAGGGCGGGACCTTCAGCCAATTCACCACGGCGAAGAAGACCACGCCCGTGCCGACGAACGTGTCGCGCTGCATCCGTTGCGGCACCACATAGACCTGGAACGGCGGTCCGCCAGCATTGGCGATCATGCTGGCGAAGCCCGAGATCGTACCCCAGACGATGCCCGGCAAAATCTTGGCCTGGGTCGTCGCGCGATTCTTGTTCTTCCGCTCGAGCACAAAGCGGCGAATGGCGAAGGTGAGCGCAATCAGCCCGAGCGCCAGTTCCAATGCGGCCTCCGAGACTTGTGCCGCGAACAGATAGCCGAGCGCGATGCCGATCACGGCACTGGGCAGCAGGATCACCAGATTGCGCTTGTCCCAGGTCTTCCGATAGGCCCAGACGCTGACCAAATCTTGGACGATCAGGATCGGCAGAATGATCGACGATGCGCGCAGCGGCGACATGACGAGCGCCATCAACGGCAGGGATAACGCGCTGAGGCCCGCGAAACCGCCCTTCGACAGACCCCAGAGAATCGTCGCGGGCACGGCGACCAGATAGAAATCGATATTGGTGATCATCCTGCGTCGTATCAAGCCGGGCGACGGGCAGGCTGGCAAGAGGTGTCATGCCGTTGCACCCATGTCCTGGGGTGGTAGAGTGGCTAATCTCTCACCATTTCAGTTGATCATGGCCATCAACGATTGCTTTGTCGCACCCGACAAGCTCATTCCTCTCGACGATGCGCTGGCGCAACTTGCCGCGCGGCTGTCGCCCGTCACGGGCACCGAGGAGTTGCCGCTCGCGGACTGTGCCGGCCGCACCCTCGCCGTCGATGTGACGGCGCGCGTCACCGCGCCCGCGTTTTCCAACGCGGCGATGGATGGGTTCGCGTTCCGCTTCGCGGATCTTGCCATTGGCAGGAGCTGCTTGAAGATCGCCGATCGCATCGCGGCGGGTCATCCGTCGTCTCATGCGTTCGTTGCGGGTGAGGCTGCGCGCATCTTCACCGGCGCGCCGATGCCCGCGGGTCTCGACTCGGTGGTGATGCAGGAAGACTGCAAGACCGAGACGAAGGGCGGCGTCGACTATGTCGTTCTGCCAGATGATGTCAAAGCCGGCGCCAATGTGCACCCGGTGGGTCTCGACTTCGCGGCGGGAAGCGTGGTCGTAAAAGCGGGGCGGCGGTTGCGGCCCCAGGATGTCGGCATCGCCGCCGCGTCGGGACATGCGAAACTGACGGTGTATCACCGCCTCAAGGTGGCGGTGTTCTCGACCGGCGACGAGATTGTCGAGCCGGGCGAGCCGCTGCGGCCTGGCGCGATCTATTCGAGCAATCGTCACGCGCTGATGGCCTGGGCCGGCGGGCTCGGTTGCGCAATCGAAGATCTCGGCAATCTGCCGGACAATCTCGATGTCACCGCGCAGGCGCTGCACGATGCTTCCATACGCAACGATCTGCTGATCACCACCGGCGGCGTCTCCGTTGGCGGCGAAGATCATGTGCGCGCGGCAGTCGAACGCCATGGCGCGATTCATCTCTGGCGCTTGCTGATCAAGCCGGGCAAGCCTACGGCGCTTGGTAACGTCGGCAAGGCGGCTTTCGTCGGCCTGCCGGGTTATCCGGTCTCGTCGCAGGCGATGTTCATGATGTTCGCGCGGCCGGTGATCTTGCGCCTTTCAGGCGCGGTGGGTGAGCCGATGGCGCCGTGGCGCTATCGCGTCGCTTCGGCATCATCCTACAGCAAGAACACCGCGCGACGCGAATTCGTCCGTGCCAAGCTCGAGACCGGACCCGACGGTGCGCCGCAGGCGCGGCTCTACCGCGTGCAGGACTCAGTAGTGCTGTCGTCCCTCGTCGACAGTGATGGACTGGTCGACCTGCGCGAAGACACCAAGCGCATCGAGCCGGGCACGATGGTCGACTTCATTCCCTACACCGCGGTGCAGTGGTAGGCGTGCCATGAAGATCTTCGGCCTGGCGGGGTGGAGTGGCGCGGGCAAGACAACGCTGGTCGAAGGCTTGCTGCCGCAGTTCACCGCGCGCGGCCTGCGCGTCTCGACGATGAAGCATGCGCATCACGCTTTCGACATCGATCAGCCGGGCAAGGACTCGTATCGCCATCGCACGGCGGGCGCGACAGAAGTAATGGTCGTCTCGGCCAATCGCTGGGCGCATATCCACGAATTGAGGGGTATGCAGGAACCATCGCTCGAAGAGTTGGTGGCGCGGATGACCCCCGTTGACCTACTGCTGGTTGAGGGTTTCAAGCGGCACGCCCATCCCAAACTGGAAGTCTACCGCGCCGCGGTGGGCAAGCCGCCGCTTTGGCGCGAGGATGCGGATATTGTCGCGGTCGCGGGTGATGCGTCGGATGGTCTGACCTTGCCGCTCTTCGCGCTCGACGATCACGCTGCGATCGCCAATTTCATTGTCGAGCGAATCAATTGATCGACTGAGTCTATTGTTCCATAGACGGGCCGCATGCTCGCATGTGCAACATGGAATAAGACAAACCAAAGTCTTGCCCTGGGTTTGTCACAGTTTTTATAGTGTATCCAAATCTCGACGAACGAGACCCAACGGCGCCGCCAAGAGCGCCGCTAGCCGCAGACCAATCTGCCGCTTTATTGGGAGGATCCATGGCACTCTTATCAATGCTCGATCGCGAGCGGACCGTCGCTGGTTCGGGATTCAATCGCTGGCTGGTTCCGCCCGCCGCGCTGGCCATCCATCTTTGCATCGGTATGGCTTACGGCTTTTCCGTCTACTGGCTGCCCATGACCAAGCTCATTGCCAACATCGACCCGGCGGCGGCTTGCGACAAGCAAACATTCTGGGCCGAGTTGTTCACGACGAACTGCAATTGGTCTGTTGGGGCCGTCACACCGGTCTTCGAGATATTCATTGCTGTCCTGGGTATTTCTGCCGCCATCTGGGGGGCATGGTTGGAGCACGCCGGCCCACGCAAAGCCGGCTTCATCTCAGCCATATGCTGGGGCGGAGGATTGGTTCTGCTCGGACTCGCCGTGGCGATCCATCAGCTCTGGCTCGTCTATATCGTGTCTGTGATCTGTGGCGTGGGCCAGGGACTGGGGTACATCACGCCGGTTTCCACTTTGGTCAAATGGTTTCCTGACCGGCGCGGCATGGCGACCGGCTTTGCGATCATGGGCTACGGCGGCGGCGCAATGATCGGCGCGCCGCTTGCGGTGTGGTTGATGGGCCGGTTTGCCATCAATGGTGTCCAAGGCATCACCACGGCGTTGATCATTACCGGCATCATCTACTTCGTTTGCATGGCCGCGGGGGCATTCGGCTTTCGTGTTTCGCCTCCCGGCTGGAAACCCGCAGGATGGACTCCGAAAGCAGGTGATCAGAGCAACGCCATGATCACCCGGCATAATGTCCACCTGAATATAGCGTGGAAGACGCCCCAGTTCTGGCTGATCTGGGGCGTGCTATGCCTCAATGTCACCGCCGGTATCGGTGTGATCTCCATGGCCAGCCCGATGCTGCAGGAAGTGTTCGGTGCCAAGCTGCTCGGTGTCGATGTGACCGCAACACTGACGGTGGCGCAGAAGGCCGCGATCGTTGCGGCTGCGGCGGGGCTGGTCGGATTGATCAGTTTGTTCAATTCCCTCGGCCGTCTCTTCTGGGCTTCGCTGTCGGACAAGATCGGCCGCAAGACCATGTATTTTACGATCCTTGTCCTGGGCGTGATCTTGTATTGCCTCTTGCCCACCTGGGGACATCTTGGCGTGCCCACGCTGTTCGTGCTTTCGGTCTGTATCATCCTGACCATGTATGGCGGCGGCTTCGCTACGGTGCCGGCTTATCTGGCGGATATCTTCGGTCCGCAGATGGTCGGCGCCATTCACGGGCGGTTGATCACCGCGTGGTCCGTCGCTGGTGTCGTCGGGCCGATCTTGATCGTCAACTTGCGCCAGTTCGAGATCGATCAGGGCGTCGCCCACGCACAGGTATACGACATCACGCTGTACATCATGGCGTTGCTGCTGGCGTTCGGCGTGATCTGCAACTTCTTCGTCAAGCCGGTGGATGAGAAGCATCGGATGAGCGATGAGGAACTGGCTCGAGAGCGAGCACTGCTGGGCGAGGAACGGGCGGCGGCCAACGTCGATTCCGTCGCGCGCGGCAGTTTCGGAATCGGCGGCATCTTGGCATGGTTGGCCGTTGGCATTCCGTTTGTGATCGGCCTTTATATCGCTTTGGAGAAGGCTGTAGCCCTCTTCTAATCTGTAGCGCGGGGTGGGCATCGACAGTTGCGATGCTCACCCCGATATTCACGGCGAATGCCGGCGAGTAGAGGACCGGTTGGCCCGTGTCCGTTGCTGCTTGGCGGCGTTTTGCGCTTTTAAATCATCGTTTCTCGGATGCGGCGAGGCGTGTCTCAAGACTCTTAAGGTCGCTCGCCGTATTCACATTGAAGAAGGGATCGTTCGCGCCGCCCGGCCATTCGGTGAAGGCCGTCTTGTAGTGGCCGGTCCAGTCCTCCACCTTCCGCACACCCTTCTCCAGCGCCATCCGCAGCGTGCCGGCCAGGTTGACCGGCCAGAGCCCAACCACGGGATGGATGCGCCCGCCGGACGCAGCGCAGGCCATCGTGGATTCGGTATTGCTGATCGTGTCGTGTAATCCCTTCACCAGATCGGGCGGAATCAGCGGCGTGTCGATCGGGAAGCTGGCCAGCCATTCGATATCGGGCAAATTGTCGCGCGCCCATTCGAGCCCGGTGAGGATGCCTGCCAGAGGGCCGGCGAAATCTTCGACCGAGTCCGCCATCATCGGCAGACCGAAGCGCATATAGGGCGTGCGGTCGCCATTGACGTTGAGCATCAGCGCCGTCACCTGCGGCCGCGCACGTGTCTTCACGCGTTCCAGCAGCGTCATCCCGCCGGCTTCGACCAGCGCCTTGTTGGTGCCCATGCGCGACGATCGGCCGCCGGCCAGAATCACACCTGCTACGGTTTTATAGGGCGCCACCGCTTCTTCTCCTTGGCCTGGTTTGGCGCGCCTTGCGGCGAACGACACGGCTTCCCATATGGAAACCGTTCGTCTTTCGCGACGAACCGGCGATGACTAGACTAGGCCGCTGTTGATCAAGGTCGCAAGGAGTGGATGGCGATGGACGACAAGACCCGCACGGAACTAGAGGCCGCCGCGTTCCGCGGGCTGGTGCAACATCTGCGCGAACGGACCGATGTGCAGAACATTGATCTGATGAATCTGGCCGGGTTCTGCCGCAACTGCTTGTCGAAGTGGTACCTGACCGCGGCCAAGGAAAAAGGTGTCGATCTGACCGACGCGCAGGCGCGCGAAGTCGTCTATGGCATGCCCTATGACGACTGGCGGACCAAGCATCAGAAGGAATCGACGGCCGAACAGAAGGCAGCCTTCGAGCGCAGCAAGACCAACCACGCTCATACGCACACCGTCCCCGCTAAGATTTAGGGCTAAGATCTAAGGGTGCTATAGTCCTCCCATGGCGGGGGAGGACGAACTCAAGGCGTGGCTTGATGCGCGTGGGCTCTCGGCCTGCGCGCAAATCCTGGCCGATAACGCCGTCGATCTCGAAATTCTGCCCGATATCACCGATCAGGATCTCGTTGCACTCGGCCTCGTGCTCGGTCTGCGCCGCAAACTCCTCAAGGCGGCAGCGACATTGCGTGCGCCTGATCCGGCTGCCGCGGGACCTTCAGCGCCGCGTAAGAAGCAACCGGATACCAAGCCTGCCAGTACCGGCGAGCGGCGCTACGTCACCATCCTGTTCAGCGATCTCGTGGGCTCGACCAAAATATCGGCGGAGCTGGATGCCGAAGAATGGCGCGATCTGGTCGCCGCCTACCACGCGGTGGTCGCTGCCGCTGTGGAGCCGCTGGGCGGCAATGTTGCGCAGAAGATGGGCGACGGCGCGATGGTCTATTTCGGCTATCCGCGGGCGCAGGAGAATGATCCCGAGCGCGCGGTGCGCGCCGGACTCGCCATCTTTGCAGGGCTTACTGATCTCAACCGTCGACTGGTCGCGCAGGGCAAGCCGGCATTGGCGGCGCGGGTCGGCATGCATTCAGGGCCGGTGGTGGTCGATGGCGGCGAGTTCGCATTCGGCGACGTGCCGAACATCGCCGCGCGCGTGCAAAGCGCCGCCGAGCCGGGGCAGGTGTTGATCAGCGAGGCGGTGCATCGCCATGTTGCCGGCCTCTTCATCGTCGAGGATCGCGGACGCCACAATCTGAAAGGCGTGCCTGAGCCGGTGACGTTGCTAGTCGTGGTGCGTGCCAGCGGGGGCAGCCGGCGCAGCGGTGTTGGGCGCGCAGCCACGCCCTTTGTCGGCCGCGAGGAAGAACGGCGCATGTTGCGCAGCCGTTGGAATCGGGTTCGTGGTGGCGAAGGCCGGGTGGCGACCATTGTCAGCGATGCCGGGCTCGGCAAGTCGCGGCTGCTCGAAACGTTCCGGGCCGGGCTGGCCGAATCGATTCACACTTGGGTCGAATGGCCGAGTGCACAGCTTCTTCAGCAGACGCCCTTCCATCCGATCGCAGAATGGGGCCGCCAGCGCTTTGGCGGTTCCGATGTTCCGGTGGCGCGGCGCTTCGCGGATTTGGAAGCAACCGTGACGGCGCTCGGCCTCGTGCCGCAGGAGGTTTTGCCGCTGTTGGCGCCGCTGTTCGACCTTGTGCTACCCGACAGCTATGCGCCACCTGCGCTCTCGCCGGAAGAGAGCCGCCGCCGCCAAATGGCGGCGATCGTCGCCTGGGTGGTGGCGGGAGCGCGGACCCAGCCGCTGGTTCTGGTGCTCGAAGACGCGCAATGGGCCGACCCCTCGACGCTTGAATTGTTCGCTGCGCTGGTCGAAGTGGGCAGCACGGCATCGCTGTTCATCGTCATCACGGCACGGCCTGAGTTTCACGCGCCTTGGCCGCTCGGCGCCCACCATGAGCAATTTGCGCTCGGGCCGCTCGGCAAGTCGGAAGCGCTCGCCATGGTTGGGGCGGTGACAGCGGACGTGCCACTGTCCCCCGCTACAACGGAAACGGTGGTCGAGCGCAGCGGCGGCGTGCCACTGTTCATCGAAGAAGTGGCGCGGCTTCTCGTCGAAAGCGGCGGCGATGCCGGCGCGCACGACATTCCGCCGACGTTGCACGCCTCGCTGTTGGCGCGATTGGACAGGCTCGGTGCAGCGAAGGAAGTAGCGCAGATCGGATCGGTGGCCGGGCGCGAATTCGATTGGCCGCTGATCCGCGCGATCACCACCGTGCCCGATATGATGCTGAGCACCGCGCTCGATCAACTCGGCACGGCCGATATGATTCATGTCCAAGGCGAGCCGCCCGAAGCCATTTATCGCTTCAATCACGCGTTGTTCCAAGACGCCGCCTATGACTCCCTTCTCAAGAGCCGCCGGCGCGAGTTGCATGAGGCGGTGGCGCGCGCGCTGAAGGATGGCGCGGGCAAACTCGAATTGTTGGCCTATCATCTGACCGAGGCGGGCGATATGGCATCGGCCATTCCCGCCTGGCAACGTGCAGGCGAAGCCGCGATGGCGCGCGGCGCCTTTATCGAGGCAAGCGCTCATTTCGATCGGGGCATCGGCTTGTTGCGTTCGCTGCCCGGCGCGGCCGCTCACGCGGCGCAGGAATTCAAGCTGCGCAGCGCACTGGCTCAATGCTATTGGGCCCACAAGGGTTTCGGCGCGCCCGAGACCCGTGCCGCATTCGAATCGGCGCTGGCCGTCGGCCAAAGTGTCGGCGACACGCGTACCTTGGCGACTGTCTTGTCGGGTTTGGTCGCTGCGTTGACCCAGCAGGCGCAGTTCGACGAAGCGCGTGTCTTCGCCGACCGACTTTCGACGCTCGCGCAATGGCCGGGCAGCGGCAATTTTGAGCGCGGCTGGGCGGCGTTGCGCCAAGCGGCGATCAATTTTTACACGGGCCGCCTCGATCAGGCGCGCGAGCAATTGCGCTTCGTTCAGTCGCTCAGTGAGCAGGGAGCGGCCACGGCCATCGGCGGCGTATCGCTCAGCGGCATGGCATCGATCTATTCGCCCTGGCTGGCGGCTCTGACCGACGATTGGGACCTGGCACTCGATCACGCACGAGACGTGCTGAAGCGGAGCGGCGAAATCGGCAGCGCCCATGATCGCGCCTTCGCGTTGACCGGTGCGGTGATCGCCGGTCTTCATTTGCAGGACGCCGCTGACACTGGCGAGCGGCTTCGACAACTTCTCGATCTGACTGAGGAGCATCGTCTACGTGTTCTGCATTCGTCCGCGGTTGTGTTCGAAGCCTGGGCGATGATGCAGCGGGGCGATGCGCAAGGTGCCGCCGCCCGGTTCGCGACGGGCATTCGCGACTATGAAGCGATCGGTCAGCGCGTGCTGCTCAACTGGTTCACGGCGCTCCAAGCTGAGGCGATCGCGGCGACCGGCGACTTCGATCAAGCTCTGGCGACGATGGCCCGCGCCGAATCGCTCAACGCAATGTCACCGCTTTACGGGCCTGAAGTGCTGCGCATCAGGGCGGTGATCTTGCTGCGCAAGGCGGCCACGATGAACGGGGCAGCGCGCCAGGCCTTGGAGACTGAAGCAGACTCAGTTCTGGACGCGGCGCTTGCCGAAGCCCGCCGCGTCGGCTTCCGGCTGATCGAAACCCAGGTTCGGCTGGCCGGCTAACCGCGGCGAATCTGTTGCGCCAGCCAATCGAATGACGCCTTCGGCGAACGCCGCTGCGTTTTGTAATCGACATGCAGCAGACCGAAGCGGCGCTTGAATCCTTCGGCCCATTCGAAATTGTCCATCAGCGACCAGACGAAATAGCCGCGCAGATCGACACCGTCGCGCACGGCGCGTGCTGCCGCATCGATATGGGACTTCAGGAACGCGATCCGGTCCTGGTCGTCGATGCGCCCGTCGGCGCTGGGCTTGTCATCGAAGGCCGCGCCGTTCTCGGTGACGTAGAGCACCGGATTGCCGTAGCCGGTCTTGAAGTTCATGAGTTCCTCGTAAAGCCCATCCGGCTCGATCGGCCAGCCCATCGCGGTGAACTGCGAAACGCTGGTGATCGGCCCGAACCCAGCACCCAAGAGCGCGCTGTTGGGATCGTCGCGCACATGCAGCCGGCTGTAGTAGTTGATCCCGAGAAAGTCGATCGGCTGATGGATCGTTTTCAGGTCGCCATCGCGGATGACCGGCGCGAAATCCTTGGCCAACACATCGGGCACGGCACCTTTCATCAGCGGGTCGAGACAGGCGCGATTCCACACTGCATCGAAACGGGTGGCGGCGTTGCGGTCGGCTTCGCTCTCGGTGCAGGGGTGGACCGGTTGCAGCGACATCACGGTGCCGAGTTTGAGGCCGGCGCGCTCGGCGCGCAGCGCCTGAATCCCAAGACCGGCAGCGAGGCCCTGGTGGTGGACGACCGGTGCGAAGTGCTGCCAACCGGTCAGGCCCGGGGCGTGGCCGTCGACCGTATGGCCGAAGATCGCGTGGATATTCGGCTCGTTGAACATCGCCCAATGGCGCACCCGATCGCCCAGCTTCCGGCCGGCGGCACGGGCGTAGTCGGCGAAGTAGTGGGCCGTACCGCGCTCGAGCCAGCCGCCGTGATCCTGCAGCGCTTGAGGCAAATCCCAATGATAGAGGCAGATCCAGGGTTCAATCTTCTTGGCCAGCAGCGTGTCGATCAGTCGGTCGTAGAATTCCAGACCTTTGGGATTGAGCGGCCCGCCGCCATCGGGGAAAAGGCGCGGCCAGGCGATCGAGAAGCGATAGGCCCCGAAACCGCCCTTGGCGATCCAGTCCACGTCTTCGCGGAAGCGGTGATAGTGGTCGCAGGCAACGTCGCCAGTCGAACCGTCGGCGATCTTGCCCGGTGTATGAGCATAGCTATCCCAAATGCTTAGCCCCCGCCCATCCTCCATGAAGGCCCCTTCGATCTGGTAGGCCGATGTCGACGCGCCCCAGGTAAAACCGGGTGGGAAGGGCGGTTTCCCGGTCTCGGCCGCGAAGAGGGGGCTGATCCGGCTGGCCAGGGCTGCGCCCAACGATCCGGCAAGGAAACGGCGGCGGGGAAGCGGCCTAGCAAGGAGCATGGGGACCATTGTCGGGAAAAAGATGGCGCGTCGAGGGCGGCAGGGCACCTCCTGCCACATCGTAGTTCTAGACTTCATCGAAAACTTCTGAAAGTCAGGGATTTAGGGGTGGAGATTCGTTTGGTCCGCCTTGGATATGGTTGCTCCTGAACGCCCGTATCCGTACAATGCGCAAGGGGATACAAGCTGGCTTTCGAAATGTCGTTTGAGTTCACGGACCAAGTCGGGCAGGGGGGCGCGACGCCGGCTGCTCCAGCAGAACCTGCAACCGTTTCCAATTTTGCGCTCGGCGAACAAGGCGACGCGATCGGTTCGAGCGCCGAGACCATTGCGGCTGTCCCGGAAGCAGCCGCACCGAAACTCGAATTCGCCGCCGATATCGCCGCGCAAGGGCCGATGGGCGGTAGTATTCCCGATGTGGCCGAGACTCCTGCACCGTCCCTGAGCTTTGCGTCGTCGATCGAATCGGCGCCTCTGGTCGAAACCAAAGTGGAGCCGCCGTCCGCGCCGCCTCCGGTCGTCGAGAGCGTGGCGCCCGCACCGACTATTGCGAAGGCCGAGCCTGTTCCGACGTCGCCGTCAGGTGGCGCGCGGCCTGGTATTTTTGCCGCGGCCGGTGTGGCTACGGCGGCGCCGGCGCCGACCAAACCGACTGCAACTGTGGCGCCGACCGGCGTGCAATCGCTGATGGCGAAACCGGCCGCGCCTTCGGCCGCTCCGGCGTCATCTGCACCATCCAATCGTCCGGCGATTTTTGCTGCGGCCGGAATGCCCGAGCCAGCGGCGCCTACCAGAGCGGCTTCGACGCCCGTGGTGACCGCCGAGAAACCTGAGCCGGCACCCATTCCGGCGGCGCCCGCTCAATCTCTCGCGCTTGCACCCGCCCATGCCGATGCCGCGCACCCGGCAGAGCCGCCCGCCGCGCCGGCAGGTGGTGGCGCGCCGCCGTCGAGTGGGCACGGCGGCGGTTCCGGTGGTGGCACGCCGCCCTCTGGCGGAGCACCCGGTGGCGGCGGTGGGCAGCCCCAAGCCGCTGGTGCAACGCCCCCTGGTGGCGCGCGTATCGGCGACAAACTGGTCGAGATGGGGCTGATCTCGAAGGATCAGCTGCAGGTCGCCCTTTACGAACGCAAGCGCACCAACAAGCTGATTGGTACACTGCTCGTCGAACTCGGGTTCATCACCGAATCGGCGCTGTCGGCGGTGTTGGCTTCCGCCTCTGGTTTCGAACGGTTCGATGCGGCCGCGACGGTGGTCGAACCCGAACTGCTCAAGCGTTTCCCCAAGGAAGTTGCGCAGCGCTATCGCGTCTTCCCGGTGTCGATGGAAGGCACCACGCTGCGCTTGGCGATGGCCGACATCTATGACGTGTTGGCGCTCGACCAAGCCCATCGCTTCGTGCCGCAAGGCACCGAAATCATCCCACTGGTCAGCTCCGAAGCCGAAGTGCTTCAGGCGATCGACCAGTATTACGGGTACGAATTCTCGATCGACGGCATTCTGCGCGAACTCGAGACCGGCAAGCATGACACCTCGACCCAGGCGCTGTCTGGCGACGGTTACCTCCATCCTCTCGTGCGCCTCGTTAACGCGATCCTGCTCGATGCCGTGCGCAACGGCGCATCGGACATCCATTTCGAGCCAGAAGGCACCTTCTTGCGCCTGCGTTACCGCATCGACGGTGTGATGCAGCAGGTGCGCACCCTGCAAAAAGACTTGTGGGCCGCGGTGTCTCACCGCCTCAAGATCGTGTCGGGCATGAACATCGCCGACAAATTGAACCCGCAGGACGGCCGCTTCGGTTTCACTTACGGCAGCCACCGCATCGACTTCCGCGTCGCCTGCTTGCCGACCGTCAACGGCGAAAACATCGTCATCCGTATTCTCGACAAGTCGCGCGCGTTGATGAGCCTCGACTCGCTCGGTTTCAGCGACCACAACATGAAGTTGCTTGACCGTCTGCTGTTGCGCCCTGAAGGCATAATGGTCGTTACCGGTCCGACTGGGTCGGGCAAAACCACGACGCTTTACGCCGTGCTGAACAAGGTCAGTTCGCTCGAGCGCAATATCATGACGCTCGAAGATCCGGTCGAATACGAGCTGCCGTTGATCCGCCAATCGCAGGTGCGCGAAGGCACCGGCATGAATTTCTCCGATGGTGTCCGCGCACTTCTGCGTCAGGACCCTGACATCATCTTCATCGGCGAAATCCGCGATCAGGCCACGGCGACGATGGCGCTGCGCGCCGCGATGACCGGCCACCAGGTCTATTCGACGCTGCATACCAATGATGCCGCTTCGGCTGTGCCGCGCTTGCACGATCTGGGTCTCGAACACGGCCTGCTCGCGGGCAATATCATCGGTATCCTGGCGCAGCGCTTGGTGCGTCGCTGCTGCAAAGCCTGCACGACGCGACGACCGGCCACCGCAGACGAATGCCGCATCTTCGGTGTCGACCCGGCCAACCCGCCGATGGTCGCGCAGACGGTGGGTTGCGATGAATGCCGCTTCACCGGCTATCGCGGCCGCGTTGCCGTGCACGAGTTGTTGCCGGTCAACGCCGAAATTGACGAAATGATCCTCTCGGGCGCTTCGCTGGCGCAGGTGCGCACCGAAGCCCGCAAGCATGGTTTTGTGCCGCTGGCCGAAGACGGTATCGGCAAAGTGCTGCAAGGACTGACGACGCTGGACAGTCTGATGCGCACCGTCGACGTAACGTCGCGGCTATAAGGACAGGTAATGGCCAGCTATAGCTACTCAGGCATTAACGAGCGCGGCAAGCGGATATCGGGCCAGCTCAACGCCAATAACGAAGTGGATCTGTATCAGCGCCTCAAGGCGCTGAACGTCGAACTGGTCTCGGCGAAGCTGGACACGGGCCGCCGCCGCCTGACGCTATTCTCGCCCAAGATCAAGAATCGAGATCTCGTTCAGATTTGTCTGCATGTGCAACAGCTTCAGGCGGCCGGCGTCGGGTTGTTGGAGAGTCTTGCGGACGTGCGCGACTCTACCGATCAACGCCGCCTACGCGACCTGATCTCGGAAATTCACGCAGATGTGAGCGAAGGCGCGTCGCTGTCGGAGGCGTTCGGCCGCCACCCACGCGTGTTTGGCACGGTGTTCGAATCGTTGATCGCGGCCGGCGAGGCCAGCGGCAATCTGGTTGAAGCTTTCGCTCAGCTCATCAAACATCTGAAATGGATCGACCAGATCAACACCAAGGTCAAGAAGGCGATTCGCTATCCGAGCTTCATGATCGTCGTGATGGTCGGCCTATTCATGTTCATGATGACCTCTGTCGTGCCGCAGGTGACCAGCTTCCTTGCGTCCAACGGTCAGAAATTGCCGTTCATCACTGTAGCGCTCATTGCGACTTCGGAATTCGTACAGCGCTTCTGGTGGGTGATCATCGCTCTGCCGATCGGTTCGGTCGTTCTTTTGAACATCTTGTCTCGTTCGTCGCAAGACGTCGCCTATCGGGTCGACTACCTTAAGTTACGTCTGCCGATGTTCGGGCCGGTGCTACGTAAGATTTCGCTGTCGCGCTTTGCCCATTTCTTCGCAACCATGTTCCAGAGTGGCGTGCCGATCCTGACTTGCCTGGAGACCGCCCAGAAAGTCGTCGGCAATTTGGTTTTGTCGTCGTCGCTGGGCAACGTGCGTACTACGGTCCAAGAAGGCAATTCTCTGTCATCGGGTTTGAAGGATACCGGCGAGTTCCCCACCCTTGTCATCCGCATGGTGAAGATTGGGGAAGATAGCGGCAGTCTCGGCGAGACACTCGAAAATGTGACGGAATTCTACGATGGCGATGTCAACGAGACAGTCGATGCCATGGTCAGCTCGATCGAACCCGTCCTGACGCTGTTTGCCGGCGTGATGATGGCTTGGATCGTGGCGGCGGTTCTCGGTCCGATTTACTCCAGCATGGGCAAGATGAGCGGCTGAGAGCGATGGTTAAACTGCCAACATCAAACTTGCGGTCGTCGCCCTTCGTGAAAACGCTGATGGGGCTGGTCGCCTCGACGCGCGTTGGTCGCTCCTTGGCGCCGATAATGACGGTGCTTGGCCTTCAGGACCGAAGCAACAGTTTCATCCTCAATCTCGGCGATGAGGGTGCAACGCTGGTTCAGATTCGCGCCGGGCAAGTGGTCGACGCGGTCTTCGCCGAAGCTGCCGTTGAAGACGGCTGGGACGCCATACGCGAAATGCTTCAAACCGACCCGACCGCGAGGGTTATCGTTGTTGCCGATGTGCTCGAGCAGATGTTCCGCGAGGATACGGTGCCCAAGGTCGGCATCCTCGATCGCGGCAAAATCGTCAAGCGCCGGCTCGATTTGACCTTTCCGAACGATCTGTTGAAGGCGGCTTTGCCTCTGCCGCGCACGCGAGGCGCCGCGCAGTCGGTTCTGTTTACGGCGCTGCCGACGTCGCCGCACCTCGAACGCTGGATCGCGTTCTTGAACGAGTTCTCTAATCCGTTGAGCGGCTTCTATATGTTGCCGCTCGAAGTCGTCGGACTCGCCGACCGTCTGGCACCAAGCGCCCAAGGAGAAACGCGCCGCGTTTGGCGCGCTTTGATTTCGCAGGAGGCGGCGAGCGGCTTCCGGCAGGTGTTCGAGTCCGGCGGCAGGCTGGTCGTAACGCGACTGACGCAACGCCCGACGCAGCCTTTGACGCCTGAAGCCGAAGCGATGCTGATCGAACGCGAGTTGCGCTCCTCGATCAGCTATATCAAGCGCCTTGGCTTCAGCGACGCCGATCGGCTTGATGTCGTGGTGCTGGCTGATCCGGCCGTGTGTCGTTCTGTAGGCGAGCGTGATCTGCCGGCGACCACCATTACTGTCAATACGCCCTATCAGGCCGGTGTTCTGCTCGACTTGGGCGAAGTGGGACGGGACGATAGTCCGTTCGCCGACGTGCTTCTCGGGTTGTGGGTGGCGCGAAAGCGGCGTCCGACGATGACGCTGCCGACGCCGCGCATCGCGCAGCAAATGCGGATGACTCAGGTCATGCGGTGGAGCGCGATCGGTGCCGCCGCGCTGACTCTGCTGGCGATTTTCTATGTTGGGTCTTTGATTTCCGACTACATCGACGGCGGCGATACGATCTCGAGCTTGGAAGCTCAGCTGAAATCGGCCAAGACCGATCTCGATACCGAGAATGCTCGGGTTAAGGGTTATCCCATCCCGCTGGACGAACTGACGCAAGTCGCCACGACCGAGCAAGCGCTGACCAAGGACGAGCTCGATATGGGCGCTACGGTCCGCAAGATCGGCGCGGCTTTGGCAAATGACGGTCGTGTGACCCGTATATCCTACGAAATGCTTGCCCAGCCTGCAGCTGGGCAACGTGGCAAGAAGCCGGCAATCGACAACGGCAAAATTCCATCGGGCGTCACCTACGAGATTCACATCGTCGTTAAATTCGATCCGCCAGGTGTTCCGACCCCCGATTCAGATGCCGCCACATCGCGTGCCAAGGCGATTTTAAATCGGTTGGTGGCTGCTTTCGCAGATTCTCAGGTTCAGGCGCTACATTTGCCGAGCGATTTGCAGGTGAATCAGATTATCGAAGGCAACGCGTCGGGCACCACCACCGATACCCAACAGGCAGCATCACCGGTTCTGACAGCCGAATATGTGATTCGGATGGAAACCTAATGGCGACTATCAATATTCAGAATTTGATCAGCCAAGCCCGGAAGGCGCCGATCGCTCTGCGAGTGATTGCTATCGTCGTAGCGGTCGACCTGTTGGTGCTTCTCTATGCGTTCTTTGCGCTCGAAGACGGTGTCGAAGATCGTTTCGGAAAAGTAGCCGAGCTCAAAGGGCAACTTTCCGATGCGCAGCAGAAGGTTGCTTCGCGGCGGAAGGAAATCGAAAGGCTACCGGAGTTGCGCAAGCTCTACGATACTGCCTTGTCGGGCGGCGTGCTGGCGCAACAGGATCGCGTCAAATTCGTCGGCCTCGCGCAGGATTTGGCGAAAAGCCATCAACTGGTGGACTTCCATTTCAAGTTGCAGCCCGAAGTGTCGGCGCAATTGCCGGCCAGCAAATATCGCCTTGCCTCGACCAACGTCGAGTTGACGAACAGTGCGATCCGCGCCGGCGACATCTTCTCGTTCTGGGATGAGTTCCTCGTTCGATCGCAAGCGCATTACCGGGTGACCAAGGCGGTGGTCGAGCGAGTCGCGTTGGCCGACGTCAAAGATTTGACGGCGAAAATTAAGTCTGGTGGCTCCGGTACGTTGTTGACTGCGGATCTCTCGTTCCAATGGGAATCGTTGCGCGTGCCCGCCGAGGCGGGTGTCGCTGCCAAGGTGCCTGCGCCCGCTGCGCATCCGGCGAATACGTCATCCAAGCCTGCGCAGGATAGTCCGTGAATCGCTCAGGCATATCGATGATCGTGGCGATGTTCGCCTTGACGATGGCGTCGGGTCTGGCCCGTGCTGCCGATACAGCGCCTGCTACTGCGCCCGTGCCTGCTGTTGTTCCCGCATCTCCTGCAGTACCGGCCGACCAAGCGGCGACTGCTATTGCGCCTGCGTCTACGGCGCCAAATGCTCAGGCCCCTGCAGTAGCAGCCGACGCGCAACCCGCAGCGGACGCGGCGAAATCCCCGAAGCCGCCATATCCACTATTGTTCCTGTGGCCCGAGGAATCTGCTGCGATCGATCAAGCGATCAGCGAACGGGATCATCCCCCGGCCACTGAAGTGCGGGCCAAGGCGCAGGCCCAGGAGGAGGCTGCGGCGGCGGCATACAATTCGGGGCCGCATCTGCCGAATGTCTACGTTTCCGCCATTCTCGATTTCGGCGACGGGGATTGGACTGTCTGGGCGAATGGTCTGCGTGTGACGCCGGCTCAGCAATCGCCCTTGTTCCATATTGTCGCGGTGCGCGGGAACGCTGTCGATATCGTCGTTCCGGGTGCTGAGGGTGGCCGCTTCGTGCTGCAGCCGTTCCAGACCTGGCGGTCTCGCCAAAAGGATGTAGTCGAGGGCATATTCCCGTGACCGTGTCACCTTTGGAGGTGCGCGACGTTTCTGCCGGCTATGGCAAGCGCACCGTAATTTCCGACATCAACTTTTCTCTCAATCAAGGCGAAGTGTTCGGCTTGATCGGTCTGAACGGCGCCGGCAAGACAACGCTGATCAAATCGATTCTCGGCCTCGGCGAACCCAAGGGCGAAATTTCACTGTTCGGCGAGCGCATCGGCCCACCCAAGGCCCGCGCCAATCTTGCGTATCTGCCCGAGAAGTTTCAGCCATCCTCGATGCTGCGCGGCTGGGAGTTTATTGAGCTGACGCTCGACTATTTCCATTTGCCGTTGGATCGCGAAAACGCCCGTGCGATGTGCATAGGTTTGGATCTCGACGCCGATGTGCTCGAGCGCAATGTGCGCACCTATTCCAAGGGCATGGGGCAAAAGCTGGGTCTGGTAGCCACTATTTTGACCGGCCTGCCGCTCTTGATACTGGATGAGCCGATGAGCGGTCTCGACCCGAAGGCGCGGATCATGCTCAAGGACCGTCTGCTTGAATACCGGACCCAAGGGGGGCGGACGGTGTTCTTTTCATCGCATATCCTCGCCGATATCGAGGAAATCTGCGACCGCATCGGGGTGATCCACGATGGCGCTCTGATTTTCCTGGGCACGCCAGCTGAATTGATCGCCCGGCACGCTGCGCCGGGTCTCGAGCGTGCCTTCCTGTCGGCGATTGACGAAATCGACCAGAAGCGCGACCGGGCGCGCTAAACGGCGGCCGCGGTTCTATACCGCGGCGGCGTCATTAAATCCGGTCGATATCGGTCCGAGCCAGGCCGATATCTTGCAGATCACGATTGCTCATCCGCGCCAACGCAGCCCGATCGCGTCTCCGCTCCATCCCTTCCAGGATCGAATCGACAAAACGGATCAGCCACATGCTGGTTTTGTGATGGATAGATGAAAAATAGTCACCGTCCATCTGGGGCTTTTGGAAAGAGAGGGGGGTAGGTACAAATCGGGTGATCATTGGAGTTTCTCCACACATTGGAGCAGGAGCGCAATTTGCTCTCCCTTGATCGGCGCCGCAAACGAGCTTATTTCATACTGAGACTGAGAAAATCTTGGCCTCTATTAGGGTCCCCATGGTCCGCCGATTGCCGCCCCTCAATGCGATGCGCGCCTTCGAAGCCGCTGCTCGGCTTGGATCTTTTGTGCGCGCTGCCGACGAATTGGCGGTGACGCCCACCGCGATCAGCCACCAAATCAAAGGCCTCGAAGACACACTGGGTGTGGAGCTCTTTATCCGTTTGCCTCGTGGGCTGCGTCTGTCGACCGCGGGGGCGGCCTATCTACCCGAACTAACCAAGGGTTTCGATGCCTTGGCGCGCGCGGGCGAACGATTGGCCGGCGACCAGCTATCGGGGCTTCTCCATATCAACACCTTGGCCAGCTTCGCTCATTGCTGGCTGGTGCCGCGGATCATCAACTTCCAGCGGCGCTATCCCGAGCTGAACGTGCGGGTCAGCACGGCGGTCCGGCATATCGACTTCATAGAAGAGGATGTCGATGTCGCAATCCGCTACGGCAAGGGCGTTTATCCCGGCTTGCGCTCGATCAAGATCATGGAGGAAGAGGTCTGCCCGGTGGCGGCGCCGAGCCTGGTGAATGGCAATCCACCACTCAAGGAATGGACCGATCTCCAGTACCACCCCCTGATCCATGACTATGCGGCCGACGACGCCGAGCCATGGGTGAGCTGGCCGGTCTGGCTGCGCCGCGCCGGCCTGGATGACCGCATCGATGCCTTGCGCGGGCTGGCCTTCGACAATTCTGCGTCGCTGGTGGAAGCCGCTGTGCGGGGCCATGGTGTGGCGCTCGGGCGCAGCGCCTTGGTGGCGGAACATGTACGCGAAGGCCGGCTGGTGCCGCTCTTCGACACCGCCCATCCGGCCGACTATGCGTATTTTGCCGTCACCCCCGAGGCCACGGCGGATCATCCGCGCGTGAAGGTCTTCGTCGAATGGCTGAAGGAAGAGGCAGCCTCGGATATCGGCTGCCTCCGCACGGCCGCCGCCGCTTAGCCCAGCGACAGCTTCGACGTATCGACGGCCTTCAGACCCTCGCCGCCGCCCAACTTCTTACGCTGCATGAGGAGACGCAGATCGCCGGGGCTATCGGCTTCGGCGAGCGCGATCTCTTCGTCGATCTCGTCGTTGCTCCACAGGGTGAACAAAGCCTGGTCGAAGGTCTGCATGCCCTGTTCGGTATTCTGGGCCATGATCCCCTTGATCTCCTTGACCTCGCCCTTGCGGACCAGGTCCTTGATCAAGCCCTGGTTCAGCATGATTTCGAGCGCGGCGGTACGGCCACCTTTCTTAGTGCGCACCAGGCGCTGCGACAGGATGCCGCGCAGGTTCAGCGATAGGTTCAGCAGGATCTGGTTGTGAACCTCGTGCGGGAAGAAGTTGAGCATACGCTCCAGCGCCTGGTTGGCGTTGTTGGCATGGAGCGTTGCGAGCGCCAGGTGGCCGGTTTCAGCGATGTTGATCGCGTGTTCCATCACCTTCTCGTCGCGGATTTCGCCGACCAGAATCACATCAGGCTTCTGGCGCAGCGCGTTTTTCAGTGCTGATTCGAAGGTCTTGGTGTCGACGCCGACCTCGCGCTGGGTGACGAGGCACTTCTTGTGTTCATGCACATATTCGATCGGGTCTTCGACGGTGATGATGTGGCCGGCATCCTTGCGGTTGCGGTAGTCGATCATCGCCGCGAGCGAGGTCGATTTGCCCGAACCGGTGCCGCCAACCACCACGACCAGGCCACGCTTCTCGCAGCAGAGCTCGCCCAAGAGCTTGGGCAGGCGCAAGTCATCGAGGGTCGGGATTGTGGTGACGATCTGACGGATGACAAGGCCCGAATGCTGGCGCTGCTTGAACGCGTTGATGCGGAAACGTCCCGAGGCGCCGAGATCGAGCGCCATGTTGAACTCGCGTTCGCGCTCGAACTCGTCCAGCTGTTCGCCGGTCATGAAGTCGGCGAGAATCTGGCCGATCGATGCGTCGTCAAGCACGATCTCGGACAGCGGCACCATGCCTTCGTCGCCGCGCATCAAAGGCGGCGAACCGAAGGAGATGTACATGTCCGAGCCCTTGCGGGAGACCATGCTTAGGAGCCATTGCAACAGCAGGGGTTGGTCGGACACGGTCTACCTCCGGCTTAACGGAACAGGCTCGAAACGCCCTTTTTCTGCTGGGACGGCGGCGGAGGCGGGGGCGCCGCGACAGCTGCAGCATGCCGTGGTTCGGCTTGGATCGGCGCCGGTGCATGGCCACCGCTGCCCGCGTTGCCGCCGCCCGAAGCTGCCGCCTGCGCCTGCTTTTCGCCCGGAATGAGGAAGCGGTCCATCTCGTGTTCGCCGCAGAGGCCGCGTGCGATCAGATCGCGCACAGCATCTTCCTGGGTCTGCATGCCGTAGCGTGAGCCCATCTGCATCATCGAGCCGATCTGGGGGATCTTGTTCTCGCGGATCAGATTGCGCACGGCCGGCGTGCCGACCAGAATGTCATGCGCGGCGACGCGGCCGCCGCCGATCTTCTTCAGCAGTGCCTGGCTGATCACCGCCTGCAGCGATCCGCCGATCATGGCGCGCACCATGTCTTTGTCGCCGGCGGGGAACACGTCGATGATGCGGTCGATGGTCTTGGCCGCCGAGCTGGTGTGCAGCGTACCCATCACCAAGTGGCCGGTTTCGGCGGCGGTCAGCGCCAGCGAAATCGTCTCGTGATCGCGCATTTCGCCGACCAGGATCACGTCGGGGTCTTCGCGCAGCGCGCTCTTGAGGGCGCGGGCGAAAGACTTCGTATGCTTGCCGACTTCGCGATGGTTGATCAGTGACTTGTCCGACTTGTGCACGAATTCGACCGGGTCCTCGATCGTCAGGATGTGCTTGGGGTGGTTGCGGTTGATGTGATTGATGATCGCCGCAAGCGTCGTCGACTTACCCGAACCGGTCGGCCCGGTGACGAGCACCAGGCCTTTCTCAAGCTCGGCGAACTGCTTGAAGATCGGCGGGGCGTTGAGTTCGTCGAGCGACGGGATCACCGTCGGAATGGTGCGGAACACCGCCGCCGCGCCACGATTGATGTTGAACGCGTTGACGCGGAAGCGGGCCGATTCGCCGAACGAGATCGCGAAATCGAGATCCTTCTCCTGCTCGTAATCGGCGCGCTGCTCCTCGGTCATGATCGAGTACAGCATCGCCTTGATCTGATCGCCGTTGAGTGGCTCGGTCTTGAGCGGCCGCAAATCCCCGGAGACGCGCAGGAGCGGCGGATTGCCGCTCGAAAGATGCAAGTCCGAGGCTTTGCTTTGCATGGTGAAAGCGAGGAGTTCGGTGACTTCCATGGCGACGTCTTCCTTTGGTGGCGCCGACGCGCCTCAGTGCGCGTTCGATCGGAGATAATTCAAACGTTGACGGACCTGCTCCAACGATACGGTCAATGCCAGATTGTCTTCCGGCCGGTATAGCTGGAGGAATTTCGTATAAGCCTCGACCGACGCCCCACGGAAACCGCCGCGGTCGAGCAGCAAGGCATAGTCGAGCATCAGCAGCGGATCGACGGGCGCCAGACGGACGGCGGTGCCCATCTGGGCGATGGCTTCCTTCTGATTGCCGCGCGCCTGTTCGATCACCGCAAGGCGGGCGGGAATTTGCGCCGAATAGGGCTCCAGCTGCTGCGCCGAAAGAAGCGCGGTTATGCGCTGCGGCGCGGGCATCTCATCGATCATCGCAAGGAGAGTGGTGAATGCCTGACGGTTGGCCGGATTCTCGGCGAGAATCCGTTCCAGTTGCTGCCGCGCCTCTTCGTCATGGCCGGTCGCATGCAGCGTCTGCGCCAATCCCAACATCGCCATCTGGTCGTCGGCATCGGCATGCAGAACCGCGCGATAAATTGTGGTCGCCGACTGATAGTCTTTCTTCTCGACGAAGCCGGCGGCAACTTCCAGCGGTGACGGCTTGGTATCGATCATATAGCCGGGGCGATGCAGCGGATCGTCGGCGGCCGCTTGAGCGGTTGCGGCAGTCGTGCCGAGGTCGCGCCAGTAATAGAGGACGCGCGCCACGTATTCGGCGCCCAACTGCGGATCACCCGCATTGTAGGCGGCAACCGCGGATGTCCACGAGCCATTCTTCTGCTTCAGGTCGGCGAGGAACTGGGCCGCGTAGTCGACGTTGGTTTCGGGATCGAAAGCGGCAAGCAGAGTCTGGAAGGCGTGCGGGTGATGGTAGAGGTCGACCTGCATGCAGCCGACATCGACCAGGCCGATATTCTGCCCCAGCAACGCGGCGGTGGCAGCGGCAGCCGCGTCGGCCGTGTCGTAGTAGGCGCCGACGCCATGGGAATTGATGGTCCAGGGCCAGGGCGCGAAGATGCCCGTGGTCTCGTCGCGGCGTCCCGATTCGGTCAGCGCGATGGCGACCAAAAGTCCATCGGGGATGTTGTAGCGTTTTTCTGCCTTCGCGATCTCAGGCAAGCAGGACGGCGCGGGTGGCAGCGGCGCGACGGCCGGCGCCGCGGCTTCGGGAATGGCGGGCGGAGCTGCTGCGGGTGCCGCTACCGGCGCGACACCGTTGGTCTGGCCAGGCAGCGGAATGGCGGCTTGCCCCGGGGCGATGACGGCGGGTGCTTGGTCGCCGGCCGCGGGCATGGAGTCGTCGGTCTGCGGCGTCGCCCCGGTCGGCAGGGGAAGCGGCACGATCACGGGAACATAGACCTCGCCCGGGTGATCGCGGAGCCAGCGGCGACGGCGCTCCTCTTCGGCCAGTTTGCGTTGCTCGGGCGTCGGCGCTTTTTTTGCTGCCTGAGTCGTGGCGGCTGTGGCTGCCGGCTTGGCCGTCATATTCTTGGCGGGCGCCAAGGCGACGCTCGGCTTCTTCAGCGGAGTGGCTTTGACGCCTGCCGGTGTCGGCTTCACTGGGGTCAGCTTCTGCGGTTGCTCGTCATCGGCCATTGCCGTTCCCGCAACCAGCACGGCGAAGGCGCCAGCAAGCAGGGCTGTCAAGGATTGCCGCATGCTGCCGCCCCGCATTGTTGGATGATGTAAGACGGTGAACGCCAGCGCACGATGTCGTCGAAATAGGCGGTGTTGTTATACGGGTTGGTACCGCCGAGCGGATTGCCCTGGACGAAGGCCGGGTTGCTGTCGGTTGCCCCAACCAACATGTCTCCTACGACGCCGTCGTTGTATTTCTTGTTTATGGAAACGACCCCCGAAGATGGCTTGATCTGTGAGCCGGCTTGGGTCCAACCGTACCAGCGCGATGGGCCATGACTGATCAGTACATAAGCGGCGCGCAGGCCATAGAGGCCGACAAAGTTGGTTGTGTATGTGGGGGCGGTGCTCAACGATACCGCAGCAGCCACCGTTCCGGGGTTGGCGGAGGTGAGCTCGGTGGTGTTGTTTGCCGCAGAATAGACGGGAATGTAATTGTCGAAAGGATAGGTGGGGATGTTGTACGTCCCGTAGGTCAAACTTGTCGTCCCGGGCGTCATATTCGTGGCGGTCTTATTGCCGTCGCAAATGATCGAGCGAAAAGCGCCGAGCGGTGGAATCGTCGAAGTGGCATTGCGGCTCAAACAAAAAAGGGTGCCGCTATTGTCAACGAGGGTCGCAACGTCGGTGATCATCGGGTTGGCAGGAAAATACGATATGCGAGTATTGTAGCCGTCGAGCGAATAGGTCTCATCCAGGCCCAAAGTCCGCCAAGGAATGACCGCCGCGCTATTGCTGTTCTGGCTCGAATAGACGCCCATGTCGCAAGTATCGTTATAGGTTCCGGCGTTTTCCTGGGTGACCTCCAGACCGTAATGGGCATTCGTGCTGCTCAGGCTCCCGTCAGCCGGGCAGGGCAATCGGTTGTTGCGGATCGCATAGACAACCAGGGCCGCCTCGATCTGGTCCAGTGCCGTATTGGTTTGATTGATCTTGGCCTGAGTCACGATCGGGCCGATGGCCAATATCCCGCCACCGACCACCAGACCGATAATGGCCAACACAAAGGCCATTTCGATCAGCGTGAAGCCCCGCTGCCTAGTCATTGTCCCCTGGCCGAATCCCACCACGCCTCGCATTATCCTGGTCCCCCGATATCAAAGCAAGCGAACCCCAGGGGTACTTCGTCTGGGCTGGTTTTTTGAGCCCATTTTTCCCTCACAAATCCAATCTTCTGAGCCGTCAAGGGCTTGATACCGTCTGCAGTTGCCCACCCGTGATTTGGCATTGAAAACCCTTGTAGGGCACGCTGTCGGAAGGGCTGACCACGACGAGAGTCAGGGTGACGCTCGTTTTGGACAACGCCGTCCGATACCACTGGTACGGGTAGACGGTGCCGTTGATTGTGGCCAACTGAACCGCCCGAGATTTAAATGCCAGGGCGCACATCGTCGCCAAATCGACGGGCGCTGCACGGCTGGGGGAGATTGGCATCGCAAGCAGCACCGCTGCGGCAAGGACGATGAGCAAGCGAGAATTGCGCATCATTGCGAATACTGCCCGCAATCGCTGGTCATCAAGACCGGCGGGTTCCACCATTCATCGAGCCCCTCAAGATTGCAGCGTCCGGCGCCGGTGTCGTTCCAGCAGGCGCCCAAGCCCTCGAAGAGCATACCGTAATCGTTAAAGATCGCGGATGTGTCGGTGTAGATGTAAGGCAGAACCTGAAATACCAGAATATTGAAACGAACTGCCGCGCCGGTTGAGGCGTTGAACTGAAGATTTGCGAATTGATAGTCGCGCTGATCGGTGTACTGCTGAAGACTCTGGGAGCCTGAGCGGTCGCCCGCCACAGGCTGAGACCAAATCTGGCTCGGCAGTGCTGCGGCCGTCGTTACCGTCGGATGCTGGATGATCGGCGCGTATTGATAACCGGCAACGGCGGTGCGCTGATCCACGGTCGCGCCATATAGGCCAGTCGGTGACGCCGGACCGGGGCATGCCGGATAGCTGGAGTGAACCGCGGAATTGCCATAGGTCGACGAAATCGGCGATGACGCCGATGTCGCCTGACTTAGCGTGACCTGCGTGCCCGAGATTGCTGTACTCACCGTGCCGATCGGGATGCCATAGCCGGTGATCACGGAGCCGATACCAGGCATCGCCGAGGCCGAGACGGTAATGCCGGTCGAACTCGAGAGCCACGTGCCGCTGGCGGCCGTTTCAGTGTAGTTCGGGTAATAATTGAGGTTCAGCGCCGCGGCCGTCTCTGTGCCTTGTGGGTATTTGGACACCGTCACGCCTGTGCTCGAATACCCATAGACCAGCGTGTTATCTTGAAGGTTCGGGTTCTCGATATTTTCGAGCAGGCCGATAATCGATGCCTCAGATGCCAGCGTCGATATCGACAGGTTGCTGATCGCGGTGCTAGCCGCGGTGATGTTGCCGGTGGTTCCGATGACCGGTGTGCCCTTGACGATCGTGATCGTCTCGGTTCCCGAAGGGGAGATCGTCGATGATTGCGTCACCACAACCGAGCTCAGCCCCACCGAAACGATATAGCCTGCAGGCAGATCGGATGCAGCGATCTCTTCGCCCGGCAACAGGCCGGCCGTGTTGATGTTGGTGATCGTCGTCGAACCTGGCGTCAGCGTGCCTGAGATATTCACTGCTGGGTTAAGCGGCGCGATATTGAGATTGGCGGCTGTCTGACTCGCAGTCGCGTTTTGCGTCATCGACAATGTCGCTCCATCGACAACACTCGAGACATAGGTTCCCGATGGGAAGGCGGGGTTTTCGATGTGGTCCCCGGCAATGAACCCGTTGGTATTGGGCGAAACGTTCTGAATCTGGCTCGATCCGTTGGCGATGTCGCCGGTGATGCCTGTGATCGGGTCGCGCGTGGCGACAAATATGTCGCTTCCGGAACCGCTTATCGTTGCGGCTTGCGAGAGGGTCAGTGTGGTTCCGTTGATCGCCGCTATGCTGGTGCCGCTCGGAATGCCGGTGCCATAGATGGCCTGACCGGTGGCCATGCCGAGCGACGACGAAACGGTCGCGGTCGTTGTCCCGTTCAGCGTTGTCGTGACAGGTGTGCTGACATAATTGTTGACTTGAACATAGAAGGAGCTGGAGTACGGCGACGTACCCTGCACAGCGGCCTGCGACAAGCCGACCCAGTTCGCCCCGGTGACGGAATCGGTTCCTAGACTGGCGATGGTCGTTCCCGGCGAGATCCCAGAGCCGGCGATGAGCTGGCCGATGACAAGGTCGGTTGTCGGTGAGGCATAGGTGATCGAAAGCGATCCCGAGGTCGAGATGCCGGAAATCGTTTCGGCGTTATTGATATTAGTGTCGTAGCCGTTGCTCAGAACCTTGGTTCCGACCTTGGTCCACGGCGTGATCGTCAGCACCCGCGATGTGAAGGTCGTTCCGGTGCCGAGAACCGTGTTGGAGAGCGACAGCGACAGCGCCGAGGAGCTTTGCAGCGACACAGCATTGATTGTCGTACCCTGCGGGATGTTCGGGCCGGTAACGGTATACCCGACATTAATCGCACTCAGCAGGGTAGAGCCCGTTAACGCGGTGCTGGTGTTATTGAGATAAACGGCAACGTTGGTGATGTCGGCGCTGCTTGTAGCGGTGGTGCCGGTAGCACTGAAATTGGACTGCATGAAGCCGACGGTTTCGTTCGCCGCGGTGCCGCTGGCAGCCTGCGACACTGTGAGCTGGGTTCCATTGATCGCAGTGATGTAGGTGAATTCGGGAAAATACGTGGAGTCGACGACGACGTCGCCCACCGCCAATTCCGACGCGATCGTTGCGGCATCGGGAGTGCCGGCCTGCGTGAGGATAAGTGTGGTCGAGTTGATAAGACTGGTCGAAGAGTAGACGGGCGCCTGATAGGCATCGACGACGACCTGCATGCCGCCGTCGACGAGGTAATCGACGAAAGCGTAACTCTGATAGGAATAGGCGAGGTTGTAGGTCAGCGTCTGCGTGGGGACTAGATAGTTGGCCCAAGAGGCGCCGTCGAAGCATTCGGTGCAGTCGCCTATGTCGTTGGGGCCGACCCAGTCGCCATTTATATTCTGGTTGCCGATGCTGATTCCCGAATTGCTGATCGGATCGTGAACACAGACGGCGCCCAGATTGCCCACCAAGTTCAGGCATTCGGTCAAGGGCGGGGTGCAAGTGTAGCCGTTGCAGGTCGAGCTCGAATAGGAATAGGTGTTCGCGAGCGAGGCGGCGCTGCTCGATCCGGGGCAAAAGTGCGCGCCCGAACCGCAGGAATAGCTGTTGGTGATCGTGCCGGCATGGCCGGCGAGTACAGTCCCGCCGCTGTTGCGGGTCGCGGAGGGCGCGCCGCCACCGCCGTTGCCGCCGCTGTTGCCACAACCGGGGTTGCCGTAGGTGTTGCACGACGAATCGCCATTGCCGACCGTATTCGAGTAGTTGAGCGCGTCGACAATATCGCTGGCCTTCTCGTAGAGAAGCACGTCATCGAAATAGCTGGTGCCAGCCTTAAAATCGGTATCGTACGGCCAAACTTGGAACGAGGTGTTCGAGCCCTCGAAAGAGGTATCTTGCGTGTTGGTGTATTCGTTGACGGTCGAAGCCGGCAGCGGCTTTTTCTGTTGGCCGGACAACAGATAAGCGCCGGATCCATCCAACCCATAGCTGATCAAGACATAGGCGTAGCTCTGTGAGGTGGCGCAGGTCGTTGTGCAGATCGCGACACCGATCGTATCGTATTGATTAAGCCCTTCCGTGCCGTTTTGGTAGGTGGGGTTACTTTGCGTTGTCAGGAATGAACGGGTAGTGGTTGTCAAACCGCTCGAGACGGCATAACCGAATTCGCGACCATAGGCGTCGATGGCGTCTTGATAGGTGATGCCGATCGTCTTCCACGGTACGACACCTTTGCTGGTGGTGACCGAGCAATTCGCGACCCCGACATTGGGACTGGTGAGCTGCAGGGTTCCGTCCGCCGGGCATGGTAGGTAGAAGTTGCGCGCAACAAATGTATGCAGCGCATTCTTGACCACGTTCATCTGATACGCGCCCGCCTGGTGCCGGCCCAACGTGGCTCTCGCACCGACATAGTTGAGGCCGGCCGCCACGCTGGCCACAAGCAGCACCAGCGCCACAACGCCCATCAAAACGGCCTGGCCCGACTGGTTGTCCCGCCGCTGATTGGTCAATTTTCGGATCCCCGCATTCATCACTTTAAGGATACCCGGGGAGGGGTGTTATCTCAACGCTTGCGATCACAGCCAAACCCCCGAAATTGCTAAATTTTCGAGGCAGATCAATCATCCAGCGAAGGCGGGGCGATGGTCTCGAAGACGCTGCGCAGACCCTCGCCCCATTGCTTCCTGATACCGGTCATATAGCCGTCGCCCTCGCCCAAGCGGCGGAGGTGCCGGGTCGACAGCGTATCCTTCTCGTAACACAGCAAATCGACCGGCAGACCGACCGACAGATTCGAGCGCATGGTCGAATCGAACGAGATCAGCACCAGTTTGGCGGCCTGTTCGATCGGCATGCCGAACTTCAGGATGCGGTCGAACACCGGACGGCCGTATTTGATCTCGCCGGCTTGAAAAAACGGCGTATCCGGCGCGGCCTCGATGAAATTGCCCGGCGTATAGAGGTGGAACAGCCGCGGCCGTTCGCCCTTGATCTGCCCGCCCAGGATCAGCGTTGCCGTGAAATCGGTGTTGTGCTGTGCCATCGAGGCGCCATCGACCTTCTGCACCTCGCGCATGGCTTCGCCGACGATCCGCGCCACCCGATACATGGTTTTGGCCATGCCGATGTCGCGGTCTTCGTCACCTGAGCCATTCCATTCCTCGACTAAGGATATGGTGGATTGGGTGAAGCTGAGATTGCCGGCGCTGAGGATCGAGACCACGTAATGATCGGGTTTCTGCCAGATCGTCATCTTGCGATAGGTGGCGATGACGTCAACGCCCGCATTGGTGCGCGAATCGGAGGCCATGATCAGGCCGCCATCCAAAAGCACACCCACGCAATAGGTCATCGCTCGAACTCCCCCGCGCGCCACCCAATTTCCGTGCCCCAGGGCATATTTCGGGCTTGCGCGGGGAAACCTTAACCGATGGCAAACCTGCCGTCACGAGGAGAGGAATCCCGCCATATTTGGAGCAAATCCTTGGATTTAGCCCTGCCGGGGCTTGCTTGGCCGGCGACGGGACGGCAAAGTTGCACGGTTCTCCCCAAGATCAGGCGGTCATGCATTTTCCCGGTCGGCTCTGGCGCCTCTTTTTCTTCCTGACTCTGGTGGTCGCCGCGGCATTCCCTGCCATGGCCGCCAGTCTCGGCCCGCTCACCATCCATACCTCGGACGGCAAGGCGCATGTCTTCACCGTCGAGATGGCGACCACCGATGCCGAGCGCGAATATGGCCTGATGAACCGGCCGAGCATGGATGTCGATCACGGCATGCTGTTCGATTTCGGTTCCGAGCAGCCGATCTATATGTGGATGAAGAACACGCTGATCCCGCTCGATATGATTTTTATCGACCGCACTGGCAAAGTCGTCGGCGTAGCGGCGCGGGCCGTGCCTGAATCAACCGAAATCATCCCTTCGCCGGGGCCGATCCGTGCGGTTCTCGAGGTCAATGGCGGTGTAGCCGACCGGATTGGGCTCAAAGTCGGCGATCGGGTTGAGCACTCGATGTTTCCGGCGAAGAACTAAATCAGCGTCTGAGGCTTAGGCTTTCGCTTTCGCCGTCGCATCCTGGCAGGCGGGACACAGGCCTTCGACTTCGATTGTTTGGCGTGCGACGGTGAACCCGCGTGACGACGCTGCGCGGCGCAAACGTTCGTCGATCCCGTCGTCCTCAAACTCCGCCGCCCTGCCACATCCTGTGCAGAGTAGCAGCAGCGCCGCATGCGATTCTTCAGGATGCGCGCAGCCGAGATAGGCATTCAAGCTTTCCACGCGATGGACCAACCCCTGTTCCATCAGGAAATCGAGGGCGCGATAGACCGTGGGTGGTGCCGCGTTGTGGCCTTCGGCGTTCAGCGCGTCGAGCAGTGCGTAAGCGCCGACGGGTGCGTGGCTCTTCCACACCAGTTCGAGCACATGACGGCGGATGGCGGTCAGCCGCGCGCCGTTGCGCTCGCAATGCTCCTCCGCCTGATCGAGCGCGGTGCGCACGCAGTCGGCGTGATCGTGTTCCAGGGTAGGGAAAGGAGCGGTCTCGGTCATCGTGGCGTAACCCTATCATAGATATGGGGGGGCCGGCAGCCGCCGCCAAGGATGGGTGTGGAACCGCGGAGTTTGCCCTACGCCTTGTTTCGCATCCCGGGATGGGCATAATGGCGGCCTTGCCGCCGCATGGCCCGGCGCGGGTGTAGCTCAATGGTAGAGCAGAAGCTTCCCAAGCTTACGACGAGGGTTCGATTCCCTTCACCCGCTCCAATAAAATCAATGGCTTAGAAAAGCGCCCTCGACGAAAAGGGCATTTTTTGTTCCAAATTGTTCCACGGCGTCAAAAAAGTGTGGAACAAAATGGCGAGCATTCAGAAGCGCGGTCCCCATCAGTATCTCGTGCGCGTTCGGCGCAACGGCGTCTCGAAGTTCAAGACCTTCGAGACGGTCAGCGAAGCCGAAGAGTGGGCGCGCTTCCTCGAAGGCAAGATCACCGGTGGCGAGATCGATGCGAATTCCGCAGACGCTGACGCGTCGCTGCGTGCTGCCCTCGATTGGTACGAACTCGTCATCGTTCCCCGGACGCCGCGATCGTCGAAGGGGAAGATCGGCCAGATCAAATATTGGCGCGCAAGTCGCTTCGCAGATTGGTCGCTGAAGGCACTCCATCCGTGGGATCTGCTGGAGTGGCGCCGCGGGGTTCTGGACGAAGACAATGCCGAGGACGGCGAGCAAATCGGACCCGAGGCGGAATTCAGCGCGCAGACCTGCGTTCATCGCCTCAATCTGATCTCGCACCTCTATGGACAATGGTCGCTCATCCACAGGGTCTCACTCGACAACCCTGTTGTCCGCGGTGTTCGTCCGGAATTGGACAATGGTCGCAATCGCCGGCTGGACTCCAAGCGAGACCGCAAAGGCCACGACGAAGAAGCGCGATTGCTGATCGCGTGCGACGATTCAAATTCGACGTGGCTCGGTGCCGCCGCTCGCATCGCGCTCGAGACTTGCATTCGCCAAGCCGAGTTGGCCGGCCTGGACTGGAAGCGGGTGCATCTCTCGGGCCAATACCCGTATCTCGACTTGCCGAAGACGAAGAACGATCTCCCGCGTCGTGTCCCTCTCAGCAAAGCGGCCGTTAAAGCGTTTAAGTCGTTCGTGCCGAAAGGCGCCGTGGCCGCCACGGCCGGTAAGGTTCTACCAATCGAGACGCCTCGAGCGGTCGGCCATGCGTTCCGCACCTCTGTGAAGGACGACAAATTTCCCGACTTGCGATGGCACGATCTGCGACACGAGGCGATCAGCCGGCTTTTCGAGAAGACCGATCTTCGCGACCACGAGATCATGGCGATCACCGGCCATCTCTCGCCGGAGATGTTGCGGCGATATACGCATCTGAGATCGCATCGATTGGCGAAGAGGCTGGGATAAGGCCTTCTTATTTCAAAGAGCAACGCTTCGAAATTGAGTCGCGACCGATCGACAGGTTGCCCATCTCAATGAAATCCAGCTGCGCGGCTTGAAGCCTTCTCCGTCTGGGGAAGCGGATGATTTCGCGGCGCCTTTGGGCGGAATTGCCATAATGCTCGCGATCAGAAATGATCGTCGCTCAGGGGATTCCATCGGAGGAATCGACGTGTTATTGTAATCGCGGATATAGCGAATGTGATTTTCGATGGCTAGAAGCGATCTATTGGTGTCATTGGTTAAGGCGAGCGCCGCGGGCGATCGCGCGACGATGACTACTGCCGTCGAAGCGATTGTTGCCGAGGAACGCGCGAAGAGTCATCACGTTCTCGCCGATCGTTTGCATCGTGCTCTGCAAAATGTGCCTGTTACCACCTCAAGTGAATTGCGTCGCCCGAATACCGCCGGTCGCGATTTCGTGATCGAATCTGAGCCGCATGTGACGCTCGATAGTTTGATACTGACGTTGCCGGCCGAACAGCTCAGCCGTCAGCTAATCGACGAACAGCGCCGCGCGGATCTTCTTCGCGCTCAAGGGATGCAGCCGCGGCATCGAGTGCTGCTGTCCGGGCCGCCCGGCAATGGAAAGACATCGCTTGCTGAAGCGATCGCCGAAGCTGTCGCTGTCCCGCTATTGACGGTGCGGTACGACGCATTGGTGGGTGCTTATCTTGGCGAAACTAATGCCCGCCTTTCGCGACTGTTTGAGTACGTCCGCGCGACGCCATGCGTTCTCTTCTTCGATGAGTTCGATGCTGTCGGTAAGGAGCGGGGTGACGTTCACGAGACGGGTGAAATCAAACGCGTAGTGTCCTTCCTATTGATGCAGCTCGATCAATTGCCTAGCTACTCGATCGTGGTCGCCGCGACGAACCATGCAGAATTGCTAGACCGCGCGGTTTGGCGTCGTTTCCAGCTTCGGATCGATATGCCCTTGCCGTCGTTGGAGTCGATGGCCGTATTGGTGCAGCGGTTCTTTGACACTTGGCCTGAAGAGGCCGGTATTATGCCGACGACGGTCGCTACAGAAATGGGCGTGACGAGTTTCGCTGAATTATTTGAGTTTTGCCAAAATGTTCGCCGTCGGCATATATTGTCTCAGGGAGGGGAAGCCCTAAAGAGCGTCCTCGCTTACGAACTACGTCTCTGGAAGACCCGGATAAAGCCCTCGACCCATGGCGAGACCACCGGAACAACCGCTGTTGCGCCTCGACGCACCCGCGCCGATCGACCGGCGCCGGGGAAGCCGGAATAATCCTCAGATACGTAGGTTCAACCCTACCGAACAGGCCCAAACCGCTGCCGGCCAAAAGCTCACCCGTCTTACAGAGCAACTCGAAGCCAATACGCCGACACTTCAACTCCAGGCGGACCCGGCCGGGCTCGCGCCCGAGCGGCTTTTGGTATTCGAACTGACCGGGACGGTATCCAAATTCGAGCAAGCTGTCAGGCGGATCGAAGGGTTGGAGTTTCTGGGCGCTGAAGATCTCGATGACGATGACGTCGACGAGAATGCTGTCGTGTACCTGATGGTTCCTTCGGAGGGCGCGCTCGGCAATATCGTCAGTCTCTGGCGCTATTGGCAACGCACGGGTGACGTACCTTCTGGCTTCAGCGCATGGAAGACCCTTCTCACACAACTTAGAGACATCCGCCGCTGGGGTCCTCGAGATCGTATCGCGCACGCTGATATGGATGTGCTAAATGCTGAGGTCATGGCGGGACACGCGACGGTTCGCGTCGAAATCGAGTTAGTGTTTCGTCTGAATGGCGATGTCATCGAACAAGAAGCACGCAGAGAAATTATCGAGAGAGGCGGTGTCATCGTCTCTCATTCGCGGATAGCAGGGGCTGGCTACCATGCACTCCTGGCTGATATCCCAACCCAAGTACTTCGAGAGGCACTTGAGTTAACGCCGGATGGCTTGGCCGGCAGCGACGTCATTTTACAAATCAGACCACAAAGCGTTTCGCAGGTTGTCCCGCTTGAAGCGATCGGCGCGGTGCCGCCACGTGTGCCGCATGCGGTCTCTGGAGACCCGATTGCTGCGGTCTTCGATGCGGTGCCTTTGTCCGCCCATCCTCAACTCGCCGGAACCTTGTCGGTCGACGATCTATTCGGTCTTGAGCCCGTGGCGGTCGGTCAACGTCGGCATGGAACGGCAATGGCTTCTGCTGTTGTCCATGGTGATCTCAACGGCGCGTGGGTTCGCCCCCTGGAGCGGCCCGTTTATTTCGTGAACATGCTTTACGCAACTACCAATCTGGATCAGTCCGAGCGATTTCCAGATCGACTGCCGGCCGACTTGTTCGAGCAGGCGCTCGTGCGAATGCGCGAAGGCCCTTCACCGGCGGCACCCCACGTCGTCGTCATCAACGCGTCACTCGGCGATGCTAACAAGCCGTTCGCTGACCGTATGTCTGGTTGGGCGCGCGTCGTCGATTATCTGGCCAGCAAATACGGAGTTCTGTTCGTCATCAGCGCCGGCAATCATCTCGGCCATCTCGAGACGCTGAACATGAACGCAACTCAGTTCGAGGACCTTCCGCTCGAAGAGAAGAGCCGCGTGGCTTTAGGAGCGAGCAAAGCGCAGATGGCGATGCGCCGCATCTTGGCGCCAGCCGAGGCGATCAACGCGATAACCGTAGGCGCATTGCATAACGACCAAGCTCCGAATCGCCACCTTCCCGCTTCGACTTTTGATGTTTGGGAAGGAACCGGACTGTGTACGATTTCGAGTGGCTTGGGGCCGGGCCATGGGGGTGCGACTAAGCCGGACATTCTTGCGCCGGGTGGCCGCCATCATGTTCGTCTATTAGCCAACGGCGACCACCATCGGCTTGCGCCTTTGGCGGTCAACGCAGGGACCTTCGGAGGTATAGCAGTCGCCGTCCCGCCTGCGGCAAATTCTCCCTCTCCCAATGTTGTAGGTCAGACGGTAGGAAGTAGTGTCGCTGCCGCTCTTGCGACAGGCGTCGCCGCCCGTGCGCATGAAGCTTTGGAGGCGGCGTATCCAGACTTCGTAGCACTCCCCAGCCGGCAACGCGCGGCGTTGCTCAAAGCGCTCTTGGTTCACGGAGCGCGTTGGACTCATGCTCATCTCCTGTTGACGGAGATTCTCGGTCCGTATGGTTCTCATCAGTCCTACCGCCGTAAGGACAATGTACGCCGGTATCTCGGATTCGGTGCGTATAATCCGGATCTAGCGATCAATTGCGCGGACGATCGCGCAACGCTTTGGGGTGTTGGCACCATCAATGCCGATGAAGGAAGACGCTTTCAGATTCCATGGCCTGATGCCATGTCGGGTAAGCCTCAACCTCACGGGTTTTTCGCTACGCTTGCTTGGTTTTCGCCTGCGCGACCGGGTGCGGTGGCCTACCGTGCTGTGCGCATGAAGATAGTCGATCCCAGCACTCTCGGCGTCGCAGGCATTCAAACTGTCAGCACGCAACCAGAGTCGAGGCAGGCGCACAAGGGGACGGTCGTCCATCGTCGATGGGATGGAGACAAGGCTGCAGCAATAGCGAGTAACGGCTTTATACAGCTTGATGTCCAGCGTGAAGCGGATGACATCGAAGAGGAAGCTCATTTCGCCATTGTTGCGACCTTGGAGATGCCGGGAGAAGCGCAGGTCTATACGCAAGTACTCAATCGAGTCGGCATCAAGCCAAAGGTCGTTCCTTAGGCCACCTATGTAAAGCCACGCAGTTCATTCAATTCCCAAATGTGGCCCACAAGACGAAGCGACCCAATTCATGGTCGCCATATATTTGACCGCACTTGGCGCGTGGCGTCGGTTGAGCCGACTGAATTGCGGCATAGGCCGGCAGGCGCGGATCAGCTTTCAGAATGGCTACGTTTGCGGGGGCCAGGCCGACCCTTACTCGTCACCGTCACATCTTTGAGCAACTCCACAGGCTGGACCTTCAGTGCCTGCGCAAGCTCAGCGATCATTACTAGGGATGGATTGGCGATACCTCGTTCGATGTCGCTCAGATAGGTGACGCTCAGTCCCGCGGAAAACGCGAGGTCCTCTTGAGACAGTTCGCGGTGCTGGCGCAATTGTCGAAGACTTGACCCGAACTGCCTGCGAACGTCCATGCAGGCCAGTGATCATCATTGTCTGGAATCTCACCATAAGGTATACCTGAAGTATTCAGATATACCTGAAGTCGTTTTGGTCGCCGGGGAGCTGCGGAATGACGCCTACCGAATTGAAAATTGCGGTCGCGCCGATCAAGCAGAACGTGGCTCAGTATTGCAATCAGATGATCCGGGAAGGACGGGATCCTATAGCCGTGCTGGCGGCCATGCTAGAGACCGCTGGCGATATCGGGATCAACTTGATCGGTCGGGAAGGCACGATCGACATGCTTCGAGAGATGGTGCGGCAGACGAAGCGTGTGCAGCGCGTCGGGCAATTCGGCGAACTGGATGTTGGGTAGAGAACTCAGCAGGCTGCGCTCCAGCAAGGTGGTGGCAGTCTCTAGCTGCGGGGAGCGTTGGCTATGCCATCAGGGATAAGGCTTTCATCGGCGTCCGCGGGTATAAAATCGGTATTGGGATCGGCGCTCGGTGCGAGCGTGTCTGGACTTATCGCACTGCAGTTCGCTCCCATCCGAAGCTATTGGATTCTGGTAGGCGTCGTGTTCCTACTCTTAGCCCTGATTCTGGTGCGAGACATCGTTCTGACCGTCAGGAATATGAACCGATCCCACCAGTACCAGGACGTAGCGCTGCAAACCCTGTCTGCGGCGCCAACGATCGATGGGGGCGTGACGGATTTCCAGCCGACCTTCGTTCATCGCATAAGCCAGCCTTGGCCCTTCGCGGTGGCGCTCGACACACCGCGTGGCTTGGTTCGATTGGTAGATCAGACGGGAGAGCGGATCGTTCCCGCCGTAAAGCTGATCGCGGCCGAGGTGCAGAATCGTCAAGACGTGACCATCGAGGGGAAGGTTTCGGGTCGACCTTATGTAGGCGCGACTTTCCCAGGCGGAGCTACGGGAGGTTGGACGTTCGGCGCAAAAACCAAGTCGAAAGTCATCTATAAAGACAATGCGGTTCTGAACCTGGTTTGGGAGGGAGCAAACCATGCTCCCATTCGCCTTCAAATCCCCTTCGGAAGCCGGGTCAATCTGGCGAATGACTGGCTACTCGCGATCAGGTCCGCACGTGCCAGACTGGGTTCCTCGACCGGCAGTCAGGTCATAGACGCGCCCACTCCAGCAAAGGTGATCGCGGGCTAACGAAGACGTTGGATGGCATCGACGCATAGGTCGGCGAATGCCGAGCGCCACTTATCGACGCCGTCCGATGCGTGGGCGCGGCTAAGGATATCGGAACAAACAGCGCGGTTCTCCCAGAGTAACTGGGAGATCGGAAAAAACGGTAAGCCATCTTCGATCGCCATGGACTGAAGCAGAAGGCGCCCCGTGCGACCGTTGCCGATAGAAAATGGCTGGATGCGATCGAACACAGCATAAGCATCTGCGAGTCGCGCCAGACGATGGCCGTCATATGTCTCTGCTGCGAAGGCCTGAGACCACCTGGCCATTGCATCGGGAATGTCGTGCGCAGGTATGCCCTGACCCGAGAAGGAGCCAGCTGCTCCCTCAATGTCGGTTCGCCAGACTCCGAGCGCGGGTGTGGGTACGAGACCTTCGAGAGCCATCTCGTGCAGTTCCAGAACAGTCTCACAGTCGCTCGCGGCGTGCATGGGGAGCACATAGGCGGGACGTATCGCGAAGATGCGGGCCAGAGCTCGAAGAATATTTTTCGCAGCTAAGAGAGTGTGATTGTCCTCTTCGGGACTCGGACGCGATATGGAAAGGAAAAGCTCCTCGAAGTCGATGAGTTCTCCATCTAGGGCGAGTGTCCCAACAGCCTCAGCACATACCGAACGCTTCGACCTTGCGGATGTCCAAGCTGGTGCCGTTGGGCGCAGCAGCAATTCGCAACGCGCTTCATCGAAGCGCTCATATGCCTCACAAAGGCGCATGATCACCTCCGCTAATATCGACGCTTGCCTCAGTTACCAGAAGCGCCCGCGAGGTCTGACGGTCAGTCCGATGTTGCTTCGGACGCGCGCTTGGCGATCTGCTGAGCCTTAGTTGGCCGACCGCGTTGTCGGGAGCCGGCTTCCTTGTTCCTTTGGTGCTGGAGTTGCCACTCTCTCACGACACTCGGCAGCCATCGAGGGCCGCGTGTGCCAGGCAGGCGTGTCGGAGGCGGCAGGGACCAGCTGTAAGACGATAGTCTGTTGTAGATGGTCTGCTTGGAGCATCTCAGAACCTGAGCCAGTTGGCCGGCGTCCAGGTAGACGAGTTCCGCTGGAGGAGGTACCGATGCCGTCGGCACGCGAGAAATTTTCTTCCCGCGATCGGCTTCATTTGCGGTGTTGGCAGCCGATCCGATAAACCGGCATTCGGCGGTGCCGCTCGGAAGATCGTACGTGATTCGCATACGACCCTGCGGTCCGTCCGATGTTGCCACGAATGTCGGTGGGCAGCTTCCGTGCTGCGCGCTCAAAGCATCCGCGACTGCGGCGCGCAGAGGGTTGTCGTTGATCTCGACAATTCGCTTCCCGTAATGCGCGGGCGCCGTCTCGGTCATGCCAGTGCATGCACGAAGGTCCACGGCATGGAGCCAAAGATTTCTGGCTATCTCGACAATGCCATCGACATCGCCGAACTGGTGGATTTCAGATCGGGGATCGGCGATCACCCGGATACAGCTTTCCAATTCGCTTTTCGATGGAATGTTTGGAATGCTGTTCATGAGTATCTTTTAGCACACGAGCGACGTCTTGTCGCCGGGGCCTTCAGGTGTCTTCCAAATGATTTTCTTTAAGCCGACGCGACGAGGTGCGGAGATGCGCCGCGACTCGGCAGCCTCGAGCGCGCGAGTTTTTGCGAGACGCTAGGAAGGCGCAGGAGGGCAATTTCATTTCTCCCCGCACCCGGGCGTCGGAAAAATCGAATCGGGCAGTCCTGCTCAGCGAGAGCGCCGAGAAGCGATATTCACGAAGCGATGCCGAGGTCGATCGACGATGAGTTTTGGACCGCGAGCTTCACGCCCCGGCGAGGGTAGCGCGGAGCGCCCGCAAGCAAACTGCCAAGTTTGCGGTATTGCGCATTCATAAATCAGGCGCTCTCGCCAAGCGTTACTAGTAAAACATGTGTTACTAGTAATACATAACTACGCGCGCGTGCGCGCGTTAGTTATATATTCCTAGGAATAGATTCCTAGGAAGTTATGGCAAGAGGCTGGTCTGGAGGACGGGGGCACGCGCGTTAGTTATATATATTCCTAGGAATAGATTCCTAGGATTCCATGGCGATCGATTTACCGACGCGAAAGAGTAGGCTCGCCGGTGTCACGTAGCAAATCGAGGGTGCCCGTGAGGATCGATTCCGGGCTCGGGTGGTGTCACGCAGTTTTGAGGGGCCGGCGGCCGGAGGCGTGCTGGTGTCACGCAGCAAATCGAGGGTCCCCGCGGGGATCGATTCCGGACTTGGGTGGTGTCACGCAGTTTTGAGGGTCCGGCGGCTGGAGGCGTGCTGGTGTCACGCAGCAAATCGAGGGTGCCCGCGGGGGTCGATTCCGGACTTGGGTGGTGTCACGCAGTTTTGCGGGTCCGGCGGCTGGAGACATGCTGGTGTCACGCAGCAAATCGAGGATGCCCGCGATGATCGATTCCAGGCTCGGGTGGTGTCACGCGGTTTTTGCTGTCAGGCGCCGCGGGGCGTGGTGGTGTCCCGCACCTAGCCTTGTGAAAAAGCTGTCGGAATGGGTGGTATCACGCCCTCGGCTTTTGAAGCCTTCGGAACTGGACATCAGGGGCGGCTGGTATCACCCCCGACCGTCACTACATGGGCGATCGGAGGGGGTGGTATCACCCCCTGAGCATTTGAAGTCGTCGGGACTGAATGCGGAGGGCGAGTGGTATCACCCCCAACCGCCACCATGTGAGTGATCGAAGGTGGTGGTATCACCCCCTCGGCTCTTGAGGCCGTCAGGGCTCGATCGGGAGGGCGGGTGGTGTCACCCCCGGCCGTCGTCACACGCACCGTCGAGCGGAGTGGTGTCACCCCCTCGACCGTTGATACGAGTTCTTCGAAGCGGATGGTGTCACTACGTCGATCAAAGCGGCAGGAAGGATACTGAGACCGCTTCACGCCGGTGGCTCCTTCCATGTCAGGCTGCTACCGTCGGCTACGCTGGCTGGATTAGCAAGCCGGCGGAAATACCGAAACGCGAATGCAACCGGCGCACCATAGTCATGCTCAAGCTACTCTTGCCGTTCAGCACCTCACTCACACGGCTCGCCGTCCCAAACAGCGGGATCAGATCGGCCCGCTTTAAGCCGTGCTGGTCCATCACATAGGTCAGCAGCGCCGGCAGTCCGATAGGACGGCGGGGCCATTTCCGGCTCTCATAGTCCTCGACTAGTTTAGCCTGGGCCCGCAGTCTGGCTTCGGTGCCCGGTTTCTTCATCAGCGCTGCGACCAACGCAGTCGCCTCTGCCAGATCCGCGTCGTTCTCGATCACGATCAGTTCTGTCTTCATCACACCGTCTCCGGATCGATCCCGCCTCACTCGGTGTGGTGCGGAAAAAGCGAATAAACAGCTGGCCCCCTCGGTACTCGACCAAAGCGACTAGCTGGAGGTCGTTGGCCGTGATGTTAAACGCCACGCGCCCGTCCTTGAGGATGCTGGCCTTAGGTGGGAAGCATAGGCGCCGCGGGTTGGTCGCTGCCATCCTTATGGCTCACGGCGAAGGATACATAGAGTCTGTGATGCTCGGCACCCGAAGGGGATGTGCTCGAAGATCGAGGGTGCTTTTGAGGGGCCTACCAAATTTTCGCCGGACCTTTCTGTATCTGACTCCAGGGAGGAAGGCAAAGAGAGCTATTTTATATAATTATAGCAATGTGATAGGTGAGAGAATGAATGCCTATCCACAACTGTATCCACATTGGGCCGGCGATCACAAACGAGCGTCAGCGAACAACGGGCGAAGCGCGGGGTGAGTTCATTGTTCCTCGATAGGCTGCTTGGTCTACGCAACGATCTGGGTTTGCTGTCCAAGAAATTCGACACTCGCGCCGGCGTCAGGTGGGTAACTTCTCTCAGGCATTTACCTATCTTACCTTGTTGCTGATCGCTTTGAGCCCGCATGAGCAGACGCCGCTTCGCGACAAAATCGCGCAGGGAGACAGCGACAAGACACTTGATCCCACAGAAAGATAGCTTCAGCCCGGCGTCTTAATTTTTGACTGAAATATTCACACCTTTGTACACGGTGGCGCCGCGGTCTCGAAGGCGCGCGTGAATCATCGTCTAATCTTAGATGATAAGAAAATGTTATTATGTGCTAGGGGAACTATCAATTTTCCTTCTTCGATCCGGATTGCTACGCTCCTGCAACTGATGAACCAAGCGCAAAAGGTGACTGCGAAAGTCATTCTGGGGCTTCCGCCATAAGGGAGCCGGCGCTCATAAGTTACAGGGGAGGAAAATCATGAAAAAATCCAAATTATTTGGACTGATCGCGGTTTCATTATTTGTGGGTACTGTGACGCAGATATCGAACGCTTCTGCCGCCTGCGATAAGTCTCAAATTCGCTTCGTCAACTCGATGCGCGAGATTTCTCAGCCGTACCATGGCGACCTCGATAAGGGCGGGCGCCTTTTTGTCCAATGGGCTGGACTAAGTGATAGCCAATACGTGTTGCAGCTTAATCAAGGCGATACCGATAAGCAGGTTTCTTTGATGCGATCGCTGCTCGCGACCAATCCGGGCTGTACCATCTTCAATGTCGAACCCAATAATCTTCCGGCCGTCCGTCAGATGGTCGAGATTGCCAATCAGACGGGCGCATGGATTGTAACGCACTGGTCGCATCCGGATGGGTTTGAGCCCTTCAATGGCAACGATCACTGGATCGGCCATGTCGGCGTCAACGGTTTGGACCAGGGCGAATCGATTTCCAAGGAATTGGTGAAGGCGATGGGTGGCGAAGGCGGCATCGTCGCGCTACAGGGGATTCTCGATAACAAGCCCGCGCAGCTGCGCTTTGCGGGCCTGAAGAAAGTCATTGCCGCCAATTCGAAGGTGACCCTGCTCGATCAACAGACCGCCAACTGGGACCGTACGCAGGCCTTCCCTATCGTCCAGGCATGGCTGGCGAAGTACGGTGACAAGATCAAAGGGATCTGGGCGGCCAATGACGATATGGCTCTGGGCGCGGTTGAAGCTTTGCGTGCCGCTGGTTTGGCGGGCAAGATTCCGGTTGTCGGCGCCGACGGCATTCCTGCGGCGATCGAAGCCGTCTCCAAAGGAGAAATGGTCGCTACCGCCTCTACTGACGCCTACTACCAGGGCAGTATAGGTTTCGCCATGGGGTACTGCGTATTGACCGGTCAGGTGCCGCCACCGAAGCAGTGGACGAATGAGCATCGTGATTTCTATCTGCGGCTGATTACGATCACGAAGGATAACGTAAACCAGTATCTGAAGCCTCCGCCGGCCAGCGCTTTCGCTGGAGACTGGGCGTGTGACAAGATTTGGAGCCGAGATACAGGAGCTGCCTCTTAGCCTGAGATTGGGAGTCGATCGCCGTGGGGGGACTGTCAATGCCGCCGCGGCGATCGATCGACCGGTAAGGTCATGTATAAGCGAATGAGCGTGTGATGGATCGGACACCAACCGGCGTCATACAGTGGCCATCGCTGGCAGCACGCGATGGCAACATGCGTAAGGTAATCGGTGTTCTCCGCGAGATGGCCGTGACTTGGGGGCCGGCTCTCGCGTTGGTGATTCTTTATACCGCCTTCTCGATCGGCGATGCGCGGTTTGCAAGCCTCGCTAATCTCAAAACCCTGGCCAGCCAGTCCGCCATCCCACTTATTCTCGCGACCGGGATGACCTACGTCATCCTCCAAGGATCGATAGACCTCTCTGTCGAAGGTGTAATGGCGGTCAGTTCGCTCTCTTGCGCCATGCTTCTGCGCAACAGCAGGACCGGTTTCGATTTGGGCGTGATCGCGCTGTTGGTGGGCATCTGCGTTGGGGCGATGTTTGGGACGCTCAACGGAATTCTGATCACCAGACTGCGTATTCCATCTTTTATGGTGACACTCGGTATCTGGTCCGTCACCTCAGGGATCGCGATGCTTATTTCGGGAGGGCAACCTCCGGAAATCCGCGACATGAGCATTCGAGGTTGGGCTTTAGGTGAAACGATCGGCGTACCGAACTTGACGCTCGTCGCACTGGTCTGCCTCGTCATCGGTTACTTGCTGCAGAACTTCACCCGTTTCGGCCGCTACACCTACGTCATCGGTGGGTCCGAGGAGATCGCCAAACTCTCGGGTGTTCGTATCAATTTTTACAAAGTGCTCGGATTTGGACTTTGCGGATTAACCGCCGGCCTTGGTGGCGTCTTGGAGTCGGCACGGCTCGGCCTCGGACATGTAGAAATCGGGGCGCAGCAGATGTTTCTTACGCTGACTGCCGTCGTTATCGGTGGCACGTCGCTCAGCGGCGGCCGAGGCGGTGTGATCCAATCGGCGGTCGGGGTTCTCATCCTTACCGTTTTGGCCAATGGCATGATCTTCATCGGGGTAACGCCCTATCTTCAGAAGGCCGTGCAAGGCGTGATTATTCTGGTCGCCGTGGTTGCGGCCACTTGGCGCTTTCGTGCCCGCCTGAGGGTGGTGAAGTGAGCGAGATCGCCGTTTCGCTTGAGTCTATCGGAAAGCGCTTCGGCAGCGTTCAGGCTCTTCGCGATGTCAGCCTGATGATCCGTAGTCGCGAAGTCATCGGTCTGATGGGCGAGAACGGGTCGGGCAAATCCACCCTCCTCAAGATCCTCGCCGGACTGATTAGGCCTGATGAAGGCAATGTGGTCGTTCGTGGCCGGCCGCTCACCAAAGCGAGTTTTTCAGCCGCCGCGAAAGCCGGTATCGGCATGGTATTCCAAGAACAGTCTTTGCTGCTCAATCTCACAGTCGCTGAGAATATTTTTCTCGGCTGCGAAGGGGAGGCCGTTCGGTTCGGACTGTACAACTGGCGTAAGCTCAAGGAGATGGCGCGCCGCCAACTGGACAAGCTTGGGTGCGATATTTCGCCTGACACCATAACTGGCTCACTATCTTTTGCGCAGCGGCAAATGGTGGAACTGGCCAAGGTCCTAACGATTGAGGACCGTATCGGCGTCGAACCTATCATTCTCTTGGACGAGCCGACCTCCGTACTCGACGCCGAAGAAATCGATACGGTTCTGCATCAGATCGAGCGCCTGCGCAGCCGGGCCTCGGTTGTCATCGTTTCCCACCGCCTCGATGAAGTCCTGCGCGTCGCGGACCGCATCTATGTCATGACCAATGGTCAATGCGTCGGGGAGCGCGATGCTCGGTCTGTCGATGCAGAGGATTTGAAGCGCTTGATGCTTGGCAAGCATTTGAGCGAACAGTATCGCCGCCATGATAGACCCGCGCGGCCAATCGAGAACGAAGTACGCCTCAGCCTTCGCAATTTGGCCCATCGTTCCGACTACCGAGACATCAGTTTCGATCTGCATGCCGGTGAAATTCTCGGCTTTGCGGGCGTCGAAGGATCTGGTCGCGAATGTGTCTGTCGTACCGTTTATGGCGCGGAGGCGCCGAGCGCCGGCGAGGTTCTGCTGGATGGCAGTGTCATCAAATTCGATGGACCGGCAGACGCCGTCAAGATGGGTATCGCATACGTTCCTTCGGAACGCCGCATCGAGGGTCTCGTCCCGAATATGAGCGTCAGGGAAAACATGACGCTGGCGCATCTCAAAGTTGCGCGCCGAGGTTGGTTTCTCGATTCGCAGCGGGAGCAGAAGCTTGTCTCACAGTGGGTCGAGCGTTTGCGCATCAAGACTCCATCGAACCATGCTTTGGCAGGGCAGTTGAGCGGCGGCAATCAACAGAAAGTTGTTCTGGCCAAATGGCTAATCGCCGAGCACCCACGCCTGCTGATTCTGGATCATCCGCTGCGTGGCCTCGATATCGGTGCCAAGGCTGAGATTTTTGCCCGTGTTCGAGAGCTTGCGCAGAACGGCATCAGCATTCTTCTCATCGCGGACACGCTGGAAGAATTGCTGGCGTTGAGCGATACGATTCTTGTCATGCGCGACGGCGCAATCACAGCGCGATTGCCGGTCGGCGATGGAAAGCCGACTCAGATGGAAATTCTCGAGAACATGATTTGATCGAGCGCCAGGAGCTATTGGCGGGCGATCACGCGACAAAGGCGATGGGTATGGCTAAGGGTGAGTTGGAAGTGGGGGGCGAGGGGGTCGAAGGGCCGGCTACCGCTGCCTTATCGTTATCGCCGGCGTCCCTTCGTGCCATCCTCAGCGGCGTGATGCCCGCCGTTGTTTTAGTGGCGCTGATTCTGGTCGTTGGGTTTTTTGCTCCTTCTTTTCTCTCGCTGTACAGCTTCGGCGTTCTGCTCGGCGAATCCACCATCATCCTCTTACTCGCAATTCCGCAGACGATGGTGATTATGATCGGGGGGATCGATCTTTCGATCGCGTCGATCGCGTCGTTGGCTTCGATTCTATTGGCTCTGTTGCTGCCAGAAATCGGATTTTGGGCGATTCCCGCGGTGCTGGTCGCATGCATGGCGATCGGCGCAACTCAGGGATACATACACGTCGTCGCGCAGGTTCCGTCCTTTGTTGTGACGCTGGCAGGCCTGGGCCTGTGGTCGGGGATCGCCTTGGCGATCGCGCACACGACGATATCCGTGGATGAAGGCTACGACGCGGTCGGTTGGCTGCAGGCAACTGTTCTGGGTATTCCAATCGCGTTTTTTGGCGGTCTCGCGTTGCTACTCGCGCTCGTCCTCGTCTTTCGGCGGATGTCGATTGGTCGATATGTGTTGGCCATCGGCCTTGGAGAGACTGCTGCACTTCTTTCGGGCATCCGCGTCGGGCGCGTAAAAATTCTGATCTTCACGCTTTCAGGACTCTTCGCCGGCATTGCGGGAGTGGCGATGGTGGCGCGCAGCTACGCCGGCAATCCATCGGGCGCAGACAAGTTGCTGCTGCCGAGCATCGCAGCCGTGGTAATCGGGGGAACAGCCATCACCGGCGGCTTCGGCGGATTGGGGCGCACCTTGATTGGCGTGCTCACTGTGACTGTGTTGCGCGTTGGTATCGCGATCGTGGGTATCGATCCCGGTTACGAACCATTGGCTTACGGTCTCGTCATTATCGGTGCAGTGGCGCTGACGATGGACCGAGCCCGAATCTCTGTTGTGAAATAGGCATCTTTTAGTGGCTCGCAGCGCCACGCCAAAGGAATCCTGCAATCCATCAAGGAGTGAATGATGGCCTCTCTGAATGGCCCCTGGCGGATGTTGATCGATGGGAAGCAGACAGCCGGTTCTGCCTCTCGCGAGGTTATCAACCCCGCAACTGGTGAAGTCTTTGCGACCATTCCAGAGGCGAGTGACGCCGAGGTTGATGCCGCATTGATGGCTGCTCGGCGGGCTCAACCGACGTGGGCCGCAATGGCACCGATCGAGCGGGCGCAGATCATGCACCGCATCGCTGCCCTGATTCGACGGGATACTGACAGGTTGGCGCGTTTGATTGTCGCCGAGCAAGGAAAGCCCATTAGCGAGGCGCGCGGGGAGGTCGGCGGCGCAGCGGAATTCTTCACCTTCTTCGCTGAATTTGCGCGTCGCATCCAAGGCGAGATTCTCCCTTCAGATGTTCGCGACGAGCAGATCTGGATTCAGCGTGTGCCGGTCGGCGTCGTTGTCGGCATCATTCCTTGGAATTACCCTTCTGCGCTCGTGTCGCGCAAAGTTGCGCCAGCAATGATCGCGGGAAATACGATCGTCCTAAAGCCCCATGAGATTACGCCGCTGTCGGCGCTTGCCATGGCCGATCTGTTCATTGAGGCCGGCGTGCCTGCCGGTGTTGTGAACGTCGTGACTGGAGGCGGCGCGACTGTCGGAAAACGTCTTGTCGAAGCCGATGGCGTCGATCTCATCACGATGACAGGCAGCGTTCCTACCGGTAAACAGATCATGGGCGCCGCCTCGAAGCGTCTGACACCGGTTTCGCTCGAGCTTGGCGGAAAGGCACCCTTCATCGTGATGCCCGATGCGGACTTTGATCTGGCAGTTTCGAGCGCCATCACGTCACGCTTCATGAATTGTGGCCAGGTCTGTATCTGCAATGAGCGAACCTTCGTTCATAAGGATATTTATCCACGCTTTCTCGAGGCGTTTATCGAGAAAGCACGCAAGCTTCGGATTGGTGATCCGCAGGACGAGACCACGGACATCGGGCCGAAGGTGTCGAAACCAGAGCTCGAGAAGGTCGAGGCGATGGTCGGCGACGCGGTTGGGCGTGGGGCCAAACTCGCTCTCGGCGGAGCCCGGCCGAAGGCACCGCCGACGCCGGGCGGCTACTGGTACGCGGCGACGGTCCTTACCGGCGTTTCGGCTGAGATGCCGATCATGCAGGATGAGATTTTCGGTCCGGTCATTCCGATCGCTTCTTTCAACTCTTTCGATGACGTGCTGCGTGACGCGAATGCCAGCCGCTATGGTCTCTCGGCGTATTTGTTTACAAGCGACATGCGCCGGGTGATGCGGGCCGTCAACGAAATCGATTTTGGCGAGCTTTATGTCAATCGCATCGGCCCGGAAAGCTTGCAGGGCTTCCATGTCGGCTACCGTCAGAGCGGACTGGGCGGCGACGATGGCATCCACGGCCTCGAGGTCTTCTTGAGGAAGAAGACCGTCTATCTGAACTATAGCGGCCGGGCGGCCACGACACTTATGCCCTACGGCCAGTGACCGGTGCGCTTATACAAACACGCGATAGTGCTGGACGAGTTCGCGGACCAATTGGACCACTTCTTGGAGCCCGGGTCCGAATTCGCTGATCTGGTAGCAAATCGAGACGCGGTGACCGGGCAGCGGCGGCGATACGTTGAGCCGTCGCACTTCGCCGCGAGCCACCTTATCTGCCATCACGCGCGCCGGAATGAGGCCGATCGCCAGCCCGCTCAAGATCGTCGGAATAGTGACGAGGAGACTGTTGCACATGCTAATTCGCTGCGGCTCAACGCCCGCTTGGCTAAACCATCGCATGGCCGTGGTGTAGAGGCGTGCCGGCGGCGGCGAGACAACCAAATGATGGCTGCCGAGATCCTGCGGCGTCAAAACGCCGCGCGGGATGTCAGCTTCGTTGCTGGCGAACCAACTCAGTTCATTCGTGCCAATTGCTTCCCGCCGCACGTGGTCGGCGACATCCGGCTCGGAGATCACCGCGACGTCCAGTTGTCGATCATTGAGAAGACGACTGACGGTCGGCGTGTCTCCGACATGCATCGACGTCTCAAGAGCGGGATATCGCCCCTCGAGACGACGCAAAAGCTCCGGAAGACAGACCTGTCCGAAAGTCTCGTTGAGACCGAGGCGCAATTGGCCGATGAGCGGATTGCGCGTGCGGAATCGTTCCGACATTTCGCGCACCGTTTCCAACATCCTGTCGGCATAAGCCAGCAATGCCGTTCCTTCGGCCGTGATATTGATCTTCGGTCCGCGCCGGATGAACAGCTTGGTGCCCAGCGCATCTTCGAGTTCCCGCATGCGTTGCGAGATGCTCGGCTGAGTCAGGGACAAGTTTTGGGCGGCGGCATTGAAACTCCCCAATCGAACGATTCGTTCGAATGTTCGGAGCTGAGCGAGCGTCACGTTCATCATAGGAATTACTTATCATATAACGGGGGGAGTATCAATTTTCCTTCCGGTCTTCCCATTGGTAGATTGCGTTCGACAAGGTGCCGGGGGAAGGCACGGGCGTTGTTGTGGGTTGGTTTCGTTAGGAGGGTGAGGATATGACGTTTCTGAGTGATCGCGAGCTTGCAGGACTGGCACCGGCTGAAAAAGCTGCCTTTCCTTCACCGGTTCCGACCCAGATGGTTTCCAACGGCGAATTCAACCCCATAGCGCAGACACCTCAGCAGCGCGAAGTAGAGGCGCGGATCAAAGCCGCAGCCGATACGACAGGTCGAAAATTGGGCATGGACCCTGCGACGTTTCTGCGCAGTGCGTCCGGCATGGCTGCTGCCTTCGAAGCCATGAACCAGGTGCATGGAAAAGTCTTTGCCGTCGGCCGCGATGAGGCCACAGATCCGGGGGCCGCGGCAGCTTGGCGGGCCGGATTTGCCAAGCAGTTCGTCTTTGACGACCAGGTTCACTTTGTGCGCGACGATTATTCCTGGGAAGAGCATCTGGGCTTGGCGAAATGGGCATCCGACTATGGATGGAATCGCTCGCTTGCGCCGTCCTCCGCACTGACGCTCGATCTTTACAAGTTCGACAATTTCTTCAAGGAAATCTACTTCGACAGCGATACTTCGCTTGCGCTCTTGAGTGGCGCACCGACTGACGATCCAGATAAGGAATTTTTGTCGAACGATCAGATCAAGCAGGCTGCCGACGTGGTGAATAACGCCGCAAAGAATCGACGCCTGCTGTACCACACCATGATCATGCCAGGGACGCCGGGGTGGATGGATGAAGTCGAACGCGGCATCGAAGTTCTGAAGCCGACGAGTTGGAAGGGTTACACCGTCGGTGACCCGATCGTTCCCCAGGGTGCCCGGTATCCGTATCGACTCGACGACGAGAAGCTGATGTATCCGTTCTACGAGCGCGCCGTAAAGTCGGGCATCACCACGGTGTGCATTCACAAGGGGCTCTTGCCGGCGGATTACGCCAGCTCGATGCCAGACGCCTGGCAATACGCGACGGTGGACGATGTCGGTAAGGCGGCAAAGGATTGGCCGCAGATCGACTTCGTGATCTATCACGCCGGGATCGCGGTCTTCCAACAGGACTTCGTTGAGGACCTCGCCCATTTCGAAAAGACGGGCGCTTTGCGTTGGATCAGCGATCTCGCGGCGATTCCTGAAAAGTACGGGGTGAACAACGTTTATGCCGATCTGGGAACGTGTTTCGGATGCTGTGCTACGACCAGCCCTCGTGTCGCGGCCGGTATCGTCGGCATGCTGGTCAAGGGGCTCGGTTACGAGCGCGTTTTCTGGGGTACCGATGCTGTATGGCAAGGCGGACCGCAATGGCAGATCGAGGCGTTCCGTCGCCTCGAGATCCCCGAAGCTCTGCAGAAGAAATTCGGCTACGCGCCTCTTGGCGAAGGCAATGGTTTGGTGAAGAAGTCGATCCTCGGCCTCAACGCCGCGCGTCACTACAAGGTGCCCGTGAAGGAAGGTGACCTGTCGGTCTGGGAACAAGACGGTATTGGCCAGATGAAGCAGGCATATCTCAAGGATGGCGGTCAACGCAGCAACGCTGCTTATGGATACGTCGTCCGGAATGGGGCGGAATTCTGAATCGGGGCGCAGGCGACCGGAGTTCCGGTCGCCTGTTTTCTATTGTCGCAACCAGCCCGCATATCCGGAGCGATAACTAGACCGGATGGCTGTGGTTTGGACAAGACGACTAAGGGTGACGTGGCGTGTTCTTGATTAGATATCGCCGCCACCCAGGGAGAGTTACATGACGTTGGTCAAAAATGCGGTGAAGGCTGCGGCCGCAACTGGTGAACGCATTCGCGGCGTTCACTTGACCTTTCCCGCCCCAACCATCATCGAGGTCCTGGCCCAGTCTGCCGATCTCGACTTCGTTTATATTGATGGTGAACATGGTTGTTTCGATTGGCGCGATATCGAAATCGCATGCATTACTGCTGAACGCTGCGGTCTTACATCGATCGCTCGGATTGCCGATCGTCAGGTATCGACCATAACGCGATTTCTTGATCGCGGCATTCTCGGCGTCGTCGCTCCTCATGTCGACACTGTGGAAGATGCTCAGAGCGTGGTCGATGCCGCCTATTTTGCTCCGCTCGGCAACCGGTCATTCGGCTCCGGCCGTCCGGAATACGGTGCTGAGATCAGCGAACGGCAGAATTATCTGACCGCCTGTAATAATCGCGTATCAGTCTGCCTGATGATCGAGAGCCGTGCCGCTCTACAAAATGTGAGCGAACTGGCGGCGCTGTCAGGGGTCGACTATTTTAGCTTCGGCATGATGGATCTATCTCAGGATCTCGGTCACCCGGGCAATCCATCTCACCCCGATGTCGAGAATGCTGTGAAGACGGCCTCCGCGCGCATTCACGCCGCAGGGAAGCGGGTGCGCGAGGATTTTATGAATTTTTGTTGGATTAACGATCTTCTTGTTGCGGGCGCCCAAAAAATTCTAGGGAATCCGGACGAGACGGACCGCGCCGGCACGCGTCAGGAAGCATCCGATCGTATCGGCAAGCTGCGACTCGAACGTACGGTATCCGCAGATGGAAGTATCCCCTCATAAAAAGAAAACTTAGATAAGGGAGCAGCCGCGAGATCCGCGGGAAACTCGCTTAGTTTTGGTTGTCAGTGCGGGCGTGGCAGTATGGATAGTAGTGCAATTGCGAAGGCGACCGAGGTTCTGCTTGCAGCACGGCGCAGCGGAGAATTGGCCGACCGCTTTCCGATATTGAGCCGACCGACCACGGCAGAAGAGGCGAACAGCATTCAGGAAGCTGTGGCTGCGGCTCTCGGCGAAACGATCGCTGGATGGAAGGTCGCTCGCCTACCTGATTTCGGTTTGCTTCGCGGCATCATTCTTCAGTCCAGGGTGTTCCAGAGTGGCGCGGTTGTCTCCGCGGCGCACGCACCGGCCATGGGCGTCGAAGCGGAGATCGCGTTTCGCTTCGACCGCGCGATGTCGCCGCGCGAAGCAGAGTACAGCCGGAAGGATGTGGAAGACTGCGTCTCGGCATTCGTGGCCATCGAAATCGTCGATTCCCGATTCAAAGAGGCTCATAAGCTTCCCGTTATCGAAAGGGCGGCCGACTGTATGTCTAATGGCGGGTTTGTGGTCGGTACGATGCGTCATGATTGGCGCAATTTCGATCTTTCGATGCTTGCCGCCAGCCTTTTGATTAACGGCAAGCCGGTTGTCGATCGGCAAATTGGCGGTCATGTAACGAAGGATCCGCTGATCCTAGCGATCACTTTGGCGAATACGCTTCGTGCAACAACCGGCATTGCCGCCGGGAAAGTCGTGACCACAGGAACTTTCACCGGCATCCAGTATGCGGCCACCGGTGATCGGGTTCAGGCGGCATTCGATGGATTTGGCGATGCCGTGGTCAGCTTCGTCTGATCAGTACCCTGACAACATTCAGAAAATAGAGGAATAGGAACGATGGAAATTCGCAACCTCGGCCGATCTGGTCTGCGCGTCTCGCTGGTGGGCCTGGGCGCCAATAACTTCGGTTGGCGCATCGATACCGAGGCTACGCGCAAGGTCGTCCATGCCGCCCTGGACCGGGGGATTACATTCATCGATACGGCCGATATGTATGGTGATGGACAGTCCGAAGAGATGCTGGGAAAAGCGCTCGGGTCGCACCGCAAAGATGTCGTATTGGCCACCAAATTCGCTGCGGCGTTTGGCGGCGTTGAGGGCGGACCATTCGGTTCGCGCCGCTATATCATGTCCGCCGTCGAAGACAGTCTCAAGCGGTTAGGGACAGATTGGATCGATCTCTACCAGTATCACTGGTCAGACCCACGCACGCCCATGGAGGAGACACTACGCGCGCTCGATGACCTCACGCGTCAGGGCAAAATCCGCTATATCGGTCTTTCAAATCATGCTGGCTGGCAGGTGGTTGATGCCCATTGGATCGCCCGCCATCTGGGCCTGAATGCGCCCGTTTCGTGTCAGGACGAATACAGTCTCCTCGTGCGTGGTGTCGAACGGGAATTGGTCCCGGCAATCCGCTCTCTCGGGATGGGGCTGTTGCCGTATTTTCCACTGGCGTCAGGTTTGCTATCGGGCAAATACAAAAAGGGCGCAGCGCTTCCGACGGACGCCCGCTTCGCCAGTAAGAGTATGGGCGGTCTCGGCAATCGATATATGACTGATCGGAATTGGCCGATCGTTACCCAACTCGAGAAGTTCTGTGCCGAACGTGGCCATTCGATGCTCGAATTGGCTTTCAGTTGGCTTGCATCTAACCCAACGGTATCGAGTGTGATTGCTGGTGCCACCAAGCCTGAGCAGATTCAGCAGAACGTCGCAGCAGCCAATTGGAAACTGACTGGCGACGAAATAGCCGCCATCGACTCGATGACCAGAGTCCCATAGTTCACAATCGAACGGCATAGACAGCGCTGTTCCGATTGACGGTACCCTGACGAGTCCCTCGCACCTTTTCGTGCGAGAAGGCATTTTTGTTGTCAAGTGGCTCCAGAGCACTATCAACAATGGTGCTAATCTGCTGAACGTGAACGCGTTCTGGCAGCGGGTCATCACCGGCGGATTGATTGTCGTGACTGTCTATTTCGATCAGCTACGTCGCCGCCGTTGACGGCGTCAAGCCTGATAGAGGACGAAGAGGATATGCACCAGGTTAACGTAGCTGTACTCGACGATTATCAGGAGGCCGCCAACTCATGTGCTGATTGGTCAGTTTTGGGAGCCGACGCTCGGGTTGTATTCTTTCGCGATCATGTCGCCGATTTTGACGCGCTTGCCGCCAGGCTGCAGCCCTTCAATGTGGTCGTGGCAATGCGCGAGCGCACGGCTTTCTCGGCCGAGCGGATTGCCAAGCTGCCGAATCTCAAGCTGATCGTAACCGTTGGGACCTGGAATGCGGCCATCGACATGCAGGCGGCACAGGCGAAAGGCATTGTTGTTTCGGGCACAAGCGGCGGCGGTCCCAAAGGGCCTGCCACGGTCACTTGGGCGCTTCTTCTCGCCATTACACGCAATCTTGTTCAGGAGGCGGCCTCCCTACGTGCGGGCGGCTGGCAATGGGGACTGGGCACTGAGCTCGATGGGAAAATCCTGGGTCTCCTCGGTCTCGGCACTATAGGGCAGATCGTGGCGCGATTCGGCCAAGCATTCGGTATGACGACGATCAGTTGGAGTCACAATCTCACAACCGAAAAAGCCAAATCGGCCGGAGTCGAATATGTGTCAAAGGATGAGCTGTTCCGGCGTAGTGATGTCGTTAGCGTCCATCTGAAATTGGGTGATCGCACTCGCGGTATCGTCGGAGAACGTGAACTTGGCCTCATGAAGTCAACCGCTTATTTGGTCAATACGTCGCGCGGACCGATCGTCTCAGAATCTGCGTTGATCAGCGCTTTGCAAAATCGACGCATCGCCGGTGCTGCGCTCGACGTTTTCGACGAGGAGCCGTTGCTCCCGTCGCACCCGTTCCGATTCCTGCCCAATGTTCTGGCGACGCCGCACATCGGCTATGTCAGTCTCGAAACATATCGTCTCGTCTTCCCGCAAATCGTGGAGGACATTCAGGCGTGGTTTTCGGGCACGCCAATCCGTGTCTTAAATCCTTAGGGAGTAGAAGTTGCCGCGTCTGGACGATCGAGGTAGACCGAAACGCCTGTTATTCGTAACCTGAGTCCTTCTCTACCTCTGACAAAAAATGGAAGCAGACATCAAGCACGCACAAAATCATTAGCGTGATGGCGGCTCTCTAGGCCCGGTCTTTCGTGGACGTACTGACTGCGAGCATCCTGCTCCTCGCTATTTTCGTTACCTGATTTGAATGCCAGTCGGGATTCTTTGATCACCAATAGACCGAGCTATCGCACAGAACGTGCGAGCGTTCTCGATCAGCGACTCTTGTGGCGCCAAAAATGAGAAAGTGGCGGGAGTCGAATTCGACGAGCATTCCGAGCGCCGGGGGAAAAGTCGATCGATTTGACCGGCGCCTCGACGAGAATTGCCTTCCATTTTGCAATCAACCTCGAATGAGCCGGCTTCCTAAGAGTCGCGATCCAAACGAACCAATGATCACTTCATCGCGCTGGCGATCGTCTTTCTCAGCCATGCATGGCCAGGATCTTCGTCATAGCGAGATTGCCAAACTTGATCGATGGCAAAATCGACTTCCTGAATCGGAAATGGCTTGGCGAGGCACTTGGAAAAGAAGGCATCGTGTTCTGCCCAGCGCTTTGGTGCCGCGGCCACCAGATCGGTGCCTTCGACAATCGGGCGCACATCCATCCACGTCGGTACCTGTACCGCGACGTGTCGCCTGAGGCCGCGGCGTAGAAGAGCATCGTCGATCAGGCTACTTCCAACCGCGTTGGCAGCCACTCTGACGTGTTTGAGCGCTAGATATTGTTGGAGGTTCATGCGTTTCTTGGCAGCCGCATGTTCGCGCCGCATGACGACGACGAAAGCATCTTCAAAAAGCCTCTCCCGGCTGTTGACGGATAGCGGCACGCGGTCGTTCGCCAGCCGAACGTGGATCTCGTCGCCGATCACTTCATCATTGGCAACACCTTCGACGAAATTATCCACTTGCAGCTGAATGTCAGGCGCCTCCCGCTGAAGGATGTGGCATACGCGCTCGAGCAACGTACCTGAGACATAGGTCGAGACCCGCAGGCGAAAGAGCCTACGGGACTGCCCCGGATCGAATTCCGCGTGGGCTACCATCGTTGCCTCGACTTGGGCCAAGGCGGAGCGAAGAGAAAGGGCAATTTGCGCGGCGCGCCAAGTCGGTTCCATGCCACGCGCGTGACGGATCAGCAACTCGTCACCAAATGTCGCGCGCAGCCGGCGCAGTGCGTGGCTCACGGCCGACTGTGTCAGGCCCAACCGTCGTGCCGCGCCCAAAACGCTGCGCTCGGCCAATAGAACGTCGAGGATCACGAGAAGGTTGAGATCGATGGAGCGTAAGTTCATGAGGCCGGCCGATCGTTCGATTGCTCTGACATGAACAATATCGAATTCAATAAGCCGAACAATGATCGAAATTGCATGATCAAGCGTAGCGATTGTGCAAGGACGCTAGATCAATACGACCATCGGTATCGCGCCAGACACGCACGGTTGCGTCTACGATCGCCACGTCGCGCATGCCAACCAAGGCGACATCCACTAGGGGATTGGACAGCACGAATTGAATCAATGCTTCGGTATAATCGAAGCGATTCGTCGGATTGACCATGTTGATCCAGCGCTGCAGGATCCCCGACGTAGCGCTGCGCATCGTCACCACCCCCATCCCGCGCCGTTTCGCCTCAATTAAGGAACCGAAAGGCGAAGTCGGCTCGTATGGATGCTGGTTTATGAAATTGTAGCAGATCTGCATCGAATCGAACCCTCCCGACTCGATGAAGTGGTACACGGCCGCGTTGTTGTCTTCCGTCGTAAACCCCGTCGACCTGATCAGTCCTTCATCTTTGAGGCGGGACAACTGATCCAATGCGCCGCCCTTGCGCATGATCATGGCCTCGTCTTCGGCCCTATAGCTGGCGCCGTGGATTTGCAGTAGGTCGACATTGTCGCGTTTCAGCCGGACTAAGCTTTCTTCCAGGGAACGGCGCATATCGTCGGCGCGCCGCAGCGAAACTTTGGTGGCAAGAAAGACGTCCGCATCGGCCAGAGCCTCACCGAACAAGGTTTCGGCGAGGCCATCGCCATAGGCGGGCGCTGTATCGAAATAGGTCACTCCCAATTCGACGGCATGTTTGATCGCCGCTATGACTTTCTCTCGGTTGGCTGAATCGGTAGCGTCGTATTGACCGAGATAATTGGTCAATCCGGCGACGGCGCCGCCGAAGCCCAATCGGCTGATCATCTTTTTGTTAGGGCCGAATGGTGCCGTGAGATCGATATTGTTCATAAGAGAACGACTTGATTTTTCATTGTCATTGATAGACCTGAGCCGCCGATTGGAATCAAGACCGAGACCTGGACCGAAAGCGGAAGCCATCATCCCAGCGTATGACGTGGCCGCTGGATGGCGACGGAAAATGCGCGGTGCAACACAATGTCTCGGTGTCGCAGTATGTTTCAAGGAATTGGCGGCGCGTTCGCTTCGCTTGCTCCGCGTCGAAATCGGCCCACATCGACAATTCCGGATATCGCGCTTGGAGCGGCGAGTGAATTAAGTCGCCGGCCATCACGGCATGATCCTTTCCGCGCCCAAGGCGAATCGCGAAATGGTCGGGCGTATGCCCCGGCGTTGCCATCAGGCGGATATGATCGTTGAGAACATGCGATGCCGAGACAAGATCTGCGCGTCCTGCGGCAACGACGGGCAGCACGCTATCCACCATGGGTGGCACGGCTGCTTTCCCATGCTGTTCCAGCCAATAAGCATATTCGCGGGCCGCGAATATATAGCGGGCATTGGGAAAGGTTGGTACCCACCTGCCATCCAGAAGCCGAGTGTTCCAGCCGACATGATCGGCGTGTAAATGGGTACATAGCACGAAGTCAATCTCGTCCAATGCAATACCAATTGCCGCCAAGCCTTGCATGTATGTGTCGTCAGTTTTCATATGCCAGTCCTGACGGTTCGGACGATCTTTATCGTTGCCGATACAGCTATCGACCAGAACCGTATGGTACGGCGTTTGGACGATGTAGGACTGGAAGCACATTACGAGCTTGTCTTCGGTATCGAGTGCATGGGGCGCCAGCCAAGATCGATTCTCAGCCAGAATTTCGGGCGTCAGTCCCGGCAAATAATCGAGCGCATGAGTCGATGAAGCTTGGCGCTCTACAATCTGATGAATAACCATATCGTCCAGTTGGAAGGTGCTATTCATCTTAACGTTGCCCCGTTTCGCATTAGTCAGACTTCAAGCCATTCCCGCTTCACGGTCGAGTGTGCGGCCAGAGCCGCCGGAGTGCCCTCGAAAACCGTTTGGCCGTGTCCCATGACATACACGCGCGCGGCGATCTTTAAAGCAATCGTGAGCTTCTGCTCAACGAGCAGGATCGCTATGCCACGCTGGGATATCACGTTAAGCAGCGTTCCCACCTGTTCAACGAGTTTGGGCGCCAGTCCCTCCGTTGGTTCATCGACAATGATCAGATCGGGATCGCCCATAAGAGTACGGCACATCGTCAACATCTGCTGTTCGCCGCCGGAAAGGACCCCTGCTGGCGTATCGCGCCGCGTCGCAAGGTTGGGAAAGAGCGTGAACACATCCTCAAACGTCCAGCGACCGAAGTGGCGGGCGCGTTTCAGGCCGAGTTCTAGATTCTGAAGAACTGAGAGGTCTGGGAACACCTGCCGGTCTTCGGGGACATAGCCGATGCCGGCTCGCGCGATCTGATCCGGTCGTAGCCCGACGATCGCTTTCCCCTTGAAATTGATTTCGCCTCGGGGCGGCACCAAGCCCATGATCGCCTTGCAAGTCGTCGAGCGGCCTACGCCGTTGCGGCCCAGCAGGCTTACGATCTCCCCCGCACCAATGTTCATATCCACGCCCTGAAGGATGTGACTCTTGCCGTAGAAGGCGTGCAGATCGCGGATTTCCAGCATCAGTTGTCACCCGTGCCGAGGTAGGCGTTCTGTACGGCCGGGTTGGCTCGAATATGTCCTGGAGTGTCGCTGGCGACCACCTCGCCATAGACCAGAACGGTGATGCGGTCGGCGAGTTCGAACACGACGCCCATATCGTGCTCGACCATCAGCAAGGTCTTGCCTGCCGAGATAGAGCGAATCAAGGTCACCATGGCGTCGGTTTCCGCCCGGCTCATGCCGGCGGTGGGCTCATCCAGTAGAATGATTTCCGCCCCACCGGCAATGGTAATTCCGATTTCGAGGGCCCGCTGTTCCGCATAGGTGAGAAGCCCCGCCAGCACATGGCGGCGGGCGGCGAGATTGAGCTTCTCCAGCACTGCATCCGTTTCACGATCGATCGCCCTGCCTGAGGTAAGGAGGCGCCAGGACGAGTACCCATAGCCGCGCGCCCAGAGCAGCCCGCAGCGAATGTTCTCGAACACGGTCATACGCGGAAAGATTGATGTGATCTGAAAACTGCGCGAAAGCCCCATGCGATTGATGTGATGAGGCGCCAGCCCGGCCGTGCTTTGGCCATTGAGGGCTATCGATCCCGAGGTGACGGAGAAGCGGCCGCTGACGAGGTTGAAGAGTGTCGTCTTTCCGGCGCCATTAGGTCCGATCAAGGCATGGCGCTCGCCTTTGGGAATCATGAGATCGACGCCTCTGATGATCTCTGTCCGGCCGAACTGCTTGCGTACACCGCGCAGGACGATGGCTGGATGGTTGGGTGCGGCGTGGTTCACGGCCTGGTCCATTTCGTTTTCGCGTCTTCGATCAACATGTTCCATCGTACGCCGAAATTGCGAGCCTCGCGGCGTAGCCAAACCCCCCCGACCACCAGCACCACAGCGCCGGTCAACCAGGGCATGCCATTAGCCGGATCGATGGATCGAGCGCCGATCTGCAAATGCTGACCCTCTGCGGAGCCGATGGTCGCAAACGATGTCAGTTCAACCAGAATGACCGTTCCGGCGACGGTGATGAAGCCAGGGAAAAGCAGGCGTAGATAGGGAATGAGGAGTGCGCGCAGCCGGCCGATACGGCGGATCGGTTCGTGGCGGGAGATCAGTCCGGCCAGGCCGCCAGGCGCGAACATCACCATAATGACGAATAAGGCACCGACATAGAGCATCCAGGCATTGCTCAGCAGGCTGACGCCGCTCTGCAGCAGCACCACCAGGATGGTGCCCAGGATCGGTCCGTAGAACGAACCGCTGCCGCCGATATAGGCGGCGAGCAGGGCGGCGGCCGAGGTGTCGGCCGACATCGTGTCGAAGGTGACGATCTGATAGACCAAGGCATATAAGCCGCCGGCGATTCCAGCAAAGAAACCTGACGCGGCAAATTGCCGAAAGCGCACCATGCGGGGATCGTATCCGACGAATTGGGCTCTCTCGAAATTGTCGCGTGTCGCATTGGCCATTCGCCCGAGCGGAGTCTGGGTTTGCAATCGCATCAGAAGGGTTGCAATGGCGGTCCAAGCGACGACCAGGCAATACACCTGCCACGGCGCGCTGTAACTCACGCCTAATATGCTGGTCCCGAGAACGCGGTCGGTAGTGATGCCATCTTCGCCGCCGAAGAAGCCCTTGAACATGAGCGCGCAGGCCGCAATCAACTCGCCCATCCCCATGGTAATCATGGCGAAGGCCGTAGCCCGTTGCTTGGTCGCCAGATAGCCCAAAAGGATGCCGAAGCCGAGGCCGCCCAAACCGCCCACCAACGGAATAAGTTCGGTCGGCAGCCAGAACGTGCCGGCCTTCACCGCATTCATTGCGTGCGCGGCGCAATAACTTCCCAGGCCGAAAAGACTGGCGTGACCGAATGACAGAAGGCCCGATTGCCCCATCAGCATGTTGTAAGAAAGCGCGAAGATGGTCATCAGCCCGATCTGACTGAGAAGCACTAAGACGAAGCCGGAGTGATGCCCGTGCGCCCAATCGAAAAAGGCAAAGGGCAGGAGCAAGGCGGCAACGATCGCGGCCGGCCATAGCCAGTGTCGGCGCAATAGATGGACAACGACCTTCATGTATCGCGTGTCCCCATCAGGCCACGGGGCTTGAATGCAATGAACAGCAGCATCAGCGCGTACGGCAGAAGTGGACCAATCCGGGGCAATGACATGGTGAGAAGTTCGTTGAATGGCATGGTGTCGGTGACCTGAACGCCACCCAGACGCAATAGATCAGCCAGTGAATAGTCGAGCACCACGGAAAATGTCTGAACCATGCCCACCAGCAATGATGCGATGAAGCATCCGGTTAGAGAGCCCAGTCCTCCGACGACGACGACGACGAAGACGACCGGTCCCATAGCGACGGCCATGTCCGGTTCGGTCACTTGATAGTTGCCACCGATCACGCCCGCCAATCCGGCCAGAGCGGTGCCGGCGGCGAATACGAATGTGAAGACGCGCGGAACATTGTGGCCCAGCGCGCTAGCCATGTCGGGATGGCTGAGCGCTGCCTGAATGATGAGGCCCAGCCGCGTGTATTTGAGCCCGGCCCAAATCGCTCCGAACATCGCGCCTGAAATCAGCAGCATGAACGCGCGATAGGCAGGGAACTGAGTTCCGTAAATCGCGAATAGGGGGAAATCGAGCAATGATGGAACGCGATAGGGTGCGGGCATCATACCCCAACCCATTTCGACGGCGGTGCCGATGATGAGCGCAATTCCAAATGTGAGCAGCAACTCGGCGACATGGCCGTTCCGATGCGCGCGCCGCAATCCGTACATTTCGATGGCGGCGCCGATCAGACCACAGAGCACAGGCGCGACGACCAGCGCCGGCCAAAAGCCGATATGCGTGCTGACCGAATATGCGAAATAGGCGCCCAGCATATAGAAGCTGGCATGGGCGAAATTAAGGACGCCCATCATGCTGAAGATCAGAGTTAACCCACTCGCCAGCATGAAGAGCAACATGCCGTAGACGAGACCGTTGAGAAGGGTAACGACGAAGACTTCCATGAAGGCAGACGCCCACTAGTGGTCAGCGGTCGCCCAGCTGCTGATCATGCGAGCCCGCGCGGCCGCCGATCGATTACATCGCGGGGCGTTTCATGTTGCAAGTCGTCGGCTGATCCACATCCTTAGCCATCACAGTCGCCGTCGGCACCCAGCCAAGCCCCGTGTTCTCGGCGTCGTACTGTGCGCCTTTGGTCAGCGTGCTGGTGTAGTAGGGCATCAACACCTGATGATCAGCCTTGCGCATCACGGTGTCATAGCCCAAGAAGTCCTTCAACTGCATATCTTCCATTGCGAATGCGATCTTCGTGGGGTCGAGCGATCCAACCTTCTTCGCCGCAGCCTGAATGTATTCGAGGCTGGTGCGGAAGGTTACCGCATCGGAAAAGTCGAGATGGAATTTGTCTCGGAAACCCTTTGTGAAAGCATCGGCGTCTGCATTACCGATCTTGGGAGCGACGTTTTCATTGAACGGCATCACCGAAACAACCTTGCCGTCGCCGCGCGGGCCGATGGCCGTCGGGCCGCCGGCAAACTGTGCCGAGAAGGTGTAGTATTTCAGGTCGATGCCGGCATCCAGGCCTGCCTTGATCAACAAGTTCAGGTCTGGTCCGAAATTTCCCGTGACCAGCGCTTGTGCTCCCGAGGCTTTGACCTTGGTAATGTATGGCGAGAAATCTTTGACCTTTCCAAAGGGGATTAGCTCCTCGCCGACCACTTGAATGTCAGGCCTTAGCTTCGCGAGAAACGCTTTAAAGTCATGCTGCATCGACTGACCAGCGATGAAATCCTGATTGAGCAGATAAACCTTTGTCAAATCTTTAGGCAATCCGCGGACCAACACCTCTGACTTCATCAACGAGTTCATATCGAAGCGGAAATGCCAGAAGCTGCACTTCTCGTTGGTGAGTTCGGTTGCCACTGCCCCGCAGTCGAGATAGAGGATGCGGCTCTCGGGATTGTATTCGTTGTGCTTGTTGATGCCGTCGATCAAGGCGGCGGCAATGTTGGAGCCGCTGCATTGCAGAATAAAGGGAATGTTCTGGTCGGTCGCGCGTTGCAGCGTGATCAGAGCGTCGGCTACCTGAGACTTGTTGTCGAACGGCACCAGTTCGAATTTGCGCCCCAGGACGCCGCCATGGGCATTCAGGTAGTCGACGATATATTGAAATTCTTTGAGTTGGGTGTCGCCGAGCTGTGCGAATGGGCCCGACAGCGGAGAGGTATACGCGACTTTTACGGTATCCTCAGCCAATGCAGTGTCCGTACCGATTGTGGCGGCGGCACAGAGTAGCGCGACGGCCAGCGAAATCATGCGCGCGATAAACAGGCGGATTCGGTTCGCCATGGTCTTCGCCTCCCTCCCCGTAGCCCGCGCAAATCGATGATGGCGTGAGCGATTTAGCTTTTTCGTGTTTACTTACGGTAAGGGGACCCCACGCCTGGGTCAAATTCATAAACATCAGTTGTGATATTAAAGGCGTTCATGTCGCGTCCGAACTTCACGGCACATGATATCCAGAATCCGTCGATCAGAGCCGTGCCGTCTTTTCGCGAAGCATGTCGTCGAAGGAACGCCCAGCCAATACGCGCATATGGCGCAGCCTGAAGCGCCATTGTCCGTCGCTTTTGACGAGGCAGTCATCGTATTCAGCCATCAGGTACGGGGCTGAAAGACCCTCGGCCAGATTGAAGACCATCACATAGGCTTTGAGAGTGGCCGTGTTTCCGTCGATCTCAATCAGCACATTGCTGGTCCAATGGCGCCGCGACCGACCTTCGGGTGGAGCGCTTTGCGCATAGGCCAGTAAAGCGGTCCGGCCTTGCGCACGAATTTGGTCGTTGGTGATTAGGATGCCGTCTTCGGTGAATAGATTTGCCCAGGTCACAGCGTCCTGGTGATCGATGGCGTGATTGTAACGCGCCACCAACTCGGTGATCGCAATTTTGTCGGCGGGATGAATCTCGGTCACGTCCATGTCCTCCGACAGCGCGTTCAATCCTTCAGCCACCGTTCGGGATTGGCGAGTACATCGGTCCACTTAGGCGTCCAACCCAAGGCAAGTGCCTTAGCGCTGGACAGGCAAATATCGCGTGTGTGATTGCCGATCCCGATGCCGATTGAATTCTTGGCCTCTTCGACCGTTACGCTTGTCGCCGTACCGCCCCATCCGTAGCCGCGGCTGACCGCTTCGGCCAATTCCTTCCACTTTACCGGCCGGCCCGCAGACGCGTTGTAGATTGAGCCAGCGGGTGCGCGCTCAAGCGCCAAAACGATTAGATCGGCCAAGTCGTGCGCGTGAACCATGGAAATCAGGTTCGAACCATCGCCGACATAGTGAGCCGCGCCGTCAACGATCCATCCGAGACGGAAGGTAATTCGCTGGTCACCGTAGATCTGGGCCGGTTTGACAATGATGGGGTGGACGCCATCCTGGGTCGATCTCAGGACCAGGGGCTCCATTTCTTTATATCCGCGCCACGCTCCATATTCCGGCGGATCATTGGGCGGATAGGTTTCGTCAACCTCGGTCCGGCCGGTGTCGCCATAGGTATTGGCGCCACTGATATAAACGAACCGCTTCCCTGAGCCGGTCAATTGCCGCAGAAGAGTGGGAACGGCCAAGCGATCGGCGGCGATCCAATCTGCGAGAGGCCTAATTTTCATCGAATATATGACGGCGTCGCAATGGCGTGCGGCGGCAGCGATCAGATTCTCATCGCGAACATCGCCCGGCAGAACGTCGGCGTCTGCCTCTCGCAGAATGCGAACATCATCTTCAGTCGGAGCCAAGGCGAGGACGCCATACCCTTTGCGTCTCAAGGCGCGAACGGTTGGCAAGCCGACGATACCACTGCCACCTATGACGAAGATCTTCATGTCTTAGCTTGGGCGGTCTGGCGCATGAGTCTGCCAAACCCGGCTACCCTTTCCGCGATCCCCTTCCGTTCGAGCAGGGACCAGACCATCGCCTGATTGCTGGTGATGAAGGGCAAACCGAGTTTTTGTTCCAGAACTTCGATTGTGCCGGCCGATTTGATCGCAGTGCAACTGAGCAGACATGCCTTGGCATCGCTGTGATCTTGTCCAAGCACCCAGTCGACGATTCGCGCCGGTGTCAATTTTGCCATCTCGGTGTTGCTGTCGATGCCGAGGTTGGCGCTTCCTGTGACGGTCACACCACACCCATTCAGAAATTCGATTTCACGGCGATGGACCGCATCGATATAGGGGGTGAGCAAGCTGACCCGGACAGCGTGGAGGGCTTTCACGGCAGAGACGATGGCGTCGGCGGTTGCCATCGCCGCTATGCCCGTGGCGGCTTCGATCCGCGCGCAAATTTCAGGCGCCAGATGTGGTGCAAAAGTCGATACCGCCGTACAATGAAATGCTATGAGGTCTACCTTCGCATCGGCGAGAAGCCGCGAAGCGGCTTCCAACCCATCGATCATTCCCAACAATTCGGATTCGGAACTACCGCGCAATGGTAGGCGGGTCACGTGTAGGGATGTACCCAGGGGCAGCATGGCACGCAGTTCGGGCTCAGCGACGGCGTTGCCTGAAGGCAGAAGAACGCCAACGCGAAATTTTTCGCCGTAGTCGATCCGATCCAACGGTTGGCCCGAGACGCGGCGGTAGTGAATAGTCATGCAGCAGCCGTTTGCGAGGTACGAGCAAGATCATCCCATGCAGCCCGCAAATAGTCGCGGTTGATGTAGCCGTCTGCGTTTGCCTTTGATCGCGACGGGATCGCTCGGATCAGGGCACTGATATCGATCAGGGCTTGCACCGCCGCCGAACCGGCGTCCCCGTCGCGCGGAAATATCTGATCCTGCACATATTCGTCCCACGCCCGCAGCGCGTAGCTATGTTCGATCCGGCTCTCCGCAACTGCGATCGTGCTCGCCGCCGACCGATGCGTGTAAAACCATGAATGAGCGCGGACGAATGCGCGCATGAAACGCACCATAAGATCACGATTCTGCGTCGCCCACCGCGAATCGACATTCAGCGACGTGAACTGAAAGTCGGGGAAGCGCTCACGCGAATCGCCCAGCGCCGCATACCCTTGGTCCATGGCGATGAAGTTGAGCGGAGCCCCCTGTAATCCTGCGTCGATTTCACCGGATTGGAGCATCTTCCATCGCGTTAGGATGGGGCCTACGGCACGCAAATGGTAGTCCCTCGGATAGTGCAAGCCCTGATCGGCCAGCATTTGCATAACCAGTGAGGAGCTGCCCGCCTCGATCGCTGATACCCCGATGGTTTTGCCGCGCAATTCCCCGAAGGTCGATATGCCTTTGCGGGCGATGAAGGAGAAGGGAAGCTTATTGACGTTGCCGCCGATGATTTCGAGGGTGCCGCCCGCTTCGCTATCGAGAATGACATTCTCAGTCACGCCGAAGGCCAGCTGAACGCGGCCATCGCGAAGGCGATCGGTAACCTCGTTGATCCCTTCATAGAGTTCTAAAGAGATGTCAATTCGCTCGTCTTCGAGAAAGCCGGCGTGCTGGGCGATCCAGATCGGCATGTTGAAGTAATTGCGTGATACGGCCGCGAATTTGAGCGTATCCATGACATCACCCTGACGTCCGCACGCGGCTCGATCCGCGCATCTGGCGTCGCTATAGCGTTGCTGATGTTAGGGCAGGCGTGTCTACGGTCAAATTCATAAACGCCATGTGCAGTATGTATAGTATTCACGGGCCGCGTATGCCGCGTGGGCGGCACCGCGAGGCCCGTAGGTGCGTCACTTCATCGTCGGAATGACGAATTCGGCACCTTCCTTGACGCCAGACGGCCAGCGCGAAGTGATCGTTTTTGTCTTGGAATAGAAACGGATCCCGTCCGCGCCATGGTTATTGAGGTCGCCGAAGCTCGAGCGCTTCCAACCGCCGAAGGTGTAATACGCCAACGGCACCGGGATAGGCACATTCACGCCCACCATGCCGACATCGACCTTAGCCGCAAAGTCGCGCGCCGTGTCGCCATCACGCGTGAAGATCGAGACGCCATTTCCATATTCATGTTCGCATGGGAGGCGAAGTGCTTCGTCATAGTCCGCCGCCCGGACCACGGAGAGGACCGGGCCAAAGATCTCTTCCTTATAGATCCGCATCGAGGGCGTGACGTTATCGAACAGACAGCCGCCGATATAGAAGCCGTTCTCATAGCCCTGCATCTTGAAATCGCGGCCGTCGACGACCAGTTCGGCTCCCTCTTTCACCCCGAGATCGACGTAACCCTTCACTTTATCCCTGTGGACTTTGGTGACCAGGGGGCCGAAATCGGCTGCGAGATCGTTGGCGGCGCCGATCTTGAGGTTCCGCACGCGCGGCGCGAGCTTTTCGACCAATGCGTCGGCAGTCTTCTGTCCAACGGGGACGGCGACTGAAATAGCCATGCAGCGCTCGCCCGCCGAACCGTATCCAGCGCCGACCAGAGCATCTACCGCTTGGTCGAGATCAGCATCGGGCATGATGATCATATGGTTTTTGGCGCCACCGAAAGCCTGTACGCGTTTTCCTTTCGCCGTGCCGTGCGAATAGACGTATTCCGCAATCGGCGTGGAGCCGATAAAACCGACAGCCCTGATGAAGGGGTCCTCGAGAATCGAATCGACGGCCTCTTTATCGCCATTGACGATGTTGAGGATTCCCGGCGGTAAGCCAGCTTCGATCAACAGTTCCGCAAACCGCATCGGCACGCCAGGATTGCGCTCCGAAGGCTTAATGATGCAGGCATTGCCGCAGGCAATCGCTGGCGCGATCTTCTGTAGCGGGATCATCGCCGGAAAATTGAACGGCGTGATACCGCAAACGACACCCAGCGGCTGGCGCATGGAATACATGTCGATGCCCGGGCCGGCGCCTTCGGTGAATTCGCCCTTCATGAGGTGCGGAAGTCCGCAGTAGAACTCGACCGCTTCGACGCCGCGTTGAATATCGCCCTTGGCATCGGGGATGGTTTTCCCATGTTCGCGCGACAAAAGTGCGGCCAGCGCCTCGTTGTCGCGCTGGATGAGCTCAAGAAATTTCATCAGCACGCGGGCGCGGCGCTGGGGGTTCGTTGTGCCCCATTCCGGCTGAGCCCGCCGCGCCACTTGAACGGCATTGGCGAGTTCGGCGCGTGAGGCGAACGCTACGCGCCCCTGAACCTCCCCCGTGCTCGGGTTGAAGATCTCGCCAAAACGACCGGAGCTGCCCGGAACCGATTTACCTCCGACGAAGTGTCCGTAGTCGACCATGGCGAAGATGACTCCCAAAAAATTTCGTGTCGATGATAGGCAGGCGAATCCCGCCGCGACAACGATCATTTTTCTCTGCCGCCGCTATTACGCGCGATGAGACGCACAAATCCACATACGGATGAACTTGTTGAGGCATCGTTGTAACGCTGGAATCTTAGAATCCGCGCGAGATATGAATCAAGCGAACGCGCACAATGAAAAAGATTCAGGAGACGGCGGCGCGAAGAGTTATGTCGGTGCGGTGACGATAGTGGCGCCTTCGCGCCAGAGGTCCGTTAATTGATCGTGCCGCCTTACTAGTGCACAGCCGCGAACATGATCTTTTCTTCCGTTGCGTCGTCGGGTGAGAACTCCTCGACGATGCGGCCGGTGCGCGACACGAGAATGCGGTCCGATAGATTCAGGATTTCCGGCAGATACGACGAGATGACGACGACACCGAGTCCCGAGTCCGCCAGGCCGCGGATGAGTTGGTGGATATCGGCGATCGCGCCGACATCCACGCCACGGGTCGGTTCATCAAAGATGACGAGTTTGGGTTGTTTGACCAGCGCTGAGGCGATCACGACCTTTTGCTGATTGCCGCCCGACAGTTCGATCACGCGCGCCGAGGCATCGAGCGTGCGGACGTGTAATGCTTTGGTCCATTCCTCCGCCAGCCCGGTCATTTCCTTGATGCTGACCACGTTGCGCTTCTGGAGGCCGGCGGCCATGAAATTGGTATAGAAATTCTCCGAGATCGACATGTGCTCAAAGAAACCTTCGCGTTTTCGGTCCTCGGTGACATAGACGATGCCGTCGCGGACGGCGGGCCGCGGGATGCGATAGCGTACGCGGCGTTCCTCGAAGGCGATCTCGCCGCCATAGAAAAAATTGCGCTTGAGAGCTCCGGCGACGATTTTGGCGGTTTCGGTGCGCCCCGATCCGATCAGGCCGAAGATGCCGGTGATCTGTCCTGCATAGACCGAGAAAGAGGTGTTGCGCACCATCTGGCCGAGCGAAAGATTCTGCACGCTCAGGATGCGGGCTCCCGCACGGCGCGGCTCGCGCTTTTTCGTGTAGAGCTCTTCCGACAGCGCGCGGCCGACCATTGCGCGGATGATCTTGTCGCGGTCGAAACTGGCAGCGGCATCCGAAACGATCAACTCGCCATCGCGCAGGATGGTGATCCGGTCGGAAATATCGAGCGCTTCCTCGATGGCGTGGCTGATGAAGATGATTGAGACGCCACGGCTCTTCAGGCGGCGCACCAGGGAAAAAAAGTGGCCTTTTTCCTCCGGCGTGAGTGTTGCTGTCGGTTCGTCGAAGATGATGACGCGGGCGTTCTTGCGCACCGCACGGGCGATCTCGACCATCTGCTTTTTGGCGGCGCCAAGTTCAGAGACCGTAGCCCAGGGGTCGACGTCGAAGTTCATCGACTGCAGGAACTGCTGCGCGGCGATGTAGAGCTTGCGCAGCCGGTTGAACGGCTTCTCGTCGCCCAGATACAAGTTCTGCGCCACAGTCATGGTGGGGACCAGGTTGTTTTCCTGGAATACCATGGCGATGCCCGCTTCCAAAGCGTCGGCTGTGGATGAGAACTGCGTCGGTTTTCCTTCCACCAGCATGGTACCCGCCGTGGCGCCGGTGACGCCCGCGACGATCTTGGACAGGGTGGATTTGCCGGCACCGTTCTCGCCAAGCAATGCGTGGACTTCGCCGCGCTGCAGGGTCCAGCTCACATTACGTAGTGCCGGAACGCCGCGATATTCCTTGGTGATGCCTTGCAGTTCGACGAAGGTCTCAGACATTGGCGCCGCTCCCTCAGCTCTGCCGGGGAAGTGCCAGAACGGCGTCTCCCCCTTTCGATGTGGCGAGGATCGCGCCGTCAAATTCGATGCCGCTGGTGATGCCATGATGCCGGCCGCCAGCCCGGCTGTGCAGGCTGCGCAATGGTTTGAACGCGGCATCCAACTCCACCAGCAGCCCATAGGACCGCGTGGGGGACCATGGCTTGAGCACGCCCAAATGGCGTATCGCACCGCCTTGCAACGGCTCCAGATGATTGCGGCCGCTGATCAGTGCCGGCGCCATCCAGTATTCGGCATCGATGTTCGCCATCATGCCTAGGCAGAACTTCCGCTCGCGCAGGACGAACTCCACCATTTGCGATCGTGGCGCGAAGGCACTGAGCCAGTAGCCATCGCCTGATCGGGCCAGCCGGGCCGGATAGCCAGGCAGGTCGGCCAGCAGCTCCTTGACCTTGCCGCCGACGATTTCGACCACGCGGTGCTTCCAGCTTTCCGTCACCACGATTCGTCCTGGCCCGGCGATTTGCAGCCCGTAAGGAAAGGCGAGCCGGTCGGCGAGACGTGTGGCGGCGCCGCTCGCGAGATCGATCGACCAAACCGAGCCCGTCTCATTCCGCTCCATCAGGTCTGCTTTCCAGCGCGAGGCTGGGTTGGTGAGCGACCCAAGGCACAAGATCAGGGTGTTCTCGCCGGCGAAGGCGCAGGCTGTCGGGCAAACGAGCGGACGGTCGGCGACCTTGTCGATCCTGAGCCCGTCATGCTTTCCACCCTTCAGGAGGACGGTGCCATCATCGATGCCGATCGCAATGCCGCCACGCCCCTCGGCACCGATGCAAGTGATCGCGGCGGCGAAGGATGCGATGCTTTGCGCCGACCACTTCTCGCCCATCCGCTCAAGGCTCATCAGCGTGTTGCCCGTTGAGAAGAGCACCCGCGATCCATCCGGCGTGAGGTTATCGGGCTGCGCCGCAACGGTCGCGATGGAAGCGGTCTCCAACAGATCGTTGGGCTTCAGCGCACCGTCCATCGGGGGGACGGTGACAGCGTAGACGCCCGAGCCGCGGAGCCAGTCGTAGAATTTTATCATCGCTTAACGGCCGCCCCAATAGGACCGCGGGCCGGTCCAAGCGGGATCTGCATTCGGCAGGGGAAGCCGGCCGATCCGGTTGTTAAAAATGCCGCCGATATAAAGGTTGCCGGCATGCTCTCGCATCGACGTGATCATCGGATGCTTTTCGCCGGTGCTGTCCCACAGAGACTGGATTACCTCGCCCGAATCGGAAATTTTTACAATCATGCCCGTGTTCAGATTCGGGTAGATCCACTCGTCGAACGCGACGCGTTGCGCCATGCGCTTGCGGAAGCCGGGCATTTTCAACGAATAATCGAGCACCGGCGTACGCATGCCCAGCAGGGCGATCCAGTAGTTGCCGTCCGAAGCCCGATTTATATTGTCCGGATAGCCAGGCAGATTCTCAGTGATGATTTCGACCTTGCCGGCTTGCGGGCCTTCAAGCCAATAGCGGCTGATACGGCACGCCCAGGTCTCCGCGAACAGGAGTGAACGGCCGTCATGCGAGACACAAATGCCATTCGGAAAGATCAGATTCGACAATACCGTCCGCGAGGTGTCGGTGCGCGGATCGTACGCGATGATACGGCCGTTGCCGCGCAGCTCCAGGCCATCGGATGCCCACTCATAGATGTCGAAACGGACGGTGGCCTCCGAGAAATACATGCGGCCATCCGGCGCAATGTCTACGTCGTCGGCAAAGCGGATACGTGAATCGTCGCGGATTGAGAATAGGCTGCGGTTGGTTTGATCGGAGAGCTTGCGCACCTCGCGCTTCTGGTCGACCGCGTAGAGTCCCATGCCCGAGACGCAGACATTGATCGTGTCCTGTGCGTCGATCGCCATGCCCAGCGGATGGCCGCCGATATGGGCGAATATCTCCGACTTGGCGTAGTCTGGGGCGAGGAAACGGATGACGTCGCCCTGGCGGCTGCCGGTGTACAGATGGCCTTGGCTGTCGAAGATAACGTCCTCGGCGCCGTCGACGGCATTCAGGCCGATAGGTTCAGCACTGGTCAGTGCATCATTGGCTGCGAATACGGAACCTGAATCTTTGGCGGTGGAAGGGCACGGCGGCAACGAAAAGTAAGTCGGCGAGATATAGACCCGCGCCAGGATTTTCTGCCGGTTCTTCGTCCAGCGCACATCGATCACGACAGCAAGCAGCAGCACCAACCCGAGAATGAACGACGTACCGCCGCTGCGCAGGCCCATCGCCACCAGACTGTTGGTGATCAGGAGAACCACCGTGGTGCCCAGAAGCACCTTGCTGACCGAACCTCGGCCGCCGCCCAGGCTGATGCCGCCTAGTACAGCGGCGGTGAGGGCCATGATCTCGGTGCCGTTGCCGACTTCGGGGCCGGCATTGGTCAGCCGCGCGGCATAAAGGAAGCCGGCCACGGCGCAGCACAAGCCGGAGATCACATAGCTGAGAAACACGGTGCGACGGACGGGAATCCCGGCATTGAGGGCGGAACGGCGCGATCCGCCAACGGCTTGCACATGCCAGCCGAGCCGCGAGCGGGTGAGGAACAAATGCCCGGCGACAGCGAGGATTGCCAACGCGACCAGGCTGAACGGAATACCGGCGATGGTGCCGTCGCCGACGAAGTCCCAGGCTGAGCGATCGGGGGCGACGCCGGTCATGGCCTCGCCGAATGTAAGCGCCGCGGTTTGGACGATGGCGCGCACGATGATCAGCGTCACCAAAGTGGTGAGGAATGCCCTCAGCCGCAAATAGCCGATCAGGAGTCCGTTGATGGTCCCGACTAGGCCGCCGAGGCCGAGCGAAATCAGAAAGGTAAGCCAGAGCGGCAGTCCCAAGCCCTGGAACGCTTCAAGGGTCGCGAAATTGCACAGCCCGTAGATTGATCCGACGCTTAGATCGATACCGCCGGCCATCAGCACAACGGTCAAGCCGATCGCGATGAAACCCAATTCGCCGAGCTGGCGTCCCGTGTCTGAGAGATTATCGAGGCTGAGGAAGTCCGGAGCGATGGCCGCGAACACGACCACCGTCACGGCAAGGAGTGAAGCGGGAATACAGGTGTCGATCCAGCTTTTCGACAAAAGCTCGCCGATGATCTGATCGGGGATGAGCCGATAGCGCAACCGGATCAGATTTTCGCCGATCGACACCTGATTCTTCCTATACCAAGTGGATTATGGTTGGACGATCAACCACCGGACTTCTTCACTTCATCCATCGTCCAGCACGACCGCGCCGAGAGGTTCTCCTTGGTGATCTCGTGATTCGGCGTATAGAGCGCCAGCTTCTGCTTGCCCGGGGAGAATTTCCCTTGCAGGAACAGCTTGACCAGATTGTTGATGTCGCGGTCCTGATCCCACAGGTCGAAGCTGACGTAATGGGTGAATGAGCCGTTGGCGACGTTGTCGCAAGCCGTTTTCTCGCCGCCACCCGAGGTGGCAAGGAACACTTGACCTTGCTTACCCGCGTCGTGGATGGCGGTCGCCGATCCCACGGCCTGGCCATCCCAGGCTTCGATGATGGCGCAGAGATCCGGGTTTTGCTGCAACACAGTCGTCGTGATCGAATTGGACTTGCTGGGTGTCCAATCGGCCGCTTGGTTCGAGACCACTTTGATCTCGGGATGTTTGGCGAATACGTCATTGATGCCGCGGACCTGGGTGATGCTGGCCGGTGCGGTGATCAGGCCTTGAACGATCGCGACCTTGCCGGACTTGCCAGAGCCCTGGCCGCAAGCCTTGACTACGGCTTCGCCATTGGCGACGCCAATCGCATACCAATCGGCGCCGACAAAAACGTCGGGGACCGCGGTGGTCATCTGGTTGACCTCGATCACCGGCACGCCTGCTTCTTGCGCCTTCTGGATCAGGCGGGAATAGGAGGTGACGTCCGGCGGCTGCACGACCAGCAGATCGGGCTTTTCGCGCACGACGGCCTGCATAGCCTGCACGCCGGCGTCGATGTTCCAGTTGGGATCGCGCACGATCACCTCGAAACCGAGACGGGCGGCCTCGTTCTTAAGGCCGGCGAGCCAGCCTTCCGTCAGATCGTAGCCGAGCGCATTCGGCATATAGACCACTTTCTTGCCCTTCATTGCGGCGAAGGATTCGGCATAGAGCCCATCTTCGGCGGGCGCGGCGAAAGCGGCGCTGCAAAGCGTCACCGCGGTAGCGGTCAATGCGGCGAAGCAAAGCGGTTTCAAGGCATTCATGTATGTCATTTGGTGTCCTCCCTTTTTTCCGTGAGTTCGTTTCGATCTGGCCGTTCCTTGTCGGACGGTCATCTCGAGGTGAGCTAAATATCCCCCTGTTGGGCAGTCTGCTCGTCCCGGGGATTCAAAAGCGTGTCGATGATGATCGCGAGCAGCAGAACGCATCCCTTGACGATGTTCTGCGAGGTATAGGCGATGTCCATCAGCGTCATGCCGTTGATCAGGATGCCGATCAGCACGGTTCCGGCGATGACGTTGCGTATGCCGCCCTTGCCGCCGGTGAGGCCGATTCCGCCGATCACCACGACCAGCAGGATGTCGTAGATCATCGTCGAATTGACGATCCGCATGCTCATGCTGGAGACCGAAGCAGCCGTCATCAGCCCGGCGCCGCAGGCGGTGACCGAGGCGAGGACATACTGCAGGACGGTGATGTGACGTACCGAAATGCCCGCCAGCCGCGCTGCATCGGGATTGTCGCCGAGCGCGTAAATGAAGCGCCCCCACGGCGTGAATTTCAGGAAGAGGTGGAAGAGAAGGGCGCAAAGACCAAAGATCAGCACCAGCGAAGGGACGCCCGCGATCTGGGTCGAGCCCACTTCGCGAAACAGCACCGCTTCTTTCGGGAGGTAGTTCACGTCTTTCGAGACCAGGAAGAAAAGGCCGAAGCCGTACACGGTGACGCCCATCGCCAGGGTGGTGAAAATCGCGGGCACATCGGCATAGGCGATCAGCCAGCCTTGGATCAGGCCGATCGATGCGGCGATGCCGAGGCCGATCAGGATCGCGAGATAGGCCGGCATTCCGCCTGCGTAGAGGGTGATCAGGAAGGCGACCGAGATCACCATGGTCGGCACAATCGCGAGATCGATGCCGCGCCCGATCACCACGATCGACATGGCGAGCGCCAGCACACCCAGGATGGATACGCTGCGCATCAGCGAAACGACATTGCTGACCGAAAAGAAGCCGGGAGCGAGTCCCGCGAAAACGACGAACAAGACGCAAGCGGTCAGAGCAACGATATGCTCCTGCGTCGGGCGCCAATGCGGCCTTGCCCGGTCTGCAACCGCCCTCCCTTGGCTCACCGCACCCCTCCGTTTTCGCCGCTCTTTGTGGCTGTTGTTCTTTTTGCGTCTATCTATCAGCCCGTGGCCGATCTGACGGTCAGGCCGGAATGCCGAGCCTCGTTAACGGGCGTTCGGCGCTTCGAGACTCATTATCGCAGGGGACGTCGAGCTGTCAATATTCTTGTATGAGCGTATTACGGTGATAGAATAAACGTAATAGGGACAAGGGAAATACCGCGAATGTCTGAGGGTATCGATACGTTCGACTATGTGGTGGTGGGGTCGGGAGCGGCCGGCTCGATCGTCGCGGCCCGGCTCGCTGAGGACGATCGGGCGACTGTGTGCGTTCTTGAGGCCGGTCCGTCGGACAAGAACCGCTATATCCACATTCCGGCGGGCTTCATCAAAACGCTGTTCGACCCAGCCTACACATGGCAGTTCCGCACCGAGGCGAGCCCTCACATCGGCGGCCGTCAGATCGCGACGATCCAAGGCCGTGTCGTCGGCGGCTCAAGCTCGATCAACGGCATGATCTACAACCGCGGCTTGCCCAGTGACTTCAATCACTGGGCACAGCTCGGCAATCGCGGCTGGGGTTATGAAGACGTTCTGCCCTATTTCCGGCGCACGGAAAGACGCATCGGCTTCGGCGCGGATGGTGTCCGGGGCCGCGACGGCGCAATGCCTGTCACCGATATGGACTGGATTCACCCCGTGTCCGAAGCGTTCATCGCCGGTGCGGTGGGGATGGGGATTCCTCGCAACCCCGATTACAATAGCGGTGATCAGCCGGGTGTAGGCTATTTCCAGCGCACCATCCACCGCGGCAAACGCATCAGCGCCGCGCGGGCGTTCCTGTGGCCGGCGCTGCGCCGGGGTAATATCGATTTGCGCACTGAGGCGCGCGCCTGTTCGATCGTCTTCGATAAAGGGCGCGCTGTCGGCGTGCGCTATCTGAATAGCCGCGGCGGCGCTTCAAGCGAAGTTAGGGCGCGGCGCGAAGTTGTTCTGTGCTGCGGCACCGCGAATTCGGCCCGCTTGCTGCAGGTATCCGGGGTGGGATCGGCGGATTTGCTGAACAGCCTTGGTGTTCCGGTGGTGCACGCGCTGGGCGGAGTCGGCGAGAAGCTCAAGGACCACTACTCGATCCGCTCGACCGTGCGTGCGAAGTCGAACGTCATTACCCTGAACGAGATCGCCCGCAATGTCCGTCTGGGTGTCCAAATCGCGCGTTGGGCCTTGGGGCGGCCGAGCATCCTCGCTGTGGTTCCGTCGCAGGTCTACGCGTTCTGGAAATCGGCGCCGCATCTGGAAGATACCGATCTCCAGTTCATGTTCACGCCAGGCAGTTACAAACAGGGCCGCAACTATGTGCTGGACGACTATCCCGGCATGACCTGCGGTGTCGAACCCCATCGGCCCGACAGCTTCGGTTATGTGCGCGCCCGTTCAACCGATGTCTTTGAGGATCCCATAATCCAGCCCAACTATCTGGCGGCTGAGACCGATCGCCGTACGATCGTGCTAGGGCTCAAGCTGGTGCGCCGCCTGCTGTCCACGCCGGAACTCGCGCGCTATGTCGAAGGCGAGATTCTGCCTGGGCCGCTGGTGCAAAACGACGACGAACTGTTGGACTACTGCCGTAACAACGGTTCTACCGGCTTCCATCTTGTCGGCACGTGCCGGATGGGCCCAGAAAGCGACCCGGGGGCCGTGGTGGATGACCGGCTGCGTGTTCACGGACTACGAGGATTGCGAGTCATCGACGCATCGATCATGCCGAATATTCCGTCGGCCAATACTTATGCATCCACCATGATGATCGGGGAAAAAGGAGCCGACTTGATCCGGCAGGATGCGAAGGCCGGAGCTTGATGACCGGCTGCCCGGCTGCGTCAGCCCAGTTCAAGCCCGGCGAGTTTTTCCGACAGACGGGCGATCTCGGTGTGGTCATGGCCGGGACCGCACAGTTCGGCGGCCGACTTCCACATCTTCTGACACAAGGCGGAGAACGGCGCTTCCAATTCCATTTCCTCTGCGAGGCCGGTGGCGATGGTCAGGTCCTTGACCATCAGATCGAGGCCGAAGCCGGAACTGAACTTTCGCGACAGGATGAATTGCTTGAGCTTCTTCTGGGTCGAATTGTTCATCCCCGTCGAAACATTGAGCACGTCCACCATGAGCGCCGGATCGAGTCCGAATTTCTTGCCGATCAGGAGAACCTCGACGGTCGCAAGAAGTCCAGCGGCCGAAGCGAGGTTGTTCAGTGCCTTCATCGCATGTGCCGATCCGATATCGCCTGTGCGCAGGATCGACGTCCCCATGCAACGAAGCACCGGCTCAACGCGATCGATGATCTCCAAAGGGCCGCCGGCCATGATGGTCAATTCGCCGGTGCGCGCCCGTGGCACGCCGCCGGAGACGGGGGCGTCGATCAGGCTCCCCCCGGCCTGGCGCACGGCTTCGGCAATCCGCTGCGTCTCGGCGGGGATGCCGGAACTCATCTCGATCACGATGGTCCCCGGACGCAGAGCGGCACAGGCTCCGGCATCGCCTCCCATGACCTGCGCGACGATCGCGCTGGTTGGCAGCATCGTAATCAGAATATCGGCGCCACGCGCGACATCCGTGGGCGTTTCCGCGGCTGTCGCCCCGATATCGGCAGCGAAGGCCTGCGCTCGCTCCTGCGATGCGTCTTCCACGATCAACTTGTGTCCGGCCGCGACCAACCGTGCCGCCATGGGCCAGCCCATCGCGCCAAGGCCGATGAAGCCGATGCTGGACATCGCGGTCATTCGGCGGGCGAAGCCTTCGGCAGGGCTCCCATTTCCTTCAGCGTCTGATGCGCCACCTTGAACGCATCAAGGCCGGCGGGAATACCGCAGTAGATCGTGGCCTGCAACAGCACTTCTTTGATCTCATCCACCGTCACGCCATTGGCGAGCGCACCGCGGACATGCATTTTGATTTCGGCCGGCCTGTTGAGGGCGGTGAGCATGCCCAGGTTGACGAGGCTGCGCGCTCTGCGATCCAGGCCTTCCCGCGCCCAGGTGTATCCCCAGCACCAGGTGGTCGTGACTTCCTGAAACGTCATCATAAAATCGTCTGCGGACGCCAGAGACGTATCGACATAGTCCGAGCCCAGAACCTCGCGCCGGATTTTAAGTCCCTGATCGAAAAGGTCGTTAGGCGTGCTTGGCCCGCGTGCAGCCATGGTCTCGCTCCCGTCGCTCAGTTGATATTCTTGTATTACTGTCTTATAGTCGTCTCGTCAATAAAGATGAAAATGGAAGTGAGCCATGACACGGGATGCGGGTAGGCAGTCTCCAATAATTGACGGCGCCGTCGATTCCCGCTTCGAGGCTGTGCGCGCCGCGTTTGCCGATAATTTTGCGCGCGGCGAAGAGGTCGGGGCGTCTTGCGCGGTCGTCATCGATGGTCGTCTTGTCGTCGATTTGTGGGGCGGTCACCTGGATGCGACCGGGGGCGCGACCTGGAATAGAGAAACCATCGTCAACATGATGTCGGTGGCGAAAGGGATTGCCGCACTCGTCGTTCATATGCTGGTCGAACGCGGGCAGCTCGATCTGGATCGGCCAGTCGCCGCCTATTGGCCGGAATTTGCCCAAGCGGGGAAGGAGACGGTTCTCGTCCGCCATCTCCTCGATCACCGGGCCGGCTTGGAGGTGCTTGCCGAGCCGCTTTGGCCAGGCTCCGTCTACGAATGGAACGTCATGATAGGCGCGCTCGAGCGGCAAGCGCCTTTACACGAACCGGGTACGTTTCCCGCATACCATACGGTCACGATGTCGTTCCTGGTGGGAGAGATCGTTCGACGCGTCACCGGCAAATCGTATGGCCGTGTATTGCGCGATCTGGTGACCGGACCGCTGGGACTCGACTATCACGTCTCGCTTCCTCGTCCTGAGCATCATCGCTGTGCCCGCTTTTTGAAATGGTCAGGCTACAACGAGCCGGGCAAAGGAAGCGATGGGCCGAGTGCTTTTCTGGTCAAGGCCTGGGCCCAGTTCGATCCCGCGAACGACGACGACTACAACAGCGCCCAGTTCAAATTGGCCGAAATCCCCGGCGTCAATGGCCACGGCAATGCCCGAGCCATCGCCACTCTTTATGCCGAACTCGCTCGTGGGGGCGGCAAGCTGATCAGCGCTCCGGCATTAGCGCGGGCCACGGAAGTGCAATGGTCTGCGACCGAACCGGTGCTGAGCCATAACTACCGCATGGGTCTCGGCTTTACGCTGAATAGCCCGGACGCCTATATGGGTCCCAACCCTGGGGCCTTTGGCCATGTCGGTGCTGGCGGTTCGACAGGCTTGTGCGATCCGGCGGCGGGCATCGGCTTCTCCTATGCGATGAATCTGATGCGTCCCAACCGTGACAACGGGCCGCGCGCGCGGCGCTTGCTCGACGCTCTCTACTCCTGCCTATCGTAACGGCGATTTCGCGTGCGGCCTGTTGAAGGAAGGAACCGCTAGCATGGCCGAGCCAGTCTATCAGGTCTTCGCGTTGCGCTACGGAACCTCGGGTCCGCGCGAGCGCCGGGAGAATTTCATTTTCGCCGATGCTCATGAAGCCGGCGTACCGCTGGATTACTATGTATGGGTGATCCGCAACGAGCATCGCACGATCGTCGTCGATACCGGTTTCAATGCAGAAAGTGCGGGACGCCGCGGACGCCGTATGGTGACGGAGCCGGTCGTATTGCTGAAGGCGCTAGGCATCGACGGGGCCGCGGTCAGTGATGTGGTCATCACCCACCTCCACTACGACCATGCCGGCAATCTCGGCGCCTTCGCGAAGGCGCGCTTCCATATGCAGGACGACGAGATGGCCTATGCCACGGGCCGCCATATGGCTCATGCCTGCCTCGTCCAGCCGTTCGATGTCGAGGACGTCGTCGCCGCCGTACGGCACGTCCATGCCGGGCGGGTTAGCTTCCACAAGGGATCGGAAGAGATCGCGCCGGGCGTCGAGCTTCATCGCGTCGGCGGTCATACGGACGGCCTTCAGATCGTACGCGTGCGCACAGCCGGAGGTTGGCTGGTGCTGGCTTCCGATGCTCTGCATTTCGCCGAGAATCGGCTGAGCAGAAATCCGTTCCCGCTCGTCTTCCATGTGGGCGAGATGATGGAAGGTTTCCGCCTTTGTGAGCGCCTTGCCGATGGCGAGGATCGCGTTATCCCTGGCCATGATCCAGCGGTGTTGGCGAAATGGTCGCATGTCAACGGCCATGCAGACATCGTGCGCGTGGATTTGGATCCGCTTCATGTGGGTTGGACGAATGAGGCGGCAAAAGCGCCGCGATAGGAACGATCGGAATGGCAGAGGAACCGGGGATGGAATTTCAGGGCAGGAGCGTCATCGTCACAGGCGGGGCCGGTGGTATCGGCGTTGAGATCGTCAAGCGCTTCGCGGCCTTGGGCGCGCGCGTTCTGGTCGCTGACCGCGATGGCGCCGGTGCCGAGGGTGTGGCGAAAGCGATCCGCGAGATGGGCGGAACCGCCGAAGCCACGGAGACCGACATCTCGAATTCAGCGGCATGCGATGCGACGGTGGCGCGCGCCGTGGACCATTTCGGTGGGCTCGACATTCTGGTCAACAATGCGGCCATCGGGGTCTTCAAGGACCTGGCTGAGACGACCGATACGGAGTGGAATAGTCTGCTGGCGACAATATTATCCGGAACTTTCTATATGTCGCGTGCGGCGCTGCGGGTGATGAAAAGCAATGCCGACGGCCGTATTATCAACATGGCTTCGGCCGCCGGTGTACGGGGGCTGACGAAACGAGGGGCATACGGGGCGGCAAAAGGCGGTGTGGTGGCCCTGACACGGGCCATGGCGATCGAGGTCGGCGGACGCGGCATTACCGTCAATGCGATCGCGCCGGGCCCAGTCGAAACCCCGCTGGTCCGCAGTCACACGCCGGCTCTTCGGCAGGCCTGGCTCCGGCTGCTGGCGGTGCGTCGCTATGCCCAACCCTCGGAGATTGCTGCGGCGGTGCTTTATGTCAGTTCGCGCGAGGCTGCCTATCTCACGGGACAGACGATCAATGTCGATGGCGGCTTTACCGCTGGCGCAAGTCTCGATACACAGGAATAATCGTAGATGGGTGACATATCTACGATTTTTCGGGGGGCCGGCTGATTGTTTGCGCGGCCAAACGTGGGGTGCGGGTAAGAGCGAATGACCAGTTTAAAAGTGACCTCGATCGCTGCTCCGCTGCGCCAGCAAGTCGCCGAGAATATCCGCACCGCCATGCTGTCCGGCCGCTTCAAGCCCGGAGCGCGGCTGATCGAGCGCGAATTGTGCGATATGATGGGCGTGAGCCGTACGGCAGTACGGGAGGCGCTGCGCCAGCTCGAGTCCGAAGGCCTGGTCGAGAATATCGCAAACCGTGGCCCGATCGTCGCTCGTATCACGAGAGTTGATGCGATCGGCATTTACGAGATGCGTGGCGTCATAGAGGGGCTCGTGGGCCGGCTCTTCACCGCGCGCGCAACCGACCAACAAGTGCGTCAATTGCGGGCCATCGTCGATCGGCTGACGAAAGCCTATGAAGGTGCTGACGTGGCTCGGCTGCTCAAGGTGAAGACCGAGTTCTACGCCAAATTGCTGGAAGGGGCGGGCAATGCAACGGCCGACGCCATGCTGCGTATGATCCATACGCGGGCGAATTTCCTACGATCGGTCTCTTTGTCACAAGGGGACCGGAGAGAAGAAAGCAGCAAGGAAATCCGGCGTGTCATGGAATTGATTGAGGCTCGAGCATCGGACCGCGTAGAGCGCGCGATGCAGGAGCACGTGGAGAAAGCGGCCGTAGCTGCCCTTCAGGCGATCGAATAGGCCGAAAGCGGCCGATATGCAGTGGAGAGCCGGCCGGGCTTTAGGCTTTGTTAGTCGTCTCCAGCAGGACGGCGGCTGCCGTCATCGCAGAGGGCCAACCGCTGTAGAAGGCCAAATGTGTGATGACCTCGGCGATTTCAGCCTGGGTCAGTCCATTCTTCTGCCCCAGAAGAATATGATCGGGCAGCGGTTCAGTCCGGCCGCTGGCGATCAGCGCCGCGATCGTGATCAGGCTGCGGTCGCGCTTGGATAGGCCTTTGCGTTCCCAGATCTCGCCGAAGAGGACATTGTCGGTATAGCCGACCAGATCCGGCACGACCGGTTTCACACGCTCTTTCAAAGTCCGTTTCGGTTCAGTCATCGCTCATACTCCTCATGATTTTACTGCCAGACTGCACCGCCATCGACCGTGTAGAGCGATGAGGTGACGAAAGAGGACTCCGCCGATAGAAGAAACTCTATTACGGCCGCGACTTCCGCAGGCTCGCCGTAACGGCCCATAGGATTGCCAGCAGCGTTAGCCTTGCGGGCCTGGGTGGCGTTACCCGTCGCGTCGTCGATCCGGCGCATCATATCGGTGTTGATCACGCCGGGCAGGACGGCATTGACGCGGATGCCGTGCGATGCAGCTTCGACGGCGGCGACTTTGGTAAGGCCGGCGACAGCGTGCTTGGACATGATATACGCGCCGAGCTTCGGCAGACCCCAGATAGCGGCGAGGGATGCCGTGTTGACGATCGAGCCGAATCCCTGCTTCTTCATCTGGGGTAATACCGCTTTTAGGCCTAGAAATACGCCGCGCACATTAATCGCGTAGACGCGATCGAAATCATCGACGCTGAGGTCTTCGATCAATGCCTGGCGGCCTTCGATGCCGGCATTGTTGGCGAAATAGTCGATCTGCCCGAATGCCTGGACGGTCTTGCGCACGTAATTCTCGGTGTCCTCGGCGCGTGATACGTCAGCCGTGATCTGCAGGACGCGTTCTGGATCTCCGCCGATATCAGTAGCGACCTTGGCCAGCCCCTTGGCGTCAACATCAACCAGTGTGACGTTCACGCCCTTCTTGATGAGACGTCGTGCCAGAGCGGCACCGATCCCACCGGCGGCTCCGGTGACGATTGCGGTCCGTTGAGTCATGAATTTCGTCCTCTAAGCGGTTTGTGCATGCTGCCGGATGAAATGGCCGATGGTGACGTGGGCCGGCGTAGCTTCCCGGATCGCATGACCCAGACGGAGGAAGCCATGGATCTGTCCTGGAAAGTCGAGATGCTGCGTCGGAACACCCGCTGCAATCAGGCGCCGGGCAAATGCGACACCTTCGTCGTGAAGGGGATCGAAACCAGCGGTGGTGATCAATATTGGAGGCAGCCCTGTGAGGTCGCTCTCCAGCAGCCGCGGCGGCGAGGCGCCCTCCGGCAGATAGTGTCGCCAATACCAGCGCATGGATTCTGTTTCGAGACGATACCCCGTCGCGCGAGACCGCGCTGAGGGGGTATTGAGGGCCGGATCGATGACAGGGTTGATCATCACGAGAGCGCCGAGCCGCATACTTTCGTCACGGGCGCGCAGAGCTGCCAGGGCAACGAGATAGGCGCCTGCGCTGTCGCCGGCGAGCACAATTGGGTGGGAAGCGGTCGAGGTTCGATCACGGAGCACGGCCAAGACTTCGTCGAGCGCCACGGGATGCTTGGCTTCCGGCGCCAGGGCATAATCCACGGCGATCAGGGTCGTCGAAGAGCGATTGGCGTGAATGCGGCAGACACGATCGTAACTGTCCGTCGTTCCGGTGACGAAGCCGCCGCCGTGGATGTAAATCGTAGTCCCCGCCGGATTGCGCGGACGATAAACGCGGACGGGAACGCCGGCACAGCGCCGGTCCTCGACATGATCGATTGCTTCGACCGGCATACTGATGGACGCGGCGGCGCGCTCGTGACGGTCGCGCGCCTCGGCTGGCGTGCCCAGATGCAGAGGAGGAAGAGGATTCGCCTTCAGCAGTTCCAGATAAGCCGCGACATCGGGATCGAGACGCGGCTCGTTTCCAGATGGCGCGGCATTGATCGGTGTCTGCTGCATAGCAGGCGAATCCTTTTCCCTTCGCCTTACTTGTCGATGACGGCCTTCCACAGATCGACCTCGGTCCCATAGCGATCGAGCAGAGCGAGCGTCATATGGCGGCCGACTTCGAAGACGGCGCCGGGCACGTCGGCCGCATCGGCCAGACCGATGACGGCTTCCAGGTCTTTCAGGATGTCGCTCGGGGTTACGGCGCCCTTTCCACCGTCGAGTGCCTTCACCATGCCAAGCAAAGAATCGTTGCCGGCCGAACCGCTTTCCAGGAAGAAGGCAGCATCCTTGGCCTTCACGCCCATGCGGCCCAAGATGCGCACGGCTTCAGCCGAAACTAGCGCCTGTATGGCCACCACACCACCGACGATCTGATTGAGCACCGACTCGCGGGTTCCTCCGGATGCGAACGGAGTCTTGGCGCGCTCACCGATCTTGGCACCTTTCTCCAACCAGCGGACCACGATCATGTGATAGTCGTCGCCCATGCCGTGAGCGGCCGTGCCGCGATATTCCGCCAGGGCGAGACCGGTAAAATGCGCCGGCAATTTCATCTCGGTTGCGAACTGCGTATAGAGTTTCATGTCCTTGATTAGGAAGCGCGTGCTGAAGAAGCCAGGCCCCAGGTTATTTGGGAGCACATGATCGATGATGTGATTGTGCAACGGCCAACTATCTCCCCCTTTGGCATGCAGCGCATCGGTCACGTCTTTCATCGCGAAGCCGTATTGCTGCGCCAGCGCGAGCGCTTCGGTGATGGCAATGTCGAGCGTAGCGACGACCATGTTGTTGACCAGCTTGAGTGCCTTGGCCGCGCCGAGCGACCCGACCATCATCAGATCGGTGGCGATGGCATCGAAGGCAGGTTTCAATTTGGCGGAAATCTGCGCAGGGCCCCCCATGAAGAGGGACAAGGTGCCGTTTGTCGCGCCGCCGATGCTCTTGGTCATGCCGGCCGAAATCGTATCGACCTTGAGGGCGCCAAGCTGTTTGCCGACATGCTCGATGGTGCTCGGGCCGATCGTGCTGAAATCGACGAAGGTCTGACCGGGCGCAGCAGTTTTCGCGATCTCGTCGACTACGGCGCGCGTGTGTCTGTCCGCGGGCACTACGCTGAAGATGCCGTCGGCGCCCTTGATGGCATCGGCAATCGACGATGCGACCCGCGCGGAACCCTTCATCTCGGCTGCGTGCTCTGGAACAATATCATAGACGGAAAGTTCGATGCCTTTGGCCTGCGCCAACCGCTTCGCCATGCGGAGGCCCATGGCCCCAAGACCGATGAATGCGATGTTTGTCACGTTCCGTTCCTTTCCAAGTGTCATGCCGCGTGAGATGAAAGTCTGAGGCCGGGCGAAGCCGGCGATCGGCGCATTGTCCGGAGGTGGGGCGCCTCTACGTCTCGTTTCCTAAGCCTTACGTTCAGGAGCCGGAGAATGGCCTTATGGAGCGCCGGCTCTGACACATTGTCGTTCTGTCTGACAATAATACGATGCTGAGAAACGAGTCAATCGAACGACCTCTTCGCCACGCGCGTTTCAGTTATGCCTCTTCATTCGCGCAGTTTCGTCGGACAAAAAAGGCGCCGGCACGATGCCGGCGCCTATGTCGCGACGCACGACGAGAAAGCTTATTCGTAGAAACCTTCCGTTGATTTGGTCAGCGATTCGAACTGCTCGCGATCATGACCGAACCAGACTTCGTAGCCGGTGTCGTCGGCGAGCGATCGAATGCGATTGAGTGTTCGCACGAAACCGGCCGAATCGTTCATGAAGCCCGCCATCTTGATCGGCGGTCCATAGACGGTGCGGTTGTAGCAGGCGTCCGATACCAGAAGGATGCCGGGCCGGCTGCGGAAGTCCACTTTCAAACCGAGCATGCCCGCGGCGTGGCCGACACCGAAATTAAGAATCCGCACACCATCAGCGAGTTTCACATCGCCTTGTTCCGGCGTGATCAGCTGCCAGTTCAGTTCATTCTTCAACCAGGTATCGGTGTCCTTCCAGACATAGGACCCCGAATTGCGGAGTGCATATTGGCGGAGCGCCATCGAAAATTCGTCCTGATGGATGATGACCTGCGATTTCCGGAAATACTCCACGCAACCCGCATGATCGTTGTGCAAATGAGAGAGCACCACATAACGCATCTGATCCGGGCCATAGCCTAGTGCTTCAAGTCGATTAGGAAGATGGCATTCCTCGCCGCCGTGATAGGGGAACAGGCGCTGGAAATCTGCAGGCCAACGGCCATTTGGGCCCATGCATTCAGGATGGCAGCCGGTGTCGTAAAGGATATTACCGTCCGGGTGCTCGATAAGATGGGCGGTAACCGGGATGTCGACAATCTGTCCAGGGGGATTGGGGGTGCCGGGGGAGGCTATTACCGTGCCGGGGATCAGCATGTTGATGTCGACGCTGATATTGCCGAGATCGAGTACATGAAGCTTCAGCGCCATGGGTTCCTCGCCTTCTGGATTGAGTTCATATTTGAGCCACCTTACCGAAAGAAGATCCAAGTTCGGTCATGCGAATTTGTCGTCAGCGCGCTGCGAATCCGCCATCGACAAGATGACAACTGCCGGTGATCAGCGACGCGTGATCGGATAGCAAGAAGACGATCAACTCAGCAACTTCCTCCGGCTTCCCCAACCGTCCGATGGGGTGAAGATTGCCGAGGCTTTTGCGCACATCGGCCGGCGCGGTGGCCAGCATCGGCGTGTCGATGTAGCCGGGGCACACGGCGTTGACGCGCACGCTTTGTTTCGCTGCTTCCAGCGCGGCGGTCTTCGTCAGCCCAACCACACCGTGCTTGCTGGCGACATAAGCAGCCGACTTTTCCTGACCGCGCACACCCAGAATTGATGCCAGGTTCACGACCGAACCTCTGCCGCGCTTGGTCATATGCGCGAGCTGATAGTGCAGCCCGTAGAAGACGCCGTTGAGATTGACGTCGATTGTGCGCCGCCAGTTCTCCAGATCGCCATCGGCAACGGTCACTTCCAGATTGCCGCCGATGCCGGCGTTGTTCACCGCATGATCGAGCCCGCCATAGATGTCGATCGCGTGCTGCACGGCGCGCCGCGAATCCTCAGGCCGCGTTGTATCCACCTCCAGGGCCGCGGCTTTCGCGCCGACGCCCCTTAACGTTGTTACCGTCTTTTCGGCTGCCGCAAAATTAATATCAGCCACGATCACCGTCGCGCCGCGCGCCGCCAACAGGAGCGATACGGCCGCCCCGATTCCCGATCCCCCGCCTGTGACCAGTGCGATACGATTTGCAAAGTCCGACATCGTTCCTCTCTCTGCGCGCCACACACCATTGACGGCCATGATCTGTCAGATTGTCATACAGACAGTCGATCTTTGTCAAAACCTGCCTTGACCATATTGAATGATCGTCATACAAGACGACGACCGGCGAGCCGTTCTTTTTTGCCCTTTATGCATGCCGGCTCCATAAATGATCGGCCGCGCGGGCATTGAGACATGCCGGCGGCGCAAACGAAGGGGAGCGAATGTCGATGAAGAAAATGGGAACAATAGCGTCGGCGGCGTTGGCCGCCGCGTTTTTGGCGAGCGGCGTCGGCCAAGTCATGGCGGCGGGTGATGCGGCGGTGTCGATCGATGTTGGCACCGACAAGAAGATCGATGTGAAGGGGCCGATCAAGCTCGCTTATTTCGCCCCGGGCACTAACAATTCTTGGCTGCAGGCCGCGGTGCGCGGCGTTAACGAAGCGATCGCCAAGGTTCCGGGCGCCACCGTCACGGTATTCGACGCGCAGTGGGACGGCGTGAAGCAGTTCAATCAGGTGCAGAATGCGCTGCAGAGCGGCCGTTTCAATGTGGGCCTGATCGATCCGGTCAATTCGCAGCTGATGTGTAATATCGTGTCAAAGGACGCGGCGAAGTCGAACGTCGTCATGTCCAACTTCACACATCCAATCTGTGACCGTTATCCGCAGGAAGGCGAGGGGCGTTATACGCCCGGCACGCTGAATTATGTCGATGCCAATGATACGATCAATGAGCTGAAGGCTTACGTGAAGTTCATTGCCCAGCAGAATCCCGGCAAGCAGAAGATGGTCACGCTGTCCGGTCCGCCGATCGACGGTATGACCAAGAACATCCAGTCGGCCTTCGAACAGCTTAAGAAGGAAGGTTTTGACCCCGATCTGGATCTCGGCAATCTGATCACCACCAACTTCTCGCTCAACGAAGCGCAGACCAAACTGGCCCCGCTGCTGCAGGCGAATCCGGACATCACCATCGTCTGGGCGCCGGCAACCTCTGACGTCGCGCAGGGCGCGTATGCCGCGATCAAGGCTGTCGGCCGCGCCGACAAGGTGAAGGTGTACGAGAAGGGCGGTTCACCCTGGGCCGTCAGCATGTTGGCCAAGGGCGATATCGCCGGCTCGCAGCCGCAATATCCCTACACGATCGGCCGCATCGCCGTAGAACAGATTGCCGACGCTTTCGCCGGCAAACAGGTTCCGCGGTTCGTGCCTGACTACGGCGTGAAGTATAACGCTGAGGATCAGGCGCGAGGCTTTCAGTTCCTCGACCAGAAGGCCGCGAAGAGCTTCAAGTCGGAGTATTAATCGGGGTATCAGCTGGTTCCGGCCGTGGTGCGCTTATCCTCCCTGGTGGCGCAGCAAAAACCGGAACCGGCGACCATCATCGTGCCGGGGCGGAAGTCCGTCCCGGCACGACGAGCGGATTTTCAGATGCGTTTGAAACGGTAGCCACGTGCAACAGAACCCTGCCGACAGCGCCCGCCGTCATGGAACCGACAGCGAAGCCACAGACTTCGCGCTGGAGTGCATTGGTTTGGTCAAGACCTTCGGCGGCGTGCGTGCCGTCCGCGGTGTCGATCTGACTGTGCCGCGCGGTACGGTTGAGGCGTTGGTCGGGCAGAACGGCGCCGGCAAATCGACTTTGATCGGCATCCTGACCGGACGTATCACGCAGACTACCGGTCAACTCCGCATTCTCGGTGTTAGGCCGCAAGCGGGCGATCCGCGCGCTTCGCGCGAAGCCGGCCTTGTGGCGATCTATCAGGAATTGACTTTGGTGCCTGCTCTCAGCGCCGAGGAGAACGTCTTCCTTGGCATGACGCCGAAGATCGCCGGCTTCGTCGATCGGCCAACGATGCGGCGGCGTCATCTCGAACTCTGCCGCCGGCTGAACATCAATATTCCGCCACGTGCCGCAGCCAAGGATTTGTCCGTTGCCGACGGGCAACTGCTTGAAATCATGCGTGCGCTGGCAGCCGAGGCGAAGATCATCCTGCTCGATGAGCCGACTGCAGCGCTGTCGGTGGCCGAACGCAATGCTCTATTGAAGATCATCCGCGAGCTGCGATCGCAGGGCGTAACGATGGTTTTCATCTCGCACAATCTCGAGGAAGTGTTGAGCGTGGCGGACCACGTGACGGTACTGCGCGACGGGACCGTAGCCGGCTCCGGTCAGGTAGCCGAATGGACGCGTGAGCGTCTGGTGCGGACCATGCTGGGAGACAAGGCTAAAGGTTTAGCGAAGCAACTGCTAGGCGAGGACGATGGCGGCGGGCATGAGGCGCCGGCTGCGCCCGCCATCGCTCGCCACTCGGACAAGCCGGCGATCCTTGAAGCGACCGGCGTGACGTTGGAGGGTCTGATCTCCGACATCGATATCATCGTTCGTCCCGGTGAGGTCGTCGGCCTCGGCGGGGTGGCCGGATCGGGCCGTTCAACTTTGATGCGTTGCCTGGCCGGGGCCGAACCATCGTCACAGGGAACGATGCGCGTTGACGGCAAGGCGGTGTCCTGGCCGCGCGCCGTCGATACGGCGCTGCGCAACGGCATAGCGCTGATTCCCGAGGACCGTAAAAACCATGGTCTGGTTCTTCGCATGCGGGCCATGGATAACATCGCCATGGCCAATTTCGGCCGCGTATCCCGATGGGGTTGGCTGTCGGATCGGCACATGCGGGACTATGAAGCACAGTTCGTCGGCGATTTCGGTTTCGATCCGGCGCGGTTGGGGGCGCCCGCCGAAACGCTTTCGGGCGGCAACCAACAGAAACTGCTCCTGGCCCGCTGGCGTTACGAAACGCCCCGGGTCATTCTGGCCGATGAACCGACTCGCGGCGTCGATGTGGGCGCCAAAGAAGAAATCCTCCAGTCACTCCGCCGCTTTGCCGACAATGGCGTCGGCGTGGTGATCGCGTCGTCTGAGCTCGAAGACGTCAGCATGATCGCCGATCGAGTGCTCGTGTTGGCCGAGGGATTTCTGGCCAAGGAATTGGTCCGGGGCTCGCGTCCGGTGCCGGTTCACGAAATTCTCAGCTTTGCGTTTGCGACCTCACCCGATGAAGTCGCCGGACAGCGAAGCGCATAAAAGCGATGGTTACGATGATCGATACACCTCCACGACCTGCGGTGCCCAATTCTCCGGCAGCTCATTCTCCAGGCTTCCGCAGCCTGCGGCAGCAATTCCTGCATTTGGGAATGGTGTGGGTGCTGATCGCCGTAATCGTGGCTGCGCAAATCGTCTACCCGGGCTTCTTGGCGCCGAAGAACATCGGCTATATCATTTCGCAAAACGCCCCCACTGGCATCATCGCCGTCGGCATGACCATGGTGATGATCGCGGGCGGCTTCGATCTCTCGGTCGGTGCGATCTATGCTGCCGGCGCCGTGCTCTACGCCGACATGGCCAATCGCATGCCGTTGCTGCCGGCGCTGCTGATCGCGATGGGCCTGGGTCTGGTGCTGGGACTGATCAACGGGTTGTTGATCACCAAAGTGCGGGTGAATGCCTTCGTGGCAACATTGGGCACATCGTCGGTTTTCGGCGGCGCCACATATATCTATACGCATTCTGGCCCGATCAACGTCAGCGCTACGAATTTCGACTCGCTCGGATTGGGCGTTACGCTCGGCCTGTCCAATTCGACCTGGATTCTGGCGATCGTCTTTGTTGTCGGGATGGTGGTGCTGTCCAACACGGTGTTCGGCCGATCGCTTTATGTGGTCGGCGGCAATCCCGAGGCTGCGCGTCTGGCCGGCATGCGGGTCGACCGGCTTAAGGCACTGACCTATGTGATCGTCGGTCTCTGCTCGGCTCTCGGCGGCGCGATTATCGCGTCGCGCGTGGGCGTCGGCCAGGCCGAGATCGCCGGCAGCATGTCGCTGGATGTGATCGCAGTCGTGGTGATCGGCGGCACCTCTTTGTTCGGCGGCGAAGGCGCGATGTGGCGCACGGCAGTCGGTCTGCTGATCGTCGCCTGCTTGGGTAATGTCTGCGACTCGCTTGGCCTGGACGGCAACAGTCAATCGATCATCAAAGGTGGGATCATCGTCGGTGCCGTAGCGCTCGATGCGATCTCGCGCCGCAAGAAGCGCTGACAGGGCGCATATATGATTTTCACGGCCGTTAAAACAACATCGTATACGGAGAGGGCCTACGCCGATGGCTGATGGAACGCGTCAGAAGACATACGAAGAAGGTCTCAAGACCCGCCGTGAAGTGCTCGGCGCAAAGCATGTCGATCAATCGTTGGGGCAGGTCAGTGAATTTTCACGGCCGATTCAGGATCTCGTCACCGAATACTGCTGGGGCGCGATCTGGACGCGGCAAGGTCTCGATCGTCGAACGCGCAGCTTGCTCAATTTGGCAATGTTGACCGCCCTCAATCGGTCACACGAGTTGGGCGTGCATGTCCGAGGCGCGATCACCAACGGATGCACCGAGTCGGAAATCCAGGAAACGCTACTGCAGACCGCCATCTATGTCGGTGTCCCGGCGGCGCTGGAATCTTTCCGCGTCGCCGAGCGGGTGCTGAAGGAGTTGCAGGCCGCGGAATCGGTCAAAGGAGCCTGACCGCGTGAGCGACAATGTCACCACGACCATCGGCTTCATAGGCCTCGGTCGTATGGGCCTGCCGATGGCAGCTCGGATGGTCACGGCCGGTCATACGGTTTATGGCTACGACGTAGCGGAGATGGCGCGGCAACGGCTGGCGCAGGTGGGCGGCAAGCCGGTATCTGACTTAGCAGAAGTGGCTGCGGCCCATACGATTATCCTCATGCTGCCCGACTCGGCAGCCGTGTCTGCGGTATTGCACGATGCGGCTCTGGAGTCGAAGTTGCGGCCAGGCACGACGGTCATTGATATGAGCTCTTCCGAGCCGATGGAGACACGGAAACTGGCCGAGGAAGTTGCCCGCCGCGGCATGCGTCTTTTAGACGCCCCGGTATCCGGTGGTGTGAAGGGTGCGGAAGCAGGCAAGTTGACGATCATGATCGGTGTGCCCGAGGCCGAATATGCCGACTTGGCGGTCCTGCTTGCGCCCCTGGGCCGGATGGTGCGTGCCGGCGATGTGGGGGCAGGCCATGCGGTCAAGGCGCTGAACAATCTTCTTTCGGCGGCTCACCTCTTGGCGACCAGCGAGGCCATACGGGTTGGCCAGCGATTTGGCCTGGATCCGAAGGTCATGCTCGACATCTTCAACACCTCCAGTGGGCGCAGCGGTTCGACCGAGAACAAATGGCCGAATTTCATCATTAGCGAGAAATACGATTCGGGTTTTGCCCTACGCCTGATGGTCAAGGATATGAAGATCGCCGTAGACCTGGGCAATGATCTTGGTGTGTCGATGGCGCTCGGCGAGGCCGCTCGGGCACTCTGGCAAGATGCCGCCGACACATTGCCGGCGACGGCCGATCACACACATATCGCCACCTGGCCCGGGCCTGGAGATAACCGTGCGCGGGGCAAGTTGAAGTAACACGGTGGAAGGAAGGACTAGATGGAAGTTCTTACGCTGGAATCGTGTGACAGACAGTTTGTCTTTCGGTATGTTGATTCTATGCCTGATGAGAATTCACTCGCAAAGTCCTGGAACGCCACGCCGGTCGGTCGTGTAGCCGCTCCGTTGCGCGAGCAGGTTATCTCGGCGTTGCGCCAAGCCGTCATCCAATACGAGCTAAAGCCGGGGCAACGCCTGATCGAGCGCGAGTTGATCGAACAACTCGGGGTTTCGAGAACAACGATCCGCGAGGCGCTGCGTCAGTTGGCCTCGGAAGGACTGGTTACGGTTATCCCGCAAAAAGGGGCGATGGTCAGCGCACCGTCGCTCGAAGATGCAGCGGATCTCTATGAGGTGCGGGCATCGCTTGAATCCATCGTAGTTCGCCATTTCGTGGAACGCGCTTCGGAACGTCAGATTGCCCAGTTGCGGGCGGCGGTCGACGAACTGGAGCAGGTGACGCTGACCGTTGCCGACGTTCGCGAAATTCTGTCTACCAAAGTCCACTTCTATCAGGTCCTTTTCGAAGGTGCGAAAAGCGCAGTGCTGCAGACGATGCTGGAGATGATCCAGCATCGCGTGCAAATCTTGCGTACGGCTTCGCTCTCGAATACGGGGCGGCCGAAGACGATGATCCGCGAATTGCGCGGTATCGTAAAGGCGATCGCCAAACGCGATGCCGATCTCGCTGCGAGTCTTTGTACCGAGCATGTGCGCGCCGCGGCCCGCACGGCAATCGGCAGCCTGAAATCGGAATCCGGAAACGGATCTGGCGGCCTTCGTTTGAAGTCCAACGGCGGCTGACGCTTTCGTCCGCCTTAACGGCGATCCTTTCCCCATTTCGATTACGTTCTTGAGGTTTTGGTCATGGTTCTGACCACCCGGCAAGAAGACATCAAGGCACAATTCATCCGCGAACGCGGCTATTGGCGCGCCTTTTGAGATGAAACCCTGGAATTCGACCCGGAACTGTTCGAGGCTTACACCAATTTTTCATCCCTGCCGGCCAAATCGGTGCGCATTTCACCGAAGGTGCGCGAATTGATTTGCCTATCTCGACATCGCAACGACCCACCTTTACGTGCCTTGACGCGGCTGCATTTCGAGACGTTGCTCGATCTCGGCGCCAGCGTCGACAAATCCTCGAAGCTATCGAGATTGCCTGCGCCATAGGGTTGGATTCAGCGACGATCGCAACGCCGATCCTGGCTGACGAATTATCAAAGCATCGGAAGGAAGTCCGTAATGAACGCCGTCACCGACCATGACAACGCCTTTTTGCGCGCCATTCCGACGGGGATATTCGTTGATGGCGCATGGAAGCCGAGCATCGACGGGGCGACGATGCCGGTTATAGATCCGGCCTCGGGCAAGCCATTTGCCACGGTGTCAGATGCGTCGGGCGCCGATGCGCGGATGGCGATCGATATCGCCGCGCGCAAACAATCGTCTTGGGCCAAGCTTCCGCCGCGCGAGCGCGGTGAGATCCTGCGCCGCGCCTTCCAGATGATCCTCGATCGCAAGGAGGATCTCGCGCGGCTGATCACCTTGGAGATGGGTAAACCCCTGGCCGAATCGCGCGCCGAGGTCGTCTATGCCGCTGAGTTCTTCCGCTGGTTTTCGGAAGAGGCCGTGCGCATGAGCGGCAGTTGGACGATGGCGCCCGATGGTGTGTCGCGCCTTATCACAATGAAGCAGCCGGTGGGGCCATGCTATCTGATCCTGCCCTGGAATGTGCCGCTGGCGATGGGAACGCGCAAGATCGGTCCCGCCGTGGCGGCGGGTTGCACCATGGTTGTAAAGCCGGCCGAACAGACGCCGCTGTCGATGAACGCGCTGGCCGCGATCATGGTCGAGGCGGGGTTGCCGGCCGGTGTACTCAATGTCTTGCCGACCTCCAAGCCGGCGGCGGTAACTGAAGAAATCCTAAAGGATGCGCGGTTGCGCAAGTTGTCCTTCACCGGGTCGACGGCGGTGGGGCGGCGGCTGGTTGAACAATCGGCGCAGGGCTTGCTGCGGTTGTCGATGGAACTGGGTGGCAATGCGCCCTTCATCGTTTTTGAGGACGCGGACATCGATATGGCAGTGACCGAGGCCATGAAGGCGAAGTTGCGCAACAACGGCGAGGCCTGCACATCGGCGAACCGGTTTTTTGTCCATCGCTCGGTGAGCGAAACCTTCACCATGCGCTTGAAGCAAAAGTTCGAGAGCTTGATTGTTGGTCCGGGACTTCACGCGGAGACCACCCTGGGGCCGTTGATCAACCAGAAGGCGGTGGACAAGGTAGATCGCCTGGTACGCTCGGCGCTTGAAGACGGTGCGAAGATAGCCTACGCGGGAAGCGCGCCCAAAGATGGCGGATATTATTATCCGCCCACGATCTTAAGCGGTGTGTCGGCGGCTGCACGCATCGTCAAGGAAGAGATCTTCGGTCCCGTAGCGCCCATCGTCGCTTTTGATAAGGATGAAGATGCCATCACTTGGGCTAATGACTCGGAGTACGGGCTGTCGTCCTATATCTTCACGCGCGATATCGCGCGCGGCCTGCGCGTCACCGAGGCGCTGGAGGTGGGCATGGTCGGCATCAATAAAGGGGTGATCTCCAATCCAGCAGCGCCGTTCGGCGGAATCAAGTCGAGCGGTTTCGGCCGTGAGGGCGGCGCCGAAGGGATCAACGAATATATCGAGGTCAAATATCTGGCCGTTGATGGTTGATCAAAGAAGGCCTGACCGAAATGCCTCACCCGATACGGGATATATTTGATGAAGGTACCTAGGCGCAATGCGCCGACGGCGACTAAGAAAACGCCCGCCATCATCGTCGCCAATAGTAATCTATCAACGCCATATTGCTGCACCGTTGCTGCGACAAGAACGATGAACGCGCCGGCTGGACCACCGATCTGCAATCGACTGCCGCCGAGCGCTGATACGATAAAGCCGCCCACAATCGATGTATAAAGGCCGCGATCAGGTGTCACGCCCGAAGCGATGGCAATCGCCATGGAGAGTGGCAACGCGACTATGGCTACGGTCAGTCCCGCCACAAGATCCGCCTTCAGCGCGGCGATGCTGTAATTCTCCCGGAGCACGGTTATCAGTTTCGGCGTGAAAAAGATCAGCCGAGAGCGGTGCTGGCGCCTGAGTCATCATTCTGGTGTCACCTTCCGCCATCGGCGGAATATGTGAGCTTTTGAATCGCCCGCCGCATCCGCCATTGCTGTCGGTTGATTTGTGGCCGCAAAAAAACGCGCTTGCCGACTCGGTCAGATTACGCTGATCGAGGCCGAACAGGGCACGGGCTGCCCGCGTTTGAGCCGACGTGATCATTCAACGATGGCATAGGATATATGATGCTTAAGACAATACAATTTATGCAAAAATACATCATTCACGTTCTGGGTCGGCTAGCAACTTATCGCGCAAATGAGCTCTGTGTTTGCGGATATTGAACGGCAGGCCTCACCGTTGAAGTGTAATTTGTCCACGGGAGCACGCCGCGTGCTTCACATCCCGGAGGAGTAGCTCGTCCTTCCGTTTGAATCCGCGGGTGGCGGTGTCGTATCGCTCATCAAAGCCGAGTCAGACGGAAGCGGTACTGCCGCGCTTGATCAAGGTCATCGGCGAGATGGCGACGTGCGGATCTTTCTCACCTGCCAGCCGCTCGGTCCGCACGGCGTGAAGGAACCACAAGCCGCAGCTGGTAGCCAATTCCTCCGCGGGCAAACGCAAAGTCGTCAGCCCTGGTCCCCACCACTGCTGCCACGAGCCATCGCCGAAGCCGACGATTGACAGCTGCTGCGGGACCGCGATTTTCATTGCTGTCAACTGCTGAGCCGCACCAAGCGTGACCTGCACCGACGTGGTCAGCACGGCCGTTGGGGGGCTCGGTTTAGCCAGCAGCCGCGCAATCGCTTCGCCGCCGAACTGTTCGTTGGGCGGCCCGAGTTCGACGAGCGACTCGTCAACCGCGCAACCTGCCTCGGCGCAGGCGCGGCGGAAACCGTCGAAACGGATGCGGCCTGTCGAGAAGATCAGATCGCCGACATAGGCGATGCGACGGTGACCCAGTTGCAGCAGATGATTGGTGGCATCGAGTATCGCGCGTTCGTCGTCCATACCGAAGCAATCGCCAAGAGATGGGATGCGGCGCAGCACTTGCACGTGGGGCACCATGCGCAGCATCGCAATCGTCTCACGCCGTGGGTTGGCGGACGGAATCAGCACGATGCCGGCGACCCGTGCGCTAACCAATTCACGCACCTGCTGCATCTCTGTATCGCGGTCGTCATCCGTGATCGACAACGCGAGATGGAAGCCGTCAGCCTCGACGCATTTCGAGAGCATCTGCGCCACCATCGAATAGAAGGTGCTGCGGATATCGGGGACCAGCAGGCCGACCAAGTGGCTCGAACCGCCGCGCATGACGCGTGCTGCGCGGTTGGCGACATAGCCGAGCTCATCGGCAACCTCGCGCACGCGGTCTTTGGTTTCGCGGCTGATGCGCGGATGATCCGTCAACGCCCGGCCAACCGTCGAGACCGAGAGATTCAGCCTCTCGGCGATGTGCTTGATCGTGATCATGAAATCAGAAGCGCTTCCCCAAAAGCACATCCTAGCACGCGCGAACGATTGAACAAATCGTACAAATTTTTCCCGGCTTGGGGCTTTAATATAAAAAGAATATCAATTTTAAGCCCGCAAATGGCGCATTGACTCATCCCGATCGTCGCCGCTAAATTGAGCGAACGTTAGCACAAAAACGGCGCATTAAGGGCCGTAATCACGAGAGCCGCAGCTAAAGGCTTGTCGAGGGAGGGATTTCGCAATGGCCGAGCGGCCAAACGAAGACTTGCGCAAACTTGCTGCCCGCATTCGGCTGAATGCGACTCGCATGGTCGCGATCCAGGGCTTCGGGTATCTGGGCCAGGCGCTGTCCTCAGCCGAGATATTCGCCGCGTTGTTTGGTGGCGGCTTCGTCCGTCCGGATCGTGACCGCTTCATCCTGTCGCCTGGCCACTATGTGGTCTGCCTCTACGCCGTTGCCGCTGAAACCGGCCGGCTCGACCGCGCGGAACTAACTTCCTATGGCATGGATGGTGCCTTGCTTGAGGCTATCGGTACCGAGCGCACGCCGCTGGTCGATCTGGTTTGTGGATCGCTGGGCCAAGGGCTGTCGGGCGCGATCGGTTTCGCCATCGCCGCGCATCAGGCGCAGGAAGACCGTGTCACCTATGCCTTCCTTAGCGACGGCGAAATGGAAGAGGGGCAGGTGTGGGAGGCGGCCATGTTCGCCTCGCATCACCGTCACCGCATGGGCCGCTTGGTTGTCGTGATCGATGCCAATAATTCGCAGGTCGATGGATCGGTGACCTCGGTTACGACGATTGAGCCGCTGGCCGAAAAATGGAAATCCTTTGGCTGGCGCGTGGCTGATCTCGATGGGCACGATCTTGTTGCCCTGACCAAGGCGCTGGCCACCACCTCGGCCGATAACCAGCCCCTCGTTATCATCGCGCGCACCGAAATCCTCGGGCGCATGAAGTCGATCCCCGCCACCGTGGATGGGCATTTCATCAAACTCGACCCGGCTCTCGAGCGCGCCGTAACCGCCGAATTGGAGGCCGCTCTTGCGTGAGCCACCTTATGCGACCGTATTGAAGCCCTATGGCGAGGCGCTACTGAAATTGGCACGCGAGCGCAAGGAGATCATCTGCCTCGGTGCCGATCTGACGCGCCAGACCGAGACCGACATTTTCCGCGACAACATCGGCGACCGCTTCATCAATGTCGGCATGGCAGAGGCCAATATGATCGGCATTGCCGGCGGTCTCGCGCGCGCCGGACATACGGTCTTCGTCAATACGTTCGGCGTATTCTGCACGCGGCGCTGTTACGACCAGATCGCCATGGCGGTCGCCTATCCTAATGTGAATGTGAAGATCGTCGGTTTCATGCCGGGCTTGTCCAGCCCCGGCGGTCCCAGCCATCAGGCGATCGAAGACGTCTCTTTGATGCGCGCCCTTCCCAACATGACGGTGGTCGATCCGGCCGATGCGATCGAGATCAGCCAGGCCGTCACGGCCGTGGCCGATCATCCGGGGCCCGTCTATCTGCGTCTGAAACGCGGCGAGATTCCGCAGATCTTCGAGGATGACCACCGATTCGAGATGAAGAAGGCGCAGCTTGTGGCCGGCAATGGACGGGGCGAGGTTTGCATTGTTGCGGCGGGCATGATGATCGCCGCGGCGCTGGCCGCCGCGCGGACGCTCGAAGATAACGGTGTCAGCGCGAGTGTGATCAACGCGCCGGTGATCAAGCCGCTCGATGCAGAGACCGTCGTGTCGGCCGCGAAGCAGAGCCGTCTCGTCATCACGGCCGAAAACCACACCGTGTTCGGCGGTCTGGGCTCGGCGGTGGCCGAGGCGTTGGCCGAAGCCGGTGTCGGCGTGGCGCTGCGCCGCGTCGGCATCGATGACGTCTTCGCCGAATCGGGCAGCCGCGAATACCTCTTCAGCCGCTACGGGCTCAGCACCCAGAACATCCTCGAACAGGCGTGGCGCGGCTTGGCGATCAATCGTCCCGTTCCTGTCGCCCCCGTCCATGAAACCGCGCCGGGCGCCTATGCCCCGGTGTGAACGATAAAGACTACGAAAGGGAGAATCGCCCATGTCACTGACGTCATTCGTTCCGACGCCCGACTTCAACGAATACAAAGAGCGTTTCAAGGAATACTACAGGATGGAGCGCCGCGACGACGGCGTAATCACGATCGAGGCGCACACGAAAGGCGGCCCGATCCAGCTTAGTGTCGAGAATCATCGCTCGCTTGGCCAGATGCTGAAGACCGTCGGCGCCGATCCCAAGAACGAGATCATGATCCTGACCGGCAGTGGCAAGGAATTCATGATGGATGCTGATCCCGAGGGCTTCAAGCTCGAGGAGCACGATCTCGCCTATTGGGCGTATGAGTATGCCTACAAGGATGGGCGCATTAACGTCAGCTCGCTGGTCAACGATCTGGAAATCCCAACCATCGGCCTGCTCAATGGTCCCGGCTTCCACACCGAGATTTGCCTAATGTGCGACATCACGCTCTGTGCCGATGACGCGATCATTTATGACCTGCACTACGACATCGGTTCGGTGCCGGGTGATGGCATCCACAGCTGCTTCCAGGAAATCCTGGGGGTAAAGCGCGCGGCCTATGCGCTGCTGACCGGACAGGCGATCGATGCGAAGACCGCGCTGGAATACGGCATGGTCAACGAAATTGTCCCGCGCGAAAAGCTCAAGGAACGCGCGCTGCAGATTGCCGACCACATCATGACCCAGCCCCGCACGACGCGCCGCATGACCACGCAGATCGTCCGCCGCCCCTGGCGCCGGCAGATCACCGACAGCCTGGACGGCGGTTTCGCCATCCAGATGTTCGCGCACCTGGCCAAGAAGAAGGGCGTGCACGGCCGCGACCACATTGGCAATACCGTGGACTATGTCCGCAAAGGCAAGAAGAACAACTTCGACTGAGCATTACCGGCGGCGTCAACATGCGCAAAGACGCGTGGATGCCGTTCCGGGCCGCTTTCATGTGCAGCGGCTGTTTCACTCAAAGAAAAGCGGCGACTGCTCATGGCCGCCGGTCGCTAGGGAGGCACACCATGCGTCATATCTCGCGTAGAACCTTTGGTAAAACCGCCATTGCCGCGTCCGCCTTGATCGGCGCACCAGCCATCATCGCCCGTGCGGCCGACAGTATCCGCATCGGCTTCAGCATTGCCCAGACTGGTGGGATCGCCTCGGGGGGCAAAGCCGGCTTAGCGGCGCTGGAAATGTGGCGCGCCGACATTAATGGGGCCGGCGGTTTGCTCGGCCGGCAAGTCGAGTTCGTCGTCTATGACGACCAGAGCCAGGCCAGCACCGTGCCTGGCATCTATGCCAAGCTGCTCGACATCGACAAGGTTGATCTGATTTTGGCACCCTATGGGACCAATCTGACCGCCGTAATGATGCCGATGATGAAGCAGCGCGACCGCTTCGTGCTGGGTCAATTCGAGATCGGCCAGAACGACAAGCTGCAGCACGATAAATTCTTCGAAGTCGCGCCCTGGGGGCCGAAGCCCGGGGACAACTGGTGCCGCGGCTATTTCGACTTGGCCAAGCGTCAGGGTTATAAGTCCGTCGTCATCGTCAACTCCGATGCCGAGTTCTCGGCTAACGCCGCGGCCGCCGGTGGCAAGATTGCCGAGGAATATGGGATGAAGGTGCTGTCGGTGCAGCACTACACACCCAATGCGGTCGACTTCTCCGGCATCCTGCGCAATGTGAACGCGGCGAATCCCGACTTCGTTTTCGTCGCCTCCTATCCGGTCGAATCCGCGGCTCTGGTTCACGGCATCTCCGAAATCGGCATCGCCGACAGCGTGCAGATGTTCGGCGGCGCGATGGTTGGCATCCAATATGCGCAGCAGCTGGAAAGCCTGGGTTCGGCGCTCGACGGCATCGTCAATTACGATACCTACGTCGTCGCCAAGACGATGGAGTTTCCTGGTATTGCTAAGTTCCTTGATCGCTATAAGGCGATCGCGGAAAAACAGAACATCGACACCTTGGGTCATTTCCTGCCGCCCTTCTTCTATGCGGGCGGGCAGATCATCGCCGCGGCAGCCAAGGCCACGAATTCGATCGACGAAGCGAAGATGTCGGAGTGGCTGCATCACAATCCGGTCGATACCATCGTCGGTCCGATCAAATTCGGTGCCGACGGCAACTGGTCTGAAAATCGTCTCGTCTGGGGGCAGTATCGCGGCGTGAAAGACAAGGATGTCGATCAGTTCCGCAGCGAAGGCAAGCAGATCATCGTGCAACCCGAGGCTCTTGCGACAGGCAAGATTGAAGTGCCTTATAAGAAAGCACGGGCGTAAATCGATATACGCGCGGATGGTTGGCAGGCGCCGGTGAAGATCTTGCACTGCACCGGCGCCTGCGTCGTCCCAAAGGCGTGAAGCGATGTTTTTCGAACTGACCTCGAACGCGATCGTCTCCGGTCTATTGCTCGGCGGCCTCTATGCGGTGGCGAGTTTAGGGCTCACCATCACCTTCGGCTTGCTTGAGATTCCAAACGTCGCACATCCCACCTTCATCGTGCTAGGCGCCTACTGCACTGAATATTTAAATCGGCTTGGTCTCGATCCGGTGGTAGCTGGGGTGATCATCGCGCCGGCTTTTTATCTCGGTGGCATGGCGCTCTATCAGGCCTATTACGCCAGTTTCGAACGCCGCGGCCGCAGCAATACGCTGCAGAGCTTTACGTTCTTTTTCGGCGTTGCCCTGGTGTTGCAGGTGCTGTTGATTCTGGTCGCCGGCGTCGACCTGAAATCGGCCGACGCCGCATATATCGGTAAAAGTCTTGTCCTCGGCGTCATTCGTATGCCGTATCGCCTAATCGTGCCTTTCGCAGTCGGACTCGTAGTCGGACTGGGCATGTGGTTGTTCCTGAGTCGCACGCGCACCGGTCTGGCGATTCGCGCGGTCGCCCATGATTCGGATGCGTTGCGCATCGTAGGTCTCAGCCCGACTCAGGCGAAGCGCCACGCCTTCGGGATCGCGATGATGACGGCGGCCGTGGCCGGATCGGCCTTGATCGTCGCCAGCCCGGTCGATCCTTTCATCGGCGCACAATATATCGGCCGCACCTTTGCCGTGGTGGTGCTGGCCGGCATGGGCAGTGTACCTGGCACCTTGGTTGGCGCGCTGGTGATCGGCTTGCTGGAGAGCCTGATTATTACCTTTGTCGGTGCGACTTGGGCGCCGGGCGTTGCCTTCGCGGCATTGCTGGCCTGCTTGGCTATTCGGCCCAGCGGCATTTTCGGGATCGCGCGATGAAGGATAAGCGCTTCCTCATTGTCGCCGTCCTGATCCTCGTCGCCGGCGCCTTTCTGCCGCATGTCGTGAAAAACGCTTATGTTTTCTATGCCGGCTTTGTCACGTTGCAGTACATCGTCATCTCGACGGGATGGAATATCCTCGGCGGCTATGGTGGCTATGTGAACTTCGGTAGCGGCGCCTTTGTGGGGCTGGGCACCTATGCAGCCGTCTTCCTGTTCAACGCTATTGCTGCACCGCTCTGGCTGCAAATTCTCGGCGCAGCAGTGGTGGGTGGGCTTCTGGGTCTGGCGGTGGGCTATCTCACTCTGCGCATCCAGGGCGTTTATTTCTCAATCGCCACGCTGGCTCTGACGGTCGTGTTGAATACGGTAATCGTCAATTGGCCGTTCGTCGGCGCGGCTCGTGGCGCGACGGTACTGGCGCCGCCGCAACATGGATGGTTTCCCACCATCGTCACCTATGTGTTCTTCGCCATGCTGGTCTTGGCCGTGTTGAGTATTGCACTTGCACGCTGGATCGAGCGGTCTTGGATCGGGCGCGGCTTGGCGGCGTTGCGTGCTGACGAGAAAGCGGCCGAAAGTGCAGGCGTGCCGACACTGAAGCTGAAGCTGGCCACGGCCGCTATCAGCGGTGCGCTAATGGCGATGGCGGGGGCACCCTATCCTTATTATGCGTCTTATGTCGAGCCCACGGCGGCATTCTCGATTACCTACGCGCTCAACGCACTGGCCATGCCATTGATCGGTGGCACACGCAGCTGGGTCGGGCCATTGATCGGTGCGATCCTGCTGAGTGGCATCGAGCAGGCGGCCACGGTTACAATTCCATCCGAGGTCAATCTATTGATCGTCGGCTTTGTACTAATCGGCTTTGTCGTGGCCGCGCCCGATGGCCTGCTGCGCTTGTTCGGCCGCCGCTCCGCGCCGGGACGACGCGCATGACCGAGACGATCCTGGCTGTTCGCGACATCTGGAAGCGCTTCGGCGGCCAGCCAGCGGTGGCTGGCGTCACGCTCGATGTAGAGCGCGGCGAAAAACTGGGCATCATCGGTCCCAACGGTTCGGGCAAGACTACTCTAATCAATTGCATCACCGGCGTGCTGAAGCCTGACCAGGGTACGGTCACGTTCGAGGGTGCGGATATCTCGGCTCTGCCTGCCTATCGTCGAGCGCGGCGCGGCATTGCGCGCAGCTTTCAGATTCCGCGTCCGTTCGTCGGTATTACCGTGGCGCAGAACGTCATGGTGCCTCTGGATTATGTCGACGACGTCGACAATCCCGTGGCACGGACGCGTGAGCTTCTGAAGCTGGTCGGCCTGGAATCGCGGGCCGATCATCCAGCTGAATCGCTGACCCATCTCGAATTGCGCAAGCTGGAGTTGGCCCGCGCGCTGGCCGCCGAACCACGTCTGCTGATTGCCGACGAGGTAATGGCCGGCTTGTCGGAGACCGAGATTGACGAGGTGCTGGCGACGCTGTTCGCGCTCAACGACCGGGGCGTCACAGTGATCATGATCGAACACATCATGCACGCGATCATGAGGTTTTCGCAGCGTCTGGTTTGTATGGAGACGGGACGCATCATCGCCGACGGCACGCCTCACGATGTCGGCAAGGACCCTGAAGTGCGGAGAGTCTATTTTGGCGAACAGGCTAGTCATTGATCGATTGACGGCCGGTTACGGCGCCGTCGCGGTCTTGCGCGAAGTCTCGCTCGAAGTCGGGCAGGGTGAGTTCGTTGCCTTGCTCGGCACCAATGGCAACGGCAAGAGCACATTGCTGAATGCAATCCTGGGCTTGGTAAGGCCGACCAGTGGCTCGGTCCGTTTGGAATGGGATGGCGAGACGATCGATCTGACCGGCCTGCCGGCCGAACAGGTCGTCGAGCGTGGCGTGGCTTTGGTACCCGAAGGCCGACGCCTCTTCCCGCATCTGACGGTCGAGGAGAATCTGATCTTGGGCGGCTCGGGACGGCGCACACGACGGAGGGCGGCTACTAATCTCAATTTCGCTTTCTCGACCTTTCCGCTGCTGCGCGAGCGGCGCAGTCAGCGTGCCGGCACGATGAGCGGTGGGCAACAACAGCTACTCGCCATTGCTCGCGCTCTGATGTCCGAGCCACGTATCATGTTGATCGATGAGCCATCAGTCGGTCTGGCACCCGTGGCCGTCGATCAAGTGCTGACCACGATTAAGGCCTTGCAGGCCGAACGCCAGATGACGGTGCTGATGGCCGAACAGAGCATCATGCAGGCGATCTCCATTGCCGCGCGGTCTTATCTTCTGACCCATGGTCGTATCGCCCGCGAGGTTGACCGCGAACACGCCGTCGCTTCCGCCGATTCGATTCGTTCGACACTGCTAGGCGATGTCGCGTAGTCGCGCCAGAACCGGCTTTTTCTTCCATCGTAGGACCAGAACCATGACGCAGCCTCTGCACAACCTGATCGCTGGTGTACCAACCGATCTCTATATTGGCGGAAAATGGTGCGCGGCATCGGACAAAGCCTGCTTCGATGTCATCGACCCGGCAACAGAGAGCCCTGTCGCTTCGGTGGCCAGTGCCAGTGTGGAAGATGCAAAGGCGGCCGTTGATGCGGCGGCTGCAGCCTTCGAACCGTGGGCAGCAAAGAAGCCACGCGAGCGTGCCGAGATTCTACGCGAAGCCTTCGAGTTGCTGACGGCAGATGCAGAGCGCTTTGCGAAGCTGATCACCCTCGAGAATGGGAAAAGCCTGAGCGATGCGCGGGGCGAGGTCGCCTATTCGGCTGAGTTCTTCCGCTGGTACGCAGAGGAGGCAGTACGCAACATCGGCGATATATCGCGCGCACCCGCCTCGGGTGCGCGCATTGTCACTCAGCACAAGCCCGCCGGCATCGCACTGCTGGTGACGCCATGGAATTTTCCCTTGGCGATGGCGACCCGCAAGATTGGTCCCGCTCTGGCCGCCGGGTGCCCGGTGGTGATCAAACCAGCATCCGAAACACCGCTAACCATGCTGGCGCTGATGCCACTTCTGGAACAGGCGGGTGTGCCGGCGGGAATCGTCAATGTCATTCCCTCGCGTCGTTCCGGTCCTGTGGTCGAGGCGATTCTGAAGGACATGCGGGTGCGCGTCGTCTCCTTCACCGGATCGACCCAGGTCGGCCGCACTTTGCTCCATGCCGCGGCCGATAATGTGGTGAAACCGGTGATGGAGCTGGGCGGCAATGCGCCCTTCATCGTCTTCGAGGACGCCGATATCGATGCCGCCGTCGAAGGCGCCATGATCGCCAAGATGCGCAATATGGGTGAGGCCTGCACCGCCGTGAACCGTTTCCTGGTGCACGAGTCGATTCATGATGCCTTCGCCGGAAAGTTGGCTGAGAAGATGGGTGCCTTGAAGATGGGCAACGGGCTCGAAGAGGGCGTTGCCTTGGGGCCGCTGGTTAATGCGTCGACCCGCGACAAGGTTGCCAAGCTGGTCGACGATGCGGTGAGCAAAGGTGCCAAGATCCTTGTAGGTGGGAAGCGGCCCGAGGGTAAAGGCTATTTCTATCCAGCCACGGTGCTATCGGCCGTGCCTGACAATGCTGAGCTAATCTGCGAGGAGATATTCGGCCCGGTCGCGCCGATCCAGACATTCAGAGAGGAAGCCGATGCGATCCGGCGCGCCAACGACACGGAGTACGGGCTCGTTGCCTATCTCTACACGCGCGACCTATCACGCGGCATGCGGGTATCGGAAAAGCTCGATTTTGGCATGGTCGGGCTCAATCGCGGCATCGTCTCGGATCCTGCGGCGCCCTTCGGCGGCACCAAGCAGAGCGGGTTAGGCCGCGAGGGTGCCCACGAGGGCATTCTCGAATTTATGGAGACCCAATACATCTCGGTGACGTGGTAATGCGGGAGAGCGCTATGGAGATCGGGTGGATCGGCGTCGGGCGCATGGGCTTGCCGATGGCGACGCGGCTGGTAAAGGCCGGCCACAAGCTCAAGGTCTGGAATCGGACGCGGGCCAAGGCCGAGCCGCTTGCGGCGTTGGGTGCTGTCATCGTCGACCGGATGGAAGACCTGCGGCATGCCAACGTGCTGTTCACTATGTTGGCCACCGGCCATGATCTGGAGGAGGTGTGTTTTGGCACTTTCGGGCTAGCCGACAGTGGAGCTCAGAAGAGGCCCCGCATCATCGTCGATTGTTCGACGATCGGCCTCGACGAATCGAAGGCGATCCGCGAGAAGCTGACGGCGCGTGGCGTCCACTATCTGGCCGCGCCGGTCAGCGGCAACCCGCAATGTGTCGTCGCCGGTCTGCTGTCGACCGTGGTCTCAGGGCCCAGATCGGCATTCGATATGGTCGAGGCGATTATGCGCGATTATGCGCTCGGTGGCGTCTCTTACGCCGGTGAAGGGGATCTCTCGCGGATCTGCAAGATCGCTCACAACGTCTTCCTGGCCGGCGTGATCGAGCATCTGATCGAGGTGACGCTGCTGGCACAGAAGGCCGGCGTACCGCGTCATGCCTTCCTCAATTTCATCAATGGCAGCGTCTTGGGCTCGGTCTTCACGACCTACAAGTCACCGGGCTTGGTCAATCTCGACTTCCCGGCCACCTTCACGCCGACACTGCTGCGCAAGGACATCGATCTCGGTCTGGCCGCCGCCCGCGAGCTGGGCGTGCCGATGCCGGGAACGGTAGCCGTGCGCGAGGTGCTGCAAGCCCATTTCGGCGTAGCTCAAACGAAGGCTGATCCCGATGCCTATCTGGCGCAGGATTTCAATACGTTGATCGAGACGATGGCGCTGCATGCCGGCATTACGCTGACGCCGGAGAATGTGCAGATGCCAACCGGCTTCGAGATCTGAGGGGAGCCGCCGTCATGAAGGTCGCCGTCGCGGGGTTGGGTTGGTGGGGCAAGCAGATCATCCGCAGCCTGGCCGCAAGCCCGAAGTTCGAAGTGGTCAGCGGCGTCGATCCCGTGCCGCCCGGCGATGCTGCGGCTTTCGCGGCGGATCATCGGATCACGATCGAGACCGATTTGGCGACCGTCCTCGCTTCGCCGGCAATTGAGGGTGTCATCCTGGCCACGCCACATCTGCTGCATGAAGAACAGGTGCTGGCGGCGGTGGCCGGCGGCAAGCACGTGTTCTGTGAAAAGCCGCTGACGATGACGGGCGCCGGTGCGCAAAAGATGGTCGACGCTTGCACGAAGGCCGGAACGGTCCTCGGCATCGGGCATGAGCGGCGGTGGGAACCCGCCTTCGAAGAACTGGGCCGCCTGATTCGCACTGGCGCATTGGGCGTGATCCAACACTTCGAAGCCAATGTCAGTCACGACATCCTGCGTCCGCTGCCGCCTGGCAGCTGGCGCCTCGATCCGATCCATGCTCCGGCCGGCTTGATGACCGGTGTGGGCATCCATCTCACCGACTTATTTATCTCCTTTGTCGGCCCTGCCAGTACCGTCAGTGCCGAGACAGCCCGCATGATCTTTCAGGCGCCAGCCGACGATTTCGTCACCGCGCGCATCCGGTTCAAGTCGGGCGTCCATGCCGTGATCACCGGTCTCTCGGCCACGCCCTACTATGGGCGCGTAACCGTTTTCGGCGATATCGGTTGGGCCGAGGTAATCGCCGAGGCGAATGTCGATCAGGGCAAGCCCACGGTGTTGATACACAGCGACGGCAAGGTCCGGAACAGGCACAGCTACGAAGCCACCGACACCGTGCGGCTCAATTTCGAAGCCTGGGCCGACGCGATTGCGGGGAATACACCGTATCGCTTCACGCCGGAGCAACTCGTCGAAAATGTCCGCGTCTTCGAGGCGATCGTTTCGTCGTCCAACAACGGTGGTACGACCGTCGTTCTCTAAGGCAATGAGCGAATTTCGATAGGGCGATGCTCCTCTTGCGTCTATCAAGCAGCCGAACATGGCGGTTCTGATCGACACTATGGAAGCGGACGGGTTGGTCGAGCGTCAAATCTTCGACAGCAACCGTCGGGAGCGCTGGCTTTTCCTGACCAAGACCGGCAGCGCACTTCATGGCCGGCTATCCAATCAGGCATTGTCGTCCGGTTCTCAGTGCATACCGAAGTCAGATAATTGGCCAAAGAGGGCCGGCCTTTACGCCGGCGCGATCCATCAAGTTGGTCGCCACGCGTTCGAGTTCCGATTTGAGCCAAGTCTCGTCGATCCCAGTCATTACGCGATGGCGCATCAAAACCTGACCGTTGACGATGACGGTGTCCACCGACGCCCCATCGGCGCTATAGACCAGATTGCGGATGGGATCGCGGCACGGCTTCCATTCGATGCCGCTCGTCTCGATCAGTACGAGATCGGCAAGTTTGCCGGCTTCGAGCGATCCGATCTCGTCATCCCATAGACAGGCTCTTGCGCCGTCGATCGTTGCCATCTCCAACGCTTTATAGGCGCCCATAATCTCCGGATCGACAAAGGCGTCCTTATGGGCGCAAGCGGCATGGCGATACGAAATGGCCGCTCCAAAGCGTCTTCTCCAGATTTACGTATTTTTATAGTTTATATTTATATAAAAACACTGTGACAAAGTTTTTTAAAATTGACTCT
>DASXEH010000037.1:0-4672 GCA_036490215.1 Magnetospirillaceae bacterium
AGAGCACTGCCTTCACACGGCAGGGGTCACAGGTTCAATCCCTGTCGCGCCCACCATCGTTTTCCTACCGCGAATTGATTCGGCACGCCAAATGCGTTCCACTGCATGCGAGTGCATTCGGGGGAAGCATGCTGAGGACAGAGGCGCGAATCTGTGTCGTCGGCGCGGGGCTGGCGGGGCTGTCGGCTGCTTGGTATTTGCAGAAACGGGGCTATCACCGCATCACGATTCTCGAGAAAGCACCCCAGGTTGGCGGAAAATGCTTCTCGCTTGTCCATGGGGATGCCGTTCTCGATCTCGGCGCCGTCATGCTGATGCCCAGCTACCGGCATGTTCTTCCGGTGATTGCGGAACTCGGGCTGACGGCCGGTCCCATGCCGGTGTTTCATGCCTTGCGTTGGGCGGGCGAAGCCACAGTGTCCCGCACGACGACCCAGCTGATCGTTGAGAGCCACGGGATTCTTGACCACCTCCGCGCGGTGTTGCGCCTTCTTCTATCGTATTGGCGGCATTCTGCGGTCCTGCGCCGGCCCGGCCTCGCCGGGATGAGTGCCGGTTCGCCACATGCCGATCTGGCGAAGCCGTTTGCGCAATGGGCGTCCGAGCGCGGCGTGATGCCGGCGCTGACACTGTTCCAGAGTCTCTTCCATTCCATGGGTTACGGCGATGTCGAGCACCTGCCGACGGCCTATGTGCTGCGCTATGTGAGCGCGGGGTTCTATCGCGGGCTGATCCGGACTCAACTCGATCACGTTTTGAAACTTGGAATGGGTTGGCCGCGGCGAATCGAGGAAGGTTTTGGCGAACTCGCCCGGCGCATGGCCCGAGGCATCGATATCCGCACCGGCGCGCAGATCGAGGCGATTCGTCGCGATGACGCCATCTCGGTCTCCTGGTCGGAGCCAGACGCCGGCGCGTTCCGCCGCCGCGAAGAACGCTTCGATCGATTGATTTTGGCGTGTCCACCCATGGCGACCGCAGGCGTGATGGATTGGTCGGCTGACGAAGCGCGGCTGTTCGGCCGCGTCCGGGTCCGCACGAAGACCTATACGGTGACCGCCTGCGAAACGACCGGCATTCCCGTCACATTGCAATTTTTCGAAACATCGCGCGGCCCCGGCGATCTGGTCGGCCTCTGGAGGCCGTCGGCCGAATCGACGGCATGCCTCTTCTATACCTATGCGGCCGAGGGCGACACCGCCGACACGATCATGACGCGCCTGCGCGCGGATGTGCCGCGGATCCATCCCGGCGCGACCCTGGGCAAGGTCATCCACCATGTGGACTGGCACTATTTCCCCCACGTCGACGCCGAGACCTTTGCCGATGGCTACTATGACGCGTTCGAAGCGCTTCAGGGCCAGAGCGCAACATGGCATTGCGGCGCGCTGCTGTCCTTCGAAGCGGTCGAGAACGTGTTCGCCTATTCCAAGGCGCTGGTGGAGCGGATGGTAGGGTAGGCTGGCCAGATAAGAGTCCGGGCGGATATGCTACTGTCCGCCGCTATGACGCCCCTCGATACAGCCACCGTTCCCGGTTTCGCGCGCACCGAGCTTTCGAGCTTTTCGGTGCGTCGCGTTTATGGGCTGGTGCTGCGCCATCTCTATCTGCTGCGCGGTTCGTGGACGCGCATCGCCGAGCTGATCTACTGGCCGATGATCAATGTGGTGATGTGGGGCTTCTTCAGCCGCTTCTTCGTCAACCATTCCGATTGGGTGGCGCAGGCCGCCGGCGTGCTGATCGGCGCGGCGCTGCTGTGGGACGTGCTCTTCCGCAGCAATCTCGGCCTCTCGGTCTCGTTCCTCGAGGAGATTTGGTCCCGCAATCTCGGCCATCTCGCGGTCAGCCCGCTCACATCAATCGAACTCGCTGCAGCGCTTCTCTCGATGAGCCTGATCCGCACCATTTCGGGCATGCTGCCCTCTGCGATCGGCGCGCTGCTGCTCTATCACTTCAACATCTTTGCGCTCGGCCTGCCGCTGCTCGCCTTCTTCGTCAATCTGATCATCACCGGCTGGGCGTTCGGTTTGGGCGTGTCGGCGCTGGTGCTCCGCTACGGCCAGGGTGCGGAAAGCCTGGCCTGGGTGCTGATCGTGGCCATCGCGCCCTTCTGCGGCATCTATTATCCCATCTCGACTTTGCCGCAGTGGCTGCAGCCGATCTCCTGGGCGCTGCCGCCGTCGCATGTGTTCGAGGGAATGCGCGCCGTCGCCTTCGGCGGCACCTTCCCGCTCGACCAATTGGCGATCACGGTCGGACTGAACCTGATCTATCTCGCCATCGGCGCGACCCTGTTCATCTGGGTCAACCACATCGCCCGCGTGCGCGGGTTGTTCATCGGGATGGGGGAATGACGCGGTTTTGAGACCGCGTCATCCCGGACAAGCCGAGCGAAAGCGAGGCGTAGATCCGGGATCCAGGAGATGGTTGCGCGTCAGCGCCTTCTTTGCACTGAGAAAGCGACTCACGCGCTCGCTGCTGCTCGCCGCTGGACCCCGGATAACGCTTCGCGTTTCCGGGGTGACGGCTTAAATGGTGACTACTACGCCCCCTTCACACTGACGCTGGTCGTCAGATTGGCATAGGCGTCCAGCGCCCGGGCCGAATAGACCATCGCGGCGCCGGTATTGACCATGGCGGCCACGCCGAGCGCCTCGGTGAGTTCCTCTTCGGTCGCGCCCGCCTTTTTGGCCGCCGCGATATGCGCCGAAATACAGCCATCGCAGCGGAGCGTGATCGCAACGGCCAGCGCAATCAGTTCGTGAATCTTGCGGTCGAGCTTGCCCGGCTTCACGGCCAGCTGCCCCATGGCGCGATAGCCGGCCATCATGTCGGGGTTGAGCTCGGCAAGGTGCTTGGTGGTGGCGATCAGCTGGTCGCGATAGGCATTCCAATCCATCATCATGGCGGCATCTCCCCAACTACGATTAGAGCTATGATTAGGCCTCTATCCAGCCCTCATCATAATGCGCGCCGGGTGTGACGCGGGGCGATTTACAGGCGGAGACGGCACTGTTACAGTCCGCCCGCCTCACCGGGGGCATGGTACCGCGTAACGTAGCAAGCGAGCCCGTCACAGCATGAAAATCCTCGCCTGCAATTCCAATCGTCCGCTCGCCGAAGCCATCGCCTCCCGTCTCAGCCTCAAGCTCACCAACGCCAATATCCGCCGCTTCTCCGACATGGAAGTGTTCGTCGAGATTCTCGAGAACGTCCGCGGCGAAGACGTGTTCGTGGTTCAGTCCACCAGTTATCCCGCCAACGACATGCTGATGGAACTGCTGGTCACGCTCGACGCGCTGAAGCGCAGCTCGGCGCGCCGCATCACTGCGGTGATTCCGTATTTCGGCTATGCCCGTCAGGACCGGAAGACCGGTTCGCGCACGCCGATCTCGGCCAAGCTGGTGGCCAATCTGATCACCACCGCAGGCGCCGACCGCGTGGTGACCCTCGATCTCCATTCCGGGCAGATTCAGGGCTTCTTCGACATTCCGCTCGACAATCTGTTCGCCGCGCCCGTCTTCACCCATGACATCGAAGCACGGCTCAATGGCGAAAAGCCGATGATCGTCTCGCCCGATGTCGGCGGCGTGGTGCGTGCCCGTTATGTGGCCAAGCGGCTCGATGCCGATCTCGCCATCATCGACAAGCGCCGCGAAAAGGCCGGTGTGTCCGAGGTAATGAACATCATCGGCGAAGTGGCCGGGCGCAAATGCATCCTGGTCGACGATATCGTCGATTCAGCCGGCACGCTGTGCAACGCCGCGGTGGCGCTGATGAAGGCCGGCGCCGCCTCGGTCTCGGCCTATGTGACGCATGGGGTGCTGTCGGGTGGTGCGGTGGCGCGCGTGACCGCCTCGCCGCTGGAAAGCCTGGTGACGTCTGATTCGATCCAGGCCACCGAAGCGGTGAAGCTCGCACGCAACATCCGCCATATCAGCATCGCGCCGCTGATGGCCGAAGCCATCCTGCGCATCTCCGAAGAGCGCAGCGTCAGCAGCCTGTTCGACTAAAAAATATCAAGCTAAACAGAAAGCTGCCTGTCGACCGCCCTAGTGGTTTCCTACTGCACTCCCGTATAGATTTGATCGTATGGGGGTCAATCTCGTAGTCGCTGTTACAGATGGCGACTGGTACAGCTACCTAAGCAATCGGCCCGATCTACCCGAGGTAAACTTCTGGGCGCCGGGCGGAAATGTGGCTTTTCGTGCTTTGCAGCAGGGTGAGCTATTTCTCTTTAAGTTGCATGCTCCTCGAAACTTCATCGTTGGATATGGGGTGTTTGCCTATGCAAACACGCTCCCATGTTCGTTGGCATGGGCAGGTTTCGGAGAAAAAAATGGCGCTGCTTCATTTCAAGAAATGCGCCAGAGAATTGTTCGGTATCGAAAGCTCAAAGGTGATACCCGGGAAGATTTCGTGATCGGCTGCCGCCTTCTCAGTCAACCAGTCTTCTTTGACGAAGATCATTGGATAAAGGTTCCCGACAGCTGGTCGAGAAACATCGTCTCCTTCAAAAAATACAATACTGATGAATCCGATGGACGCCACCTATGGGAGGCAATTCAAAATCTATCGGTCGATACGTCAGTAGAGGCCACTGACTTAGGTGAAGAACAAGATCGATACGGAACGCCGACATTGATTCGACCACGCTTAGGTCAGGGCGCGT
>DASXEH010000075.1:0-55790 GCA_036490215.1 Magnetospirillaceae bacterium
CCGTCAGCGTGTTGGCAGCGGCGTTGTACAACGTCAGCTGGCCGCCGCTGCCGCCGAGATCGAAAACCCCGCTCGTCACAGCAGTGCCGAGATGAATCGCAGCCCCGCCAGCGCCGCCGGATATCGTCTCGACGTTGAGGATGGTCAGCAGGCTTGAGCTGTTCGATCCAAGGATCAGGCTGTCATTGCCAGCACCGAGATCGAAGAGACCCGCGGTCTCCGAGCCGGCATAGACGACATCGCTGCCGGTGCCCCCGATCACCGTCTCGACATTGATCACCGTTACCGTATTGGTCGCGGTGTTGGCCAAGGTCACCTTGTCGGAACCGGCCCCCAAATCGAAGACGCCACCTGTGGTCGTACCACTCAGTCGAATTTGATCGCTGCCGGCACCGCCGGTCAGAGTCTCGACATTGATGACGGTTAAGGTGTTGGCTGTCGGCCCAGCCAGCACCAGACGATCACTGCCGCTGCCGAGATCGAAAATGCCGCCGGTGATGGCGGCGGCGAGTGTGACGAGATCGTCCCCCGTTCCGCCGGTCAGCGTTTCGACATTCACGATGCTCAGAATGTTCTGAGCGGCATTGGCAAGCGTAAGACGATCGCTACCGGCACCGAGATCGACGAAGGAACCTGGCGCCGCGCTGGCCATCGTGACCAGATCCGATCCCGCTCCGCCAATCACACTTTCGATATTGGCAATCGTGACGGTGTTGCTCGCCGCGAACAGCGTCAGCTTATCGCCGCCCCCTCCCAGATCGATCAGGCCGCCGGTAAATCCTGCAGTCAGATGAATGTAGTCGGCGCCCGCTGCGCCGAGCACGGTTTCGACATTGAGGATCGAGAGCGTATTGGATGCCGCGGCAAGAATGATGCTGTCGCTACCCGCGCCGAGGTCGAATATGCCGCCTGTGATACCGCCACTGAGATGGACGACATCGTTGCCGGTGCCGCCAACCACCGTCTCGACGTTGACCAGCGTCACCGTATTGGCCGCAGCGTTGAACAGCGTCAGCTTGTCGCTGCCTGCGCCGAGATCGATCTTGCCCGACGTCATCGCCGTGTTCAGTCGGATCTGGTCACTCCCCGAATTGCCGATGACCGTCTCGACATTGAGAAGCGTTACGGTATTGCTGCTGCTGAACAGCGTCAGCTTGTCGTCGCCAGCACCCAAATCATAGGTGCCGGCCAGGGCGGAATTCATCACGACCTGATCGTCGCCAGCGCTGCCGATAACCGTCTCGACGGCACTTAACGTCATCGAACCGGCGGCGACGCCCGATGCGATAACAACCGTGTCGCCGCCTGCGCCGCCGACTACCGTCTCGACATTGACGACGGTAACCGTGTTTGTACCGCTGAACAGCGTCAGCTGATCGACACCCGCGCCGAGGTCGAAATATCCACCGGTCTCGGTGGTCATCAAGCGAATCGAGTTGCCGCCCGCACCGCCGATCACCGTCTCGACATTGCTGACGGTCATGGTGTTGGCAGTGGCCATGTACACAAGGTCGGTACTGGACCCGCCGATCAGCGACTCGACACTCGAAACCGTAACCGTATTGGCGAAGTTACCCAGCACCAGCTTGTCGCTGCCGGCACCGAGATTGATGCTCCCGGCTTCCTGATGCGAGAAGGTGACGATGTCGTTGCCGGTGCCGCTAATCAGGCTGGCCGCCTGGGCGATAGTCAGATTTGCGGTGCCGCCGATGGCAACCGTGTCATTTGTGGTGCCGCCGGCGATCGTTTCGACATTGGTGAACGTGACCGTGTTGGTGCCGGCCGTCGAAAGGGTAACGCTGTCCGTACCCGCGCCCAGATCGACGACGCCATTCGTGACCGCCGTGTCCATGACGACGACATCGGTACTGGCGTTGCCGATAACCGTTTCGACGTTGGCGACCGTAACCGTGTTCTTCGCGTTGGCCAGGGTAACGCTGTCATCCCCTGCCCCCAGGTCGATCAAGCCCAAGGTGAAAGCGGCGGTAGCCGTGACAACATCGACCCCGGTGCTGCCGATGATCGTTTCGATATTGGCCACGGTCACCTGCGACCGCGCCGCCGAGGACAGCGTCAGACTGTCGGAACCGCCGCTGAGATCGAAGGTGCCGCTGGTCGTGCGCGCACCCAGCACCACCGCGTCATTGCCCGTACCGCCGAACACGGTTTCGACATTGAAGACCGTTGCCGTATTGGTTGCCGCGTTGAACAAGGCGAGCTTGTCGCTGCCGGCGCCGAGATCGACCGTCGAGCCGGTATCGGCGGCGCCCAGCTTGACGTAATCGTTGCCGGCGCTGCCGATGACCGTCTCGACATTGATCAGCGTCACCGTGCTGGTTCCGGCAAAAGAAATCTTGTCGTTGCCGCCACCGAGATCGATTGTCGCGCCGGGCACAGCGATGCTGAACTGGATCGTGTCGTCGGCGGCACCGCCGGTCAGCGTTTCGACGTTCAGCACGGTGAGCGTGTTGTTACCTGAACCGCTCAAGGTCAAGCTATCTGTGCCGGCGCTGAGATCGACCACACCCGTCGTCGCAGGCGACGACATGACCACCACATCGGTATTCGCACCACCGGTCAACGTCTCGATATTCGCAATGGTGACCGTGTTCTTTCCGGCGCCGGACAGCGTCAAACTATCGTTGCCGCCACCGAGGTCGATGTGATCGGCGGTGAACACCGCGCCGAGGACAACGCGATCCGATGCGGTCCCGCCGACCAGCGTTTCTATGTTGTCGGCGGTCAGCGTGTTGCCGGTATTCGACAAGGTCAGGCTGTCGGTGCCCGATCCCAGATCAACCGTACCCGCATACCGCGTGGTCAAGGTCACCACGTCGTTGCCGGTTCCGCCGATCACAGCGGCAACCCCGGAAACGCTGACCGTATTGGTCGGTGCGTTGAACAGCGTCAGCCGGTCGGCGCCGCTGTTCAGCTCGATCAGGCTGCCGGTATCGGCCACGCCTAGCTTGACGACGTCGGCGCCGCCGGCCCCCATCAGCGTTTCGACGTTGAGCACCGTCACCGTGGCACCCGCAGACGCCAGAGTCAGCTTGTCATCGCCCGCGCCCAAATCGAAAGTGCCGAAAGCGGCGGTGGAACCGAGCGTGACGATGTCGTCGCCGGCATTACCGAGGACCGTCTCGACATTCGTCACCGTCAGCGTGTTGCCGCCGGCCGCCAGCGAGAGCTGGTCCGTACCGGCGCCGAGATCGACATGCATCCCGGTGGTCGAATTGCCGATCGTCGCCAAGTCGCTGCCGCCCGCACCCAAGAGGGTTTCGACGTTGACGACCGTCAGGGTGTTCTTGCCGGGCCCCGTTACCGTGAGGCTGTCTGCACCGGCGCCGAGATCGACAAAGTTGCCGGAGAGCGCGCCGCCCAGCGTAACCAGATCGCTGCCCGCCCCGCCGGTCACGGTCTCGACATTGGTGGCGGTGAGGACGTTCTTCGTGCCATCGGCCAGGGTCAGACTGTCGGTACCGGCACCGAGGTCGACATTCATCCCCTGGACGGTCGAACCAAGGGTCACTTGGTCGGATGCCGAGCCGCCGGTCAGCGTCTCGACATTGACGACGGTCAGGAGGTTGTTTCCGCTAGCCAGGGTCAGCCTGTCGTCGCCGCCGCGGAGATCGATGAACGCCCCGTTCTCTGCGGTGCCAAGCTTGATCATATCGGCGCTGGCGGAACCGATGATCGTTTCGGTGTTGAGGACGGTCAGCGTTGCGGCGGCATTGAGACTGAGCTGATCGCTGCCGGCGCCCATGTCGACGGTGCCGCCGGGCACGGCAACTGCGATTTCGACAAAGTCGTTCCCAGCGCCGGCCACAATGGTGCCGAACGTTGAAACTGTTACCGTGGTCGGTGTGTCACCGATATTGAGCATCGTTTATATGCATACGCCACAAAGCGTTAGCCGACCGTGAACCCACTCACGGAAAGCAAGGGTCGTTCCAACAACGCTTTATGAATCCACCGTCCTCAGGGTACGGAGAAATAAACTCTCACGCTGTGACGGCGCGCAGGCCTTCAGATCTCATCAGCTATTTTGTGAGGGGAGATTTGTAAGGGCTTCTTACAAAAGTTCTTTTTCATATTTTACTATTATTTTTAGTATGAAAAATAATTTCACAAATTGAAATCAAAAAAAGAGCTGAGCTGCACCTCCCAAACACAGCCCGTTTCCGCCGTACTTGGGCCGCCTGGAAAGTGTCTCAGCAGGGTCGCTACCCAATGTGTCCCGGCAGAAGTTGCCGGTCTACGAATTGGGGCCCAAAACCGCAAAAATGGAACTGGAGGTCCGGCTAAATCGCGGTTCCGACATCGGCCAGGAGCCGTAGTCCCAGGGCCCCCATGACCGTTCCGGCCAGCCGATCGATGCTCGCCTTCCACCGGCTGTAGACCGCGCGTGGACGCTCGGCCGAGACCGCCACGGCCACGATCGTGTACCAGCTGGTCTCGGTGGTCATGATGATCGGCGGGATGGCGAAATACATCCAGACCGGAACATGGGCCGGCAACAAGGCCGCGAAGATGCTACCGATCACCACAACGGCCTTCGGATTGCTGAGCTGCGTGGCCAATGCCATCCCGAAACTGCGCGCCAGGCCAATCGCATTACGGTGCTCGGGAGCGACCATAGCCAGGGGCGTTTTGGCGCCGCGCCATAGACGATAGGCCAAATAGAGCAGGTAGAGGCCGCCGAGGACCTTGAACCCGATGTAAAACCATAGGACCTGCGTCAGCACCGCGCGCAAACCAAGCAGCGCGAGGCTGGCGAAAATCACCGCGCCGATTCCCATACCGAAAGCGGCGGCTACACCATCGCGGCGCGTGGTCGCAAGCGACGTGCGCACGACAAATACGAAGCTGGGCCCGGGGCTGATAGCACCCACAATCATGGCGCCGGTAATGCTCAGCAACGCAACGACGGGGTCCAATTCGGCCTCCAGATCCGATCCATAGGTTTGCAGTATGGCATAAGGATCAGGAGGAATTCCCCTCCTCCTTGCCAATCTGCGCCCCATCCGCGATCATCGCCCCGCCATGCCGGACGACCGTTCTCCCCAGCGCCCCATCGACCGTTTGCTCGCCATCATGGCGCGGCTGCGCGCCCCCGATGGCGGCTGTCCCTGGGACCTCGAACAGACATACGCGACTATTGCGCCGCATACGATCGAAGAGGCCTATGAGGTCGCGGAAGCCATCGAATTGGATGACCGCGCCGGGCTGAAAGACGAGTTGGGCGACCTGCTGTTCCAGGTCGTGTTCTACGCGCAGATGGGGCGCGAGGACGGCAGCTTCGACTTCGATGCGATCGCCACCGCCATCTCCGACAAGATGGAGCGGCGTCACCCGCATGTGTTCGGTGCCGGCGCTACGGTCGATTCTGCGAACGCCCAAGTCACAGCCTGGGAAACGCAAAAGGCCGGCGAGCGCGCGGCCAAAGCCAAGTCCGAGGCGCCGCCGAGTGCGCTCGATGGCGTCGGCGTTGGTCTTCCTGCCCTCACGCGAGCGCAGAAGCTAGGGGCACGCGCCGCGCGCGTGGGTTTCGATTGGCCCGAGGCCAAACAGGTCCTCGACAAGATCGAGGAAGAGATCGAAGAGGTGAAGGTCGAGATCGCTTCGGGGGCGGAGAAAGATCGACTCGACGAAGAGGTCGGCGATCTGCTGTTCGCCGTGGTCAATCTCGCGCGTAAATTGGGACTCGACGCCGAAGGCGCACTGCGCCGCGGTTCCCGTAAATTCGAGCGCCGTTTTCATGCGGTCGAAGCCGGTCTCGCCGCACAAGGGCTGAAACCCGCCGAGGCCGGTCTTGAGAAGATGGAAGCGCTATGGGTCGCGGCCAAGGAGGCAGAGTGATGCTGCGCTTCTCGAATTGGCGCGTGCGATTCGCGGCTGCCTGCGCCGGCGTGGCCGTCGTCGTGCTGGCGGCGTGTTACCTGCCTAACAACTTCAAAGCCGAGATCCGCCTTAGCAAGAATGGCGATTTCGCGCTGGCCTATTACGGCGAGCTGGTCTGGGCGCCGCTCTATCGCGATATCCAGAACGGCAAATACAGTTCCGAAGAGATTCCCAAACAGGTCGAGCTGATCCGCAAGGATCTGGCGCGCGACACCGGTTTCAAGACCGTCGAGTCGCTCGGCCAGGGCCGTTTCAAGGTTGAATACGAACGCCAGGGCCATCTGGCGCCGAGCCAGGAAGTCACCTTCGTCCGGCGCAACGCGATCATCATCCTGATGAAGGCCACCGCCGATGGCAAAGTCACGGTCAACAGCGCGGCGATCAAACCATCCGACGCGAAGACGATCGCGGATATGGGCCTCGCGATGAAAGGCCAGTTCCGTATTGTCACCGATGGCTATGTGAAGGATCAGAACGCGACACGCGTCGAGCCTTATCAAAGCATCTATCAGCTCTACATCTGGGACATGAACGGCCCCTTCGCGCCTTCAGTGCATTTCTCGATGCAACGCGAAGGTGCGTGGCCGGTCAAGCCACCCAATCAATAGCGACCACCAATAACAGCAACCCGCATCCAAGGAGCACTGGCGTGACCATCAACGCGTCCACGACCGTTTTCATCTCCGGCGCCACCGCAGGCTTCGGTGCCGCCTCCGCCCGCAAATTCGCCGCCGATGGCGCCAGACTGGTGCTGTGCGGCCGCCGCATGGAGCGCCTCGAAGCGCTCAAGAAGGAACTGAAGGTGCCGGTACACGTCTTCACGCTCGATGTGCGCGATCGCGCCGCCGTCGAGAAAGCGATCATCGGCCTGCCCAAGGAATTCGCGGCCATCGACGTACTGGTGAACAACGCCGGCCTCGCGCTCGGCATCGAGCCCGCCCACAAGACCAACATGGACGAGTGGGAACAGATGGTCGACACCAACATCAAAGGCCTGATGTATCTGACCCGCCAAATCCTGCCCGGCATGGTCGAGCGCAAGCGCGGTCATATCATCAATCTCGGCTCGGTCGCCGGCCACTACCCCTATCCGGGCGGCAACGTCTATGCCGGCACCAAGGCCTTCGTGCAGCAGTTCGCGCTGGCGCTGCGCTCCGACGTGCTGGGCACCAATGTCCGCGTCTCCACGGTCGAGCCCGGCATGTGCGAAACCGAGTTCTCCCTGGTTCGCTTCCAGGGCGATGCGGCCAAGGCAGCCAAGGTCTATGAGGGCATGAAGCCGCTCTCGGCCGACGACGTAGCGGAGTGCATCCACTGGGTGGCTTCCCTGCCGGAACACGTCAATATCAACATCTTGGAGGTCATGCCGGTCCAGCAGGCCTTCAACGCCTTCAACGTCCATCGCGACACGAAATAAGGCCGGAACTGCAGCGCGGCGGGGTCGGGGCGAAATCCTTGACTCCGCTGGCGCATTCTGTATGGTGCGCCCCCTAATCCACGTCGCGCATTAACCTTTTAGGACCAAGGCCATGGCTAAGCCCGCTACCATCCTCGTCAAGCTGCTCAGCACGGCTGACACTGGCTTCTTCTACGTGGCCAAGAAGAACCCGCGCAAGACGACCGAAAAGCTCGAATTCAAGAAGTACGACCCGGTCGTGCGCAAGCACGTGGTCTTCAAAGAAACCAAGATTAAGTGATCTGAGGCGAGCGTCTCGCTCGCCTATAGCGGCTCCAAGAACCGCTGCACTTCATTCAGAAATGGCGACACCGCAATCGGCTTGCTGATATAGCCGTCGCATCCGCTTGCCCGGATGCGGTCTTCATCAGCCTTCGACGCGAAGGCTGTCACCGCCACCACCGGAATCCCCTTCAACTCCGGATCGGCTTTCAAGGCCGTAGTGATGTCGATCCCCGACACGCCCGGCAACTGGATATCCATCAGGATCAGATCGGGCTTCTCGGCGCGCACCTGTTCGAGCACGCCGCGGCCGTCGCGGTTCTCGACGACACGCCGGCCCGTGGCGCGGAGCAGATCGCCGAACAGCTTCAGGTTGAGGGCGTTGTCCTCGATCACCATGACCGTCTTGGTTACGCTCTCGGCCATGCCCTACTCCTCCTGCTATTCCCGGCGTCCGCGGATCGTGAAGCCCGCGACGATCAACGCGATCCAACCCAGGATCAGAATCGTGCCACCGACCGGCACCAGCGGCACCAACGCGTGATCGACCAGCGCGGCCAGACAGAGGCCACCGCTGAAGCAAAGAGTGCCGATGATGAAGAGAGATCCGGCGAAGGTCAGCCAGCGTCCGTCATAGGCACGCGTCAGTGTGGCGATACCGATCAGTGCCAGCGCGTGAAACATCAGAAAGCGTGAGGCGAGATCAATGTTGGGCTGCGCGCCGCTTGCAGCAAGATGAGCCGAGGCGGCTGCGAGTATCACCGAAGCCGCACCGCCGATGCCCGCTGCAGCGAGCCAGAGCCGCCGGCGATCAGCCATCAGAGCGCTGTTGAGCGGCCGATAGAAAAATGGGGCCGGGACATACCCGGCCCCAAGTTCTCTTGAGGGAAGATACTGGACGACACCTGAGGTCATCGCCGGTATCGTCGTTCAGAATAGAGTTTGCGCCAGTAAAATCAGTGATGGGCATCACTGGATAAGGCCCTGCGCGCCTAGCGGCTGCGCATGTCTTCGACCATCGCGGTCAACCGCGGCAGGTCGCGCACCACCAGAGCGTTCTTCTGACGCTCGACAATGCCATCGCGGGCAAGGTCGTTCAGCACACGCGCAACCGTTTCGCGCGTGGTGCTGACGCGGCTGGCCAAATCGGCATGGAGCGGAATCGGCGAAATCATCGCCGTGCGCCCATCGCTCGACAACGCCGCAGCCTGACGCATCAGCTCGGCTTGGATACGATGCTGCGCACCCAGCGTGCTCAAATCCATAATACGATTATCAGACTGTCGCACCATGCGCGCGAGGCGCCGCATGATGTCCAAACCAATTTGAGGTTTCCGCGCCATCAGCGCCAGAAACACCGGCGACGGCATCGCAGCAGTGACGGCCCAGCCGCCTTGCGGCATCACGAATGCCGAACGCGGTCCGCCATCGATCGCCGCCAATTCGCCGAAATAGCCGCCGGGGCCGATATCGTCGAGCGTCACTTCACGCCCTGTCGGCGAGTAGTTGACGACGCGCACGGTGCCTTCGAGAACGAAGTGCACGTCGCGGCCGTCGGCCTGCATGTCGATGATGTGCTCGCCCGCCGTAAAACGTTTGAAACGGCACTGCCGCCCCAAGTCGATCCGCTCCGGCTTGGTGAGCGGCATCAACAACGGGACCCCATCAAGAGTATATGTTTGTTCTTCTGTCATTTTCGTTCTCGATTTTCATTCTACTGTGACTTCTGTCACTTGACGAGGGGCCGGTCATCCAAAAGCGTTGACTTACCGTATTACAATTATACGGGAACACTGAAGGGAAGCTGTGATGACGACCATCCGCTCATTTTCATGGTGCGTTGCGATCCTCACCTTGTGCTGCGGCTTGATGACGGCCCCCACCGAAGCGGCTTCCATCGGCAGCGTAACCCGTATTCGCGGCGATGCCAGCGCCGAATCGTCCGGCCAGAAGCGGAATTTGACCAAGGACGCCGAGATCGACATGGGCGATCGCCTGACCACCGGCCCCGCTGCGCGTCTTGAGATCAAATTCGCCGATGGCACAACGCTGACGCTGGGCGAGAAAGCCGATTTCACGATCGACGACCTCACGATCAGTAAAGACAGCGGCATCGCCCTTTTCACTCGCAAGGCCGGTGCAGTACTTTTATCAGGAGGCGATATCGCCAAACTGCCAAACCATAAGATCGAGATTGCGAGCAATGCCGGCACGATCGGCATCCGTGGGACCACGGTCTGGGGCGGAACCATCAAGGACAAGAGTCAGTTGGACGTGTTCCTGATCGAGGGTGCGGTCGAAGTGCGTTCGCCTGGCGGCACGGTCGTCCTCGACAAGCCGGGGCTTGGAACCTCCATTGGCACCATCGGCGCCAAGCCTGACGACCCGACCCAATGGCAAACGGCCCTGCGGGACCGAGCCGTCGCGACCGTATCCTTCGACGCCCCCTAAGGGGCGTTAAGGTTCGATGATTGAAGGAAATTGGGGCGAGCGACCGGATTCGAACCGGCGACATCCAGGACCACAACCTGGCGCTCTAACCAACTGAGCTACGCCCGCCGCCGAGGGCCTGTGTCTACCCCTCGGCGGCGAAGGCGTCAAGCATGCCCGGCCTTGAAATGCCTGGCCATGCGCTTCAGCGCTTCGTCGATCGCCTCGTCCTTCTTGGCGAAGCAGAAACGGGCGAAATGGTGGATTCCGTCCTGATTGTAGAAAGCACTGACCGGAACAGCAGCCACACCGGCATCGGTGGTCAGGCTGCGGCAGAAATCGGCATCGCTGCCATTGAAGCCGATGGAGCGAATATCGGCGTTGAGGAAGTAGCTGCCGCTGCACGGCAAGACATTGAAACCGATGTGGCGCAAACCCGCGGCCAGTTTGTCGCGGCGTAGCGCCAGGCCTTCCTGCAGTGACTTGTAGTAGCCGTCGCTGCTCGCCAGCCCCTCTGCCACGGCCTGTTGCAGGCTCGTCGGCGTGGTGAAGGTGATGTACTGATGCGCCTTGGCGATCGGCTGCAGCAGTTCCGGCGCGGCCGTGATGTAGCCCACCTTCCAACTGGTCAGCGAGAAGGTCTTGCCCGCCGAACCGATGCGCACGGCGCGATCGCGCATCCCCGGAATCGTCATCAGCGGGACGTGCCTCTTGCCGTCATAGATCAAGTGTTCGTAGACCTCGTCGCAGACCGCATAAGCGTCGTGGCGAATGATGAGATCGGCGAGGAAGGTCAGTTCCTCGGTGCTGAACACTTTGCCGGTGGGGTTCATCGGCGAGTTCATGATCAGCAGCTTCGTCTTCGCGCTGAAGGCCTTCATGAGCGCCTCACGCGGCAAATCCCAATTCGGCGCCTCCAGCCGTACCAGCTTCGGCACACCACCGGCGCGGCGCACAATCGGCAGATAGCTGTCGTACAGCGGCTCGATCAGCACCACCTCGTCGCCCGGTTCGATCAGCCCGAACAGGCAATCCGCCAGAGCCTCGGTCGCGCCCGAGGTGACCATCACCTCACGCATCGGATCGACGGTCAGGCCATAGAAGCGCTGGGCATGGTCCGCCACAGCTTGGCGCAGCACCGGGATGCCCATCATCGAGGGGTATTGATGAGGACCCGCCGAAACCGCGGCAGCCGCGGCGGCGATGACGCTGGGCGGCTCCAGTCCTTCGGGGAAACCCTGGCCCAGATTGACGGCGCCGTGCTCGGCAGCCAGTCGGCTCATCACCTCGAAAATCGTCGTTCCATAGCTGCTCAGAATGCTGTTACCGGCCTTCACGCTCTCTCTCCCTCACCGGCGGTCTTCGCTGGCCGCCCAGGACCTTGGGTTAGCACGGATCGCGCCGGCTACCAATGCGCCTAAAATTTAGGCATACTCGCCCTAAGTTTGTGCAGACGCTGAATGAAGCGCAGGGAGAAATCCCTGTATTTCCATGGTTTCGTGGTCGTTTTGCGACCGCGAGATGACCATGGCCGTCATGGCACGGCGCATGCTAAATGACTCGGGCCGGTCACGACCGGTCTCTCCGAAACCGATGACAATGCAACGGGGGCCATGAAGAAGATCGAAGCCATTATCAAACCCTTCAAGCTCGATGAGGTTAAGGAAGCCCTCAACGAGATCGGTCTGCAAGGTTTGACCGTGACCGAAGCCAAGGGCTTCGGCCGCCAGAAGGGCCACACCGAACTCTATCGTGGCGCCGAGTATGTGGTGGATTTCCTGCCCAAAGTGAAAATCGAGTTGGTGATCGAGGACACGCTCGTCGAGCGGGCACTCGAAGCCATTCAGCAGGCAGCCCACACCGGCCGCATCGGGGACGGCAAGATTTTCGTGACGCCGGTTGAGGAAGCGGTTCGCATCCGCACCGGCGAACGCGGCAGCGACGCCATCTGAGCGAGGGGTCTCCCCTCGCTTACCGGCGACTCTGAAATTCAACTCCAAACCAACTGCAGGGAACAGCAACGATGGCAGACGCGAAGAAATCCTCCGGCAAGTCGGAAGTGAAGCGGGTCCTTGATATGATCAAGGAACACGACGTTAAGTACGTCGATTTCCGGTTCACCGATCCGCGCGGCAAGTGGCAGCACACCGCGCAGCATGTGCGCACGGTCGACGAGACCATGCTCACCGAAGGCATCATGTTCGACGGCTCGTCCATCGCAGGGTGGAAGAGCATCAACGAATCCGACATGAGCCTGCGCCCCGACCTCTCGACCGCCGTGATCGATCCCTTCGCCGCCCAGACGATGATGATCCTGAATTGCGACGTCTACGAGCCGCTGACGGGCAAGCCCTATGACCGCGATCCGCGCGGCATCGCCAAGAAGGCCGAAGCCTATGTGGCGTCGTCGGGCATCGGCGACACCGCCTTTTTCGGCCCGGAAGCCGAATTCTTCATCTTCGACGACGTCCGCTACGAAGTGAAGATGAACTCGGTGTTCTACAAGCTCGACTCCGAGGAAGGCCCGTATGTGACGGGTAAGGACTATCCGGAGGGCAACCCCGGCCACCGTCCGCCGATCAAGGGCGGCTACTTCCCGGTTCCGCCGGTCGATTGGCACCAGGACATCCGCGCCGAGATGCTGACGACGATGGGCGATATGGGCCTGGCGGTCGAAAAGCATCACCACGAAGTGGCCTCGTCGCAGAGCGAGTTGGGCTGCACCTTCAGCACCCTGCTCCGCGCCGCTGATCACATGCAGATCTACAAGTATGTGGTTCACAACGTCGCGCACAGCTACGGCAAGACCGCGACCTTCATGCCCAAGCCGATCTTCGGCGATAACGGTTCGGGCATGCACGTCCACCAGTCGGTGTGGAAGTCGGGCAAACCGCTGTTCGCCGGCACCGGCTATGCCGATCTGTCGCAGATGGCGCTGCACTACATTGGCGGCATCATCAAGCACGCCAAGGCGCTCAACGCCTTCACCAACCCGACCACCAACAGCTACAAGCGCCTGATCCCCGGCTTCGAAGCCCCGGTGTTGCTCGCCTACTCGGCGCGTAACCGTTCGGCTTCGTGCCGTATCCCGCTGGGTGCTGGCCCAAAGGCGAAGCGCGTCGAAGTGCGCTTCCCCGATCCGGCCTCGAACCCCTACCTCGCCTTCTCGGCGATGCTGATGGCAGGTCTGGACGGTATTGCCAACAAGATCGACCCGGGCAAGCCGATGGACAAGAACCTGTACGACCTGCCGCCGGACGAACTGAAGAAGGTTCCGACGGTGTGCGGCAGCCTCCGCGAAGCGCTACAGAACCTCGAGAAGGATCACGCCTTCCTGCTGAAGGGCGACGTGTTCACAAAGGACTTCATCGAGGCCTACATGGAGCTCCGTTGGGAGGAAGTGTACAAGTTCGAGCACACGCCGCACCCGATCGAATTCCAGATGTACTACTCGGTCTGATCCGAGCGTCATCCGATCGACAGAAACCCCGCCGGGCAACCGGCGGGGTTTTTCTTTGACTTGCGTTTCAGAAGGGAGCGCGCGACGCGCTAGAGCGAGTTGACGCCGATCGCGACCGACAGGAACAACGACACCGGCGAATAGAGGGTCGTGTCGAGCTGCGCGAACCGCGAGCCGCGGACCCGCTTGAAGAAGCCGACATAGCGGAAATCGCCCACCGCACGGATCAGAAAGGCGGCGGCCATGGTGATGCAGGCCACCTGCACGCTCTCGGGCGGAATCCGCGTCGCCGCCATACCCAGACGGGTGAACATCAGGTCGGCGGCCAAAATGAAGACCAGGGCGACGATCAGCGTCATCGACGCCGACACGCGGAACAGCGGCCCTTTGGCCGTCTGCGGCACCAGCGCTTCGACACCAATGCTCCCGCCGAGGGCCCAATACATGTGAATGACGGCCATAACGACCAGGATGGCGGCGGCCATTCCGGCCAGGGGCGTGGACAAGAAGGCGATCGGCATGGACGGGCTCACAGTGGAGTGAGAAACAACCAAGGCGGGAAATGCATGGAACGTGCCGAATGTGGCGGTTCCGTGATGCAATGCTTTTCCACGGAAAAACCGCATGCGACAGTGCCCTAAACCCTGGGGGAAACTGTATGACTGCCTATCCATTGACCGCACTTGCCACGCTTTTGGCCATTATCGTATTCGGCGTTTTCGGTGCGGTGGTCACAATGGCGCGCGGCAAGTACGGCGTGGTCGCGCCCGCCATCAGCGGCCACCCCGACTTTGAGCGGCGCTTCCGGGTCCATGTGAACACAATGGAGCAATTGGTGATGCTGCTCCCGGTGCTTTGGCTCTGCGGCATCTGGGTTGGCGATGCCTGGGCGGGCCTCGGCGGCCTGGTCTGGTGCCTCGGCCGCATCATCTACGCCTGGGGCTACTACCGCGACGCCGGCAAGCGGGAGATCGGGTTTTATGTCACCAGCACCCCTTTTGTGGCCATGCTGGTGGCCGATCTGGCTGCCATCGTCATCCATTGGACATAGGGCGCCGGATATAGAGCCCGCCTTCAAATCCACGGCTGGCCGTGCCAAAATAGGCGATGGCACCGTCTCGTCCCCGCCGCAGCAAGGAATTCCTGGCCCAATCCGTCGATCAAGCTTTGGGCCGCGAGCCGGCTGATCTGGTCATCAAGAACACGCGTTTCCTCAACATCGTCACCGGCGAGGTCGCCGAGAGCGATATTGCCATCTGTGGCGATGCCATCGTCGGCACCTATGCCGGCTATAAGGGCAAGCGCGAGATCGACGGCCGCAAACTCACCTGCGTGCCGGGCTTCGTCGACACCCATGTCCATGTCGAATCGAGTCTGGTGACGCCGTTCGAATTCGACCGCTGCGCCCTGCCCCGCGGCACCACCACGGCCATCTGCGATCCGCATGAGATCACCAATGTGCTGGGCACCACCGGCCTCGACTACGTACTGGGCTCGGCGGCGAACACCGCCATGGATCTGCTTGTCCAACTACCGTCCTGCGTGCCGGCGACAGCGCTGGAAACCTCGGGCGCGCGACTGGAAGCCGCCGATCTGCTGCCCTATCGCGACCATCCGAAGGGCATCGGCCTCGCTGAGTTCATGAACGTGCCTGGCGTCCTCAATAAAGACCCGGGCGTAATGGAAAAGCTGGCCGCGTTTTCCGATAGCCATATCGACGGCCATGCGCCGATGGTCAGCGGTATGGAGCTCAACGCCTATCTCTCCTGCGGCATCCGCAATTGCCATGAGACCACGACGCTCGACGCCGCCTGGGAAAAGCTGCGCAAGGGCATGCAGGTGCTGATCCGCGAAGGCACCGTGTGCAAAGACGTGGCAACCCTGGCGCCGGCACTGACCGAGCAGACATCGAGCTTCTGCGCCTTCTGCACCGACGATCGCAATCCGCTCGATATTCATGAAGAAGGCCATCTCGATCACGTGATCCGCATGGCGATCAAGCATGGCGCCCCGGTGGCTCACGCCTATCGCGCCGCCAGTTGGTCGGCCGCGCGCGGTTTCGGCCTAGCCGACCGCGGGCTGATCGCGCCGGGCCAGCGTGCCGATATCGTATTGCTGGAAGACCTGGCCGATTGCCGCGTCCATTCGGTTGTCTCAGCCGGACGGCTGGTGGGTGACGAACTCTTCGCTGGCCGCAAGCCCGCGTCGCCCGTGGGCCTAGACAGTATGAAGCTCACGCCCGTAAGTGCCGCGGATTTCGCTACACCCGCCGGCGGCCCGAGCGGCCCGGTGATCGGCGTGCGCGCGGGCACCGTGGTCACCGAACATCTGACGCTGGCACTGCCCTATCGCAACGGTCACCGCGAAGCCGATCCGTCACAAGACGTGCTGAAGGTCTGCGTCATCGCGCGCCACGGCAAGAACAAGAACATCGGCCGCGGCTTCGTCAAAGGCTTCGGGATGAAGGACGCGGCGCTGGCCTCGTCGATCGGCCATGACAGCCACAATGTCTGCGTGATCGGCGCCGACGATGCCGACATGGCCGTCGCGGTCAACCGGCTGATCCAGATCGGCGGCGGCTTCGTCGCCGTGCGCAATGGTGTGGTGATCGGCGAATTGCCGCTGCCGCTGGCCGGCCTCGTCAGCCTCGAGCCCTTCGAAAAAGTGGCGGACGGGCTGCGCAAGCTGCGCGGGATCGTTCGTGATCTCGGCTGTACTCTGCCCGAACCCTTCCTCCAGCTTGCCTTCCTGCCCCTGCCCGTGATCCCGCATCTGAAGATCACCGATTTCGGGCTGGTCGATGTCGACCGTTTCCAACTGATTGCCGCTTAAAAAGAGGCCCATCTCCAATGCAGGACGATCTCAACGCCCTCCTGGCCGCTCGCCGCGGTCATTTCCAACTCGAGTCCGGCCATCACGCCGATATGTGGCTCGATCTCGACGCACTGTTCGTGCATCCGCAGCGTCTGCGGCCGATTGCCCAGCAATTGGCGCTACAGCTGGCCAAGCATGACATCGAGGCTGTGTGCGGCCCGGTGGTCGGCGGCGCCTATGTGGCGCAGATGATCGCGCTCGAACTCGATCTCGAATTCTTCCACGCCGACCGGCTCATCAGTTTCGGTGACGATAACACGCCGCATGTGCAGTATCGCGTTCCCAACCGCACCCGCGGCTGGCTGGGTGGTAAGCGGGTCGCCATCGTCGACGATGTGATCAGCACGGGTTCGGCGGCGCGCGCCACCTATACCGACCTTACGATCTGCGGCGCGAGGCCGGTGGCGCTGGGCGCTCTGTTGGTGTTGGGATTTGCCGCGCCGACGCTGGCGCAAACTGCGAACATGGCGCTCGAAACCATCGCCCAGCTACCGAGCCATTATTGGACGGCGGCCGATTGCCCGCTCTGCGCGGCGAAAGTGGCGCTGGAAAGCCCCGAATCGACTTAATCGTCATAGCGAGGAGCACAGCGACGAAGCAATCCAGAATTGCGATTCGGTCTGGATTGCTTCGCTACGCTCGCAATGACACAAAAGACTAAGGGGCGAAATGCCCCATGACCTTGCGCTTGGTCTCGATGTAGTCGTGGCTGTGCGGGTTGTCGCGCGTCCACAACGGTAGGCGCTCGACGATTTTCACGCCGCCTTGCTCCAAGGCCGTCACCTTGTCCGGATTATTGGTGAGCAGCCTGATCTCGCTGAGGCCGAACGACTCCAGGATCGCAACCGCCGCCTTGTAATCGCGCTGATCGGCGAGGAAGCCGAGTTGATGGTTGGCTTCGACCGTATCGGCACCATGATCTTGCAACGCATAGGCCCGGATCTTATTGCCGAGCCCGATGCCGCGCCCTTCATGGCCGCGTAAATAGATCAGCAACCCGTTGCCGGCGGCCGCGATGGCGTCGAGCGACGCCTCAAGCTGGTCGCCGCAATCACAACGAAGCGAGCCGAGAATATCGCCGGTCGCGCATTCAGAATGAACGCGCACCAAGCAGCCGCTTTTGGGTTCACCCGCGGCCAGCACCATGTGCTCGACACCGGCCTCGTCGCGGAACACATGCGAGGTGAAAAAACCGAACCGAGTCGGTAGACGGGCCTGAGCAACTTTAGTGACGGACAAGGGGCACCTTAGGGAATAGGAAGAATCGTCTCGATATCGAAGCCGTCGGTGGCGAAGGGAATCGAGGCGTTTGGGTTGAAGCAGCAAGCGACGCGATCTTCGGAACCGTGGTGGATATCCACCGCCAGACACCAATTCACGCCCGCCATGACCGACTGCGATACCGCCGGTCCGGCTTCAACCAAAACGTCCCGCGCCCCTTTCGCCTGCAGATCGGCCAAAGCCTGGTCGACGGAATCATATATAAGGGCGTCGAAACCCCTTTGCCAGGCAGCCTCGATATAACTGGCCGGCAGCCGGCCGCGGCGATCGAGAATGCCCAGCCAGCGGCGCTTTTCCGGGTAATCTGGCACCCGCCGAACGGTAAACATCGGGTTGTCGGCCAGGATCGTACCGCTGCCGGTCAGGATGGCATCGGACTTCTTGCGCAACCGGTGCGCGAGGGTCAGCGAAGCCTCTGAGGTGAAGGTCTTTTGCCCCACCGGCGGGATCATCGAACCGTCCGGTGTAAAGGCGCGCTTCACCGTAACCCAAGGGCGCTGGTTGATCGTGCTGAACGCAAAAGCATGGAGCAGTTGGCGGCACGCCTGCTCGGCGATTCCCAGCGTGACCTGAACGCCGTGACATTCGAGTTCGGCGATACCGCCGCCTTTCACATTCGGATTGGGATCGCGCGTGCCGACGACGACATGGCGAATACCAGCCGCCAGGATCGCTCCGGTGCAGGGCGGCGTGCGGCCCTGATGGTTGCAGGGTTCGAGCGTGACGCAGAGCGTGTCAACTTGGTCGAGCAAGCCCTGCTCGCGGCACAAGCGCAACAGGCGCGCTTCGGCATGTTCCGTGCCGGCCTTTTGATGAGCCGCGACGATGAGGACATTGCCGTTCTTGTCCAGGGCTGCGGCACCGACCGGTGGATTGGGCGCTGTCGCCCCCAACCAATGCCTCGCTTCGAGGATGCTGCGGCGCATGCCCTCCAACAACGCCTGCTCGGCAATCACCGCATGATCTCGACGAGCAGCACCCAGGCGTTCAGCACGCCGACCACCAGAGCCAGGATCACCCCGGCCATCACCCAGTACAGGCCGCCAGTACCGCCACCCATCAGGATGATACCGCCGACGATGAATGGCCCCGCCGCGACCAGCACGATCATGGCGCGCTGATAGAGGCGCTCAAAACGAAATTCGGGTTCGATCGTCTGACGATGATAGAATGTCGAACGAAACGCCGTCAGCGTGATCAACAGCCCGATCGCAAACGCCTCGACACCAAAGCCCCAAAGCGGCTGCCCAGGCGTCAGCCCAAGACTCGCAACGATCAACGCGCCCATCAGAAGGAACAGCGTCTCGACCGCGCGAACCGGCAATATCGGCACGGCCAGGATCTGTTTCAGATTGATCGAGACGGCGACGATCACCAGGCCGGTCAGCGCCGCGGCTGCGCCGACCTCCGCCGAGAAGAAGCTCGACCAGTCGTGGAGGTCGGACACGCGCCGTTAGCCGTTATGCCCCGTGGACGCGCTTCGCCTCGGCGCGGCGGGCATGCAGGATGAACTCGGTATAGCCATTCGGCTGCTCGCGGCCCTTAAAGACCAGATCGCAGGCTGCCTGGAACGCCACCGAGCCATCGAAATTCGAGGCCATCGGGCGATAGAGCGGATCGCCGGCGTTCTGCTTGTCGACTACGGCGGCCATGCGCTTCATCGTCGCCATCACCTGCTTCTGGTCGACGATGCCGACGTGCAGCCAGTTGGCGATGTGCTGGCTCGAGATGCGCAGCGTGGCGCGGTCTTCCATCAGGCCGACGTCATGGATGTCCGGCACCTTGGAGCACCCGACGCCCTGGTCGATCCAGCGCACCACGTAGCCGAGGATGCCCTGGGCGTTGTTGTCGAGTTCCTGCTGCACCGCCTCGGGTTCCCAGTTGGGCCGGTCGGCGGCGGGCACGGTGAGAATGTCGTCGAGGCTGGCGCGCTTGCGCTTCTTGATCTCGTTCTGGCGCTCGGTCACGTCGACCTTGTGATAGTGCAGCGCGTGCAGCGTCGCTGCGGTGGGCGACGGCACCCAGGCCGTGTTGGCGCCGGCCATCGGATGGCCGATCTTGACCTTCAGCATCTCGGCCATGCGGTCGGGAATCGCCCACATGCCCTTGCCGATCTGCGCCTTGCCCTGCAGACCGCAGGCGAGGCCGATATCGACGTTCCAATCCTCATAGGCCTTGATCCAGGCCGCGGCGCGCATATCGCCCTTGCGGACCATCGGCCCCGCTTCCATGGCGGTGTGAATCTCGTCGCCGGTGCGGTCGAGGAAGCCCGTGTTGATGAAGGCCACGCGATTGCCGGCGGCGCGGATGCATTCCTTGAGGTTGGCAGTGGTGCGGCGCTCTTCGTCCATGATGCCGACTTTGAGCGTGTAGCGCGCCATGCCCAGCGCATCCTCGACACGGCCGAACAGCGTGTTGGTGAACCCGACTTCGGCAGGGCCATGCTGCTTCGGTTTGACGATATACATGGAGCCGGTGCGGCTGTTGCCCGAGCCGACGCGGTGTTTGAGATCGTGCAACGCGATCGCCGCGGTGGCCATCGCGTCAACGATGCCCTCACCCACCGGCTTACCGTCCGCCAGCGTGACCATATCGGTCATCATATGGTGGCCGACATTGCGGATCAGCATCAACGACCGGCCCGGCAGAGTGATCGTGCCACCACCGGGAACCGTGTAATTGCGATCGGCGTGCAGACGGCGCGTGACCGTCTTGCCACCCTTCGGAAAATCGGCGGTGAGATCGCCCCTCATCAGGCCGAGCCAATTGCGGTAGGCGAGCACTTTGTCGTCGGCATCGACCGCCGCGATCGAATCCTCAAGATCCATGATCGTGGTCAGCGCCGCTTCGATCTCGAGATCGGCGACACCGGCCGCGTCGGTCGAGCCGATCGGATGGGTGCGGTCGATCTGCACTTCGATATGCAGGCGGTGATTGGCCAGCAGCACCGCCGTCGGGTTAGCGGCATCGCCACGCCAGCCCACCAATTGCTTCGGATTGGAAAGACCCGCCAGCTTGCCGGACTTCAGCGTGACGACGAGCTTATTGTCGGAAATGCTATAGGCCGTCGCATCGACATGGGATGCGCCCCTGAGCGGCGCGGCCTCGTCGAGCAAGGCACGCGCATAGGCGATCACCTTCTCGCCGCGCTTCGGATTGTAGCCGCCCGAACGCGTCGCGCCGTCATCTTCGGAAATGGCGTCGGTGCCATAGAGCGCGTCATAGAGGCTGCCCCACCGCGCATTGGCAGCGTTGAGCGCATAGCGCGCGTTCATCACCGGCACCACCAGCTGCGGGCCGGCGATCGTCGCGATCTCGGCATCGACATTGGCGGTACCAATCGCGAAATCGGGACCTTCGGGGAGCAGATAGCCGATCTCGGTCAGCATCGTGCGATGCGTCTTGACGTCGAAGGACTTGCCGCGGCGCGATTTGAACCACGCATCGATCTGCTTCTGCATCGTGTCGCGCTGCGCCAACAGCCAATGATTGGTTGGCATCAAATCGCGCAGAATGGATTCCAGCGCAGGCCAGAAGTGATCCGGCGTCACACCGGTTCCCGGCAGCGCCTCATCATTGACGAAGCGATAAAGTTGCGGGGCGATACGCAATCCGCCCACTTCTACAGATGCTGACACGGCAGCGGGTCTCCCTCACCCCAACGGCTGAAGAGTCCTCATTACCCCTCTCAGCCGCTTTCGGCAAGGTGGGCCTTCGGCGCGCGAAATTACGCCTTTGTGGCAGCGAAGCGCAGGCGCACGTAATCGGCGATCCAGTTGCCTTCGAAGTCACGCAGCGAGGTCGCGAGCAAGTCGGTTGTCTCGGCCAGAACTTTGCTGCGTTCATCCGTCGACAAGCCGCCCACCAGCGGATTGACGAAGGTATCGAGCCAACCCGCCATGCCCGTGGGCAATGGCGTCGGTCGCGGGATCAGCGCGATCTCGCGCACGTGGAAATCACCGGCTTCAAGCAAGCCGGCATATTCTTTTGGCGACGGGAAAAACCACGGATAGGTCTTGCGTCCATCGATGCCGCGCCGTGCCAGCACGGCAAGAAGCGCGGTGCTGATCGCCGCGACATTTCCGTAACCGCCCATTTCGGCGACGAAGCGTCCACCCGGCTTGAGCGCGCGATGCACGCCGGCAATCACTTCCTTCGGGCGCGTCATCCAATGCATTGCCGCATTGGAGAAGACCGCATCGAATTCGGTATTGAATGGCAGCGCGTGGCCGTCAGCATGCACCGTCTCGATGCCGCGCGCCTTTGCCGATGCCAGAAGATCGGGCGACGCGTCGCAGCCGACAACCTGCGCACCCACCGCCGCGATCTTTTCCGTCAGCCGCCCGTCGCCGCAGCCGAGATCGAGAATGCGCTCGCCCTTTTTCGGCGCGAGCAGATCGAAGACCGGCATTCCCAACTCGGCAACAAACCCGGCATTGGTGACATAGGACTCGGTCTGCCACGTTTGCCCGGCATGCGGTACGGCGGCGGTCATGCTTAGTTGTTGAGCGGTTGGCTTGTGACGGCTGGCGGCGGCGCGGGCATCGCCGATGGCGGTTGCGGCTGGTTGTCCTGCGAGAAGCCACCGGACGGCGGTGCGCCGTTTGCCGGCCCCATGGTGATGATGACTTCGGCACCCAGGGTCGTATCTTCGATCTGCACGGTCGCGATACGATCGCCCCGGCGATAGGTCATCACGCTGATGTCGGCGCGGACCGAGGAGATTTCCGTCCACTTATAGGTCGGCATCTGCGCCTTGTAGAAGTCGAACAATTGCGGCGCACTCGACCAGCGCAAAGAGAAGTCGAGACGGCCGACCCAATTGTCGCCCTGTCCCAGCACCAGGCTCTTGCCGACGCTCAACCGGGCGTTTTCGGGGATCGGGATATCGGTGAACTGGTTGAAGCTCGGCGGCGCGGCCCCGTTGGAGGTGTCGCCCGAAGTACCCGAACCCGAATTGGAAGAGCAGCCGGCGAGGAGCAGAGCGGCGGCCAGGGGCAGAAGAAAACGAGAGCGCATGCAGCGTCCTTTTTGCTGTAACGGCCAATCATTTTCTAGCATGCCTGCCGCGCCGCGTCATGCTCCCGTCGCATGGGGATCGGTGACAAGCACAGCTTTCGCACTGCCGTTGCTTAGCGTTACAATCCGTTCGTAATTCGTCCCTTCCGGAGTCAGATCGCATGCAAATCGCCGCGCCCTATCTACTGTTTTTGGGTGATGCTGCGGATCAGCTTGCGGCCAAAACGGCGGATGGCATCGCCTATTGGCGGCCGCAGCAATGTGTGGGACAGCTCAGGTTACCGGGCTGCAAGGCGGATCTCGGGTTAAAGGATACTACGCTCGAGCAGGGCAAAGCGGGCGGCGCCAAGACGCTGGTGATCGGCGTGGCCAACCGTGGTGGCGTGATCTCGGCACTGTGGCAGGAAACCCTGCTCAAGGCACTCGATCTGGGATTCGATCTGGCTGCCGGTCTCCACAATCGTCTGTCCGATGTGCCGGCCCTGGCCGAACGTGCCAAGAAACTCGGCCGCAACCTGTTCGATGTGCGCCAGCCGGATCGCGACTTCGCCGTGGCTTCGGGCATGCCGCGCGCCGGGCATCGCCTGCTGGCCGTGGGTACCGATTGCTCGGTCGGCAAGATGTACACGACCTTGGCGCTCGAAAAGGAACTTCAGCAACGCCGTGTAAAGGCCGATTTCCGCGCCACCGGCCAGACCGGCATCCTGATCGCCGGTTCCGGTGTTTCCGTTGACGCAGTGGTGGCCGACTTCATCTCGGGCGCCACCGAATGGCTGGCGCCCGCCAATGATCCCGACCACTGGGATTTGATCGAAGGCCAGGGTTCGCTCTTCCACGCCTCCTATGCCGGCGTCTCGCTCGGCCTGTTGCACGGCGCACAAGCCGAAGCGCTGGTGATGTGCACCGAACCCAATCGGCCGCATATGCGCGGTCTGCCGCAGCAACCTCTGCCCAATCTGCGCGAGTGCGTGGCGCTGAACGAGATGTGCGCGCGGCTCACCAGCCCGACGGCGCGGGTGATCGGCTTCGCCGCCAACACCTCGAAGATGAGCGCGACCGAAGCCGAGCACTGGCTGAAGATGACGGAGGACGAATTCGGCTTGCCGGCCGTCGATCCAGTGCGCACCGGCGTCGCCAAATTGGCCGACCGGCTGTTGCAATGACGCGCCGACTCGCCGTTCGCCGCGAGTCGTTTCCCACCCGCGGGAGTTTTCGCATCTCCCGCGGCGTCAAGACCCAGGCCGACGTGGTCGTTGCCGAAATCCAGGATGGTGCGGCGATCGGCCGCGGCGAGTGCGTGCCCTATGCCCGTTACGAGGAGTCGGTCGATGGCGTCGTCGTCGCCATCGAGAAACTGACTGATGCGATTGCCGATGGCCTCGATCACACCCAGTTGCAAACGCTCCTCCCGCCCGGCGCCGCGCGCAACGCGCTCGACTGCGCGCTCTGGGATTTGGACGCAAAGCAGACCGGCATTCCCGCCTGGCGCAAAGCCGGGCTGACGGCGCTCCCCAAACCTGTGCCGACGCTTTTCACCATCGGCCTCGACGAGCCGGCGGCGATGGAAGCCGCGGCCCGCGTGGCGCAAGATCGCCCGCTCCTCAAAATCAAACTCGGCGGCGACCATATCCTCGAGCGGGTCCGCGCCGTGCGCACGGGCGCGCCTCATGCGCGGTTGGTCGTCGACTTCAACGAGGGCGCCAATTTCGAAGAGCTAAAGATCGTCGGGTCCGAGTTGAAGTCGCTCGGCGTCGAGTTGATCGAACAGCCCCTGCCCGCCGGTCAGGACGCCGCTCTCGCCGGTCTCAACTATCCGGTGCCGCTGGGCGCCGACGAATCGGTCCATGACTCGCCTGATATCGCCAAGCTGAGCGCACTGTATCAGGTCATCAACATCAAGCTCGATAAGACAGGCGGGCTGACTGAAGCGCTGGCGATGAAGACGCGCGCTCAGGACGCCGGCTTGCAGATCATGATCGGCTGCATGGTCGCCACGTCGCTGGCGATGGCGCCTGCCATGCTTTTGGCGCAGGACGCCCATTTCGTCGATCTCGATGGTCCGTTGTTGTTGGCGCGCGACCGCGAACCGGGCCTGCGTTACGATGGCGGCACGATCTACCCACCGTCACCGGACCTATGGGGCTGAAATGAGCATCTCAACCGCGGGCGTCGACCGCGCGTCGGTCATCGCCGCCAAATTCGACTCTAGCGCCGCGACCTATGACGCGGCGCGCGCCCGTCTCGTCCCCTGCTTCATGCGCTTCTACGAAACGGTGATTGCACTGCTGCCGTTTTCGCGTGACGCGGCGATCGATGTGCTCGATCTCGGAGCCGGCACCGGTCTGCTGGCGGCCTGGGTGGCGGAAGCCTTCCCTCAGGCCAAGATGACGCTGGTCGATGTCGCCGCGACGATGCTGGAGCGCGCCAAAATCCGCCTGGCCAGTATCGCCCATACACCGACGATCGTCGTCAGCGACTACGCCAACGCGCCTTTGGGCGGTCCCTATGACGCAGTGGTCTCGGCGCTGTCGATCCATCATTGCGATGACGACGCCAAGCGCGCGCTGTTCAAGCACGTCTTCGCCGCGCTGCGGTCCGGCGGCGTTTTCGTCAATGCCGAGCAAGTCGCGGGCCCGACACCCGCGCTCGATGCCGAATATGAGCGCGCCTGGCATGCCGACATTCGTGCCGCCGGTGCCAGCGAAGAAGAAATCGCCGTCGCGGAAATCCGCATGCACGAAGACCGCTGCGCGCCGCTCGATGCACAGCTTGCCTGGCTGCGCGAAGCCGGGTTCGTCGATGTCGACTGCCGCTTCAAAGATGGCCGTTTCGCCGTCTATTCCGGCCGAAAGGCGCTCTAGTTCGTCCGCGCGCCGGGCGGCGGCGACGCTTCCTGACGGACATCGGGCCGGAAGACCTGGTCCATCATCTGGCGCACGAGCTGACGGAAGCGCGGATCATCGGGGCCGGTGGCTTCGGTCTGGCCGGATATGTAGGCCTCGGCTTCGCCGCCGACGCAGAACGCTGCAGTGGCATTGACGATGTTGCTGGGCGGCGCCTGAACCGCATCACTCTCGGCGATTTGGCAGAGCGCGTTGCCGTAGACGGCATTGGGCTGGTTGAAAGCGTAAGCCAGTCGGTAGTACCGCTTGCCTGACGGGCCTGGGGTGAGCACCACATGGGTCGGTTGACGGCCGAGCACCGATTCTGACTGCAGATCAGCCTCGAGCGCCTGCCGAAACGCATCGGGCTGCGCGCCGAAGGCGACACCGATGACCTTCAGCTTCACGTCGCGGCCGCCGACGCCATCATTGTAATAGCCGTCGATTTTGATGCGCGGATCGCTGGGCTCGAAGGTCCGCTCTTGCGAGGCGCAGCCAGACAGAGCGATAGCGCAGACGGCAAGCAGACCGAAGATGGGTATACGGTTCATATTCAACTCCATCGCCCCCGAAACCTATACCCCCGGGCCGGCGACTTTAATTCCCGAAATCGACATTGCCAATGGTTTCAGCGCGATAGACAGCGGTAAGGTTCCAGAACGATTGACAGGGCCCCGCCTCTGCATGGCAAATGACGGGCCTCGCACCGACCCATCATGACCGCACCGCCAGCCCCCATCCTCACCGCTCCGCTTCGCCGCATCGAAGTCTGGACGCTTGCCGTCGTAGCGGTGCTGATCGTTGCGCGGCTGCTTGTCGCGATCTTCGCGCCGATCTCGCCCGACGAGTCCTACTATTGGCTCTGGGCACGGCCGGTCCAACTCTCCTACTTCGATCATCCCGGTATGGTTGCGTGGTGGATCTGGTGCAGCACCCATGTCCTCGGCGATACGGCGATCGGCGTCCGTTTGCCCGCGGTCCTTTCGACCGTCGTGGTGTCGGGCCTGGTCTGGGATACGGCGCGGATCGTTTGGCAATCCCGCGAGGCGGCGGCGCGCGCCGTGCTCTGGCTCAACGCCACTCTGGTCTTCGGCGCGGTCGGCATCCTGATGACGCCCGACGTGCCATTGGTGCTCTTCTGGAGCATCGCCCTGTGGTCGATTTGTCGCCTCATCCAGGGTGGTGGCACGCGATGGCTGTATATCGCAGGGCTGGCTTTTGGCCTGGGCGTCATCAGCAAATATACGATGGGGCTGCTCGCCCCAGGCGCGGTCGTCACGTTCCTCGTCTTTCCATCGCTGCGGCATTGGTTCAAGAGCGTGCATTTATGGCTGGCCCTGATCCTCAGTCTGCTCTGCACCGCACCGGTCGTCATTTGGAATGCGCACCATGACTGGGCATCGATCGCCAAACAGGGCGGCCATGCCTTCGCCAGTGCCATTTCCGATCCGATCGGGAACATGCTCACCTTTATCGGCGGCCAGTTTGGAATGGCGACGCCAATCATCCTGATCTTTATCCTTTGGGCCACCGGCTGGGCGTTGATCCGCGGCTGGAAGGATCGTCGCGCCGATTGGTTCCTGCTCGGCGCTTCATCCCTGCCGGTGATTGCCTTCTTTACGCTCCATGCACTCAGCAATGTCGTCCAGGCGCATTGGCCAGGGCCATCCTATATCGGCGGCGCCATCGCGGCGGCCGGCGCGCCGATGGTAGCCAACGCACGCAGCCGGTTGCGCCGATCCTTCACCAGAGCCGGCCCGATCCTCGGCATCGTGCTCACCGCACTGGTCTACCTCCAGGCATCCACAGCGCTTCTGCCGATCACCCCGCGCATCGATGGAACCAAGCGCCTGGGCGGATGGGATGAGCTGGCGCAGGCCGTCGATCAGGACCGCGCAGCCCATCCCGATACGTTCCTGCTGGTGATCAAGCATGAGACGGGAAGCCTGTTGACCTTCCATCTGCCCGATCACCCGACTGTCTTCCAACTGACCGGCATCGTGCGCCCATCCTTCTACACGGCAGACGACGTTGCGGCGCTCAAGGGGCGCAGCGCGCTGGTGGTCACCGAGACCCGCGAAGGCGATCTCGGTTTCCTGAAGCCCTATTTCGAGCGATTGACCCCGCTCGACACCGTGACCTTGCACTGGGGTGGCCGAGTCGCCGACCAATTCACCATCACCCTGGCCGAAAACTATCGCGGCGGCGTGATTGTCGAGGGCGATGGCTATCCTGGGGCGCTCGACAAGCCCTAGCGCCAGGCCGGCAACCCGTAACAGCTTGCCGGTTCGCCCGCCTTTGCCCATCATGCGCGACCGGTTTGGGGCTGAGGGAAAGCGCGTGATTCGATCGCTGCGCCTGGTGGGTTTGCTCTTGGGAGCCTTTGTCGCGATCGCCGCATCCACCGGCTTCGCGCGCGCCGACAGCCCATTCGGCGTCATGCTGTTTCCCAACCCTGGCGAAGATTTCGATCTGACTTTGGCGCGTGCCCGCGGCCTGGGCGTCGGCTGGTTCCGTCCGCCGACGATCGCCCTACAAAGCGGCAGCATCGGCACACCGAGCGTCTTCACACGGTCCGGCCTGAAACTGGCGATCACGGTGCGCAACAGCGCCGATCCCTCGGCCCGATCTCCCGCGCAGCCGCCCGCCGACGTGATGGCCTATCGAAAGTCGATCGCGGCGGTGTTGGCCGCTTGGAAGCCGAGCTTGCTGGTCGTCGAGAATGAAGAGGACTCGCCCACCTTCTATGCCGGCGGCGCGGATGCCTATGCCGCGGAACTGTCCACGGCCTGCGCTGTTGCCCATGCCGCCCACACCCTATGCGCCAATGGTGGGCTGTCGGGCAAAGCGGCGGCTTCGCTCACCTGGCTCGGCTTCCTTACCAAGGGCCAGGCCGACCGCGCCTGTGATTTCGCGCAACGCGCCCTGAAGGGTGAAAAGTTGTGCACCTATCATAAGACCGCGGATGTCCCGACCAATCTCCGCGCCCGTCTGGCCGGATCAGCCGAAGCGCTGGTGCAGCGCTACAAGACCGTGCCGATCGATATGGTCAACTTCCACTGGTTCGGCGGTGACTCACGCGCCTTTGCCGAGATCGCCGAGTATCTGAGCACCGTCACCGGCAAACCGGCGATCACCAACGAGTTCGGCCAGCGTCGCGGCGCCGATGACCCCAACAATGTCCGCCCGCTCCTGCGGGCCGCAATCGCCGAGAAGATACCGCTGGCGATCTGGTACAGCGTCGACACCACCGGCACCGTCTCGCTCTTTGGCCCCGATGGGCGGCTGCGGCCGACCGGCTGGGAGTTCCAGCGGCAGCTCTCGGGCTTGCGCTGACCCTAGACCGTCGGCGGGGTGCAGGCGCTGATCAGCCGGCATTCCTCGCGGCCGACATTGCGGAAACGATGCGGCAGGCGGCTGTCGAACATATAGGCGTCACCCGGGCCCAGGACCCGTTTCTGGTTCCCCACGGTGACTTCAAGTTTCCCGGCAATGACGATCGCCGCTTCCTCGCCTTCATGGGCCAGCAACACCTTGCCGGTATCGGCCCCGGGGGCATAGCGCTCGGCCAGAAGCTGCAGACTGCGCCCGACCAGATCGCCGCCCACTTGGCGATAGGAGATCTTGTCCTTGCCGATCTCCACATGCTCCGAGGCGGGAAAGAAGACCTTCTGCGTCTCGCCGGCCGTCTCGGTCGCGAAGAACTCGGATAGGCTCATCGGGATGCCGTCGAGCACGCGCTTCAAAGCGCCGACCGACGGGCTGATGCGGTCGGACTCGATCAAGGATATGGTCGCGTTCGAAACGCCGGCCCGCTTGGCCAATTGCCGCTGCGACATATGGTTCTGCTCGCGCACGGCGCGCAACCGCGATCCCACATCGACGCTCAAATCGGTCTCCCGTTAACACTGTTGAACATGTTCAACGATACCGTCTGTCGCCCTGCTCTTTCAATGGCTTAGACATGCGAAGAAAACCGTTGATAGGCCGGGCCCACGAAGCGATTGTGAGCGTCCGGCGAAAGAGGTGAGGGAACCCTTCGCCATCAACCCTTTCCGCCATAGGCATATCCATGCTCGACAACAGCCAGATCGATCTCAACGCCTACTGGATGCCGTTTACGGCCAACCGCCAGTACAAGTCCAAGCCGCGCCTGATGAGCAGCGCGAAGGACATGCACTACACCACGACCGATGGTCGGCAGGTGCTGGACGGTACCGCCGGTCTCTGGTGCGTGAACGCGGGCCATTGCCGCGACAAGATCGTGAAGGCCGTTCAGAACAAGGTGGCCGAGCTCGACTACTCGCCCGCTTTCCAGATGGGCCATCCGGATGCCTTCGAGCTGGCGACCCGCCTGACCGACCTGATGGGCGGCGATTTCGACCACGTATTCTACACGAACTCCGGCTCGGAATCGGTTGATACGGCTCTCAAAATTGCCCTCGCATATCAACGCATCAAGGGCCAAGGCACGCGCTTCCGTCTGATCGGCCGCGAACGCGGTTATCATGGCGTTGGCTTCGCCGGTCTGGCAGTCGGTGGCCTGGGCAACAATCGCAAGATGTTCGGCCCGCTGCTCCCGGGCACCGATCACCTGCCCCACACCCACAATCTTGAGAAGAACGCCTTCAGCCGCGGCGAGCCGGAATGGGGCGCGCATCTAGCCGATGACCTCGAGCGTTTGGTCACCCTGCATGACGCTTCAACCATCGCCGCCGTCATCGTCGAGCCGATGGCCGGTTCGGCCGGTGTGCTGATCCCGCCGAAGGGCTATCTGAAGCGCTTGCGCGAGATCTGCGACAAATACGGCATCCTTCTGATTTTCGACGAAGTCATCACCGGTTTCGGCCGTCTGGGTTCGCCCTTTGCGGTGCAGCAGTTCGACGTGGTGCCGGACATCGTCACCACTGCCAAGGGCCTGACCAATGGCACCGTGCCGATGGGCGCGGTGTTCGTGCGCAAGCACATCTACGACGCCTTCATGACCGGCCCCGACAACGCCATCGAGTTCTTCCATGGCTATACCTATTCGGGTCACCCGATTGCCGTGGCGGCCGCATTGGCGGCGCTCGATGTCTATGCCGAGGAAGGACTGCTGACCCGCGGTAAGGAAATGGGCAAGCACTTCGAAGATGCGCTGCATTCGCTGAAGGGCCTGCCGAACGTCATCGACATCCGCAATATCGGTCTGGTCGGCGGTATCGAACTGGCCCCGCGTCCGGGTGCGCCCGGCGCCCGCGCCTATGAAGCTTTCGTCAAACTGTTCGAGACGGGCACCTTGGTCCGCACAACCGGCGACATCATCGCGTTGTCGCCGCCGCTGATCATCGAGAAGGCCCAGATCGACAAACTGGTCGGCGCCATCGGCGACGTGCTCAAAAACATCGCCTGATGCAATTGCCGGTTTGATTTAAGGAGGAGTTCCAAGATCATGAAAACGCTTCAACATTTCGTCGGTGGCAAGAAGATCGATGGCGCCAGCGGCCGCTTCGGCGACGTGCACAATCCGGCGACCGGCGAGGTCACCGCGAAGGTGCCGCTCGCGAGCAAGGACGAGGTCGGCAAGGCGATTGCGGCTGCGGCCGCTGCCCTGCCCGCTTGGTCATCGGTCCCGCCGGCCCGGCGCGTCCATGTCATGTTCAAGTTCCGCGAACTCCTGAGCAAGCATGCGGATGAGATCGCCTCTCTGATCTCCGCCGAGCACGGCAAGACCCACGCGGATGCCTTAGGCGAAGTTGCCCGCGGCATGGAAGTGGTGGAATACGCCTGCTCGATCCCGCAGCTGATGAAGGGCGAGTACAGCGAACAAGTGGCCGGTGGCGTCGACACCTTCTCGCTGCGTCAGCCGGTCGGCGTCTGCGCCGGCATCACGCCATTCAACTTCCCGGCGATGGTGCCGCTGTGGATGTATCCGATGGCGATCGCCTGCGGGAACACTTTCGTGCTGAAGCCCTCGGAAAAGGATCCGTCGGCGGCGGTGCGTGTCGCCGAACTGCTCAAGGAAGCCGGCCTGCCCGACGGTGTGTTGAACGTCATCAACGGCGATAAGGAAGCCGTGGACACACTGCTCACCGATCCGCGTGTTGCGGCCGTCAGCTTCGTGGGCTCGACCGCCATCGGCAAATACATCTACGAGACCGGCTGCGCCCACGGTAAGCGCGTCCAGGCTCTATGCGGCGCCAAGAACCATATGCTGGTCATGCCCGACGCCGATATGGAACAGGTCACCGACGCTCTGATGGGCTCGGCCTATGGCTCAGCCGGCGAGCGCTGCATGGCGATTTCGGTGGCCGTCGCGATTGGCGACAAGACCGGCGACGAGGTGGTGAAGCGCCTCGCCCCGCGCGTCCGCGCCCTGAAGGTTGGCCCCGCCAGCGACAAGGAAGTCGAGATGGGCCCGCTCGTGACCCAAGACAGCCTCAACCGCGTCAAAAGCTATATCGATGCCGGCGTGCGCGAAGGCGCTGAACTGGTGGTCGACGGCCGCGGCTTGCAGATGCAGGGCCACGAGAAAGGCTACTTCGTCGGCGGCACACTGTTCGACAAGGTGAAGCCGAACATGACGATCTACACCGATGAGATCTTCGGGCCGGTGTTGAGCGTCGTGCGCGTGAAGGATTACGAGACCGCGCTGACCATGGTGAACGATCACCAATACGGCAACGGCACGGCGATCTTCACCCGCGACGGCGATGCGGCGAAGGACTTCGTCCAGCGTGTTCAGGTCGGCATGGTCGGCGTCAATGTGCCGATCCCGGTGCCGGTGGCCTTCCACAGCTTTGGCGGCTGGAAGCAGTCTCTGTTCGGCGACCTGCATGCCTACGGCCCGGACAGTGTCCGCTTCTACACGAAGGGCAAGGCGATCACTGCGCGGTGGCCGTCGGGCATCCGCGCCGGCGCTCAGTTCAACTTCAAAGCCACATCGGAACACTGATGATCAGCTCCGGCTGCGCCTTGCGCGCAGCCGGAGTGACCAATGACGCAGCGCCAAGGCTCACACATTAGGCATTGCGCCCGGCTGGATTTATTTCGCCCCCCGGGAAGCTTGTCCAATTAGTCAGCTAATTTAGAATAATTATCAAAGCACTAGACCGGACTTGCGGGGTTCTTGGGCGGGTTGGTACAGTGATTGCTACCGTGCTTATGTGAAATCTTTGGGGGCGAAGAGTTTGCGCGCGGCAGGGGACGAACAACATAACGGTGCGTTGCGCCGCTTCGACGGGGTTTCATCTTGAATCATTCGCGCTCTGTGGAGTCGCCGTCGAACGCGCACGGGCAAATCTCGTCCATCGTCGATATCCAGAATCTTTCGCTGACTTTCCAAGCAGCCGACAAGCCGGTCGTTGCTCTCGACAACATCAGCCTTCAGATCAAGGCTGGCGACTTCGTCTCGCTGATCGGTCCGTCGGGCTGCGGCAAGACCACCCTGCTGCGCGCCATCGCCGATCTCGAGCGCCCAACCGGTGGTTCGCTCAAGATCAACGGCAAGACGCCCGAGGAAGCGCGCCTCAGCCGGGCCTATGGCTATGTCTTCCAGGCGCCGGCGCTGTATCCGTGGCGCACGGTCGAACGCAACGTGATGCTGCCGCTCGAGATCATCGGTCTCGACAAGGCCGAGCGGGCACGGCGTACCGCCGAGCAGCTGGATCTCGTCGGCCTCAAGGGTTTCGAGAAGAAATTCCCCTGGCAGCTGTCGGGCGGCATGCAGCAGCGCGTGTCGATCGCCCGCGCCCTCAGCTTCGCGCCCGAACTCCTGCTGATGGACGAACCCTTCGGCGCACTCGACGAGATTACGCGCGACCATCTCAACCTGCAGCTCGCGGAACTGTGGCGCCGCACCGGCAAAACCTGCGTCTTCGTTACGCACTCGATCTCTGAAGCTGTGTTTCTGTCGACGCGTATCGTCGTCATGTCGCCGCGGCCCGGACGAATCTTGGATATCATCGATTGCGACCTGCCGCGGGAACGCGGCCTGGAAATTCGCGAGACGGCGCAATTCGCTGAAATCGCCGCCCGCGTCCGCCATGGCCTTAAAGAGGGCCACAGCTACGATGACTAGGACATTGCCGGTCCTCACCGTCACCCTGGTCCTCTTCGTACTCTGGTACGCGGGCGCCATCGTCCTCAATGGCCCGCAAGTCACCTCCATGCTCGAACGCTCCGGCTCGGCCTGGACCACGGCCGACTTCATCCGCGAATGCTGGAATATGGGCCGCGCGGTGCTGCCGACACCGCACCAGATCGTGATCGATCTATTCCACTCGCTGTTCGACTACTCGCCCACCAATCCGCGCAACATCCTGTTCCATGCCTATGTCACCGCCAGCAGTACGCTAGTCGGCTTCATCGTCGGCCTTGTCGTCGGGGCGGTTCTGGCGGTGGGCATCGTCCATATGCGGACGCTCGAATCGAGCCTGATGCCTTGGGTGATCATGTCGCAGACGGTGCCGATCCTGGCGATCGCGCCGATGCTGATCGTGATCCTGGGCAATATGGGGTTCACCGGGGTGGTGCCGAAGGCGATGATCAGCGCCTATCTCTCATTCTTCCCGATCACCATCGGATTGGTGAAAGGGCTGCGCTCAATCGATCCGTTGCAACTCGACTTGATGCGCACCTATAGCGCCACCCAGTCGCAAGTGTTCTGGAAGCTGCGGCTGCCGGCATCCCTGCCCTTCCTGTTCACCAGCCTCAAGGTCGCGGTCGCGATCAGCCTGGTCGGTGCGATCGTCGCCGAATTGCCGACCGGCGCCGTGGCCGGTCTTGGCGCGCGGCTGCTGACCGGTTCGTATTACGGTCAGATGGTGCAGATCTGGAGCACGCTGGTCGTCGCTGCCGTGCTGAGCCTGGCACTGGTCTGGGCCGTGGGTGCCGTGCAACGCGCGACCGTCGCGCAAAGCAAGGCGCCGTCATGAGCGAGATGGAGCGCAGCCGGCTTTCGCCCCTGGTGGCGCTGATCCTGGTGGCTTTACCGCTGCCTCTCGGCTCGATCGTCGCAGCCGCCGCCGGTGGCGACAACGACTCGGGCGAAATGACCGACGACTCGGACGCCAAGACCACGCCGTTCTTCCTGTGGTCGTCCTGGGAAATCCCGGCTCTGTTCGCGATCGTCGTCGCCGCATTCTGGATGGCGCGCCGCAAGCCGATGTCGCCGCACGCCGAAGCCCTGTGGCTTGCCCCTGGCTTGCTGGCCGGTGCGACCCTTCCCTTGGTCATGATCGGTCAAGGCATCCTGGTCGGCCCGGCCATTTGGGTCTTTCTGGCCGGCATGGCTGTGCTCTATTGGCACGAGCTCTCATTGCTCAGCCGCATCGAAGGCGCCACGCGCCACCTCGTCGTCCCCGGCCTGTTTGGCCTAGGCCTCCTCTATGTCTGGCAGGTCATCGTGCAAGGCTTCGACATTCCCGCCGTGCTGCTGCCGCCGCCCAGCGTCATCTTCGACTCGTTCGGGCAGCAAGGCGCCGAGATGTGGGGCGATTTCGTTCAGACCGTACTGAAGTCGGTGATCCGCGGCTATCTCATGGGATGCGGCTTGGGCTTTGTCGTCGCCATTCTGGCCGACCGGGTGCCGTTCTTCGCGCGCGGCCTGTTGCCCTTCGGCAATCTGGTGAGCGCGCTGCCGGTGGTGGGCATCGCGCCGATCATGGTGATGTGGTTCGGTTTCGACTGGCAGTCGAAGGCGGCGGTGGTCGTGGTGATGACCTTCTTCCCGATGCTGGTCAACACGCTGGCCGGGCTTGGCGAATCGGAACGCATCCAGCTCGATCTGATGCGCTCTTATGGCGCCGGGTATTGGCTGACGCTGTTCAGGCTGCGGCTGCCCAACGCGCTGCCCTTCATCTTCAACGCGCTGAAGATCAACTCCACCCTGGCGCTGATCGGCGCCATCGTCGCCGAGTTCTTCGGCACGCCGATCGTCGGGATGGGGTTCCGCATCAGCACGTCGGTGGCGCGCATGGATCTCGGCGTCGTGTGGGCAACCATCGTCGTCGCTGCTCTCACTGGTTCTCTCGCATACGGCGGTCTGGCCTTGATCGAACGGACCGTCACCGCTTGGCATCCGTCCTACCGGCGGCGCTAGGCGCGCTTGTTTTCCAAGTCGATCTTTGTGCTTCAACAGGGGAAGGGAGTTTTTGAATGACTAAGTGGACTAAAACCGCCGCTGCCGTCGTGGCTCTGGCCACCGTCGGTTTCGCTGCGCAACAGGCTTCGGCTGCCGACGCCTTCACCGTTCAGATGAAGTGGGTAGCCGACGCGCAGTTCGCCGGCTACTACGTCGCCGCGGCGAAGGGCTTTTACAAGGACGCCGGCCTCGATGTCACCATCAAGGCCGGTGGCCCGGATATCGCCCCCGAACAGGTGATCGCCGCCGGCGGTGCCGACGCGATTGTCGACTGGATGCCCGCCGCTCTCGCCGCGCGCGACAAGGGCGAGCCGCTGGTCAACATCGCCCAGGTCTTCCAGAAGTCGGGCCTGATGCTGACCTGCCGCAAGGACTCGGGCATCAAGATCCCGGCTGACTTCAAGGGCAAGACCCTGGGTGTCTGGTTCTACGGCAACGAGTATCCGTTCATGGCGTGGATGAACAAGCTGCACCTCTCCACCTCGGGCGCCAACCCCGACGTGAAGGTGCTGAAGCAGGACTTCAACGTCGACCCGATCCTGCAAAAGCAGGCGGCCTGCATCTCGACCATGAGCTACAACGAATATCCGCAGATCCTCGAATCCGGCCAGCTCAAGGCCGACGATCTGCTGGTCTTCAAGTATCAGGACCAGGGCGTGGCCGTTCTCGAAGACGGTCTCTACACGCTCGAAAAGAACATCAAGGACAAGGCCGAAGAAGCCAAGCTCGCGAAGTTCGTGAAGGCCTCGATGAAGGGCTGGGACTATGCGGTTAAGAACCAGGCTGAAGCGGTCGATATCGTCATGAAGGCCGACACCACCGGCGCGATCAAGAAGGAACATCAGGTAACGATGATGGCCGAAGTCGCGAAGCTGGTCGAAGGCGGCAAGGGCGGCACGGGCTATCTCGAGAAGGCCGACTACGAACGCACCGTGAAGGTCGTTCTCGAGAACAAGGTGATCTCGAAGGAGCCCAAGGGCGCCTGGACTCACGCTGTGTTCGAAATGAAGTGATCTCGAAAAAATGATTCGGGCCTCGTGCTCGAATCGAAAGGGGGAGGCTTCGGCCTCCCCCTTTTTTTGTCAGAGATTCCCTCTCCCGCACGGGGAGAGGGTGTTTGTAGACGTGTGCCTTCCTACTCCGCTGCCGCCCGGCCGTAGGGTTTCGGGGCGGTGAAGTCGGCGTGTTTCTTGACCACGTCGAATACGGTGCCGAAGGGCGGGCGGTCGATATAGCGACCCTTGCCGCGTTCGGCTTTGAGCTGCCCATTAGCCCACACCACTTTGCCCTGGCTGAGCGTGGTGGCCGCCCCGCCCTCGACTTCCATACCTTCGAAGATGTTGAAGTCGATCTTCTGATGGCTGGTCTTGGCCGAGATGGTGCGATGGATCTTCGGGTCCCACACGACGATATCGGCATCGGCGCCTTCGACGATCGCGCCCTTACGCGGATAGATGTTGAAGATCTTGGCGGCGTTGGTCGAGGTGACGGCCACGAACTCGTTCATCGTGAGCCGGCCAGTGTTGACGCCGTGGTGCCAGAGCACGCCCATGCGGTCTTCGATGCCGCCGCAGCCGTTCGGGATCTTCGAGAAATCGCCCTTACCCATGCCCTTCTGCGGCTCGCAGAAGCAGCAGTGATCAGTGGCGGTGGTTTGCAGATTGCCCGACTGCAGCCCATGCCACAGCGCGGCCTGATGTTCCTTCGACCGGAACGGCGGGCTCATCACGTGGGCGGCGGCAAAGACGAAATCGTTGCTCTGATAGACACTGTCATCGACCAGCAGGTGGCCGGCCAGCACTTCGCCATAGACACGCTGGCCTTCGTTACGGGCGCGCGTGATCGCTTCAAGCGACTGGCGGCAGGAGTTGTGGACGATATAGAGCGGCACGTTGAGCACCTTCGCGATCTGGATCGCGCGGTTGGCGGCCTCGCCCTCCACTTCCGGCGGACGGCTCAACGGATGCCCCTCGGGACCGTTGATGCCCTGGGCCAGCAGCTTCTTCTGCAGGCGGAACACCAGCTCGCCATTCTCGGCATGCACGGTCGGCATCGCACCGAGTTCGAGGGCGCGCGAGAAGCTGTTCACCAGCACTTCGTCATCGCACATGATGGCGTTCTTGTACGCCATGAAGTGCTTGAAGCTGTTGACGCCATGCTTCTCGACCAATGTGCCCATATCCTTCGAGACGCTGTCGTCCCACCAGGTGATGGCGACATGGAAGGAATAGTCACCCGCCGCCTTCTCGGCCCAGCCGCGCCAGGTCTTGTAGGCATCGAGGATGTTCTGCTTCGGATTGGGAATCACGAAGTCGATGATCATCGTGTTGCCGCCGGCGAAGCCCGCGGCCGTGCCGGTGAAGAAGTCTTCGCTGGTGGTGGTGCCCATGAAGGGCAGTTCCATATGGGTGTGCGGATCGATGCCGCCGGGCATCACATAGCAACCGCCGGCGTCGACCGTTTCAGTGCCGGCGGGCACATCGAGCTTTTCGCCGATGGCCTTGATCACGCCCCCATCCGTGTAGACATCGGATTTGTAGCTCCGATCTGCGGTAACGACAGTACCCCCACGAATGACGACGCCCATGGCTATGCTCCCTTTGCCCGGTGCTCCGAACCCGTCTCACCTTCCGCCAAACCGGCGGCGCGCAGCACCAGGCGCGTCACCTCGGCGGTAATCTGATCCCAATCTTTGCGATCCAGGCGCGTCTTGTCGAGCACCAGTCGCACCTGAATCGCGAAATCGGCGTAATGCTGGGTCAAGGCCCAGATCATGAAGAAGAAATGCCGCGTGTCGACCGGCGCCATCTTGCCCGCCGCGATCCATCCATCGAGTACGGCAGCCTTTTCCTCGACGATCCGGCGCAGGTCTTCGGACAGATAGGTTTGCAGCTGCGGCGCGCCGTGCAGCATCTCATTGGCATAGACGCGCGAGGCCTGCGGCCGCGAGCGCGTGGCCTCCATCTTGGAGCGGATATAGGCTGTGAAGGCCTCGGCCGGATCGGCCTCAGGATGCACCGCCGAGATCGGCGTCAGCCAGGCGGTCAGAATGTCATCGAGGACCGCGCGATAGAGCTCTTCCTTGGTGCCGAAATAGTAATGCAGATTGGCCTTGGGCAGCTCTGCCTGTTCGGCGATCTCGGCCATCGTAGCCCCACCGAAACCGGTCTCGGCGAAGACGTGTTCGGCGGCCTTGAGGATGCGGGCCAGATTCTCACGCCCGACCCGGCGGCGGCCGATCGCACGATCGGTACTGCCAGCCGTGCCAGTGCGTTCGATTACGGATGCTGGCGCCTGATCCTCATCCACGCTTCGGTTCCGCACCCATGGCGTTGGCGGTCTCGACCGCGGCACGCAGCAGCACGTTGCAGCCTGCCTCGATCCATTCCGGTTTCGCGTCCTCGACCTCGTTGTGGCTGATGCCATCGATGCACGGCACGAAGATCATCGAGGTCGGCGCCACCTTCGATACGTAGCAGGCGTCGTGACCGGCGCCCGAGACCATGTCGCGGTTGGAATAACCCATCTCACCGGTCGCCTTGCGCACCGCGGCAATGCAGGCCGCGTTGAACGTGATCGGCGCGTAATAGAATATCTGCTTGATCTCGACTTCGAGCTTTTGTTCGGCCGCGATCTTGGCCACCGACTCGCGCAGCTCGCGATCCATCTCGGCCAGCACATCGTCCTTGGGATGACGGAAGTCCACTGTGTGAAAGACGCGGCCCGGGATCACGTTGCGCGAATTCGGATACACGTTGACCATGCCCACGGTGGCGCAGGCATAAGGTGCATGCTTGAGGCCGATGCGGTTGACCTCCTGCACCGTCCGCGCGGCGCCGATCAGCGCATCGCGCCGCCGGCTCATCGGCGTCGGGCCGGCATGAGATTCCTGGCCGGTCCACACCAACTCGTACCAGCGCTGGCCCTGGGCGTCGGTGACGACGCCGATCGTCTTGTCCTCTGCTTCGAGGATCGGGCCCTGCTCGATATGCGCCTCGAAATAGGCGCCGACCGGGCGCTTGCCCACCGCTTCCGTGCCGGCATAACCGATGCGCTTCAACTCCTCGCCCATCGTCTTGCCATCGGGATCGGAACGCGAGAGACCATAGGCCTCGTCGAACACGCCGGCGAACACACCCGAGGCGACCATAGCCGGCGCAAAACGCGAGCCCTCTTCGTTGGTCCACACCGCCACTTCGATCGGCGCTTCGGTCTGATAGTTCATGTCGTTGAGGCTGCGCACCACTTCGAGCCCGGCCAGCACGCCATAGACGCCGTCGAACCGGCCACCTGTCGGCTGGCTGTCGAGATGGCTGCCCATCACCACCGGCGGCAGATCGTTATTCTTGCCCGGACGACGCGCGAAGATATTGCCGATGCGATCGACGCTGATGGTGCAGCCGGCATCGCGGCACCACTTCACGAACAGATCGCGGCCCTGCTTGTCGAGATCGGTCAGCGCAAGCCGCGCGACGCCACCCTTGGGCGTGGCACCGATCTTGGCCATCTCCATCAGACTGTCCCAGAGACGCTTGCCGTCGACCTTGGTGTTGGAGTGGAGAGTCATGTGGTTCCTCTATTCGTCTCGTCGTATGTGCCTTCCCCCCACCCTACCTCCCCACTAGGGGGAGGGTTTAGAACTAGGCCCCTCCCCTCGACGGGGAGGGGTTGGGGTGGGGTGACTCTTCCGTCCTTACTCTGCCGCCAGCGGCGCGCGCAGCGGGTTGCGCGGATCGTTGGTCCAGTTCAGATACGGCTTCTTGTTTTCTTCCTTCACCATGGTGATGCAGTCGGGCACCGGGCAGACCTGGTAGCACAGGTTGCAGCCGACGCATTCCTCGGTGATCACCTCGTAGACGCGATGGCCACCCTTCACCTTCTGGCTGATCGACTGGTGCGAGGTGTCTTCGCAGGCAATGTAGCAGCGCCCGCACTCGATGCAGAGATCCTGATCGATGACGGCCTTCGACACGTAGTTGATGTTGAGGTCGTTCCAGTCGACCACATTGCCCAGCGCGCGGCCGCGGAAATCGTCGAGCGTGCGATAGCCCTTCGAATCCATCCAATCGCTGAGGCCATGGATCATGTCGTCGACGATGCGGAAGCCCGAGACCATCGCGGCGGTGCAGACCTGCACATTGTCGGCGCCCAGCGCCAGGAACTCGGCGGCGTCATGCCAGTTGCCGATACCGCCGATCGCGGAGATCGGCAGGCCGCGCGTGTCGGGGCTGCGGCCGATCTCGGCCACCATGTGCAGCGCCATCGGCCGCACAGCCGGACCGCAATAGCCGCCATGAGTGCCCTTGCCGTCCACGGTGGGCGTCGGCGCCATCAGGTCGAGATCGACGGTGATCAGCGAGTTGACCGTGTTGATCAGACTGACCGCGTCAGCGCCGCCCTGCTTCGCGGCTTCCGCCGACCACAGGATGTTGGTGATGTTGGGCGTCAGCTTCACCAGCACCGGCATGCGGGTGGCGCTCTTCACCCAGCGCGTCACCTGCTCGACCATCTCGGGCACCTGGCCCACCGCCGAGCCCATGCCGCGTTCGCACATGCCATGCGGACAGCCGAGATTGAGTTCGATGCCGTCGCAGCCGGTAGCCTCGACCTTCTTGGTCAGTTCGACCCAAGAAGATTCTTGAATCTGCGCCATGATCGAACCGATCACCGCGCGATCGGGCCATTCGCGCTTCACCTTGATCATCTCGTCCAGGTTGATTTGGAGCGGACGATCGCTGATCAACTCGATGTTGTTGAAGCCGATCAGGTTGCGCGCGGTGTCGTGGATCGCGCCGTAGCGCGACGAGACGTTGATCACCGGCGGATCTTCGCCGAGGGTCTTCCACACCACGCCGCCCCAGCCCGCCTTGAAGGCGCGGACGACGTTGTACTCCTTGTCTGTCGGCGGCGCCGAGGCCAGCCAGAACGGATTGGGCGACTTGATGCCGGCAATGGTGGAACGCAGGTCGGCCATGGGCGGTTCTCCTCGTCTGCGGCACACCCTTCGAGACGCGCTTTCAGCGCTCCTCAGGGTGAGGTCCTAATTTATGTCCTCATGGTGAGGTGCGCGCGCAGCGCGCCTCGAACCATGAGATTCCGTTACCCCTTCAAAAACCGATCGATCGCATGGGCGGCGAGTTTGCCGTCCTGCACCGCTTGCACGGTCAGGTCTTCGCCGCTCTTCACGCAGTCGCCGCCGGCAAAGATGCCTTTGAGACTGGTGGCGAAGTCCTTGTTCACGGCGATCTTGCCGTTCTTCAGCTCAAGCCCCGCCAGCGTCTCCTCGATCATCGTCTGGCCGACAGCCTTGAGCACCATGTCGCAGGCGATCGTGACCGTTTCCTTGGTCTCGACCAGCTTGCCCTTGGCGTCCAGCTTGGTGCGGACGAATTCGACCGCGGTGACCTTGCCGGCATCTTTACCTTTAGAGGGGCCCTTGATCTTCTTCGGCGCCAGCCAATCGCGCACCACCACGCCCGACGATTTGGCGAGCTGCTGCTCATAGCCGGTGGCGCTCATCTGCTCGGGGCCACGGCGATAGGCCATCACCACTTCGTCGGCACCCAGCAGCTTTGACTGGATCGCCGCGTCGATGGCGGTGTTGCCGCCGCCGATCACCACCACGCGCTTGCCCACCTTCGGCGCACCCAGCGTCTTGCGCTGGCGCAGGCGCTCGATGAAATCGACTGCGTCGCCCACGCCCTTCAACTGCTCGCCCGCAATGCTCAGATCGCGCGTGTTGCCCAGGCCGACGCCGATGAACACCGCGTCGTATTTGACCGACAGCTCGTGCAGCTTCACGCCACGGCCCAGCGCCTTGCCGTAATGGATCTTGATGCCGCCGATGCCCAGGATGAACTTCGCTTCCTTGCGCGCGAAGTCGTTGACCATCTTATAGGCGGCGATGCCGTATTCGTTGAGGCCGCCAGCCTTCGGCTTGGCTTCGAACACCGCAACCTCATGGCCGAGCATGGCCAGGCGATGCGCCGCCGACAGGCTCGCCGGGCCCGCGCCGACCACGGCCACCTTTTTGCCGGTGCTGGGCGCGCGGGTGAAGGGATGCGGCGCTTTCGTCGCGGCCGCTTCTTCCATCAGCGCATCGGTGGCGAAGCGCTGCAACCGGCCGATCGAAATCGGGCGCTGCTCGCCTTCGTTCATCACGCATTTCTCTTCGCACAGCACTTCCGTCGGGCAGACGCGCGCGCAGGTGCCGCCGAAGATGTTCTCTTCCATGATGGTGTGGGCAGCGCCCGTGGCATGGCCATTGGCGATGCGGCGGATGAAGCCCGGAATGTCGATGCCGGTAGGGCAGGCGCGCACGCAGGGCGCGTCATAGCAGAACAGACAGCGGGAACTTTCCGCCAGGGCCTGCCGCGGCGTGAAGCGTGGCGAAATATCGTCGTCGAGGCTTTCCGGACCGGAGGTGCTGACGGCTCCCGACATGCGCAGTGCTCTCCCCTCAAAAGGGGCCAGCCGGCACGTCCTCTTCTACTCGTCATTCCCGCGAAAGCGGGAATCCAGCCGATGCCTGGACCCTTACTTATGCAAGGGTGACGGACTGAGGCTCCGCCAAACCGACCCTGTTCGACGGCCCTGCAAGTCCCGCGCCCGCTCCCCGGAGCCCCGCCGATCCGCCGCCTCAGGGGCCGCGAAAATCGACAAAACGCCTGGGGCACAATGACTCCCCTCGGACACGACCCTCAGGCCGACCCGAGAAGCTTGACCGATTGGACAACTTTCCGCAAGCGCGATTCGCATCATCGTGAGGCAATTTGCTGCGCTGCCGCAAAAGGGGGCAGATGGGTCAGGATGGGCACCCTTCTAGGAGTGTGCGATCCTATGCACAAGAAACAGCGCGGGGACGATCATGAAAGACAGCCAGGAACTGCACGCCGACCAGGTCAAATACTGGAACGGCGCGGGTGGTGGCCATTGGGTCGATGAACAGGCGCACACCGACATCATGCTGATGCCGGTGATCGATGCCCTGCTCGCCGCCGTCGATGTACGGCCCGGACAGCATGTGCTCGATGTGGGTTGCGGCTGCGGCGCGACGACGATCGAACTTGCCGAGCGCGTCGGCCCCTCGGGTCGTGTGACCGGGCTCGACGTCTCGGCGCCGATGCTGGCCCGCGCCCGCGAACTGAGCGCCGATCTCAAGAATGTCGACTACATCTACATCCTGGCCGACGCTGCCGCCCATGATTTCGGTGCGCCCTTCGCCGATTGGCTCGTTTCGAAATTCGGCGTGATGTTCTTCGGCGATCCCGGTGCTGCGTTCACAAATCTCAAGCGCGCGCTGAGGCCCGGCGCGAAGCTGGCCTTCGCCTGCTGGCGGCCGCCGAAGGAAAACCCTTGGATGATGGAGCCGCTCCAGGCGGCCTATGAATTTGTGCCGCGCCTGCCCAAGCTCGATCCCGAAGATCCGGGCCCGTTCTCATTCTCCGATCCCGAGCGCGTGACACGCATTCTCACGGGCGCCGGTTTCGCCAAGCCGCGCTTTACACCTGTTGACCTGCCGATCGATCTCGCCGCCGGCAAGGGACTCGAAGCGGCCGTGCATCAGGCCACTAATATCGGGGCCACCAGCCGCGCGCTGCAAGATCAACCCGACGCGCTGCGCGCCAAGGTGATCGAGTCGATCCGCAAACTACTGACAGGGTACGCGCGGGGCAATTCCGTCGCGCTCCAAGGCGGTATCTGGATCGTCGAGGCTGGGTGATCGCTGCGGCCGGCCTGACGCTATTGCCCGCGCATCAGATTGCCGATGATCCCGCCGGCAACGCCCCCGGGTAATGATCCGCCGCCGCCGTTCTCGACGATATAGGGCGCAATGGCGTGCGCCAGATTCGGCACCGTCATGCTCTGCAGCCAGATGCGCCCGGGCCCGGTTAGCGCCGCCATGAACAAACCATCGGCGCCGAACAGCGCGTTGCGGATGCCGCGCATCATGGTGATCTCGAAATTCACCGACTCCTCGAACATGCCGACATGGCCGGGATGAACCAGCATCGATTGGCCGGGCGGCAGATCGTAGATCACCGACTCGCCGCCGAGTTCGACGAAGGCGGTGCATGGACCCGCCAGGCGCTGCAGGATGAACCCGTTGCCGCCGAAGAGTCCGCTGCCGAGCCGCTGCTGGAACGCGATCGACAGTTGCACGCCCTCGGTCGCGCAAAGAAAGCCGTGCTTGTGAATCAGATAGGCGCCACGCTCGACCTGCACCTCGTGGATCATTCCCGGCACACGGGCGGCGAAGGCGACATAGCCTGGCCCACCCTGCGCCGTGTATTCGGTCATGAACAATCCGCCGCCGGAGAGCGCGCGGCCCAGCACGCTGAACAATCCGCGTGCGCCGGCGGTCTGCGTTGTGGTGTGAAGCGCGATGTTGGGCGACATCCAGGAGAACTCGCCCGGCTCGGCGATGATCTTTTCCCCCGCCGCCAGTTCCATCTGAAGGACCGGCATCGTTGTCCCAATCAGCGTATGTTTCATGGTTCCCCCGTATCGAAGAAATAGGATTGCCGTCACATCGGCATTTTCAGCGCATATCCGCTTAACAGTCGCATTCATTACGCATTTTAGCGGCTGTGACAAATGCATGGCTGGTTTGAGTCCCGCATCCGTCACACTGGTCCGGCGGTCTTTCCCCTACTATCGTTGAGTTGGAGCATTGGCAATACGGCACTGGAAAGTGCCGCACCGAAGGCTCCAAAAACGAAGGAAGACGGCTATGGCTAGAAGCGATTTCGCTGAAGTACGCGCCGCGATCATCGACGAGAACCAGGCCCAGCGCGGCGACCTGCGCATGGCGCTGGCGGCCAAGGGCATCCCCAACCCGATCGTGTGCCGCGATCCCGATTCCTTCCTCAGTGCCGTTGCCAACGAATCGCTCGACGTCATTGTCTGCGACGCGAACACGATGGGCGACGGTTTCGCTTCCACGGTTCAGCGCATTCGCCGTAACGACATGGGCGGCAATCCCTTCGCCATCGTCATCGGCACGCTGCACGACGCCACCATGGACGGCGTGCGCACAGCGATGGATAGCGGCGTCGATCATCTGCTGCTCAAGCCCGCGCCGGTGGCGCGCATCGTTGACCGCATCGACCATATGATTTGGGAGCGCCAGCCCTTCGTGGTGACGAAGGGCTATGTCGGCCCCTCGCGCCGCAGCCGCAAGCGCGCCAATGACGACAAGAACATTGTGCTGAACATCCCGAACACCCTGCGCGGCAAGGTGGTCGAGAAGGTCGGCGCCGAGCGGGTGCAGCGCATGATCACCCAGGGCGTCGCCAGCCTCGAACAGAAGATGGAGAAGCATCCGCTGTTGGGCATCGACCGCCTGGTTCAGCGCACCATTGCCTATAGCCAAAACGGTTTTGGCGCTGACGGGCTGAAGCGCGACTTTGCCTTCCTGATGGAAATCGGCGTCGAGCTGAGCCAGCGCTACCGTGGCACGGCCTATGCCCATATCGCGGAACTGGCGGTTGCGCTGGCCGATCTGGCGTCGCGCATCGCTACCAAGGCGCCGCAGGAATTGCGCAGCATCGATCTCGCCCCACTCTCCGATCTCGGCGAGATCATCCGCCGCGCGGTTGCCGCCGAGGAACTGATGGGCAGCGGCGAACAGGTCCCCGAGATGCTCGGCGGTGCTGTTTCGAACGATCGCCGCGGTATCGATGGCGACCGCCGCAAGAGCGTGAACGCGTAAGAGCGCTTCCCCACTTATCGTCGTCATGCCCGGTCTTGTACCGGGCATCCACGTCTTTACCGCTACAAGAAAGGCGTGGATCACCGGGACAGGCCCGGTGATGACGAATGGAATGTGTGACGACATCAAACATTCCCAACCGCGCCGCCGCAGTGTTTGATACCGGCACCATCCACCATCCGGATCGCTGCCGATGTCGTCCCTGCTCCCGCTGGCTCCTGCTGACTACGATGCGTGGTATCCGCTCTGGCAGGGCTACCTGACCTTCTATCAGTCGAGCGTGGCCGACGACGTCACCAAACTCACCTTCGCGCGGCTGACCGGCGGCCAGGAGCCCATGGGCGGCTTCATCGCGCGGGACGAAGCCGGCGACGCGATCGGCATCACCCATTGGATCACCCACCGCTCCTGCTGGACGGCGGGCGACTACTGCTACCTCCAGGACCTGTTCGTCGCCTCAGGGGCGCGCAAACGCGGCACCGGCCGGGCGCTGATCGAGGCTGTCTACGTCAAGGCCATCGCCATGGGGTGCTCGCGCGTCCACTGGCTGACACAGGAAAGTAACCGCACCGCCCAGCGCCTCTATGACGAGGTGGCGGCGCGCTCGGGCTTCATCCAGTACCGGAAAATACTGGATTAACAGCGTTCAAACCACCGCCTCCAGCCGTCAAATTCCTTCCTTCTGCCGTAGTCCAGTCGCAGTTTTGCCACCGGGCACCCGGACAATCTTGGCTCAAACTTGGGTCAGGTTGGTTTGGAAGGCACGGTCCATGAGTTTCCTCTGGCGCGACTTCGCCCGTAACGTCTCGTCCCAGGCGCACTACCACCCCGCCGTGGGGCTGCGTGCCTATGCGATGGCGCGGCGCGATGTGTTGGCCGTTGGGTTGACCCTGACCACCGCGGCCGCCCTGACCAGCCTGCCCCTTCACCATGCGCTGAGCGCCGTCGACGCCAATGCGGACGGCGCCAAGCAGTTCATCACCGACCTCGCCAATAAGGCGATCGGGGTGATGTCCGACAAATCGCTCGGCGACAAGGACCGGGTCCAGAAGTTCCACGACCTGTTCATCGCCTCATTCGACCTGCCCACCATCGGTCAGCATGTGCTGGGCCGATATTGGCGCAACGCCTCGCCCGCCCAGCAGGCCCAGTTCCTCAAACTGTTCGAGGAACAGGAAGTGCTGGTGTGGTCGACGCGCTTCAAGAGCTACAACGGCGAAAAGCTGGCCGTACAGTCGGCCGATGCTGGCGAAGGCGGCACGGTGAAGGTGGAGTCGCAGATCAACCGCCCGTCCGGCGAAGCGATCCCGCTGGAATGGATCGTGGCGCAGTCGGGCGGCAATTGGCGCATCAGCGACATCACCGTCGAAGGCGCCAGCATGGCCCTCACTCTGCGCCAGGACTTCGGCTCGGTGATCGAATCCCATGGCGGCAAGGTCGATGCCTTGCTGACCGCCATGCAGAAGAAGATCGATCAGCTGCGCAGCACCGGCTGACGCTGCCTATTCATCCTCCCTTACATCCATCCTTGGGCGTTGCCCGCTTCGGGGCGGCCCCTTAGTCTCTGCTCCCGTCCCACGAATTAGAGCCGCAGGAGCAGGCATATGATCCATGTCCTCGCCTTCATCACCACTAAGCCCGGCCAGCGCGACGCCGTTCTGCGCGAATTCCGCCAGATCGTGCCGACGGTGCGCGCCGAAAAGGGCTGCATCGAATACGGCCCGGTGATCGATACGCCGAATGCCGGCGCGATTCAGACCCAGCTCGGCGCCGACGCCTTTGCTGTGGTGGAGAAGTGGGAAAGCGTGGAAACCCTGGCCGCCCACGGCGCCGCCCCGCATATGGCGGCCTATGGGGCCAAGGTGAAGGACATGCTGGCCAGCCGGGTGATTCACGTCCTCTCCCCCACCTGAAGGCCTGCCCAAACCCTGCCAAGGGTCGTGAAAAAGCCAGTCACAGAATTGCCACGGTTTCGGGTAGTATCCGGATATGGCGATGAATTTTGCCTGCCGGAGCCCAGCGAGACTGGCTTCGGCGCGTCCCTTCCATACCAAGAGGTATTCTATGAAGACCCTCCTCCTCCTGGCCGCCGCCGGCGGTTTGGCACTTACCCTGTCCGGTTGCGGTAACGGCGAAGAGCATCCGATGGGTACAGTTCTCGATCCGCCGTGCATGCCCGATGGCTCGACGGTTCAGGTTCTGTTGAAGAATCCCGATGGCACTTATGGCGACCCGCGCGCCAAGAAGGAATACTGCCCCTGGAACAAGAAGTAAGCGCACCTCCGCGCTGCTTCGGCAGATGAATGTGAAAAGGGGCCCATCCGGGCCCCTTTTTCTTTTGCGATGACGCGCCGGACTACTTCGTGCCGAACAGCCTGTCGCCAGCGTCGCCCAGACCGGGAACGATATAGGCCTTTTCGTTCAGCTTCTCGTCGACGGCAGCCACATAGACCGGAACATTGGGATGCTTGTCGAAGAAGATCTGCAGCCCTTCCGGCGCGGCCACCAGCGCCATGAAGCGGATATTCTCGGGCTGAGCACCTTTTCTCAGCAGCACGTCGACCGCGTAAGCCGCCGTATAGCCCGTGGCCAGCATCGGGTCGGTGAGGATGAACAGCCGCCCCTCGGGCTCGGGCAGCTTCACCAGATACTCGACCGGACGCAGCGTATCGTGATCGCGATAGACGCCGATATGGCCGATGCGCGCCGAGGGCACCAATTCCATCAACCCATCCGCCATCCCCACGCCCGCGCGAAGAATGGGAACAATCGCCAACTTCTTGCCCGCGATCACCGGTGCGTCGAAGGTCGTCAGCGGCGTTTCGACCTTTTCATACATCAGCGGCAGATTGCGCGTGATCTCGTACCCCATCAGCAACGAGATCTCTTTCAGAAGCTGACGGAAGGTGCGCGTCGAGGTGTCCTTGTCGCGCATATGAGTCAGCTTGTGCAGGATCAGCGGATGGCCGAGCACGTGCAGGTTGGGGTAGCGGGCGGCAGTGGTCATCGCGGGGTGCTTTCCTCGTGTTTGGGCCTGGCCTAGGCAATCCGGGGCGGTGGGGACCGGCGAGAGATTAGCGTCCGCATATCCGCCCGCCAACCGGTTCCTTAACAGGCCCGTAAATAGGCCTCCGATAGCCCATTCCGCTAGTCCGGGCCCAATCCGGCGGCGTTAAAATTTGCAACGCGCCGACACATTCCGCTCGCCTGCGGATATCTCGCATTCACATCCACCCCATAGAAAAAGGGTGCGCTCGACAAAGGCGCGGCCTCCCCCGCGCGTTGTCGAGCGTCGCGTCCATAACGCGCTCGTCTCTTGCGATTGATTCAGGGGTTAACATGTTTCGAAACTCTTCAATCGCAGCCAAAGTGGCTGCGGCCTTTGCTGCTGTGTTGATCGTGGTTGTCGTTCTCGGCGGGGTCGCCATCGACCGGCTCGGCGCCGTAAACGATCGCGCCGCCGAAATCCGCGACGATTTCCTGCCCAGCACCGAAATTCTGGGCCGCCTGTCCTTCACCACCATGCGTTATCGCCAGCTTGAGGCCGCGCACATCCTTGCCGCGACGCCTGAGGCGAAAGCCAAGGAACTTGCGACCATCCACGCCATGGCCGCGGATGCCGACAAATATCTGCGCGCCTACCAGGCTCTTGAGGCATCGCCCGAAGAAAGAGCGCTGACGGACAGTATCGCCCATGCCTGGACCGCATACCTGAATCTGAGCGAAAAGCTGGTCGCGATCTCGGACAGCGGCGACATCGCGGGCGCGGTCAAACTCTATACGACCGACGAACGGCAGACGTTCAACGCCTATCAGCAGCAAATCGCCAAAGACATCGACGACAACGCCACCGGCGGCAAGAACGCGGCCGATCGCGGTGCCGCAATCTATCAGACCACGCGCATCGTCGTCGTCTGCGCCGCCCTGCTCGCCGCGCTACTCAGCGGTGGCCTGGGATTCGCCATCAGCCGCAACGTCGCCCGGCCGGTACGGCAAATGACCGGCGTGATGGAGCGTCTCGCCGATCACGATCTCTCGGTGACGATCTCGGGAACCGAACGTGGCGACGAGATCGGCGCCATGGCCAAAGCGGTTGAGGTCTTCAAGGGCAATATGATCAAGGGTGACGAATTGGCTGCCGCCCAGAAGGCCGAACAGATCGCCAAAGAAGCCCGCGCTACCCGTGTCGACGCGTTGACCAAATCCTTCGATGTCAGCGTCAACGGCGTTATGGGTCATGTCGCCGATCAGGCGACGCAGATGACCGCCGCCGCTCAATCGCTGAACGCCACAGCCGAAGAGTCGACGCGCCAAGCGTCTGTGGTCGCCACGGCATCCGAAGAAGCGTCGGCCAATGTTCAGACCGTGGCCAGCGCGACCGAAGAGTTGTCATCCTCGATCGCTGAAATCAGCCGTCAGGTCGCTCAATCGAGCCGTGTTGCCGCCAGCGCCGTATCCGAAGCGGAAAAGGCGAATCGGATGGTGCAAGGGCTGGCGGACGCCAGTCAGAAAATCGGTGCCGTGGTCAAACTGATCACCGACATCGCCAATCAGACCAACCTGCTCGCACTCAACGCCACGATCGAGGCCGCCCGCGCGGGCGATGCCGGTAAAGGCTTCGCTGTGGTTGCCGCCGAAGTGAAGAACCTCGCCAATCAGACGGCGAAGGCCACGGAAGAGATCGGCGGCCAGATTGCGAGCGTGCAAGGTGCGACCAAAGACGCGGTCGAAGCCATTCAAGCGATCGGCAGCACGATCAGCGAAATCAACGGCATTGCATCCACGATCGCTTCGGCCGTCGAGGAGCAGAGCGCGGCGACCAAAGAGATCGCGCGTAATGTCGAACAGGCCGCTCAGGGTACACAGGAAGTGAGTTCGAATATCACAGGTGTGCACCAAGCCGCCAACGACACCGGATCGGCCGCCTCCCAGGTGCTCGCATCCGCCAGCGAATTGGCCTCACAGTCGGACGACCTCAAAATGCTGGTCAGCGGCTTCCTGTCGGATATCAAAGCCGCTTAACGAAAAGGCGCGATCCATGTGTCAACGCCGTGGCCGCTTTGCAGAGCCGCCACGGCGGCGACACATGTTGGCATAGAGAGCCAGCAATGATTGAATGGATCGATGCCAGCGACCGACGATATCGCCGCCCGCTTCGCCCAAGCTTGCGCCTATATGGAGCGAGGCCACGTCAACGAAGCCCGTCAGGCCTATCTCGACCTGCTGGCTAAGGCGCCCGACCACGTCGGCGCCCTCAACAATCTCGGCACGCTGCTCTTCGATACCGGCTATCGCTCCGCGGCGCGGACGGCCTATACGCAGGCCGTTACGACTCACCCGGAAGATCCGGTCGGTCATGTCAATCTCGGCAACCTGTTGCTCGCCGAAGGACTGAACGACGAGGCCCGGACTCATTTCGAACGCGCGCTGCGCGCGGCGCCGGATCATCCGGAAGCCCATCGCGGCCTAGCCTATTGCTTCACTCTGATCGGCGATGAGGCAGAAGCGCGCAAGCATCGCGATACCGCGTTCACCGGCCACGCCATCGTCCAGCTTCCCTTTCGCGGCGAGGGCAAACCGATTTCCGCACTGGTTCTGGTCGGCGCGCGCGGCGGCAATGTTCCAACCCGCTTCCTGCTCGACAATCGTATCTTCGCCGTTACCGTCGCGATCGCCGACTATCTTGGTGCCGATCAGCCGCTGCCCGATCATCAGATCGTTTTCAACACGGTGGGCGATGCCGATCTCGATGTCGAAGCGCTATTGGCCGCGCAAAAGATTGTGGCCCGGACCCAAGCGCCCGTCGTCAACCGGCCTGAGCGGATTGTCGGCACCGGCCGTGCCGATACCGCGCGCCGTCTGGGAGCCATTCCCGGTTTGCGCACACCGCGCGTCGATCGCCTGCTCCTGGAAAAGGCGACGGAAACCGAATTCGCCAAGCGCGGATTCACCGTGCCATTCCTGATCCGTGCCCCCGGTTTTCACACCGGCCACCATTTCCACCGGATCGAGCGGATCGACCAACTCGGCCCAGCCTTGGCGGGCATGCCGGGCCCCTATGTCATGGCAATCGAGGCCCTGGATGCGCGTGGCGCCGGCGGCCTCTGGCGCAAGTATCGCGCGATGATGATCGATGGCCGGCTTTACCCGCTGCACCTCGCCATCGCTACCCAATGGAAAGTGCACTATTTCTCGGCGGCGATGGCCGAGTATCCCAGCCACCGTGCCGAAGAAGCGGCTTTCCTGGCCGATATGCCCCATGCCCTGGGTGCGAGGGCCGTGGCCGCTTTGGAGCAGATCAACGAAACCCTGGGACTCGATTATGGTGGCATCGACTTCGGCCTGAACGCCGCAGGCGAGGTTCTGCTGTTCGAGGCGAATGCCACCATGGTCGTCAACCCGCCCGAGCCGGACCCGCGCTGGGATTACCGCCGCGCGCCCGTCCAGAGCGTTCTCGACGCCGTGCGAACCATGTTGCTGGAGCGCGTCGGTAACTTTGCGGCCCGAACCGCCGAATCATAGCGGACAGGGCTCTAGACCGGCCCCGGTTGCCGATCGGGCCCGCCGGCACTAGATTCCCTTCAGCCGATGAGGAGATATCCCATGTTCATGCAGAAGAAAAAGACGGTTCTACCCACCCAGGCCGAAGCGCTGCCCGGCCGTAGCCAAGCCATGCCCGTCCCTCCCGGCCATTTCGTCCATGATCGCCCCATCAAGGGCCCCTTCCCCGCCGGCCTCGAACAGGCGTTTTTCGGCCTGGGCTGCTTCTGGGGCGCCGAGCGGCTGTTCTGGCAGCTCCCTGGCGTGTTCACGACCGCTGTCGGCTATGCCGGTGGGATCACACCCAATCCGACCTATGAAGAGGTCTGCAGCGGGCAGACGGGCCATACCGAGGTCGTCCTCGTGGTCTATGACCCGAAAGCGATCAGCTACGGTGATCTGCTCAAGACCTTCTGGGAAGCCCATGATCCGACGCAGGGCATGCGGCAAGGCAACGATGTCGGCACCCAGTACCGTTCGGCCCTCTATGCGACGACGCCGGAACAGCGGAAGGTTGCCGAAGCGTCGAGCAAAGATTACGAGGCGATGTTGAAGAAGGCGGGCTATGCGGCCGTGACGACGGAAATCATCGACGCGCCGCCCTTTTACTACGCCGAAGATTATCACCAGCAATATCTGGCGAAGAATCCCAACGGCTATTGCGGCTTGGCCGGCACCGGCGTGACCTGCCCGATCCCGGCGCGCGTCGCCTAGGCGCCCCTAGGCGACTGACTCGCCAGCACCTTCGGCCGCAAGGCCGGTCAGCGTCGAAGAGCAAATGCGCTCCGGCGAGTGTTTCGCTTCATGCTTGAGCGTGGCGATCTGATGCGACAGATCGTCCGCGCTCATAACACCGCGCGGCGCCGATAGATTGAGGATTGCGGCGCTGACGCTGAGCAGCGGGAAATGCCGCTGCTCGCCCAGGCGATCGGTGGCGACGATATAGCCCTGGTGGCGCGCCTCGTCGTCATAGAGGCTGGCGGCTTCTTGGGTGAAGGTGTCGATCAGCTTTTTGATGATCGCCGTCGGGCCTTCGGTGTCCTGCCAGCCGGCGAGCGCGAAAAAGAAGTCGTCGCCGCCGACATGGCCGATGAAGGCGCCGTCGAAACTCAGCGTCTTCTGCATCATTTCCGAGAACATCAGGATGGCGCGGTCGCCGACGCGGAAACCGTAGCGGTCGTTGAACGGCTTGAAGTTGTCGAAGTCGAGATAGCAGAGCGTATACGGACGTTCGACGTCTTCGAGCGCACGGCCTACGTAATCGTGGATCGCGCCGTTGCCCGGCAGCTTGGTCAGCGGGCTCTGGTCGCGCGCCGCGGCGATCTTCTTGTCGTTCAGAACGCGCAGAAGCGCGTCCGCCGACAGGAAGCCGATATACTTCATGTCCTCGACGATGATGATCCCTTCGGACGCTTTCTCGGCGGCGAAGTTCTGCAGGATCTTTTCGGCGTCGGTGTTGATGTCGGCGATCGGACACTTGACCACGAACTGATGCAAGCGCCGGCCCAGCGAGCGATTCTCGATCAGCGATCGGCCGTAATGGGCGTAGGTGTAATCCTTCAGGTCCTGCTCGCGCACAATGCCCACCGGCACGCGCATCGCATCGACCACTGGGAAGAACGTCGCAGCCTTATTGGTGCGGAAGCTTTCGAACAGCTTCAGCAGGCCCGTGTCGATCTTGACCGGCTCGATGTAGTCGATCTGCTCGCGGATGATCCACTCGTCCGAGTCCTTACGGCGCTTCCACTTGCGGCCCATGTCCTGAATATGCGTGTAACGCCGTTCGAGCGTTGACGTACCCGCGGTGGGACGCTGGATCAGGAAGCCCTGAACCAGCTCCACACCGATATCGAGGCAAGTGAGGAAATCGGCTTCTGCCTCGACCCCCTCGGCTACGACGAGAATGCCCAGCAGCCGGGCCACCGATACCATTTGCGACAGGAACAAGCGCTTCTTGGCATCGGCGGCGACACCATGCAGGAAGAAGCGGTCGATCTTGATGATGTCCGAATCGAAGGCATACAGCATCTGTAGGCCGGAATAGCCGATGCCGAAATCGTCGATCGCGAGACTGAAACCATGGCGGCGCAGTGCACGGTGCACGGCCGAAACCTCGCCCGGCGTACCCAGCGAATGGCGCTCGGACACTTCGATAACGACCGCATTGGCCGGCAGGCCGAAGCGGCGCACGAGATAATGCAGACGCGCGGCAGTGGGTCCCGCGTTGAGCGCGCGGTTGTCCATGTTGAGGAACAGCTTGAGATTGGCGTGGTCCTCGATGCGCGCGAATTTGGCGATCGCCTTTTCGCACAGCGCCAGTTCGAGATCGACCAGGGCGCCATCGGTATGAGCCGCCTCGAGCAAGTCTTCGGGACTGCCGAAACCGAAGTCTTTGTAATTGTGCATCAAGGCTTCGAGGCCGAAGGTCAGGCCCGACTGGGTATTGGCTATCGGCTGGAAGGCATGTTCGAGTTGAGCCACGACGCTGGCCCATTGCCCCGGCAACCGGACGCTCGGCCACGCCGTGGTGGAGAGCGAAGATGGGTTCTCGGAGATTTCGGGGGTCTCAGACGAATATGTGCCGGCGGCAGGACTGAACTGCGGTGCGACAGGCGCAACGTGCTGCATTCGATCATCCCCCGTTCGACCAAAGATGGGCATTCGTGCCCTCCTCAAAAGTGACAGTAACCTTAAGTCATTAGGGCCTAAGATGACGGATTAGCGAAAGAATCAGCCTGCTTCTGAGGCCGGGCTTCAGGGTTCACATTGGTAACGCGCGACTCATCCCGATTCGACGGGCTAAGTGCGATTTGCCCGATATGCGAGTTTCAGTTTTCGCGACCGCGGCAACCTGTGATGTATATCACAGGTTGCCGCGCATATCATCA
>DASXEH010000078.1:0-7107 GCA_036490215.1 Magnetospirillaceae bacterium
CGCCCGCTGCAATCCTGTTCGTCACAGGGGCCATCCGCCGGAAGGCCAGGGTTGTAAGCCGGAACAGGGCCGCTTGGCAACCCCTGAGGTTTGGCTCAAACTACAGCCATGAACACCGTTGCCCAGACCGGGACATTGGGCTCCGAAACCCTGGAGTCCGCTAGTATCGAGGTGATTTCCCAGGCCGAGTCCATTTCCCCGGTTTCCCCGACTTCGGTTTCCGTGGCCAATGTTCTGGAAATCGAACAGCCGCGGCACCAGCGTCTGGCGATGGTTTTCGCCTCGCCCCATAGCGGCCGGGTTTATCCACAGGATTTCGTCGCCGCCTCGGTGCTTGATCCGATGGCGTTGCGCAAAAGCGAAGACGCCTTCGTCGACCAGCTCTTCGCTTCGGCCGCCGCCCTGGGCGCGCCATTGCTGAAAGCGCTGTTCCCGCGCGCCCTGCTCGACCCCAATCGCGAGGCCTGGGAGATGGACCCGGCCATGTTCGATGGCCCCCTGCCCGATTATGTCAATTCCACCAGTCCGCGGGTGGCCGCCGGGCTCGGCACCATCGCCAAGGTGGTTGCCTCGGGCGTCGAGATCTATCGCCAGAAGCTCCCATTCGCCGAGGCGCGGCGCCGGGTGGAGCGGCTATACGAGCCCTATCACGCGGCCCTGGCCAATCTGGTGATCCGCACGCGCGACAAATTCGGCTATTGCATCCTGGTCGACTGCCATTCGATGCCGTCGATGGGCGGTCCGGCGGATACCGATGGCGGCACGCCGCGGGTCGATTTCGTCCTCGGCGATTGCTTCGGCAACAGTTGCGCACCGGCCGTGACCGCCGCCGTGGAGCGAACGCTGGAGAATCTGGGCTACCGCACCGTGCGCAACCTGCCCTATTCCGGCGGGCATACCACCCGGCACTACGGGAAACCCACCGACGGCATCCATGCAGTGCAGATCGAAATCAACCGGCGCATCTATATGGATGAATCCACCCATAAGAAGCGCTCGGGCTTCGCGCGGCTGCAAACTCATCTGGGCGAAGTGGTGGCCGCGCTGGCGTTGCTGTCCCCCGACAGTCTGCGGCCCGGATCGATGCGATGAAAGTTCGCGTGTCTTCTCGGTCCGCGCGGCAGGAACCCGCCGCGCCGGCCGCCGTCGCGGTGCGCGACGCCACCCACGACGACATCGAAACCATTCAGTCGATCTATGCGCATTATGTGCTGCGCACAACGGCCTCGTTCGAGGAGGTGCCGCCCAGTGCGACGCAGATACGGGCGCGTTTCGACGCCGTGCGCAGCCAGAACCTGCCCTATCTCGTGGCCGAGATCGAAGGCGAGGTGCTGGGCTATTGTTATGCCCATCCCTTCCGGCCGCGCTCGGCCTATCGCTACACCATCGAGAACTCGGTTTATGTGGCGCCGTTCGTCGTGCGTCAGGGCATCGGCGTGGCGCTGATGGCCGAGTTGATCAAGCGCTGCACCGCGCTCGACTACCGCCAGATGATTGCGGTGATCGGTGATTCGGCCAATCTGTCGTCGATCAATCTCCACCGGCGCATGGGCTTCCGCCAGGAAGGCGTGCTGCGCGGTGTGGGTCTGAAATTCGGGCGCTGGATGGACGTGGTGATCATGCACCGCTCCCTGGGCGACGCCAACGCCGCCCCGCCCCACGGCGACAATCCAGGGCCGATGTCGGGCGTTGGAAGCGCTTCCAACGACGGGGCATAGCCTCCGCCTCTCCCATAAACTTAGGCCACAAAAAGAAGGGGCCGGTGTTGCCACCGGCCCAAAGTTTAGGGAGGAAACGTCCAAGAAAGACAACACTGACTGGTCGAAGACCGTCGAACATGTTGCAGCAACAAAAGTAAACGTTTTCTGCTGCAGCGCAAGAACAAAGACCCCTCACAGCGCTCAGGGATTCGCAATGCTGCTATGCACCAACAGGTTGCGCTAAGATGCGGAGCCAGTTACTTTATCTGTGCTCTGGGCGTCGCGAGCGCCGGGGACGGAGCAATAACTTAAGGAGTCCAAGCCCATGACACGGTCCTTGTTCGCAGCCGCCGCGCTGGCGATCGCTTTTGGGCTTGCCGCTCCCGCTTTCGCCGACGATGGCGCGCCGCCGATGCCACTGGTTCCGGGCACGCCGGGCAGCGACACGATCGTGATCCTGGTCTCGGACACGAATTTCGGCCCCGACATGGAAGACGCCAATATCGCGGCGCGCTTCTACTGCACGACACGCGGCAAGCTGACCGCGATGGTCTCCAAGGAGCGTCCGCCGGAGATGCGTACGCAGGTGTACAATCAGTGGTCGGTGCTCACCTATCGCTGCATCTCGGCCGTCACGGGCGACGCCAGCGCGCCGAAGTAAGCGCGCCGATCGGCCCCCTAGCCTCACGTCCCTAACCTCAGTTTCCGAACAGGGACTTCCCGAGTCCCTTAAGCGCGCCGCCAGCGCCATTGGCCGCACCGCCCGCCGCATTGCCGAGCCCCGCCGCACCGCTGCCGACCAGCTTGGCCGCGTTGCCGACGTTCTGCGTGGCCATGCCGGCCAGATCGACATTCCAGCCGATATTGTCCCACGAGCCTTTGACATTGATCGGTACGGCCAAAGTGGAAACAACGCTGGCCGTCAGCTTGTAGTCGACGGTGCGCGACGGCAGCGGCACCGTGCCCTGGCCTGACGCCGAGAGCTGCGGCGCGCTGACCTTCAGGTCTTTGTTGGTCAGAATGCCGTTGGTGATGACATAGGTGCCACTAGCGGTGGAGATCTGCGTCTCACCGCCCTTGCCGCCGACCACCGACGTCGCCGCGTCCTTCACCAGCCCGACAAGATCGATACCCTTGATGACGCCGTTCTGCAGCGCCAGGGAGCCCTTACCGTTGAGCGCGCTCACCAGCTCCTTCTGACTCTTGCCGTGACTGGTCAGCTGCGTGTCGACCACGATCTGGCCGGTGACGCGATCGTTATTGGCCAAGGCCTGCAGCAACGGCCCTGCCTGCACCTTGTTGATGCTGAGATTGGCATTGGTAGCCAAGGCCGCGGCCGTGGCGTCGACCTGCACGCGGCCCTTCACATCGCCCTGATAGAGCGCCATGTCGCTGAGATCGAGCGTCAGGCGGCCATTATCCAAAGTGATCTGTGCGGCCGTCTTGCCGATATCGAGCTTGCGATAGACGATCGCGTCGGCGGCAAGGCCGATATTGAGATCGGCGGCCTTCAGACCCGAGGCGTCGATCGGCTCGTCGCTCCAACCCTGCGCCTGTTGCGTATTGCCGCCCGCATTGGTCTTCGCCGGCGCCGCCGTGTTCGACGCGGTGGAACCGCCACCGGCGCCCTTCTCCGCCGCCATGTAGTGGTTGAGATCAAGCTTATCGACCGCCAGCTTGCCCTTCAGCGACGGCCGCGCGCCGCCGGTATCGACGGTGAGATCGCCGGTGCCTTTGATCTGGTCGAGCGCGAGCTGCACGCCGCCAAGCCCGTATTTCGCGCCGTCCACCGTCACTTTGCCTTTGAGCGAGAACGGCCCCAGCCCATCGCCGGGCGCATCCAGCGGCTTGCCCGTCGACCACGCGACGAGATTGCGGATGGAGGGCACCGAGAGATCGACATCGCCATTGCCCTTGGGCGTACCGGCCACCGACAGCATGCCGTTGAAGGCCAGCTTGATCGTGTCGGCCGAGAATTTCAGCCCGACCTGCGAGCCGGCTCCGGCATTCAGCAATTCGCGCGGGTTCTTGGCGTCGAGCGTCAACTGCACCGGCTTCTGATGCCAGGTGGCCGATCCGTCGAGGGCCAGCGGCGAATCCATATTGGGCAGCGAGACCTTGAGATTGATCGCATCGGCGCCGTCGGTCTTGTTGGTCACGCCATCGTGATAGGCAACCTGGCCGTCGATGATGCGCACATCGCCCAGCGCGATCTCGCCGATGCCCAGACCGCCGCCGCCCGAGGCCGGCTTCGTGCCCGCCGGCGCGGCTTCCTTGGCCACGCCCTTCTGCTGCTGCGCGGGGGTTGCCGTGCCGGCCGTCGCGACCTGGCCGAACTCCCAATTGCCGCGGCCGTTCTTGTCGGTCTGCAGATCGATCACGGGCTTCTCGAGCACGAAGCTCGAAATCTCGATATGCTTCGAGAGCAAGGGCAATAGGCGCAGGTGCAGATCGAGCTTGGCGAGCGAGGCCATCGGCTTGTCGCCGGCCCAGGACGCGTTGGAGAAGGTCACATCCTTGGCGGTGACCGCGAGCGACGGGAACACCGAGACCGACAGGCCGCCTTTGATATCGAGATCGCGGCCAGTGGCATCCTTCACGGCGCTGACGATCTGCGCGCGCACGGTATCCACGGGCACCAGCATGGGCGCAGCCACCAGCAGCGCGATGATGATGACCACCACGCCGATGACGATACCGCCAATCCATTTGATCCAACCGCGGCCCGAGCTTTTATGTTTCGCCATTGGCGTTCTCCCGTTCCGGATGCGGCGGCAACTCTATCAGGGACGAAGCCCCTGGCGAAGTGACGGAATCCGGGCAATCGCTGGCGCGGCAAGAGTGCCGCGGGTACCCGTGTGAAGACGGCGAAAAACCCGCGCTGTCCAGTAACTAAACTGCGGCACCCGCCGAACAGTTAAGGACTCGGCTGGAGATCAATGCCCATGACTGAAGCTGTGACCGCGCTTGTCCCCCGCTTTCGCCGCGCCTACCCTGGCGCCATGGCTTGGATGACATCGTCGCGGCTTGCATTGGGCGCTGCTATCGCGATCGCGGCCCATATCGCCTGGGGTGGTACGGCACTGGCCGAGCAACGCCCGGCCGTGGTCGAGCTGTTCACCTCGCAGGGCTGCAGCGATTGCCCGCCCGCCGACGCGTTCCTGGGCGATCTCGCCCAACGCAAGGATGTGATCGCGCTTGCTTATCATATCGACTACTGGGACCGGCTCGGCTGGAAGGATGTGTTCTCCAGCCACGAGGCGACCCTGCGTCAATACGCCTATAGCCGCGCGATGAATCTCGACGGCGTCTATACGCCCGAGATGGTGATCGACGGTCAGATCGATGCCATCGGTTCGCGCCGCGATGAGGTCATGGCCAAGCTCAAAGCAACGCCGCATGATGGCGTGCCGATCACGCTGACGCGCGAGGGCCACGACATCGTCATCCGCATCGGCATGAATAGCGCCGCACAGGTAACCAAGACCGCAGCCAGCGACGCAAAAGCGGGCGATGTGGTGGTGGTGGCCTACAGCGATGCCGCCGAGACCCAAGTGCCGCGCGGCGAGAATGCCGGACAGACCTTGCGCGAGTTCAACATCGTGCGCGGCTTCTGGAGCGTCGGCGCCTGGAACGGATCGGCACAGGAATTGCGCTTCGACGCCGGCAAACTGCCGCAAGGCGCCACGCGCCTCGCCGTGCTGGTCCAAGCTCCCGGCCCCGGCGCAATCCTCGGCGCAACGGCGCAGACTATTCCGTAATTTTGACTGTCGGCATTTGTGCGTGGTGGTCCTCGACCGCCTTCAGCATGCGGTCATAGGTGAGCATCACCTGCTCCACGGTGGGGATCGAGTTCTCGCGCCGGCACATGGTGGTGAGGATCGCCGCGATCAGTTTGTTGAGGTCGCCATTGTCCATCTCGATCTCTCCCTGATCGCTCACGCCGGCCGGTGTAGTTTGCCGCCGGTCTGCGGCTCGGCCACGCCGGTCGTGCCGGGGTAGCTGAGCGGCAGGCCGCGCAGGCTGCGCGCGGCCATATAAGCGAAAGCATTGGCTTCCAGCGCATCGCCATCGGCGCCGATCGCTTCGATCGGTTCGACCGAGGTCTTCAGCGCCGCGCGCAAACCGTCCATGATCAGCGGATTGTGCCGTCCGCCGCCGGTGACCAGCCAGCGTTCCGGCGTCTTCGGCAAATGGCGCGTGGCGGTGGCAACGCAGGCCACCGTGATCGCGGTCAGCGTCGCCGCGCCATCGGCCGCCGAGAGTCCAGCCGTCACCCGTTCGGCCAGCGCGCGGAAATCGTCGCGGTCGAGCGATTTGGGCGGATGCTGCGCGAAATAGCGATGGGCAAGAAAGGTATCGACCGCCGCTTGATCGGCGTGGCCAGTCGAGGCCAGCGCGCCGCCATGATCCACCGGCATGCCGGTATGGCGCAGCGCCCAATCGTCGATCAGCGCATTGGCCGGGCCGGTATCGAAAGCCAATAGCTCATCGTTATCGCCGATATAGGTGACATTGCCGACGCCACCGAGATTGAGCACGGCGAGCGGTCGCGTGAGATGGGTGGCCAGCGCGCGATGATAGACCGGCGCCAAGGGCGCACCCTGCCCGCCCACAGCCACATCGGCCGAGCGGAAATCATTGACCACCGGGATACCCAGCTCGCGGGCCAGCAACGCGCCGTCACCGATCTGCCAGGTGCGGCGCTGGTCGGGCCGGTGCAGGATCGTATGGCCGTGGAAGCCGACCACCTCGACCGAACCGCTTTCGCCGGCCTTGTCCAGCAGCCGGCGCACCGCCTGGGCGTGGAACAGGGTCACGTCGCGCTCGACCTCGGCCACCGGCCCCTGCCCGCCCAGCACGCCGCGCAACCGGCTGCGCAGCTCGTCGGGATAGGGCACGGTCAGCGACGGGCCCGGCTCAAGCACGCCCTCGCCATCGGTCACCAGGATCGCGGCATCCACCCCATCCAGCGAGGTTCCCGACATCAGACCCAGACAATGCATCCGTACCCCCAATTTGGCTCCAACCCTTATACTTCGGCCCTGCGTTGTCGCCCCGGCGGGATCGTGCTAAAGCACTCCACCCTGAGACGTGTACCGCACGCCAGTTTAACCAATAAACCGCATTTTGTTGAGCCAGCGATGACCGATTTCCGTTCCGATTTTCTGCGCACCGTGACCGCGCGCGGCTTCATCCACCAGTGCAGTGATCAGGCCGCCCTCGATGAGCGCCTGACCAAGGGCCCGGTGGTTGCCTATATCGGATACGACTGCACCGCCGATTCGCTGCATGTGGGCAGCCTGCTCTCGATCATGCTGCTGCGCCATTTCCAGAAGACCGGCCACAAGCCGATCGTTCTGATGGGTGCCGGCACGACCAAGGTCGGCGATCCGTCGGGCAAGGA
>DASXEH010000084.1:0-121708 GCA_036490215.1 Magnetospirillaceae bacterium
ATACGGTCACCGTCGCCAATGTCGAGACGATCATCGGCGGCACAGAGAGTGATACTGTCGTGCTGACCACTGTCCTCAGCGCGAGCGGCATCGATCTCGGCGGCGGTGGCGACAGTCTGGCATTGGCTGCGGGCAGCAACGCCCTCACCGTAGCCAATGTCGCGACCCTTGTGGGCGGCGCGGGTAACGATCAGGTTACGTTAGCAACAACCGCGAACGGCAATTTCATCGGTCTGGGCGCCGGCGCCGACAAGCTCACGCTTGCCAATAGTGCTTCCAATGATCTCACGGTCGTCAATGTCGAGACTGTGATCGCTGGAGCGGGCGACGATATCGTTCATTTGGGTGGCGCCATCGCCAGCGGATTGATCGATCTCGGTTCAGGCGATGACAGCTTGATTTTGACCAATGCCGCGCACAACACGGTCACGATCCGCAATATCGAGGAGATGGTCGGCGGCAGTGGCAGCGATATCGTCACAGGCATGGGAAGCCTCGCGGCGACCGTCGATCTCGGCGGTGGCGGGGATAAGCTGATTCTAGGCGGTGCGCCCAACACCGTTACGGTCTCGAATGTCGAGACGATCATTGGCGGCACCGCCAGCGATCAGGTGACGGTGATGACGGCCTTCACCGGCGGCACGATCGACCTCGGCGGTGGCAGCGACTCGCTGACCTTGGCGGCCGTTGGCGGGAATACGCTGACCATCGCCAATATCGAGACGGTCGTCGGTTCCGTTGGCAGTGACATCGTCACTCTGGCAACAGCCCTCTCCGCTGGCACGATTGATCTCGGTGGCGGCGACGACAAATTGGCTCTCGGCGGCGCTGTCAATACGGTCGTGGTTCTCAATGTCGAGACGGTGATCGGCTCGGCCGGCAACGACACCGTGACGCTGGGCGATGACTTTCTGTCCGGATTGATCGACCTTTCCGGCGGAACGAACAAGCTGATCCTGGCCAATGCTGCGACCAATATCGTCACCGTGGCAAATGTTGCGACTCTGATTGGCGGCTCCGGCGACGATATCATTCATCTGAATAGTGCGATCACCGGCGGCCACTTCGATCTTGGTGCCGGTGACGACTCAGTCACGCTGGCCAACGCCAAAACGAATCTCCTGACGGTGCTCAACGTCGAGACCGTGAGTGGCGGCACTGGCGCGGATACAGTGGCACTCGGCGGTCAGATCACTGGTGGATTGATCGATCTGGGCTCGGGCGCGGATAAGCTCTCCCTGTTTGCCGCCGCTACCAATGCCATAACGGTGATCAATGTCGAAACCATGATCGGCTCGACCGGTAGCGACCAAATTACGGTCAATGGCAGCCTGACGGGAGCCTTCTTCGATCTCGGGGCTGGCGCCGACAGCGTTACCCTGAATGCCGCCAACAACACGATCACCTTCGCCAATATCGAGACGGTTATCGGTAGTGGCGGCGATGATGCAATCAGGCTGATGACCTCGTTCACATCCGGCTTGATCGATCTCGGGGCCGGTGATGACAAGATCGTCTTGGCTGCCGTGGGCAACACGCTTGCCGTGGCCAATGTCGAGACGATCCTGGGTGGCGCGGGCAGCGATCTGATAACGGTGACGACGGCCTTCTCCGGCGTGGTGGATCTGGCCGGCGGCGCCGATCGCCTGGCGCTGTCTGACGCAGGAAATACGGTCACCGTCACCAATGTGGAGACCCTGCTCGGTGGTGCGGGAGACGACATTGTCCAATGGGGCAATGTTCTCGTTGGCGCGAAGATCGATCTCGGTGCCGGTCAGGACTCGCTGTCTTTGGCGTCGAAGACATCGGGCAATTTCGTGACGGTGGTCAATGTCGAGGCATTGATCGGGAGCACTGGCGCCGACACGGTTACGGTGTCAGGCGCGGTTACCGGCGCATTGTTCGACCTTGGGTCGGGCGTAGACAAGTTGACCCTCTTCAATGCACCGAATAACACGATCACGATTGCCAATGTCGAAACCTTGATCGGTGGCAGTGGCGACGATGTCGCGGCGCTTGGTGCCGCGCTGACCGGCGGCATTTACGACCTCGGTTCCGGTCGCGATATGCTGACCTTGTTCGATGCGTCCACGAACACGGTGACCATCGCCAATATCGAGACGGTCATTGGCGGCAGTGGCAACGATATCGTTCATACTCTCGGCGCGCTGACCGGCGACTTCATCGATCTGGGGGTCGGCACCGATGCGCTGGCCCTCGGTGGTGTGGGAAACACGGTCTCGGTGGCCAATGTCGAAACGCTCATCGGTGGCGCGGGCATTGATTTCGTGACGCTAACGACGGCCTATTCAGGCAGCATCGATCTGGGCGCCGGCAGCGATCATCTGATCTTTTCCGATCTCGGCAATACAATCACGGTCGCCAATGTCGAAACGCTGCTGGGTGGCGCCGGCAACGACATCGTTCAATGGGCGGGAACGCTGACAGGAGCCAGGATCGACCTGGCCGGCGGCGATGACACGCTGTCATTGACGGTGAAGTCTTCGGGGAACCTCGTCACCGTCATCAATGTCGAAACGTTGATCGGCAGCACTGGCACCGACACGGTGGTTCTCTCCGGAGCCGTCACCGGCGCTGTGTTCGATCTCGGCTCGGGTGCCGACAAACTCACACTGTTCAACGCGGCCAATAACCTGATCACCGTTGTCAATGTCGAGACGCTGATCGGCGGCACCGGCGACGACGTGGTCACAGTGAACATCGCTTTGACCGGTGGGATATTCGACCTGGGCTCGGGCAGCGATATGCTGACCCTGGCCAACGCGAACAATACTGTCACGGTCGCCAATATCGAGACCGTCATCGGTGGCGCGGCCAACGACGTCGTGCATGTCAGCGGCGCTTTGGGTGGTGGGTTCTACGACCTGAGCGCCGGGAATGACACTCTGTTCTTGGCGGCTACCGGCGACACGATCACTATTGCCAATGTGGAGACGATGATCGGTGGCGCGGGTAGCGATCACGTGACCGTCGCCACACCGTTTATGGGGAGTATTGATCTTGCAGGCGGCAATGATCAGCTCACGCTATTAGGCACGAGTAATGCGCTGACTGTCGCCAATGTCGAAACCATCCTCGGCGGTGGTGGCGACGACGCGATCACCTTTGGCCGCGCGCCGGTCGGCGGTTATGTCGATCTCGGCGACGGCAATGACAGCATCACTATGGCGACGGCGGGCGGCACGCTGACCTTGCTCAATGTCGAAACGGTGGTTGCAAGCACCGGTAGCGATATCCTGACATTCGGCACAGCGCTCAACGCAACGATCGACCTCGGCAGTGGCGCGGATAAGCTGACGCTGGCCAATGCCTTCAACGACATCACCGTCATCAATGTCGAAACGGTCGTCGCCGGCAGCGCGGGCAACGTGATTGTGGTCGGCGGAGAGACTGCGGCGGTCACCATCATCGGCGGTACTGGCGGCGATACGATCACGCCCGGCACCGGCGCTGACTCGATCACGCTGGGCGCCATCGGAACGGGTGCGGATGCCGTCAATTATAATGCGGCCGATCTAAACAACACGCATTTCGGTGACACGGTGCGCAATTTCGACGCCGGCGCGGACAAGCTGTTCTTCAATGACCTGCAGAATGGTCAAGCGGCGCCGACCTTGGTGATGACTCAGCATTTCACCAGCTTCCAAATAACCACCGCGGGTGGACCGCAGGAAATCTACGATACGACGGCCCACATCCTGCACATCGATGCCACTGGCGCGGCAGGTGCGGGCGATATGGCGATCACGCTGACGGGTATCAGCGGCAATGTGACCGCGGCCAACTTCGTCTGGAGCTAGCGGTTAGGTCTTCGGTTCAAACGCGCCAAGGTAGGCCCGCAGCGTATCCACGAAAAGCTGCGCCGAACGCGAAAGCTTCCGATCTGGCCGCAAGATCAATCCGCCATGACGCATCAGCGGCGGCGCGAGGCCGATCACCTCACGCACCGCTTTACGCAACAGATCGCCGGCCATCATTAGGCGCGGCATGATGGCGATGGTATCCGTCGACAGCAGCATCTCGCGGATCAGTGGCAGGGAGCTACTGCGCAGCGCGTTATCCTGCGACAGATCGAGGCTTTGGATAAAGCGCTCGATATCGCGGTGAACCCTTTGGGTCGCCGTCGGCAAAGCCAGCGGATATTTACCAAGCATCGCGGCGGTGAGCTTGCCCTTGCGAAACAGGGGATGGCCGGTGCGTGCGACGATGACGATCGGCTCTTCGTACAGCACCGCGCGGTGAAACCGGTCGGTCTTGGCGGCCTCATAGAGACGGCCCACCACCATGTCGACCTCGCCTAGCTGCAGAGCCGCAAGCATCTCCTCAGTGCGGCCTTGCACGACCCCGACGGCGATTTCCGGATGGGTGTCGCGCATCCGTGCCAGAACGCCAGGAAGCAAACCTGCCGCTGCAGCCGGCAGAGCGCCGATCGAGATCGTACCGGCGCCGTGATCGATGGTCTGGTCGAGCTCCTGTTCCAGGCGGTGGAGTTCGAAGACGACCGAGCGCGCGGTCTCGATGACGCGTTCGCCAACGGCTGTGGGCGTGACGCCCTTGTTGTGGCGCTGGAACAGGGGCACACCCATCATCAACTCTGTCTCGCGGAGCGCCTGGGTGACGGCTGGCTGGGTCAGGCCCAGAACCTTGGCCGCGCGCACAACGCTACCTTGCGCGGCGATCGTTTCGATCACCCGCAAATGACGGATTTTCAGTCGTCGGTCGAGTGCGCGCTTCACCGGCGCTGATTGTGCGCCCGAATCGCCGGTTCGTCGATATCCGGTTGCACGGCCAGCAACGCGTCGATCCGGTCCACCAGGGCTGCAGCCTTATCGACCGGCTTGCCGGACTTGCCGAGCTGATAGGTCAATGCCTGGCGATCGGCGATCCGTTCGCTGAGCAAGGGCTCGATGCCCACTTCGGCCACGGTCCGCGCGGCTTCACGCATTTCTTCGGCGCGGCGGCGGCCATGCATGACGGTGCGCGAGACCATGTAATTGGCCGTCTTCGTCCAGTCGGGCAGGGGCAACATGTCGCCCAACGAGTTGAGCACGTCGGCCTCGACTCCGTAGCGGCGCGCCGCCATCAGGCTCTCGGTCAATAGGGCTTCGATGCCCTTGGTAAGAACGCTGCGGCAGAGCTTCACTGCCGAGGCGCGGCCGACTTCGGTGTCGTAGACGCGTGCGTCGAAATTCAAGGGCGCTGCGATCTCCAGGAAATCGGCGGCGTGCGCGCCACCAAGCAGCATCGGCACGCGCAACCCATGCGGGGGCACGGAGCTCATCACGGCGGCTTCGACATAACGCCCACCGGCGGTGTTGATGAGTTGGCTGGCCTCGCGCTTCACCCCCGGTGAAGCCGAGTTGAGATCGACGAAGAATGTACCCTCGCGGATTTCGCCACATACTGAACGGGCGGCATTCAGCGTCTCGGCGGCAGTGACGGCGCTGAAGACGATCTGCGCGCCGGCCACGGCTTCGGATGCGCTCTTACACGCCACGGCATTACCATCCTGCGGCATGGCCTGGTCGAATTTGGTGTCATAGGCGCTGATGGTCTGGACGCCTTTGGCGCGCAGTTCGCTGGCAAAGATGCCGCCGACCTCGCCATAGCCGATCAGGGCGATGCTAGATGGCGTCGTCGACATGAACCTCTCCCGTCATCAGCTTGCGTGCCGTGCGCAACAAAGCAGCACGGCGAACCACCGGTTTGCCATCGACCATCTCGGTTTGGGCCTGCACCGAGAAGAATCCGGTCGGATGCTCAACCTCGATCGATTGTGTATCGCCCGCGGCTTGGTCCATTTTCGCGATCCCGTCGGCGACCGAACCGGGCAGGGCGCAGGCCGTGGCAACGCTGACTGCACCCAGCACGCCCACCGCCTTGTGGACACGATGGGGAATGAAGTTACGCGTGGAGATATGTCCGCCATGGGCCGGCGGCGCAATCAGGCACATCTTCGGTACGGTCTTCTTCGCGACGTCGCCCAGATTCATCATCGGACCGACGGCGAGACGGATACGCTCGACCTTTTCGCGCAGCACCGTATCGGCTTCCAGGTCTTCAGGCGATTCATAGCCGGTCTTGCCCAGATCGGCGGCGCGCATCAACACCACGGGCATGCCGTTGTCGATGCAGGTGACCTCGACGCCCTCGACCACATCGCACACATGGCCCGTGGGCAACAGGGCGCCACAGCTCGATCCCGCCACGTCGAGAAATTCGATCATGATCGGCGCTGCAGTGCCGGGCACGCCGTCGATCCGCGCGGTACCGTCGTAACGCACCTTGCCTTTCGGCGTCTCGACTGCCGCCACCGCCAGACTATCGGTATTGACCATCCGGATACGCACAGGGGTCACGTCACCCGCGGGCTTCACCCAGCCTTGCTCGATGGCGAAAGGACCGACGCCGGCGAGGATGTTGCCGCAGTTCTGCGAGGGATCGACGCGCGGCTCGTTCACCACAACCTGAAGGAACAGGTAGTCGACATCGGCATCGGGATGGGTAGAGGGCTTCACCACAGCGACTTTGCTGGTCAACGGATCGGCGCCGCCCAGGCCATCAATCTGGCGGTCATCGGGCGACCCCATGGCGGCCAGCAGGATGCGGTCACGTTCGGCTTCGTCCTCGGGCAGATCGGTGCCACGGAAGTAAAGGCCCTTGGAGGTGCCGCCGCGCATGATGGTGCAGGGGATCGCGCGGGTCATGATGTTCAGTCCTTGCCGTAATCGCGATAGGCGAGGCCCTTGGCCGCCAGCTTCTCGCGCATGGCGTAGATGTCGAGGCCGAGTTCGCCGGCGGTGAGGCGCTTGCGGTTGGCGGCTTCCTTGGCTTCGCGTGCGGTGCCGGCTTTGACCACTTCGGCCACTTCTTCACGCCGCACGACGACGACGCCATCATCGTCGGCGACAATCACATCACCCGGTTCGATGCTGGCGCCGGCACAGACCAAGGGCACATTCACCGAGCCCAGCGTTTCCTTCACCGTGCCTTGCGCCGAAATCGCTTTCGACCAGACCGGGAAGCCAATCTGCTGCAATTCAACCACATCGCGGCAGCCCGCGTCGATCACCAGACCACGCACGCCGCGCGCTATCACCGAACCGGCGAGAAGTTCGCCGAAATAGCCAGCATCGCTGGGTGAGGTCGGTGCCACGACCAAAATGTCGCCGGGGCTACATTGCTCGACGGCGACATGAATCATCCAGTTGTCAGCCGGCGGAATCTCGACCGTCACCGCCGAACCCGCGATACGCGCGCCACGCCAGATCGGGCGCATATAGGAGGCGAGCATGCCCTTGCGGCCTTGGGCCTCGTGCACCGTGGCCACGCCCATCTTGGCCAGCGCATCGATCAACGCCGCATCGGCACGCGGCACGTTTCGATAAACGACGTTCATGCCAGCGTCTCCACCACATGGGGGAACACGGCCATGTAACCTTCGCCGTATTTGATCGACTTCTTGTCGGAGTTGCGTGCGGCCTGAACCCCGCGCTGCAGGGCGACGCGGGTGTAGTAGTCCCACAGATGCTCCTGGCCGGCCATGCATTCGATGGCGGCGCGCTTCTTGTCCCAGACCTCGGTGATATCGAGCAGCATCGACGGCTTCCAATCGCATTGTTCGGGCTGGTGCGGCTCGAACAGGAAGACTGGCGGTGCGCCGACAATCTTCTCGCCGGGCTTGTGACCCTCGGCCTGCGCGATGATGCGCGCATGCTGCGCCAGATCGGCCGAAGCCGGGTGATCGAAGTTGTAGGGGTCCTTCAGCGAGTGGGTCAGCACGAAGGAGGGGAGAATCTTGCGGTAGACATCGACCAGACGGAACAAAGCCTTTTCGTCGATGCGCAGGGGATAGTCGCCCAGATCGAAGAACTCGATGTTGTGGGCGCCCAAAGCTTGCGCGGCCTTTTCCGCTTCGACCCGCCGCTCGCGCTTGACGATCTCTTCCGTCATATCAGCGCCACGACGCCAGAGCTTGGCCGATTCGCCGCGTTCGCCGTATGACAAGCAGACGATCGTCACCTCCCAGCCTTTCTGGGCATGGAGCGCGATCGCGCCGGCCGCGCGCCAGACGAAATCGGCGGAATGAGCGCTGACGACGAGAGCGGCCTTGGCCATGGCTCAGCCCTTGCCGTCGGTGCGCTTGAAATCGGCCCAGCGCGAACTGCCGCCCTGCGTCCAGCGGACAGGAGCGGGCAAGTCCTCGGTCAGCAGGCCTGGATTCTTCAACCGCGTATCCTGGCCGGGGACCGGATTCTTAATGGCTTCTTCGAGCGTGAGCGCCAAGTTCCATTCCTCGGAGCGGCGGATTTCGTTGTCATGATACACGCGATCGAGACCCCAGAAGATTTCCAGGCGATGGCCGTCCGGATCGCGGAATTCGACGGCAATTTGCACGCCGGCGCGGCGACGGCCTTCGAAATCGATCGGCACGCCGACGCGGCGCAGATGATTGCGCGCGGTCACCACTTCATCGAGGGTCGCGACTTCGAAAGCGATGTGGTTGAGTTCGACATTGGGCGACTTATCCTTCATCGAGCCGACCAGAGCGATGCCATGATGATCAGGGTCGAAGCGCATGAAGCACATGCGGCCGGGCACCATGCTCTCGGGGTACCAATCGGACACTTTGAAGCCGAGGATCTCAGTATAGAAGCGCACCGAGAGGTCGATATCGCTGCAGTTCAGGACCACATGGCCGATCTTGGTGATCTTGAAAAGAGAACGTGGTATCGCGCCGGCCGTCGCATCCGTCTGCTCCGCCATCGTATTGCTGTCCATTGTGACCATATCGCCCATTCCAATCATTGCGATTGAATTTTAGCGCTATGGGAGCGGGGCTGCTTATAAGATTTGGCTCTTTGCCTATAAGCGTTTAACCGGCGACGATCAGCCGTTTTCGGCGGCGATTTTCTTCAAAAGGCGCAGCAACCGCGGCTTATCCGCACCGACGATCGCGTCGAGGCGTTTGTCATGGGCGCGGGAATCGATCAGCAGAGCATCCAGATATTTTTCGCCTGCCTTGGTCAGCGTCAGGACGACGCTGCGGCGATCATTGGGTGAGGGCTTGCGCGCGACCAGGCCGCGTTTCTCCAACTCTTGGATTAGCGGTGTGATGGTGGATTTATCACGCGCCATCTCGCGGCTGAGATCCATCTGCGACAGACCAGGATTGTAGCGCAGCAGCATCAGAGCGGCGAACCAGCCGACCTTGAAATCCTTTTGCTGCGAGTGATGGACGAAAGCGCGATAGGCGGCGTCCTGCGCCTGACGCAGATTGAAGCCGATGAAGTTCTCGAGGATCCCGCGCTCGATTTCGCGCAGCGGTTTGATCCGGCCGGGCGACTTCGCTTTCAAGGCGAGGCCCGGTGTCTTGCTGCTGTCTTCGGGAGCTTTATTGGCTTTAGGCAAAATGGGCCTCGGAACGCGTTTGCGGCAGGATCATAAGCACCGTCCCGAAGGTAAGTTCGAGGCGGTCCATATACAACAGTTACTTCGCATTTGCGTTTCCCAACATATTCAAATCGATACCATAAATAGTTTGATATCCAAACCGTATGGTGGTTATCCTGATGATGACCTGATCAGCGGCACGCAGAGGCCGATCGGCAGGTCAGGCGGATAGCCCCTTGGGGGCCGATGACAGGGTCGTCGCATCCGCCGGGGGTAACATCGCCAGGGAGGAATGCCGCATGACAAAACATGGTCTTACGGTCAATCGCCGGCAGGTGCTGAAGGGCGCCGCCGCAGCAGGCTTGGCCACGGCGCCGCTGCTATCGTTTGGCGGCCCGGCCTTCGCCGTGCCCAAGACGATCAAGCTGGGGTTGGTTATGCCGCAGACCGGGCCGCTCGCCTTCTTCTGCGAGCACATCCCCTTCGTCATGGAACAGCTCAAGAAGACGATGGATGGCAAGATCGCCATCGGCGGGACGTCTCATCCCTATGAATTCGTCATCAAGGATAGCCAATCGAATCCGAACCGCGCCGCCGAGGTGACGCAGGAGCTGATTCTCAAGGACAAGGTCGATCTGATCCTGACCTTTGCGACTCCGGAAACCGTCAATCCGGTCTCCGATCAGTGCGAATTGGCCGGCATTCCTTGCATCAGTAATGATGCGCCGCTCGAGCCCTACTTCTTCGGCCGCAACGGTGACCCGAAGAAGGGCTTCGATTGGACCTATCACTTCTTCTTCAGCGGCGGCGAACTGGCCGAGGCGATGGTGGCGGCTTGGAAGCGTCTGCCGACGAACAAGGTCGTCGGCGGGCTGTGGCCCAACGATGGCGACGGTCTGGCCCAATCGAAGGCCTTTCCGCCCTTCTTTGATAAGAACGGCTTCAAAGCCACCGATCCAGGCCGCTTCGACATGCCGGCCAGCAATTACAATGCGCAAATCGCCGCGTTCAAATCGGCGGGCGTGGAAATCGTCCAAGGTGTGCTACCGCCGCCCGAGTTCACCACCTTCTGGAACGGTTGCGCCCAGCAGGGCTACAAGCCGAAGGTTGTCTATGTCGGCAAGGCCTGCGAATTCCCGGCTGCAATCGATCCGCTGGGCGACCGCGCAGTCGGTCTGATGGTCGAGGTCTGGTGGTCGAAGTTCCACCCGTATCATTCGGGCCTCACCGGCCAGAGCTCGGAGGATTTGGCGGACGAATACGAGAAGACCGCCAATCGCGAATGGTCGCTGCCGCTCGGTTTCCGCCATGCGCTATTCGAAGTGGCTTTCGACGCTCTGAAGCGTACTCAAGACCTCGACAAAGCCGCCTCGATCCGCGACGCGATCAAGACAACCAATTACAAATCGATCGTCGGCACCATCGACTTTAGCAAGGGGCCATTCCCCAATTGCGCCCAAACGCCGCTGGTCGTCGGCCAGTGGACCAAGGGCAAGAAATGGCCGCATGAGATGGTGATCGTCGACAACTCGACGACGCCCGAAGTGCCAGTCGGCGGCGAACCGACCCTCCTGCCGTCCTAACAGATGGATACTTGATCCGGTGGCGTGGCAATGCCGCGCCACCGGATTTATCCCACATTCCGCTTTCCGCAATTTGCCCTTAAGATGATCGTCGCTCTCTTCCGTTTGCGTACCGAGGATGTCCGCGACGATGCTTGAGTTGCAAACGCTGTCCCGTCATTTCGGTGCGCTGCGCGTGATCGACAATCTCAGCCTGCGCGTCGAAGCAGGCGAGATTCTTGGCGTTCTCGGGCCGAACGGCGCAGGCAAGACAACGCTTTTCAACGTGATCAGCGGCGTGCTGCCGCCATCTGCGGGCAAAGTTGTCTTTGAGGGTCGCGACGTTTCGAAACTGCGCGCCTGGGACCGTTGCCGCTTGGGCATCGGCCGCACCTATCAGATACCGAAGCCCTTCGGCCATATGAGCGTCTTCGAGAACGTAATGGTGGCCGCCGTTCATGGCGGGCGCATGGCCATGAGCGAAGCGCGAGCGGAAACGCAAAAAGTGCTCGACTTTACGGGCCTCACGCATCGTCGCGATCTTCCGGCGAGACAGTTGCCGCTGCTCGATCTCAAGCGCCTCGAACTCGCGAAGGCTTTGGCACAGCGGCCGCGCTTATTGCTGCTCGATGAGATCGCCGGTGGTCTCACCGACGCCGAGTGCGATGCGCTGCTCGATACGGTGCGCGCGACTCATGCTCATGGCACGACCGTCATCTGGATCGAGCATGTCATTCATGCGCTGCGCCGTGTCGCAACGCGCATGGCCGTTCTCCATGAGGGCTCGATCCTGGCCAGCGGTACGCCCGACGACGTGTTGGCCAATCAGCGCGTCAAAGAAGTGTATCTCGGCCTATGACAGCATTGCTCGCCATCGAGAAATTGTCGGTCTATCACGGTCCGTTTCGAGCCGTGTCCGAGCTCGATCTCCATGTCGAAGAAGGTGAAATCGTTTCGATCATCGGCGCCAATGGCGCGGGCAAGTCGTCGCTACTCAATGCGATCATGGGGCAGGTGGGACGGATCGAGGGCGCGATCCGGTTTGGCGGCGAGTCCCTGAATGGACTATCGACACCGGCGATCGTTGGACGCGGCGTCGCACTGGTGCCCGAGGGCCGGCGCCTGTTTCCTTCGCTGACAGTTGAAGAGAATCTGAATATCGGCGTGGATATCGGCCGTAGTGGCAGTTTCCGCCTCGACGACATTTACGGCATGTTCCCGATCCTCAAGGACAAGCGACGTCAATTGGCGCGGCAGCTTTCGGGCGGGCAACAGCAGATGGTGGCCTTGGGCCGGGCATTGCTCGCGAATCCGCGTTTGTTGCTCTGCGACGAGATCAGCCTCGGCTTGGCGCCAGTGGTCATCGGCGAACTCTACGAAATTCTGCCGACGATCGCGGCACGAGGCATCGGCATTCTACTGGTCGAGCAGGATATCGGTCGCTCGCTCGCGGTCGCCGATCGATTTTATTGCCTGCTCGAGGGACATGTGAATCTGTCCGGCCGGCCGGCCGATACCACGCGCGACGTGGTGATCAGCCATTATTTCGGGGTGTAGCGACGTGCTTGGTGTGTGGGTCAATCAGATCGTCCAGGGCGTACTGCTCGGCGGGCTCTATGCGCTCTTCGCTATGGGCCTGTCGCTGTCGGTCGGCATCATGCGTTTCGTGAATATCGCCCATGGCGATCTGATCGTGCTGGTGTCGTTTCTCGTCCTGTCATTGACGACGAGTCTCGGCCTCTCGCCGCTGGTAGCGGGACTGATCACGTTGCCGATCGGATTTGTCGGCGGCTATCTCCTGCAACGCTTCCTGCTGCAACGGGTGCTGGGTCAGGGCGTGCTGCCGATCATTCTTGTCACCTTCGGTCTGTCGATCATCGTGCAGAACGGGCTGCAGGGCGTATATGGCGCCGATACGCGGCTGGTGCGCAGCGGCGATTTCGCCACCTCTACTGTGATGCTCGGTGGTGGCGTCAATGTGGGTCTGCTGCCGCTGACGATCTTCGTGGCTGCGATTCTGATGGTCTTCGGCCTCGACCTCGTCCTCTACCGCACGCGTATCGGCGCCCGTATCCGCGCCGTGTCCGACGACGTAGCGGCTGCCAATCTGATCGGCCTGCCATCGGCGCGGATCTATGCCGTCGCCATGGGCATCGTCGGGCTGACGGTCGCTATCTCGGCCGGTTTCATGGCGGTGTGGACGAATTTCGATCCCACCAGCGGCCCGAGCCGGTTGATCGTTGCTTTCGAGGCGGTGGTACTCGGTGGCCTTGGCAACCTCTGGGGCACGCTGATCGGCGGCATCATTCTCGGCATCGCGCAGACGATCGGGGGACAATTCGACGCCGCCTGGCAGGTGCTGGCCGGGCATCTGGTGTTTCTGACGATTTTCCTGATCCGGCCGCAAGGCCTGTTCCCTAAATACTGAGGCAAAGGCGTGGCCACGACGACCGTCGCAACAAGACCGGACTTCAAGGCGCTTCTGGTGCCGGGCGGACGCCTTCTGCTGCTGATCGGCCTTGCGGTTCTTGTGGCCGGCCCTTGGCTCTTCGATCCGCTCCAGATGCAGGTGATGACCCAGTTCCTGTCGATGCTGGTCATGGCGATGATGTGGAATCTGTTGGCCGGCTATGCCGACATCGTCACCGTTGGCCAGCATGGCATCGTCGGCATCGGCGCCTACGCGTTCTTCGGTTTCGCCGTGCTGGCCCATTTCGATCCATACCTGTCCATATTCATGGGTGGCGTGACCGCGCTGATTTTCGCGCTGCCGATCATGCTGATCATCTTCCGTTTGCGCGCGGCCTATCTCGCGGTGGGAAGTTGGGTGGTGGCCGAGGCGTTGATGCTGGGCGCGGGCAAGCTCTCGGCCTTCGGCGGCGGTTCGGGCATCAGCATGCCCGTTTCGGTGGTCAAACAGTTCGGCGCGCAAGCAGCGGCACGCAGCGAGACGATCTACTGGATGGCATTCGGCCTGGCGCTGCTCGCTTTCGTCTCGACTTATTTCCTGATGCGCTCGCCAATCGGGTTGGGGCTGACGGCCATGCGCGACAATGAAGAGGGAGCCGGCGCGGTGGGGGTCAATCTGGTTCGCGCCCGGGTGCTGAGCTTCCTCTGGACGGCGCCGTTCCTGGGTCTGGCTGGGGCCATTGTCACGCTGCAGAAGCTGCGCGTGGCTCCGCCGGCTTCGTTCAGCATCACCGACTGGACCGTCTATATCATCTTCATCGTGGTCATCGGCGGAATCGGCAGCTTCGAAGGGCCGATCATCGGCACCATCGTTTTCTTCATCATGCGCGAATACCTGGCTGAGATCGGCGTCTGGCATTTCATTATTCTCGGCGTGCTGTCGATCGGCGTGATCCTGATCGAGCCGCGCGGATTGTGGGGATTGCTGCGTCGCGTCGTGCCGGGCGATCTCATCCCGATCACCTACGGCTCGACCGACAAACGGCCCTAAATCCTCGCCTGCCGAGCGCCGGAACCCTTCGCTGTCGCCTACGTCCTTTCGCCCCTATAGTGGCTGGAGTCCTATGCGGGAGCCGTCCATGGCACCATATTAGGGGGTCGGGACGAGTAAGAGGGTTGGGTTTGATGCCTGAGGGCGAATCAGTCGTCGATTCGGAGCGTTTCAAGGCGGCGTTGCGGTTGTTGCCTGAGCCAGTGGCCATCGTCACAACGAATCACGACGGGCATAAACACGGCATGACGGCGACAGCTTTTGCCAGCGTCAGTGCCGAGCCGCCCCAGATTCTGGTCTGCGTCAACCAGCGGGCGACCTCCTGGGGGTTGATCCGCGACTCGGGCAAGTTTGCCGTCAACTTCCTGCCAGCCAAGCTTTCGCAACTCGCCCACCACTTCTCCAAGACCGCGGATAACAAGATCGATGCGTTTGATCCGTCCTTGTGGAAGACACTCGAATCGGGTGCACCCATTCTTCAGGACGCTGTCAGCGCGCTCGACTGTGTGCTGGAGCAGCAGCAGCTGAGTGGCACCCATCTGATTTTGGTCGGGCGGGTGGTCGGCATCTGGTTAGGCGGCGGTGACGATACGTTGCTATACTGTGCCGGCGCCTTCGGGCAGTTTCGCAAAGACTGACGGAGCCGGAAAATGAGGCTCTACGACTATTACCGTTCCTCGGCTGCGTATCGCGTGCGAATCGCGCTCAATCTGAAGGGCGTGGATTACGATTCGACCGAAGTTCATATGCTACGCGACGGCGGCGAGCATCTGAAACCGGCCTATCAGGCCGTCAATCCACAGCGCCGGCTGCCGTCGCTCGAACTCGAGGACGGCACGATCCTGACCCAGTCGCTGGCCATTCTCGAATGGCTCGAGGAAGCCTATCCCCAGCCACCATTGCTGCCGGGTACGGCACTGCAACGAGCGCGCATCCGCGCTGTCACCAATGTTGTCATCGCCGATATCCATCCGGTCAACAATTCAGGCCTGCAGACGCGGTTGCGCGAACAATTCGGCGCCGACGATGCGGCGATCAACGCTTGGTATGCCTATTGGATCACAAGCGGTTTCGAGGCCATCGAATCGCTGATCGATACCGTGGGGCCGTTTTGCTTCGGCGACCGGCCGTGTCTCGCCGATGTCGTGTTGGTGCCGCAGGTCTTCAACGCGCGCCGATTCAACGTACCGCTCGACAAGTTTCCCAAGATCGTTCGCGCTGATGCCGCCTGCAATGCGATCAGCGCTTTCAAGAAAGCGCATCCGGACATCGTTAATCCGGCCAAGTAAAAAATTCAGGGAGGCAGACCATGAACGTCACCTCGAAGACGGCTGACTCAAAGACGGCGCCACTCGATTACCTGACCGGCTTCGGCAATGAATTCGCCAGCGAGGCCGTTCCGGGTGCGTTGCCCGAGGGCCGCAACGCGCCGCAGCGCCCACCGCTCGGCCTTTACACCGAGCAGTTCTCCGGCACGGCCTTCACCATGCCGCGCAACGAACAGCGGCGGACTTGGTTCTATCGCATCCGTCCCTCGGCAGCGCATCCCAAGTTCAAACAGATAGAGCAGGGAGCGTTGGCAGGCCCGCTGGCGGCGCCCAATCCTAATCGTCTGCGCTGGGATCCGTTCGCGTTGCCGACGAAGCCAACGGATTTCGTCGCGGGACTCGCAACCGTTGCCGCCAATTCCGGCATGTCGGTCCATGTCTACGCCGCCAATCGATCGATGGACCGGGTCTTCTATGATGCCGATGGCGAGCTGCTGATCGTGCCGCAGTTGGGACGCTTACTGATTGCCACCGAATGCGGTCGGATCGAGCTCGCACCGCGCGAGATTGCCTTGATCCCACGCGGGCTCAAATTTCGCGTCGAGCTGCTGGACAAGGAAGCGCGCGGCTATATCTGCGAGAATCACGGCGCGCCGTTTCGGCTTCCGGATCTGGGCGCGATAGGATCGAACGGGCTGGCCAATCCGCGTGACTTCCAGACACCGGTCGCGTGGTTCGAAGACCGCGATGAGCCGGTCGAATTGGTGCAGAAATTCCAAGATACGCTGTGGTCGATGACGCTCGATCATTCGCCGCTCGACGTGGTCGCCTGGCACGGTACGAATGCGCCCTGCAAATACGATCTGGCGCGCTTCAACACGATCGGCTCGATCAGCTTCGACCATCCCGACCCGTCAATCTTCACGGTGCTGACCTCACCGACATCGGTCGCGGGTATGGCAAATGTCGATTTCGTGATCTTCCCGCCGCGCTGGCTGGTGAGCGAAAATACATTCCGTCCGCCGTGGTTCCACCGCAATGTAATGAATGAACTGATGGGCCTGATTCACGGCCAGTACGACGCCAAGGCCGAAGGGTTTTTGCCCGGTGGGATCTCGCTTCACAATTGCATGAGCGCCCACGGACCCGATGCCAATACGACGCAGCGTGCGATGGCGGCCGACCTTAAGCCGCAGAAGATCGAGGACACGATGGCGTTCATGTTCGAAAGCAGTGCCGTGATCCGCCCGACTAAGCTGGCGATGGATTCGCCGCATCTGCAAACTGATTACGACGCCTGCTGGAAAGGATTGCCGAAATTGTTCAAGGACCCGACGACGTGACAGGCGCAACCATCGACGCAACCCACGCGGCGGATCGCAAAAGCTGGGTCGCGTCCGCCAACGGCCATTCCGAATTTCCAATCCAAAATCTGCCGTTCGGTATCTTCGTTCCCGGCGACGGACGGCCGCGCGGCGGGGTCGCCATCGGCGACATGATTCTCGATATGGATGCCGTGCTCGATCTCAACCTGTTCCGGGGTGCGGCTCTCGCGGCTGCCGAAGCTGCCGCCGATAGCACGCTCAATGCGTTCCTGTCGCTGGGCAAGGGGCCGCGGACGGCGTTGCGTCTGGCGCTGGCCGATCTGCTGGATTCCAAGTCGCCTGAGCGGCCAGAACTGCTTCATGCTGCTGCCGATTGCAGTATGGAGTTGCCGATCGCGATCGGCGACTACACCGATTTCTATGCTGGCATTCATCATGCGACCAATGTCGGCAAGCTGTTGCGGCCCGACAATCCGCTGCTGCCGAACTACAAGCATGTGCCCATTGGCTATCACGGCCGCGCGTCGTCTATCAGGCCGTCCGGCATGCCGATCCACCGGCCGAGCGGGCAACGCAAGCCGGCCAACGAAGCCGAACCCAGTTTCGGCGCCTGCCGCAATCTCGATTTCGAACTGGAACTCGGCATTTGGCTCGGGCCGGGCAATCCGTTGAGCGAAGCGATTCCGATCACGGAAGCGGCGGACCACATCGCCGGTTTTTGCCTGCTCAACGACTGGTCGGCGCGCGACATCCAAAGTTGGGAATACCAGCCGCTCGGCCCGTTCCTGGCCAAGAACTTCGCCACCACGATCTCCCCTTGGATCGTGACAGCTGAGGCGTTGGCGCCGTTCCGCATCGCCCAGTCCGCACGACCCGAGGGCGATCCGAAGCCGATGGCGTATCTGTGGGACGAAGGGGATCAAGCGTCGGGCGCGCTCGATCTCGAACTCGAAGTACTACTGATCACCGAGGGGCTGCGCGCCAAAGACCTCGCGCCGCACCGGCTCACCATTGGCTCGACGCGACATCTCTATTGGACCGTGGCTCAATTCGTGGCTCACCACACAGTCGGCGGCTGCAATCTCCAGCCCGGCGATCTGTTCGGCTCGGGAACCATATCGGGAACCACCAAGGAGTCGTTCGGAAGCCTGCTCGAGATCACGGTCGGCGGTCGCGAGCCCATCTCCCTGTCGTCAGGCGAGACGCGTCGCTTTCTCGAAGACGGCGACGAGATCGTCTTCCGTGCCCACGCCAAGCGGGCTGGGTATGCGAGCATCGGCCTTGGCGAATGCCGGGCCAGCGTGTTACCTGCGCGTTAGAACGCCAAGAACAAGGACCAGCCGATATGCACGCCCATCGCATCGATACACATCACCATATTCTGCCGCCTGACTATGTCCGCATCGTCGGTGAGGACAAGATCGGGCCACTGATCGTCGCGGGCAAGACGCCTGAATGGACGCCGGCACATTCGATTGCGGCGATGGACCGCAACGGGATCGCAACAGCGGTCACATCGATCTCTTCGCCGGGTCTGTGGTTTGGCGACAGCGAGGCGACAAACAAACTCACGCGCCACTGCAACGACTACGCGGCGCAGATGCGGATCGATCATCCAGGTCGTTTCGGTGTGTTCGCCAGTCTCCCGTTCCCGAATGTCGATGCCTGTCTGCGCGAGATTGAATACGCCCTCGACGTGCTGAAGGCGGAGGGCATCGGCCTGATGACCAGCTGCGACGAGAAATATCCGGGCGATCCGGCTTTCGCTCCGATCTTCGATGAGCTCAACCGGCGCAAGGCAGTCGTCTATTTCCATCCGACACAGGCGCCATGCTGCAACTGCTTGGACGAGATACCAGCCGCCACGCTCGATTTTCCCTTCGACACGACGCGCGCCGTGACCAGCCTCCTATTCAACGGCACATTCGCGCGCTGCCCTGATATCAAGTTCATCTTCTCCCATGCCGGCGGCACGATCCCGTTCCTGGCCGACCGCATCGCGAGGCTGGGTGCGCGGCCCAATTTCAAGGCCATGGTGCCCAACGGTGTCATCCCCGAGCTCCAGAAGCTCTATTACGACACGGCGCTCTCGGCCAATGCACGGGCTTTCGCGTCACTGCTCGCCCTGGTGACACCGGCACAGGTGCTGTTCGGCAGCGACTATCCCTTCGCACCCGAGGCGACGACGACCCAGACGGTCGAAGGCTTGTCGAAGCTCGGCTTCGACGAGGTCACGCTCCGCCGCATCGAACGCGACAATGCGCTCGGCCTGTTGCCGGGTCTGAAGACGATCTGAGGGATAAAGTGGCGGGAGTGACGGGGCTCGAACCCGCGACCTCAGGCGTGACAGGCCTGCGCTCTAACCAACTGAGCTACACCCCCGCGGGGAGGCGGTTTAATAACAGATGGGGCGGGGCCGTGCAAGCGGACCTGCGGCACCCCGTAAAGTTTTGAAAAACCTGGTTCTTAATCCCGCCAGAAGCGCTTGAGGCGCTGTAAAGCCCGCCGTCCGTCCTCAGCCGAGACCAGCAATTCGCCCACCCGCCCGGCATGCCAGCCGGCGATCTGCCCCGCCGCCCAGAGGCGCTGCGGGTCACCCTTGGCCTCGGCATGGTCGCGCAGCAGCCGGCCGGCGACAGCGATGTCGTTGAGCTGGCCCAGCCGATCCTGAATCCGGCCAAGCATTGAGACGATGCGGCGCGTCTTGTAGCCAGGGAACAAGCCCGAGAAAAACTCGATGGCATAGCGCAGCCGCTTGACCCGGATGCGCGCGCGGTGGCGTTCCTCAGGCGGCAATGCCTCCAGGCCGCGCAGAGCCCGGCGCACGCGGCGGTCCAGGCGATCGAGCACGGCAACGGCATAGTCCTGGGCCGGGCTCGCAAGCCGCTTGCGCTGTTCTTCGTCGATGGCCATCTGCCAGTCGCCACCCTCGATCCAGGCCCCCATTGTGAGGGCCATGGTGGTGAAGCGTGGCTCGGCCAAGGCTTTCACGGCTGCCTCGAGAGTCTGTTTGCGCCGTTTGGTGAAGTCGGCCTTCAGTGCACGAAAGCCGCGCTCGCCGCCCATCTCGGCCGCCAGCGGATCGAGAATATCGCTGATGAACACCTCGGCGTCGCGCGCCGGGGCCAGGAAACTCTGCAGCCAGCGCATTTCCTCGCGCAGCATCTGGGTTTCGGGCGTTTCGAGGAAATCGGCGAATAGGCGAATGCCCGAGATCAGGCGGCGCAGTGCCACGCGCATCTGATGCACCGCCTCGGGGTTCTGCGTGGCGAATAGCACATCCTGATTGATCAGAAGCTGTTCGGCACAGGCGCGCGAGATACTCTGGAAGGCCTGGGCGATGGTGGCGTCATCGGGATAAAGCGGCGGGCGGGCGCGGCGCGGCGCCGGTCCTGCGCCGGCCAGAAGCGCGTAGCCGCGCTCAGACTTGCTGGAGACCGAGATCCGCGCGCCGGTCTCGTCCTGAAGATCGCGGGCGATGTCGAACAGAATGCGCGGCCGGCCTTTTTTGAGTTCGAGTTCGGCTTCGGCGATCGGCGTCGACCCTTTGGGGCCGATCACAGCGCCTTCGTCGAGGGCCAGTTCGATCTCCCAGCCATCGGCGCCCAGGCGATAGGTGGTGCGCTTCACCTCTGTGGTGAAGATCGGCTGCAGGTTGCGGACCAGACGATTGCCGGGCGAGGGAAGGTCGACCGATGCCTTGTCGAGGGGGCCAGCCTCGGGGCGGTCGCCCTCGATCTCGGTCTCCCACTCCTGGCGGTCGAGCAGGCCGGCAGCGGTCGGGGCGGCGTTTTTGAGGGTCTGGATGCGTTGGAGGCCGATGTGGCGCACCCGGAGCACCAGATGGTTGCGGTGCAGGCTCAGGTCCTCGGTATCGAAATAGACCGATTTCAGCTGCTTGGAGACGCCCCGGCCCTGCTTCAAGCGCTGAATCAGCGCGTGACGCCTTACCCGGCGCAGCGCTTCTGGCGCTAGCACCAGTTTAAGCTCGGTTTCGGTCGGCAAACGGCCTCTCCCACGGTCGCGGGGCGGGATCATAGCCAAAGGCTCATCCTTACGAAACCCGGCTCCTGTTAAATCTCCTTAAATCTCTGAGGCCTAATATGGCCGAATCCGGCTATCCAGTTGCCTGAACAGCCGGTTTTTGTCATTTTGACGCAACCGGACAGAATTCCGGACCGGAGGATCCATGCGGTCAGTAGGGTCGATAGCCAGGGGTCCCGTGGCGCGTTTTATCGCCACCGCGATGCTGATTGCAGCCCTGGCCGGCTGCGCCGCGCTGTTCGATCCGGCCGGCTATGGCGGCCAGTTCGATGCTGCCGTCGGCGGTACCAATGCCTCCGATGCCGCGATTGCCGAACTCAACAAGGGCGACTATCTGCGCGCCGAAAAGCTGGCCACGGCCGCTTGGCGCGGCAACCCCCGCGACCCCTATGCCGCCTATGTGCTAGCCGAGGTCTATCTCAACACCGGGCGCCCCGAACTCGCGCGCAAGCAATACGAAGCTCTGGTTTCGATGAATGCGCAGCAGACGGTGATCCAGGGCGGTAAACGCATCACTCTGATCGAACTGGCCAATGTTCGCCTGGCCAGTCTCGTTCCTGCGGCGACGGTAAAACCGCCGGAGGAAAAGCCAGTCGTTGCCATTGACGAAAAGAGCATGGGGCCGGAAGGCGCTCTCATCCGCCGCTTCAAAACGCTGCAGACCTTGCTCGAAGACGGGCTGATCACGCGCGAGGAATTCGATCTGCGCCGCTCGTCCAATCTCGGCGCGTTGCTGCCCTACATCTCGCCGCTGCCGGCCGCCAATCTCGATCTCCCGGCGCCCGCACCGAGCGAGGTGGTTGATCGCATGAAGTCGCTGGTTGCGGCGTATCAGACTCGCAACATCTCGGCGACGCAGCAGCAGACCGAACGGGCCATCATTCTCGAGGCCTTGCTGCCTGGACCGGCCGCGCGCCGCGCCGATCCGCCGCCGCCGATCACGGGTGCCGTGCAGGCGGCCGAAGTGGTCGGGCATCTGACCCGTTATCGCGAGGCCGGCGTCATTTCAGCCGACGAAGAGACCAAGGCCAAGACCAAGGTCATGGGCGCGCTGACAGCCTACGACGCGCAGATCGCGGCCATGCAGAAGGGTGGTGGTGCACCCACCGGTCAAGTGGCTGGCGAAGTTGTGCGGCTGGGCACGTACAGCAGCGAGGAAAGCGCGGGCCAAGGCTGGGCGGCGCTGCAAAAACAGTTTCCCACGCAGCTCGGCTCGCTGCAGTCGAAGGTGGTGAAAGTCGCACTGCGCCGCGGCGGTTCGGTCTGGCGTCTCTATGGCGGCCCGGTGGCTGATCGCAAGGCGGCCCAGGCGGTATGCCATGCCATCGCCAGTCGCCATCAATCCTGTACGCCGATGGTCCTGAAGTAGTCAGGGGTCTCGGAATCTCTGCGGGCAATTTGGGTGGCTTCGCCCTATATAGGGGAAGCCATCCCCTTGCCGTTGCCGAGGTTGCCATGATCGATCCTGCCCCCGCGCTCGAAGAGATTGCCTTTGACGGCAATGGTCTTGTTGCCGCGATCGCGCAGCAACACGACACCGGCGAAGTCTTGATGATGGCGTGGATGAATCGCGAGGCGGTCGAAGAGACTTTGCGGTCGGGCCAGGCCTGCTATTACTCGCGGTCGCGCAAAAAGCTCTGGCGCAAAGGCGAGACGTCGGGCCAAACGCAAAAGCTGATCGAGTTCCTGGTCGATTGCGACGGCGATACGATTCTGCTGAAGGTTGATCAGCTCGGCGTGGCCTGCCACACAGGCCACCACAACTGCTTCTTCCGGTCGCTGGGCGTTGAAGGGTTCGACGAGATCGCGCCGGTGCTTGTCGATCCTCAGTCTTTGTACGGCAGCTGACGCGTCAGTTGGTGACGAGGGCCGGGCTTGCGGCCGCCGGAGCAACGGTATTCACCGTCGGATTGAGCGGCGGCGGCGCGGGGAAACGCGGCGCGCCACGTGCCGTCCACAATGCTGAGCGATCGGCACCGGCCAGGAGTTGATCCGGCAGTTCGGCGGCGACGGCCGTGTAGATGCGCGAGTCATTGAGCGCGCGCGCCATCGAGAGGGCACCTTGGATGCGGACGGCGCCATCGCGGGCACGGCGCTGCGCGATATCGCGCGACAATCCGGCGTCGCTGAGGGTCTGCGTGATGCTGGCGATCATGCGGCGGAAGAGTTCCCCGATCGCTTCGCTGAACATCGAGCGTTCTTCGGTCTGCGCCAGCAGTGCCGGCAGGCAGGCGATGTCGCCATTGGCATAGCGCCGGCCGAGCGCGTCGAGCATGCCGCTCAGACGCAAGCGCGGCGGCGTCACACCGACGAGCGGACGAAACACGTTCTCTTCGTACCAGCCATGCACGTGATCGAGCACCGCTGCGGCCATCTCGCGTTTGCCTTGAGGGAAGTGATGGTAGAGACTCGCCTTGCCGAGGCCGGTGGCTTCAGCGATGCGGGTCATGCTCGCACCTTCATAACCGTAACGGCTGAAAGTCGCGTAGAGCCGGTCGAGCAGTTCTGGGCGCGTGAGAGACGGCGATGCCATGACGTTATCCCCACCCGGTACCGCGGCTCGTCGGTTCTAGACGTCACCGCATAACCATCACGAATTTGAAGTAAGGAGCCTATCGCCGCCGTCTCTTGTGGTCAATCTGTGATCGGCCTGATTCCACCGCATTTTTAATGCATTACAGGCATTTTCCACAGAACTGCACACAACGTCCGTGAACGGGTAAGGAACGGGGGAGTGCCTGCCGTCACAACGGCAGTGCTGGTTATCACAGCTTCAGGTTGTTGAAGCCCTGCGCGAGATCGCCGATCAGGTCATCGACGTCTTCGAGGCCCGTGTGAATGCGGACCATCGGGCCGGGTGCTGTCCAGGTCGTGGCGCTGCGCGTGATTCCGCTGGAGGCGGGGATGATGAGGCTTTCGAACCCACCCCAGCTGTAGCCGAGCGAGAAGTGTTCCAGCGCGTCGAGCATCGCGTCGACCGCGCTTTGCGGGCAGGGTTTGAATTCGACGGCGAACAGACCGCAAGCGCCGCTGAAGTCGCGCTTCCAGATCGCGTGGTTGGGATCGCCCGGCAGGGCCGGGTGCAGTACGCGTGCGACCTCTGGCCGCTGCTGCAGCCAAGTCGCCAATTTGAGTCCGGATTCCTGATGCTGACGCAGGCGCGCGCCCAATGTGCGTAGACCACGGAGACCGAGATAGGCTTCCTCGGCGCCGGCGCAGACGCCCGACAGCGCGACGAAACTCTTCACCGTTTGCCACAGCTCTTTCGTCGCGCAGGTGATCGTGCCCAGCATCGCGTCGGAGTGACCGACGATAAACTTGGTCGCGGCCTGGATCGAGATATCGATCCCCTTCTCGAAAGGGCGGAAGAAGATCGGCGTGGCCCAGGTGTTGTCGGCGATGACGATCCCGCCGTGCTTGTGTGCGACCTCGGCAATCGCCGGGATGTCCTGCATCTCGAAGGTGAGCGAGCCCGGTGACTCGACATAGACGATCTTCGTATTGGGTCTGATCAGCGCCGCGATACCGGCGCCAATCAGCGGATCGTAGAAAGTCGTCTCGATGCCAAGGTGATTCAGATGCTCGCTGCAGAAGCGGCGCGTTGGGAAGTAGCACGTATCGACCATCAGAATATGGTCGCCGGTCTTCAACAGCGCGGTCAGCGTGCCGGTGATCGCCGCCAGACCTGAGGCGGTGGAGATCGTGCGATAGCCGCCTTCAAGCGCGCAGACGGCCTCTTCCAGTGCGAAGCTGGTCGGCGTGCCGAACCGGCCATAGCGCATGCCGTTGAACTGATCCTTGCCCGCCTCGCGCATCGCCGCCACGCTGGGATAGGTGACGGTCGAGACGTGATAAACCGGCGGGCTGACGGCGCCGTGTTGCTGTTCCGGATGGCTGCCCGCGTGGACGATCTTGGTGTCGCGTCTGGCCATCATGCGCCTCTTAGGCTTCGCCAAGCGCGAAGGGCGTGTCGCTGACATTGCCCCATTCGGCCCAGGAGCCGTCATAGAGCGCGACTTCTTCCTTGCCGAGCAAGTAGAGGCCGAAAGCCAGCATGCAAGCCGACACGCCCGAACCGCAGCTGGCAACGATTGGTTTGGCCGGCGTGATGCCGGCCTCGATGAACTTCTTGGCGATCGCCTCAGCAGGCAGCACGGCTTTCGTCTCGGGATCGAGTAGTTCCGTCCATGGTACGTTGCGCGAACCGGGGATGTGCCCGACCTTGACGTGGGGCCACATCTCCTGCTCGGTGCCGGCGAACCGGCCACGCGAGCGTGCATCGATGACTTGATCGCGTTTGCTTGTCAGATTGGCTTTCATCGCCGCCTTGTCGCGGATCAGGTTCGGGCGCGGCGTCACGGTGAACGAACGCTGGCGCGACGGAATCAGATCGGCGGTGACCGGGCGGCTCTCAAGTATCCACTTCGTCAAGCCACCGTCGAGCAACGCCACGTCGTTGTGGCCGAAGTTGCGGAACATGAACCAGACGCGCGCGGCCGCCGATCCACCACCGACGCGGTCGTAGATGATGATGCGATTGCCATTACCCAGGCCCAGATCGCCGACCATCTGCGCGAAGCGTCGCGCATCGGGCATCATATGAGGCAGGATAACTCCGTCGGGGGGCGCCACCTTCGGCGCGGCGATATCGTCGATATCGAAGAACACCGCCTCGGCAATGTGTTCACGCTCGAACTCGACGCGTCCGGTCTTGCCTGTTGCGGGAAAGAACCAGGATGCATCGACCACGCGCACGCCGGGCGATTGCAAGTGGCCGGCCAGCCATTCGGTGCTGACCAACGCGTCGGGTCTGGCATAGGGCATGGCGTTCGTTTCCTATCGAATACGAGGTCTCAACCCAACCAATCCGGCACGGGAAGATTCTTCTCGCGCAGGAAGGTGGGGTTGAACAATTTGCTCTGATAACGACTGCCGCCGTCGGCGAGGATCGTCACGATGGTATGCCCCGGCCCGAGCGTCTTGGCGATGCGAATGGCGCCGGCGATGTTGATGCCGCTCGATCCGCCCAGGCACAGGCCTTCGTCTTTCAGCAATGAGAAGATGATTGGCAGCGCTTCCTCGTCGGGGATTTGCTCGGCCCAATCGATCTCGACGTCTTCGAGATTCTTGGTGATGCGGCTCTGGCCGATGCCTTCGGTGATCGAGTTGCCCTCGGCTCTCATCTCGCCACTGGTGTACCAATTGTAAAGACCGGCGCCCATCGGATCGGACAGCACGACCTTCACCTTCTTGCTGAATGATTTTAGCGCCAAGCTGACGCCGCCCAGTGTGCCGCCCGAACCCACCGCGCAGGTGAAGGCGTCAACTTTACCGTCGGTCTGTTCCCAGATTTCGGGCCCGGTCGTTTGCTCGTGACCGACACGATTGGCGACGTTGTCGAACTGATTGGCCCAGATCACGCCATTCGGTTCGGTGGCCGCGAGTTCCTGCGCCAAGGTCTCGGAGTAGCGCACATAGTTGTTGGGATTGCTGTAGGGCGCCGCCGGCACCAGGCGCAGATCGGCGCCGATCAGACGCAGGAAATCCTTCTTCTCCTGGCTCTGGGTCTCCGGCATCACGATCACGGTCTTGTAGCCGCAGGCATTACCGACCAGCGCGAGGCCGATCCCAGTATTGCCTGCCGTGCCTTCGACGATGGTGCCGCCCGGCTTCAGCGTGCCGCGCTTCTCTGCGTCCTGGATGATGGCCAGTGCCGCGCGATCCTTCACTGAACCGCCGGGATTGAGAAACTCGGCCTTGCCGAGAATCGTGCAGCCGGTGATCTCGGAGGCCTTCTGCAATTTGATCAGAGGCGTGTTGCCGATCGCATTCAGAAAGCCGTCACGAATATCCACTACCGCTGCTCCGTTTTGGGGGGATCGAAAAGGAGGGGAGGCCAGCCTAGCGGCGGGCGGGTAGGGTGGCAAGGCGGGGAGGGCCATTTACGCGGCTCCCACGTGGATTGAGATATGAGATACTTGCATAAATGCGCGCCGCGCCGTGCGCGATCCCTGCCGATCTCCAGACTGCGAGGTCCCCATGTGCCGCAGCATCAAGACCCTCCATAATTTCGAGCCGCCGGCGACCGAGGAAGAGATCCAGGCCTCGGCGCTGCAATTCGTTCGCAAGTTGAGTGGGTTCGCCCATCCATCCGAAGCCAACGAGGCTGCCTTCAATCGCGCGGTGGAGGTTGTGACCGAGGCCGCTCGCGAATTATTGAGCGCGCTTGTGACAGGCGCCCCGCCCCGTGACAGGGAAGTCGAGGCGGAAAAGGCTCGTGCCCGCGCGGCGGAGCGGTTCGCGAAGGCCTGATACGCTTTAGGCCCCGTTGCATCGACGGCTTCGCATCACCATACTCTTGCGCGTATGTTTTGCGGGCACGACGCGCCTGGGGTTGGAGATCATGAACGTCACGATCAATGGTGAGGCCCGCGCGGTGCAGGCCGGCGTCACTCTCGAAGGACTTCTGGATACGCTGGGCATTGACCGGCGCAAGGTAGCGATCGAGCGCAATCTCGAGATCGTTCCGCGCTCGGCCTATGGCGCTACGCAGATCGGCGAGGGCGACAAACTCGAGATCGTTCATTTCATCGGGGGCGGCATGGGCGCCGATACCGAAATCGACGCCGATCCGTTGATCATTGCCGGCCGCAGCTTCCGCTCGCGCCTGATCGTCGGCACCGGCAAGTACAAGGACTACGCGCAGAATGCCGCGGCTGCGCGCGCGGCTGGCGCCGAGATCGTCACAGTGGCGCTTCGTCGCGTGAATGTGATGGAACCCGGCTCGCCGATGCTGGTCGATCATCTGAGCCCGAAGGACTTCACCTATCTGCCCAATACGGCCGGGTGTTTCACCGGCGAAGACGCCGTGCGCACGCTGCGTCTCGCACGCGAAGCCGGCGGCTGGGGTCTCGTGAAGCTCGAAGTGCTGGGCGACAAGAAGAGCTTGTTTCCCGATATGGTGGAAACGCTTCGCGCCGCAGAGTTGCTGATCAAAGACGGCTTCCAGGTGATGGTCTACTGCAGCGACGATCCGATCATGGCTAAGCGTCTCGAAGAGATCGGCTGCTGCGCGATCATGCCCCTCGGTGCGCCGATCGGCTCGGGCCTGGGCATCCAGAATCCGGTGAATATCCGGCTGATCGTCGAACAGTCGCGTGTCCCGGTGATCGTCGATGCCGGCGTGGGCACGGCTTCGGACGCTACGGTGGCGATGGAACTGGGCTGTGATGGCGTGTTGATGAACACCGCCATCGCCGAAGCCAAGGATCCGATCGCCATGGCGAAAGCCATGCGGCTGGCAGTGGAGGCGGGGCGTCTCGCTTATCGCGCCGGGCGGATGCAGAAGCGCCGCTATGCCGACCCGTCGTCACCGCTCGCCGGAATGATCTGAGCGCGAATCTGACGCGCGTCGAAGGCGTGACACATCTCGAAATTTTCACTTACGAGGCGTTTATTTGACGCTTGCGGGAATGCTGCAGCCACAATTTGTGGTGCTTTTCAGGGGTTACGCGACCCCATTTAGTAGCGTATTCACGCAACTGTCATAACCCTACAAACCGTGTAACCCCTTGAGAGGGCAGGCGCGGATCAAGATTTTTTGGAGAGTCGCAAAGATTCCTCTTTCAATCTGCGAAGAATCGAGTAAATAGCGACTGAGACGTACAACGCACGTGCCTCTGGCCCCTAGTTTGGTTAAGCAACGACGTCAATGGCGTTCTTCTGATGACTGCCGGCCATGGATCGGCATCCCGGGGGAATTGAACAATGAACGTTGTCTATCGTTGCGCCGACAATACGACCGTCGACACTGTCGACGAACCACGCTTCCGTAGCGTTCTGGGCCAGGGAAAAGTCCCATCGCCCTCCACGACACTTATGGAGCATCCGACGATCGCGTGTTGAGCGTTTCGCTCAATTACTGATCGACGGATCGGCCGGGTTCAGCCCGGCATCGCCCCGACTTAACAAGTGTTTGACGCGCATGATTGTGCGCGTGTGGAGAATTGACGATGACCGCCAAGATCAACCGCTACTTCGCCGAACGACGACCCGACAATCCTCTGCTCGTGGTCGACCTCGATGTGGTTGCCAATAACTACCGCGCCCTGCGCCGCTTCCTGCCGATTGCCGAGGTGTTCTACGCTGTGAAGGCGAATCCGGCGAACGAGATCCTCAAGCTGCTCGCTGGTCTGGGCTCGAACTTCGACACCGCCAGCCGCGGTGAGATCGAGATGGTGATGGCTGCTGGTGCCAGCGCCGAGCGCATCTCGTTCGGCAATACCATCAAGAAGCAGCGCGACATCGCCTGGGCCTTCGAACAGGGCGTGCGCCTCTATGCGTTCGACTCCGAGGCGGAACTGCGCAAGCTCGCCGAGTCGGCGCCCGGCTCGCGCGTCTTCTGCCGCATCCTGATGACCTGCGAAGGCGCCGAATGGCCGCTGTCGCGCAAGTTCGGCTGCGAAATCGACATGGCGAAGGATCTCCTCGTCATGGCGCGCGACCTGGGCCTCGACCCCTATGGCGTGTCGTTCCATGTCGGCTCGCAGCAGACGCAGCTCGATCAATGGGACGTGGCCGTCGGCAAGACTGCCATGCTCTTCACGGCGCTGACCGAAGCCGGTGTCGACCTGAAGATGGTCAATATCGGTGGCGGTTTGCCGGCCAAGTACAGGAGCGAAGTCGCCGGCGTGAACGACTATGCCAGCGCGATCATGACTGCGATGACCGACCACTTCGGCAACAACCTGCCGAAGATGATCATCGAGCCGGGCCGTTCGATGGTCGGCGATGCCGGTGTCATCGAAGCCGAAGTGGTGCTGATCTCGAAGAAGTCCAAGGACGAAGATGTCCGTTGGGTCTATCTCGACATCGGCAAGTTTGGCGGCCTGATCGAGACGCTGGACGAGTCGATCAAGTACCGCATCCAGGTGCCGGAGCGTAACGGTCCGTCCGCGCCCGTGATCCTGGCCGGTCCGACTTGCGACTCAGCTGATATTCTCTACGAGAAGACCAAGTACCGCCTTCCGCTCTCGCTGAAGGTCGGCGACAAGGTCCGCATTCTCGCGACCGGCGCGTACACGACCACCTACGCCGCCGTGAACTTCAACGGCTTCCAGCCGCTCGAAGCCGTCTACATCTGATCGGCTACAGCAGGGCCCGGCAAGATTTGCCGGGCCCTGGTTGTCTTAGTGGCACTTCCTGCCGCATCTTCTCTTCCAAAAATTGAATGATTTCTGCCGTTTAGATAGCGGCACGATGCTTGCTTTGAATATCCGTAGCCCGCGACAGGAGAATACCGTCCGCGGTTGACGGAACGTAGGAAGCACGGCGATGACACTCTGGGGTGCATTCACCAATACGGTCGACGCGATGCAGGCGCAGTCGAATGCGCTGAGCGTGATCAGTCAGAACATCGCGAACGTCAACACGACGGGCTACAAGACCGTCACCGACAATTTTGAGACGGTTCTCTCCGAGCAGACCGAAGGCCAAAACATCTTCGGCGTTCAGCCGGTTACGCAATCCTCCAACGACATCCAAGGCAATTTCCAGGCGACGGGGCAATGGAACAACCTGGCCATCAATGGGCAAGGGTTCTTTATCCTCAACTCGTCCGCCGATGGCACGGGCAGCACGCTGTACACGCGCGCCGGCGATTTCGAACAGCAAGCCTCGCCGATTACGCTGCCGAGTGCGCCCAACACCTCGAACGTTCTGAACGAACCCGCCTCAAGTACCGTCTCGTACCTGACCAACGGTCAGGGCGACTACCTGATGGGCTGGAAGGCGGTCAACGGGGTCGTTACCGCCAGCGATGATCTGAGTTCGTTGAGCCCGGTCGAAATCGACTTGGGAGCGACCATCGCGGGCAAAGCGACATCGCAGATCACACTGCAGGGGGCTTTGCCGTCCAACGTGGCGAGCCAGAGCTCGCAGGCGGCCGAGGCTCAGACGATTACGACCAAGTTGAGCGGAACGACGAGTTCGTCGAGCTTCGATCCGTCGACAACGCAGTTCTTCAATACCGGTACGCTCCAGATCCAATTGGGCGCCGTCAATACGAACACCGGCGTCTTCACGTCGTCGGGCAGTGCGGTGACGGTCAACGTGACGGATGGCAGCCTGCAGGGTGTCGCCAATGCGATCAATTCCGCCAGTGCCGGTGTCACGGCCAGCGTCATTCAGGATAGCAGCGGCAATTTCCAGCTTCAGTTGGCCGGCAACAATACCGGCGCCAACGACGGTTTCCAGGTCACGGGCACCGACGCGGGCACGGGCGCGCAGAGCCTGACCAGCCTCAACTACACGGCCAGCGACGCGACGCAGAACGGTACAGATTACAATGTCAACCAGGTCGCGCAAGACGCGCTCACCGGCACCAACGGTTCGGTCGAGGCAGGCATCCCCGTCTATGATAATCAGTTCAATCCGCAAACGCTGACGGCCACGTTCACCAAAACCGGTTCGGATGCGTGGACCGTTTCCTACAGCCTGCCGCCAGGCGTCGGGACCGTCACCACGTCATCCAGCTCGTCCAGCACCCCGACAACGCTGACCTTCGATGGCGCCGGTAATTATGATGGCCAGAGCGGCAATTCGACGGTGAACGTTACCTGGGCCGATGGCAGCACCAGTTCGATCTCGGTCGACTTTTCTAAGATGTCGCAGCTGGCGTCGGGCACGTTGCAGCTGAATACGCAGACCCAGGATGGCTATGGTGCAGCTACTCTGGTCAAAGGTGAGTTCGACTCGAACGGCAATCTCTACGGCGACTACAGCAACGGCCAAAAAGTGCTGCTCTACACACTGCCGGTCGCGACGTTTACCGCGCCGAATTCGCTGCAAAGCGTCAACGGTACGAATTTCACCCAGACGGGGGCGGCCGGGACGCTCGATATCAACGAGGCGAATACGCTGAACGATACCCAGTTCTCGCCCGGAAATGTCGAGACCTCGAACGTCGACCTCGATCAGCAGTTCTCTGCGATGATCACGACTCAGACCGCCTATAATTCGGCCACCAAAGTCTTCAACGTGGCCGATCAAATGACCCAGTCGGTTCGCGATCTGATTACCTGATAAGCTTGACCCTGGTGCGGGGCACGCCAAGGGTTGTCAGGATGATCGTTCTTTTCACCGATTTCGGCCTGGAAGGTCCCTATACGGGGCAAGTCAAGGCCGTGCTGTGGCGCGAAGCGCCGCAGGTTCCGGTCTTCGATCTGTTCGCCGATGCGCCGATGCAGCGGCCTCAAGAAGCGGCCTATCTTTTGGCCGCTTACGCAGCCGCCTTTCCGGTCGGAACCATCATCCTCGCCGTCGTCGATCCGGGCGTCGGGACCGACAGACCTGCCGAAGCGATACAGATCGACGGGCGATGGTTCGTAGGCCCGGGCAACGGATTATTCGAGCCGCTTTTAAGGCGCGCCGAAACGGTCCGGAGTTTCATTATTTCCGTACCCGAATGGGCGTCCGCCAGTTTCCATGGTCGTGACCTCTTCGCGCCGGTGGCTGGACGTCTCGCCCGTGGCTTATCGGCGGATCAAGCCGGGATCACAGCCGCGCCGGCGACACGGCGACTAGACTGGCCCGATGACCTACCTGCAGTCGTCTATATCGATCGTTATGGTAACGCCATGACCGGACTGCGGGCCTCGCGTTTATCGGCGGACGCCATTTTACATGTCGGCGACCGGACAATTCAGAGGGCACGGACTTTCGGCGATGTGCCCGAAGGCACTGGTTTTTGGTACGAGAACGCCAACGGTCTGGCGGAGATCGCTGTCAACCGGGGGCGCGCCGATACCTATTTTAGCGGACCGTCGATCGGGGCGCCTATCGGCGTAGTCGGCTTGTGACAGGTCCATGGCCGTGTGCAATACTGCGTGTGGGGGCGTGACCGCATTGGCGGCGCCAAATCGATAAGTGCCGGAGAACCGGATGGCGGTCGAAGTCAAGTTTTGGGGTACTCGGGGTAGCATCGCCTGCGCGTCGGCGCAGCATGTGATCTATGGCGGCAATACAAGCTGTATCGAAGTCCTGCTCGACGACCAGCCGATCATTCTCGATGCGGGTACCGGCCTGCGCATGCTTGGCAAGGATTTCTCGCGCCGACACGTTCGCCAGGGTGTCTTGCTGCTGACCCATACGCATTGGGATCACGTCAACGGTTTCCCGTTCTTCGCGCCGATCTATCAGCCTGGCTGGCAGTTCCGCGTTCTCGCGGGGCACCTCATCGATATCGGCGGCATCAAGCAGGCGCTGGCCAGCCAGATGACCACGCCGATGTTCCCGGTGCCGCTGCAGGCGCTGCGTGCGGAGATGCTGTATCAGGATTTCCGCATCGGCGAGACGCTGAGCGATCTGGCCAATGGCGCGGTGGTGAAGACGGCAATGCTCAACCATCCCAACGGCGCCAGCGGCTACCGCATCGAATATGCCGGCCGCGTCGTCACCTACATCACCGATACCGAGCATGTGCCGGGTAAGCCTGATCGCAACGTGCTGGGGCTGATGGAAGGCGCCGATCTTGCGATCTACGACAGCACCTACACTGATGACGAGTATCCGGCGCGCGTCGGCTGGGGGCACTCCACGTGGCAGGAAGCGATTCGGCTGGGAAAGATGGCTGGCGTGAAACGCCTTGCCATCTTCCATCACGATCCCGATCATACCGACGAGATCATGAGCAAGATTGAGGAAGAAGCCCACCGCACTTGGGACAACGCGTTGGTTGCTCGCGACGGGATGGTGATCGCGCTTTAGCTGGCTGCTGCCGCCTGACCTGTCTGCGGGCTGGGCCGTGCCGTCAAAGGCAATTCGCGTCTTACGAAATAGGTCGGGTCCTTCGCCTGGCGCAGCAGCGTGGGAATGATCTCGCGATAGGCTTCGACGAAGCCTGAATAGGGCCGTGGCGTATCGGCCTTCATCTCGTCGTGCAACTGGGGTAGGGCGTAATAGGGCACCACAGGGAACATGTGGTGCTCGACGTGATAATTCATGTTCCAGTACAGGAATCGCACGACCGGATTCATGTAGACGGTGCGAGCAACGAGCCGGTGATCAAGCACATCTTCGGCCAACCCTGCATGCTGCGTCAGACCCGTCAGGATATAGAGCCAAGCCCCGTAGAGTGACGGCAGGCCGACATACATCAGCGGCAGGATGCTATCAGTCGCCACGGCTAGCGCCGCGACGACGGCATAGACAGCGATGTGAATACGGGCTTCCCAGATGACGCGCCCGTAATCGTAGTCCGGGATGTAGGTCTTCTCTTCGGCATTGATATTGCCGAGCGCGTGTCTGACAACGCGCTGAATGTAGAACTTGGCCTGCGGCAAACCGATGAAGCTGAGCGCAATCGAGCCGAGTTTGGGCGGCCGCATCACTGAGATTTCAGGATCGAGCCCGACGATGATCGTATCAGCATGATGGCGCTGATGGCTGCGACGCCAAACCGTGCCTTCGCGCAGGACCATGAATGAGGCGAAGTGGTAGATCACAGCGTTCATCCACTTGGTCTTGAACGCTGTCTGATGGCCGCACTCGTGCCAGCGTGAGTCCGATGACGACCCCCAAACCGTGCCATAGACGAAAAACGCGGGCACAGCCCACCAGCCTCCCCAGAAGACGAATCCGGCGGTGCCGCTGACGATGAAGATGCCCAACCACAAGAGCGTGTCGCGAATGGCGCGGCCGTCCGACCGCTTCATCAATTCACGGATGCGGTCATGCGGCACCGGCGAGCGGTACCACGCCGCGTTCGACAGGCCCTTTTCCCTGGCGGCGTCTGATGTCGGCCCGACCAGGCCGTAATCACGGAGCACAGGCTCGCTTGCCACAGTACTGTTCCTCCCGCTGTGGAGCGTGCGTTTCCGCCAGTATGACTCGGTGCAACGCCCCAATGCCAGGGCGACGGCTAGACCCTTACGGGTGGTAGATATGCACCGACACGCGGCGGTTGATCGCTTGGTTGGCGGGCAGGGGGTGGCCGTTCGCGTCGCGATTGGCGACCTTGGGGCGCGTATCGGCAAAGCCGACGACTTCAAGCCGCGTCGGCATAATGCCTTGCTTGATGAACAGCCGGGCTACCGCGCTTGCGCGGGCGGCCGACAACTCCCAGTTCGACGGATAGGTCTGATTGCTCAGCGGCGTGTCGTCGGTGTGGCCATCCACCTCGACCTGGAAATCGGCGTATTTGGGCGAAGCCAGCATCTGCGCCATTTTGGTCAGCGACGGGGCGAATTGCTGTTTCAGTTCGGCTGAATTGGCATCGAAGAAGGTACCACCATCGAGTTCGAGCACCAGGCCGCGGTCGTCGGTCTCGACCGTGACCTGCCCATCGTCGAGCTTCAACGCCTTGGCCTGCTGCTGTGCCTCGGCCTTGAGCGTGTCGATCGGTTGCACCACGTCATGGCCACCGATTTCCTTGGAGAGGCCACCGGTGACCTTCTCGGCCTTGGTCGCGTCGAATTTCGAGACTGAGAGCAAGAGCACGAAGAAGGCGAGCAGCAGCGTGATCATGTCCGCATAGGACAGCAGCCAGTCTTCCCGTTCCTCGGGTTTCTTGACCTCGAATTTGCTCTCGCGGGCCATGGGCGTTTCCCGTTAACCCGTCATTCCCGCGTAAGCGGGAATCCAGGAGATCAGTGTCGCGGCTCTGGATCCCGGATAACGCGGCGCGTTTCCGGGATGACGAATGACAGGGTCATTCGTCACTTCGCGCCGCCCTTCATCATTCGGTCGATGTCGTAATGCAGCTTCGGATCGAGGAAGCTGTTCATCTTGTCCTGGATGAAGCGCGGGCTCTTGCGCTCGGCGAGCAGCGCCAAGCCCTCGGCCACCAGTGAATTGCGGAAGCGCACGATCTCCTCGCGCTGCTGGATCTTGCTGGCGGAGGGCAGGAAGATCAGGCGCGCGAAGAACACGCCGTAGAGCGTGCCGAGCAGACCGACCGCCATGCCGGCACCGATCTTCGAGGGATCGGCGGCCAGGGTATCGAGCATGATCACCAGACCCACCAGGGTCGCGATCATGCCGAAAGCGGGGGCGTTGCTGCCCATGTTGCGCAGAATGTCGGCAGGAACCGTATTGCGCTGGAATGTCGTCTCGACGGTGGTGGTCAGGATCTCACGCACCTCGTCGCCTTGATGGCCGGCGATCACAAGGCTCACGCCGAAGGCGAGAAAACTATCCTGGTTCTTGAGCTTTTTGACATCGGCTTCGAGCGCTTGCGGACCGCTCTTCTGCATCATGTAGCCCCAGCGAATGATCCGGCCGACCTCGCCCTGGAGTACGCCGCGGCCAAGCCGATGACGGAAGAAGATCGTCGCCATGATGCGCAGGGCGATGAAGACGTAGCGCGGCTCATACGCGACGAAGGTCGCGGCCAGGGTCCCGCCGACGACGAGCAGGAAGCCCGCCAGATGCAGGAACACGATGAAATTGTCGGTGCTGAGCACGATCGCGCCGAAGATCAGCACGAGGCCCAGGATGAAACCGACCAGGGTCGCTAGTGACATCTGTCCCGCCCAAACGCTCAGGCGCACGCATGAAGGCGCGGCCTAACGTATTGATTCTTACGTAGATTGGTTAACGGGAGGCTAACGGCCTGCCAAGCGGCCTCAATGACGCCGACAAATTATGGCGCGGCGGCGATGCGCCAGATCACGCCGCCGACCTCGTCAGTGACCAGCAAAGCTCCGTCATGGCCGACAGCGACCGTCACCGGATGGCCCATAACCTCGGTATCGCTGGCGATCAGACCGGTCATGAAGTCGACGTACTCGCCGGTCGGTTTTCCGTCCTTGAACGGCACCATGACGACTTTACTGCCGGTGCGCTTGGCCCGGTTCCAGGAGCCTTGGAAAGCAACGAAGGCGTTGCCTTGATACGCAGCCGGGAACTGGGAGGCAGTATAGAAGGCGAGACCCAAAGGTGCGGAATGAGGCTGGAATAGCACGTCGGGAATGGTCGCCTTGCCGGCAAGATCGGGGCGTTCGCCCTTGTGGCGAGGGTCTTCGTGGTCGCCGATGTAATACCAGGGCCAACCGTAAAAGGCCCCGGATTTGACCTGGGTCATATAGTCGGGCGGGAGATTGTCGCCGAGCCCGTCCCGCTCATTGGTGACACACCAGAGGTCGTCGCTGCCCGGTCGGATGGCCATGCTGACGCAGTTGCGGATACCTGTCGCGAAGGTCCGTTCGTTCTTGCCATCGGGATCGAAGGCGAGCACATCGGCGCGCCGTTCTTCGGGCCCCCAGGCGGCGCCGAGCCCGCGCTCCTTCTCGAAAGCCTGGATGTCGGCCGGCTCGCGGCGTGGCATGCGATCGGCAATGTTCGATCCGGAGCCGACCGAAACGTACATGGTCTTACCGTCGGGTGAGAAAACGACATCACGCGTCCGATGCCCGCCGGCGCTGGGCAGGCTCGGCACGATGATTTCAGGCTCGCCGCGTGCCGCAGTATCACCGGATTGATAGCGGTAGCGGACCACCTTATCCATAGCGGCTATATAAATGTATTGCGGGTTTGGACCTGGCGGATAGAAGGCGATACCAAAGGGTTGATTGAGGCGCGCGGCGAAGACGCTGATCGAAGATGCTGTTGCGCCATCCGCTGCCGGATGCAATACGCGAACGCGATTGCTGAAACTTTCGGCCAAGAACACGTCGCCATTAGGCGCGATCCGCACCATGCGCGGTTCGCTCAAACCATCGGCGAAAACATTGACTTTAAATCCCTCGGGAACTTTGGGGAGGAAACCGGAGGGGCGTTCGACAAACCGCGCATTGTTGACGGCGGACTGAGTCTCGTACGGCGCAGGCAAATCGGTTGGTTTTATGAGGCGGCGGACGCCGGGCGCGTCGCTATGCCAATCGTCGAACGCGGCAGCGCCGGTCAGAACGTCCGTCGCTGCGGCAGGCTCCATGCCGATGCTCGCCGCAACGACGGCCGAAAGAAAAGCGAGGCGCCTGAGAGCGCCCCGCGTCACGGTCAGATGCCCGCGAGGATGTGTTCGGCGCTGGAAATGTCGCAGGCGCCTGGATTCTCTTCGACGTCGATCTTCTTCACCACGCCATCATCGACCACCATCGAATAGCGGTGCGAGCGGACGCCCATGCCACGCGCGGTGAGGTCGAGGCTGAGGCCGGCGGCCTTGGCGAATTCGGCGCTGCCATCGGCCAGCATCGTCACCTTGCCGGTGGCGTTAAGGCTCTTGCCCCAGGCGTCCATGACGAAGGGATCGTTGACCGAAATGCAGGCAACCGCATCGACGCCCTTCTGCTTGAGGGCTTCGGCATTGGTGATAAAGCCGGGCAGATGCTTGGCCGAACAGGTGGGGGTGAATGCGCCGGGCAGGCCGAAAATCACAACCTTCTTACCTTTAAAGAAGTCGGCTGTCGCGACGGGCTGCGGCCCTTGAGCGCCCATGGTGGCAATCGTCACCGCCGGAATCTTATCTCCCACCTTAATCATCTTGTTCTCCCTGCGAAATGAACGGCGCCAGGCGGAAACCCCAGGCAACCTTGTGTGATGTGGGGAGGGAGGATGCCACCGACAAGGCACGGGGACAAGCCGGCCCGTTTGCGACCAAACGGTTACGGATTCTGGCCCGAATCTGAGGCTATTGCGCCTTCTGGGAGAAGGTCCCGAACGACCTCGATCACATCGCCATCGATGAAGCGCTGACGTCGAAAACCGAAACGCTCGGCCAGATGCAGCATGGGCAGGTTCTCGGACAGCACTTCGCCCATCACGCGGCGCAAACCGCGCGATTGGGCATAGCGCAGCACCTTGTCCATCAGCGCATGTCCGAGGCTTTGGCCTTTGACGTCGGAGCGGACCAGGATCGCGAACTCCGCCGTGTCGTTATCGGCATCGGCCACCAAACGCACCACGCCGAAAGTCTCGCGCCATGGGTTGTCGGCCGGCACGGCAACGAAGGCCATTTCGCGCACGTAGTCGATCTGAGTCAGGCGCGCCATCTGCGAATGCGGCACTTCGCTGACCACGGTGAAGAAGCGGAAGCGTAGATCTTCTTTGGTCATGCGTTCGATCATGCCGTAGTGATTCGGCTCGTCCTCCGGGCGGATCGGGCGGAGCAATATCTGCTTTCCATCCTTGATCGCGACGATCTCCTCAAGCTCCTTCGGATAGGGGCGAATCGCCAGGCGTTCGCCTTTTTCCGGGGCCGGTGCGAGCGCGATACGCGCGTCGAGCGCCAAGACGCCATCGGCATCCGCAAAGAGCGGATTGATGTCCATCTCGAGGATCTCGGGAATATCCATCGCGAGCTGCGAGACTTGGGTGAGAGCCAGGCAGATTGCTTCCATGTCGGCGGGCGGATGGCCGCGATGCCCGCGTAGCAGAGCCGCAACGCGCGAACGCTGCACTAATTCGCGCGCGAGGCTCATATTGAGTGGCGGCAGGCCGATGGCCACATCGCCGATCGCTTCGACACCAGTGCCGCCCTGACCGAACAGGATGACAGGGCCGAACACCGGATCAGTGGCGATGCCGATCAGAATCTCGACGGCGCCTGGGCTGCGCGCCATCGGCTCGACCACGAAGCCCTCGATGCGGGCGGTTGGCAGGACATGGCCGACATTGGCGATCATCTGGTAGCCGGCCTTCTCGACTTCGAAAGCGCCAGGAAGATCGAGCATCACGCCGCCATAGACCGACTTATGGGCGATATCCGGCGATAGGATCTTGAGGGCGACGGGTTGGTCGAGACGCCGCGCAATACGCCCGGCCTCGGCGGGGCTTGTCGCGATTTCGGATGGCACCGATCGGATACCATAGGCGCCGATGATCGCCTTGGCTTCGGGTTCGGACAGTGCGAACCGGTTGGCGCCGACCGCGCCTTTAGTCAGAACGCGGACTCGCTCGGCGTCTGGCTTGAATTGTTCCGGTGCCGAGGGCGGCGTCTCCATCAGCATATCCTGGCCGCGCCGATGCTCGACCAGATGCATGTAAGCGTGCACAGCGTCCGCCGTCGTTTCATAGGTGGGCACACCGGCTTCGCGCAATTTGGCGCGGGCGGGGGCCGCATTGTCTTGGCCGATCCAGCAGGCGATCACACTCGCACGCCGGCCGCGCTGCCCAGCAATCACGGCCTCGGCCGCGCTCATCGGATCGGCCATGACTGTCGGCACGTGCATGGCGAGGATGGTGTTGACCTCGGGCGCGTCGAGCAAAGTTTGGAGCGCCCCAGCGTAGCGATCCTTGTCCGCATCGGGTCCGAGATCGAGCGGGTTATTCGGCTTTCGGCCGGAAGACAACGGCGCCAGGGTTGCAAGTGTCGCGGATGACAATCCGGCCAGTGTGCCGCCACGGCGGAACAGTTGGTCGCTGGCCAGTGTTCCGATGCCATGGCCGTTGGCCATAACGGCGAGCGCGCCCTTACCAATCGGCGTTGCGTGCGCCAGCGTTTCCGCGGCCATGAACAATTCGCGGACATCCGTGACGCGCAATACGCCCGCACGTCGAAAGACGGCGTCATAGACGGCGTCGGGTCCGGCAAGCGAACCGGAATGCGATCCGCCATCGGCTTCGCCCGCTGTCGGGATACCGATCTTCATTGCCAGAATCGGCTTATTGCGTGCGGCGGCACGCGCGGCGGCGATGAACTCGCCACGCTCGCGGATGGTCTCGACGATCATCACGATCGCATGAGTCTCAGGATCGGAGCCGAGATAGTCGAGCGCATCGCCGAAATCGACGTCGAGCATATGGCCAAGCCCGATCGCGGTCGAAAAACCGATGCCTTGCTGGTGCGCCCAATCCAGGGCCGCCGCGCAAACCGTCGTCGATTGCACGATACAGCCGAAACGGCCGGCCGGTGGCAGAGGCGCTACAGCTAGGCTGGCGTTGAGTTTGAGCGCGGGAACCTGAATGCCGAAGCAGTCGGGGCCGATGATGCGGATACCGCTCTGGCGCGCCGCGATCGCAATCTCGCGCGCGGCGAGCGCCGGAGCCTCCGACCGGCCCGTGCCAGAGAGCACCAGTGCGGCGCGCACACCACGGGCCGAAAGACGCGGCAGAGTCGTGGCCACCTCGTCGATAGGGCCGCACAAGACGGCTAGGTCAGGCGTGAAGGGCAGGGCCTCGACATTTGTCTGATCGAGCGTGGCGAATGGGCCGGCAAAGCCGCCCGCGCGGATATTGCGCGCGACAGCGGCGCCAAGCGACGCGTCCTCGGCATTCGCGCCGAAAATGGCGATCGAACGGGGCTTGAAGAGTCCGGAAAGGTCGCGCAGGCTCATGGTTGGTTGGTCGCTGTGGCGACCTCACACTACCACGAACGGCGGCTCCAGGGACTGTCGGCGCGTCGATCCTCGCCCGGCGGAATCACGTTGGGGATACGTCCCGCGCCACGGATGCCGGGGCCGGAAACCGCAAAAGCCCTCGATCGGGCCTCGCCGAACAGCGGTACGTTACCGCGCTTGAAGAGCGGCAGCAGGAAACAGCCGCATAGAAAGCCGCCAACATGCGCCCAGAATGCAACACCGGCGTCGCTGCCGACGCTGCGTTCGGCGCTGATCAGCTGCAGCAGGAACCATGCGCCGAGAACGAACACCGCCGGCACGTTGATGATGCGAATGAAAAAGAAGAAGAACATCAGAATGCGGACATTCGCGCGCGGGTAGAGAACGATATAGGCGCCGAGCACGCCGGCGATGGCTCCCGATGCGCCGATCATCGGCACATGCGACATCGGGTTGATGGCCGACTGCGCCACGGCGGCGACAACTCCGGCGACCACATAGAAGATCGTGAAGCGGGTGCGGCCCATCGCGTCCTCGACGTTGTCGCCGAAGATGCGCAGGAACCACATATTGCCGATGAGATGCATCCAGCCGCCATGCAAGAACATGTAGCTGAACAAGGTTGCCCAAGCGGGCAGTAGTTCGAGGTGGCGGGGCAGGGCGGCATTGCCGAAGACATGAGCCGGGATCATGCCGAAGGCGATCGAGGCCTGTTCGCGCGCCTCGGGCGTCAGCGAAAACTGCCAGAGAAAGACTACCGCGCAGGCAGCGATGATCACCCAGACAATGAAAGCTGGACGCAGTACCGAATTGTCATCTGAAAGGGGCAGAAAGAACATGAACTCCCGCCGCGCCCCGCCGGGGGGACCGAACTCGGTTTTGGGGCGCTTATTCTGTCGTGTTCTGGCCCTTGATCATCTCGGAGACGGTGACGCCCAGACGATCTTCGACCACCACCACTTCGCCGCGGCCAACCTTGAGGTTGTTGACGAACAGGTCGATCGGCTCGTTGATCTTGCGATCGAGTTCGACGACGGCGCCACGGCCCAGCTTCAAGAGCTGTTTGACCGGCACATTGGCGCTACCGAGCACCGCATAGAGTTCGACCGAAATATCGTATGCGGCCTCGCGGCCTTGTTCATCCGCCATGATGCGCTCCTATCGGGCGGGCCCGGCCGAACCGGCAGGGCTACCCATAACCTAGCCTAGGTTCGCCTAAAGTTCCTTTATTTTTAGTGAAGATGGGAAAATCTTGCCTAGGCAGCGGGAAGCAAATCCAGCTTTACCAGCTCGTCGCGCAAGGCGGCGGCACCGGTGAAATGAATACCATGCAGGCCGAGTTTAGTCGCGGCTTCGGCGTTGCGGCTGTTGTCGTCGATATAGACAGCCGATTCCGGCGCGACGTCGTAGCGCTCCAGGAGCAGGCGATAGATGCGCGGATCGGGTTTGATCAGCTTTTCCGTTCCCGAGACGACGACGCCTTTGAAGTGGGCCAGAAACGAAAACAGCCGCTGGGCGTGGGGGTAGGTTTCCGCCGACCAGTTGGTTAGCGCGTAGAGCGGCACCTGACGATCGTGCAACGCGGTCAGCACTTCGACTGTCTCGTGCAGCGGCCCGCCCAGCGTTTCGACCCAGCGCTCATGATAGGCGCGGATATAGGGTTCCTTATCGGGATGGCGGTTGATCGCCTCTTGCACCGCCTCGGCGAAGCTGCGGCCTTCGTCCTGCTTTTCATTCCAGGCCTGATTGCAGACATGGGCCAGGAAGTGCTCCATGCCGGCCTCGTCGCCTTCGAAAATCTTGCGGAAGAGGTGACGGGGATTCCAGTCGATCAGAACGCCGCCCAGATCGAAGATGACGATGGTGCGCTGTGAAGCAGAAACAACAGGGGAAAGCATGAGGCTACCTTGAAAGTCAAACGAGCGCGTCACCGCGCCCGCCGACTTCTACACGATCTGATCGAATCAGGGAATCGGATAGCCGATTACGTCAACCGCACGGAACCTTCCAGCAGAGGTTTGCCGGGGTGACGGTGGTGGTGACGGGATAGGCACGACCACCCATTGCGCCACCGGTTTGGGCTACAGCGGCTCCCGCGGCGAAGCCGAGAGTCACGAAGCCGCCACTTCCGAACATCGTCCGCGTTCCGCTCGATGCCAAAGCCGCGCGGCCGGTGCCATTGGGCGATATACCGAGCCCGATGTTTTCGCCAATCGCCGGCGGCGTTTCTGCTCCGGCGGCAACAGTATTGGCATCGACCGTGTCGCCGTTGTCTCGCGGCGTAGACACCGCAACCGGCTGATCACCCACCGAGATGCTGGCGCCAGCGTCGCCACCGGTGGTGACTGCACCGCCGGCCGTTGCGACGATGCCGGCCGACATGATTGCCGCGATCGAGGGCGTATTGGTCGTCGGACCGGAAGCCACCGGGTCGGCGCTCGATATCCGGGCGCCGTCACCATTGATCGACGACGATAAGACGCCACCGGTTATGCCGCCCAGCCCAGAAGCGAAGGCCCCATTGCCAAGGCCGCCCGCCACCGGCGCTCCGTTGGGCCCGGGTGTATTGCCGTTTGCCTGGCGCGTAGTGCCATTGACCACGGGCCCAGGACCGCTTGCGTTGCCGCCCGCCGTCGTCAGGCCGCCGCCGGGTGAGCCGCTGCTCGCTGTTCCCGATGTGGTGCCTGTGCTGCCGCTTCCGCCGCCAGCGGCGCTGGTCGTTCCGCCCGGACCCGAGGAGGTGCCTGTCGAGCCACCGCCACTACCGCCGGCCGTTGAGCCGCCACCGGATGTAGACCCGCCGCCGCTTGTTGATGTGCCGTTTCCGGATGTCGAGCCGCTACTGCCACTCGTTCCGCCAGAGCTGCCGCTGGAGTTGCTCGTCGACCCACCAGAGCCGTTCCCCGAAGAGCTTCCGCCGCTGCTGGATGATGATCCGCCGCTGGAGGCGGAGCTTCCTCCGCCACTCGACGATCCCGAGCTACCCGTACCCATGCCTGGGCCGCAATTGCCCACGCCCGCGCTGCCCTGTCCAGTGCCATGCGCGAAGGCGCTGGCATCACTGAGCAACGGACTACCAACGGTCAAGACGATGGCGAGCGCGGTCGCGCCCAGAAGGTGGTTGACCCGGCTGCGCGACGTTGCTTGGGTGACTTGGGCGCGAAGAATTTGGGGGCGAAGATAGATCGCTTTCTGCATGACACCTCTCTTTGCGCCGACGGATGCCGGTGCATTGTTCGATGATGAGAACGGTTCAATCGATTCGTCCGCCGGAGAGAATTTTCCGGCGCTGGACGGCAGACAGGCCGCCCGGACCCTGAACCTCAATTAACTATCCGACGGCGGGCGGACCACGATGCTGTCCTTTACGCTTTTCACGCCTTTGACATCCCACGCGATGTGATCGGCCTTCATGCGGTCTTCCGGCTTGTCGACAAAGCCGCTCAGCAGCACGACGCCCTGCATCGTCTCAACGTGAATCTGCGTGGCTTTGAATCCCGTATCGCCGACGAGCTTGGCGCGAACATCAGTTGAGATCGCCGTGTCGTCGACATACTGGCCCGCGGTCTCGCGGCCCGATACAGCCGAACAAGCGCCAAGAGTGGCAGTCACGGCCGAAATGGCGACGATGTGTTTCAGCTTGGTCGCTGTCTTCATGACATCCCTCATCAGTTTGCTCGCTCGACGGTTCCCGACTCGTCAAAAATCGACAACACGTCGAATCGATAAAGGAAATCATCGAGCATCGGCGTGGCGTCGCGAGGGCGAACGCAGTGTCAAAGCTGAGTCGTTGCGGAAATATCGCCGTCAACGATTTGGTCACGGAACCCAAGAGGCTCTGGCGTCACGCACGATTCTTATCGCAAGATATCGCCTCGCTTTTTCTGATGGCCCGTTAACGGGCCCGTATCTATGCCAAGGAGATCGCATGTCGTCGAGCCCGCTACTCCTTGTCGTCGATCCCATTCATTTCGAAGTCTCTTACGCGATTAATCCTTGGATGCAGCCCGGTGCCTGGGCCGAAGACCCGTCGCGACATCGCGATGAAGCGCGAAAGAGTTTTGACGCGTTCAAATCTGCGCTCTCAAATACCGGCGCGCAGATCGACGTGATGCCCGGCATCGCCGGTCTGCCCGATATGGTGTTTCCGGCCAACGCGGCGGTGATCCTCGATCGCCGTGCAATGGTTGCGCGCTTTCGTTATCCGGAGCGGCGCGGAGAAGAGCAGCCGTTTTTGGATTATTTTCTTGGACTCAAGGCGCGCGGCATTCTTGATGTGGTGACGCAGTTCTCGCCGAAATGTTTTCAGGAAGGCGCCGGCGACTGTATCTGGGACATCGTGCGGGGCCGGTTCTGGGCCGGCTTCGGACAGCGCTCGACGCGGGAAGCCGCCGACGAAGCATCCGACTTCTTTGGGCAATCGGTCACCACGCTCGAGCTGATCTCTCCGCGCTTTTATCATCTCGATGTTTGCTTCTGCCCGCTCAGCGGCGGCGAGGTCCTGTATTACCCACCTGCATTCTCACCCGAAGCGCTCGCCCAGATTCACGATCTCGTTTCGCCGGACAAACGAATCGAAGCGAGCGACGAGGATGCGGCGCGTTTCACTGTAAACGCGGTGAATATCGGAAAGGAAATCGTGATGGCTAGCGCCGCGCCACGCCTTGTCGCGCGACTGGCCGAACACGGCTACAACGTACGCCAAGTCGATCTATCGCCATTCATCATGGCGGGCGGGGGCGCCTATTGCATGAGTCTGCGGCTCGATCGGATGAGCGAAACAGCCGCGCTCCCAATCTCCGCCTTGCCCTAAGCCCGGCCTAGTCCGCTGCTGGGCACGAAAGTCGGCATGAAACGGCCGCGGCGTTCGAAAACGCCGGCGACATAGGGCGGCGCAAAGTGCGTCGGGAACAGAAGCGACCGCGTTTCGGCGCAGTGCTCGAGCAGCTTAAGCCGTGTGCGATAGGCTTGGTCCTGGTCCTGGCAAAATTTAGTGTTCCAGGCCGGCTCGAAGATCTGGATGGGATGATGGACCGCGTCGCCGCAGAAGACGCCTTGGTCGTCGCCGTGTCCAGCTTTGAGCAGGATATGGCCTGGCGTGTGGCCCGGCGCCGGCTCGATCAGCAAATCGTCATCAATCTGATGAGCGCCGCTGAGAAGTATGGCTTGGTTCGATTCGATCACCGGCAATACGCTGTCCTGATAGACCTGAGCGCGATCGGCGGTAAGACCGGGCTGCGGCTTCCAGGCATCGGCCTCGGCCTTCGAGAAGAGATATTTTGCATTGGGAAAGGTCGGCACCCAGCGGCCATCCCTCAATTGCGTATTCCAGCCGCAGTGATCGGTGTGAAGATGGGTGCACATTACGATGTCGATATCTTCCGGCGTGACGCCGGCTTCGTTCAGCCGCTCGATATAAGGGATGTTGAGCTGATGGAAGCGCTTGTTGAACGGGCGTTCCTTATGATTGCCGGAACAAGTGTCGAGCAAGATCGTGTGCTTGGCGGTGCGGATCAGCCAAGTGTGGATACTCGAGACCAGGCGGTCGGCCGCCGGGTCGTAATGGATCGGCGCCAGCCATTCCATATGCGACTTGAAGATCGCTTCATCGAAGTTAGTCAGGAACAGTTCGGGCCCGACGCTGCTGAGGCCCAATCCTTCCTCGACGCGCGTGACCGCGATATCGCCGATATGCCAACGCGACATGATCTGTCCTTCTTACGCTCGGGTTTCGGCGGCGGCGGCACGCGTGGAGGCTTTCGCCTCCGGCGAACCGCCTCGGCTGATCGCCATCAGGATCAGGGCCGGCACGGCGATGATCGGCGCCAATAGTGAGAGCGCATGACCGAGCTGCTGGCCGCTGGGATCGAGACTGGTGCTGATATAGGCGGCCAGAGTCGGGCCGATGCCGAGCCCAAGCAGGCTCAAGCACATCAACAGCAGGCCGATGAACACACCGCGCATGCGGTCGGGCGTCAGGTGCTGTAGCGAGACCAGAACGTTGTTGGCACCACCGACGATGCCAAAAGTGGAGAGGGCGCCGACGATGGCGAAACCCATCCCGTCCGACTGTTGCGGCGCCAGCCAACTGAAAAACGCCCCCCAGATCAGTGCGCCCATGGTTGTGAGCACCACGGCGTCGCGCCGACCCAACCGCGTCAACAGGCGCGCGATCGCGGGTACGGTGATGGTGCCGCTGAAGCCGCCGATCAAACCGGCGATGCCGAGCATCAGGCCTGCCTGCTGCGGGGCCAAGCCGAAATGACGGCGCATGACTTCCGCGCCCCAAGACTGGTTCGCATAGACGATCGCGTCCATCAGCCCGGCGCCGATGAAAAGCAGACCAAAAAAGCGGAAACGGTCGAACAGGTAACGCACGACTTCGCCGACTGGCGGAATGGCCGCGGCGGTGGCACGGCGCTTGGGTTCGCGCACCGAGATTGCAAAGATCACGGCAACGACGATGCTGGGAATGCCGACGATCAGCAGGACCAGCCGCCATGTCGGCATCGGCAAATCGACGCCCGCCGCTTTCAGCCCGCCGACATAGCGCAGGATCAGCGCGCCAAGGATATAGGAGACCGATGCGCCAGCCATGCCGGTGGCCGAGTAGAGGCTGGTCGGAAAAGCGCGACGCTCGGGGCGGAACATGTCGCTGATCAGCGAATAGGCGCAGGGCGTCAGCACCGCTTCGCCGACCGACAGCCCGACGCGCAATAGCATTAAGAGCCAGAACGACTGGGCGAAGGCTGAGCCCGTGGTGGCGAAGCCCCAAATCAAAACGCCCAGGATGACGATCATGACGCGATTGCCGATATCGGCCAGGCGCGCGACGGGCAAGCCCAGGATGGCGTAGAAAACGCCGAAGGCCGGACCGATCAGGAAGCCGACCTCGATATCATCGACGCCGAGTTCGGCTTTGATCGGTTGAATTAGTAGGCCGAGGATGCTGCGGTCGATGAATGAGAGGATGTACATCAGGGCCAGAAGGAAGACGACCCACCACGAGAACCCGCCGCTCGGGCCAGCGGATACCGATCCATCCTGTCTCATTGTCGCGATCCTTCGTGTTGTCCGGCCGGATAAAAATCCGCGGAAAGCTTATGTCGCGGCTTTCCCGGGCGACAAGCGAAATAGCGTCAGAATTTCGAAATAATTCATATTTATAGAAATTAGTCGAGTTTCCAGCTATATAGCCAAATGCGGTTTCGATTTCCGGCATCTCCAGTGCGGCGGCTTTCTCGCGGGGATTTGGGAGAGCGGCAGGAACGGCAGTAGACTTCGACATTGGATTTTTTGAGCGCGGGATGACAATGCGGGCTTCGGTTGAAGACACGATTCCGAATTGGGGACCAGGCCTGCGCTCCATGCGCACGACGCCGGCCAACACCTTGTCTACGGAAGCTTACGATCAGCTGCGCGCCGATGTCGTCTCGGGTCGGTTGCCACCAGGCACCAAGCTGACGACCAAGGGCGTGAAGGAGCGCTATGGCATCGGCGGTAGCCCGATGCGCGAAGCGCTGACGCGCCTAGCCGCCGATGGTTTGCTCGAAACCGAGGGGCAGAAGGGCTTCACGGTGGTCAGCGCGTCGATCGGCGAACTGGCCGATATCGGCCGCGTGCGCATGCAGCTGGAGCTGCAAGCCCTCTCGCAGGCCGTTAAACGTGGTTCCGTGGAATGGGAAGTCAGCGTCGTCAGCCAATTCCATCGCCTGCAGCATGCACTCGAGGCGCCGCTCACTGATGGTGACGAATGGGAGCAGACCCATCGCGCTTTCCATTTCGCGCTGCTCTCAGGTTGTGCCTCGCCCTGGCTGATGCACTTCTGCGACCGAATCTATGATCAGACGGAGCGCTACCGTCGTCTCTATACGAGCTACGAGCGAATCCCCGCGAAGCTGATGCACAGCCATAAGGCGTTGCTTAACGCGGTCTTGGCGCGCGATCTGGAAAAGACGCTGGCGCTCACGCGCGACCACATCGCCTATGCCACGCGCCAGACCTTAGCCGACATGCTGGCTGCCGGCGTCACCGGTGATCCCGCGGCCGAAACCTCCATCGCCGAATTGCCGGGCTTGGGCCTGATCCTGTCTCTCAAGCTCTGACCATGCATCGAGCATAAATTTACAAATTTCTATTTATTTCGATTTTTATTGCCTCGCTTTCCTGGCGCGGCCATCATCGGCGGGACCAAGGAGAATGCGATGCCGATCATTCATGTGCATATGGGCAAGCGCCCGCAGGAGCAATTGAACCGTCTTGGGCGCGAGATGACCGAGGCGGCCGCGCGGGTGCTCGACGTAAAACCCAATACGATCCGCATCCTCTTCCACGAGATCGCGCGTGAGAATTGGTTCGTCGGCGGCATGTCGTTGCCCGACTACTACAAGAACGTGCTCGAACCACAGGCCAAGGCCGAAGAGCAGAACAAACCCGAGTAGATCGGCAGCGCCCATGGCGTCACGATCGGATTTCGTCGATCTCAGCTTCCGACCCTGGTTGCGCCGCGCGCCCCATCGCTCTTACTGGCTGCGCGAGGCGCTTGCGTCAGACGCGATGCTAGAGCAGCCGTCGCTGACGGGAGATCACCGCTACGATGTGTGTATCGTCGGCGGTGGTTTCACCGGCTTGTGGACGGCGATCCGCCTGCGCGAGCAGGACGCCGCGCTGCGAATCGCCATCGTTGAAGCCGATATCTGCGGTAGCGGTGCGTCCGGCCGCAATAGCGGTGGCACGGGTCATTGGTGGGGCAAGCTGCCAACCCTGCTGCGTTTGCTCGGCAAGGATGACGGCGTCCAGGTGCTCAACCAAAGCGTTGCCATCCTCGACGATCTGCGCGGCTTCATCGCGGCCGAAGGGATCGATTGCAGACTGCGCCGCGGTCCCGCCGCCTGGACAACGACGACTAAGGCGCAGGTGGGCGGATGGAATGCCGTCTACGCCGCAGCCGAGCGTGCGGGCGTGACGCCGCCCTACCGCAAGATGGAGGCTGCCGAAATCCGCGGCCTGTTCGGTCAGGGCCCGTTCTTCACCGGCGTCGTCGAGGAAAACGGCACACGCATCCAGCCGGCACTGCTCGCGCGCGCCCTGCATCGGCTCGCGCTCGCGCGCGGCATCGATATTTTCGAGCACACGCCAGTCTCGTTCATCGCCAGCCGCGAGGCGGATGTATTGGTCCATCTCAGTACGGGGCAGGTTGCCGCACAGCAGGTCGTACTGGCTGCGAATGCGTGGATGGCGCATCTGCCGCAGTTCCGCGCCTCGACGATGGTTGTGTCGAGCGAGATCGTGATCACCGATCCCATACCCGGCGTGCTCAAGCAACATGGTTTGGAGAATCGCCCCGGCGGCGTCACCTCAAGCCCGATGCTCAACTACGGCGGTTATACGCCCGATGGCCGCGTCTATGTGGGTGGCGGCGGCACGACAATCGCGTATCGCGCGCAGGTCGGCGCGGCTTTCGAACACTCACCGCGCGCCACGGCCAGCGTCACGCGTGACTTCCGCTATCTCTATCCCGAACTGACGAACATCCCGGTGGCCGAAAGTTGGAGCGGCCCGATCGATCGCTCGACCACAGGCCTGCCTGTCTTCGGCCGTCTCTCCGATCCTCGCATCCACTATGCGATCGGCTACACTGGCCATGGCGTTGCCGCGACGGCCATCGGCGGTCGTGCCATTGCGGATGCGATTCTAGATCGCGATACCGTCTGGACCGATGTGGCCCGGCTGTTGCGCCGTGCGCATGTGGGCATCTTTCCATCCGAGCCGCTCCGCTATCTCGGCGGGCGCCTCGTGCAGAAGGCGGTCGTGCGCAAGGAAAAAGCCGAACGTGCCCAGCGGCCCGCTGCCAAGGCCGATGTGCGTCTGGCCAAACTCGCCTACGTCACCTGGCCCGATCGGCAGGGGCGGCGCTAAGGTTCTTTTCGACGATTGCTTCAGCGCGCGGCGGCGGATTACTGCGCACCCAGCCAAACGACAAAAATAAAAGCTGGAGGCTTTAGCGCCGCCGCATCGTCAGTATGCCGGCACCGAACTGGGCGATCATGAACGGAAGCGGGCTGGCACATCGTCATTTCACTTTTGGCAGTGGCCAAATGATGCGGCGAGGCCGATCACCCCGGACCAACCCTAGCGGCGGCGGGATTTTAAGTTGCAATGCGATATGCCGCCCGTCGCATGCGTCAATTTCAACGACCGCCCGTATCTCCTGCTAGATTTCCAACTAAAAAGGGAAAAGCCCTTAGCGCGATTGCTGAGAAAACATCAGTGCTGCGAATTCCTATATGGACTTAACATACGACTTATGCAGGAAAATGCGGTATATATGCATCGTCGCATTTCACGCCCGAGAATCGGATTATCGAGCCTTGTGCTCGCGCCAATGGGTCGACTATCATTACCGAATATAGAGCTATTCTCTTAAAAGTTTAATTCGTTTCCTTCTTTCAGCGACTTAGATAGAGCGACGCGATAGACCCCTCGCTCAACCCTGGACGGGCAAGAAATGTCACCGGACGCGGATCTATCACGGAACCTGCCGACGTGGTCGCTCAGACCACATGCTGAAGACCACATGCCTAAACGCACTGATATCGGAAGCAACGCGAGCGCGAATTGGCTCGCCGCCGGTCGCTAACACGCGCAAGAACGAAATATGCGACCGGCACACAAATAAGGGCGGTTCGTCATGGCACCAAAAGGAAGAAGACCGGAGGATGCGGACCAGATTCTAATTGCGGAGGACAGCCGGACACAGGCCGAGCAGCTTCGCTTCATTCTTGAGGATCATGGCTACATCGTTCGAGCCGCGGCGAATGGGCGCGAGGCTCTTTTATCGGCTCGTGCCGAGCCTCCCCACCTCGTCATCAGCGACATCAATATGCCGGAAATGGACGGCTATGAGTTTTGTCGCACTCTCAAGGAAGACTCGCTACTTCGTGACGTTCCATTCATGCTGGTGACGACTCTCTCCAGCCCACATGACGTCATCCACGGTCTGGAGTGCGGAGCCGATAACTTCATCACCAAACCATACGATGAAGATTTCCTCATCGCTCGTATCAGGTATCTACTCACCAACAATGCTCTCCGTGGCACCAGTAAGGTGCGAACCGGCATCGAGATCGATTTGTCGGGCAAACGACACTTCATCACTGCCGAGCGCCAGCAGGTTCTCGATCTCCTGATCTCGACATATGCGACGGCGGTAAAACTGAGCGAAGAGGCTGTTACGCGCGGGGAAAAGCTGCGCGAATCCTATGAGACGATGGCCGTTCTGCATCGGAGCGCGGAGCAGCTGAATCGTGCTTCAGACGAAAAGGAGGTCGTCGCGGAAGCTCTTGAGCGCATTCGCGATCTGAATTTTGTAGAAGCCGGCTGGATCATGTTGACCAGATCGTCGGGAGAGGTCAGGCAGATACTGTCGACCGGGCTGACGAAGGAACAAGTTGCGGACCTGGCCAGGCTATCCACGTGCTCCTGCCAAAGGGATGCACTTCGCGGGGGCATCACGGCGGCTACCAATGTCCATGGCTGCGAGCGCATGCCGGAAATCGCGACGCATGCGACCGTACCTCTTGTTGGCCAGCAAGGTGTTTTCGGGGTTCTGGCGGTTCTTCACAAGGAAAGCTCCGCCTTCGCCGAAGAGGAATTGCGCGTTCTCTCGGCCTTGGGTAACCAGGTCGCAGCGGCGTTGGATCGGGCCTATTTGAACGCGACGTTGGAACGGAAGATTGCTGAGCGCACCGAGCAATTGCGGCATGAAATCGTCGAACGCCAAGCCGCCGAATCTGCGACCGCCGCCGCCTCGGCTCGATTGGAGCGTGCGTTGCGGGCATCCAGTGCGGGCATATGGGAAGTGAACTATCAGACGGAGCGCACCTACTATTCGCCGCGGTTCATGTCGTTGCTTGGATACGAGGAGCAGGAGACTGAGAAAAGCATCGGCTTCCTACTGGACAACATTCATCCGGAAGATCGCCCCGGGGTGGTTGGCGCCGTGGAGACTCATGTTCAATCGCAATCGCGGCTGCATGGCGAATTCCGCGTTCGCATGAAAGATGGTGAGTATCGTTGGTTCTCGGCTTCGGGCGAGGTTACGCGGGAACAGGCCGACAAGCCGCTCTATTTGTCGGGCTCGATCACGGACATCTCCGAAAGGCGGCGCGTCGAGGAACAATTGTTCCAGGCGCAGAAGATGGAAGCCATTGGAAACCTGACGGGGGGTATAGCCCACGACTTCAACAACATTCTCGCCATCGTTATCGGAAATCTCGATCTCCTGACCATGGAAATCGCCGACGGCAGCGAAGCGCGTGCATTGGTCGATACCGCGATTTCGGCCAGTCTCAAAGGCAGCGAATTGACCAAGAGTCTTCTCGCGTTCTCACGGCGTCAGCCTTTGCAGCCGAAAATGGTCTCGATCAACAAGCTCTTGAATGACGGCGCGAAAATGTTGAGTCGTGCCATTGGAGAGACGATCGACGTGCAGCTGAACCTTGCCGAAGGATTGTGGTCCGTATCCATCGATCCCTCTCTTCTGGAGTCGGCGCTCCTCAATATGATGGTCAATGCCCGCGATGCGATGCCGAATGGCGGGCACATCATCATCGAGACACGCAATACCACACTTGATGCTCAGTATGCGTCCGAGAATGCAGAGGTGATTCCCGGCGACTATGTCGTGCTGGAGGTCAGCGATGACGGGTCTGGCATGACACCCGATGTTCTGCGCCGCGTATTCGAGCCGTTCTTCACCACCAAAGAGAAAGGCAAGGGCACCGGTCTCGGCATGGCGATGGTATTCGGTTTCGTCAAGCAATCTGGCGGCCACATAAAGATCTACAGCGAGGTCGGGCACGGGACGACTATCCGCATCTATCTTCCCAGAGCCGCGCGAGACGCCAGTGTCAGGACTGTGGACGCGCAAGCGTCGAGAAGCACGAAATTCGGCTTGGGCGAAACGGTCTTGGTGGTCGAGGACAATGTGGCGGTGCGCAAGGCGGTCGCCAAGCAGCTGTCGGGTGCCGGCTATCGCGTGCAGGAGGCCGAAGCCGCGTCCGCAGCCCTGACGCTGTTGGAACGCGATCCGGATATTCGGCTGATATTCAGCGATGTGATCATGCCCGGCGCGATGACGGGGGCTGACCTAGCGCGGGAAGTCAAGCGACGCTGGCCGGCAATCAGGATTCTGCTGACATCGGGATTCCCGGAAGGGCTTTTGGAGAATGGCAATAAAATTCCGGACGGAATTAATCTCTTAAGCAAGCCGTATCGTATGGAGGAGCTGTTTACCAAAATGCGAGAAGTGATCGATGCGCAATAGTTCAGCTGTTGCCTTGAAGCTTGGCGACTCCGTCCCCCGACTTCATCAGAGGGTTAGGTAATGGCCGCAAATCGTCTTCTGATCATTGACGACGAGCCTGATATCGCGAATTTGGTGGCGAAGGTGGCGCATACCTGCAGCTATGACGTCAGATCGACGTCCGACGCGGCCGAATTTCGCGCGATTCATCGGGAGTGGCAGCCGACTCATATTTCACTCGATCTCCATATGCCGGGTATGGATGGCGTCGAGATCATTCGCTTTCTCGCGCTTGAGAAGAGCAGCGCTCAGATCCTGGTGATGAGCGGCTTCGATGCGAAGGTGGTGGAATCGGCACGTCGTCTCGGCACGGAGCGCGGGTTGAGCATGGCGGGCGCGCTGTTGAAGCCGTTGCGCGTCGCGGACCTTCAGAAATTTCTCAATTCGCTCAGAATCGACGAACACGAGATAGACGATAAGTCGCTGCAGCATGCCATCGAGAGTCGCGAACTCTTCATGATGTATCAGCCCAAGGTCAAAATCAGCGAAATGAACGTTTCTCATTTCGAGGCATTGGTTCGTTGGAGACACGAAGCGCGCGGCGACGTCTTTCCGAACGAATTCGTGCCGATCGCCGAACGCGCCGGTCTTATCGGTATGCTGACGCGCGAAGTTGCGCGCCTGGCTATCCATCAGGTGGCCACTTGGCACAGGGACGGCGCGATGATGAATGTCGCAATCAACATATCGGGAAAAGACCTTTCCGATATTTCGTTCGCAGACGAACTGAATAGATTGTGCAGGGAATATAAAGTCGAACCGAAATGGATCACCCTTGAGTTGACGGAAACCGCGGCGGCGGCGAATGCCGCGGATGCGATCGATATCCTGACGAGATTGCGTCTGATGGGATTCAACCTCTCGATCGACGATTTCGGCACGGGCTATTCATCATTGACGCAGCTTCATCGTCTTCCATTTTCGGAACTTAAAATCGACAAGGAATTCGTCGCCGATTGTGCGACCTCGGCCGAGAACCAGGTCATCGTCAAAACCATCATCGATCTCGCCCACAATCTCAGCCTGTCTGTGGTCGCGGAAGGCGCAGAGAAGGGAGAGACGGTCAATCATTTGGCGACGCTGCACTGCGACTATGTGCAGGGATATTACTTCAGCAAACCGCTGCATGCCCAAGATGTCATGCCGTGGATCGAAAAATGGGTCGCACAAAGGCAGCTGCGCGCCTCCTAGGCGGAGAATGCTGTCAAGACGTGACCAAGCGGATAGGTGGAGATCATGGCGCAAATTCTGATCGCCGACGATGACATACTCATACGGGCCACGATGCAGAAGCTGCTTACCAAAGCAGGGCACGTCATATTCGAGGCGGCCAATGGTATCGAGGCGGAGGAGGTGATCGCGCGGACGAACGTCGATCTCGTGATCACTGACGTGATTATGCCCGACAAGGAGGGCCTTATGCTGGTCCGCGATCTCAAAAAGCGCTCGCCGCAGCTCCTCATCATCGCGATGAGCGGCGGCGGCAGGGTAGGCGCCTTCTCGTTCCTGGAAACAGCGACTCAATTTGGCGCCGACGCCGTTCTACGCAAGCCATTTCGCGGCGGCGAATTGATCGAATTGGTAAACGCGACGATTGCCGGCGTGCCACAGGGACCATTACCACCCTGAGGCTGATGTATGGATGCGTCGAGGGGGCCGCCCATGGCAGATGGCGAGGCTGTCTTTGTGAAGGTGTGGACCGAAAGATGGTCCAAAATACTGGTCCCGTTACAGTTCACCTCGGCCGGTGCAATCCGGCGGCTGAACGTCGGCGCGTTGTTGGGAAAGACTATGCCCTCCGGTGCCGAAGCGGGAAGCGAGCTGATCGACGGTATTTTCTCCGATTTGCGCTCGATGCTGAAGGAGGGGGCGACGTTCTGGAGTTCGGGGCCCGGGATGATTTCGATCTTCTATCCAAAGATGGGTGCGCAGGCGGCGGATCTGGCCCATTCGGTTATCGCTTCAACGGTCGACCGTCGTGTCCGCGAAACGGTCATCGTGCCCGCGCGGGGCACTGCGAAAGCGGCGTCCAACGCGTCGACGGAACGCCAGGTTGGTTGGGAAGAGCTCCAGAGCATCGTGCGACGGGCCAAAGCGCGTCCTGAACAGATTCAGACGATTGATATCAGCGAACTGGTTCTCGGCAGATCCGATCCGACTGCCTATCTCTCGAAGAGAGCGTGGCGACTGGTCGATGAGGTGGTAAACGACTTTCTCGGAGCAGGAGGGTATTGGGCCAAGCAGGCCGGCAATCAGATCCTGCTGTTCTTTCCCGGGTTGTCGGCCAGTCTGGCGCGGTTGAAGCGTAAAGCGATCGTCGCGGAAATCGAAGCTTCGATCGGCGTTGTCATGCTGCCCGCAGAGGGCATCCAATCACCAGACGATGCTGAGGGCGGCGCGCCTGTCTTGTCCAAGAAGAAGCGGCCGCAGGTGGGGACCGAAGAGAGTGTGGAGGAGATTGCGCATCTCAATCGCGCATTCGCGGCGCTTGCTTCTCCGAGCGCCGCTGCCGAGCCGGAGGAGCATCCGTCTGCGGTCATTATGCAGAAAACGCCCGTCTGGCGGGCGGGAAGTCAGACGTTGGTTGGCTACACGCTCAGCGTTCGAGTGGCGCCGGGTGCGATCCACATCCCTATCGACCTGCTCGACCTTACCTGCCTTGCCAGGGCACATGCCGAAACCGAAGACGGAGTCTCCGCCCAGAGTCCTCACCTCGTGGTTGCGCGGTTGCATTGGCATACGCTGGAGCGTGCGGCATCGCGGTCGCGATATCAGGAGTTGGCCTCGAAGCTGCCGGAAGCGGCGCGTCGCTTCCTGGTTCTGTCTCTTTGCGATGTTCCCGAGGATTTGCTGACGGCGCGTATCGAAGATCGCATGCGAGAATTGCGACCATATTGCCGGTCGATGACCTTTCGCACCGAGATCGATCGCGCCGACTTCCAGCAAGTTAAAGGATTGGACCTCCACGCCGTCGGCGTGGAGTTGCGCTCTCCTGGCGGTGGTGAAAGCGACATGATGCTGGCCATGAACACCTTTATGAAGCGATTGGCGCCGTTTCAGACAAAGGCTTTTATCGATGGCTTGACCACGAAAAGCCTTGTGGTCGCGGCAATTGCTGCCGGCTTCGATTATTTATCCGGCCCCGCGATCGTCGAAGCGCCCGGCACCACGCAGGGCGTTAAAGCGTTTTCGATCGCGGATCTTTACATCGAGCAGGATGATGAAAGCACTGACGCGATGCGTAGTTGAAGAGAGTGATGGACATTGATGATGGACACGCTGATCTTTCATCTGGATGCAGAACGATTTGGCATCGTTGCTGCCGACGTGGTGGAAGCCGTTCGCGCCGTCATGATCGCGGCACTGCCGAAGGCGCCGCCCATCGTCGAAGGCGTCATCAATTTCCGCGGACGGATATTGCCCGTGCTCGACATTCGGGCCCGTTTCGGCTTGCCGGCAAAACCTCTCGAACCTAACGACTATTTGATCATAGCTCGGACGTCGAATCGCGTCGTCGCGCTCAGAGTAGATCGCGTCAGCGACTTTGTTTCGATTGCAGATAGCGATATCGTCCCCGCCGGCGATGTGCCTTCCATCGGCGCGATGGTAGCCGGCGTCGCCAAGCTTCCCGACGGCTTGGTGATCATCCATGATTTTGTGGCCTTCCTTTCCGCAACCGAGGCGGCGGCTCTCGATGTGTTGGCTCCAGTATGACGGCCGCACTGGATCGGGATATCGACCGATGTTTGGTGGATGCAACGCTTGATGTGATGCAACGCCGATTCGGCTGGGTGTTTCCGGAGGGACGGACCGGCGAAATAACGCGTGTGGTCCGCAAAGCGTGGCGGGTTGCGGGCCAGCCAAGCACCGCCACCTTCGCAGCCCTTCTGGAAACCGACCCGAGTCTATTCGATCGATTGATCGACGAGCTTGCTGTCGGCGAAACCTATTTTTTTCGCGAGACGGCGCATTTCGATCTGATTCGTAGGGAAATACTGCCCGATTTCTTGGCGCGCACCGGCGACAAGATGCTGCGCGCATGGAGTGCCGGCTGTGCTTCCGGCGAAGAGCCTTATTCTTTGGCGATCTTATTCGAGCAAGAGGCTCTGGCCCATCGCGCGACAGTCTTCGCCACCGATCTATCACCGTCGGCGCTTCGCTTCGCTCGGGAGGCGCGGTATCGGTCATGGTCCCTACGCGGCAATGATAGCGATTTCGTCCAACGCTATTTCGATAAAAACGGTGAATACCTCCATCTCGCGGAGCGTATTCGCGGGCGAGTGCGGTACGAGCGCCACAATCTCAATAGCGACGTAGCGCCCTCATTTGCGGAAAACCTCGACTTGATCCTTTGTCGGAATGTAATGATCTACTTCGATACCGCCACGGTGGCCCGAGTAGCGCGCCTTTTGTTCGACGCCCTCGCTGACGGAGGATGGCTGCTGACTGCGCCGGCGGATCCTATGTTGACGACCTATGCGCCCTTTGCCACCGTCAAGACACCAGCAGGTATCATCTATCGTCGGCTATCCTTGACCAAGGGGCAGTCGCAAAAGGAAGGGGCGCCGGGGGAGGGCATAGATCAAGCTTGGCCAAGCGCTCCCGGTACGCGTCGAATTCGCATCCGTATGGCGTCGCCGCGGACCAAGGCCAAGGTCGCGCATCGGCTAACGCGCAAGACTGAATCGGCGGTCGAAACGCTGACTCCGGCGGCGGTTGATGCCGACACGGAGGCGCTTCGTATCCGCGCTTTGGCAGATAGCGGTGACTTTCCGACGGCCTTTCGAACCCTCGACGAAGCGCTCGGCCGCCATCCTCTTCATTCCGGTTTGCATTATCTCAGGGCGATCATCTCTCTCGGTCAGGGCAGGGATGACGAGGCGGTCGTCGCGTTGGGGCACGCAATCTACCTCGACCGCAATTTGGCTCTGGCCCATTTCACGCTGGGCCTCATTCTACGTCGAAGGGGGGATAGTCAGTTGGCGCAGCGGGCGTTCGAGAATGCGGTGACGATTTGCGAGGCTTCTTCTCCCACGCAAGTGCTGGCTGGCGGCGAAGGAGAGACTGTAGCGATGCTGGTGAACGCGGCCCGCGCCGAGTTGAAGCGGGTAGCGCGGTCATGACCATGTCCGAAACCGCACGCCGCATCCTTGAAGAGCGGACAAATCGCTTGGCCGAACCGATTGCTTCAGCCTCGCAAGGCACGATGCTGGAAATGATCGTGCTGCCTCTCGGCGGCGAGAAAATCTGCCTTGAGATCCGTTATGCCCTCGATGTGTTGCGCGCCCCGTTTCTTGCTGCCATTCCCGGCGCGCCGGATGTTGTTGTGGGCGTCGTCAATTGGCGCGGCACCGTGTTACCGGTGTTCGATCTCCGTCCTCTCTTCGGCAGGCCGATTGCTTCGGCGCCAAACGCTTCGGTTGTCATCTTCGGCGGCGACGCAGCCGAGTTCGGCATAATCGGAGATGCTGGTATCGAGACGGTATCGTTGGCGCCCTCGGATATTCGAGCCGACGGTTACACTCGTGAGATCGATCGGTCGGTGATCAAAGGCATCTCGTCGCAAGGGTTCGTGGTCCTCGATGGAGAGGCGCTATTGAACGACAAAAGGCTATTTATAGGACCGGCGAACGACGCAAGCGACGCCGGCAGGGGAGGTCAAGCATGAATGGGTTCCGGACGATACGAACAAAGCTGGGGATAGGATTCGCGATCGGGCCTGTCATCCTTCTCATCGTGGGCTGGATTACATTTTCAAACACTCAGGAGTTGATCGCGTCCAGTAAGTTGCAGGAGCATACGCATGCCGTCCGCGAGCAGATCGATGTGCTGACCAACCAACTCTTGAATGCCGAGACAGGCCAGCGCGGTTATGTTCTGACCGGATTCGATCGGTACCTCGCCCCCTATACCGCAGCGAAAAGTGATGTGGGCGCAGCCCTCGATCGTCTTGGCACGTTGACTGCCGACAATCCCAATGAGGTGGCGCGAATTGGGTCTCTCCGCCCATTGGTCGCGCAGAAGATGGACGAACTACAGGAGACAGTCGATCTGCGCAAAGAGAAGGGGTTCGATGCTGCCCTTGCCGTCATCGAAACCGATCGTGGTAAGGCGACCATGGACAATATTCGCGGTGTGCTCGCGCAGATGTTGCAGGAAGAGGCAAATTTGCTCACCCAGCGCAGTGAAAAGGCGGACAGCACGTCTCAGCTGACCTACAACACCATCATCTACGGGACGATCGGGGCCATTGCCATTTTGATCGCCATTGGCGCGCTGTTCGCGACGAGCATCACACGGCCTATCACCGCTATGGTGGAGGCGCTCTCGTCCGCGTCGGCGGAGATTTTGGCTGGAACAACACAACAGGCCGCCGGCATGCGCGAACAGAATTCCGCCGTGACCGAAACCGTGGCGACTGTCGATGAAGTTCTACAGACGGCTGAACAAGCCGCGCAGAGAGCGATTTCCGTCTCCGAGTCCTCGCAGCGGGCTGCCGATGCCAGCGAGGCCGGCCGGAAGGCCGTCGACGAATCGGTAGAAGCGATGACCGTGGTGCGCGAGCGCACATCAACGGTCGCCGAAGGGATTCTTGCTCTGTCCGGCCAGGCGCAATCGATCGGCGACATTATCGCCTCGGTGAACGACATAACCGAGCAAATTAACCTTCTTTCGCTCAATGCCGCGATCGAGGCATCGCGCGCGGGAGAACATGGCCGCGGCTTCAATGTCGTCGCCAGCGAGATCAAGGTGCTCGCCGATCAGTCCAAGCGCGCCACCATGCAGGTCCGGCAGATTCTCGGCGACATACAAAAGGCGACCAACGCCGCGGTGATGATGACCGAGCAAGGCACGAAAAGCGTTGCCGACGCTCTCAAAACCATCACGGAGGCGGGGACTACGATCCGCATGCTGGCTGAGTCGGCCAACGACGCCGCCGAGGCCGCGGCGCAGATCGCTGCTTCGGCAGGGCAACAAACAACGGGAATGCGCCAAATCCACCAGGCGATGCAGAACATCAATCAGGTCAGCGCCCAGAATCTGACAGCAACCAATCAGTCCGAACAAGCCATCCGCCACCTGAGTGATTTGGGCGGAGGGCTGAAGCAATTGGTTGCTTAGGAAGCTGGCATGGACAATGAGCGGCTGCTGCGTCGGCTGATCGCGACGTTCGTCGCCGAACTCGACGACCGCCTCCCGTCGCTTGAACGGGATCTATTGGCGATCGAGAAGACGCAAGATCAAAGCTTGCGCCGCGAGCTGTTTACCGCAGCGTCGCGCACGCTGCATACTCTCAAAGGCGCCGCTGCCTCGGTTGGAGCTGCGCCTATCATTTCCGTAACGCATCGTTTGGAAGAGTTGTTATTGGCGGCACGCGTGGGAACGGTGCCGGCCAATGCTGCGTTCTTTGACGCAGTTCTGCCTGCCGTCGACGCTATCGCCGACGCCGGACGGCGATTGGGGCGGGGCGAAACTTTGGCCACTGCGCCGATCGTCGAAACGATACGTATATTGGGGAATCCGGGAAGCCCTCCATCTATCCAAAGTCGGTCCTCCAGACCCCCGGCAAGGCCTTCTGCTTTGGATCATCCGAGTGCGCCTGATCTGAACATTGAAAAACGCGATACCGTCCATTCTGTGCAAGGGGAGACTTCGGCTGCGAACAATTCGCTTGAGCCGTCGTCTCCTCCGGTCGCGGCGTTTCCCGTAAAGGGAGCGGAGATGCTGCGCATTTCGGCGAACAAGCTGGACACGCTGTTGAGTCGCAGTGGCGAGCTTCTGACCACTCGGCATCGTTTTGACGATCGTCACGCAGCCGCTATCGAGCTTTTGTTGTGCGCGACGGATTTGCGGCGAGCCTGGCGCGACGCCGAGGTCGATATTGCCACCATGCTGCGAATAGTCCGAGAAGAAGGATCGCAGGTTACTACGCGCGGTCTTCGCTCCCCGCGAGAACTGGATCGAATGCTTGGCAGCTGTGCCAGTCTTGTATCGCGGCTGGAGCAGGACGCGCAAAGGCTGACCGAGCGGCTCGGCATGGATTGCCGTGCGCTTCATCAGATCAGTGCCCCGCTGGACGAAGATATCCGCAGTCTCCGCATGCAGCCCTTCAACACGGCATGCGAGGGTTTGCAGCGAACCGTCCGCGAGCTCACCGTGGACGATCATAAGCGGGCGGAGCTGACGATCGAAGGCGGAGAGGTAGAAGTTGACCGTGCCATCATCGACGGGATGAAAGAGGCGCTGCTGCATCTCGTCCGCAACGCGGTCGATCATGGTATCGAGGCCCTTGAGATACGGCGGCGAATAGGAAAGCCTGAGGTTGGCAGCGTAGTGATCAAAGCCGAATTAAGTGGGCAGCGTTTGATGGTCACCATCCGAGACAATGGCGGAGGAATAGATACGGCAGCCATCCGCGACCGTCTTCTGGCGATGGGGAAGTCTGTTCCGGAGAACTCGCGCGACCTCATTCGCTCGATTTTGCTTCCCGGTTTCTCAACGGCCAAGGCGGTCAGCATCGTTTCCGGTAGGGGAGTCGGGCTCGATATTGTGGCAGCCAAGATCGCCGCCCTTCGCGGCACGATCGACATTGAGAGCGAATGGTCGGTCGGGACAAAAATTATAATTTCCGTTCCCGTAACCCTGACGACGATCCGCGCGGTATTGGTACGGATCGGGGGGCAGGTCTTCGGTGTGGAATCGTCGGTCGTCGGCCGTGTCGTGCGCATTGATCGCGGCGACCTAAAGGCGATCGACGGTTACGACGCGCTTCTTGCGGATGGCGTCCCCACGCCGGTCGTGGCGCTTGCCGATATTCTCGGGCGGGCGGAAGCGGAGCCCGCGAAAAAGGTTCGGCCGGCCATCTCATTGTCGTCAAACGGGCGCACCCTGTTCTTCGCCGTCGACGAAGCCCTCGCGGAGCGCGAGCTCGTCGTAACGTCGCTCGGCAGACGGCTGCGCAAAATTCCTTGCGTTACAGGAGCGAGTATCCTATCGGACGGGCAGGTAGGCCTTATTCTTGATCCCGCAAGCCTGATCGAGGCCGCCCTCCGAAGCGGAAAGCGAGGTGGATGGGACGGGGCCAATGAAGGCGAGGCATTGCTTCGTAAAAAACTTCTGGTCGTCGATGACTCTCTGACGGTCCGCATGTTGGAAAAGAGCCTTTTGGAGGCAGAGGGGTATGAGGTCGTTGTTGCCGCCAATGGTGACGAGGCCTGGCAACTTCTTCTCGCCGGCGGCGCCGATCTCGTGGTATCCGATGTGGAAATGCCGGGTATGGACGGTATCGCGCTTACGGAATCGATCCGGGCATCAAACAAATACCGATCATTACCTGTGATTCTGGTTACGGGTCGAGAATCCGACGCAGACAAGGCGCGAGGCATGGCGGTCGGGGCCAACGCTTATCTGCCGAAGAGTGCATTCGACCAAAAGGAATTGCTTGCGACCATCGCTCAAATCCTTTGACCGTTTCGACCCATGATTCGCGTGCTGATCGTGGACGGCGCCGTTTCGCGTCGTCAGCATCTGCGAGAGCTCCTCGCCAGCGATCCGTCCATAACCGTCATAGGTGAAGCAGCGCGAGCGAGCGAAGCAAAAAATGCCGCGATCCGCTTGAAACCCAGTGTAATTCTGATCGCCGATCGGCTGCCGGGTGGCGGAGGATTGGAAGCCACTGCCGAAATCATGGTCGACGCGCCGATACCGATCGTCATCGTCTCGGAATCTCATGACGCTAGCAACGTCGCTGCCGCCATGAACGCGCTTCATGTGGGGGCGCTCACTATCTTGGCGATTCCAGGATCGGCATCTTCGCCAGAGACCCGCCGCTTTGTCTCCACGATCAAAGCGATGGCGCAGGTACGAGTCGTACGCCGCTGGCGCGAAGACTCGCGGACTGCGCTGCGCATCGCGGCGCCTCGGCGCGAAGGCGATCAACCGTCCCTTTTGCGAGTGCCCGCCGCGTGGCCAATCCGCACCGTCGCCATAGGGGCGTCCACCGGTGGGCCGGCAGCTCTGCAGCGTCTCTTGGGTGACTTGCCTCATGGTTTCGCGCCGTCGATCTTGATCGTGCAGCACATAGCGAAAGGATTTCTTGAGGGCTTGATTCAGTGGCTTGCTTCCAATTGCCCGTTGCCGGTCAAGATCGCGGAAAACGGTGAGCCTTTGAGGGCGTCAACGGTGTATGTGGCGCCTGACGATCGGCATCTTGGCCTTGCTGACGCGAGCCGCGTTCTTCTCGACGATGGTCCGGCGATCGGAGGTTTCCGGCCATCGGCGAGTTTTCTTTTCGAAAGCACGGCGAAGGCGCTGGGGCAGGCATCGGTCCATGTCATCATGACCGGGATGGGAAGAGACGGGGTCAGCGGACTGGAGATCGCTCATGCCAGCGGTGCCACTGTCATTGCCCAAGATGAAGCGAGTTCGATCGTATTTGGCATGCCGGGCGCCGCTATCAGCGCGGGTATCGTTGACCGCGTTATCGCGCTGGAAGATATCGGCCAGGAATTGACGCGAATCGGGAGCCGTCGGTGACGCCGTCACTGGGCCAACGAGTCGGAAGAGCTGACGCTTATTGGATGCCTTTCTCCGAGCAGCGCCAAAACGCACTTTTATAAGCATTCGCTCATTATTGCGCTGCCGAATGCACGCGACCGTATGGGTTGCCATTCGCTTCGGAAAGCCCGTCAGGGGTGCCGCGGAAGCATCATAGCCTCGATAAGGGGGACATGGGCCGAGGCGATTCCCTCAGGTGTGTGGATCGTGCGTGATGGATAGCAGCGAAGGATGTCGATGCAGGATGACAGAATGGCGAATTGACCGCATCACTTGATCGGTCTCGCGGCGTATCGAGGCGATCACTTGATGGTTTTCGGGCTTCAGCGCGGAGAAGTCCCGCTGCGTCGCATGGCCGAGCAAATAGTTCTTTTTGCTCCGGGTCGATAGCCCAGTCAGCGGTACGACATTCAGCGCATGGGCGTCGGTAGTTTGTTGGTCCCTTGAATGGTTAGAGAAAGAAACGCCTCGACGCCGCGTTTACGGTTCCGTCTTTGCAACCTTATCCTCGGTTTTCGTCTCGAAGTCGCTGGCGTCATGACGTTCGCGAAGCTGGCCGGCCGGGTCGCCGACCATACGGTTGACCATGCGGCCGCGTTTCACGGCAGGCCGCGCGAAGATGGTGTCGGCCCAACGCTGAACGTTCTTGTAGTCTTGCACCGATAGAAACTCGGCGGCGTTGTAAGCCCAGCCTTTGACCAACCCGCCATACCACGGGAAGGTCGCGATGTCGGCGATCGAATATTGATTGCCCGCGAGGTACTCGGCTTCCGCAAGGCGTCTATCGAGGACGTCGAGCTGGCGCTTGACCTCCATCGCGAAGCGATCGATCGCATATTCGATTTTGGTTGGAGCATAGGCGTAGAAATGACCGAAGCCGCCGCCGAGATAGGGAGCGCTGCCCATTTGCCAAAATAGCCAGTTCAGCGTCTCGGTTCTGGTTTCGATATCCGTTGAAAGGAAAGCGCCGAACTTCTCGGCGAGGTAGACAAGGATCGATCCGGATTCGAAGACTCGGATCGGCTTCGGGCCGCTGCGATCCATCAAGGCAGGAATTTTGGAATTCGGGTTGACCTCGACAAAGCCGCTGCCAAATTGGTCGCCGTCGCCGATTTTTATCAGCCAAGCGTCGTACTCGGCGCCGGAATGGCCCAACGCGAGCAACTCCTCCAGCATGATCGTGACCTTCACACCATTTGGTGTGCCGAGTGAATAGAGTTGGAGCGGATGACGCCCGATCGGCAACTCCTTCTCGTGGGTTGGTCCAGCGATGGGCCGATTGGTGCTGGCGAAGCGGCCGCCATTGGGCTTGTTCCAGGACCATATCTTGGGCGGTATGTAATCGGACGTATCGGCCATCGTTGAACTCCGAACTGATTTCATGAAGAGGCGGCTGATTGGGCGGACGGCGCGGGCTCGATTTCCCCGCGCGGCCTTCTTGAAGGGATGATCTTTACATACCGCCCGGGCGCGTACCACCGCTGGCCGCCACAGCATCGGTTACTCGGATATGGGCTTCGCTCGCCATCGAATTGCCGTTTATCGGCCCTTCCATAGCCCCGGATCTCATTGCCGCGGTTAGTCCGATGAACACTGCTGTCAATTTGCCGCCACGGAGCACATCTGCCGACGGGCAGTCCCATCTTCCGGTCAGTGTGATCGGCCGATCCGCCTCAGGGGTCGAGCCGGCCCCGCCCTGCACTTTGGTCATCTTCGGAGCGGGCGGAGATTTGACGAAGCGGCTGCTGATGCCCGCGCTTTACAACTTGGCCGGCAGTCATTTGCTGAGCGAGAATCTGCGCGTCCTCGGTATCGACCACTCAGACAATACCGATGAAGGATGGCGGAGCGCGCTATCCGAGACGATGCAATCCTTTACGCGCGATGAAAGTGCCGAGTTCCACGCCAAGCAAATCGATGCAGCGGCTTGGGGCTGGGTTCGCCAACGTCTGTCCTATCTGCAAGGCGATTTCGAGCAAGCGCCTTTGTATGGCGATCTCACCCACCGTCTACAGGGGAATGTCGTCTTCTACCTTGCCGTTCCTGCCCGATTCTTCGGGCCGATCATCGATCACTTGGGCGCAGCCGGATTGCTGAAAGAGTCAGGCAACGATGCTTTTCGGCGTGTGGTCATCGAAAAGCCGTTCGGTGCCGATTTGAGCTCAGCCAAAAATCTCAATGCGCGGATTTTGAAGTCCGCCGCGGAGAGTCAGTTTTATCGAATCGACCACTTCCTCGGCAAAGAGACTGTGCAAAGCATTCTGGCCGTCCGTTTCGCCAACGCGATGTACGAGCCGGTCTGGTGTCGTGACTTTATCGATCACGTCCAAATCACAGCGGCAGAAACGATCGGCGTCGAGCAGCGTGGCTCCTTCTATGAGGCTACGGGCGCTTTGCGCGATATGGTGCCGAACCATCTCTTCCAGCTCCTCTGTATGACGGCGATCGAACCGCCATCGTCGTTGGATGCCGATGCGATCCGCACAGCGAAGGCCAAATTGGTCGAATGTGTGAAGCCGATTCAGCCCGAACATGCCGTCCGCGGGCAATATACCGCCGGCAAGATTGCGGAAGAGGCCGTGGCGGGATATCTCCAGGAACCCCATGTGTCTCCCGACAGCGCGACGGAAACCTATGTCGCACTCAAGCTTGCCATCGAGAACGAGCGATGGTCCGGCGTTCCTTTCTATCTCCGCACGGGGAAGCGCCTCATAGGCCGACGCACAGAGATCGCTGTGCGCTTCAAAAAGGCGCGCGCACCGCTGTTCGCGGACGCGCCTGGGATGGACGAGCAAAGCGATCTGCTTCGCATCCAGATCGATCCCACTCACGGGATCGAGACGATCCTCAACGTCAAGGTTCCGGGGCCGAAGATGCAGTTAGCCCCGGTTGCGACAAGCTTTCGCTACGATGACTATTTTCAGCAAAAGCCCAATGTCGGCTACGAAACGCTCCTCTACGACTGCATGATCGGCGACGCGACGCTTTTTCAGCGGGCTGACAATATCGAGACGAGTTGGGCGGCAATCGATCCTTTGCTGCATGGATGGGGCAAGGGGACACCGGAACTTTACGCCGCCGGCAGCGAAGGCCCGGCCGGTGCCGATGCACTTCTAGCGCGCGAAGGACGCCAGTGGCTGAAGCTCGACCCGAAATAAGCGCTGCCGCGGCCGATCCGAGCGGTCCTATGCGGATCGAAGACTACGGATTGATCGGAGACTGCCGGACCGCCGCCCTTGTGAGCCGCGACGGTTCCGTGGACTGGCTATGTTGGCCGCGGTTCGACAGCCCGGCCTGCTTCACGTCGCTTCTGGGTGACTCCCGCCATGGGCGGTGGTCGATTGCGCCGAGGCAGAAGGCCCAAAGCACGTCGCGCTCCTATCGCGACGAGACCATGGTCCTGGAAACCGTATTTGAGACCGAGACAGGGTCCTTCGCGGTGATCGACTTCATGGTCACCGGCCAACCGCGTTCATCGCTCATCCGCATCGTCGAGGGACGCGCCGGTACGGTCTCCGTGCGAATGGACATGACCGTGCGCTTTGATTACGGATCATCGATTCCGTGGGTCACGGCGCTGACGGAGGAGAATGGGATTGTCGCTATCGCCGGCCCCAATTTAGTCGTTCTCCGAACAACGGTCCCTTTGCATGGCGAGGACCTTTCCACCACGGCCGAATTTGACATCAAGGCCGGGAACCGTGTCCCCTTTATCCTGACGCACGGCCCGTCCCACCGGCCCCTGCCCGAAGCGATCGATGCGGAAGAGGCGCTCCACCAAACAGAGTCGTTCTGGCTGGAATGGGCCGGACGCTGCACCTATGAAGGTCATCGGCGCGATGCCGTCCTGCGTTCGCTTCTCGTCCTGAAAGCGCTTACCTATTCAGAAACGGGTGGCATCGTCGCCGCGCCGACAACATCTTTGCCTGAGCAGCTCGGCGGTCCGCGCAATTGGGATTATCGCTATTGCTGGGTGCGCGATGCCACGCTGACGCTGATCGCTTTCATGGGCGCCGGCTACTACGACGAAGCCAAAGCCTGGCGTGACTGGCTGCACCGGGCGGTTGCCGGAACGCCCGGCGACATGCAGATCATGTACAGCATTCGCGGCGAGCGGCGCCTGACGGAATTGGAGATCCCTTGGTTGCCGGGTTACGAAGGCGCCGCTCCTGTTCGGATCGGAAACGCCGCTTCCAACCAGCTCCAGTTGGATGTCTGGGGCGAGATGATGGATGCGCTCCATTTGGCTCGCGAGGGCGGCTTGGCTGAATGGCCCTCGGGTTGGGACTTGCAATGCCATGCCTTGAAACACCTGGAGATCATTTGGCGCGAACCGGATGAGGGAATCTGGGAGGTGCGCGGCGGCCGCCAGCACTTTACGCATTCGAAGGTGATGGCCTGGGTCGCATTCGATCGATCCATCCGCGACGCAGAGAAATACGGGATCGATGCGCCTTTGGACCGGTGGCGGGCAGTCCGCGACGACATTCATCGCAACGTCTGCGAACACGGCTACAACGCATCAAAAGGATGCTTCACGCAAACTTTCGGCGGCGACGAACTGGATGCCAGTCTTCTCTTAATACCCGCGGTCGGCTTTCTGCCGATTGACGATCCGCGCGTGAAGGGCACGATTGCGGCCATCGAACGCGAACTCGTGGTCGATGGCTTCGTTCTGCGCTATCGGACCGAGAGCGGGGCCGATGGTTTGCCGGCTGGCGAGGGCGTATTCCTGCCATGCAGTTTCTGGCTGGCCGATGCGTACCAGCAGCAGGGGCGGCAGAAAGACGCCGACACGATCCTTGATAGGCTGCTTGGTCTGCGTAACGATTTGGGTCTGCTGTCGGAGGAATACGATACCCGCGCCGGCCGCCAGGTGGGTAACTTCCCCCAGGCATTCACCCATCTGACCTTGGTGCGGACCGCATTGAGCCTGCACGAGCAGATGCCGCTTCGTGACAAGATCACGCAGGGGGACAGCGGCAAGGCGCTTGATCGCGTTGGAGAGGTCGTTTCACCCGCGACGTTCTAATTTGGGGCGGAAATACTCGCGATCTTATACTTTGGCATCGCCGCAGTGCCGACGAGAACGACCGTGAATGGATGCGCACGAACGAAATGCTCACGGCCGGGGCCCTTCGTTGAAAAAAAAGGGGCCGGACTTACGTCCAGCCCTTTCCGCTAGCGGAGCGCGGCGTAGTCGATGAAGTGGATCGTGTCGCCGGGCGCCACGCGCGTTATATTTTCCCCCAACTCGACCAGCCCGTGAGTGCGGATTCCATTCACATCCGGTGCACAAAGGCTGTTGACAGGACGTAACGAAGCTGCAATCAATCGGCTGTGCAATGATGCACATGAAAATTGAAGCGACGATGCTGAACCTTGGTTCCGGGCACGTCGCTTTTTTATTTGAGACAGTTGATCCCGGCCAGGTGTTCAGTTCCGTGGCAAGCGCGGAGGGGCACCTGTCATGAGAAAACTGTTATTGGCGATTGCGGTTGTGGCTTCGGCCGGAATGACCGAGATCGCGCAGGCTGAAACGAAGGTCGGAGCGATCTTCGATCTGACCGGCGGCCTGAATATCTACGGCATTCAACAGAACGAAGCGCTCAATCTGGCGATTGAGGACATCAATGGACACGGTGGTCTGCTTGGCCAGCCGGTCAAGGTTGTCTCCTACGACGCCCAGTCCGAGCTTCCCAAATATACGCAATATGCGAACACGGCGATTTTGCGCGACAAGATCGACGTGCTGTTCGCCGGTCTTACCAGTTCGTCGCGCGAAGCGCTGCGGCCGGTCGTCCGCAAGGCAAAGCTCCCGTATTTCTACTCATCGCTGTACGAGGGCGGTGCTTGCGACAAAGAGACTTTCGTCACCGGGCCGTCTGCATCGCAGCAACTTTCCGTGCTGATCGATTGGGCGGTGAAGAAGTACGGCAAAAAGATATACATCATGGCGCCCGACTACAACTTCGGGTCGATCTCGGCGCACTGGGTGCACGAATACGCCAAGAAGCTGGGTGCCGAGGTGGTCGGTGAAGATTTCCTGGCGCTCAGCATCACCGACTACGCGCCGACGATTCAGAAGATCCAATCGACCAAGCCCGACTTCGTCGTCGCGCTGCCGGTCGGTGCCAATCAGACCGGGTTTCTTGAGCAGTTCGCTGCGGCCGGTTTGAAGAAATCCATCGGTGTCGTATCGACGAACTACGGTTCGGGCAATCAGCAGGTCGTCGTTTCTCCGGCAGCCGGCGAGGGTCTGATTGCTGATCAAGGCTACTTCATGGCTGTCGATAACCCCGCGAACGCGGCCTTCATCAAACTGTGGACGGCAAAATACGGCAGCGACACGCCGATCGTCTCGGAGGCCGTCGACACGTGGAATGCGGTGCATCTTTGGGCCGAAGCCGTCAAAAAAGCCGGCACTGCCGAGTCTGCGGCTGTGATCAAAGCGCTTGAAGGCGGCCTTACCTTCGAAGCACCGAATGGCACCGTGAAGCTAGAAGCGGGGTCGCATCATCTGCGGCAAAATATCTACATTGCCGAGGGCGATGCGAAGCACAGCTTCAAGATCGTCGAAACGTTCAAGGACGTGGCGCCGAGCTACGAGAACGAGAAATGCGATCTCGTCGCTCACCCGGATACGGCCGAGCAGTTCACGCCATAGTCGATTGAACTGGAGTACGGGCGCGTCGGATCCGGCGCGTCCGTATCGGGGAGAGCTGTGATGGGATTGGACTACCTGGCGACGGTGTTGCTATCGGCCTTGTCGAGTGCATCGATCCTGCTGATCGCGACAATCGGCCTAGCCGTCGTTTTCGGCTTGATGGGGGTCATCAATCTCGCCCACGGCGAATTCCTGATGATCGGCGCCTATGCAGCCCTGACGGCAACGCAACATGGTGTGCCGTTTGTCCTGTCCATACCGATCGCAGTCATCGTAACGGTCGTCATCGGTGCCATCGTCGAGATGCTGATCATCAATCGGCTCTATGGCCGCTTATTCGACACGATGTTGGCCACATGGGGGCTGAGCATGGTTTTTTACCAGCTCGCCGTTCTGATGTTCGGCACGGTCACGCCCGGCATCGGCATGCCCGCGTACAGCCTGCATATCGGCCGGTACAGTCTGGCCGCCTATCCGCTGCTCATGATTTTCGTGGCGGCGGCCATGATGGCGTTCGTCTACATGCTGATGATCCGCACCCCTTATGGCAGAAAAGCGCGCGCCGCCATTCAAGTACCGGACATGGCCCAGGCGATCGGGATCGATTCGCGCAAGACGAATACGATGACATTCTCGATCGGTTGTGGGTTGGCGGGGTTCGCCGGCGCGGTCCTGCTCCCGATCGTTCCAGCGACGCCCGCCATGGGGTTCGCTTTCGTGATCAAGGCCTTTCTGGCGGTTGTCGTGGCCGGGCCGGTGGCCCTCACCGGAGCTGCGATTGCCGCCCTTGGCGCCGGTGGCGGTGCTTCGGTAGTGGCGAGCTTCTTTACCTCGGTCGTCGGCGACGTTTTCTTCTTTTCAATCACGGCGGCACTGCTCTGGCTGTACCCGCAGGGTATCTCCGCGCAGTGGCGCCGGAAGATGTGAGGGTATGACACGATGACCTCGCAGAAACTCTACGGCCATGCCGGGCTCATTTTTCCGGCGATCGTCGCGGTCCTCCTTCTTGCCATGTCACCCTTCCTCGACTCCTACTTTGCCTATGTGGCGACCTCCTGGGTCGTTTTTGGGCTGCTCGGTTTGAGTCTCGACGTGGTCTGGGGGCGCGCTGGATTTCTCAGCCTCGCGCAAACGGCCTTCTACGGCATTGGTGGCTACGTCGCGGGTGTCGCTACCATCAACTTCGGGCCGGTCACCGGCAACACGATCGTCTGGTTGCTGCCGGTCGGTATTCTGGCCGGAGCACTGGTCGCGGCCGCTCTGGGGTGGATCATCTTCTATGCCCGCATGGGAACGCTTCAGAGCACCATCCTCTCCTACACCTTCACCTTGTTGCTATGGTCGCTGACGCAATCATTCAAGGCAAAGGCGGGAACGGCGGTCGTCGGTGGCGATAACGGGATGGCGGACATCCCAGGCATCGCCCTGGCCTTCGGGCATGGTTCTTCGGCGCTGAATCAGGCATCCGCGTTTGCCGCGACAGTCGTTCTCGCCGCGGCAGCCTATTTCATCGTTCGCCGCATCATGAGGGGAACCTTCGGGCAGATCGTCAACTGCGTTCGCCTCGATATTCAGAAGACCGAGCTTCTTGGCTACGACGTCCGCCGGTATCAACTGGTGAACGTCGCTCTATCGGGAGCGATCGCGGGACTGGCCGGCGCACTCTTTGGCGCGTGGTCGAACTATCTCAGCCCGTCCATTTTCTCGGTCCAAGAAGCACTCCTTGTCCCTATCTACGTGTTGGTTGGTGGACTCGGCACGCTCGCGGGGCCGTTTGTGGGCGCTTTGATCGTCGGCGGGTTATCGTTCTGGCTCGGTGGCGGCGCGGTCGGCGGCCAAACGACGCTTGTGCTGGGGATCGTTCTTATTCTGCTGGTGCTGTTCCTGCGCAATGGCGTGCTGGGTGCGCTCGGCGCGCTTTGGCAACGGCATCTTCCAGATCCGAATGAGGCGGCGCGGGATGCGGGCATGGTATCAATCGACGCGGGCGCGCTCGAGGGTATCCTGGCTGACGCGGCCATTCAGGCTGGGCCGGCCAAGAAGCTATCGACTCACGATGCGTTCAAGGAATTCGGTGGCGTTGTCCCGGTCAACAAGATCTGCCTGGACTTCGATCCCGGCCGACCGTTTGCGCTAATCGGCCCGAACGGCGCGGGCAAAAGCTCATATCTGAAGGTCTGCGTCGGCATCTATCAGCCGGAGAGCGGCTCCATCCAAATCGAAGGCAAAGATGTTACGCGCACGCCGATCTTCGAGCGCGTCCATCTTGGCATGGGCGTCAAGAATCAGAAGCCTCAGATCTTTGGTGAGCTGACCGTGGCGGATAACCTTTGGGTCGCTGCCTATTCGCGGCTCCGCGATGCATCGAAAGCGGCGAATGTCGCGTCGGCTATCCTCGCGATGCTCGGCCTGGAAGGGCAATCGAAGGTGCAGGCATCGGCCCTCTCGCATGGGCAGCAGCAATGGCTCGACATCGGCATGGTGTTGAGCCTCGCGCCCCGTGTGGTTCTCCTCGATGAGCCAGCCGCCGGGATGACCAACGAAGAGACGCGCGAACTTTCCAAGCTTGTTCGAATCCTCGCGAAGCACATGACCGTCATCGTCGTCGAACACGACATGGAATTCGTGCGGATGCTGGAGGGCCATGTGACGGTCCTCCACCGCGGGGAAGTCTTTGCCCAGGGCGATATCGACACGCTGCGGGCGGATGACCGGGTTCTCGATATTTATCTGGGGCGACGCGCCCATGTTTAGGATTTCGAGCGCTACGGCCGGATATGGAAAGACCGTCATCATCCGCGGTGTGACGATCGATGTCGCAGACGGCGAGGCGGTAGCGCTGCTCGGGCGCAACGGCGTCGGTAAATCGACACTGATGCGATTTTCGACCGGCCTTATCCCCGCGATGCAGGGACATGTAGAAATTGACGGGCAGATATTGCCGTCCGCGCCGGCGAAACGGGCCAGGGCCGGCATCGGCTACGTTCCCCAGGGGCGCTTCGTCTTTCCGCGCATGACGGTAACGGAGAACATCGCTGTGGCGGCCGAAGCCAACGGTCATGACGGCGCGAAGGCTGTCCGTGACATGTACGCGCAGTTTCCGCTGTTGAAGCCTAAGGCCAATGATCTCGCCGGCGGGCTTTCGGGCGGTCAGCAGCAAATATTGGCCTTGGCTCGTGCTTTGGCGACACAGCCGCGCATCCTGCTTCTGGACGAGCCTACCGAAGGCGTTCAGCCATCAATCATCGATGAGATGGCGGGCATGTTGAAGCGCATCAATCAGGAGACCGGCGTCTCCATTCTTGTTGCCGAGCAAGACCTCGACTTCTGCCTATCGCTCTGCGATCGCGCTTACGTCATGGAGAAGGGCGCCATCCGATTGGAGACCGATCGAGCGTCCTTGCGTGCGGACAAGGCGCTGCAGCAGCAGTTGCTGGGGGTGTGACTTGCGCAAGAAAAGAACTCTCTCAGAGGCGCAGAGGAAGAGAATCCAGAAGACGCTGCAGCGGATTCGCCGCGGCTTGAAGAGCTTCAACGAACCCATCAATCAAGAGCCCTCACATATTTTTGGACCGGGTGGTTTGCGTGATACCAGGTTACGAAAGCCTCTCTGATCAGGTTGCCGCCTTGGCTCAAGGCGCGGTTCGTTCGGCCTCCCTCGTCGAACGCGCCTTGGAACGGGCCGACCAACAGGCGGATCTCAACGCCTTTGTGGCGCTCGATCGCGCAACGGTTCTGGCGCAGGCCGAGGCGGCAACGCAGCGACGTTTGCGGGGGGATGTTCTGAGCCCCATTGATGGCGTTCCAATTGCCATCAAGGACAATTACCTCACGCTCGATTTCCCAACGACGGCGTGCTCCAAGGCCTTGCCGCTGGAACCGTCCCGGGCCGATGCGACGATCGTCGCCAATCTCCGCCGGGCGGGCGCGATCATCTTCGGTAAGACGAACATGCACGAATGGGCCTATGGGGCCACCAACACCACATCCCGCTTCGGCCCTACACGCAATCCGCACGATAAAAACCGGATCACAGGCGGGAGCAGCGGCGGATCGGGTGCCGCGGTGTCGGCCGGTATTGTCGGCGCGGCACTCGGGAGTGATACGGGTGGCTCGATCCGCATACCGTCTGCGGCGTGCGGTATTTATGGGTTCAAACCCAGCTATGGACGCGCCTCGCGCCACGGGGTGCTGCCGCTCAGCTGGTCATTGGATGCGCCTGGACCCATGGCCAGGACGCTGGCTGACATCAAACTCCTGTTGCCGTACATTTTGGGCGTCGATCCGAACGATCTGACGACGGCGAATGCACGGCCCTTTAAGCCGACAAGCTTGGCGCACACTCCTAAATTGCTGAACTTGACGGGGCCGGGGTTGGAGCGATCCGACGAGGTCGCAGATGCGATCGCCGTTGCGCTCGACCGCAGTGGAATCGAGGCGCAGTCGGTGTCTTTGCCCTCTGTCGACAGCTATTTTGCCGCCTGGGAAACAATACTCCATTGTGAGGCATCATCGTATCACGCCGCATTGTTGGCAAAGGCGCCCGACGCCTTTTCTGCTGTAACGCGCGCACATCTGGAAGCAGGGAATAAGCTCTTGGCAACGGAGCTGTTGATCGCGCAACGGCTTCGTGGACGGTTCGTGCAGGCCCTTGTCGAAGATTTGCCCGAATGGGATGCGCTCGTCCTGCCCACGCTTCCCGTCGTCGCGCCGCGTCACGGAGAGGCGTGGCAACACTTCGGCGGACGGCGCGTGACCACCCAAGACAGTATGACCTGGTTCTGTTGGATTGGAAATCTGGCAGGCTTGCCTTCGATTAGTATTCCTGTTGCAGTGTCTGATACGGGCTTACCCATCGGGCTGATGCTTATGGGACGGCCCGGTCAAGATGAGGCCCTGTTGGCCATGGCAGAATGGATTGATGCTCACATGGCAAAGGAACCCGCATGACGGGGAACGATGCAATCCGCATTGGGGTGCTGTTCTCGCAGTCGGGCCCGATGGCGGTCACGGAGCATGCTCATCTGCAAGGCGTCCTTCTCGCCTGTGAGGAAATCAATCAGAGTGGTGCCATCAACGGTCGCAAGCTCGACCCGGTGATTTTAGATCCGGCCGGTTCGGATGAACGATACGCCGAGCTGGCGACCGAGCTTCTCGTAAAGCACCGCGTCAATTTCATCTTTGGCTGCTGTTTGTCGACTAGCCGCAAAGTCGTCCTGCCGCATGTCGAGCGACATAACGGCATTCTATTTTATCCCTCTGTCTATGAGGGATTCGAATACTCGCCAAACGTTATCTATGGGGGTGCCGTTCCTAATCAAGTCGTTTTGCCGCTGCTCGAATACATCTATCGGACGCGGGGCAACCGGATTGCCTTGATTGGCTCGGACACGCTCTTTGCGCGGGAGATCAATCGGATCGTTCGGGAGTTTCTGCAGGAGAGCGACGGTAAGGTCGTCGTCGAACAATATTTTCCGTTCGCCGACCAACCCGCGCAATTTACGCCACTGTTAAGATCGCTCGCCAACGAAAACGTCAGCGCCATCATATCCACCGTTGTCGGTGAGAGCAGCGTCGCATTTTATAACGCGCTTGAGGCGGCGGGTATAAAAGGGGAAGACCTGCCGATCGCCTCCTTTACCACGACTGAAGCGGAACTCATCAAGGTCAGTCCGACCGGCCGAGCCGGGCATCTTCTGGTTGCGCCGTACTTTGGCTCACTTGATACGACGGCAAATCAGTCGTTCCTCGCCGCTTTCAAAAAGCGATACGGCGCAGAGACGCCCAGCGTCTATAGCCAGGTCTGCTATACCCAGGTTCAGATGTTTGCCGAGGCGGTGCGCGCCGGGGGCGGCGTGGAGACGGAAGACGTTCTATCTGCGCTCTCCGGTGCGGTCTTCAAAAGTCCTGGTGGAGACTTATTCCTCGACACGGATACCAACCATTTCACCATGCGTCCGCTGATCGGGCGCGCCAGAGAGAGCGGTTCATTCGATGTGGCTTGGCGCTGCGATACGGTTATCCGCCCCGATCCTTACCTCGTCGGCTATGATCGGTCTCTCAAAGGCCATCTTGTGGAATGAGCGACGAAATCCCTGTTCGGAGCGACAGTCTTCTGCGCCGCTTGAGGCGGATGCGGGTTCTTGTCATTCATCCCGACGACTCCGAACGGGACATGTTTTTGGCGCACCTGCGGCGGATCGGCTGCCAGGTTGAAAGTGTCTGGCCGGCGCCGGCAGAATTGCCAAAGCATATCGACGTTGTCCTCTTCCTCATAAACCGGATCAACGACAAGGGCGGCCTGGCCTGGATGGCGTCATGCGAGGCCATTGCGCGTATCGCTATCATTTCGTTTGAGACTCCGGAAATTCTCGAAGAGTTGGAACGCCTCAATGTCCACGGCGTCCTCTCAAAGCCGATTCGCGCTTTTGGTGTTTTGGCCGCACTGACGACGGCGATATCGCTGGCCGGGCATGAAGGCCGCTTGAAGCGCCGCATCAAAAATCTCGACGAGACCTTGAAGGCCAGAAGAAAAATCGAGCGGGCGGTCGCAATCTTGGCGAAGAGCCGGTCGATTTCCGAGCATGAAGCTTACGAACGCCTTCGAGAAAAGTCGATGAACTCGAAGGAAAGCATCGCCTCGATCGCTGAAGCGATCATCGCTGCTAGCGATTTCATCTAGTCCAACTTGACGCTGCGTCCGATTTTTCGTCGGACTTGGCAGCAAATGCTTTTGGCCGAATGGACATACTGTTCGCCACTGTGCTTGTCTCTAGCCCGATTGTCTTTGGGGGGCGCGGCAAGTCGGATATTCGTTGCGTGGAAGTAGGTTTCGGTCTTGCCGACATTACGCAAGGTGACCGCGTACCCGTCCTCAAGCTGGAAACGGTCCTTCACAGCCGAGGCGAAATGGGCGGAGATCGCCACGCGGCCCGGTGCGCTCGACGATTGTAGGCGCGCCGCCGCGTTCACCGTGTCGCCCCAAACATCGAAGACCGCACGATGGCCTTTTACCAAGCCGGCGATGATCGAGCCACGCTCGATGCCAGCGCGTATCTTGAATGGGATGGCCAACTCAGGCTCAAGGCGATCCAATGCAGCGACGACGTCCAAGGCAAACTCGGCCATTGCGAAGAAGTGGGAATCGTCGGTGGCGTGGAGACCGTTCACGGCCATATAGGCGTCGCCGATCGTCTTGATCTTCTCGATACCATGTATCGCGGCGAGTTCGTCGATAGCCATAAACACCCGGCTGAGATTGTCCAGCACGATGCGGGGCTCAAGGCGCGCACACACCGAGGAGAAGCCGACAAGGTCGGCGAACAGGATGGCCACGTCATCGAAGTCATCGACGATGTCCTCTTCGCCCTGGTCCAGTCGCGCGATGACGTAGTCCGGCAACATGGTCCGAAGGAGCGATCTGTATCGAGCCCTTTCGGCGCTGTTCTCGCGCGCCAGAAAATCGACTGTCAGAATGTTATGGATGCGACTCAGCATCTCGGCGCGGTTCGCGGGCTTGATGAGGAAATCGCGGGCGCCCCGTTCGAGCGCACTCACCCGGATGGCGATATCGCCATCGCCGGTCATGACGATGATGGCCGCCTGGCGCCCTTGATCGATCGCGTTCATTTGATCGAGCACCGCAAGACCGTCGAGGTGCGGCATGTGCATATCGAGCATGATCAGATCGTAGCCATTTCGGTGGTGCAGCTCGGTCACTTCGCGCGAGTCGGCCGTGCTGGACACATTCGTATAGCCGGCGGACCCCAGGATGCGTTCGATGAGTCCGATCTAAAAGACATCGTCATCGACGATGAGAATGCTTGCGGCAAATGCATCGCCGTGACTCTCAGCAGGACCTCGGTCTTGCTGCAAACAGGCCTTCCCGCCAAGCGCCCGGCAGGATACCAGAAAGTGAGAGGTGCCCAATGCGGGATTGAGCAGGCATACTCATTCCTAGGCTGTGAGCTATAGGTTCGTTTGATTTGGTAATGGGCGATTGGCTCCCGGTGAAGGAGCCACACGCGTGCGTAGATCGCGGTCGCCTGGACACCGACAGAGCACACGGCTCGATCCGGCGCTGCTAGCTATGATAATTCTCTGATTCCAACTGAGGTCTTTGGCGACGGTTAACTGGCTTCTTGCTGACATGAGCCGCAAATGCCGGTGAGCTCGATGACATTCCTGTCGAGAGCGAAACCGAACCGGCGGCCTAAACGCTCGGCGGCGCCGGCAATCGATTCGTCCCACGCTTCAACAGTCGCGCCGCAGGAGTGGCAGACGAGAATTTGGCAGGGATGCGCGTGTTCATGCATCGTGCAGGCGACGAAGGATTTCGTGCTGTCGACGCGATGGACGAGGCCGAGCCTGATCAGAACGTTGAGGCTTCGGTAAACGACCATCGGCGCCGTCGAGGCGTCTTCGATGCGCAGGCGATCCAATATCTGATACGCGGTCAAAGGACGATCGGACGTAAGAACCGAGGCGAGCACACTCCGGCGCAAGCGCGTCAATCGCGTGTTCGCACGCCGACAGACATCTTCCGCCGATCGCAATGCCCTCAGATTCGTTTTGTCATGCGGCATATCGACAGGCCTCTCCGCAAGTCGCGTCTACGGACACCAATCGCACAGGGAGTCCGCGCGTCGTCGGTTGCGCACACGCTGTCGTCAGAACGTCCGCACCATTCAACCGGTGCGGCATGCACCCTTGCGGAAATGGGCGTTGACATTTTCTCCGACTCTCACAATGTTATGTTATAACATAACATTGTGAATTTGCGGGGGCAAGACATGGGGCGGTATTGGGGATTCTTGATTCTGGCTGTGTTTTTGACGCTGGGGCGCGGCGCGGCGGCGGGTGTTCCGATCAAAGGCACGGTCCACGATGCGCTAGGTCGGCCGATTAGCGACGCGAAAGTTGTCTTGCAAACGGGCGATGGGAAGCAGGTTGCGACCACCACCTCCGACAAGACCGGGCATTTCTCATTTCCGGATGTCGGCGCGGGTGTCTACGCGGTGGTGGGCAGCAAGACCGATTTCGAACCCGCGACGGCGATCGTTTCGGCTGATGCCACGTCGCCGGTGCCGACCGAGCTTGTGCTGCGCACCCACACGGCCCTCGACATGGCAGTGACCGCCAAACAACTCGACGAGGCGCGCAACCAACTTTCGCCCGAAACCGGGTCGAATGCCTACACCGTCGGCAGCGCCGCCATCGAGGACATGCCGCAGGGTTCAGACACGTCGTTCAACCACGTCCTGCTGCAAACACCCGGTGCTGCGCAGGACTCGTATGGCCAGATTCACTTGCGCGGTGAACACGCCAATCTGCAATATCGGATCAACGATATCCTGTTGCCCGAGGGTATCACCGGTTTCGGCCAGGTGCTGGACACGCGGATCGCCGGCAGTGTGGAAGTACTCGATGGCGCATTGCCGGCCCAGTACGGTTACCGCACCTCGGGCGTCGTCGACATCACCACCAAGAGCGGCGCCTTCACCGATGGCGGCGTCGCCGAAATATACGGCGGCAGTCGCAACACGCTGCAGCCTTCGATCGAGTACGGCGGCAGCCAGGGCGCGCTGAACTATTTCGTCAGTGGCAGCTATTTGACCGACACTTTGGGTGTCGAAGCGCCGACGAAGGATCCGCAGCCGATCCATGACCTGACCAATCAGGAGAAAGGCTTCGGCTATTTCTCCTATCTGGTGAATCCGTTCAACCGCGTGAGTCTGGTGACGGGAACTTCCTTCGGGACGTTCCAGGTTCCCAATAATCCCGGGCAGGCCACGGCATTCCCCACGCCGGTTGGCGCGTCGGTCATTCCCTCCTCCCAGCTCAACGAGAACCAGATGGAGGTGAATCACTACGCCACCCTGGCGTTCCAGGGCACGAGCGAAGACGGCAATCTCGGCTATCAAGTGGCGCCCTATATTCGCTATTCGACCCTGCATTTCACGCCCGATGTGATCGGCGATCTCGAATACAACGGCATCGCGTCCAATGTGCAAGACAACGACGTTGCCACCGGGCTGCAGGCCGATGGCAGCTACTTCCTCAACAACCAGCATACGTTGCGGGCCGGCTTCGTCCTGCAAAACGAGCACACGGCCGCCAACAACACATCGACAGTATTTCCCGTCGTCGGCGGTGTGACCGGCGACACACCCGAAACCATCACCGACAACCATGCCAAGACCGGCAGCGAATACGGCGTCTACGTCCAGGACGAGTGGCGGCTGACGCATCAATTGACGATGAACTACGGTGCGCGCTTCGATGCAGTGAACGCCTATATCAACGAAACCCAGCTCAGTCCGCGCCTCGGTTTCGTCTACAACGCCACCGAAACGACCACCCTTCATGCCGGCTATGCGCGCTATTTCACGCCGCCGCCGATGGAATTGATTGCGTCGTCGACGGTCAGCAAATTCGCCAACACCTCGGCCAACACATTCGATACCACGGTCGAAGACCCGGTCAAATCGGAGCGCTCGAACGATTTCGACATCGGTATCGAACAGGACGTCACCAAAGAATTCAAACTCGGCTGGGACAACTATTACAAGCAGGTCAAAAATCTACTCGACGAAGGGCAGTTCGGCGCGGCCCTGGTCTACACGCCGTTCAATTATGCCGAAGGCCTGATCTATGGCAGCGAAGTGACGGCCTCCTATACCAGCAAGCAGACGACGGCCTACCTCAACTTCGCCGTGTCGCGCGCGATGGGCAAAGACCCGGATTCACAGCAAGCCACCTTCAGTTCGGACCCCACCGAACTGGCCTATGCGCAGACCCACTGGATTCATCTCGACCACGATCAGCTCTATACCGCATCGGGCGGCGTCGGCTATCAAGTCCTGCCCGATCTGCGCGTGAGCGCCGACGGCATTCTCGGCAGCGGCTTGCGCGATGGGTTCGCCAATACCGGCTCCTTGCCCCTCTACACGCAATTGGATTTGGGGGCGGTCTATCACCTGGCCGCCTTCGATGCCAAAGGCGTCGATCTGCGCTTCTCGGTGATCAATGTGTTCGACGAGGCCTATGAAATCCGCGACGGCACCGGCATCGGCGTGTTCGCGCCGCAATGGGGGCCACGCCGCGGTTTCTATCTCGGCGTCAGCCGCAAATTCTGATCATGGATGATGCATGGCAAGCGATGGCCGATGGGCTCAAGGCCGGCGGCGTTTTCATCTACCCGCTGATCGTGCTGGCCTTGATCGCCATCGCCGCCGCGGTCGATCGCCTCTATGTGTTCACCCGCCTGACGCGATTGCCGCGATCATTGAGGAAATTCGTGGCATCGCCGGCGCCGGATTGGAACGGATTGCGCCAGGAACTGCGGCAGGTTTCCGCTCACAACGGTTTCGGGCAGTTTTTCCGCGCCATCGCCGACAATCGCGAGCAACCAGTCTGGTGGATCGAAGCGCGCTCGGCCGATCAGGCGGCCCAGATCGAGCGGCGGCTCGATCAAGGCTTGTGGATTCTGGAGACCATCGTTACCGCCGCGCCGCTGCTCGGCCTGCTCGGCACGATCGCCGGCATGATCGGCGCCTTCCGGCTGTTCGGCGATTCGGGGGCGGTCGATCCGGGGGCGGTGACCGGCGGCGTGGCGGAGGCGCTGATTTCGACCGCGATCGGCATCGTGGTCGCCCTGGTGGCACTGGTGGCCTTCAACTTCTTCAGCCATCGCCGCGCCGCGACCCTCGATGAAATGGAGCGGCTGGGCACCGCGCTGATCGAGCATATCCGACTCGAGCGCACACAAGCGTCATGAAGCTCAAGCCATCGCGCACGCGAAAACGTGGCCGCATCGAAATCATTCCGATGATCGACGTGATGTTCTTCCTGCTGGCGACCTTCATGCTGGCTTCGCTGGCGATGCAGAATCTCCATTCCCTGCGCGTCGACCTGCCGCGTGGCGAGACCAGCCAGCTGCAGATCGGGCACACGCCGACATTGACCGTCACGCGCGACGGCCATGTGCTGGTCAACGAAACGGAGACATCGCTTGACGATCTACCCGATCGGTTGGGTCCCCTGGCCACAGACGGCGTGGTCGTCGTCAATGCCGACTCGGATGCGCCGCATGGTGTGGTGGTAGAGGCCATGTTGCGGGCGCGCACGGCGGGTGTCGAACGATTCCTGTTCGCCCTGCGCAAGAAATGATGGATGGTCGAGGCCGTGACCTCGGTATCCGTGTCGCGGTCGTCATCACGGGAACCGGTTTAGGGCTTCTCCTTCTCGGACTCGCGATCGCCGCCTTTCTCGGATCGCCACCGCAACTGTCCGAGCGTCCGACCGTCGAAGTTACCGCCGCCTTCGTCGAACTGCCGTCGCCCGCGCCGCAGCAAGCCGAAGCGCCCGCAGCTAAACCCGCGCCGGTGGCACCGCCCCCGCCCGAACCCGCACCGCCGCCGCCCGAACCCGCACCGCCGCCGCCCCCGGAGCCGGCGCCTGAACCGCCCGCGCCAGAACCGGCGCGGCCGGAACCCGTTCCTCCGCCGCCAAAGGTCAAAGCCGTCCCGCACCGCGCGCCGGCGAAGCCGGTTCCACCGCGCCCCCCGATTCCCGAACCACAAGAGTCCGCATCTCCGGCTCCTGTCGTTCCCGCCACCCCGCCAACCGCAGCCGCATCGGCGCCGGCCGCCGCTCCAGCGCGCGAGGACAATTCATCGGGCGGCACATCCGGCGCGCGAGCGATCGTCCAACCCATTCCGGTGATCCCGCCGGAGCTGCGCCATCAGGCGCTCAATCTCGTCGCTATCGCGCGTTTCGTCATCGCACCCGATGGCAGCGCCACGGTGACGCTCGAACAGCCGACGCCCGATCCGCGCCTCAATCAGATCCTAATCGACACGTTCAAGCACTGGCGCTTCTTCCCGGCGCTCAATCATGGGAAGCCGGTGCCGTCGACACTGACTTTGCGCGTACCGGTTACGGTTGAATAATTGGCCTTCTTTCAAAATTGAACGGCGCTCAATGCAGCCATTGCGACAAATTGCCTGACGCCTCCTGTAGACAGACGAGAGGGTATTCGTTCGTTCAACATCGACCAACGATCGGTGAACATCTCGTGCGGCCCATTCCTTCTGCATATGAGCAATTTCAGCGCCCGTCAGTGCCGCTCACGATTTCATTTTGCCTAGATATTGCAATTCACCCCAATGCCTCCGCCCAGAAGCTCAGCGTGCCGCGGTATCCCGCCATGCCTTAATTAATTCAGACGGCGCAGGCGCATGCCAGATCACCTGGTAGGCCTCGATCACGTCTTTGGTCGAGACGGAAAGCCCTGGTAGAGCCACCCAGGGTGGCGGCTCCCGACCGATCAGCGCGATGACGGTCGCCATCGCGACGGCCGTGCCCTGGTCGTAGGGTTGCTGGGCGCCGATACCCTTGAGAATTTGTCCGGACGCCAGCTCGATCGCCGCAGCGTTGCCAAGATCGATCGTCGTCATCGGCAGTGGCCGCGCGAACTGCCGCAACACGGGGACGGCGTGCATCGCTGGTTCATCCCAGACGACGAACAACCCAGATAGCTTGGGTTGTGCGATGAGAAGAGTCTCGATCGCCTGCGCGGCACGCTCCACCGCCGCGAATTTGGCGTGCTTGATCACGAGGTCAGGGCGTTCGTTTCCCATCCATTTGCGGAAGGCGATCTCGCGTTCGTTGGTGACGAAGAAGTCCACCCCATAGGCGAGGATGCCGACGATGCCGCCAACGAGAAGGTGGGGTGATAGGAGCGAAGCGGCGATTTGGCCTAGTCCGAAATTGTCCGCCGAGACGAGAGTGGCGTAGTCGGTCCCAGGGAGGAGGCCGGTCGGCGCATTGTCCAGCAGAACGAGCTTGATTCCCGCATGAGAAACGTTGCGATGCGCTTCGGCCACGGCGGCATTCGCGATGGGAATACTGATGACGGCGTCGGGCCGCTCGCGCGACAGCCGATCGAGAGCCTCGACTTGCGCTTTGATATTGAAGCCGCAGTCAACAACTTCGACGACTACCGCCGCGAAGCGTCCCAGCGTCGCGACGATGCCGGCCAATTGCTGTTTCGCCCAGTCGCTGGCCATCGTGTGCAGGACGACCGCAACCGTGAATCGTCGCGCCCGTGCCGCATCCGCCTCGGCTTCAGTCAGGATCAGCCGCTCTGGCGCCGCTGCCTTCTCCCCATGAGGGCCTAGACCCGTGATGGACATATTTATTTCCCCGATCATGAGCGTGCTTTTACGCTCCATTCTTTTAGCTTAGCTGCGTCACGTTTCAGCCGCGCCGTCGTCGCCAGACTTTCGACGCTTGGGCGGCTTAGGCGGCTCACCATGCAATCGCTCCGCGCGCGCAACGACGGCAGCGACATCGGCGTGCTCGCGCGGCGAGCCCAAGGCGACCCAGTCAGTGACAAATTCCGATTTGAACAGCTTGTCGATCACCGTCCATGCCGCACCAACCAATCCGCCCGAACTGCTCATTTGCGACCGCATGACACGCAAGTCACGTGTCACCAGAGGATGAGAATGGCGATAGATCGACTCGCGAATCGCCGCCAGGAGAATATCGCCAGTCTCTGCAATCTCGCCGCCCAGAATGATCAGCGATGGGTTCAATGCGTTTGCTAATTCCCCCAGAACGGCCCCAATCTGCCGGCCACAGCGTGCGAGCAATTCCGCGCTGAAGGCATCGCCGCGCTGCGCGGCGATGCCGATATCGGGTATGTTTAATTCATCGGTTGCTGTCAGCGTGTCAGTCAGATACGGACTGCGCCCTTCAGAGGCGGCACGTTTCGCCTCGGCAATGATAGCGTCGGCGCCGACGGCCATTTCCAGGCATCCCGTATTGCCGCAACGGCAAATTCTCGCATCGCCTTCGGCCACGCGAACATGGCCGATCAATCCTGCCGCCCCCAGGGCGCCGCGGTGGAGTTGTCCTTGCGAAATCAGTCCAGCCGATATCTCGCGGCCAAGATTGACGACCAGGATATTGTCATGCTGCTTTCCGCTGCCGGCACGTAGTTCGCCCAGTGCCATCATCTGAACGCTGTTGCGGACCAAAACGGGCGTTTTGTAGCGCAGTGAAAGAGTTTCCGTGATCGGGTAGTCGTCCCAGTTCGGCAGGAAATGCAATCGCGTGCTACCCAGTCGTGTCCCCGTCAGCTCCACCGGACCAGGCAACGCGATCCCGATTCCCCAAGCCTGATGACGGCGCGGTTGCTGCTCGAGCAGCCAATCGAACAATGTGGCCAATCGCTGCAGCGTGGCGACGGGGCCGGCCGCAAGGTTCGCCGCTTCGTGATGCTCCATCAGTAGGCGGCCAGACAGATCAGCAATCGCGACGCCGATCGACGACGTATCGAGAACGGCGACGAGAATCAAGCCGGCGTCGGCGCGGAATTGCACCAAGCGCGGCGCACGTCCACCGGTCGGACGGCCAAGCGGCCCTTCGTGAGACAATCCGAGATCCGACAACGTCGAAAGCCGATCCGCGACGATCGCGCGCCCCAGCCCCGAAAGCTGCTCGATCTCCTGACGCGTGCTGGTTTCGCGAACGCGGACCAGATTGAGAATGGCTGCCAAGCTATGGCGGGCCGCTTCGACACGGCGTGTGCGAAGCGGTCCCCAAGACGCAGGGGTCTTTGCGCCATCATCCCCGCGCGCCCGCACTCCGCTGTTCTTTCTCGCAGCCATCATCCCCAATCCGTGCTCGCGTCTGATCGACGAGACGTTTTGATTCCTACGCTACTCTTTTGGTGCCGAGGCACACGTCATATCCATAAAATATGGCGTGTATTCAATGATTTGTCAAAAAAATCCCATACTTCTGCATGCTTCAGATTGACTTATGTTGAAATTCAACATAAGAATTTTCATCAAAATCGAAGCCTGCAATGTACGGGCTTGCACCATCAGGGAGGGACTGTTGTCGAAGATGAAACGCGCTTATCAGGCCAATTGCTGGGGAGTGTTGGGCGGCGACGGGGTTGGCGTGACCTCGATCACGCGCTTGACCTACCGGACCTTCGCCGACATGGCGCGTGCCATCCGCGACATCGCCGAAGCGGGATACGAGGGGGTCGAGCTTTTCGACGGCAATCTGCTCGACTACGCCGACCGCATCTCGGCGTTCCGCAAACTCCTGTCCGATAGTGGGGTCAAGTTGGTCGCGGCGTATAGCGGCGCCAATTTCATTTTTGACGACATTCTCGACGAGGAGTTGGCCAGGTTAACGCTGGTCGCCGAAGCCGCCGGCGCCGCCGGCGCCGAGCACTTGGTCGTCGGCGGAGGCGCCAAACGCGCGACAGGAATCCGGCCTGACGACTATAAGAAGCTCGGCGCGGCGCTCGACAAAGTTGTCGCGATCGCCGAGGCGCATGGATTACGCGCGCACTACCATCCCCATTTATCGACGATTGTCGAAACACCCGAACAGGTGCGTACAGTTTTCCAGCACACCGAGATCGACTTTTGTCCCGACACCGCCCACCTCGCGGCGGCCGGCGGCGATCCCGCGGCACTGATCCGCGAGCACCGCAATCGCATTTCCTACGTGCATCTCAAGGGCTGGCGGCATGAGCCTTTCGCTTTCACGCCGCTCGATCAGGGCGATCTCGACATGAAGCTGGTGATGAAAGCGCTCGACGAGATCGGCTATGGCGGTTGGGTCACCGTCGAGCTGGATTCTTGGCCAGATCCGAAAGAAGGCGCGACACGCAGCATGGCCTTTCTAAAGAAGGCTGCCGCATAGACGGCTTTTCCAATCAAAGGCGCCATAGAGCGCATGACGTTCAAGCATTCACAAACTGGGTATGGGGAGAAACGAAGATGAATAGGACATCAAGAATACTTCCGGTCGTCGCCCTGCTGGCGGGACTGGGATCAGCGATGAGCATGTCTGTTTCTGCTTGGGCGGCAGATGCCGACGCGGAGTTGGCTGCGCTCAACGGCAAAGTGCTGAGTACAGGGCCAAATGGCGAGAGCCCACAGCCGGCGTCGGTCGTCAAGCTGTCAGACGACGAGTTGGCGAAGATCAAGGCTATGCACCCCAAGGCGGCGATTGTTCTGCACTACGGTGGCAATGATTGGTCTCGCGCACAGGTTGATGGGCTAAAGGCACAGTTCGCGGCGATGAGTATTGATGTCATCGCCGTTACCGATGCTGGCTTCAAGCCCGAGAAACAGGTCTCGGATATCGAGACTGTTCTTGCCAAGAAGCCCAACATCATCGTCTCCATCCCCACGGATCCGGTCGCCACGGCGGGCGCCTATAAGAAGGCGGTCGATCAAGGCGTGAAGCTCGTATTCATGGACAATGTGCCAAAGGGGCTGACGGCCGGTAAGGACTATGTGAGCGTGGTATCGGCTGACAATTTTGGCAACGGCGTCGCGGCCGGCTTGCTGATGGCCAAGACGCTCAATGGCAAGGGCAAGATCGGCCTGGTCTTTCATGCCGCCGACTTCTTCGTGACCAAGCAACGCTACGAAGGATTCAAGCAGGCGATCGCGAAGTTCCCCGATATCAAGATCGTCGCGGAGCAGGGGATCGGCGGCCCGGATTTCTCGGGTGACGCGGAGAAGGCGGCGTCGGCGATGCTGACAGCGCACCATGACATCGACGGCATCTGGGCTGTGTGGGACGTGCCGGCCGAAGGTGTGATCGCGGCTGCCCGCAGCGCCAATGCAGACAAACTAAACATCGTCACCGAAGATCTCGGCGAGAACGTCGCGATCAACATGGCGCAGGGCGGCTATGTGAAGGGGCTCGGCGCGCAGCGGCCCTATGATCAGGGCGTCACCGAGGCACTCCTGGCCGGCTATGGCCTGCTCGGCAAGCAGGCGCCTGTCTATGTCGCGCTCTCGGCGCTGCCGGTCACCAAGGCCAATCTGCTCGATGCGTGGAAAACCGTTTATCACCATGACGCGCCCGCCGACGTCAAAGGCAGCATGAAGTAAGCCAAGGGCGCTATGCGGCAGGGGCTCGCGTTACTCCTCCCGATGCTCCTGAACGCTTAGCAACTCGGCCGACCACAGTGCTCTCCGTCGGACCGAATTGGGGGCCGGATGCCACCCGGCCCCCAAGCCCAATTCGATCTCAGCGCATCAGCAAGGAACAGAGGTTATGGTCAAGACAGTGAACATCGCGATGATCGGTGGCGGATTCATGGGAAAGGCGCATGCCGCGGCCTATGCAGCGATGCCAATGTTCTTTTGGCCGCCGCCAGCCATTCCCATACGCAAGGTGTTGGTGGACGTCACGAAAGAGTTAGCCGAAGACGGGGCCCGGCGCTACGGTTTCGAGTCGAGTTCCAGCGATTGGCGCGAAGTCATCGCGCGATCCGACATCGATGCTGTGGACATCGTCACGCCCAATGACAGCCATGCCGAGATCGCCATTGCAGCGGCTCAAGCCGGCAAGCATATCATCTGCGAGAAGCCGCTCGCCCGCACCGGCGACGAAGCGCACAAGATGATGGAGGCGGTAGAGAAGGCAGGCGTGATCAACCTGGTCGCCTTCAACTACCGGCGCACGCCGGCGGTTGCGCTGGCGCGGCGGTACATCGAGGAGGGTCGGATTGGTAAGATCCTTAACTTCCGCGGAACCTATTTGCAGGACTGGTCGGCCGATCCTGATTCGCCGCTCTCCTGGCGGTTCCAGAAATCGGTCGCAGGTTCGGGCGCGGTCGGCGATATCGGCACCCATGTAATCGATATGGCGCGCTATCTGGTAGGCGAAATCGCGTCTGTCAGCGCGATCGTCAATACTTATATCCCGACCCGTCCTTTACAGGCCGGCGGCCTCGACAAATTGGGCGCCGCCGACAAGAACGCGCAGGGACCGCGCGGCAAGGTCGATGTCGACGATGAGATGATGACGATGATCCGCTTCGCCGAGGGCGGCGTCGGCTCGCTTGAAGCGACCCGCAACGCGCACGGCCGCAACAACCACCTTACGTTCGAAATTCACGGCACTATGGGGTCGATCGCCTTCAACTATGAAAGGCGCGATGAGTTGCAGGTGATGTTCGCCGGCGATCCCTCCGACTCCCGCGGATTCCGGACGGTCTATACTGGTCCGGCCCATCCGTATGGAGAAGGGCTGTGGCCGATTCCCGGTCTCGGAATCGGTTATACTGAAACGAAGATCGTGGAGTGCTACGACTTCATGGCGGCGATCAACCGCGGCAACCAACCATCACCAAGTTTCCGGGACGGCTACAGGGTTGCCCGCATCGCGGACGCGATTCTCGAGTCCGCCGCGAGTCAGGCATGGGTCCAGGTTCGCCCGTGACCGGACGTTCATCCGAACCGGCCAATGCGGTTCGGATGACGGATATCGGCAAGGCATTCGGTGGCGTGCAGGCGCTCGACGGGGTCAATCTTGAGGTGCGGCATGGCGAAATCCACGCCCTCCTCGGCGAGAACGGTGCGGGCAAGTCGACGCTGCTGAAAATCTTGCGTGGCGTACAGCCACCGGATTCGGGGATCATTGAGATCGATGGCGTTCCGCTGATCGAGCACACGCCTGAAGCCTCCCGCGCAGCCGGCATCGCGATGATCTTCCAGGAAATGAGTCTGATCCCGACACTGACAGTGGCACAGAATATCTTCCTGAATCGCGAAATCCGTAATCATCTCGGTCTGATTGACGATCGCGAGGCGGTGCGGGTCGCGCGCCGGTTGATCGAGGAATTCGATGTCGACATCGATCCTGCGGCGCAAGTCTCCGAACTCGGCGCCGGGCAGAAGCAGCTTATAGAGATCGTGAAGGCGGTTTCTCAAAAGACGAAAATCCTGGTTCTCGATGAACCGACTTCGGCTCTATCCAGCGCCGAAGTCGAGCGGCTCTTTGCGCTGCTGAAGCGTTTACGCAGCGAAGGTGTGGGGATCGTCTACGTCTCGCACCGGATGGACGAAATTACGAAGATAGCCGATCGCGCGACTATTTTGCGCGACGGCCGGCACGTCATAACCGCGCCCCTATCGGCCCTCACTCTGGAAACGATCGTCGAGCATATCGTCGGACGAAGGTCGCGCGGATTCTCCGATCATTCCGCCGTGATGATTCGTCAAGGATTGCCCCTGCTTGAGTTGGTAAACGTGTCCGGCGCGCGCAAGCCCAGGAACGTCACGCTGACGGTCCACGCCGGTGAAGTGGTCGGCGTTGCTGGACTTCTTGGCAGTGGCCGAAGCGCGTTGGCTCGCCTGGTCTATGGGCTGGAGCCTGTCGTCGTTGGCCAAATCCGCGTTAAAGGGCGAGCCATAGCGGCATCAACGCCCCGCACGGCGAGCGCGGCGGGGATCGCGTTGATTCCCGAAGATCGCCTACGGCAGGGCGTGGTTATTCAGCACAGCGTCGCCAACAACATCGCGCTATCGGTGCTCGGCCGGATCAGCCGGCGATCGTGGATCTCGCGTGTCGCCATGGATCAAATCGTCGTAGAACAGATGCGCCGGCTGCGGATCAAGGCGGAAGCGCCAGAGACGCCGGTTCAGGCGCTCTCCGGCGGCAATCAGCAGAAGGTGGTCCTCGGCAAGTGGTTGGCCACCGATCCGGACATTCTTATTCTCGATGAGCCGACGGCAGGCATCGATATCGGCAGCAAGGCAGAGATCATAGTCCTGATCCGTGAACTAGCCTCGCAGGGCAAAGGGGTGTTGCTGATATCGTCCGAGCTTCCGGAGTTGCTTGCGGCCAGCGACCGGATCATCGTCATGGCAAATGGCCGCACGATCCGCGAATTCGGGCGACGCGATCTCGATCCGGACGATGCGGTGACAACCGATGCGGCCGAACGGTTGCAACGCGCGGAACAGCGACTGCAGATAGCGATACAGGAAGCGAGTGCCAATGGCTGACCAGGCAACAGTCGCGCATTCCGCGGCGCCGGAAAAAAAGTCCGTGTTCTCGTCGTGGCGGCAAAAGATCATTTATATTGGCTTTGTCTGTATCTTCGCCGTCTTCGCGGCGACGTTGAGCGACCAAGGCTTCCTCGACCCCAATAATTTGCTCAACATCTTTCGCCAAACGGCGATGATTTCGGTCATGGCTGTAGCCATGACCTTCGTACTCGCAGCCGGCGAGATCGATCTGTCAGTCGGCGCCTTGGCCGGATTCTCTTCGGTCGTCACCGCGATGGCGATCAAGGTGGCAGGCTTTCCCGCCGGTGTGGTGGCTGGTATTGGCATCGGCATCGTAGTCGGTGTTTTCAACGGGCTCGTGTCGACGCGAATAGGCATTCCTTCATTCCTCGCCACACTTGCGATGATGGGCATCGCCAAAGGGGTATCGATGTGGATCAGCGCCACCGCGGCGATCCCCATCCTCAACCAGACCTACGCCTATGTTTTCGGCGGCGGCAACGTCGGGCCGGTACCGATCCTGCTGGTGTGGACAGCGGTGTTCGCCGTTGTTGGCCATCTCGTGTTGAGAAAAACAACCTTTGGCCGGCGCGTTCTCGCCACAGGCGGCAATGAAACCGCCGCCCGCTACACGGGTATCGACACGCGGGCTATCAAGATGCAGGTTTTGATTGTCTCGAGCGTGACTGCCGCTGTAGCCGGGATGCTTTATGCCGGCCGCCTGCAATCAGGACGCTTTCAATTCGGCGAGGGCGACGAATTGTCTGTAATCGCCGCGGCGGTGTTGGGTGGTACCAGCCTGTTCGGCGGGGCGGGGACCGTGATCGGTTCCATCATCGGCGCGCTGATGATTGGCCTGATCAATAACGGACTCATCCTGATGGGCCTCGAATACAGCCAGCAACTCATAGCCCGCGGCGCCATCATCATTCTCGCCGTCGCGCTCACACAGCAAACACGCAGGCAGACGTAGTCAATTTGAATTGGCCTGTGGGCAAAGGCGATACGAATGATGCTGGCAACTTTGCTTGCGCGGACAAGCGGCCTGATCGCAGACACCGGATAGTGGTAAGAAAACCTATTTAGATGGAGTTGGGTCGTCCACGTCTACGGTAAAAACGGGACCATGGGCAGTCTGGAGCCGGTGCCGGTCGTCGAAGGCCACGAGGTTGTCCTTGTGTTCGATGTGCTCGCACAGGACAGGGCGATCGCCCATTCGCTGGCCTCAATCATCAGGCACCAGGCACTCCATCTTCCGATCGAGAAGTGGAGCGGGCTGATAACCAGTGTTGCGTTTCTCTACAATCCAGCGCACCTGGACCGCGGCGAAATCTATCGCTTCAATCTGAAGCATATCGTGAGACCCGCCGATCCACTTGAGATGTTCCGCTTTGGCTCTGTGACGCTATGAGCGTGCGGTCCGGCAATGAAGCTGCACAAACGGCGGGAGCTGCGGGGCCCGTTCGGCTGCACGAAATTGCGAGCCTCATCCGCAGCAAGAACGCCGGACCATTCGATCTCACGTTCGACATCATGTTCGATAGCGCGGAGAGTTATCAGAGGTGCGTGCACAGCGGCGTCTTCCAAGCGAATTCGTTGCAGCATCTTGTAAAAACGGATCCATCCAAAATTCGAGTGCTTTTTTCCAAGGCGGCTCTCGCAATCAAAATTTCTATTCCTCGGCCGGTCACTCAGGGTGACTTTGGCGATCCCGACAGTCACGGAGGCCAGCAATATGCTGGCCTCCTGATGATTGAGATTCTGTAGTTTGCAGCCGAAAGTGCTCCAATGAAAACTAAGACCAAGCTCAAGGTTCGCGGGCAAAACAGCAATAACGTGGCTGACATTTTGCGCGGCAGAATTTTGCAAATGAAGCTGCGCCCGGGCGAAATGCTTGATGAGGTATCAATTGCCTTGGAACTGGGTGTCTCCCGTACGCCAATGCGGGAAGCATTGATTCGCTTGGCCAGCGAAAATCTAGTGGAACTCATACCCAACCGCGGCGCGCGTGTCACCACGCTTAGTCTTCATGATATTCGCGAGTTGTTCGAAGTGCTGGAGGTCGTGCAGGGCATCACGACGCGCTGGGCAGCGTCACGCCGCGACGATGATGAAGTGGCGGAAATGCGCGTTGCCGCACGCGAATTTCATCGGCGAATTGCCGCAAATGATACTTTGACGGCGGTTCAACGCAATTTTGACTTTCACACGATCATCGCGCGGGCGGCGAAGAACGATCTTTTAGCGTCATTCTATTCGAACGTTTTGTCGCGGACCTTTAGATTGGGGTTGATTACCTTTGCCACTCCCGCGCGGACCAAGCGGGAGCGTCAACAAGATCTGCGATCCATCGAGACCGAACACGAGAGGCTTGTTAGGGCAATTGAAAGACGGGATGGCGTGGCCGCCGAAGCGTTGGCCCGTGAACATGCCCATCGATTTTTGGAGCGCGTGTCAAGATTTGCGACTGAGAATATGGCCGCTCAGGCGGGTTCCTATGAGCCCATTTTATCAGCCATGTTTTCGCAAAAAGCGACGGATTAGGTATCTGAATCGCTTGAGTTGGTGCCGCCTTTGGGGGGGGCGCACGCGCTATCTTGACTGCATCGGACCCGGGCCGAGTTCGCGGTGTCGACACCGCGCAGAAGCTGTGACCTGAGCCCTGTTTCTCATCCAGGTAGGAGTAAAGTCTGTTCCTCATTTGAGCCATCGGGCCCGGTGGTGCAATGGGATGGGGCGCGAAGCCCCCGAACGAGCGCAGCGTTCCATCCCGTCGCATCGTAGGAACGCCGAGCTTGGCGTAGATTCTTGGCAGAGAAATCGCCCAGAACTGGGTTGGCTCTAGACTGTGCAGCCCACCAACCGGACAAGCCAGTGGGGCTTTTGTCGGGAAAGAAGGGCGGGCGTTGCCGAAAAGGGCGACGCCCGCTTTGACTTCCTACTTCAAGGTTTTTACGGCGCCTGAATCTTCGACGAGGCCCAAGGCCATGGTCGAGTCGATATCGTTGTCCTTATCGAGATTGATCTTACCGACAAGACCATCGAATGGCATGACGTCGTGGATCGAGGCGGTCGTCACCTTGTGGTTCTTGGCGAAGGCGGCGGCGATCACGCGCGCGGTGTCATAACCATAGGCGCCGGGCCAACTCGGCTCTTCCTTGAAACGCGCCTTGAATTTCTCAATCCAATCAGCCGCGCGCGCTTTGCCTTCCGGCAGCTCGACGGTAGGTGATGCGAAGACCACGCCTTTGATCTGGTCGGCCGGCGTTTTGTTGTAGAGCAGATCGATAAAGTCCATACCGACGAGGACGCGGCCGTCATGGACGAGATCGAGCGTGCGCAGCGCGGCGATCATCGGCAGCAGGTTGAAGGAAAAGCCGTCAACGATCACGAGGTCCGGTTTGAACTCGGCGATCTTCAAGCCCAGCGTGCTGTAGTCCTTCGTACCGATGTCGTAGGCCTCGCGCATGACTTCGATGCCGTCTTTCTTAAGTTCCGGCACCAGGAACTGGCCATAGAATTCCTGCTGGCTCGCGATGTTGAGATGGATCGCGGCCACGCGTTTGGCACCCTTGGCCTTAGCATAATTGACATAGAGTGGCTGCTGCAGACGGAAATTCGGCAGGATGCGAACGCGGTTCGGATCGCCTTGCACAAAGGCCGTATCGAAGGCGTAGAGGATGTGCGGCACTTTTTTCTTATCGATTTCGGGTGCCACGGCGCGGGTCTGCGGCGATACGCCCGAGATATAAACGTCGAACGGCTCCAGCATCTGCTTTTGCAGCACGCTGATTGCCTGCTTCGCTTCGCCGGCATTGTCCTGGATGTCGGTCACGAAGGCGTCGCGCGGTACGTTATAGGCCTTGGCTGCATCGTCGAAGCCCATCAACAGGCCGTCGCGATATGGGATGGTGACGACGGCGATCGGCCCGGTGAGTGGCAAGTTCATCGCCACACGGACGTGGTCGCCATCGGCGCGCGCCGTCATGGCAGATGCCGCCAGGCCAAGCCCGACCATAAACGCGGCACAGACGGCGCCGCGGCGTGAAATTCCCGCAAGTTTCCCCATTTCTTCCCTCCTGTTAGAACACCCTGAATGTGGCCAACGCGGCCGATACGATCTTCCCCTGTTGCGGCGGAGCAGGTTGTCTATGATTCGTGAGCCGCGGGCACCAAAATCAACGTCGCGCCCGAAGTCTGCCGCGCAATATCAGACCGGATACGGTCGATGGTCGCGGCATCGAGCATGCTGAACGGCTCATCGAGAGCCCGGACGCGAGCATCCGCGCGCGCCAGTGCGACGGCCAAGGCAATCTGCTGCTTCTGCCCGCCGCTGAGATCGCCCAAGCGGCGCTTCAGGAAGGCGTCGAAGTCTTTTGCGCGATCCTGAGCGCCCGCCAGGCGCAGCGTTTCAACCACCGAGAGATTGTCGAAACTGTGATAACGGCTTTGGAGAATCGCGAGGCCCCGTTGAGTGCGCGTCCATGTGGCATCGCGTTCGATGGCCGTGCCGTCGACGGCGATCGTTCCCTGATGGATGGGAATCAGGCCGGCCAGGGCTTCAAGTAGAGTGGTCTTGCCCCACCCATTCGGGGCGTGAAGTACGGCTAAGCTTCCTTCGGGCAAGGTAAGCGACAGCCCTTCGAAACTGCCGTCTTCGCGCATCTTGCCGATGATGGGCGTGCGTCCTCGGCAAACGACGACATCCCTGAGTTCGAAGACCGGCGGCTTGTCGCTGCTGGCCTGCCGTTCGGCGACCGATAGGATCGCGCCGCCGGGCAACTCTGTGTGGCGAATGGTGCTGCCGGGTCCGGCCACGGCCGTGATCCATCGCGTCAAATCGCCTGCGTCGGCCTTTGGACTGTCGTTATAGGCCCGTTGTGGCGATTCGACCGTTAATCGGCCCTGCGACAACGTCCAAACCACGCTGGCCAATCCGATGATCAGCGGGATGTTGAAGACATGCTCGACGATGACCAGCGTAACGTCGCCGCCACGGACAAGCTCGGCCAGAAACGCGATGACATCGTGGATGCCGTTCGCATCCAGGCCGGCAAGGGGCTCGTCGAGAAAAATGATGCGGCCGCCCGCCTGAATCGACCGGGCGATAGCCACGCGTTTGGATTGTCCCAGGGACACTTGATCCGCCTGCGACTGACTGCGATGGCCCAGGCCGAAGCGTTCGAGCAGGGCATGGGCGCGGGCATTGGCAGTTTCGGTCTCGCGGCGAACTGCGCCGGGCGAGAGCAAGACGGATAAAGGATTTTCACCGCGCATCTTCTGCGTTGCCAGGGCAACGTTGTCGCGCAGAGACTGGGAGGCAAAGAGGCGGATTTCCTGCCAGGTGCGGCTGATGCCGGCGCGCGCCACCCGCTCGGGCGTGAAGTGGTCGGCGAAATTGAAGGTTCGCCACCAGCGGCGGGGAAAGGCGAAGCGATCCTGCGCCGTGGGGGACGATACCTCGATGGTGCCGGCATCCGGCGCAAGGCTTCCGGTCAAGATATTGAGCAGAGTCGTTTTGCCCGAGCCGTTGCTGCCGCGCAGCAGGACGACCTCGCCATGGCGCAGTTCGACCGACACATCGTCGATTACGACCGTGCCGCCGAAGGACTGGCGGATATTCTCCGCGTGCAAGACCACGTCGCCGCGTGAGAGCAGGCTTGTATCGGCTTCTCCGGGCCCGGCCTCGGGCCTAGTTGAGTTTGAAGTCACCGGCAATTCCTTGTGGCCGAATGTGCATCAAGACGATCAGCAGCACGCCGTAGAGAAACAGCCGGAGATCCACGGCCAGCGTGTCGGGCAGATTGAGGAAACGCAGGCCCTCGGGAATCAGCAATAACAGCAGCGTGCCAACCATAGGCCCCCGGAAGCTGTTGCCGACGCCGCCGACGATGATCATCGAGAGGAACAGGATCGATTCGGACAGCGATCCCGACGAAGGATCGACGAACGAAACGTAGGAGGCGTACATCCCGCCCGCTACGCCGGCCATCGCGCAGGCCAACGCCAGGGCCTGGACCTTGAGCAAGCGTACGTCCTTGCCCAGGCTGCGCGTGGCCAGTTCGTCGTCGCGCATCGCCTTCAAGACGCGGCCCCAGGGCGAAGACAGCAGACGCCACACCAGAAGCAGGAACCCGGCGGCGATGACCGTGAAAAGCAGCGCGACGGAGGGGACCGACGAAAACTGAAGCCCCAGAATGGATGGACGGGAAATATCGCTGAGGCCGAAGGCCCCATTGGTCAGGTTGTTCCAACTGCCAATCGCGCTATCGGGCGACCACCAATTGTACAGAACGCTGAACAACATGGTCTGAACGGCCAGCGAAAACAGCACGAAGAAGTCGCCGCGCAGGCGCCACGCTGCTGAAGATAGCAACAGGCTCAAGATGGCAGAAACCGCCGCGCCAATGATGATTGCCGGAACGAAGCCCAAGCCGAGGGTCAGGCTCGACAGCGCGAAGGAGTAAGCGCCGACTACGAAGAAACCTGCATGGGCCAGCGTGATAATGCCGCAATAGCCGACGACGATGTTGAGGCTGAGCGCAACGATCACGTAGATGTCGAAATAAACGAGAAGGTGAAGCGGATACATCATGCCTCCGCCTCGACTCTGCCCCGGCGGGCGATGAGGCCCTGCGGGCGGGCGAATAGGAATGCGATCAGAAGGAGGAAGGTGATCCCGTCCTGCCATTGCGGTGAGGTGATCCACACCACCTCGGCGCGCACCAAGCCGATCAGGAAGCCGGCGATGACGGGTCCTAGTAAGGATGTGCGTCCACCTATGATCGCAGCAGTGATCGCGATTACCAGAGCGTCAAGGCCGCTATAGGGATAGAAGCCGATCTGCTGCGCTTCCAGCAGCGCTGCGATTCCGCCCAGAAATCCTGAAATGCCGAAGGCGACGAGCCGCAGTGTGTTGACGTTGTAGCCGCGCAGCGCGACTTCCTTGGCGTTGTCGGCCAAAGCCCGAAAGGTTAGGCCGATATTGGAGAAACGTAGCCACACGAAGAACAGGATCAGGGTGGCGATCGCCGCCAACCCGGACAGCAGATGGCTCATCGGCAGCAGCGCGCCCGGCATGCGGAAGAGACCATGCGTCTCCCATAGCGCCTTCGATTCATTACCCCAGATGATGACGATTACCTGCACCGTCGCTATGTAGATGCCGAGCGACGACAGAAGGTGGGCCACGTATCCGGCGCGGCGGCGCGCCAGGCGCATATGATTGAAGATGTCGATGGCGATTGAGAAAAGAACGCCGGCGACCACACCGATGATGGCGGACAGAAGCCATGAGCATCCGAGCAAATGAAGCTGCCACGTCAGCAACGGCACCGCCGCATACACGGCGGCCAACGCCATGTGGAAGGCCTTGGTGGGCAGATAGACGAGTTGAAACGCCAACGCCAGCAGCGCCACAGTGGCGCCGGTAACTAAGCCATTGGCGATGATCTGCATCTAACGCCGGCCCGGCCGCGGTTGAGGCACGGTGTGGTGCGCCGCACCGCCGACGCGGAAAAGCATGGCCCAGCTTGCGGAAGCTTTCGCGCTCGCCCGCGCCAACAGCCCGGATTTTGCCGAAACGTCGATTGACATGCTCGTCCCCAGTCCGAGTGCTGCGACGCTAACACCTGAAGTCTGTATACACAATACGGAACACGGTATCTCTTGACCCTTTCGGCGGCGGTCATATAGGAATCGAGTCATGGCGGCGCCGCGCATCGCGATTCGAGTCGCGAGGCAGCCGGAGAAGTTCGCTTCGATCGGGCGGGCGGCGGCCTCAGCCATAGAGGGAACAGGGGAGATCGTGATGTTGGACGTTTCCAAAACACTCGCGGAAATCGAGGTGCTGCATGAAAAGCAGCCCCTGCAGGACCACCCGCTCTATTCGCGTATCGTCAACGGTGATTTCAACAAGCGGCAGATCCAGGAATACGTGAAGCAGTATTCGATCATCCCGCTGCACAATCACAACTATCACGGGCCGCTTTATGTGGTGTGTCCCGACTATCGGTGGCGGGCCCGTCTGGCCGAGGTCGTTTACGAGGAGGGCACCGGCCGCCTCTATTCCGACGGCGTGCCGCACAACGAACTCTATATGGAGTTCGCGGAAGATCTGGGCATTCCGCGCAAGGAGATGATGGATGTGCGCTACTGCGCCGAATCCATCGCCATCGGCCAGTTCTACAACAAGATCTGCAGCCGCAATTTCCTCGAAGGCTGCTCGGCACACATGCTGGCCGGTGAGCGCCAGGGCGTAGGTTGGATGACCACCTTCGCCAATTCGATGCGGAAGAACTACGGCCTGACCGACAAGGGCGCGAAGTTCTGGATCGTCCACGACAAGGCGGACGAAGACCATTCGTCGATCGGCACCGAACTGCTGCACGAATTCGCCAAGACGGAAGACGACCTGAAGATGGTCATCGAGACGTGCCGCATCACATTGGCGATGAGCAAGATGTTCTACGACGGCATCATGAACAGCATGGACGCCGTGGTCTGAGCCGAGGCCGGGTGGCACCTGATGCGGATCGAGATATCCGCATCAGGCGAAAGGGGAGAGGGACATGTCGGTGAGCAGCAAGAAGATTTTTCGCCCGCGCCGCCTAGGGCACGCCAACCTATGGGTCGATGATCTGGCGCGGTCCGAGGCCTTCTATAACGAGGTCTGCGGGCTGGCGGTCGAGTTCACCGAGCCCGGACTGAAGGCGTCTTTCCTCGGCACAGGCAATACGCCACACGATCTGGGAATGATCGAGGTGACGGGCGGCAAGGCCCGCTATGGCCGCGACGGGCTGCTCCAGTTGCCTGAAGGAATCGGCTTTGCTGCCGGGCTCAACCACCTAGCCTGGGAAGTCGAAAACGAGGTGGAACTGGTCGAAGGATGGAAGCGTGCGACCAGCGCCAATCTGCCGGTCCACATGACCGTCGATCATCAGGTGGCTCACAGCATCTATATCGGCGATCCCGACGGCAACGAGATCGAGTTCTATTGCGATACGGTCAAGGACTGGCGCCGTGTTCTTCATGGCGAAATGGACCTGATCACCAGCGCGTGGACGCCGGGTCAGGAGGAGCCTTTCGCCGATCCCCGCTACGACATCAATCCCGAGGTTCGGCATGTCGATCAGGCTAGGGTGCATCCACATCGCGTGACGCATGTCGTGCTGGTGACACAGAATATCGATCGTATGTCGCAGTTCTACGCCCGTATCGGCGGCATGGACGTGGTCCACACCGCGGCGGGCGGGCGCGTGTTCTTCATGCGCGGTAGCCATGACGGATATCGATACAACCTCGCGATCTGCGAAGGCGAGCAGAACGCCTACCACCATATCTCATTCGAGCTTGAAAGCGACAAGGCTGTCGCAGAGGCCGAACGCCGTTTGCGGGAGGTGGGCATCAAGCCCGAACGCAGTATCGATAACGATTGGAAGCGTAGCTTCTTCCTGATCGATCCCGATGGCCTGCGCAGCGAGTACTACGCCTATCGGACGATGGGATTCGTCGCATTCCACGATGCCATCGGTGAAGAGCAGGCCTATCTGGTCTGATCGGATCATCGCTGAAGGAGACGGCTAATGGAAAATCGGCAGCTTGGTGCCAGTGGTATCGCGGTTTCGGCCCTGGGATTGGGGTGTCTGAGCTTCTCGGGTTATTACGGCTCGGGCGGCCGCGTGCCGGCCGATGATGCGCGGAAGCTGATCGATCGGGCGCTCGGTCTGGGGGTCAACTTCTTCGATACGGCCGCGATGTATGTCGGCAGCGAGGAACTATTGGGAAGCGCTTTGAAGGGACGGCGCGAAAAGCGAACCATCGCCACCAAATTCGGCGTCATCCTCGATACCGGTGGCCGCCCTGCCGGCATGGATGCCAGACCCGAGGCCGTCGTCAAGGCATGCGACGAAAGCCTCCTCCGTCTGGGCATCGACGTGATCGATCTGTTCTATCTACACCGCATCGATCGCGCGGTGCCGATCGAGGATACGGTGGGCGCCCTGGCCGATCTCATCCATGCCGGCAAGATCAAGGGGATCGGCTTGTGCGAGGTGTCTTCGGTGACCTTGCGCCGCGCCCATGGCACTCATCCGATCGCTGCGGTGCAATCAGAGTATTCGCTGTGGAGCCGCGAGGTGGAGGACAAGATCCTGCCAACCTGTCGGGAATTGGGTATCGCCTTTGTGCCTTACAGCCCTCTCGGGCGTGGCTTTCTATCTGGTGAAGTCAAAGCCGTTGACGACCTTCCCACCACCGATATCCGCCGTGCGATTCCTCGGTTTCAAGCCGAGAATTTCGCCCGCAACCAGGCACTCATGCGTGACCTGGCCGCGATGGCCGCGCGCTACGAAGCCACACCGGCACAGGTCGCGCTGGCTTGGCTGCTGCGGCAGGGCGACGACATCGTTCCGATTCCGGGAACGAAACACATCAAATATCTGGAAGAGAACGCATGCGCGGTCAATGTGCGGATAAGCCCCGACGACGTTGCAACGCTCAGCCGTACCTTCGCGCCGGACCGGATTGCAGGGGAGCGTCACGGGGAAGCGTCGGGTCGTTTCGTCGATACGGAACCCGGCGTGTCCTGAGTGGATTCGGCGTATGAAAAACGAGGGGAGGGATGCGTGGGCCAGAAGGTGTCGCTGGATATCGATGGCGGAAAGATGATGGCCTATCTCTCGCTGCCGGAAAGCGGGCGCGGGCCGGGCTTGCTGGTTCTACCGGAAATCTGGAGTGTCAACTTCCACATTAAAGCGGCAACCGACTATTTCGCAGCGCTCGGTTATGTCGCGCTCGCGCCCGCGTTGTTCTGGCGCCTCGATTCGTCGGGCGGCGAAGACACCGTCAATGTCTATGACGACAATGGCGAGGAGCAGGCCGTCGCCAATTATTTCCGCTTTGACGAGGGGCTCGGCCTCAAGGATCTGGCCGTCGTTTCCCGCCTGCTGCGCGATCGTCCCGAATGCACGGGCAAACTGGGCGCGGTCGGCTATTGCTTCGGCGGACGGATGGCGTTCCTCACCGGGGTCCATAACGGGATCGATGCGGCGGCCAGTCTTTATCCGACGTTCATTGAGCGGTGCCTCGATCTGGCGCCACGGGCGACGTTCCCCTGGAGTGTCCATCTGCCCGAGGTCGATCCGCTGGAATCACCCGAGGCGCAGACGAATATTCTAGCGGCGTTCAAGGGCCACAAGAGTGTCGAAATCCATCGCTATCCCGGTGCCGAGCACGGCTTCGACAGTGACCATGCGACCGCCAAGCACTACAGCCGCTGGCCGTCGCAACTGGCCAATAGCCGGATCGCTTTGTTCCTCGACCGCCATCTGGGCGCGGAATCTTGACCGATCACCGCCGTCCGACACAAAAACGGCGCCGGAGCTTGCGCCCCGGCGCCGGTCGTCATTGCCGTCCGTGGTCAGCGGCCGAGATGCTTGTCGAAGAACAGGGCTACGCGGCTATTAGCCAATTGCGAGGCGAAGCGGTCGTAGACCTTGCGCGCCGCATCGCTGTCGAAGGCGTGGTGGGCGCCGGGATAGCGGTGGATTTCGACGTTCTTATGGTTCTTAAAGGCGGCCAGGATCTTGGTCTGCGCTTCCGGCGTCTCAAGTGGATCGTGCTCGGGCAGATGGCAGCTCCAGGGAAACGTCACGCGGGGCGCAAGATCGAGGCAGCGTTCGATGAAGGTCGGGTAAAGGCTGGCCACGGCGTCGAGGCCGTTGTGCACACCGGCCAGATAACCCATGCGTCCGCCAAAGCAATAGCCGACCGATCCCAGCTTGCCGGTGCATTCTGGCCGGCTGCGGATGTAATTGGCGACGATGGCCAGATCCTCGACACCCTCGTCGTCATTGTACCGCTCATGGAAAGCGATCGACTTCAGCGAGCCTTCCTTCGAGTAGTCCTGCTCGGCGACCGGATCGAGGCGCCAGAACATGTTGGGCGCCAGCGCCACATAGCCCAGCGCCGCGAAGTAATCGACCACGGCGCGCAGATGGAAGTTCACACCGGCGATTTCCGGCAAAACCATGACGCCCGGGCCGCGGCCGCTTTCCGGCGAGGCCAGATATGCCGCCGCTGTGCCTGCGCCGTTCATGTCGATCGTAATCTTCTGTCCCACGGTGCTCCCCTTGCTCAATAAAATTGAAAGGATGATTTTAGATTTACTACGGAATATATTTCAAGTTTAAAATATAGATAAATAAAAACTCAAATTTATCTTGTATTTATATTTATGTAATTTCGATTAAAGCGAACTTTCTCTGAGGAAGGATGGCCTGAGGTATGGTAAAGGTAGTTTATGTTGAAGCTGGTGGCCGTGAACGCGAACTCGATTTGAAGGTCGGGTGGAGCGTCATGGAGGGGGGCGTGCGCAACGGCATCGAAGGCATTGTCGCCGAATGTGGCGGCACGTGCAGTTGTGCCACCTGCCATGTCTATGTGGACAGCGACGCGTTTGCGGTGCCGGACGAGGTCGAGTTGGCGATGTTGGAAAGTGTGGCCGCCGAGCGGAAGACGAACAGTCGGCTAAGTTGTCAGCTTCAGGTCAGCGAGAAGGCGCATGGCGTGCGCATCGGAGTCCCGGATCGCCAGTATTGATAGATGTCGACGAGATGAAAAGCGAGTCTGAGCCGCTGGATTGAGGGAAGAACGATTGACGGGTGTATGCTGTGTTTCGTATACAGCGCGCGTCCGCGAGTGTTTAGCAATACGCACAATAGTTGTCGTTTCCTCGAATGAGAGCGAGAGAGAATATAAACATGAGTGATCTGAATACTCAGAAAACGCTGATCGTCCGGCGCCCTCTGTCGGAGCAGGTCTATCAGCTTTTGGAAGATCGCATTCTCGCTGGCACGATCGCGCCAGGCACCAAATTGGCGGAAGAGGCGATCGCCGAGGAATTCGGGGTCAGCCGATCACCGGCGCGCGAAGCGATCAGTCAACTTGAGAAAGTCGGTTTGGCAGAAAAATCGGGCCCGCGCGATCGCCGCGTAGTGATTCCGTCGCGTAAGACGATCATCGACGTCTATGCGACATGGATCATCCTGGAAACCGGGCGAATCTATCTGTCGAGCTTGGTAGCCACCAAGGATGACCACCGGCGTATCCGCGAGATCGTTCACGGGATGGAAGAAGCGCTGACCGCCAATAATATGACGGTCTATCAGTCCTGGTTCAGCCAGTTCCATACGATGCTAACCGGCCATTGCGATAATCAGCTGCTCAACCAGGCGCTCGAAGGGTTCGAGCGTCACCGCAAATGGCTTGCCGCGCTCTACCACAGCAAACCGGAAACGTCGTCGCGCTCGTTGATCGAGCACAAGGCCATAGCGAAGAACTACATCAAGAGCGATCTGGTCGGCATCACCAAGGCCCTGGAGGCGCATATGATGCGGCAGCGCGATAGCGTGCTGGCCCGTTTGGCGGTGATAGAAAAGACTGAGCACTGAGTTATTCTTTTCGGACACGACGTCGGTCGGCGTGTCCATCTCCGGCCGGAAGCTGTGTCCATCCGCGGCTTCACCTGCGCCGGATGTGAGTTGGGGCAGCGGATTTTGATATCTGCCACTCCGCTCCTCTTCGCCTCGAAGAGCGCGCAGCTATCTTTACAAAAAAATCCATTACTGAAGTCTGTATACGAAATACAAAATACATTAGCGCTTGACCAAGCTCGGGCGCGCGCCTACGAATCGAATCCGACCACGCGCGACCTTCATGAAGCTTTTTTGGCATTCTGTCGCTCTCGCCCGTGGCTATCGATCGCTTGGCTAGGGGAGGCGAAGCTGGCTCAGATCGTGTTGAACAAAGCCGACGTGCCCGATAATGGCGCGAAGATCGTCGAGGTCGGTCCTCATTTCAAAATCGCAGTGTTCCGTGTCGGCGACCGCGTGGCCGCTATCGACAACCGCTGTCCGCATGCCGGCGCCGAGCTGGGTCTGGGCATCTTCGATGGGACGACCGTGAGATGCCCGTTGCACGGCTTCCGCGTCGATGTATGGAAAGGCCAAGGCACGGCGGGTAAGCCGCATCGCACCTATCTGGTCGCGGCGGTCGGCACGGAAATTCATGTCACGGTGCCTGACGAGGCGGAGTGACGAACCAAATCGAAACGCGTCGCATCGCGGCGTAAGGCAGTCCAAGCATACAGGGGTAAGAGGAGAGAGTTATGGCCGGGCTTAGTAAGACCTATGAGGGCGTCATTCAGGAACTGAACACGATCCATGCGGCGAAGTCGCGCAAACGCCATCCCTTGTGGTTGGGGCTAATGAAGGGTGAATTGTCGAAGCCGCAGGTCTGCGAATTTCTGAAGCAGTTTGGCGTGATCCCACTCTACAATCACTTCTACCATGGTCCCCTATATGTGAATTGCCCCAGCCCGGTCTGGCGCACACGCATGGCGGAAGTCGTCTACGAGGAGGGTACTGGTCGCATGTATGCCGACGGCGTCGCGCATTGGGAACTGTATCTGCGCATGGGTGAGGCCTTCGGCATCAGCCGCGAAGAGATGTGGAACACCGATTATTGCGGCGGTTCACTGGCGGTGCGCCACTTCTATGAGAACGTCAGCCGCCGCAGCTTCCTCGAAGGCTATGCAGCCAGCTCGCTCGGTGGCGAAGCACAGGCGCCCGGCGTCGTCGGCAAGGTGTCGGAAGCGTTCATCCGCAATTACGGGCTGACCCCCGAACAGGCCGCATTCTATTCGGTGCATGAAGTTGCCGATACCGACCATTCCAGCGGCGGCCTCGAGTTCCTGAAGGAATTCGCTAAGACCGACGCCGATGTGGAACTGGTCATCAGTTCGGTGAACGACGCCGTGGAAATCATGTGGAGCATGTATCAGGACATCTGGCGTCGGGTCGAGGCCATACACTAACCATGCTTTGGCGCCGCCGTTTCAGGACGGCGGCGCCATTCGATGTTTTGTCGAGGAACAAGGGGGAGCGTGATGTCGTCGGTGAAATTCAGCGGGTTGAACCGTGTTCTGCTATGCGCGGCGGTGTCGTCCATGGCGCTGAGCGGAGCGATTGAAGCGGCCCAGGCGGCCGATCCGATCAAAATCGGCGTGGTTCTGCCGATCACCGGTCCGGCATCCGATGGCGGCAATCAGGAAAAGCGCGCCCTGGTCCTCGAAGTCGAACAGATCAACGCCAAGGGCGGCATTCACGGACGTCCTGTCGAATTGTTGATCGAAGACAACCAGGCTAAGCCCGAATTGTCCGTGGTGGCGTTCAACAAGCTGGTCGATCTCGAAGGCGTCCAACTGGTGGTCTCAGGTTTCAGCGGGCCCGTGCTGGCGATGGCTCCCGTGGCCACACGCAAAAAGGTGGTGATCATCAACGGCGGCGCCCAGGGCGACAAGCTCAACAACGCCTCGCCGTTCCTGTTCAATGCCATGCCGCTGGTCCAGAACGAATTGGGCACGCTGGCGGACTTTGCTTACAACGATATGCACGTCAAGACCGCGGCTATCCTCTTTCAGAACGATGCCAGCGGCACGCCGGCGCGCGACGACTTCGACGCAGCCTTCACCAAGCTCGGTGGCAAAATCGTCGCCAGCGAGGGCGTGCCCTTCGACGAATCGAATTTCCGTGCGCCGCTGGCGAAGATCGCCGACGCCAAGCCCGATGCGATGTTCGTGATGATCACCCAGAACTATCCGCAACTGGCGACGCAGGCGAATGAGCAGAAGCTGAGTTTCCTGCGCCTGGCCAATACGAACATCAATGTGCCGGCGGCCATCACCAACCCGGCGACGACCGGGTTCTATCACACGGCCTTCAATCTCGACGCGCCTGCCGACCTCAATGCCGCCTACAAGGCCAAGTACGGTTTCGACATGGAGTTCTATGCGCGTCAGTTCTACAACGCGCTGTCGGTCGCCCTGGCCTCGATTGACAAGGTCGTTGCCGACAACAAGGACGTGACCGGCCAGAACATCCATGATGCGCTGCTTGAGATCAAGACGTTCAAGGGATTGAGCGGCCCGATCATCTTTAACGGCAATACCGCGCAGATGGGTATCTCGATCGAGAAGATCGAGAACGGCAAGGACAATTTGGTCAAGGTGATGCAGTAGGAACTGGTCAGACCTGAGCTGATCGAGATCATGCTTGCCCTTCAGCTTCTGGTCGATGGCATCATCAACGGCTGCGTGCTCGGGACCATCTCGATCAGCTTCACGCTGATCTATTCGACGACGCGTATGTTCCACGTTGCTCACGCGGGCGTCTTCACCCTGGGCGCCTACTTCGTCTGGACTTTTGTCCAGGCGGGGGTGCCCGGGCCCGTGGCGGTGGTGCTGGGTGTCGCCTGCTGCATGGCGGTCGGCGCGGCTATCCAGCGCTACTTTTATCAGCCGCTCGCCGCGCGCAACGCGACGCCGCTGGTCGTGATGATTGCGTCGCTGGGTCTGCTGGCGATCATCGAGAACGGAATCGCAGCGGTCTACTCGCAGAACGTTCTGACCTTTTCGGAGTGGTGGGGGAAGGCGGTCGTGCCCGTCGGTGGGTTGCCTATTACGGGGGCACAAATCCTGTCCGTCGTGATGGGGCTGGGAGCCTATGCGTTCTTGCGGGTGCTGTCACAGCGGACTCTGCTAGGGCGCAAGATTCGCGCCGTCGCATCCAATCCGTTTCTGGCCGAGATCGCGCAGGTGAAGCCGAAGCTAGTCTATATCTGGGTCTACGCGATCGGCTCGATGATCGTCTGCCTACCCAGCGCTCTCATCGCAGCGGAGTTCGGGCTGCGGCCCTATAACGGCCTCCTCTATCTGATCAATGCGAGCATCGCCATGATTGCCAGCGGCCTGGGCAGTATCACCGGTGCTTTCGTGGTCTCGATACTGCTGGCGGTGCTGCAGAATCTGTCGCTTCTGATCGTGCCGAGCCAGTGGAGTATCGGTGTCACTTTCATCCTATTCATCCTGCTGATGCTGTTCCGCCCCCGCGGACTTTTCGCTCCGGCGCGCTGAGCATCGCGATGGACTTTTTTCTCAGCTACATCATTCTGGCCGAGATCTACATCCTGCTGGCACTGTCGACCAATTTGCTGGTCGGCATCACCGGCATCTTCTCAGTGTCCCAGGCGGCGGTGTTCGGGGTCGGCGCCTATGTTTGCAGCAGCCTGACTTTGAACGAAGGATGGCCGTTCGGCGTGGCGCTGCTGGCGGCGATCGTTTGTTGTGTCGTCATCAACGTGTTGCTATCGCTGCCATCGCTGCGCGTCTCGGGCGATTATTTTATCGTCACCTCGTTCGGCATCCAGTTTCTGTGCACGGCCGTATTCGAGAACTGGTCGTCGGCCACTGGCGGCACCAGCGGTTTGCCCGGTATTCCCACGCCGCAGATCTTCGGCCTTCATACGGAAGAACCGGCTTACTTCGTCTGGATGTCGACCTTTGCTTTGATCATCGGCTGCTTGTGTTTCCAGCTTGTCCTCCGTTCGCCATTCGGCCGGCTGCTGGGGGCGATACGCGAAGACGAGATCGCGGTCGCCGCCATCGGCCGGAATGTCCTACGCGGAAAGATCAATGCCGCAGCGTTATCGGGCGCCTACAGCGGCGTGGCCGGCAGCCTCTATGGCGCCTTTCTCAGCTTCATCGATCCGTCGTCCTTCGACATGCAGGCGTCGATCCTGCTGGTTTCTATGGTGGTGGTTGGCGGCGCACGAACGATGGCAGGATCGATCATCGGCCCCGCCTTCCTGATCGGCCTGCCGCAGCTTCTTGCCTTCGTCAATATTTCCAGCTCGATCGCCGGTCCGCTGCGGCAGCTGGTTTATGGTGTTCTGCTAGTCGTCTTCATGCTGTTCAGGCCGAGCGGCCTGGCAGGAAAGCGACTGTAGCCATGGCTTATGTTGTCGTCGATGGCATCAGCGTCCGGTTCGGTGGGCTCCAGGCTCTCGACAGCTGCTCCTTTTCGATCAAGGAGGGCGAGATTACCTGCCTGGTCGGCCCCAATGGCGCCGGCAAGACGACGATCTTCAATGCCGTCACCGGCTTCCTGAAACCGGATGCTGGCACTGTACGGTTTCGTGATCGCCTCATAACTGGATTGAAGCCGCAGGCCATCGTGCGCGCCGGGATCGCACGCACATTCCAGAACCTACGTTTGTTCACGGAAATGTCGGTGCTCGATAACCTGATGCTGGCCTTACCGGAGCAGTTCGGCGAGGAGCCGCTGACCGCGATATTCCGGCCGATCCGTACGCAGAAGCTGGGGCGGGAGCGTGGCAGGGTTGCCGAACGGGCGCTGGCGGAGACGGGCCTGACGGCGCGCGCGCATGACCTCGTCCGCAATCTGTCCTATGGCGAGCAGAAGATGCTGTCGATCGCCCGCGTGCTGGCGACCGGCGCCGATCTACTTTTGCTCGACGAGCCCGCATCAGGCCTGGATGCCGAAGCGCTCGACGGCGCCATGGCGCTGCTGCGCCGCCTGCAGGCGGAGGGCAAGACGCTGCTGGTGGTCGAGCACAATACCCGCGTGGTTCAGCGCATTGCCGACACGGTCATGTTCCTGCATCAGGGCCGTCTCTTGGCCCAGGGATCGCCGGATGAGATCACGCGCGATCCTCATCTGACCGAAATCTACTTCGGCGGGGTTCTGGGATGACCGACGCCAAAGCCGCCGTTCTGGAGGTTCGCAACCTCAATTCGGGCTATGGCTCGAAGCAGGTCGTACGCGATGTCTCCTTCGGTCTCGAGGCCGGGCAGATCGTGGCGTTGGTTGGTCACAACGGCGCCGGGAAAACCACTTTGCTGAAGACGCTGATCGGAGTCATCGCCGCGCGCAGCGGCAATGTCGTGTTCGATGGATGGGATATCACGCGTCTTCCGACGGCACGCCGCGTCTCGCAAGGTTTGCGGCTGCTGCCGGAAGGCCGCGGGATATTCCCCGACCTGACCGTGGCCGAAAATATCGACGTGATCGAAGCCTGCAATCCGGGGGCAGCGGCAGATGCCTTTGGCCGCAAGGATATCTTCGAGTTCTTCCCGGTGCTGGTTGAGAAGCTCGAAGTGCGCGCCGGCAGTATGAGCGGCGGGCAACAGCAGTTGCTGGCTCTAGGATTGGCGATGATGGGATCGCCGCGGTGCCTGCTGCTGGATGAGCCCTCGATCGGCATCGCGCCCAATCTAGTTGAAGCGTTATTCAAGAGGGTGCGCGCCATCTGCGATCACAGGGGCATGGCGGCCCTTTTGGTCGAACAGAATGTCGCAGCCGCCATGAAGGTCGCCGACCGTGTGATCATCCTCAATGGCGGCCGAGTGGTCTTCAACGGCCTCTCGTCCGAGGCCAGCGGTTCGACGTTCTGGAAGCATTTCTAGTCACCGGTCACTGCCGCCCAACAGACAACCCTGGGGAGTTGAGTCCATGGATATCGTTTCGGCCATCGTCAATCGGAGTTCGCCCGCGCAGCTGGTCGATCCGTCGCCTAGCGATGACCAGTTCGAGCAGATCCTGCTCGCGGCGGTTTCTGCCCCGGATCATGCACGTCTTCGCCCGTGGCGCTTTGTGGTGATCAAGGGCGATGCGCGGCTGCGTTTCGGCGAGTTGATGGCCCAGTCGCTGAAGCGGCGCGAGCCCGGTGCGGCTGAAGACCGGTTGGAGGCCGAACGGAAAAAGGCCTTGCGCGCGCCGCTGATCGTGATCATCGCGGCGGCGATCCAGGAAAACCCGAAAGTACCGGGCGTCGAGCAGATCCTCGCCGCCGGCGCGGCCGCCCAGAATATGATGATCGCGGCCGAAGCGCTCGGCTTCGGCATCCTATGGCGGACCGGACCGGTTGCTTATGACGAAGCCGTGAAGGCCGCCTTCGGCCTAGCCGAAGCCGACGCGATCGTCGGGATCATGTATATCGGCACCGTTGCGATGCTCGGTAAGCCGCGGCCGGCGCTAGATATCGTCTCCGTGACCAGATACTGGTGATCGGCTGTGATAGAGATTCTCCAGCCGAGGGGCTGGTCGCGTCCCAAGGGCTATTCCAACGGCGTTGCCGCCATCGGTAAAACCATTCACGTCGCGGGCATGATCGGCTGGGATAGACAGGAGCGGTTCACTGCGTCCGATCTTCCGGGCCAGGTGCGGCAGGCGCTCACGAATGTCGTCGAAGTTCTAGCTGAGGCCGGCGCCGGGCCGGAGCACATCGTGCGGATGACATGGTACGTGATCGACAGAAAGGAATACCTGATCGAGGCGCAGAGTATCGGCGCCATCTATCGTGAGATCATCGGCCGCCACTTCCCGGCGATGACGGCCGTCCAGGTCTCGGCGCTGATCGAAGACCAAGCCCGCGTCGAGATCGAAGTCACCGCGGTCATTCCGGCCTGATCGGCTTAGGCTTTTGCCGGAACGATGTAGTCGCTTGGGACATCGCTGCCGGGCGTGCCAGTGGGGATCGAGGTCGCCGCCCGCCTCAATTGCGTGACGATCCAGGGCGACTGCATGGCTTGGTGCATGACGGCGCGCCGCAGTTCGTCGGGCCATGTGGTCAGTTCGCTGTACAGTATCGACCAACGTTGGCAGTGCTCGGTCAACGGCCGTTCGCGCTGCTCCCACTCCTGCAGAATGCCGGGGATATCATCTCGCCTGCGGGCGCGTTCCAGGGCCACCGCTAGGCCGAGAGCGTTCTGCATGGACATGCCGCCGCCTTGGCCCAAATTGGGCGGCTGGGCATGGGCGGCATCGCCCGAAATCGCGACATGCCCGGCCGACCACGATTTCAGTTTGATCACTGAGAAGATGTCCCATCGCGCGTCGTCGCCGACGCGATCGATATAGCGGGAGAGGTGAGGGAAAGTCTCCCGCCATAGCGCTTTGTCGAGCGGAACCGACTTGGCCGCGGTATCGACATCGAGACAGGTGAATGCCAGATAAATCGCGCGCGTGTTGAGCGGCGTGATCAGCAGGCGGCGCGTGCCGTTCCAGTTCTCGGCATAGTACCGGCCCTCGGGAGCCCCGAATTCTTCCGGCGTAGAGGGTATAAGGGCGCGGATACAACCATCGACAAGGCGCTCGTTGGTTTGAAGCAAGCCGAGTGAGTCCCGAATCCGTGAGCCCACACCGTCCATGCCGAGGATCAAGTCGGCCTCGCGGACCGTGCCGTCGGCGAGCGTGAGCGTCCCCTCGGGCCCGGCGCTGACGCCGACCGAGTTGAATTTGATCTTGGCGCCATGACGAAGAGCCACATCGGCGATGGCATTGACGAGATCCTGGCGGACGACAGGAATCAGGCGGAAATGCAAGAGATCGCGATCTTCGATCACGTTGTTTTTGAAATCGCGCACGAACGACTTCATGCCCCGATGCGAGTCGCGGATCGCCGCGTCATAGGCGCCGATCGCCTCGAGGACGCGCAATCCGTTTTCAGACAGGTAGATGCCCGCACCGGCTTCGCGGATTTGCGTCTGCCGTTCGTGCAAATGGACAGACCAGCCGCGCAGAGCCAAGGCGGCGGCCGCGGTCAAGCCACCGATGCCGCCGCCGACGATCTCCGCTCTGAACTGTCCCTTTGTCATTCGTCCAGTGTTCCGTCCGTTTTAGATCAGATATGGTAGCAGGCTCTCCGGCTCCCCCGACAGATCGGCGAAATTCGGAGTCCGGCGCGCATAGAATTCGATCCGCATATCGTCCGGGTCGACCAGGAAGATGCTGCGCTTAGACGGGTGATCGATAGACTTCTCGATCGTAATGCCGACCTTGCCCAAAGCTTTTTCGGCGGCATCGACCTGAGCCGCATCCGCCAGTTCAAACGAGACGTGATGATAGCTCGGCACGGCAGCATGGACGATCGCTAGACTATAGCGATAGTTCGCCAGTGATGTCTGGAGGCAGACCACCGCGTCATCCTCGGATGACCACACCGGCGTCATGCCACCGACATTACGGTAGTAGTCGACCATCTTACGCACGTCCGTCGTGCAGAAGACGACATGGGTTACCCGGCGTGGGTGAACTGGCGCAGTGTCGACGACACGGACCTCGGGGTTGGTGTCATAGCGGCCGTCTGTGAAGGGCTCTTCGGATTCGGGATCCCAGGCGCTGGTGATCAGGTCCATATCGCCATGAAGCACCTTGCGCCATTCTTTCACTGTGTCGCAGTAGAACTCGACCGAATTCCCGTCGGGATCGGTCAGATAGATGCTATGTGCGACCTGATGGTCGACCGTCCGAGTGCGCAAAGTGGGATCGGCGTTTTTGATACGGCGGATGCCGGCGACCAGCTCCGCCTCATTTTCCAATTCCCAGGCGATGTGATTAAGGCCCCGCCTGGTGCCGACGCCGGCCGGAATTTGCAGCAAGCCCTTGCGGCCGTACCGCGCTTCGCCGTTGGTCGTCTCGATCATGCCGAGATCGTGGGGCGTATGGCCGGTGCCGAGAAAAGACGCCATCAGATCAGGCTCCGTGAACTCCACGGTCAGGCCGCAAACCTGGTTATAGAAATGTTCCGACTTCTTCAGGTTCTTCACCCATAAATTGGTATGACCCAAGCGGCGTGGATGGAAATAGGCGACATCGGCGTTCATGATTCCCTCCGGTATTCGTTCGATTCAATAGCGATGAGCGCCCGCAAGAGGCGTCGGCTCGAAAGCATTATGTCGCACGCCTCGCCAGCGTCGAAATGGGATTTGGGCTGCGATCTACGTTCTAAGGGTATAAATATGTAATAACATATGTTTGAGATTTTGGTCAACGCGTCATCCGAGATGTTGTCCATGGCAGTGAGTATTCGCGCGACAAATGTGCAACTGCACGGCCACATATCGATGGCTGGAAAGAGAATTTCAGTACGTGCTGCCGGGCCGGATTATAAGTGTGATCACATATGTACTTGCATGTATGTCGGTTCGTTGACAGGATGTCGTGGGTTTTTAAGAACGACGAAAATGTCGCACCCAGACTCTTTCGCTCAGTCGTCACAGGCCCATTGGCCGTTGGATTAGGGGGAAGATATGCGCGCTCGAAAGTTCATGGCCGCCGCTGTCGCTGCGACCTTACTGGGATTCGGCTTGGCGTCGGTCGCACATGCCGAGGATTTCGATCGGCTTCGTGGCGTGGTGGCGCCGGTCAAGGCCAAGAAGCCGTATCGGATTGGTTGGGCCGCCATCCATTTCGTCGATACGTTCTGGGTCAGCACCGCCTATGGTCTCGTCGACGAGGCAAAGCAGGCCGGCGTCGATCTTGTCCGCATTCTGCCGGCAGGGGGCTATGGCAACCTGGCCGAACAGCAGGCGACGCTGGATCAACTCGCGGCCTTGAATCTCGACGCGATCCTGATCAGCGGCGTCACCTATCAGGGCTTCGATCGCGCGGTGAAGCGTATCACCGACCGCGGAATCAAAGTGGCCGTGCTTGGCACGCCGGTCGATGCCAAGACCGTCAGTTTCGGCGTTGTCGAGGACCAAGCCGATGACGGCATCCGCAGCGGACAGTATCTATGCAGCATCGCAAAGAACGCGAAGGTTGTGAGCATTCCGGGCCCGGCCGGAGCGGAGTGGAACAAGATGCGCTACGACGCCTTCAAGAAAGAGGCGGAGAAATGCGGTACGCAGGTTCTGGGTGGCACCTATCAGGGTGGTATGGGTCTCGAAGACGGACGCAAGCAGGCCGAGGACCTGATGGTCAAGTATCCGGATGCGCACTACATCTGGACGATCGCCGGCAATATCGGCGACGGCGCTGCGGAAGCCATTGAGCGCACGGGCCGCAAGGATATCTGGGTGATCGGTAGCGGTTTCACTGCCAATACGGCGAAGATGATGAAAGAGGGCTACATCAAAATGTATCTCTCGGAGCCGGCAATCTTGAGCGGCCGTCTCGCCGTGCAATACGTCACCCGCCTGCTCAACGGCGATCAAATGCCCAACTTGGTTAATGGCCTCGTGCCTTACCCGGCCGTGGTAATCCCCACGCCGCCGGTAGAGGGCGCGACCATCGCCGGCTACAATCTGGAGCAGTACGATCAGGCGCCGGCCGGTTGGAGTGTGCCTTTGACGAAGTAGTCGGCGCAATGGGCAACGACGCCGGGTGACCTGCTCAGAATGGGATATCCGTCCTGCGGCGATCATCCGGCGGCGGTCTGTCGGAGGCGTTAGCGACCCGTGTCCAATTCTCCTCCCGAAACACCCTCCGCGCGTCCCGTTTTGGTCGCGAATGGCATTTCCAAACGTTTCGGTCCAACGATTGTGCTGCGGCGCGCCAATTTGACGCTGCGGGCGGGCACGGTTCATATCCTTCTGGGTGAGAACGGCGCCGGCAAATCGACACTCGGCAAGATCGTTTCCGGCCTTCTCCAGCATGATGAAGGCCAGATCATCATCGATGGACAGGTCCGGTCCAGCCAGACCATTCAGGCTGCGCGGTCGGCCGGCGTGGAGATCGTGCTTCAGGAACTGTCCCTGATTCCCGAATTGCCTGTCGCAGCGAATTTGTTCCTCGGCCACGAGGGCGTGCACACGACTTTGGCACCGATCGCGCGGCACACCGAAGCCCGCGAGGCCGCCTCGCTCTTGAAGCGGTTCGGCCTAACCTGCGGCGCGAAGACGCCGGTTTCGCAATTGCCTATGGCCGAGCGTCAGCTGGTCGAGATCGCCAAGGCGGCGCGTGGCCGCCCCCGCGTCATCGTCATGGATGAGCCGTCGTCGCGATTGACCCAGCGTGAAAAGGCAGCCTTGTTCGCGACCGTACGGGCTCTCCGGGAAGCGGGGACGGCCGTTCTTTACATCACCCACCACCTTAACGAGGTTGCCGAGATCGGCGACCAGGTCAGCGCCATGCGCGGCGGGCAGATCGTTGAGACCACCGATGTGTCCGGCGGCCTGAGCGAGCGTGAACTGCTACGCATGCTGACAGGGCGCGACGTCGTCACCATGTATCCGCGCCTGCCGCTGAAGCGTAAGGAACCCCTCCTGGAGGTTGAGCATCTCGATACGGGCAAGCTGTGCCATGATATCAGCTTCACCATCAATCGCGGCGAGATCGTTGGACTGTACGGTGTCGTGGGTTGCGGCCGCGACGAGATCGCCCGCACCTTGGTCGGCGCCGCGCGTAGTAGGGCAGGGCATGTTGCACTGGCAGGCAAAACCTATCGCCCGACTTCACCCGCCGCCGCGTCATCGGCGGCGGTGACCTATATTCCGCCCGATCGCAAAGAGAACGGCGCCTTTGCGCCTTTGGATCTGGTCTCCAATCTGACGCTGAACAATCTGGCGCACTATGCCAATTTCGGCGTGATCGATCGCGGCCGCGAGCGGCGCGAAGCCCAGGGCAAGCTGGACCGTCTGACCGTGCGGTTCTCCAGCCTGCGCCAGGCGATCAGCGGGTTGAGCGGCGGCAACCAGCAGAAGATTCTTTTCGGACGCTCGATCGACCGGAAGCCGCAGCTCGTGGTGATGGAAGATCCGACCGCGGGAATCGACGCCGGCGCCAAGCAGGAGCTCTATCGTCTCTTCGAGGATCTGACGCGCGAAGGCATTTCGGCGCTGCTGTTGTCGTCGGACCTGGACGAGACCATCGCGATCTGCCACCAAATCTACACGCTATTCAACGGCCGGGTGATCGCTGCCTACCGCGATCCGACACCTGCCGACCGCCACGCCATTCTAGCGGACGTGCTTGGCCAAGAGGGCCAAGCGGGAAGGGACATCCATGCCTGATCTCGGCGATGCCGACGCTCCAGCCGCCGCGGCAGTCGATAAGCCCGCGCCGTGGACGGCGTTGAAGAAATATAATCTGCCGGCCTTCATCGTCCTTCTCGCGATCATCACCGGCGTGCTCGAGCCCAAATTCTGGTCGGGCGACAATATGCGCAATTTGCTGCTGCAGATTTCGCCCTTGCTCGTCATCACCGCCGGTCAGTCTTTCGCCGTGATCGGCGGCGGTCTTGATCTCTCGGTCTCGGCTATTCTCGCCGCGGCGGGAGTCGGCGGTTTGGCCGTCATGAATCAGATCGGCATCATCCCTGGCGTTATCGGGATGCCGATGGTCGGGGCCGCTATCGGTCTGGTTAATGGGTTGATCATCACGCGGTTCAGGCTTTCGCCCTTTGTTGTCACACTCGGCATGTTGTCGATCTGCCGCGGCGCGACGCTGGTGGCTACGGCAGGCCTGCCGGTCTATGACATCCCGTCGCGCTTTCTCGATATTTTCGGCGACGGCCGGATATTGGGGCTACCGGTGGGCGGCATCATCGCGATCCTCTGCATTATTGGATGCGGCTTCCTGCTTCATAACACCGTCTTCGGTCGGTATGTCTACGCGGTCGGCGCCAATCCCATCGCAGCCTACAACTCCGGCGTTAATGTTCAGCGCATCACCTTGGGTATCTACGTCATCACGGGTTTGACGTCGGGCATTGCAGCGATTGTGCTGACCAGTTGGGTCGCTGCAGCGCAGCCTTTGGCCGGCTCAGGTCTGGAGTTGCAATCCCTCGCGGCGGTGGTAATCGGCGGCGCGGCGCTGACTGGTGGCTCTGGCTCGATGATGGGTGTCGTCTACGGCGTGGTGATCCTGGGCATTCTCTCGAATGGCCTCAACATGGTCGGCGTGTCGTCCTTCTATCAGACGATGACGATCGGCATCATTATCGTCGTCGCGGTCATTCTCGATCGCCTGCGCGGCAAAGCCTAGAGCTTCAGACGGAATGGGGTGAACGATGTCATTCGACGATATGCCGGATCTCGGGCCGTTCCTGCGGCCTGATGCGAAAAAATATGCCGAGGACTGCGTTCGCCTGTCGCGCGAAGCGCTCGTGCATACGAGAGCCGTGCTCGACGTTCTCTACGGCCAGGATTTCTTCCAAAAGCTCGATATCCTCCTGCCCACCGACACTGAGTTGAAGGAGTTGCCGGTTCTGATCTTCATCCATGGCGGCGCTTGGAAGAACGGCTTCAAGGAATGGTTCGGCTATATGGCGCCCGCGCTGGTATCGCTGCCGGCGATCCTGGTTTCGCCGAACTATCGGCTTGCACCTCAGGTCAAATTTCCGGTGCCGCTCGACGATTGCTGCGCGATGCTGAGTTGGGTGTATAGCCATATCGCCGCATATGGCGGCGACTCCCATCGCATCTTCATTGGCGGCCATTCCGCTGGTGGACACTTGGCTTCGCTGATGGCGCTTCGGCCTGAACTTCTGACGAAGCGTGGTCTGCCCAAGGATGTCATCAAAGGCTGCTTTGCCCTCAGCGCGGCGTTCGATATGCAACGCAAGAAGGCCGATGCGCAAAGGGCTCAGCTCCTAGATCTTCTTCTTCAGAGCGATGATGATGGGGCCAGTTCGTCGCCGATCGAATTTGTAAATGGCAACAAGGTTCCTTTTCACATTGTCCATGGCACCCATGATTTTCCGGAATTGCTTACGGACAATAAAAGGATGGTCGAGGCACTGCGGAAGGAGGGTTCTCCGGTGGAGCACTACGTCCTCGACGGGCATTCGCATTTCGATACCAGCATCGCTTGCGGCGACATCAATGGGGTCTGGGTCCAGACGGTTCGTCGCTGGCTGGCCGCGCGGGGCATGCGGCAACTGCCTGCCTAACCGGTACCCCTTCTGCGATAGGAGTCTCCCTGCGGGGTGGATTGTCCGAATGCAGAGTGATAATTCTGTCGCTGCCTGTCTGATGTGATGGGCGATTTCGGCAATATGCATGGTCGGTATGGATCGCGATGAAAAGAAAATCCAAAGAGATTCGAGCATCCGACAGCGACGTCGCCAAAGAGAGGCTGGGCCACGCCAAGAAGATGAGAGGCTATCTGCCGCATCACTTGAGCCGGCTGATGAATGCCCTCAACTTGCGGCTCATGAATGATCTGCGTGTGCATCGCATCACCATCGCGCAGTTCCGGATTATGCAGATGCTGGATGCGCGGGGCAGCGCGTCGATTGGTGAGATCGCCGCCGACACTGTGATCGAACAGTCGGTCGTGAGCCGCATTATCGATCAGCTCGAGCGATCGGGTTTCGCCAAACGCCAAAAACGCATCGGCGATGGCCGCAGCGTTGACGTCTCGCTGACGCCGAACGGAAGCAAAATGTACAAGGTTTTGTTTCCTTCCGCCGCGCGTATCGTCGACGATGCCGTGAAGGGACTGACGGCAGAGGAACACAATATACTGGAGACTCTGCTGCTGCGCGTTTACAAGGGCGTGGTAGAGCCCTACGAGGCTTGGGATACCTTCGTGCGAAAAGGCCGGCTCTAATTTACGGTCGATGGCGAAGGCGGCATTGCGGTAGGGCTTCCTCCGATACCCTGTTCACCCTGTTCCGCGGCTCTGAAACGGCCCTGAATTCCCCTATTTTTGGCACGACATGCCGGCAGACTGATCATTGAATTCGGACTGTCTCTCCGACGCTTTGCGGAAAGCGTTCGTATGGTTCTGATATTTTCCTTGCAAAATCCCTGATCGTAGGGAAATCAACTCAGAGCTGGACTAGCACCGGACTGCGCAGGCAGCCCACCACTCTTTCCTGCGCGGAGAAGCGACCAAACCGGCACGGGACGAAAAGGCTCCTGTTGAGGCGGTTTGTCGGCATTCGCCTTTTGCTGGAGACGCAGGCCGCGAGGCGATTTGGCCCAATTCGGGCAGTCGTTTCCGCGGCTATTTTCGCCACCAAACCGTCGGACCGGATCGCGTGGGTCCGTGGGTTTTGGATTGCTTCTGGCCCGCAATCGACTTCGGCTTGTGCCAAGGCGTTTGCTGGGCTCAAATGCGGACTGGAGATGCCGCGCCGTTCGAGCTCGGTGTCACACATCGGGGTGAAGTGCGGCCCTGTGGATAGGCTTAGCGGACCTGGACCCAGATTGACTTGACTCTCGAGAACAAGAACTCCCTTTACATCGCATCAGTCGAAAAGGCCTTTCGCCTTTTGACGGTCTTCGACCGCAATGCGTCGCAACTATCGCTGACCCAGTTTGCGGAGAGCACCGGG
>DASXEH010000091.1:0-3156 GCA_036490215.1 Magnetospirillaceae bacterium
TTTTCCGCCCAGGCCGCCTCAGCTGTGGCGATGGCTTGGGGGTCGTCTCCGCCGCGTTCGCGAAACACCATGAGTGCCTGGGTATATAGCCAGCACGTGCTCGCTTCGTCAGGATAGGTGTTCAGTAGATCCTTCAGAGCGGCGTGGTCGTTGCACTTCAGAAGACACGCGGCGAGGATGTAGCGGATTCCCTGATTGTCGCTGGGGTTGAGCTTGAGCATTTCGCGATAGTGGTGGATGGCCGCGTCGTCGTCGCCAAGCTGCCGCAGGGCGTTGGCGAGCCCGGCTCTGGCCCGCATGAAACTTCGGAGTTGCTGGTACCGGCGCCGACTTGGTCTTACGGCGCCGCGGCTGTTTCGAGATCGGCATTAGTTCCTCTCGATCTGTGTGCTAATGAGCCTGTCCGTAATTCTGTGTGCGGGGCATAACCGACGCCAAGGAGGCGTATTATGCCAAGCAAAGCGAAGAAGCTGGAGCGCGAGGTAGCCAAGCTGCCATCGATCCCGAAGGAGCTGGTCGAGCATTTCCTGACCGGTCCGATGACGGGCGAGGCGATCAACGCGGCGGGTCTGGCGTTCAAGCAGGCTCTGATCGAAGCCTCGCTGAACGCCGAGCTCAGCCACCATCTCGGCTACGCGCCGGGAGCGGAGCGGCCCGAGGCGGCGACCAACCAGCGCAACGGCTTTACCGCCAAGACGGTGCTGACCGGCGATGGCAAGGTGCGGATCGCGACGCCGCGCGACCGCGACGGCAGTTTCGAGCCGCTGTTGCTTCCCAAGCACGCGCGTCGTTTCACGGCGTTCGACGACAGTATCGTGGCGCTGTATGCGCGCGGGCTGACGGTGCGCGAGATCCAGGGCTATCTGGCCGAGACCTACGGCACGGAGGTGGGCCACGACCTGATCAGCACGGTGACCGACGGCGTTCTGGCGGAGGTGACGGCGTGGCAGGCGCGACCGCTGGAGCCGGTCTATCCGGTGGTGTTCTTCGATGCGTTGCGGGTGAAGACCCGGGAAGACAACGTGGTGCGCAACAAGGCGGTTTATCTGGCGCTGGGAGTACGCCGGGACGGCACGCGCGAGATTCTCGGTCTGTGGATCGAGACCGCCGAGGGTGCGAAGTTCTGGATGAAGGTGTTCAACGATCTGAAGACCCGCGGCGTCAACGATATCCTGATCGCGGTGACCGACGGGCTGACCGGCATGCCGGCGGCGCTGGCGGCGGTTTTCCCCCGCACCACGCTGCAAACCTGCATCGTGCACCTGATCCGCAACAGCCTGGACTACGCCAGTTGGAAGGACCGCAAGCCGCTGGCCGTGGCGCTTCGCCCGATCTACGCGGCCGCCAGCGCCGAGGCCGCACTGGTGGCGCTGGATGAGTTCGCAACCGGCGAATGGGGGCGGAAGTTCCCCACGGTGGTGGCTGCGTGGCGGCGGGCCTGGGACCAGGTGATCCCGTTCTTTACGTTTCCGCCTGCGATCCGGCGGGTGATCTACACCACCAACGCGATCGAAAGCATCAACGCGCGCCTGCGCAAGATCATCAAGACGCGCGGCCATTTCCCGACCGACGACGCGGCGAGCAAATTGATCTGGCTGGCGCTGCGCAACATCACCGCCGACTGGGGCAAAGCCGCGCATCACTGGAAGGAGGCGATGAACCAGTTCGCGATCCTCTACGACGACCGCTTCACTGCGATTGGTTGAGCGGACGGATCAGATCCGCCGCCCCCTTGAGCGGCGTTACGTAACGGAGAAAGACCATGCCCAATGGTTGCGAACCCGAAGCTTACAGCCCGTTGACCAACGCCGAACGCCAGGCCCGCTATCGGGCCCGCCGGCTGGCGCTGCAACCGGCTCTCACGCCTAAACGCCCGCCCCCGGCAGCGCGGCGAAGCCGGCCGCAGCGCTGGAGCGATGCGTTGGCCGAGATGTTTGCGGTGCAGGCCGAGTGTGCCGCGTGGTTCGACGTCCTGCCCGAAAGCCTGCGCAACAGCGCCACCGCCGCGGCGCTTCAGGAGATCATCGATCTCGATCTGGACGCCATCGCCGCGGTTCAGCCGCCGCGTGGCTACGGCCGTGACTGACGCCGCCACGACGACATGGCCGCATGCTTGCGCTCGCGGGCAGCGGTGACAAATCGTGGGTCCTCGCCATGCTCGCCCCCAAGCGGGGGCTGCGCGTGGCTCCGGTCCCGCCGCGATGCGGCGGATTTGACACCGCTGCCCGCGAGCGCCGGGAGGATGCCAGGTCGGGACGGAGGAACCGGGGCTTCAATCGAACCATGGAACGGCCAGAGGAAAGCATCAGCGTCTTGCCGGGACGCTCAGCCGTCAGATAGAGTCTCTCGCCCAATGGTGGGTGAGACAGCAAACGCCTCACACACAGATATTCGGACACTCCCGCTGCACGCGCTGTGCAATGCTCACCACCTGCGCGAACTGAAGGTCCTGGTCGAGCTCGAGAAGGAATTCTGGGCGGCCCGGATGCAGCGGCTGCTGCGGCGGGCCTGCCATGCTGTGAACCTTGCACGCGAGCAGGATGTGCCGCTGAAGCCAAACCTGATCGCCCTGATCGAGCGTCAATACGACGCCATCGTCGCAGCCAGCCTGACGTTTCACGAAGTCCAACCCGCGCCGGCCAAGGCCAAACCGCGAGGCCGGCCGCCGCGACGGGTCGGCCATAATTTGCTGCCGCGGCTCAGTACGCACAGGCAGGACGTGCTTCGCTTCCTTACCGATCCGCGCGTGCCGTTCACCAACAACCGGGCCGAACCCGACGGACGGATGATGAAATGCGGCAGAAGATCTCGGGCGGCTTGCGTTCCGAGGACGGCGTCAAGGACTTCGCCGTCATCCGATCGGTCCTCCCCACTGGCAGGAAGCAGGGGGTGGATTATCCTCGCCACCCTCATCGCTGATCCGGACAGTTCGATCTCACAGCTACGGCTCAGCTGATCCGGTCGCGATACCTGGGCAGTTACCAAATACAACCGAATTGCACCACCGCCGGTTTGATCCAGATCATGGCCTGCCCGCAGCGCGTTCGGCCAGCATGCCCCGCCTCTACCCGAAGGACCACGCGCAATGGATTACGCCGATCCGGCCTGCGCCTATTGCCCCGCCACCGTCCGGGCCTGCCGGGCGGGTGACGCAGC
>DASXEH010000014.1:0-110178 GCA_036490215.1 Magnetospirillaceae bacterium
AGCAACGCCGGTGGCGCAGTCATCGCCCATATTGCCGAACACCATCGCCTGAACATTGACCGCCGTGCCCCAATCGGCCGGGATCTCATGCAGGCGGCGATAGGTCACCGCCCGGGCATTCATCCATGAACCAAACACCGCGCCGATCGCGCCCCACAACTGCTCCTGCGGATCGTTGGGGAAGCTCTTGCCCAATTCGCGCTCGATCATCGCCTTGTATTCGGCGACGACCGCACGCCAATCATCGGCGGTCAATTGGGTATCGAGCTCGACGCTCTTCGCCGCCTTACGGTGATCGAGAATTTCCTCGAAATGCTCATGGTCGATGCCCAGCACCACGTTCGAGTACATGGTGATGAAGCGGCGATAGCTGTCCCAGGCGAAACGGGCATCGCCGCTCTGCTTGGCCAGGCCTTCGACCGTCTGATCGTTGAGGCCGAGATTGAGGACCGTGTCCATCATACCCGGCATCGAGGCGCGCGCACCCGAGCGCACCGACACCAGCAGCGGATTGCTGGCATCGCCGAATTTGATACCGACCACGCCTTCGACTTTCGCCAGCGCCGCATCGACCAGCGCCTTCAGCTCGCCGGGATACTGGCGGTCATGTGCGTAAAAATAGGTGCAGACTTCGGTGGTGATGGTGAAGCCGGGCGGAACGGGCAGGCCGAGACTGGCCATTTCGGCGAGATTGGCGCCTTTGCCACCCAGGAGATTCTTCATATTGGTGCGGCCATCGGCGCTGCCGCCGCCGAAGCCGTAGACCCATTTCGTCATCACCGTCTCCATCGACTGATGCGTTTCATTGGTGCATTTCGCACCGCAACAGGTTTAGGGGCAAATCCGGCGAATTTGTGGACGCCTAGCCCTCGACCTTGGCGAAATCGGCCACGCGATCCATGGCCTTAACGATGCCCGACAAAAGTCGCAGCCGGTTAACGCGCAAAGCAGCGTCTTCGGCATTAACCGTAACCTTGTCGAAGAAGGCGTCGATCGGCGCACGCAGCTTGGCGAGCGCGGCCATGGCGCCGGCGAAGTCTTCAGAGGAGCGCGCGGCGCTCGACTGCGCTTCGGTGGCAGCGATGGCGTCGGCGAGGGTCTTTTCCTCTGGCGCGGCGAACAGACCGGCATCGGTGTCACCACCATACTTGGCGCTATCCTTGCCCTCTTCGATGCGAAGAATATTCGCGGCGCGGCGATAGGCGATCAGCAGATTGGCGCCATCGTCGCTCTTCAAAAAATCGGCCAGGGCCTCGATGCGCGCGACGAGCCGCACCAGATCGTCCTCGGCGCGGCCCGTGGCAGCCGCGATCAGATCGTGGCGCGCGCCCTGGTCACGCAGATAGACCTTCAGCCGGTCGATGATGAAGTCGAGGATTTCCTTGCCCGCATTCGGCGCGTCTTTGCTATAGGCGACCACCGCACGCTGGATCATGGTCCACAGCATCACGCGGACCTTGTTGTCCAAGATCAGGCGGATGATGCCGATACCGGCGCGACGCAGCGCAAAGGGGTCCTTCGAGCCGGTCGGCTTCTCGCCGATGGCGAAGAACCCGGCCAGCGTGTCGAACTTGTCGGCCAACGCCACCGCAATCGAGATCGGCGCGCTGGGCACCGAATCGTCAGGGCCCTGCGGCTTGTAGTGCTCGGCGATGGCCTGAGCCACTTCCGGCTTTTCGCCGTCATGGAGCGCGTAGTAGCGGCCCATCACGCCTTGCAGCTCGGGGAACTCGCCGACCATTTCAGTGACGAGGTCAGCCTTGCATAGAAGCGCGGCGCGATCGGCCAGCGCGGCATCGCATTTGGTGTGAAGCGCAAACAGCTTCGCCAGCTCGCGCACGCGTTCGACCTTGTCGGCGACGGTGCCCAGACCTTCGAAGAAGGTCCGCTCGCCGAGTTTCGCCACACGCGACGCGAGAGGTGTTTTCTTATCCTGCTCCCAGAAGAAACGGGCATCGGAGAGGCGCGGACGCAACACACGCTCATTACCCGAGGCGATGGTCTTGCCGTTGTCCGGCGTCTCCATATTGGAGATCACCAGGAACTTCGAGGAGAGCTTGCCGGCCTTGTCGAGCAGCGCGAAATATTTCTGATGGGTGCGCATGGCGGTGATCAACACCTCCTGCGGCACGCCCATGAACTGCTCGTCGATTGCGCCCGTGAGCACGACCGGCCATTCGACCAAACCTGTCACCTCGTCGAGCAGACCGATATCGGGACGCAAGGACAGGCCGAGCTTGGCCGCGGCCTCCTGCGTCGCCTTGTCGATGATCGCGCGCCGCTCGGCCTGATCGAGGATCACCTTGGCCGCGCGCAGCTTCGTCTGATACTCCGCAAAGTTAGCGACCGCGATCGCGGCCGGCGCGAGGAAGCGATGGCCGTACGTAATGTTATTTGCTTTGATTCTGTGGGGAGCACGACCAATGGAAGACACATTAGTTTCAGCCAAAATATCCGGGCTATCGAGAAGCGAGCCTGAATCGACCGTGAGGCCAATTGCTTCTCCGCCGAATATGCAGAGCACATTGTGGATTGGTCGAACCCAACCAAATCTGCTTGAGCCCCAACGCATCGATTTCGGCCACGGGAATTTGACCAAAACATCCCGCACAATGTCCGGCAGAAGTGCCGATGTAGCTTGGGCCTCTGCACAGATGTAGGCAAAGATCACAGATCCCTTGTCGGTCGGACGCGATTTGACTTCCACGCCGAACCAGCGCCCATTTCTTTCGAACGCGATATCTAGGCGTCTCCCAGGAGCCATCGGCACCTGGCGCGCCACGTTTTTTACGCCAACTTCGCGCAACGCTTTGGCGACTAGCTCTTCCGCGACCTCGCCGCGAGCGCCACTTGGCGCCACGTGTTTGTTAAAAGTTTCTTCCAGCTTTGCCGCATCAACGCCGAAATTGCGGAAGAACCCCGCGAGAGCCTTGGCCGGGGCATCGGCACGAGGGCCCTTGCGTTCCTCTTCGAGCGGAGGAGTGTGGTCGGGCAGGCCGTCGATCACCAGCGTGAGGCGACGCGGTGTCACATAAGCATCGGCGCGCGTCCAGGCGAGGCCGGCGGCCTTCAACCCATCGGTGACGAGGCGCTTGAGATCCTCGGCGGCGCGCACCTGCATGCGCGCGGGAATTTCCTCGGAGAAAATTTCGAGCAGCAGTTCGGGCATGGCCTAGTTCGCCCCCTGCTTGGCGAGCCAGCCTTCGCAACACGCTTTGGCTAACACGCGCACGCGACCAATGTATGACTGGCGCTCGGCCACCGAAATCGCGCCACGCGCATCGAGCAGATTGAAACGATGGCTGGCTTTGATGCATTGGTCGTAGGCGGGCAGCGGCAGCGCGGCGGCGACCAGCGCCTTGCACTCGGCCTCCGCGTCCTCGAAATGCTTGAGCAGCATCGCCGTGTTGGCGTGTTCGAAATTGTGCGCGGAATATTCGCGTTCGGCTTCGAGGAAAACGTCGCCGTATTTCACGCCTTCGCCGTTGAAGTCGAGATCGTAAATATTCTCGACGCCCTGGATGTACATCGCCAGGCGCTCGAGCCCGTAGGTGAGTTCGAACGAGACCGGGTCGCATTCGATGCCGCCCACCTGTTGGAAATAGGTGAACTGCGTCACCTCCATCCCGTCGCACCACACTTCCCAGCCGAGGCCCCAGGCGCCCAAGGTCGGGCTTTCCCAGTCGTCCTCGACGAAGCGGATGTCATGGGCCAATGGATCGATGCCGAGATGGCGCAGGCTTTCGAGATAGAGTTCCTGCGCATCGGCCGGTGACGGCTTCCAGATCACCTGAAACTGATAATAGTGCTGGAGCCGATTCGGGTTCTCACCATAGCGCCCGTCCTTCGGACGGCGCGAAGGCTGGACATAAGCGGCCTTCCAGGGCTGCGGCCCGAGCGCGCGCAGGGTGGTCGCGGGATGGAACGTGCCGGCGCCGACTTCCATATCGTAAGGCTGGAGGATCAGGCAGCCCTTGTCCGCCCAGAACTCCTGCAACTTCAGGATCAGCGATTGGAAACTCGGCCCGCGTGCCATGAAAACCCTTTGCGGCGCTGGTATTTCTGCGCGCGGCCCGCACCCCGGCCGTAACGGTTGGGCTGATATACAATAGGGTCATTTGCCCCGCAACGCGGGAAACGGGCACAGTGGCCTCAAATCAGAGCCCAAACAGATACCAAAGCGGATCGGAGGAACGGATGAAGAAGCGCATCGTTTTCACGGGCGGCAGTGGCAAGGCCGGTAAATGGGCGATCCAACACCTGGTCGAGGCCGGATATGAGGTCCTGAACCTCGATACCAAGCCGCTCGACAATCCCAAGGTGCGGACCCTGATCACCGACCTGACCAATCCGGGCCAGGTCTATAACGCGCTCTCCTCCTATACCGGCCTGGCCGAGTTCGACCCCAACCTGACACCCCAGCCGATCGACGCGGTGGTGCACTTCGCTGCGATCCCGCGCATCCTGATCGTGCCCGATGGCGAGCTGTTCCGGATCAACGTGATGAGCACGTACAACGTGATCGAGGCGGCATCGGCGCTGGGCATCAAGAAGGTGATCATTGCTTCGTCCGAGACGATCCACGGCGTCATCTTCGCCAATTACGACCGTGATCCGGTGTACTTGCCGCTCGACGAGGACTATCCGATCGATCCGCCGGATACCTATGCGCTGTCCAAGCGCATCAACGAGGACACGGCGCGGGCCTTCGTCACCCGCCATAACGGCAAGATGGACATCTATTGCCTGCGTATCGGCAATGTGATGGAGCCGCACGAATACGCGAAGTTCCCCGAGTTCTTCAAAGATCCGGGCGGGCGCAAGAAGCTGACCTGGAGCTATGTCGACGCCCGCGATTTGGGCGAGATCGCACGGCTGGGCATCGAGAAGGATGGGCTGGGCTTCCAGGTTTTCGTGGCCGCCGCCGAGGACAACTCATCCGACTTGCCGACGCCGGAACTGTTGAAGCGCTTCTATCCCAAGGTGCCGGTGAAAGGCACGGTAGGCGAATGGGATGCGCTGCTCTCGCCCAAGAAGGCCCAGAAAGTGCTGGGCTGGAAACAGCTTCACCACTGGCGCGACTATGTGAAGGGGTACGAGAAGAAGTGAGGCTTTTCTGATTGCCGCATCGAAAATTTGAAGCGTCATCACCGGGCTTGTCCCGGTGATCCACGTCTTTCTCTTTGAAGTAAAGGCGTGGATGCCCGGCACAAGGCCGGGCATGACGAATTCAGTTGGAAGCCGTTTCCTTGAATCGCAGTGGCAGACCCGCCGGATCGCCTAGCAGCGCGCCATCGCGCATCACCACGTGGCCGCGGATGACGGTCATCATCGGCCAGCCGGTGACCTGCATCCCGTCAAAGGGCGTCCAGCCGCAGCGGCTGGCGATCCACTGATTGGTGATGCGCTTCTTCGCCTTGAGGTCGACGATGGAGATGTCCGCGTCGTTGCCTTCGACGATCGCGCCCTTGCCGATCATGCCGTAGATGCGCGCCGCGCCGGCGCTGGTCAGATCGACCAGCCGTGCCAGGCTCAGCCGCCCCGCATTCATGTGATCAAGCATCAGCGGCAGCAGCGTCTGCACACCGGGCATGCCCGACGGCGTATTGGGATAGGCGGCGGCCTTTTCCTCACGCGTGTGCGGTGCGTGATCCGAACCGATGACATCGACCACGCCCTCGTCGATCGCACGCCACAGCGCGGCGCGGTGTCCGGCATCGCGGATCGGCGGATTCATCTGCGCAAACGTGCCCAGCCGTTCGTAGCATTCGGGCGCAACCAGCGTGAGATGCTGCGGCGTCACCTCGACCGAGGCGATATCCTTGGCCTGAGCCAGCATCACCATCTCTTCCGCCGTTGTGGTATGCAGGATGTGCACGCGGCGCTTGGCGGCACGGGCCAGGCGCAACACACGTTCGGTGGCGCGGCGCGCGGTTTCGGCATCGCGCCAGACGGGATGATTGACGGGACTGCCGACCGCAAGGTGCTTGCGCTCGACCAGCCGCGCTTCGTCTTCGGCATGAACGGCGACGCGGCGTGAGCCCGATGCGAGGACACGGGCGACATTCTCGTCATCGGCCACCAGCAGCGTGCCGGTGGAGCTGCCCATGAACATCTTCACACCCGAACAGCCGGGCAGACGCTCGAGCGTCTTCAATTGATCGACATTCTCCGGCGTCGCACCGACGAAGAACGCATGATCGACCCAGGCACGATCTTTGGCGCGGGCGAGCTTGTCGGCCAGCGCCTCGGCCGTGGTGGTCGGCGGTTTGGTGTTGGGCATCTCGCAGATCGCGGTGACGCCGCCCAGCGCCGCGGCCGCCGTGCCGGTGCCGAGATCTTCCTTATGCTCGTTGCCCGGCTCGCGCAGATGCACCTGGGTGTCGATCACGCCGGGTAGCAAGGTCAGGCCCCTGCAGTCGATCGTCTCGGCAGCTTTGGCGCCGGCGAGCCGACCGATCTCGGCGATGCGCCCTTTGCGGATGCCGATATCGGCCTCAAGCAAACCATCGGGCGTGAAGACCTGGCCGCCGGTGAAGAGCAGATCGAGCGGGGTTTCGTCCTTGATCATGAGCTTTTGTCCACGAGGCGCTGATAAAGGTTGCGATAGGCGTCGACGATCTTGGCCTTGGTGAATTCGGCTTCGTAGGTCTCGCGCCCACCCGAGATCAGCACCACGCGTAGCGCCTTGTCCTCGATGATGCGGCTGAGCGCCAAGGCCAGCGCCGAAGAATCATCGATCGGCACCATCAGCCCGTTCTTGCCGTCCTTCACATAGGCGCTCGGACCGGCGGCGGCGGCGGCCACCAGTGACACGCCGCTCTGCCAGGCTTCCACCATCACCGTACCGAAAGGCTCGTAACGCGAGGGCAATGCCAGGATATCGGCCGCGCGCAGCAGCGCGCCGCGATCGGCGCGCCAGCCAAGGAAACGCACGCGATCGCCCACACCGAGCTTGTTGGCCAGACGTTCGAGCTCAGGCCGCAACTCGCCGTCGCCCGCGATCCACAACCACGCGCCATGGACCAACGACAGCGCGTGCAGCAGCGTGTCGATGCCCTTCTTCTCGTGAAGACGCGCCAGAACCAGAATCAGCGGCACGCCATCGGGCGTGCCCCAGGCGGCGCGCTCGACCTTGGGTCCGTCATCGAGCAGCGCGAAGGTGTGGATCGCATGAGCGCGATCTTCGGCGCAACCCGACTCGACGATATGGCGGCGGATGTCGCGGGTGACGCCGACGAAATGATCGCAACTCGTATAGCGGCGCAGATCGTAATAGCCGCCGAACCAGCCGATGGCGGGAACCGATGTGCGCGGCAGATGGCTGGCGGCGCGGCCTTGCCACACCTGGATCACGTCGGGCTTGTGTTTGCGGATCAGGTTGCCCAGCGCCCAGCGGCCCCAGGCGGGAAACGGCGCGGCGGGATAAGACACGAGAGGCACGCCGGCGGCGGCCAGACGCGTGGCGCGGTCGGTGTCCTTGCGCGTGACAGCCACCTGTTCGACGCCGGCTTCATGCAGCGCCAGAACCAGATCGGCGTAGAAGGTCTCGGCTCCGCCTTGCGGCGCGCCGGCCATGATCTGCATGACCTTCATCTGTGCGCTCCCCTCGCGCGCTTTATGGGCGCGCCGTCATTGGACGCCCGATTGCTACAGCAGACGGGCCACGGGGTCTACCGGTTGAATGAGAGCCGGCGCAGCGGCCTCAGAATTCGCCCAGAATGCCGACCAGACGCTTCTTCAGCGCATCGAGGCTGAAGGGCTTGGCGATATAGCTGGTGACGCCCGCCTTGAGCGCCGCCTCGATGCGGTCGCGCGAGGCTTCGCCGGTGATCATGATGAAGGGCGTCTTGTCATAGCCCGGCTCCTTGCGGATCGCTTGCAGCAGTTGCAGGCCGGAAACCGAATGCATGTTCCAGTCGGACAGGATCAGGCCGACATCGCCCTTGAACTCGCGCAGCTTCTGCAGCGCCGTGATGGCGCTATTTGCCATTTCGATATTGCGAAACCCGAATTGCCGCAGGAAATCGCGCATCAATTCCAGCGCGGCATCCTGATCGTCGACGACCAATATGCGGATCGTTTTGTCGACTGCCATAGCTTCAGAACTCTCCCAAAACCGATACGAGGCGTTTCTTCACCGCGTCGGGGCTGAAGGGCTTCATGATATAGCTCGACACGCCCGCCTGCATGGCGGCGATCACACGGTCCTTGGTATTTTCGCCGGTGACCATGATGAAGGGCGTGGTGGCGAGATCCTTGTCGCCGCGCATCGTCTCCAGCAACTGCAGCCCGGTCATCGGCTTCATGTTCCAGTCGGAGATCACCAGCCCATAGGGATCGATGGCCGCGCGCAGCTTCTCAAGCGCCTGGGCGCCGTCCTTGGCGGCGTCGATATTGCGAAAGCCGAACTTCCGCAAAATGCTGCGCAGGATTTCCAGAACGGTGTCCTGATCGTCGACGATAAGAACGCGAATTCCGGGTTCCAGGGGCATGGCGTCTGAGGCACCGTCCGAAGCCCGGCCGAAAAGGCGAGACAAGGCTTATTGACGAAGAATTGCAGCAAAATTAATGCAAGATTGCACCGCGCGCCAGAGAGCGTAGACGCGAACCTGGACGCGCCGGCACAAACTGATGTGCGCCGCAGCACTTGCATGGCGCCGCCCCACCCCCCAAATTGACTATCACCATGTCGGCTTTTCTGTTCTCGCCCCTTTCACACCGTGCCCTGATCGCCGTGACCGGCGAGGACCGGGGTGAATTCCTGCAAGGTTTGGTTTCAAACGATGTCGCCCAGGCCAGCGCCGATCGGGCGATCTGGAGCGCGTTTCTGACGCCGCAGGGGCGTTTCCTCCACGAGTTCTTCATCACCGAGCGCAACCTCGACGCGAAAGGCCCGAATACTGGATTGGCGCTGGTGCTGGAGGCCGAGGCCGAACGCCGCGCCGATCTGGCCAAGCGCCTGTCGCTTTACAAGCTGCGCAGCAAGGTGGCCGTGGCGCCGCTCGAGGGCTGGAAGGTCTACGCGCTGTGGGGCGATGGCGCCGCCGCAGCCGCGGGGCTGAAGCCCGAGGCCGGCGCGGCCGTGGCATTGGGGTCCGGTGTCGCCTTTGTCGATCCGCGACTGCCCGAGGCGGGCCTGCGGGCTTGGCTGCCTGAAGGCGGTGAGAGCGCGCTGATCGCCGCCGGCTTCACCGCCGCCCCCTTGGCCGCGTGGGACGCGCAGCGCATGCGGCTCGGCCTGCCCGATGGCAGCCGCGATCTGGTGCCCGAGAAATCGATCCTGCTGGAGAACGGTTTCGACGAGCTGCGCGGCGTGGATTGGAAAAAGGGCTGCTATATGGGCCAGGAGCTGACGGCTCGAACCAAATATCGCGGCTTGGTGCGCAAGCGGCTGATGCCGGTGACGATCGAAGGTCCCGCGCCCGCGCCCGGCGACGCAATCATGCTGAACGACACCGAGGCCGGCGAGATGCGATCGTCGACCGGCGATGTCGGCCTCGCGCTGATCCGCCTCGAACAATTCGAGAAGGCCGCCACAGAAAACACACCGCTTCGGGCGGGAACCGCGCGTTTGCGGCCGATGCGCCCCGAATGGGCTGTTTTCACGCCGCCTGCAGCCGAATCTTGAGTCTTTGCCGTAGCCCAACTGTGGCGAAACTCAGACTTACCGCCTGATTCCCTGCCACATGGTCGCCATAGGCGGCCCGTAACTCTGACCCTGTCACGCCGGCACTGAGGTGTGACAGCCGTTCGGAGACGACGATGCCCAATAAAAAGATCGAGACCAAAACCAAGACCAAGATCGCTGCCGCGCTTGTCGTCACGACTCTGCTCTGCATCGCATCGGTCGCTCCGTCCATCGCACACGCCGAAGACGCGGCTTCGGCCTCGTATCAGATTCGCCTTGCCGCCTATGACGTGCAGGAACTGGTGGCCACCAGTGACACGCTGGTAAAGCCCGACAATCCGGATCAAGCACGTCCGATCAAGTTGAAGCTGCGTCATCGCATCGTGAAGACGGCCCATCACATCGCCAAGACGCCATCCGACCCGACGCCGGCCCCTGCACCAAGCCAAGTTGCCCAACGCGACGAGGTCATGGCTGCGAATACAACAAGCAACAACAACTGAGTTACCGATCCCCCCTCCGTAACTCTCTCCCCACCTAGACTTTCGGCACCGGAAGCATCCCCCCTCAGCTTCCGGTGCCGTTTTTCCTTCCGCACTGCCGCAACGAATTTCGCGATGCCCGCCTTGCTGCTCCGGCGGCATTGGATTATCCCTGATTCAAACGCCCGCGAAAAAATGCGGGCTGTGGGCGAAACGAACGGCACCCTGTGCCGACATTCAAGCGATGAGGCGACAATGGCAGGCCGGCTGACGGAATGCGCGATCGCGGTCTATTACGACAAGCGCGACGACGGACGCTTTCATATCTCCAGCCCGGATCTGCCGGGCTTCCATCTCGTGGGTCCGAGTGCCGACGCGCTGGGCGCCGATGTCGAGCCGGTGCTGCGCGAAATGCTGCGCACAACCACCGGCCAGGCGGTAGACACGATGATGGTGCTGCCCACCTTCCAGACGCTCGGCGGCCACACGCCCGCGGGCGCGCGGCGCGAAGTCCGCGTCGTCACCTTCAAGCAAGCCTGAGGGAACGCACCATGGCCACCCGCCTGATGCCCAAGACGCACATCTCCACCATCCTATCGGTGCATGAATGCGTGCGCGTGAGGGATTTCCCCACCTGCTCGATCTGGCGCGCGCCGACCGGCTTCTGCTTCACCGTGCCGCGCGAAGGCGCGCAGGAGCAGACCGACGAGATCAGCCTGGCGATGATCATGAAGCTGATCGCCCAATACGGCACACCCGGCGGCAACCCGACGACGGACTGAGGCGCTTCCTCAGTCTTACGCCTCAGTCTTTGCGCGCATTGCACCGGGGCAGGCGCCCGTGGCGTTCCCTGAACTCCACTAACAACTCTTTCTCCCGCTCGGCGGGGTTGTTGCAGGCTTCGCGCTTATAATGGGTAGCGGCCTCCGTGCAGCCGCCCTCGACACCCATAAAATGCGATTTGAGGCGGGCGCGGATGGTGGAGGCGCCGCCTGGGGCAGAGCCGTAATAGATGAGAGCGTTGTCGGCATAGAAGCAATAGACGCCGCCGGACGCCGGGGATTCATCGACGTTCTTCTGGGTAAATTCGTATTTTTCGCCGCCAATAGGCATTCGTGTGGTCCTCAGCCGCAATAATCAAGGCAGACCACAGTAAGCCAGCCCGATATCGGTTCGACAATTATAGATTTATGGAGGGGCAAGCCCGCTTTTGGCTGTGACGGGCGTCGGGCGGATTCTGCTTCGTTAAGGCCGAGCCGAAACACGGGACGTTTCTAGCGACTTGGTTCCTTGTAGCTTTAGCTGCGCTAGAATTGGATGGGGTACGACTAGAAGATATCTAAGGGGGCCTTTTGGCGCGGGATATCAAATCCATCGTTTCTTGGACTGTGCTTGCAGTCTTCATTGGAGGGCTCGCACTATGGAGCGCGAATCACCCCAAAGTAGACAATCAACCCCAGCCACCCAAATCCGAAACCGAGGATGGACACGCCCGTTATGACTTGCGAGAGCCGCTGATAATTTCCGCCGCGTCGATACAGATTGTTGGCAATCCAGAGCAGGAAAAGGGTGAGCAGAAACGAGGCAATGAAAGTCGCTGGTACGATACCTTTGCGAATCGCCCCACCGATTGGCTTCTTGTTTTGTTCAACTGCATTCTCGCTATTTTTACGACCCGTCTGTATCTGGAAACTAGGGGGTTACGGGAAGTAACCAATCGCGCTCTGACCGAATTGGAGCGCCCGTTTTTGGCGCTGATATTCAAAGAGGTGGGGTTTAAGGTCGATGAACAAGCTATCGTCAGTCCTACTGGCCGACTTCTTTTCGCCTTTGAAAATATAGGACGCACGCCAGCTTATTTGATCGAGATTTATTCTGCCCTCACAATTTGCCAACCGCGAACTCCAGCGCCTGTCGTTTCTCCCGGCACAATTCCCGCCAACAAAGGCAAACATTCCAATTTCCCGCCGGGCATCCCGGTTAAAAGTGGTGGAGATAGCGAGCTTTGGGAAAACACCACCTTCGCCCCCTTTGACGCGGACTGGGACGGATTCTCCAAACGAAATGGGGTGCGGTCTAACTTGTTCTTCCATGGCTTCGTACGCTACCGAGACATCTTCGGCAGCGTCTACATCATGGGTTTTTGCGCGGTGTTCGATATCTTGGGTCAGCGTTTCGTTTTGCAGGGCGATTCTCCACACAACTACATACGCAAAGAATAAAGCCGCGACGGCGCGCATGACGCGGGGCCCTACCTACACGTTAGCCTCTCTCGGAATGTGGTTTTGCCTAGCTTTGGGGCCAGCCGATCTTTCCGTGAGGAAGATTAGGGGTGCACTATGAGCCACATAACAGCTAGAGACGTTCGATTCGGCGCTTCTTTAGTAATGCTGGGCGCAATTTGCGGCGAATTGCTTGCCGCGATCCTGAAGCAAGAATCGGTTGAATTATATTTGGCGGGTGCTATCGCTGGGATTGCTCTTTTCTTAGGAGCGACTCTCGGGGGCAGCCATGACAGAAACGGACGTTAATACGCAGTCATACCTTTGGGGCATTATCACTGGGAACTGGGTCGATATCCTTTCTCTTACACTCGCGTTTTCCTACGCTATTGCGAAAGCATACCGGGGCAAGAGGCCTCTGATATCCAAAGAAACGGCCCTTTCAATAGCTAACGGCATTAGCCTTTTCCCATTGATCCTCGTGGTCGTATCGACGTTTAGCAATGAGGCTTTGCACGCTGTTCTGGCATCCAACCGAGTGATCTTGTCGATGTCGGGGATCGTTGCTCTATTTTCTATCGTCGAAGACTTTCCCAAGAAACGCGGCGCTGTTTCTCCTCCGCAGTGAGTGTCGTTAAACGTCCGCCAATCGTATCTCGCTCAACTCCATAGCGGCCAGTGCCGCGAGAAACCATGTAGCTGGAAACGTCCCGCGTTTCAGCTTGGCTTTAACCGAGTCTTCGGTTTCGCCTTTGTGGCCATGCTTTCCTAGCCGCTCTGCCAGTTCGGCGTAGGTCATATCTGCCTTTTTCAATTCCGCCTTTAGGAAAGCGGAAGCGCGTTCGGCTATCTCTTCCTCGCTCTTAGCAAAGCCCATTTTCACCTCAAATGCAGGGTGTCGTATTTGACACTTTGTTGTTGACCGCAGTCAAGCTAGGTGTCATAAATGACACCCATGGCACAGCACTTCCTCCTTTCAAAGTCTGCAAAGAGCCTGAGCATCGCTCAGGTGATGCGCATGACTGAGGCGGAAGCGGAAATGATGTTCCGCAAGGTGCGCTGGGCTTCGACCGAAGGTGAGCCCGTTTGCCCGAAGTGCGGTTGCCTTGACGCTTATGACTGCCGCCGTCCGAACGGTGCCTCCCGCTGGCGCTGCAAGGGCTGTGCAGCCGATTTCTCCGTCACGTCCGGCACTCTGTTCGCCTCGCATAAGCGCCCGCTGCGCGACTATCTGGCCGCCATCGCGATCTTCTGCAACGAAGTGAAGGGCAAGAGCATGCTGGCCCTCTCGCGCGATCTGGGCATGGCCTACAAGTCGGCTTTCGTGCTGGCCCACAAGCTGCGCGAAGCGATGGCCTCGGAAGTGAAGGCGCTGCGCATTGGCGGTGATGGCAAGGTCGCATCGATCGATGGCATGTATGCCGGTGGCTACGTGAAGCCTGCGAACCTCAAAGAGCATCGCCGGGACCGCCGCTTGGCGCGCAACCAGAACGGTAAGCGTCAGGTTGTCGTCGTCGCCCGCGAACAGGATGGCCGCACCATCGCCAGCGCGTTTAAGTCGGAAGCCGGTTCGCTGTCATTCATCCGCGACAAGGTTGCCAAGGGCACGATCCTCAACGCTGACGAGGCGAATAGCTGGAACGCTTTGCAGGCCCGCTACGAAATGCGCCGCATCAATCACGAGGAAGCCTACTCGCTCGGCGGCGCTTGCACGAATATCGCAGAGTCGTTTTTCTCCCGCCTGCGCCGCGCGGAAGTCGGGCACAACCACCATATCGCCGGGGTTTATCTCGGCCGCTACGCGCAAGAAGCCGCTTGGCGGGAAAGACAACCGCCGCGTCGCGAATGGGGATCAGGTAACGGCTATTGCTACCCTGGCGCTGCGCCGTCCGCCGTCAGTCGATTTTGGGGGGTATTGGCAGCGGCACATTGAGGACAAGCTATAGACGAATCACGACTCATTTTCGTCCCAATATTCTTCGGCAAACCCTGGCGTAAAATCTGATTTGGAAATTCCCTCGCATATGCGCTTGATCAACGCAGCCGAAAGATTGGGCTGTTTCTTGTATACCCACCCATCTATGCATCTAGTGATGTGAGCCGAATCAAGAATCGTCAATCGGCGATATATGAAGTAGCTGGGGTGCTTGATGAAAGGGTGCTCACCCTTTCCGATCACGCATGTGTCATCGTGGAACTGATCTTTGTAGATGGTTCCAATGGGCCCGATTAAATGGCGTCCCTTCGAGCAAACGTTCGTTAGGATCGCATGAAAATGAAGTCTATCAGGATCGGCTACGCTGCCGGATGGAATAAGCAGTCCCGCACTACGTACAGCAATGTACGAAGGCGGCTTCGACATTAGCTGATCGCGGTAGCGAGCGACCTATCTAGTTCACGCTCAGCTTCAAGATTGGCCGAAATTCTAGCAACATTTTTCTTCTTCAAAAATTTGAGAATACGTTCATACGGAATCGGTTCCGACGAGCCATCCGGGTCTTCCCATTCTGGACAATGCTTGTGGGTATATTCTTCCAACCAAAATCCGTCACGCTCACCAAAGCGATCCCAAATCTCCGCTAGGACTTTTTTCTCTGCCTTACTGAGTTCGTCCAAATCGCTTTTTTTGATTCGCGAATTAGCTACGCCGACAGAATGCTTAGCCCTATCCGAGATGAATTTTTTCCATTCATCTCTGTCGCCCGCAATTCCGCTCACGTAATTGAGTGTCATCGAATTGACGGGACCACGAGGCATCGAGACAAAGCGATCATTCAAAATTGGACAGTCGTATTTTTCGATGAATCGTCTGTCCGACAGATAAATCAACTTGATCAATTTGAGCACATTGATGCTGCCGCCTTCCGCGATCGCGAAATACGCCACAACCTGTGCTGCCTTCCGAACTTTGAAACCCCGCATTGGGGCCACCATAAACCGATGCAATATGCTCAATCAACAAGAAAAATATGGCGAATCAATGACTTGTCAGATGTCGACTCAACCCGCTGAATTTACCCAACGATTTCCCACCGCTTCGGATCGCGGGCGACCAGCCTGACGGTGTGCCGTTTCTCCTGCCGCGCCAGGAACGCATAGGCCCGCGCGGCCATCCTCTCGACAGCGTAGGAATCGACGTGCGCGGCACCGGACAGGGCCAGAACCTCTTTCGCGATCCCGTGGGCTGATACGGGCTCTTTAGCGGTGCGCAGGATGTCCCACATGATGCGCGTGTTAGGGCTCATCTCCTCCCGTGCGGTGGGCACGCGCTTGACCGGAATGGCTGAGAATTTGAAATGAGGGTCGAATAACTGGATTGCCGTCCGCAGGTGGGCAAGCCGCTGTTCCCCGATGCGGAGGCGATTGCGCACGTCATTCAATTCGGTTGCCAGGGCGCGGTATTTCTCAATGAGAGCGCCGGGAGGGGATTCAGCCATCCCGTATAATCCCGCCTAGTCCCGGCTAATCCCAGAGTGGGCCAGTGGCGTTTGCGCCCTAATACCGCACTCCTCCCACCCTTGACTCCCCCGGCTCAAGGGCCTAAAACCCGCGCCATCTCAGTCTTCTGAGGTATCCGTGCTCCCGAGGGGGCCGGCCGGTCCGCGAGGGTTCGCGCACCGGCCTTAATTCGTTTTGCGTCAAAGGTTTAGCGCCGGTTCCATGTTCGAGTCCCTCTCCAGCCGTCTGATCGGCGTCTTCGACAAGCTGCGCGGCAAGGGCGCGCTGTCGCAGGCCGATGTCGACGCGGCGTTGCGCGAAGTGCGCGTGGCACTGCTTGAGGCCGACGTGGCGCTGGACGTGGTGAAGGACTTCGTCGGCAAGGTGGCCCTGCGCGCCGTCGGCGCCGATGTGGTGAAGAGCGTCACCCCCGGCCAGATGGTGGTGAAGATCGTCCATGACGTGCTGGTGGAAACCCTGGGCACGGCGGCCGATCTGAACCTGAACGCCGTGCCGCCTGTGCCGATCCTGATGGTCGGCCTGCAGGGCTCGGGCAAAACTACGACCTCGGCGAAATTGGCGCTGCGGCTGAAAGAGCGCGACAAGAAGCGCACGCTGTTGGCGTCGCTCGACACCACGCGCCCCGCCGCGCAACAGCAATTGGAAATTCTCGCGCGCCAGGCCGATGTCGGCAGTCTGCCGATCGTGCCGGGCGAAAAGCCGCTCCAGATCGCCAAGCGCGCGATGGAGATCGGCCGCCGCGAAGGCTATGACGTGGTGATCCTCGACACCGCCGGCCGGTTGCATATCGACGACGACCTGATGACCGAAGTGGCTGCCGTGCGCGACGCCACCCATCCGGCCGAGACGCTGCTGGTGGCCGATGCGCTGACCGGTCAGGACGCGGTGAACCTGGCGCGGTCGTTCAACGAGAAGATCGGCATCACCGGCATCGTGCTGACCCGTACCGACGGCGATGGCCGCGGTGGTGCCGCGCTGTCGATGCGCGCGGTGACCGGGCAGCCGATCAAATTTGTCGGCGCCGGCGAAAAGTTGGAAGCGCTCGACGCCTTCGTGCCTGAGCGCGTGGCGGGCCGCATCCTCGGCATGGGCGACGTGGTGGCCCTGGTCGAAAAGGCGATGGCCACCGTCGAGAAGGACGAGGCCGAGGCGCTGGCCGCCAAGATCGCCAAGGGCAAGTTCGATTTGGAAGACATGGCGTCGCAGTTCCGCCAGTTGAAGAAAATGGGCGACATCAAAGGCGTGATGGCGATGCTGCCCGGCGTGCACAAGATTCAGAAGCAGCTCGACGAAGCGAATATCGACCCGCGCATGATCAATCGCCAAGAGGCGATCATCCTGTCGATGACCCGCGCCGAGCGGAAGAACCCCGACATCATCAAGGCCGGGCGCCGGAAACGTATTGCCGCTGGCGCCGGCGTGACGGTGCAGGACGTGAACAAGCTGTTGAAGCAGTACCAGCAGATGGCCGACATGATCAAAAAGGTCGGCAAGCTGGGACAGAAAGGTTTGATGCGCCATGGGCTGGCCGGGCTGATGCCGGGCGGCGGTAGTGGCGGAATTCCGGGCATGCCGCCCGGTGGCCGGTTTGGCCGGTGAGTTTTGGCCGACAGTTTCGGCCGGTGAGTTCTGAGGTTTCCGTTTTCAATCCGTTCGTCGAAATTGTCGTGAAGGAGTAGCAATGTCGTTGAAGATTCGCCTGGCTCGCGCCGGCACCAAGAAGCGTCCGTTCTACCGCGTCGTTCTCGCCGATTCGCGCAGCCCGCGCGACGGCAAGTTCATCGAGCGTCTGGGCAGCTATAACCCGATGCTGCCGCATGAGCACAAGGACCGCCTGATCCTCGACCAAGAGCGCATCAAGCATTGGCTGAGCAAGGGCGCGCAGCCGACCGAGCGTCTGGCCCGCATCCTGTCGGGTCTGGGCGTTGTCGCGGCACCCGAGCGTCACGAGCAGCCCCTGCAGACGCTGCCGCGCGAAGAGCGCAAGAAGGTCGTGGCCGCGAAGGCCGAAGCCGCGAAGGCAGCAGCTGCCGCTGCGGCGGCCGCCGCCGCTGCGACTCCCGCGGCCTAAGGCGAAGGCGTCGAGGACGGTCGAACGATCATGGCCGAGCGGCTTCTTGTCGGTGCGGTTGTTGGCGCCCAGGGTCTGGGCGGGTTGTTGCGCGTGAAAAGTTTCACCGACAACCCGGCGGACCTGGCTGCCTATGGCCCTGTCGATATGGAAGCCGCCAATGGAACGGTGACCAAGGTCACGCTGCAAGTGACCGGCACCGCCAAGGGCGTGGTGATCGTGAAGGCGTCTGGCGTTGCCGACCGTACCCAAGCCGAGGCGCTGAAGGGCGCGCGCTTCTTCGTCGATCGCGAAGCGCTGCCCGAGGCGGACGATGACGAGTACTACCTGGAAGACCTGATCGGTCTGACCGCCGAATTGGAAGACGGCACGCGCTATGGGCGCATCAAGGCCGTTTATGATTTCGGCGCGGGTACGATCCTCGAAATCGACACGCCCGATGGCAGCGTGATGCTGTCCTTCAGCGAGGAAGCGGTGCCCGAAGTCGATCTCGAGGGCAAGCGCGTCATTGTGGCCCCGCCGGCCATGAGCGGTGACCATGACGACATGGAAACCGAGTCGGCCGAAGAGGACGACGAGGACGAGGACGACGAGGATGACGATCAGGAGGGCGACCATGTCACCCGCCACTGACGCGTCACCATCGTCGAAGCCGCAGTGGACGGGCGTGGTGTTGACGCTGTTCCCCGAGATGTTCCCCGGTCCCCTGGGCCAGTCGCTGGCCGGCCGCGCGCTGGAAGACGGCATGTGGGCGCTGGAGACGGTGAACATCCGCGACTACGCCAGCGACAAGCATCGGACTGTGGATGACTCGCCCTTCGGCGGCGGCGCCGGCATGGTGATGCGCCCCGATGTAATCGACGCCGCCTTGCGCGCGCATCACACCACCGGCGAGGGTACCGAGAGCACCGAACCTTTGATCTATTTCACCCCGCGCGGCCGTCTGCTCGATCAGAAGCGCGTGGAGAAACTGGCCGCCGAGCGGCGCGTGACGATGCTGTGCGGACGCTTTGAAGGTGTCGACCAGCGGGTGCTCGACGCGCATGGCGCCGAAGAGATTTCCATCGGCGATGTGGTTCTGTCCGGCGGCGAGCCGGCGGCGCTGATCCTGATGGATGCCGTCGTGCGGCTGCTTCCCGGCGTGATCGGGAAGGAAGAGTCGCTCGAGGAAGAGAGTTTCGCGCGGGGACTTTTGGAGTACCCGCATTTCACCCGGCCCCAGACATGGGACGGGCGAGCGGTGCCCGAGGAGCTTCTGTCGGGTCACCACGAGCGGATCAGGATCTGGCGGCAACGCCAGTCTGAGGAAGCAACCCGGCAGCGCCGTCCGGACCTATGGTCCCGGTACATCGCTGCCAAATCGGACGAGGAATGAACATGACGACGATTCAAACGCTCGAAAAAGAGCAGATGGAAAAGCTGAGCTCGGGGAAGACCATCCCGAACTTTGCGCCCGGCGACACCGTGCGCGTCAGCGTGAAGGTGGTTGAAGGCGAACGTGTGCGCCAGCAGGCCTATGAAGGCGTGGTGATCGCGCGCAAGAACTCGGGCCTCAACAGCTCGTTCACCGTGCGCAAGATTTCCTACGGCGAAGGTGTCGAGCGCGTGTTCCCGCTCTACTCCCCGGCTGTGGCCGAGATCGAAGTGGTCCGCCGTGGCGATGTCCGCCGCGCCAAGCTGTATTACCTGCGCAACCTGCGCGGCAAGGCAGCCCGCATCTCCGAGCAGACCACGGGCTATTCGGCCAAGTTGACGGCGGCCGAACGCGAAGCCAGCATGGCCGCGCGCGACTCGTCAGTCGAGAAGGGCGAGTAATCGAAAGACTCATGGCGTGGAGGCCACGCCCGTGGCCTTCTACCTGAGGACATAAAAAGACCGCCTCGCCTGCAACGGGTGGGGCGGAGAGAGGGCGAAGGGTCATGGCGAAGCCGAGCACGCTGTACGACAAGATCTGGAACGCGCATCTGGTCGATGTGCAGGATGATGGCACCTGCCTCATCTATATCGACCGGCATCTGGTGCATGAAGTGACGAGCCCGCAGGCCTTCGAAGGCCTGCGCACCACGGGCCGCAAGGTCCGTCATCCCGAGCGTGCGCTCGCGGTGGCTGATCACAACGTGCCCACCACGGCCGACCGGCGTGACGGCGTGATCGCCGATCCCGAGTCGCGCGCCCAGGTCAGTGCTCTTGCAGCGAATGCGAAAGAGTTCGGCATCGACTATTTCGACATGAACGACATCCGCCAGGGCATCGTTCATGTGATCGGCCCCGAGCAGGGCTTCACCCTGCCGGGCACTACGTTGGTGTGCGGCGACTCGCACACCGCCACCCATGGCGCGTTCGGCTCGCTGGCCTTCGGCATCGGCACCTCGGAAGTCGAGCATGTTCTGGCGACGCAGACCCTCGTCCAGCGTCCGTCGAAGAACATGCTGGTGAAGATCGACGGCAAGGCGCCGGCCGGCGTCACCGCAAAGGATCTGGTTCTGGCGGTGATCGGCAAGATCGGCACCGCCGGCGGTACCGGCTATGTGATCGAATATGCCGGCGAGGCGATCCGCGCGCTGTCGATGGAAGGCCGCATGACGGTCTGCAACATGACCATCGAGGGCGGCGCCCGTGCGGGTCTGATTGCGCCCGACGAGGCCACCTTCGAATACCTGAAGGGCAAGCCGCGTTCGCCCAAGGGCGCGGCCTGGGAAGCGGCCATTCAGTTCTGGAAGACGTTGAAGACCGACGAGGGCGCCCATTGGGACGCCGTGGTCGAGATCGACGCTGCCACACTGGTGCCGATGGTCACCTGGGGCACCAGCCCCGAAGATGTGCTGCCGATCACCGGCAAGGTGCCCGATCCGGCCACCGCCCCCGACGAAGGCAAGCGCGCCGCTTGGCAGCGCTCGCTCGAGTACATGGGCCTCAAGGCCGGCACGCCGCTCGAGGAGATCAAGGTGGACACCGTGTTCATCGGCTCCTGCACCAACAGCCGCATCGAAGATTTGCGCGCGGCGGCTGATGTGTTCAAAGGCCGCCATGTGGCCAAGGGTGTGCGCGCCCTGATCGTGCCCGGCTCGGGTCTGATCAAGGAACAGGCCGAGTCCGAAGGGCTCGACAAGGTGTTCACTGCCGCCGGCGCCGAATGGCGCGAAGCCGGCTGCTCGATGTGCCTGGCGATGAATGCCGACAAGCTGGCCGAGGGCGAGCGTTGCGCCTCGACCTCGAACCGCAACTTCGAAGGCCGTCAGGGCCGCGGCGGACGCACCCATCTGGTGAGCCCGGCAATGGCGGCGGCAGCGGCGATCGCCGGTCACCTGGCCGATGTGCGTTCTCTAAAATAAGTACGTCGTCATGCCCGGGCTTGTCCCGAGCATCCACGTCTTTGCCGCGACAAGAAAGGCGTGGATCACCGGGACAAGCCCGGTGATGACGTCATAGGGAAACGGAAGGCGGGACGTCATGTTCAAGGAATTTCGCGACTTCGCGATGCGCGGCAATGTCATGGACCTTGCGGTCGGTGTCATCATCGGCGCGGCCTTCGGCAAGATCGTCTCGTCGCTGGTCGGCGATATCATCATGCCCGTGCTCGGGCTGATCATCGGCAAGCTCGATTTCTCGAATCTGTTCGTCACGCTGAAGGACGCCCACTTCGATACGCTGGCCCAGGCGAAAGCCGCCGGCGCGCCGACCTTGAACTACGGCCTGTTCATCAACAACGTGATCGACTTCCTGATCGTGGCCTTCGCGATCTTCATCGTGGTGCGCCAGATCAATCGCCTCACCAAGAAGCCGGCGGCGCCGACCACCAAGCCATGCCCCTATTGCATCTCGACCATTCCGCTGAAGGCGAGCCGTTGCCCGAATTGCACATCGGAATTGCCCGCCACCTGATCTAAAGTTCCAGTCCGAGGGCCAGCCTGAAGGAACGAACCATGGATAAATTCACTATTGTGACGGGCGTTGCCGCCCCCCTGCCGATGGTCAATGTCGACACCGACAAGATCATCCCGAAGCAGTTCCTGAAGACGCTGGCGCGCACCGGCTTGGGCAAGCACCTCTTCGAAGAGATGCGCTACACCAAGGACGGGAAGGAGATTCCCGATTTCGTGCTCAACCAATCCGCCTATCGCAATGCCAAGGTCCTGGTGGCCGGTGCCAATTTCGGCTGCGGCAGCTCGCGCGAACACGCGCCCTGGGCGCTGCTCGATTTCGGCATCCGCTGCGTGATCTCGACCAGCTTCGCCGACATCTTCTTCAACAACTGCTTCAAGAACGGCATCCTGCCGATCGTCGTCTCCGAAGCCGATCTTGAGAAGCTGATGGACGATGCCGAGCGTGGCTCGAATGCCACCCTCACCGTCGATCTCGAAAAGCAGGAGATCAAGGGACCGGATGGCGGCACCGTGAAGTTCGATATCGATCCATTCCGCAAGCATTGCCTGATCAACGGGCTCGACGACATCGGCCTGACCTTGGCCAAGGCCGACAAGATTTCCAAATTCGAAGGCGCGCGTGCCAGCCAGCCCTGGCTCTGATCAACCCGCCGAACCAACACACATCCAAGACGAGGTTCCATGTCTGCGAACGTGAAGACGATCCTGTGCCTGCCGGGTGACGGCATTGGTCCCGAAGTGATGCGCGAAACGCGCCGCGTTCTCGACTGGCTGGGCGACAAGCGCAAATTCGCCTTCAAGATCGAAGAAGGGCTGGTCGGCGGCATCGCACTCGATACGGAAGGCGCACCGATCTCGGAAGCCACGATGAAGAAGGCGCTGGCGGCCGATGCGGTTCTGTTCGGTTCGGTCGGTGGACCGAAATGGGACGGCAACGAATTCTCGAAGAAGCCCGAGCGTGGCCTGTTGCGCCTGCGCAAGGATATGGGCCTGTTCGCCAATTTGCGCCCGGCCACCGTGTTCGACGCGCTGGCCGATGCATCGAGCCTGAAGCTCGACATCGTCAAGGGCACCGATGTGATGGTGCTGCGTGAGCTGACCGGCGGCGTCTATTTCGGCGAACCCCGCGGCATCACCAAGCTGGCCAACGGCGAGCGGCGCGGCATCAACACCCAGGTCTACGACACCTACGAGATCGTGCGCATCGCCGAGGTGGCTTTCGAACTGGCCCGCAAGCGGAGCAACAAGGTTCATTCGGTCGAAAAGTCGAACGTAATGGAATCGGGCGTGCTGTGGCGCGAGGAAGTGCAGAAGCTGCATGATGCCAAATACGCCGATGTCGAGCTGCAGCACATGCTGGCCGATAATTGCGGCATGCAGCTGGTGCGCAACCCACGCCAGTTCGACGTGATCGTGACCGACAACCTGTTCGGCGACATGCTGAGCGACGTCGCCTCGATGCTGACCGGCTCGCTCGGCATGCTGCCCTCGGCTTCGCTCGGCGCGGCCGATGCCCAGGGCCGCCGCAAGGCGCTCTATGAGCCCGTGCATGGATCGGCCCCCGACATTGCCGGCAAGGATCTCGCCAACCCGTTGGCGCAGATTCTCAGCATGGCGATGATGCTGCGCTATTCCTTCGACATGGGCGCCGAGGCCGATCTGGTCGAGAACGCCGTGAAGGCCGTGCTGAACGCCGGCCTGCGCACCGCCGACATCATGCAGCCGGGCCTGACCAAGGCCTCGACGACCGACATGGGCGACGCGGTGCTCAAGGAACTCGCGAAGGCGGCATAAAGCTCGAAGCGCCTTTTCGAACATACGCGTCCCTTCCCCCCTTGAGGGGGAAGGTTAGGATGGGGGGTCGCCGCACTTTGTGCGGCACGAGAAGCGTACCCCCCACCTCGATCCTCCCCCTCAAGGGGGGAGGAAGATTTGGCGGGCCATTCACACAACTCTCAGAACGTCACATGGCGCAACTTGTCGGGGTTGCGCACCACATAGATCGCGACGATCTGCCCGTCGCGGGTCTCGAAGGCCATCGTGTCGAGCGTGCCGTCGGTCTCGCGCATCACGAAGCCGGCCATGCCGTTGATGGTGGCCGGCCGCACTTGGCTGTTCGCCAGTTCCGCGTTCTTGCGGGCGATGCCCTCGAAGAAGCGCAGGATCCTGTCGGCGCCAATAATGGGATTCAGCGCCGCCGCTTTCTTGCCACCGCCATCGGAATAGAGCACCGCGTCCTGGGCGAGCAGCGTCATGAAAGCTTGCGTGTCGCCCGTATCGGTCGCTTTGCGGAAGGCGAGGACGAGGCGCTGGCTTTCCTCCTGCGTGGCCGGAAAGCGCGGCCGCTCGGCCTGGATGTGATCCCGCGCCCGCGCCGCCAATTGCCGGCACGCCGCTTCACTGCGGTCGAGCGCGCGACCGACCTCCGCGAAATCGAGATCGAAGACGTCATGGAGCAGGAAGGCAGCGCGTTCGAGCGGTGAAAGCCGCTCCAGGGTTAACATCAGCGCCATGGAAAGATCGTGGGCGAAGTCGCTGGCCGTGTCGGCGTCGAGGCTCTCATCGACCACCGGCTCGGGCAGCCAGGGGCCGACATAGACCTCGCGCCGCGCCTGAGCCGATTTCATCCGATCGAGACAGAGCCGCGTAACGATCGTGCTGAGGTAGTGCCGTGGCTCCTCGATCGTCGCGCGATCGGCGGCGTGCCAGCGCAAGTAAGCGTCCTGCACCACGTCTTCGGCCTCGGCGCGCGCACCCAGCATGCGATAAGCGAGACCCACCAGCCGATGCCGGTGGGCCTCGAAGACTTGGGCGCCTTCGTCGACGCTCGCGCTCACGCTGCTTCCTCCACGTGGCGCAGCACCGGCTTCGTTTCGCCGCCGACGGTCAGCCGCATGCAGGCGTGGCCGTGGCCGAGCGCGTATTTCACGGTCGGGAAAATGCGCGCCGTCGTAATGGCGAAGGCAAGTGAGACCAGGCCGCGCTTGCCCCAGCAATCGACGATCGCATCCCGCATCGCATCGGCCTCGGATGCGTGGCGCAGTGTGGCCTCGGCGAAACCCGCCGCCAACGCGACATCGTCGGGCATTGCCTCGATATCCTTGGCGATGATGGCGCGCAGGGTTGCGGCGTTGACGCCGTCCTTCTGCGCCATATCGACCACCAGCTGCGTGCAGGGCCCGCAATCTTCCGCCATCACCGCGACGATCTTGGCGGCGTAATAGGGCGCGGCCGGCACGCCCTGGCGATAGCGGCTCACGCCCATCACCTTGCCGAAGGCGAGCAACGCCTTGGGATCGGCCTCCATGATCTCGAGCGCGTAGCTGGAGTCATAGTTCCATGCCTTGTCGAAGGCGGCGATCTGCCGCCGCATCAGCCACTTCATCATAGCCTATCTCCTCTCCCGGGAAACGGCGGCCTATTCGGCCGCCTTCCGCACCGGCGCGCCCGCCACCTGGCGGGTGGTGACGCTGACGCGATTCCAGAAATTGATGAGCGCGATATCGATCACGATTTGCCCGAGCGTCTCTTCGTCGTAGTGCTTGCGTGCCTCGTCCCAGACCTCATCGGGCACCGCATCGGCGCGGTCGTTGATCCGCGTCGCGGCTTCGGTCAACGCGAGCACCGCGCGTTCGGCATCGGTGTAGTACGGCGCCTCGCGCCACGCGGCGACCGACCACAAACGTTCGTCGGTCTCGCCCATCTGCTTCAGCTCGCGGGCGTGCATATCTGTGCAATAGCCGCAGCCGTTGATCTGGCTGGCGCGCAGATGGATCAGGCCGCGGGTCTTTTCGGGCACCTTCTTCAACAGGCCGCCCAGCGCGAGCAGGTGTTGCAGGGAGCCCGGAACGGTCATCACGGGATTGGTCATGCGGGGGGTGAGGGTCATAGTCAGTCTCCTTTTCCAAAAGTCTCAGGGTGAAACGATGCGCCGTGGCCAAGCGATCCACAGCGCGAGGACGGGCGCTAGAAAGACGGATGGCAGATCGGCGAGCAGGTTGTGCATAGGCTCGCGGCCGGCGAGCCCATCCCAGAGATGTACGAGCGCATGCAGCACGAGAAACGCGACCGCACCCAACGCCAAGTCACGAAACCGCCGGTCGATCGCAAAGCCGATCATCCCGACGCCGGCCGTCAGATAGGCGCAGCCGATATCGCGCACGAAATGCGGGTTGAACGGCCCCGTATCGGACACGCCCGGGATCACCCCATACCAGGGCTCGGGCCAGCCGAGCATGGCTAGGGCATTGATCGACAGGCCGATTCCAAGGATCCAGGCCAGGGTGACGCGCATGGGTACGGTGCCTCCTACACCTAAGACGAGGCAGCGCCCGTGCGTGTGACATGGCGGGAGGAAAGATTTTTTGCTGCCATCCTTCGAGGCCCGCTATGCGGGCGCCTCAGGATGAGGTCCTAATTTGAATCCTCATGGTGAGGCGCTTCGTGAAGCGAAGCCTCGAACCATGAGCTTCCGCTAAATCACCTTCTCATCGAACGGCAGGAAGCCAGCGGCATCCTCGATCTCGATCACCCAGAGATCGGAATCGCGGTCGACCTGCCGCGCGATATAGGCATCGGCCACTTTCTCGTCGACCGGGTCGGCGCCCGTTCCGGCCATCCAGGCACGCTCGCCATTCTTGTCACGCGTCTGCGTCAGGATGCGAAAGCCGGCGCCGAGCAGATTCTGTTTCACCAGGATCACGCCCGCATCGTCGTCACCATGGCGAACCACGGTGGCCATCAGCCCCTTGCCCGCACAGAGGCGCAGTGCCGCTTGGATGCGCAGTTTCGCCTTCAGTCGCGGGGGTTCGTCGGCGGCCACGGCTTAACTCTTTTTGAGGAACGTTTCGAAGGCAGCTTTGTAGTCGGGATGCCATCTGGACAAGGGAGGCCGATTCTCGACGATGTCTTCTGCCGCCCAGCGGATGCGCTTCTTGTCGAGATCGCTCGAGACCTCGTTATCGGGGCAAATGATATAGAAATCGCCCGCGCTCATCCGCTCGACCATCATGTCGATCACCTGATCGGCGGTCCAAGCACCAGCTGGCTTATTGTCGGGCTGCTTCCCGTTGATGCCAGTGAAGGTGAAGCCGGGCACCAGTAGGTGCGCCGTGACCTGACAACCGGGCACGTTGCGCAGGCTGTGCGCGAGACCTTCGGTCAGCACCTTCACCCCGGCCTTGCTGACATTGTAGGCCGTGTCGCCCGGCGGCGTGGTGATGCCCTGCTTCGAACCGGTGTTGATGATGGCCGCGGGCTTGCCCTGATCGATCATCGCCTGCGTGAAGGTCTGCACGCCATGGATCACGCCCCAGAGATTGACGCCCAGCACCGCCTGCCAGCGATCAAGCTTCTCATAGGCGCCACCACCACCACCGATGCCGGCATTGTTCATCAGCACCGCCACATCGCCGAACGCATCGAAGGCTTCGGCCTTCAGCCGCTCGACATCGGCCAGCTGGCTGACATCGCAGGTAACCGTGCGGACCGAAGCCGCGCCCACATTGGTGGTCGCCACCACATCCTTCGCCGCCTGGTTCAATGGCCCAGCCTGGATATCAGCCATCACCACCTTCATGCCCAGCGTGGCGAAGCGCTTGGCCGCGGCGAGGCCGATGCCGCTAGCAGCGCCGGTGACGACCGCAGTGCGGCCGGCGGTGAGGGCGAGATGAGTCGTCATAGCGCGGCTCCCAGTTTGGTTTTGCTTGTGCTCACCCGAATACGCATGCGGCGCGCTTTCAGTTTAAGTCCGGATTTGAATTCCGCATCGCGCTTGATGGCGATCTCGCGCCGGAGCGCATCGCCTCGCTCCATCGGGCCCTCGACATGGATCGTGCGCCAGGGCCCACGTCCGCGCGTGAACTTCGCGCCCTTGCCGTCATTGTGCTGCGCCAGCCGCGCCGTCACATCCTTCGCGATGCCCGTATAGGCGATGCCGCCTTTGTTGAGCAGGACATAGACGAACCATTCCACGCGTCAGTACCGCTCGACCGGCACGATCGCTTTGCCCACCGGCGCGAGGCTGAGCATGGCCAGCTTGAGATGCGCCCAGGCGAACGGCAGACCGATGATGCTGATCGCGCAGGGAATCGCGATGGCGATATGGCCGAGCGCCAACCACCAGCCGGCGAGAATGAACCAGATGATGTTGCCGAGCAGGCTGAGCGGACCGGGATCGCGCTCTTCGACCGTATTGCCGAAAGGCAGCAGCGTATAGAGCGCGATGCGCAACGCCGCCGGCGCCCAAGGCAGGCCGATGATCGTGATCGCCATGATCAGCGCGGCAAACACCCACGCAATGGCCATCACTAAGCCGCCGAAAATGATCCAGAGAACGTTGAGAAGGAGGGACAAGGGCCAGCGCCTATTGAGTCCGGAGTCTTCGACCCTGCGGCTTGGCATCCGGAAACAATTCCAAGGTCTCATTGTCACGACCGCCAGAGCGTCGGTCGAAGCAAGGATGCTTTACGCGGGTGAGCCCTTTCTGACCTTCGTAGTGAGCCCAACCACCATTCGGCATATGTATGCTAATTATCTGGTTGCCACATCGTGGGCAAGAAGAGCGATAACGGCCACGCTTCTTTTTCTGCTCCTCATCCGTGGATTCGTAAGGAACAACGGTTTTGCAGACAGAAATGACGGCGCCCGACCGCAGGGTCCGGTCATGTGAGCGCCGCTCGACCCAACGGACCACCATTCGCCTAGCTCTCCACTGCCTCCGTAAGAGTTATCCTACTATTTGACGAAGTATCAATCGATCACCCACATTTCGAATAGCCGCAGTTGGTGCAGCTGTCGCAGCCTTCCTGGCGGAGCAGCGAGGCTTGGCCGCATTTGGGGCATTGGCGCATCGGCGTGCCTTCGAGGTTGACCACCTTGCGGTCGGCCTGGTGATCGTGCATCTCGCCCGATGGCGCGAGGAAGCCGATATTGATCATATGGCGCTCGATGATCTCGCCGATCGCGGCGAGCAGCGACGGCACATAGCGCCCGCCCATCCACTGGCCGCCGCGCGGATCGAACACCGCCTTCAATTCCTCGACGACGAACGAGACGTCGCCGCCGCGGCGGAACACGGCCGAGATCATGCGCGTCAGCGCCACCATCCAGGCGAACTGCTCCATGCTCTTCGAGTTGATGAACACCTCGAAGGGCCGGCGGCGGCCGTCCTGGATGATGTCGTTGATGGTGACGTAGAAGGCGTGATCGCTTTCGGGCCAGCGCAGCTTGTAGGTGCTGCCCGGCAGTTCTTCGGGCCGGCTGAGCGGCTGGGTCAACGCGACGATCACGCCGCCATTGTCGTACGGGTCCGACGACTTGGCACGAATCTTTGTCGGTTCGAGCGGCAGTTCGGGCTGCGCCTCTTCCTGCGCCTTCGGTTTGGCTTCGAGGACTGATCCCGTAATGTCGTTGGGGCGGAATGTGGTGCAGCCTTTGCAGCCCTGCTCATAGGCCTGCATATAGACGCTCTTGAAGTCTTCGAAATCGATCGTCTCGGGGACGTTGATCGTCTTCGAGATCGACGAGTCGATATACTTCTGCACCGCCGCCTGCATCGCCACGTGATCGGACGGCGTCAGGTTTTGCGCATCGACGAACCATTCGGGCAGCGGCGAGTCTTCGCCCATCGTGCGATGCCAGAGGCGCACGGCGTAATCGGTGACGTCTTCTTCGCGCCGCGTGCCATCGGGCATCAGGATGTTGCGGCGATAGGAATAGCTGAACACCGGCTCGAGACCCGACGAGACATTGTCGGCGAGCAGCGAGATCGTGCCGGTGGGCGCAATCGAAGTCAGCAGCGCATTGCGGATGCCGTGCTGGGCGATGGCCTCCTTCACATCGGCATCGAGTTCCTGGACGCTTTCGCCCTGGAGGTATTTGTCGCGGTCGAAGAGCGGGAACGGCCCCTTCTCTTTCGCGAGCTCGGTCGAGGCGAGATAGGCCTCGCGGCGCAGCAGGCTCATCCAGCGTTCGGTCAGCTTCACCGCCTCGCGGCCGCCATAGCGCGCGCGGCACATGATCAGCGCGTCGGCCAGACCCGTAACGCCGAGGCCGATGCGGCGCTTGGTGCGCGCTTCGTGCTGATGCTCGGGCAGCGGATAGTTCGACACCTCGATCACATCGTCGAGCAGGCGCACGGCGGTGCGCGTCAGTTGGGCGAGCTCGGCCTCGTCGATATGCGCCTTCTCGGTGAAGGGCTCGCTGACCAGACGCGCCAGATTGATCGAGCCGAGCAAGCAGGTGCCATACGGCGGCAGCGGCTGCTCGCCGCAGGGATTGGTCGCGTGGATATGCTCGCAATACCAGAGATTATTCTTCCGGTTGATGCGATCGATGAAGATCACGCCCGGCTCGGCGAAGGCATAGGTGGAACGCATGATGCGGTCCCACAGATCGCGCGCCGCAACGGTGCGATACACCGTACCGTCGAACTTCAGCTGCCAGGCCTCATCGGCTTTCACCGCGGCCATGAAGGGATCGGTGACCAGCACCGAAAGATTGAACATGCGCAGCCGCCCGGGCTCGCGCTTGGCATCGATGAAGGCTTCGATATCGGGATGGTCGCAGGCCAGCGTGGCCATCATCGCGCCGCGGCGGGAACCCGCGCTCATGATGGTGCGGCACATCGCGTCCCACACATCCATGAACGAGAGCGGACCCGAAGCATCGGCACCCACGCCCTTCACCGGCGCGCCTTTGGGGCGCAAGGTCGAGAAGTCGTAACCGATGCCGCCGCCCTGCTGCATGGTCAGCGCGGCTTCCTTGAGATGCTGGAAGATGCCCGCCATGTCGTCGGGGATGTTGCCCATGACGAAGCAATTGAACAGCGTCACACGGCGATCGGTGCCGGCACCCGATAGGATGCGGCCGGCGGGCAGGACGCGGAAATCCTTCATCGCCTCGAAGAACGCTTCTTCGTGCTTGGCCTGATCGGCAGGTTCGCCGGCGGCCAGGGCGCGCGCCACGCGGCGCCACGAATCCTCGATCGTCTTATCGATGGGCGCGCCATCCGGCATCTTCAGCCGGTATTTCATGTCCCAGATCTGCTGCGAAACCGCCGCCACCTGCGCCATCGGACCAATCCCTGCAAAAGACGGTTCATCCTCCGGTCAGCCTTAAAAGACCAATCGGCGCAGACGAACCCACTGAAAGATATGGGGCGACCTGTTAACAAAGCCAGAGCGCCCCGGGCCCGAAGTGTGGGCGCGGCGGGCTTTTAGGTCAACGACAATGTTCTACTTTTGTGCCCACCGAATGATGCACAATCTGTGGTGTGAAAGACCCTATGATTCCAACATATTGATAATGTTTTTCGCACTATCCACAGAGTTACAGACAGGCCGTCAACCAAGCCTTATCCACAGAGTTATGAACAGCGTCTCTTTGCGCCCCCCATAGGAATGTGGAGATGGATTCCAAAACCAAATTTGGGAAGCTCGACGCCCCGAGGGATGCGGGTTAAATGCGATAACCGCTTGCTGATTAAGAGATTTTCTTTGCCGTCATCTACTGAAGCTAAAACATATGGACAGCAATATTGTCCATATTAAGGGATTGGATATACATGGACACCTCCACCTACCCATGATACCCGATTTTGTTAATATGGATGGGATTTGGGCGATGAATGAAACAGCAGAACCACAAGAGTTGCCCACTCATCAGAATCGGGCAGGGCGTTACATCAGACAACTGACGGGTTATCGCGCATTTATTCCCGCAGCGTTGCCGCCTGATCCACCAATCAACATCGATCCCGAGATGCAGCGATTACTATCCGACGCGGATGCGGCACTCGGGCGTCTGGATGGCTCCATTCAAACCCTGCCGGATCCTGACATGTTCATGTTCATGTATGTCAGGAAGGAAGCTGTGCTCTCTAGTCAGATCGAGGGGACCGAAGCTTCACTCAACGACGTCATAAAAGCTGAGGCCAACCTTTTTAGCCCCGAACGCCCCGGACAAGTTAGCGAAGTCATCAATTACATCGAGGCCATGAACCACGGGCTAGGACGCCTCCCGGAGCTGCCGCTTTCAATCCGATTACTTCTCGAAATTCACGAACGGCTTCTCAAAAATGTCCGCGGCAGCAAAATGCGCCCAGGAGAGCTGAGAAAGAGCCAAAATTGGATTGGTCCCCATGGCTGCACATTGGCAGACGCGAGCTTTGTTCCGCCTCCCCCCGATGCCGCAGTCGCTTCACTTGGCGAATTAGAAAACTTCCTTCACCAGAACGATCATTTACCTGCGCTCATCCGCATCGGAATGGCCCATGCTCAATTTGAAACGATCCATCCATTCTTAGATGGAAACGGACGTATTGGGCGGCTGTTGATTACTTTTTTTCTTTGCGAAAAAGGGCTACTCCAAAAACCCGTTCTTTATCTGTCCGTCTATCTAAAAAAAAATCAGACTGAATATTACAATCGCCTGCAAGCAATCAGAGATCGTGGCGAATGGGAAGAATGGTTGAAATTCTTTCTCGCCGGCGTGCGCGATGTCGCTAAACAAGCAACAGATACTGCGCGAAAGATAGTAGCTCTGCGAGAGGAACACAGACACTTGATAGTGGACAGATTCGGTTCTTCCAGCGGAAAGGGCATCAAACTTCTCGAACATCTCTACAGCTATCCCTACATCTCTGTAAATAATGCCAAAGAAGTGCTCGGAATCAGCTATCCAAATGCCAACGAGTTGATAGCTCAGTTTGTCAAAGCCGGAATACTATTCGAAGTCACAGGAAACACGAGAAACAGAGTCTTTTGGTATTCACGATACAATGAACTATTCTCCAATTTAGCGGACTAACACCCTACCTTAGTTGAGACGCCAACAATGTTGGTGATGCCACCTTACTTCGACCGGCTCAGCGCCAGCCACGCCCCGCCGCCGATCAGGAAACCACCCGAAGCGCGCGTAATGAAACGGATGCGGCGCTGGGAGAGTGCCCGGCCGGCGCGCGAGGAGAGCAGCGCATAGGTGCTGTCGGAGAGCGCGGCGAGCGCCATCGCCGTGCCGCCCATGATCGAGACCTGGGTGCTGAAGTCGCGGCCCGGGTCGAGGAACTGCGGAAAGAACGCACCGAAGAACAGCAGCGTCTTCGGGTTACTGAGCGCCACCGCTAGGCCTTGCGCGAAAAACCCACCGCGCGGCATGGCCGGCGCGCCGTCCTTCGTGACCGCGCCCGAGGCCGACAGCAACTTCCAGCCCAGCCAGATCAGATAGGCCGCGCCCGCCAACCTGATCCAGAAGAACCACTCGCCGAGTGCCGCGACCAAAGAGGCGAGGCCCAGCATCACCACCACGACCATGATGCCGAGGCCGACCTGCGTGCCGGCCACATTGAGCAGCCCGGCGCGGCGGCCATGGCGCAGACTGTTGGCGATGATCAGGGTCACGGTCGGGCCGGGAACGATGATCACGACGACGCAGGCGAGCAGGAAGGTGAGATAGGTCTGAAGGGCCATGGATTGCTCCGCTCTGGACGGAGCAATCCTAGCGCTCAGACGAGCGTCTTCTCCATCCTGAAATTGGTCAAATCCTGGCCGCGTTTGCGCACCGACTGCTGCGCTACCACTCGAAAACCGTGTTGCAGAAAGAAAAGTTGGGCGGTCAGACTGGATTCGGTGAAGAGACGCGTAAGTTCCTGCGCCCGGGCCGACTCCTGAACAAACTCGAGCAGTGCCGACGCCACGCCGACGCGCCGGAACGCAGGGTGGACAAACATCATATCTAAATGGCCGTCGGGTTCGAGGTCAGCAAATCCGGCTGGCATCCCGTCGACTACCGCGACCCAGGTCGGCCGGCTGAGTCGCCATTCGGCCCATGATGCGCGATCAACCTGTGCCCAGGCTTCGATTTGCGCCGGCGTGTAGTCGCGCGACGCGATCTCGCGAATCGCGCGAAGAAAGATATCAATCACAGTGTCGAGATCGTCGAATCGATACGGCCGGATAGTGATCACGCTCGCACCAGGGCGAACAATTCCATCTCGCCCGATTTGCCGGCCAGCGGCACCGGGCCCAGGCTTTCGGCCTTCACGAAATCGGGCAATTGCGCGAGGCGCACCAGCAGCGATGCCGAGGCCACATGGTCGCGGCCGAATTTGCGGCACGCGCCTTCGATGCGGGCGGCCGTGTTCATCGTATCGCCGATCATCACGATCTGGCGTTTGAGATCGCCGATCTCGCCCACCATTAGCGGGCCGATATGCAATGCGCCACGCAGTGCCGGCGTGGAACCGTAGTCCTTCATATAAACATCGCGTCGTTCGGCCAGCACATCTTCGACCGCGAAGAGGAAGCGCACGCAATCGCCATTCTTCAGCCCGCGCGCGGTGGACCAGGTAATCACGATCTCGTCGCCGACATATTGATAGACATCGCCGCCGGTATCGGCGATCGCATCGGCCACATCGAAGAACACATCGTTCAAAAAATCGTGATAACGCGACGGACCCAGACGCTCGGCTAGCGGCGTCGAGCCCTTCAGATCCATGAAGGCGACGATGTGCTCTTCCTCGATGGGACGGCGATAACGCCCGGTGGCCATGGCGAGAAGATATTTGCCGCCGAGCATACGGCGCACCGACATGAACACGGTCACAGCGACGGCAAACGCGAAATAAAGGGCGATGTGATGCCCGCCGACCAAGCCAGCGACATAGCGGCCGGGCAGGATGATCTGCATCGCCCAGTCGACGATCTCGGGCACGCTATAGAAGGTGGCGACGTAAACGGTGAAGCGGACCAGCGCGATATTGTAGGGCTTGAACCGCCGCAATTCGCGTGCCCAGACATCGCGCACCATGTTTTCGAAGAAGGTGATGATGAGCGCGATCAGCACGCCGTCGATGGTGTCGCCGATTTCGCCCAGCAGGGTTCGCGGCTGGGGCGATTGGATCGCGCCAAAACTGCCGGACAGCAGCACGATGATGACGTAGACCCACACCAGACGATAGGTGCGCGCGCGCATTCAGTGTCCCCCCTGCCCCGTGACCTCGCCAGCAATCGGGCTTGAGACCACAAGGTCAGGATAGCGCGTCAGAGCCTCGGCTTCGAGGGCGCGTGTAGACGCTTCGATCCGCGTGCGCAGTTCGGTCATGAAGGCGCGGCGATCGAGGCCCGCCGCCATCGGCGGCAGAATCTGCATCACGATCAGGCCAGGGCGGCGGCGAAAGGCGTTGCGCGGCCAGAACAGGCCCGAGTTCAGCGCCACCGGTATCACCGGAACGTTGCCGCCGCCCTCGCCATAAAGCATCGCCACACCGGGCAGATACGTGCCAGTGGCACCGGGCGGCTGCCGATGACCTTCGGGGAAGATCACAACTTGGCTGCCGCGCGCGAGCGATACACGTGCGGCCTTGGCCATCATCCCCAAAGCCTTCATGCCCGCGGCGCGGTCGATGGCAATCTGTCTGGTCTTGAGCAGATACCAGCCGATCAGCGGCAACCACAGCAGCGATTTCTTCAGCACGAAGACGGTGTCGGGCAGCAGCACATGGAAGATCAGCGTCTCCCAAGCGGATTGATGCTTCGCCGCGATCACCGCGGGGCCCTCGGGCAGATGTTCGCGGCCGCGGATCTCGTAGCGCAGGCCCAGCACGATCCGCTGCAGCGCCAAAGTGCCATGCACCCAGTATCCGGCGGCGTGTTGCACCACCAGACGCGGGGCCAGCATCAGCGGCAGGAACGCGACGCCGGCGATCAGCGTCCACAGCGAGAACAGCAGATGATACGTCGCGGATCTGAGAATGATCATGGGCGCAGCAGGATCATCGTGGCTCTTCGTCGCCCACCAGTTTGAGACTGGCATCGGCGACCAGGTATTTGACGTATTCGACTGCGATCAGCTGCGCCGTGCCGGGCCAGGCCCACCAGCGATCCTGCTTCACCGCATCGGGGAAAACCGGATGCGGGATGATCTTCAGATCGGGCACGGCATGGCGGAATTCGAGCAGGCTGCGCGGCATGTGATAGGCGGAGGTGACCAGCCGCATCGATTTGAAATTCTGCGCATGCATCCAATCCGACGTTTCGGCCGCGTTGCTGGCGGTGCTGTCGGCCATATGGCCGAGCATGATGGCGCTGTCGGTGGAGTCGGGCGGGATGTGCAGACTCTTCAGCACATCGGCCACGTCGAGACGTTCCTCGACGCCGGAAATGAACAGCTTCTTGGCCATCCCTTCGCGCAACAGCGCCACGCCCTCCTCGATCCGGCCATGGCCGCCGGTGAGGACGACGATCGCGTCGGTATGCATCGTCGTGTCGGCGATCTTCTCGGGCACGGTGTCGGCGAACCAGATCAGTCCCCGGATCCATGCAGCGATGGCGACCACCAGCACGATCAGGATCAGAGTGCGAAGCACGCGCGCGACCATCGGATCAGACCAACCGCACCAAAGTGCCGTGCACGGTAATGCGTGCGGTGGCCATCGACAGTAGAGCGGCCACAGCCGGCAGCAGGGCGCAAGCCACCCACCCGATCGGCGGGAAATGGAGATCGGATAGAAAACCGCCCTCGATGCGCCGGGTCTCGACGATCACCGCCGCGATCACCGGCAGCGTCAGAATCAAGCCGGCGATGCCGCCCTTGATTGCCAGAGTGAAGGCGCGCGCCGCAAATTGGCGGGCAATATAGTCATCAGTCGCGCCGATCATATGCAGCACTTCGATCACCTCGCGATGCACGGCCATGCCGGTGCGTGTGGCATAGATCACCGTGGCCGCCGTCACCAGCCCCACCAGGGCGACAATGCCGATGGCCGTCCAGGCGATCGTCTTGCCGAGTTCGATCAACCGCGACAGCCAGACGCGATGATCGTCGATGGTGGCGCCGGGCACGGCCTGGGTGAGCTTGTCGGTCAGCGCGGTCAGATCAGGCCGCGCGCTGGGATCGACGGTCACGTCGATCATCGCCGGCAGTGGCAGGTCCTTGAGCAGATCGGGATTGCCGAGCCAAGGCTCGAGCAGCGTGGCCAATTTGTCGTTCGAGAGCGCCCGGGCGTCGCGCACGCCCGGCGTCGCCTTGAGGATGGCCAGCGCCTGATCGACAGCGGCTTTGGTTTGAGCGGCGGCCACATTGGCCGGCGTGCTGGGCGCGGCGATCTCGACCGTCAGCGTGCCCGAAACGTCATGATCCCAGCTTCCGACCAGCGAGGTCAGGGTGAAGGCGGCCGCCAGCGCCACGGCCGACAGGAACACCATCGGCGCGATCAGCCAGGGCAAGAACCGGCTGGTGGCATCGTCTTTAAGGGGGAGATCGGAGCGGCCGCCGAAGAAATTCATCACGCGCGGGCCAGTTTACCGTCTTCGAGATGCAGGCGCGGATGAGAGAACCGTGCCACCAGGGCTTCATTGTGGGTGGCGAGGATGATCGCCGTGCCCAGTTTATTCAGCTCCTCGAACAGATGCATCAGGCGCACGGCAATCGCATCGTCGACGCTGCCGGTGGGTTCGTCGGCCAGCAGCAGATCGGGCCGGCCGATCACGGCGCGGGCGATGGCTACGCGCTGCTTCTGCCCGCCCGACAGCGTGGATGGCCGCGCATCGATATGCTCGGCCAGCCCCACCCAGTGCAGCAGGTCGGGCACGAATTTCTGCACATCGCGCTCCGACGCGCCGGCAATCCGCAGCGGCAGGGCCACATTGTCCAAGGTCGAGAGATGTTCGAGCAAATGGAAATCCTGGAACACGACGCCGATGCGCCGTCTCAAGGCCGGGAACTGGTGCCGCCGGACCCGGGCCGTGTCCTCGCCGAACATGATCACCCGGCCACGAGACGGCCGGTGCGACAGATACATCAGCCGCAGCAGGGAGGATTTACCCGCGCCAGACTGCCCGGTCAGAAAGTGGAATGACCCGGGCGCCAGCGTGAGCGAGATATCGTGAAGGATTTCCGGACCGCGTCCGTAGCGCACCCCGACATTGTCGAGCTGTACGACCGCGCCGGTCTCTGCCGCCTTGTCGCGCACGTTTTCTCCTCGGCCGGGGCGAGAATCGCATGGCCTCGAACCCAGCGTCCATTAACTTATCGACTAACCCAAGACGGGACCGGATGGAATGCCCCACTCGGCGCCCCAAGCCCGTTGTAATATCGAATCGTATTTGCCCTGGCCATTCAGCACGGGCTTGTGTTGTTTCTGTTGCCAGCCTATAAAGGACGGAGTCACAAATGGTTAGCGGGTTTCGTTACCAATGCTCGTGACCTGTCCGAACTGTTCGGCACGGTATTCCGTCCCCGATATGGCCGTGGGTATGAAGGGCCGGGTGATGCGGTGTTCGCGGTGCCAGAACCAATGGCACCAGCCGTTCATTGCCTCGCAGCCCGAAGCACGGCTGAAGCGCCCCGAGGCCCGGATGGTGGCTGAGCCGCCGCGTCAGCGCGCGGAACCGGCCATGATGAGCGCCTTCGAGGAGCCCGAGCCGATCGAGGACGATTTGCTCGCTCGCGCGATGCGCCACGAGGAAAGCGGCGAGGATGACGCCGTCGACGGCGGTGGCAATCCGTTCGACCGTATCGCCGAAATGATGATGGAACAGCCGCCGGCGCCCGTGCCGGACCTGTTCGGCAATTCCAGCCTGGACGAGGAACCGAAGCGCCGCCGCGGCATTTTCGGTCTGATCGCCCTGGTGGTGGTGATTCTGGTCGTTATCGCCGGCGTGATCGCCTATTTCGCCCAGGACAAGATCATCAACTCCTTCCCGGCCACCGCCCAGTATTACGACAAGGCCGGCGTGCGCAACGAAGTGGTTGGCGCCGGGTTGGCCTTCCGCGACGTCAGCTCGGAACGCACCAAGCAGGACAACAACGAGGTTCTGGTGGTGCGCGGCGTGATCGCCAATGCCAACGACCAGGAAAAGCCGATCCCGCCGCTGCGTCTGGTTCTTTATGATGGCCAGACCGTGGTGCAGGAAAAGGTGATCGACCCGCCGCAGTCCAAACTCGATAGCAAGGGCACGGTGGGCTTCAAGATCACCCTGGAACAGCCCGATCCCCATGCAACCCGCTTCGAAGTGACCTTTGAGGCGAAAAAGGGCGCGAAATAGCGCCCAAGGGAGAGCAGGGGCGCATCCCTCAGTAAAGTTCCTTGAGCAGGCGGTCGAGATAATCGCGTTCGGCCGTCGGCCGATGCGGATCGCCTGAACGGCGCCGCAGCTCGTCGAGCACCTCGCGCGCCTTCTGCAGATCGGATTGGGTGGGGATCTTGACGCTGTCGTCGTTGGGGTTCGAGCCGCCATTGCGGTCGATCTGACGGCCCAGCGGATCGCCCCCACCCTGTTGCGGCGACCCTTGCACCATACCGAACCCGTTGCCCAGCCGTTGCGCCATGCCGCGATTGGCCTGTTGGGCGCCCTCGCGCAACTTTTCCAAGGCTTGCGTCTGAGCCTGAACCGCGCCTTCCAGATCGCCCTCGCCGAGGCCTTCCTTGGCCGCGCGCATCTGCTGTTCCGCCTCGCCCAGCGCATCGGGAATGTCGGCGCCCATATCGCCCAAGGACTGCATCGCCTCGTCGAGACGCTTGCGCAGCGCCTCCTGGCGATCAGCACCGGATTGGTTCTCCGCGCCCTTGGGTTTGCCCTGCTGGGCGCGACGGAAGGTCTCATCGAGCAGATCCTGCTGCTCCTTGGTGATCGCCTGCAGCTCATCGGAGAGCTTCTTGGCCTGTTCCATCTGCTCGCGGCTCGCGGTCATCGGCTTGCCGGCGCGCAGGTTATCGAGCATCTGGCGCAGCTGATCGAGCGTCTGCCGCGCGGCATCGCGCGAGCCAGTGCGCGACAGGTCCTTCATCTGATCGAGCATGCGGTTGAGATCGTCCTGGCTCAGGGTCTTCTGACCGGGCAGCGGCTGCGGCAATTGATCGCCGTTCTGCAGCGCCTGTTGCACCAGCGCCTGCAGCAGGCGGTCGATCGCCGCCTTGAGCTCGGCCGTCAGGCGGTCGATCTCCGGCTCGGGTGCGTTGTCCTGAAGCGCCTTCTCGAGCGCCTGGGCCGCGTCATCGACGGCGCGTTCGGCATTGGGGCGATCGCCCTCCTCGAGACGCAGCGCCGTCTGCCACAGCGTCTCGAGCACCGAATCGAATCCGGCGTCGGTGCCATCATAGGTCAGCCGCGACATCACATCGGCCAAGCCCAGCGCGACGACCGTGTCGTTGCCCCAGCGCTCGGGCCGTTCGTAGATGTCCTCTAATCCTTCGATCACGATATCGCGATCGTCGGGGTCCATGGCGAGTTGCTTGCGCAGCGCGACGATGGCGCGAGCGACCGGATGGCGGAAGATGCGCTCGGGCAGAGTGATGGTCAGCGGGCCGCCGGTGCCGACTTGCCCGGCATCGTCGGCATCCTTCGGCGTCAGCGTGACCTCAAGCCCGGCCCAGGGATTGCTGGTCAGATCGTGCCAGGTGCTTTGATGCACCGTCTTCGGATGACCGGCCAACGGGATCGCGACGGTGACCGGCCTCTGGTCGGGCCGCTTCGGCCGCGCGATCTCGACCCAGGCCTTGGCCACGCCGTAATCGTCGGCGGCGTCGATCTCGAAACGCAGCCGCCCATCGCGATCGGCATCGGGCATCTTGGCGAATTCGATGGTCGGCGGCTGATCGGCGGCGGTATCGATATGCCACGCTCCCACCTTGCGCCAACCTTGGCGGATAACGAGATCGCCACCGTCGCCGATCGTCGTTTCCAGCCGCGCGCTGGAGGCATCGAGGGCCTGGAAATTCTGCTTCGTACCGCCAAGCTCAAGTGTGGCAGCGCCGCTGCCGCCCTGCAGCTCGGCGAGGAGTTTCGAGCCCGAAGGGACCGTGATCGCTGGTCCCGTGGGCACATTCTGCAACAAGATCGGCGCAACCCGGGTGTAATCGGGCGGCGTGATCCAGACCTGCAGCACCGGCGGCGCGCCGATCAGCCACTGAAGATCGGGATCGAAGGCGCGCTCGAGCTTGGCCGGCGCGTCGCGCCATCCGCCAGGCAGCGCGATCGCGAGGAGCAACAGCGCGAGAAAGCGCAGGCCCCAGGGATCGTGGCGCGGCAGAACCGGACCGGGCCAGGGCCACTTCAATTGAGCCAGAGTAGCAGCGGCGCGGCGGCGATAAGCCTCCCACAGCGACTGCGCGACTGGATCACTGTCGCCACTGGCTAGTGTGTCGGCCAGAGTCTGCAACGGCCCGTGACTGAGGCCGCTTGCCCGCTCCAGGCGCTGGCGCATCTGCGCCTCGGTCGGGCGCTTGATCTTGTGCAGCCGCCACAGCAACACGAGCAGGGCAGCACCGCAGACGATCAGAAATGCCAGGTGCAGCCAGCCCGGCAAAGCGCTGGGAATGCCAAGTAACGCGACGGCGATGAAGGCGAAGATCAGCGCCGGGATCGGCCAGAGGAGCGGCCATGTCGATTCCCAGAGCAGCGCAAAGCGCGCCTGGCGCAAACGGCGCCGTAACCGCGGGTCTTGAGTGGGACGTTCCGCGGACATCGCCCCGCCGCCGCTAGTCGGCGCCGGCCCGCGCGCCCAACAGCGTTGCTGTCGGGTCCTGCCAATCGGGCAGGCGTTCCAGTGCCAGCATCTCGTCGTAACTGGGCCGCGCGCGGATCACAGCGAAGCGATCGCCGCTCACCAGCACCTCGGGCACCAACAGGCGCGAATTGTATTGCGAGGACATCGCCGCGCCATAGGCGCCGGCGGTGGCGAACGCGATCAGGTCGGCGGCGGCCAGCGGCGGCAGGTCGCGCTGCCGCGCAAAGGTATCGCCCGTCTCGCAGACCGGGCCGACCACATCGACCGGCGCGCGCGGCGTGTTCGGCAGCGGTTCGGCCACAGGCAGGATGTCGTGGTAAGCCTCATACATCGCTGGGCGGACAAGATCGTTCATCGCTGCGTCGGCGACAACGAAGCGGCGCTGCTCGCCCTGCTTGACCAGCACGACGCGTGACACCAGCAATCCCGCATTGGCGACCAGAAGACGGCCGGGCTCGAAGACCAGCGAACAGCCGAGATTGCCCAGCACGTCACGGACGATCGCACCATAAGCGGCGGGCGGTGGTGGCGGATGGTTGCCTTCATTGCCATAGGGGACGCCCAAGCCGCCGCCGAGATCGAGACGGCGGATGGGAATGCCCGCGCTCTTCAGCTCGGCCACCAACCCGCGGAGCCGCTCAAAGGCAGCGCGGAACGGATCGAGTTCGAGGAGCTGCGAGCCGATATGGCTGGCAAGCCCCATCACCTCGACGCCCTTCATGCCCTGAGCACGACGCAGCACCTCGGCCGCGCGCGTCCATTCGATACCGAATTTGTTTTCCGACTTCCCCGTCGTGATCTTGTGATGCGTATTGGCGTCGACGTCCGGATTGACGCGCAGCGCGATCGGCATCACCCGGCCCTGCGCGCGCGCCACGGCATCAAGCATGTCGAGCTCGGCCTCGGACTCGACGTTGATCTGCATGATGCCTTGCGCGACGGCAAACTTGAGCTCCTCGGTGGTCTTGCCGACACCCGAGAAAACGATCCGCGACGGCGGCACACCGGCGGCCAGCGCGCGGCGCAGTTCGCCCTCGGACACCACATCGGCGCCGGCACCCAGCACGGCCAGGGTGCGGATCACGGCGATGTTGCTGTTGGCCTTGACCGCATAGCAGATCGTGGCGTCGAGACCGGCCAGACCTTCCTTCAGCACGTGGTAATGCCGTTCGAGCGTGGCGGTCGAATAGCAATAGAACGGCGTGCCGACCTGTTGCGCGATTCGCGGCAACGGCACGTCTTCCGCGTGCAGCACGCCATTCTTATAGGCGAAGTGATTCATGTCGCGATCAGTTGCTGAAAGTGATGTTGGAGTTCTGCAAATCCCATTTGTCTTCATCCGCCTTGGGGTCGATCGTCGGGCGGCGCATATTGGGATCGATCCATGCCCCATTCTTGGTGAAGGTGGGATTGTTCGTCGTTACGGGCGTGACAGTCGTCGTCGTCGTGCTTTCCTTGGTTCCATTGCCCGATCCGCCACTCGCCACCAGCCCCGGCAGCGGTTTGGAAATGGACCCCTCGGGATAGCCTTTGGGATAGGTGGAATTGGGCGGCGTGTCGGGCGGCCCCATCTTGCCGCAGCCAGCCAGCGCGGCCAGCAGAACCAAAGCGGCGATACGAGATGGTTGGCCCATCGTCATCCTCACAGGAACCGCTTGCGCGCGGCGGTCGCGGCAGCCTTGACCCGCGCCGGAGCGGTGCCGCCTTCGCTGGTCCGGCTCTTCACCGACGCATCCACGGTCAGCATCGCCAACGCATCCTTGGTCAGCCGCACATCGATGGCGCGCAATTCAGCCAACGGCACTTCGTCCAGCATACATCCGGCCTTTTCCGCCGCGGCAACGACGCGGCCGACGATATGATGCGCCTCGCGGAAGGGTACACCCGCCGCGCGCACCAGCCAGTCTGCTAAATCCGTGGCCGTGGAAAAGCCGCTTTGCGCCGCATCGCGCAGCCGGTCTGTATTCACCTTCATATCGGCGATCATGCCGGTGGTGGCCGCGAGGCAGAGCTCGATCGTGTCCGCCACGGCGAAGACCGGCGCCTTGTCTTCCTGCATGTCCTTGCCATAGGCCAAGGGCAGGCCTTTCATGACAACGAGCAGCGATTGCAGATCGCCGAACACCTGCCCCGCTTTGGCGCGGACCAGTTCGGCGGCATCGGGATTGCGCTTCTGCGGCATGATCGACGAGCCGGTGGTGAACGCATCGGACAGCGACACGAAGCCATAGGGCGTGCTGGTCCAGATCACCAGTTCCTCGGCCAGACGCGACAAATGGGCGATGGTCAGCGCGGCGGCCGTCATGAATTCCAGCGCAAAGTCGCGATCGGACACGGCGTCGAGCGAATTGGCGCAGGGCCTGTCAAAGCCCAGCGTCTTGGCCGTCATCTTGCGATCGATCGGGAACGATGTGCCCGCCAGCGCAGCCGCGCCCAACGGCATCTCGTTGCCACGCGCGCGGGCGTCGGCAAAACGGCCCCGATCGCGCCCGAACATCTCGACATAGGCCAGCATGTGATGACCGAAGGTCACCGGTTGCGCCACTTGCAGATGGGTGAAGCCGGGCATGACCGTATCGACATGCGCCTCGGCCTTGGCGATCAACGCATATTGCAACGCCTTGAGCCCGGCCTCCACACGATCGATCGCATCGCGCACCCAGAGGCGCAGATCGGTCGCCACCTGGTCGTTGCGCGACCGCGCTGTGTGCAGCCGTCCGGCCGCGGGACCGATCAGCGTGGCGAGTCGCGATTCGATATTGAGATGAATGTCTTCGAGATCGGTGCGGAACTCGAAGGCGCCACTCTCGATCTCGGCCTCGATCTTGTCGAGCCCGGCCTGAATCGCCGCGCCGTCCTTCTTCGTTAACACGCCGACGGCCGCGAGCATTTGCGCATGCGCGCGCGACCCGGCGATGTCCTGCGCATACAAGCGCTTGTCGATATCGATGGACGCGTTGATCTGCTGCATCAGCGCAGCAGGACCCGTCGCGAAGCGTCCGCCCCACATCGTATTGGACGCGTCTTTGCCGCCGCTTTTTCCTGGGCGCTTCGTGCTAGTCTTGCGTGTCTTGGTCGAGGCCTTGGTCATCCTGGGTTCCGGAATAAGCCCTGGACGCCAAACACCCACGGGCCGGGACGAGAGAGTTAACAGCTTCGCACGGCGACAGATATGACACGCGCCCGCACATGCAAATTGGCACGATTCACGTTTCCCGGTCTGGCTCTGGTCGTTGGTCTGACGCTGGCGGGTGCCGGCGTGGCCGCCGGGAATGACGGAACAGGCTTAAATTACATCGTTCCGGTAGCGGCGGGAAGCGCCGAGGACCCGTCGATGCGGCCGTTCCTGCCGCCCTCGCTCAGCATGTCGGACGGCACCAATATGCCCCTGCCGCTGGCCCATTTCCGGGGCGCAGTCCTGCTGATCAACTTCTGGGCCACCTGGTGCGTGCCCTGTATCAAGGAAATGGCCTTTCTCGACCGGTTGCAAGGCGACCTGAAGGGCATGCCGATCCAGGTGATCCCCCTGTCTGAAGACAAGGGCGGCTTGCCTGTGGCGAAGGGTTTCATCACCCGCCAGAAGCTGACCTTCCTGCGGCCCTATACCGATCCGGGCGCGGCGGCGGCCCAGATGCTCAACGTCACCGGCCTGCCGACCAGTTTCATCGTCGATAAGCAGGGTCGGCTGGTGCAGAAGGTCGAAGGCCCCTTCGAGTGGGACAGCCCGCCGATCGTTCAGCGCTTCCGCGATTTGATTAACGAGTCGCCATAGCGTCCGCGTCGCCCCGCACGCGCCAGCCGCGCGCCGCGAACAGCCGCGCCAGCAGCACCGTGCCGACCAAGCCGCAATAGGATCCCATTGCGACGTCGCTTAAATAGTGGACCGAGATGATCACGCGCGTGGCGGCGATCAGCACCGCAAGGATCAGCCACAACACTTTGAACCGCGGTGCGATCACGGCAAGCGCCGTCAACGCCGCAAAAACCGTCTGCCCATGGCCGGACGGGAACGAGTTCATGTTCCAATGGAGCGTGAATGGCTGGAAGCCATAGGCCTGATGCACGAACAGTTCGTAAGGCCGCAGCCGTCCGATCAGCCCCTTCAGCACATCGACGACGATCCCCGACCCCGCCACCGAGGCGAAGAGGAAGAGCGCCGCATTGGCGTTGACCAGCATGCGTTCCGATGCTTCGGGCGTCTTCGCGCGCACCTGCGCCCAGCGGAATAGGATTGCGCCAACGCCCGATGGGACCAGCCACACCCAGCCGAGGCCGAGATCGGTGGCACGATGGGCGACGACCCATTCCGTCGTGCCCTCGATCAGATTGGCTTTGAACCAGAGCGCGACCGCGCGATCGAACCAGATATAGGAGACCGCGCAGAACGCCAGCACGACGACAAAGCCGAGCCCGAGGCGGCGTAGCAACGGCGGATCGATGATGGGGTTGCTTGTCTCGGAGGCGGCCACGCTTCCCTCAATTGAGATCGTCATTGCGCGGCGCGGCGCGGTTCGCACGGCGCGGCGACGCAATCCAGAGTCTGAAGTCTGGATTGCTTCGCTATCGCTCGCAATGACGCTGTTGGGTAGTGCCTACCGCGTCGGGATCGGGTTCGGGCCCGAATAATCGTAGAAGCCGCGGCCGGTCTTGCGGCCGAGCCAGCCGGCTTCGACATACTTCACCAGCAGCGGGCACGGCCGGTATTTGGTGTCGGCCAGACCTTCGTAGAGCACCTGCATGATCGAGAGGCAGGTATCCAGCCCGATGAAGTCGGCCAGTTCGAGCGGCCCCATCGGATGATTGGCACCGAGCTTCATCGCCGTGTCGATCGAGATGACCGAGCCGACGCCTTCATACAGCGTGTACACAGCCTCGTTGAGCATCGGCAGCAGCACGCGATTGACGATGAAGGCCGGAAAGTCTTCGGCGCTGACGGCCGTCTTGCCGATCTTGGCCGCGATCTCTTTGGCCAGCGTATAGGTCTCTTCGGCGGTAGCGATGCCACGGATCAATTCGACCAGGCTCATGACCGGCACGGGATTCATGAAATGCATGCCGACGAACTTGGCCGGGCGATCGGTCGACGCGCCCAGGCGCGTGATCGAGATCGACGAGGTGTTCGACGCGATATAGGTCTCAGGCTTGATGATCGGACAGAGCTTGGCGAAGATTTCCTTCTTCACCTTCTCATTCTCCGACGCCGCTTCGATCACCAGATCGCACTCGGCGAACATATCGAAGCTGGTACCGGTCTTGAGGCGGCCCAGGGCAGCGGTCTTATCGGCTTCGCTGATCTTCTTACGCGCGACCTGCCGGTCCATATTGTGCGAAACGGTTTCCAACGCCTTCTTCAGCGCTTCATCGGAGATATCCGACATGCGGACATCGATGCCCGCCAATGCGAAGATATGGGCGATGCCGTTGCCCATCTGACCGGCGCCGATCACGCCGACAGTCTTGATGGAATTGATATCCGCGCGTGCGGCGCCTGTTGCCATTTGTGTCACTTGGATAGCTCCGCTGCGAGTTCCGGCAAGGCCTGGAACAGATCGGCGACCAGACCGTAGTCGGCCACTTGGAAGATGGGCGCTTCCTCGTCTTTATTGATGGCGGCAATGACCTTGCTGTCTTTCATGCCGGCCAGATGCTGAATGGCGCCGGAAATACCGACGGCCAGATAAAGTTCGGGGGCGACGATCTTGCCGGTCTGACCGACCTGCAGATCGTTGGGCACGAAGCCCGCATCCACCGCCGCGCGCGAGGCGCCGACAGCAGCGCCGAGCTTGTCGGCCACGGCTTCGATCAGCTTGAAGTTGTCGCCCGAGCCCATGCCGCGACCACCGGAAACGATGACACGGGCGGCGGTGAGTTCGGGACGTTCCGTCTTCGATTCTTGGCGCGAAACGAATTTCGAAAGGCCCGGATCGTCGGCTGAGGTTGCGTTTTCAATGGCGGCCGAACCGCCTTCGGCCTTCACCGGTTCGAACCCGGTGCCGCGCACGGTGATCACTTTGATCGCGTCCGTGCTCTTCACCGTAGCCAGCGCATTGCCGGCATAGATCGGGCGCACGAAGGTGTCTGGCCCGACCACGGCGACGATGTCGGAAATCTGCGCCACATCGAGCAGCGCGGCGGCCCGCGGCAAAACATTCTTGCCGAAAGTGGTCGAGGCGGCCAGCACGGCGGCATAGGATTCCGCCAGGCTGACGATCAGCGCGGCATAGGGTTCCGCGAGCGGCTCGGCATAACGCGCGTCGTCGGCCAGAAGCACTTTGGCGACACCCGCGATCTTCGCGGCCGCTTCGGCGGCGGGCTTGCAATCGGCGCCGGCCACCAGCACATGGACATCGCCGCCCAGCTTCGTGGCGGCGGCCACGGTAGTCAGCGTTGCGGGCAGCACCTTGCCATGGCTGTGCTCAGCTAAAACAAGCACGCTCATGGGATCACCTTCGCTTCGTTCTTCAGTTTGTCGACCAGTTCGGCGACGGTCTTCACCTTGACGCCGGACTTGCGCTTGGCGGGCTCTTCCACCTTCACCAGGATCAGGCGCGGCTTCACGTCGACACCCAGATCGGCGGGCGTGGTCGCCTCGATCGGCTTCTTCTTCGCCTTCATGATGTTCGGCAAGCTCGCATAACGCGGCTCGTTGAGGCGCAGATCGGTGGTCACCAGCGCTGGCATGGCGAGACTGACCGTCTCAAGCCCGCCGTCGATTTCGCGCGTCACCTCGGCGCGATCGCCATTGATCACCAGCTTCGACGCGAAGGTGCCCTGCGGCCAACCGAGCAGCGCCGCCAGCATCTGGCCGGTCTGGTTCGAGTCGTCGTCGATCGCCTGCTTGCCGACGATGATCAGCTGCGGCTGTTCCTTGTCGGCAATGGCCTTCAGCAGTTTCGCCACGGCGAGCGGCTGTAATTCTTCATCTGTCTGCACATGGATGCCGCGGTCGGCGCCCATAGCGAGCGCGGTGCGGATCGTTTCCTGGCATTGCTGCACGCCGAGCGAAACCGCGACCACTTCCGTAGCCTTGCCGGATTCTTTCAAGCGCAGCGCCTCTTCGACTGCGATTTCGTCGAAGGGGTTCATGGAGAATTTCACGTTGGCCGTGTCGACCCCCGTTCCATCTGCCTTAACCCGGACTTTCACGTTGAAATCGACGACGCGTTTGACCGCTACAAGAACCTTCATGTCCTCTCCTGCGACGCACCCCATCCCCATGGGGGTCGTTAGTCCCGCAGGCTTGACGCCTGCCGTCCCCCGCTTATTGCAGCGCAGCATAGGGGAGGCGTCATAGTATTGTCAATTGAGCGGCTGAATCGCGTAAATGACCAACAACGCTGGCTTAAATCGCCAAGGTTGAGCGGCGGATCAGCTCGATAGGATGTTTTGCGGCGCGGCGGATAGGGCCGCGCCGCAAGGTGCCCTATCCAGGCCGCTTAAGAAGGCCGTTCCGGTTGCTGCGCCGCCGCCTGTTCCATGCGCTGGCGGAACAGACTGACGAAATCGATCGGCTGCAACATGATTGCCGGGAAGCCGCCGTCGCGGACCGTGTCGGCGATGATATTGCGCGCGAAGGGGAACAGCAGACGCGGGCATTCGATCAGCAACAGCGGTTGCACATGCTCTTCGGGCATTTGCACCGTGAAGATGCCGCAATAGGTGAGATCGAGGATGAATGCCGTCTTATCCTGCAGCTTGCTTTCAATCTGCAGACGCAGCGTAACCTCATGAATCGGGCCGCCGAGCGATTCTGAGTCGAGATTGACCGAAACCGTCACCTCGGGCTGCCCTTGGGCCAAGGCCGCAAAAATCTGGGGCGTGCCCGGTGCCTCGAAGGACAGGTCCTTGATGTACTGGGCATTGACTTGGAATGTCTGGGCTGGTCCGGCGGCAGCGTCGCTCATTATATCCTCTGGATCATCATTTCGTAGCGCCCGGCTTGCTATCACGGAACCCCCCGATTGCACAACCCGATGGGCTTGCAGGGGCATTGAGGTCACAGGCGGGCGCTTGTCCCGGGCGATGCGATAGCCTATCTGTTGGCTGCCAGCCCGGGACGATTTGCCTGGCCTGTGGGATGGCCGTTCGGAAGGCGATTACCCCCAATGGGCTCCAATTATGTCGATGTCGTCGTCTTTGCGCTGATTGCCATTTTCGTTGGCTTGCGGCTGCGCAGCGTTCTGGGCCGGCGAACGGGCAATGAACCGCCGCCGTCGCAGTTCCGGCCGTTCAATGGTGCCGGCCAGAATGACAGCGCGAATGGCCCCAATGGTCCGGGTGGCGTGGTGACACCGCTGCGACCCGGCAATGGGCCGGGCAATGGGCCCATTATCGAAGGCACCGCGATTCCCGCCGCCGATCCGGTGGCGGCCGGGATGGCGCGCATCCAGGCCCTCGATCCCACGATCGTCGCTGACGGGTTTGCAGAGGGCGCGCGCGGCGCATTCGGGATGATCCTCGACGCGTTTGCCAAGGGCGACGAACCCACATTGAGGCCACTGCTCTCCGACGACGTCTTCCAGAATTTCGTGCATGTGATTCGCCAGCGCCGCGAAGCCGGCGAGATTTGCGAGAACCAGCTTGTGCACATCGCCTCGGCCGAGATCGTCGAGGCCGACATGGCTGGAAAGATGGCACGCATCACCGTGCGCTTCGTCAGCCAGCAGGTGATCGCCGTCAAAGACGCGCAGGGCCAGGTGGTCGAGGGCGATCCGGCCAAGCCGGTCCAGGTCACCGATCTGTGGACTTTTGCCCGCGATCCCCGTTCGCGCGATCCGAATTGGATTCTGGTCGCGACCCGCAGCCAGGACGAATGACCCACTCAACGCCGCGACCTGACGCTACGACTCTGAGTCGCGCCGCCGCCGTCGTTTCGACCGTCATGCTTCTCCTTGTCGCAGCCTGCGCCGAAGAACCGGTGGCACGCCAGGCGCCTGCGTCGATACCATCGACCGCGCCATCGGCCGGCGAGCACATTGCCCTGACGCCAGTTGATTTCTCGGCGCTGCCCGGCTGGCAGGACGACACTCTGGGCGAAGCGACCATCGCTCTGGCCAAGAGCTGCTCCAAGATCGCCGATCTGCCGCCATCGCAGCCGATCGGACGCGAAGGCGTGGGCGGTTCAGCCGGCGATTGGCTGGGCCCCTGCGGCGCGCTGCGCGACCTCAACATCAAAGACAGCGTGGCGGTGCGCCAGTATTTCGAGACATGGTTCCGTCCATTGCGCGCGACAGCAACCGGCAGCAATGGCCTCGCGAGCGGATTGTTCACCGGCTACTACGAGTCCGAGCTGAATGGATCGCTGGTACGCGATGCCAAACACCGCGTGCCGCTCTATGCCCGCCCTGCCGATCTGGTCGCGCTCGATCTCGGCCCATTCGATGCGACGCTCCAGGGCAAGCGCATCTGGGGCCGGTTCGACGCCAATAATCGCCTGGTGCCCTATTGGACGCGCCAAGAGATCGAGAACGGCGCGCTGGGCGGAAACGCGAAAGTAATCCTGTGGATCGACGATCCGGTCGACGCCCATATCCTGTCGATCCAGGGCTCGGGCCGCGTGACTTTGGCCGATGGCGGCACGATCCGCGTCGGCTTTGACGGTACCAATGGCCGCACCTTTGTCGGCATCACGCGCATTCTGATGGACGCGGGCAAGATCAATGCCCATCAGGCGACGATGCCCGATACGCGCGCCTGGCTGGAAGCGCATCCCGCGGACGCCGTAGCGTTGATGGACAAGAATCCGCGCTACATCTTTTTCCGTCTGATCGAAGGCGACGGACCGATCGGCGCGCAAGGCGTGGCGCTGACGCCGCTGCGCAGCCTGGCGGTCGATCCGAGCTTCATTCCGCTTGGCATGCCGATCTGGCTCGACACAACCACGCCCGACGGCAAGCCGCTGCGCCGGCTGATGGTGGCGCAGGATACGGGCGCGGCGATCAAAGGCGCGATCCGCGCCGATATCTTCTGGGGCACAGGGCCGCGTGCCTTCGACCAGGCCGGGCGGATGAAGAGCACTGGCGCGTTCTATCTGCTGGTGCCACGCCAGCGCAGCGGCCAGGTTGCTCTGGCCGGCAATCCGGCTAACTGATTGCGATGGCGCGACGAGCCGGCAAACGCGCATCAGAAAGCGTGGCCTATGCCGGGCTGTGCCGCGCCTATGGCAATCAGCGCATCCTGGTGTTTGTCGACCCCCGCGTGGCCAACCGCCCCGGCTCGCCCTCTTACAACGCCGTCGATGTCTTCGCGCCGCCGCTGATCCTGTTCGCGGCCAGCATCACGGTGCTCGCCACTTTCGGCCTGCTCGACTGGATCATCTGCATGATGGTCGTGATCCTGTTCTGGGCCTTCGTGCAGCCGCCGATCGTACGCTGGCGTGCGATCCGCCGTGCCAAACGCATTGCCTTCGCCAGTCTCGAAGGCTTCAAGGCGGTATGGGTATTGGGCGGCTTTGCTGTCGCGCTGAAGGATTTTCCCGAACGCAACTGCATCGCACCCGCTGGCGATTGGCGCGGTTTCGCATCGGAGTATCTGGTCGACCCGATCGACTCCGAACCAGCCGCAGCCAAGACCTGAACGATTATGGCGCGCACCCGCACCTTGCAACCGGACGAGGCGCAACTCTTCCAGGAGACGTTGCGCGACGCAAAACCGTTGCACGGCAAGAAGCGCAAAGCCGCCGCGCCGGCCGCGCCAACCAAAGCGTCCAAGGCGAAAGCATCGTCCGCCGAAGCGCATCCGGCACGCAAACAGCCGACACTGCCGCCGCGCACCGCACCGCTTGCGCCATTGGCGCCGGGCCCGACCCCGGGTGTCGATCGCCGCACCCATGACCGCTTCAAGAAAGGCGAGATGGTGATCGACGCCAAGCTCGACCTGCACGGCATGACGCAAGACGCGGCCCATGATGCGCTGCTGCGTTTCGTCGAGCGCGGCGCCAATGCCGGCTATCGCTGCATCCTGGTCGTCACCGGCAAAGGCTTGCGCGAAGGCTCTGGCGTGTTGCGGACGATGGTGCCACGTTGGCTCAACGAGGCCAGCCTGCGGCCCTATCTGCTCGCCATCAATCGCGCGCGGCCGCAGCATGGCGGCGACGGCGCGCTCTATGTGCTGCTGAAGCGCAAGCGGTGACGAGAGCCCCTAACTCAATAGCGTCCGTGTCATATAGGCGTTGCGGAATTTGCCTGCCGGATCGTGCGCATCCATCAGCGCGCGGAAATCCGTTAGTCGCGGAAAGAGCCGGCGGATCGTCGCCGGCGGCATCGTGAACATCTTTCCCCAATGCGGGCGCGGGTGATAGGGCGCGAGCGCGGCTTCGAGACGGGGCAGCACCACCTTGAGCGCAGGCCAATCCTGCTTGAACGAAAAATGGAAGACCACACAGGGCACCTGATAACACGGGCTCATCCATAGATCGTCGGCCGCGACGGTACGGATCTCACCGACGAGCAATTCATTTTTCATCCTCGGACCGAACTGCCGGAGCGCGCGGATCGCCGCGACGGCATGGTCGCGCGGCACGAAATATTCGACCTGCAGCTCATCGCCGCTGGCCGGCGTGAACCCCATGCGGAAATGCGGCAGCCGATCATGCGCCGGCCCCGCCACGCCAAGCTGCTCCGTGCAATTGACGGAATCGACGCCCACGATCGGATGCATCTTCACCGTCGATGGACGGCCGCCGAAAAGCGAATCCTTGGCTGCGAATGCCGTACCCGGTTCAACTTCGCTTTTCACCCAGACTTGTTCGACCACATCGATCTGCCAGGGCGTAAAGGCGCTGACGCTGTAACCGCTCGCCATGATCGCGTCGAAATGGTTTTCGTATGCATCGAACGGCAGATCGAGAAAAACGTCCTGGCGGACCTGGAAGGCTGACCGGATCGCAAGGGTGAGCTTGGTGACGACGCCGAGCGTGCCGAGATGAACAACCGCGCCTGGAAACACGTCAGGGCTTTTGTCACGCGACAGGGTGACGAGATCGCCGTCGCCTTTGACGAACTCGATCGCGGTGATCGCCGTCGCCAGATTGCCGAGCGCGCCCGATCCGTGCGTGGCGGTGGCGATGGCGCCGGCCACCGAGATATGCGGCAGCGACGCCATGTTGAGAAGCGCGTATCCCTGATCGTGCAGATAGGGCCCGAGCTCGCCATAGCGAACCCCACCTTCGATCGTTACCTGGCTCTTCGTCTTGTCGAGCGCGACGACGCGGTTGAGGCGTTCGAGCGAAATCTGGGTGCCGGTGGTGTCGGCGATGTCGTTGAAGCAGTGGCGCGAACCGACGACGCGCACCATCTTTGCGGCGCGCACAGCCTCTTGCGCTTCCGCTACAGAAGTCGGAACCACAAACCGGTCGGCGCCGTAGACGAGATTCTTGGCCCAGTTGGTGCGCGTATCGGCGTTCGTCATCCGACGATCTTAGCCAACCACGATGCCGAAGCGGAAGCGTTAGCTGCGCAACGTCCCGCCGGTGGCTTTGGCGACGGCAGCAACGATCTTCTGCCCCACCGCTTCGATCTCGGCATCGGTCAGCGTGCGTTCGACCGGTTGCAGCGTCACCTGGATGGCGAGACTTTTCTTACCCTCGCCCACACCGGCGCCCGCGAACAGATCGAACACCGTGACATCGGTGATCAGCGCCTTGTCGGCCCCGCGTGCCGCACGCGCGACGGCTTCGGCTTGCACTGCGGCGTCGAGGATGAAGGCAAAGTCGCGTTCGACCGGCTGCAGCGCCGAGGCCTTGAGCAACGGCCGCGCCTTGGTGGGCCGCGCCTTAATCGGCGGCAATGCGTCGATGAACACCTCGAACCCCGCCGCGACGCCCTTCATATCGAGCGCGGCCAGAACCGACGGATGCAATTCACCGAACCACGCCAGCACCTGGGTGCCGAGCTTGATCGCGCCGGAACGGCCCGGGTGATACCAGGACGGCGCCTCGGCAACCACATTCGCCTGTTCGGCCGGACCACCGGCGGCGGCGATGGCGGCCAGTGCATCGGCCTTGGCGTCGAACGCGTCGGCTTCGCGCGCCTTCTGCTCCCAATGGCGCGAACCCATCATGCCGGTGCGCACGCCAGCCGCGACGAGACGCTGACCTTCGGGTCGGTCGCTTCCATACTGCGGGCCGACTTCGAACAACGCCAGGTCGCGGAAGCCGCGATCGGCGTTCTTGCGCGCCGCAATGATCAGGTTCGGCAGGATCGAGGGCCGCATCGCATCGAGATCCGACGCGATCGGATTGGCGAGGATCAGCTCGGAGTTGTCGCCATTGCCGCCGAACAGCGGCGCAAGTTTTGACGCCATGAAGGAGAAGGTGACGGTTTCCACCATGCCGCGTGCGGCCAGTGCACGGCGCGCCCAGACGGTGCGGCGTTGCGTGGCTGTGAGCACGGGACGCACCACCGGCGGACGCGGCATCGAGGCGGCGGGAATCGCGTCATAGCCGTAGACGCGCACGACCTCTTCGACCAGATCATGCTCACCGACGATATCGGCGCGCCATGAGGGCGGCGTGACGGCGAAGGCGTCGCCGTCTTCGGCGACCGTGCAGCCGATCGCTTCGAGGATGCGATGGCATTCGCTCGGGCTGACGGCGATGCCGCCCAGCTTGGCAACGCGCTCGGGGCGCAGCTTCAGATGCCGCGTATCGGGCGGCACCGCGCCAGCGATCACCGGCTCCGAGGCCTCGCCGCCGCAGAGTTCGATGATCATGCGCGTGGCGAGTTCCATCGCGGGGATGACGAAGCCCGGATCGACGCCGCGTTCGAAACGATAGCGCGCATCCGAATCGACACCCAACGCACGGCCGGTGCGGCCGGTGCGCTGCGCATCGAACAACGCCACTTCCAGGAACACATCGGTCGTTGCCGCGCTGACACTGGTGGCTTCGCCGCCCTTCACGCCGGCCACGCCTTGCGCGCCCGCGTCATCGGCGATCACGGTCATCTCGCTGTCGAGCGTATAGGTATCGCCACCGAGCGTGACGATCGTCTCCCCCGGCTTGGCCATCCGCGCGCGGACGTGGCCCGTCAGCTTCTTGGCGTCGAACACATGCAGCGGGCGCGACAGATCGACGGTGAAGTAGTTGGTGATATCGACCAGCGCCGAGATCGGACGCAGGCCGACGGCGATCAGCCGTTCCTTCAGCCAAGCGGGGCTTTCGCCGTTCTTCACGCCCTTGATATAGCGGCCGGCGAAGAGCGGACAGGCATTGGCGCGATCGGCCACCAGATCCAACGTCACGTTGATCGGACTTTTGAACGTGCCGGGCACCTTGGCCTGCGGCAGCGTGGTCAGCGTGCCGAGACCGGCAGCGGCCAGATCGCGCGCCACACCGCGCACGCCCAAACAATCGGCGCGGTTGGGCGTCACGGAAATGTCGATCACAGGATCGAATTCCATCGCCTCGACCACAGGCGAGCCCACCGGCGCATTGAGCGGCAGTTCGGCGATGCCCGAATGATCCTCGCCCATGCCGAGTTCGCGCCACGAGCACATCATGCCCTGCGATTCGACGCCGCGAATCGAACCCTTTTTCAAAGGCTCACCGGTTTCGGGGATGACCGTGCCGGGCACGGCGAGAATCACCTTCAGCCCCGCGCGCGCATTGGGCGCACCACAGACGACCTGCAGCACGCCCTTGCCCCAATCGACACGGCAGAGCTTCAGCCGGTCGGCGTTGGGATGCTGCTGCGCTTCGAGCAGATGGCCGACCACGAAACCCTGCAGCCGCGTCGACGGATCATCGACCGACTCCACTTCGAGCCCGAGCATGGTCAGCCGATCGGTGATCTGATGGAGCGGCGCGTCGGTGGCGAGATGCTGACGCAGCCAGGCGAGGGTGAATTTCATCGGGCGAGACCAGACGCGAGCGTGGGCACATCGAGCGCGGCGAAGCCGTAATGGCGCAGCCAGCGCAGATCGGATTCGAAGAAGGTGCGCAGATCGGGGATGCCGTATTTCAGCATCGCGATGCGCTCGATCCCCATGCCGAAGGCGAAGCCCTGATACTGCTCAGGATCGATGCCGCAATTCTTCAGCACGTTGGGATGCACCATGCCGCAGCCGAGGATCTCGAGCCAATCGGCGCCCGCACCGATGCGCAACTCGCCTCCGGCGCGCGAACAGCCGATATCGACTTCCGCGGAGGGCTCGGTGAACGGGAAGAAGGACGGGCGGAAGCGCACCGGCACTTCGTCGATCTCGAAATAGGTCTTCACGAATTCGATCAGGCAGCCTTTGAGATGGCCCATATGGGTGGTGCGGTCGATCACCAGCCCTTCGACCTGATGGAACATCGGTGTGTGGGTCATGTCCGAGTCGCAGCGGAAGGTGCGGCCGGGAATGATCACGCGGATCGGCGGCTTCTGGCTCAGCATCGTGCGCACCTGCACCGGCGAGGTGTGCGTGCGCAACAGCATGCGCGAGCCATCGGGCTTCTGCGGCAGGAAGAAGGTGTCGTGCATCAACCGCGCCGGATGTTCGGGCGGGAAGTTGAGCGCGGTGAAATTGTGGAAGTCGTCTTCGATATCCGGACCTTCGGCGACGGCGAAACCCATCTGCGCGAAGATCTGGGTGATCTCATCGACGGTCTGGCTGATCGGGTGGATGCGCCCCTGGCTTTCGGGCCGCACCGGCAGCGTGACATCCAAACGCTCTGCCGCAAGCCGCAGATCGAGCGCGGCACGTTCCAGTTCCGCCTTGCGCGTATCGAGGGCGGCGGCCAGGGCATCGCGCACCGTGTTGAACACGGCGCCACGCGCACGGCGGGCCTCGGGGTCGAGCGTGCCAAGCGTCTTCATCTGCTCGGTGATCAGACCCTTGCGGCCGAGCGCGGCAACGCGGATCTGTTCGAGTGCGTCGAGGTTGGCGGCGCCGGCGATATTGGCGAGGGTCTCGTCGCGAAGCTGATCGAGGTTATCCATCATTATCCCTTTGCATCATTGCGAGCGAAGCGAAGCAATCCAGCTTGCGGACTTTGGTCTCTGGATCGCTTCGTCGCTTTGCTCCTCGCAATGACGGATCAACAGACAGACATGAAAAGGGGCCGGTGTGCGGCCCCTTGATCAAAACGCGAGCGGAAGATGCTTCTCCGCGACGGCGCGCCTATCGGCGGGGGCCTAGTATCAGGTCCCGCAGCTAAATCGATCTCGGCGGCGCAGTCCGGTCATCGTTGGATGGCTTAGGCGGCGAGCGCCGCGGCAGCCCGTTCGACCAGCATCTTGAATTCGGCCGGCTGGCTGATCGCCAGATCCGACAGAACCTTGCGGTCGAGCTCGATCCCGGCCTTGTCGAGGCCATTGATCAGGCGGGCATAGGTCAGGCCATGCTCACGCGCGCCGGCATTGATGCGCTGAATCCACAGAGCGCGGAAATTGCGCTTCCTGACGCGGCGGTCGCGAGTCGCATAGGCGAGGGCCTTTTCGACCTTCTCGATCGCAATGCGGAAGTTGGTGCTGGCGCGGCCACGATAGCCGCTCGCCATCTTGACCACCTTGCGGTGGCGGGCATGGGTGGTAACGCCTCTTTTAACGCGTGCCATGACTTAATTCCCGTAAGGCAGATAGAACTTAATGACGTTGCCGGCATCGCGATCGGACAGAACCATCGTCCCGCGCGCCTGGCGCTTCATCTTCGAGCTCTTGGCCGTCAGGCAATGGCGCTTGAAAGCCGCATTAGCCTTCACCTTGCCAGTGCCCGTCACCTTGAAGCGCTTCTTCGCCGAGCTCTTGCTCTTCAACTTGGACATCGGTCCCAATCCTTACCGCAAACACAGCATATCAAAATAAAGACAGGCGGCTGGACCCGGGCCCGGCCGCCAAATCGGAAGCGGAGGTTATAACCGCGAGCCCCAGCGAATGCAAGGCGCGGTTCCGGGCATTTTTACGCCTTCCCCAACCCCGGTTCGGAACGACTTAGCGACCGAACAACCCCTATATCTAGCCGGGAGAGCGCACAAAAAAGCCATAAATACGAAAGACTTACCCTTGACGCTGCCCCATTGCTTTGGCAGGCTTATCAAGAATCCTGGACGGAGAGCCCACGGGAGGGGCCGGCGTATCATGACCAAGTCTGAATTGATCGCCCGCCTGGCGGAACTCAACCCGCACCTTTATCAGCGCGACGTGGAGCGGATCGTCACCACGATTTTCGACGAGATCGCCATAGCTTTGGCCCGAGGCGACCGCGTTGAATTGCGCGGATTCGGGGCGTTTTCGGTGAAGCGGCGCGATGCCCGCACCGGCCGCAACCCGCGCACCGGCACCTCGGTTTCCGTGGCGGCCAAGGCAGTTCCATTTTTCCGCACCGGCAAACAGCTGCGCGAGCGGCTCAACACCTGATCCAAGGAGCCGGCCATGCGGTTTATCGCCTGGCTGGTTGGTGTACCGGTCGCGATCCTCTTCGTTCTGTTCGCCGTTTCGAACCGCGACTCCGTCACCATCGGCATCTGGCCCTTTACCGACGGGATAAGCGCGCCGTCCTTCGTGGTGGCGCTGGTGCCCTTCGTGTTGGGCCTTTTGTTGGGGGTTGGTTACGGAAGTGTCGGAACCATGCGCGCGCGCTGGCGGCATCGCCGCGCCGCGAGTAAGGTGGACAAGCTCGAACAACAGATGGCCGAGATGCGCACCCATTCCCGTTCGTCCGGCCGCAGCAGCCAAGCCATCGCCGGCCCCGCCTCGACCCCGGCCTCGACCATAGACGCGCCGCCGCTGCCATGACCGCCAATCCGATCTTCTGCGCGCTCGACACCACCGATGTCGAGAAGGCGACGCACCTGGCCGGCGCACTGCACGGCGCGGTGGGCGGGATCAAGCTGGGCCTGGAATTCTTCACCGCCCACGGGCCTGAGGGCATTCGCCGCGTGGCCGGCGCGATGCCGCTGTTCCTCGATCTCAAGCTGCATGACATTCCCAACACCGTGGCCGGCGCGGTGCGCGCGATCGCCCCACTCGGCGCGGCCATGACGACGATCCATGCCAGCGGCGGCGTGGCGATGATGAAGGCCGCTGCCGAAGCCGCGAAAGAAGCCGCTGCCCAGAGTGGCGGCAAGCGCCCCGCCCTGCTCGGCGTGACGATCCTGACCAGCATCGATGAAGCGGCGCTGGCCCATATCGGCATCAACGGCCCGGTCAATGCGGCGGCGCAACGGCTCGCTGCGATGGCGCAAGAGTCAGGTCTCGACGGCGCCGTCTGCTCGCCGCTTGAAGTCGTCACCTTGCGCAAGCTCTGCGGCCCCGATTTCAAACTGGTCGTACCGGGCATCCGCCCCGCCGGTTCCGCGACGGATGATCAGGCGCGCATCATGGCGCCGAAACAGGCGCTCGACGCCGGCGCCGACGTGCTGGTGATCGGCCGGCCGATCACGGGTGCCGCCGATCCTGCTGCTGCCGCGCGGCTGATTGCGGAAAGCCTGCAATGAGCGGCGTGCTGGTCAAGATCTGCGGGCTGACCGATCCTAAAGCCGTGGCCGCGGCCGTCGAGGGCGGCGCCGATCTGGTGGGCGTGGTGTTCTTCGCCAAGAGCCCGCGTTATGTGACGCCCGAACGCGCCGCCGAGCTGCTGGCCGATGTGCCGCGCAAGATCAAGCGGGTAGGGCTGTTCGTCGATGCCGATGACCGGCTGCTCGATCAGGTGCTGACGCGCGTGCGGCTCGACATGCTGCAGCTTCATAGCAAAGAGACGCCCGCACGGGTCGAAGCGGTGCGTGCCGCTTGGGGTCTGCCGGTGATGAAAGCGCTCGGCATTTCGACCGCGGCCGATCTCGACGCCGCGAAACCCTATCTTGAGGTTGCCGACCGGCTGATGTTCGACGCCAAACCGCCGGCCGGCGCGACGCGCCCTGGCGGCAACGCCGTGGCCTTCGACTGGACGCTGCTCGCCGGCAAGAAGTGGAAACTGCCCTGGATGCTGGCGGGCGGCCTGACTGCGCGCAACGTCGCCCAAGCGATCAAGCGCTCGGGTGCAAAGGCCGTCGACGTCTCCTCGGGCGTCGAGAAAGCGCCCGGCGTCAAGGACCCCGCGAAGATCAAGCGGTTCATCGCAGCCGCGAAGGGTCTGTAACCATTTGGCGTCATCACCGGGCTTGTCCCGGTGATCCACGTCTTTCTTGTTTCAGGCAAAGACGTGGATGCCCGGCACAAGGCCGGGCATGACGAAAAGAAATAAGAGTGATGCTCATTCATTCACTCGAATCACCACCTTGCCGAAGTTCTGGTTGCTCTCGAAATAGCGGAACGCCGCGATGGTTTCAGCGAACGGGAAGACGCGATCGATCACCGGCTTGAGTTGCGCCTGCGTGATCGCGCGGTTCATCGCCGTGAACTGCGTGCGGCTGCCCACCGCGATGAAACGCAGATCGGCCATCGGCCCACGCAACACCCGCGCATCGATCATCGTCGTCTGCGAGCCCAGCGCGCCGACGAACGCCACCTGACCCTGCACCGCGACCGATTTGAGCGAGCGTTCCATCGTCTGCCCGCTGCCCGATTCGATCACATGATCGGCGCCGCGGCCGCCGGTGGCCGCGCGCACTTCGGTATGCCATTCCGGATTCGCTTTCGCGTCGATCACCGCATCGGCGCCCAGCACTTTCAGTTGATCCGTATTGCCGGGCCGTGTTGTCACGACCACCGCGCGCAGACCGGCGAGCTTGGCGAATTGCAGCGTGAACAGTGCGACACCGCCGCTGCCGATGATCAATACGCTTTCACCGGGTATCGGTCTGCGCCCGCCCATCAAAGCGTTCCAGGCGGTGAGCGCCGCGCAGGGCAAAGTAGCCGCTTCTTCATAGGAGAGGTAATCGGGCACCGGCACCAGCGCCGCTTCGTCGAGTAACGCATATTCGGTCAGCATGCCATCGAGCGAGCCGCCGATTTGCAGCGCGAGCTCGAAAGCGAACGGCCCGTCGAGCCAGAGCGGAAACAGATTGGCCATCACCCGGTCGCCCGGTTTGGCACGCGTGACGTTCGGCCCGGCCGCAACCACCTCGCCGGCGCCATCGGAGACAGCGATCACATCCGGTTTGATCGGCAGCGGATAATGACCGCGCAGAATGTAGAGCTCGCGGGCATTCAGCGAAACGGCGCGGATCTTGACCACGGCCTGGCCGGGTCCCGGCCGCGGAATAGCGTGATCGCGCAAGGTGAGCCCATCGATGCCGACGCCCAGGCTGAGATGATAGGATTTCATATTCATGCTCCCCGAATGGTGGACGCAAGACATGGAGCAGCGAGGCAGCGCGGTCGATTACCCGACAGGTAATGGGAGTGGGGCGCGATCCGCGCTAGGATCGCGTTCATGACCGTAGCCACCCGCCCTGTCGGCGACCTGTTGCGCGTCTGGCGTCAGCGCCGGCGCTTGAGCCAACTCGATCTGGCCAGCGAGGCCGAGATCTCGACGCGCCATTTGAGCTTTCTCGAGAACGGCCGCGCTACACCCAGCCGCGATATGATCCTGCGTCTCGCGGAAGAGCTCGAGGTTCCCATGCGCGAACGCAACGCCCTGCTTCTGGCCGGCGGTTTCGCGCCGGTGTATGCCGAGCGCGAGATTGACGATCCCGACCTCGCCGCAGCGCGCAAGGCAATCGAGCTATTCCTCGAACGGCAAAAGCCCTATCCCGCCTTCGCCATCGACCGGCATTGGAAAGTGGTCGCGTCGAACGCGGCCCTGCCCGAACTCTATGAAGGCTGCTCCGACGCGCTGATGAAGCGCCCGGTGAACGGCATGCGCCTGACCTTGCATCCCGAGGGCATGGCGCCGAACATCGTCAACTTCCATGAATGGCGCGATCACATGCTGGAGCGCCTGCGCCACGCAATCACCGTCACCGCCGATCCGGCGCTCTCGGTGTTGCTGCACGAGGTAATGCGCTATCCCGTGCCGGACGAAGATCCGGAAGCGCATGAGCCGTTCCCGACCAACGCGGTAATGGTGCCGTTCCGCGTGCGCACGCGGGTGGGTGTGCTGTCGTTCTTCACCACGACGACGATTTTCGGCACGCCGGTCGATGTGACGCTGTCCGAGCTGATGCTCGAGCATTTCTATCCCGCCGACGACGAGACCGATGTCCTCGTGCGCCGTCTCGAAGCCGAGCGCTGAATTCATCGTCGTCGCTCCGCTTCTGCGGCGCTTAGCGCGTCGCTCACGCGACCGCTCCTCTCGCGCCTCCGCGCTCGGTTTCATTACCCGCCACGTAATCGGCACAGCGCGCGCCGTATGAAATGATCTCTCCATCAGCGCGGATCAATCCGGTCCCGCGAAATGATCGAGGAGAGACATCATGGCCAACGTCAACGAGACCGTCGTCAACTACATCGCCGCGTGGAACGAACCCGACGGCAAGCGCCGCCGCGACTTCATCGCCAAGGCCTGGGCCGATGGCGGCAGCTATGTCGATGCGCATCGCAACGGTGTGGGCCATGACGGCCTCAACGCGATGATCGAGAAAGTGCAGAGCCAGTTCCCCGGCTATCGCCTCAACCTCTCGGGCAGCATCGAAGCCTTCCCCGGCCATGTGCGCTTCAGCTGGCAGGCCGGCGGCCAACCCAACGCGCCGCTGTTCATCGCCGGCTCGGATTTCGCGACCCTGACCGAAGACAACAAGCTCAAAGTTGTGGCCGGCTTCACCGACGCCTCACCCGCGCCGATGGGTTGAGCGACAACAGCGTCCAACGGACCCTCACCCCAGCCCCTCTCCCGCGTGCGGGAGAGGGAGGGACCCACGAAGTGGGAGGGTGAGGGTTACTCCCACACCGCCAGCCCGGTCTTGCACAGCCAGCCGATCGCGTACCAGACCGGTTGGCGCTGGGTGTTGGGGAATTGATCGAGTAGTTCCTGCACCGTGGCCGGGCCTTTTTGCAGCCGTTCGATCAGGCGCGCGAGATCGGCGTCGCCCAGCATGAAGGGGCGCAGCGGCGTGGCGATCGGCAGTTTCGCCATGCCCTGGGCGAGACCGGCATCGATGCCGGGCGAGAGCGTGATCTTGACCTGCGGCACCAGGAAGCGCGTCGGGAATTCACGGAACAGTGCGAACGGGTCTTGCGACAGCGGCCGCGTCGGCTTGCCCTGGACCGGTGGCACGATCTCGGGTGCCGATTTGCGCAGTTCGGCCAGCTCGGCCCACAGCGCCTGATAGGCGCGGATGATCACCGGCCAGTCGAACACCTCGCGCGCGCGCTTGCGTCCGGCCTCGCCCATCGCGCGGCGGCCATTCTCGTCCTCGATCAATTTGATGATGGCACTGGCGGCGATGCCGGGATGCACCGCGGTGCTCTGTGCCGCCGCGCCGCACATGATGTCGTGCCCACCGAAACCGGCCGCATAGATGAAGGCCAGCGCCTCGCCCATGCCCGGCGGCGGCGCGATCGTCTGGATGCGATAGCCGTCGACGCCGTCGCGCACAGAATCGCGATAGCCGTCCCAATCGCTGACGATGACAGGCAAGCCCGCGGCCATTGCCTCGATCGGCGTCAGGCCGAAGCTCTCCTGCACATTGTCCGAGAGCGAAACGAAGATATCCGCCGCCGACCACACTTTGCGGTTCTCGAAGGCGCGGCCATCGAGATACTGGTGCTGCACAGTGGGCGAAAGCACGGAGGCGAGTTGGCGGAATCCCTGTTCCATATCCGCGTTCGGGAACCAGCCAACCTCGAGAAAGCGGATCTTGCGCTTGGTCCGCTGCGCCGCCTGTTCGGCGGCGATATACATCGCGATCGGGTTGGCCTTCTCGACATGATTGAAGCGGCCAAGATAGAGCAGCACGATCTCGTCATCACCGATGCCGAGGCGCTGGCGCTGTGCGGCCCGCGCCGCCGCATCGCCTTCGGGCGGGGTCAGCGCATCGCAGTCCACCCCCAGCGGAATCAGCGGCAGTTGCGGCCGTGCCTTCAAGGTCACACCGGTGAGTTGCCCGATGTAACCCGCGTATTCGTCGAGGATGCGCTGGATCGCGGCTTTGCTGGCGGTGCTCGTGCAGACCAGCGCGTCCCATTCCTGCAGCGGGCCGATCAGCAGCCGGCCGATCGCACTCATCGCCGGTTCGTCGGACAGCGTGTGGTTGACGCCGCAAATCGAGAACAGCCGCTGTCCCAACCCGCGCCGCAGCCAGGCGAAATAGGTGAGATCGGGACCCGGGCGGTACAGCGTGCCGGTGGCGCCGACGCGCATCATCTCGGTGGGCAGGAACCCTTCTGCCTTGGTGCCCGGCGGCGCGTGCTCGGCCACGAATTTTTTGAACCCGTCGAGTTCGGGCGCGGCCGTGCTCAGGCAGACAAAGGGATCGGCGCCGCCATGCTTCACATAGGCGCGCAGAAATCCTTCGGAGGCCGATTGCCGCCCGACCAACGCGCCTTTGATGTCGTAGTTCTGGCCGATATAGGTGATGACCGCCTGCGCGCGCGGTGACACTGGGGCTGGGCTCACTCTTTCACCATCACCATTCGATGGCGCGCAGCATGGATGGCAGCCGGGATGCCGTCAACCAAGAGACCGTTTCAGTGATGGATTTGATCGCGCGTGGTGGGCGCGAACGGATATCGCTCACAGAAAATACTGCCGCCACTCATGCCGGCGCACAGCCAGCCAGGACCAAAACCCTCGTCATGGTGAAAGACGGCCCAATCGGGATGCGTAATGCCCAGCCAAAGAACGCTGAGAGCAACGAGTGCCAACGGCCCACCAGCGCCGGCACGGATCCATGCTTGGCGGCGTTGGCCAACCATCGCGACCTCGCGAGCTGAGACCAACAACGCCACCGCGAAGATACCGATAAGAACCGCAGCCATGACCATGGCCGAGCCTCCCTGACGGGTGACACCTATTATATCTCCCTTTCCGGGCTGTGACCGGGGTCACGAAACCCCTTCCCAAGCCCCGCCGTTGTGCGCTAAGAGCGGCGGTTCACCTCTTGAGGGTCTGGGCGTTCGGGCGCCCTTCGGGCAAAGAAAATGAATAGAGTCAATACGTTACGGGGCGGGCCGGACGAGCACGGTCATTTCGGCATCTATGGCGGCCGCTATGTCGCTGAGACTTTGATGCCGCTCATCTTGTCCTTGGAGAAGGCTTACAACGCCGCCAAGGCCGATCCCGCCTTCCACACCGAACTCGGCGGCTATCTCGAAACCTTCGTCGGGCGACCGAGTCCGCTCTATTTCGCCAAGCGCCTGACCGAGGCTGCGGGCGGGGCGAAGCTCTATCTCAAGCGCGAAGACCTGAACCACACCGGTGCGCATAAGGTGAACAACTGCATGGGCCAGGCGCTGCTGGCACAGCGCATGGGCAAGAAGCGCATCATCGCCGAGACCGGCGCGGGCCAGCACGGCGTGGCTACGGCCACCGTCTGCGCGCTCTTCGGTCTCGAATGCATCGTCTATATGGGCGCGGTTGATATCGAGCGTCAGGCGCCGAACGTGCAGCGCATGAAGCTGCTGGGCGCGACGGTAAAGCCGGTGACTTCGGGCGCCGCGACCTTGAAGGACGCGATGAACGATGCACTGCGCGACTGGGTCGCCCATGTCGACGACACCTATTATATGATCGGCACTGTGGCCGGGCCGCATCCCTATCCCAGCATGGTGCGCGACTTCCAATCGGTGATCGGCAGCGAAGCGCGCAGCCAGATCGTCGAGGCCGAGGGCCGCCTGCCGGACTCGATCGTCGCCTGCATCGGCGGCGGCTCGAACGCGATGGGCATCTTCCATCCCTTCCTCGACGACCGCGACGTGAAGCTGATCGGCGTCGAAGCAGCCGGCCACGGGATCGAGAGCGGCAAACATGCGGCTTCGATTACGGGTGGCAAGCCCGGCGTGCTACATGGCAATCGCACCTATCTACTGCAAGACGACGACGGCCAGATTGCCGAAGCGCATTCGATTTCGGCCGGCCTCGACTATCCCGGCGTCGGCCCTGAGCATTCCTGGCTGGCCGATCAAGGCCGCGTGCAATACGTCTCGGCCACCGATGACGAAGCGGTCGATGCGTTCCTGGCAACAACGCGCCTTGAGGGCATCATCCCCGCGCTCGAATCGAGCCACGCCATCGCCCATGCCACCAAGATCGCGCGCGATCTCGGCCCCGATCACATCGCTGTGATCTGCCTCTCGGGCCGTGGCGACAAGGATCTGGCCAGCGTGATGACGGCAATGGAACAGCGCGGGCAGGGTTTGAAATGAGCAGTGCTGCGACGGTTTCGCGGCCCATCCTTCGAGGCATGCTTCGCATGCACCTCAGGATGAGGATTTTAGTTGGGCCTCATGGTGAGGTGCTTCGCGTTAGCGAAGCCTCGAACCATGGGAGCTGCACAATCGAGGTACGCGCGTGAGCCGTCTCGCAACACGTTTCGCGGCACTGAAGAGCGCAGGCCGTCCGGGTCTGGTCAGCTTCGTGACCGCGGGCGATCCGGACACCGCGACCGGCCAGGCGATTCTCGACGGCCTGCCCGGTGCCGGCGCCGACATCATCGAACTCGGCATGCCCTTCACCGACCCGATGGCCGACGGCCCAGCGATTCAGGCTTCGAGCCTGCGCGCGCTAAAGGCGGGCATGACGCTCGCCGGCACGCTCGAGATGGTGCGCAAATTCCGCACCAAGGACGCGCACACGCCGATCGTGCTGATGGGCTACTACAACCCCATCTACATCATGGGCCCCGAGAAATTCTGCGTGGCGGCACGAGAGGCCGGCGTGGATGGGCTGATCATCGTCGATCTGCCGCCCGAAGAAGCCCAGGAGTTGGTGAAGCCCGCGCGCGCCAACGATATCGACTTCATCGTGCTGACCACGCCGACCACCGACGATGCGCGCCTGCCGGCCGTGCTCGGCAATGCGTCGGGCTTCGTCTACTACGTCTCGATCGCCGGCATCACCGGCACGGCTTCAGCCAGCAACGTGGCGATTGCCGATTCGGTCGCGCGGCTGCGCCGTCATACGAAACTGCCGATCGCTGTCGGCTTCGGCATCAGGACGCCGGCGATGGCCGCCGAAGTGGGCGCGATCGCTGATGCGTCGGTAGTCGGTTCAGCCATTGTCAGCCAGATCGTCGACAACCTCGACGATCAAGGCCGCGCGAAACCCGGCCTGACCGACACACTGTTCGGCTTCGTCGGCACGCTGGCTCAAGGCGTGCGCAGCGTTAAGAAAGAGGTGGGTGTGGAGCGAGCGCAGTGAGCGACTGGCGCGTTCAACGCCCGCGGAGCGCGAGCCTAGCGGGCCGGACGGCCCGCGCCCGGCAATTGAGGGACCAAACAAGATGAGCTGGCTCAGCGATTTCGTCCGCCCGAAGATTCAAAGCCTGGTCGCGCCACGCGACGTGCCGGAGAACCTGTGGGACAAGTGCCCGCAGTGCAGCCAGATGATCTTTCATCGCGATATGGAAAAGACGTTCTTCGTCTGCCCCCATTGCGGTCATCACCTGCGGCTGCCGGCCAAGAAGCGGCTCGATATGCTGTTCGACGAAGGCAAGTACCAGCGCATCGAATTGCCCAAAGCGCTGATCGACCCGCTGAAGTTCCGCGACTCGAAGCGCTATACCGACCGTCTCAAAGACACCCAGACCAAGACCGGCGAGCAGGATGCGCTGATGGTGGCCCATGGCCGCATCGGCGGCGTGCCGAGCGTGGTGGCCGTGTTCAATTTCGAATTCATGGGTGGCTCGATGGGCGCTGCCGTCGGCGATGGTTTGTTGGCGGCAGCGGAACTGGCTGTGCTGCAAGAAGCCGCGCTGATCGTGGTGCCGTCTTCGGGTGGCGCACGCATGCAAGAGGGTGCGCTGTCGCTGATGCAATTGGCGCGCACCACGGTGGCCGTGGACAAGGTGAAGGAAAAGGGCCTGCCCTATATCGTCATCCTGGCCGATCCGACCACCGGCGGCGTCACCGCTTCCTTCGCGATGCTGGGCGATGTGCATATCGCCGAGCCGGGCGCGCAGATCGGGTTCGCCGGCGCGCGCGTGATCGAGAACACGATCCGCGAGAAACTGCCCGAAGGTTTCCAGCGCGCCGAATATCTGCTCGAGCACGGCATGGTTGACATGGTGGTGCCGCGTCTCCAACTGAAAGACACTTTGGCGCGCGTGCTGGGCCTGCTCCGTCATCGCGGCCCGACCGGCGCGGTTCTGCCGCTGGCCACCCATGGCGCGGCCGATGGAGGTGCGAATGCACATCCGAGCGTATGACCCGATCCTCGACCGGCTCAACAAGCTTCACCCGAAACTGATCGATCTCGCGCTCGATCGTATCGAGCGCCTGCTTGCAGAATTAGGGCATCCCGAAGAGAAGCTGCCGCCGGTGGTGCATATCGCCGGCACCAATGGCAAGGGCTCGACGCTCGCCTATCTGCGGGCGATGGCCGAAGCCGCCGGGATGAAGGTGCATGTCTATACCTCGCCGCATCTGGTGCGCTTCAACGAGCGCATCCGCGTGGCCGGTGAGTTGGTCGGCGATCTTGAACTGGCCGCGCTGCTCGAGGAATGCGAGCGCGTCAACGCGGGCCGGCCGATCACTTTCTTCGAGATCACCAACGCGGCGGCCTTTCTGGCTTTCGCGCGGCACCCCGCCGATCTGTGCCTGCTCGAAACCGGCATGGGTGGCGAATTCGACTCGACCAATGTGATCAGGCAGCCGGCGCTGACCCTGCTGACCAAAATCAGTTTCGATCACCAGGCCTATCTCGGCAACACGATCGGCGCGATCGCGCATGCCAAAGCCGGCATCATGAAACGCGGCGTGACCAGCATCGCCGCCGCCCAAGATGACGAGGCCTACGACGTCTTCGCCAGGCGCGGCGCTGAGCTCGACGCGCCACTGATGGTGGCGGGCCGCGACTGGCGTGTTGGCGCGACGCTGAACGGTTTGCGCGTCGACTACAAAGGCCACGCACTCGATCTGCCGCGCCCCAATCTTCCTGGCGCGCATCAGATTTTCAACGCGGGTCTGGCGACGGCGGCGGCGCTCGAGCTGAATCGCATGGGTGTGTTGCCGGCGCCACTCGACGACGCCGCGATCGGCTATGGCTTGCAGCATGCCGAATGGCCGGCGCGGATGCAGCGCCTGACACGTGGTCCGCTGGTCGACAAGCTGCCGCCGAATTGGGAATTGTGGCTCGACGGCGCGCATAATCCCGCCGGTGCGCAGACCGTGGCGGCGATGGCGGACGCGTGGGCGAAAGACGCGAACGCGCTGCCCTTGGATATGATCGTCGGCATTCTCGATACCAAGGATGCACGCGGCATGTTCACGCCGCTGGCCGATAAGGTGCGGCGCATGCGCACCGTGACGATTCCCGGCGCACCGCATTCCGTGTCGGGCGAAGCGCTGGCGACGATCGCCGCTGCCAACGGCATGCCGGCGCGCGCGGCAGAGAGTGTGAACACGGCGCTCGGTGAGTTGATTGCCCGGCATGGCAATCCGTCTCGCCCGGCCCGCGTGTTGATCTGCGGTTCGCTCTATCTCGCCGGCTCGGTCCTCGCCGAGAACGGGTGAGGCTTACCGCCGCCCGATCAATTTCGCGCCCGGCAGCGCCGCGATGTTTTCGTCGAGCGCGTCGAAGATGATTTCCCTGAGACGCACCGACGCCGGCGTGAGCGGCCGGCCGGCATCGTGCATCGCCAGTTCGATCGTCGATACCGGCGGTAACCCATCCCTCGGCCCCAGCTGGCGCAGCGTGTTCGGCAGACCTGCCGCCGTGCGCAAGGTGATGCCAAGTCCGGCCGTAACCGCAGCCCAGAGTCCGGGCAGGCCCGGGCTGGTGAACGAGATCGTCCAGGGAATGCCGGCGGCATCGAGCGCTTCGGTGGCCGCGGAGCGGAAGACGCAGGAACCTTCGAACATCGCGAGCGGCACAGGCTCGCCCGGATTCCACGGCAGCGAACCATCCGCCGCGCCGATCCAAGCCATCGGCAGGCTCGCGACCGGCAGCGCATCGCTGCGTCCCGAGCGGCCGAAGGCGACGACAAGATCCATTTGGCCGCGGTCGAGCCGTTCGATGTTCAGATAGTTGCGATCGACCGACGCCTCGACGCGCACGCCGGGATGGGTGCGTTTGAACCGACCCAGAGTCATGGGCAGCCAGGTCTCGGCGAAATCCGCCGGCATGCCGAACCGCACCGCGCCCTCGACCGACGCACCGCGCACCGCCGTCACCGCTTCGTCGTTCAAATCGAGGATGCGGCGCGCATAGGCCAATACCATCTCGCCCGCTTCGGTGAGTTCGAGCATGCGCCCGCGCTTCTTGAACAGCGGCTGGCCGATGCGTTCCTCAAGTTTGTGGATCTGCTGACTGACCGCCGATTGCGACCGGCCCACCTGCTCGGCGGCGCGGTTGAACCCGCCCAAGCGCTGCGCGGTCACGATCGTGCGCAACACATCCATGTCGAGATTGATGGCGCTCATAATTCAGTTTTCCGAAATTATTATATTAAATATATGCGTTTTTCTTATTTATCGCAAGGGCGCAGTCTTCGGGCATCGGCAATCCCGCCGCGTTGGAGGCTTCTATGGTCCTCACCCAGACTTTGCGCTTGGTCCAACCCGCTGTCCGCCCTGAAGCCATCATCCAGGGCCTGCTTGATCTCGTGCGCCTATGGCGGCGCCGGGCACGGGAGCGCGCTGAACTGGCTGGACTGACCGAATATGAGCTGCACGACTTCGGGGCCAGCCGCAGCGCCGTCGCGGGCGAAATGAAGAAGCCATTCTGGCGCCCGTAAAAAATCGGCGTGACCAATCGGTGGCAGAATAGGAGGCGGATTCGGAAATTACGGACCGCGGCGGTTATCGACCTTTAACCAAATTGGCGCTAGGGTCCCCGCCATGAATAAGCCCCTCTCGCCCGCTTCGGCCGGCACGGATGAGTCCCGCATCGTCGCGGAAATCGAAACCATCATCGGCGGCTTCCAGCGCCTGCGCGCATTGGCGCCCGATGTCGCTGCCGCCGGTCGCATTCTGATCGAAGCGCTCCAATCGGGCGGCAAGGTGATGTTCGCCGGCAATGGTGGTTCTGCTGCCGATGCCCAGCATCTCGCCGCCGAGCTGTCGGGCCGCTTCTTGCACGACCGCAAGTCGCTGGCCGGCCTCGCGCTCACCACGGACACGTCTGCGCTGACCGCGATCGGCAACGATTACGGCTTTGAACACGTGTTCTCGCGCCCGCTGCGTGGTCTCGGCCGCAAGGGCGATGCGCTGGTGGCGATCTCGACCTCGGGCAATTCGCCGAACGTGCTCGAAGCGATCAAGGCCGCGCGCGAAATCGGCATCAAGGTTGTGGGCCTGACCGGCGCCGCTGGCGGCAAGCTCGCTACCGAAGCCGATGTCTGCATCAAGGCGCCCGCCGACCGCACCGATCACATCCAAGAGATGCATATCGCCGTCGGCCATATGCTCTGCGGCATCGTCGAAGAAGCCTGCGGCTAAGCGACGCCTGCTCCGATCATGGAGATCCGCGACGCCACCGCAGAGGATGCGGTCGGCGCTTGCGCGGTGATGCGCCGATCGATCACCGAACTTTGCGCGCTCGATCACCGCAGCGATCCCGCCCTTCTCGCACGCTGGCTTGCCAACAAAACGCCCGCGACCGTCGCGCAGTGGATCGCCAATCTCGAAGCCTCGGTTCTGCTCGCCTGCGAGGGCAATACGATCCTGGCCGTTGGCTCGGTCAGCAATGCGGGCGAGATCATGCTCAACTACGTCTCGCCCGATGCACGGTTCCGGGGCGTCAGCAAGATGGTGTTGCACGCCTTGGAAGAGCGCGCGATTGCGCGCGGCAATCAGCGTTGCCGCCTGATCAGCACCGTGACAGCGCGGCGCTTTTATCTTTCGGCGGGATATGTCGAAGACGGAACGTCGATCAATACCTTCGGCATGGAAGGGCAACCGATGTCGAAGGCACTCAAGCCCTAGATCTCGATTTTTTAGGCGATATCAGCTTACTAAATTGCAATTGCAAATGAGTTTTAATTGCAGAGGCGACGCCCTAGGATGGCTCCCGTCGTTCCAACAGCACGGGCCAACCGATGCGCATCTCCTCGCTCCTCGACAGCGGCCAGCGCGCGACCCTTCCGGCGATCGCACATACGGCCGAGCTAAGCACGGCGGAGGCTTTCGCGGTTGTGTCGCTGCGCCTCTGGGCCGCGCTGCACCGCCAGCCCAACCAGCATCACCCCGATTGGCGGAGCGGTTTCGCCGCGGCCGGTGTCGACGAGGCCGAGCGCGCCTTCAACGAGCTGTTCCGTCTGGTGCTGGTGTCGGCGCAGCGCGGTATCGATGTGCGTTGCGCGCGTTGTGCGCATCTTGGCGGCGACGAGATCGCCGTCCTGCGGATGGTCAGCCAGTTGCAGCGTTGCCGCTGGTTCGAGGCCGAGACCGTGCTGTCCGATTGGCTGCCGGCGCCGGTGGTGAACACCGCGCTGGCGGCGGCGATGATTTTTTCGACGGCGCTCGCCGGCGCGGGGCTGGTGCTGCCGCTGCGCGCCTGGCCGAAACCGGATCTGGATGCGTTTACCTGCGTCTCGCATGCCGCGGGTAGCGCGATACGCCTGCACTGACCCTGGGGCGTATCGTGCGTGAGGAGCGCCGGAAGTCGGGCGGCTGCCGGTGCTCCTCGATCCTTACCGCTTTCGAATCCGTTTGGCGTTCGCCTTCACCCAAGCGGCAAGCTTTGTCTCGGTCAAATTGCCAGCCGCGAGCGCCATGATCGTTGTGTAGGCGTCGGTTTCGCTGACGTCCAGCATGTAGCCGTTGATCCACAGAAAGACATACATGGCGAGCAACGCCATGCGCTTGTTGCCGTCGACAAAGGGATGGTTGCGCGCGATTGCGAAACCGTACGCCGCTGCGCAAACGAACACGTCCGCGCGGCCATAAGCGCTTTTGTTCCGCGCGCGGGCGAGCGCCGATTCAAGCAGATCGAGCGAACGGAGTCCCGGCGAGGTGCGGTGCTGTTCGGCTTGTCGTTGATGAATGGCGAGAACGGCGTCGAGCCGCAGCCACTTCATTTCGCCAATTGTCGCAGCGCGTTGCGATAGACGCGCTCACCCTCGACGGCGGCAGCCAGTTGTTCCTCGAAATCGGGATCGTAGGGAACGATCTTATATCCGTCTTCGGACTTCACGATGAAGATCTGATCGCCCTGCTCGAGATTCAAATCCGACAAGACATCCTTGGGTAGCACAACGCCCGAAGAATTGCCGATCTTGGTGATTTTGAGCGCGTGCATGGCAGGCTCCGTTATAACGATTGTTATAACATAGTCCGACTGACTGCCGCCGGCAACTACTTGATCTCGATCATCACCGGAACGTGATCGGACGCGCCTTCCCAACCGCGCGCCTCGCGCAGCGTGATCGTCTCGCTGAGATTGGGCACCAGCTGCGGCGTGACCCAGATATGGTCGAGCCGGCGCCCGCGATCAGACGCCTCCCAATCATTGGCGCGATAGCTCCACCAGGAATAAAGCTGGATCTCGGACGGCACGAAATGGCGCACGGCATCGACCCATTTGCCGGCCTTGCGCATCGTCTCGAGCTTTTCTACTTCGATCGGCGTATGGCTGACCACTTTCAGCATCTGTTTGTGCGACCACACATCGTTGGGCAGCGGCGCGACGTTGAGATCGCCGACCAGTACACTCGGCCGTTTTGTTCGCGTCGCGCTTTTGATGAAGTCCGCGGCCTCGTCGAGGAAGGCGAGCTTGTGCGCGAACTTCTTGTTCTCGTCGGGATCGGGAATATCGCCGCCGGCGGGAATGTAGAAGTTGTGGATTTCGACACCGTCGATCGTCGCCTGGATGTGGCGGCAATCCTGCTTCTCGCAGAAATGCCGATTGCGCTCGGCGGTGATTGGCAGACGCGACGCGATGGCAACGCCGTTGTAACCCTTCATCCCCGCCATCGCGATGTGCTTGTAGCCGGAGCGTTCGAAGGCCTCGCGCGGGAAATGCTCGTCGGGCGATTTCGTTTCCTGCAGGCAGATCACATCGGGGTGTAGCCAGGTGGCGACCCGTTCGATGAGCCCCTGACGCAGACGGACGGAGTTGATGTTCCAGGTGACGATGCGCATGGGTTTCTTATTCGATGTGGCTTTTGGTCATTCTTGCTTCAGGCCGCGCGCATGCGACAGGAGGAAACTGTAATCGGCGGCGAAAGGCTGGTCGGTACTTTCCGCCGTGCGCGCCATCTGGTGACAACTCAGGCAGCTGATCTCTTGGTTGTAGCGCTGCAAGTAGGTTTCGAGAACCGGATTCAGGAGCCGCGTCGTGCTGGGCGATCCTGTCGGAAGCGGCGCGGCTTGGGGCGGCTTGGGCAACTGCTCGGGCGCCTGCGGCCACTGAACATCGATCAGCTGGTAGTACTGCCATGGTGCGCGCGGCGCGACATCCGCGATCATTTTCTGCATGAATGCATTGACCCGCGCCGCATCATCCGGGACCGGCCGCTCTTGAACCACCTGCGTCGGTTTCGATCCGTCGGTCACGGTGTTGGTCGGGCACTTTTTCAACGAGCAGCGGGCATTGAAAAACGAATAGTGCCGCGCCGTGCCGGGTTCGGTGGCGAGCGGCGCGTTATCGATCTGCGCGAAGGTAGCCCATACTGCTTGGTGAAGCGGCGCCACATGCTGGACGATGTGCAGTCCCACCAGACCAACCAAAACCGGTTGCTGCGGATCGCCGATCAATGCCTCCGCCGTATGGAAGCGCGCCGGATCGTCGCCGGGCCCGAGAATCTTCCAGGCGGCTTTGACCTCAATCGCGCCGAGATCACCATAAGCACTGATGCCCATCGGCAGTTCGATGCCGTGCTGCCGCGCGAAAGTGCTTTGGCTGTTGGCGTTATAGAGCCGGTTGAGGACGATGTAGTTGTACTCATCCTTATCCATCAGCATCTGGTAATAGACGGCCTCGCCATTCTGATCGATGAGATTGCCGCCATCGGTTTGATTGGCATCATCCAACAGCGTCTTCTTGGCGTCGTGCTGCGGAGAATTTGGATTTTCCGGTGCCTTCAGCGCATCCGAAACTTTCGAATGTTGCTTCAACAGGTGGAAGACGCCGTTGCCGACCAGTGATCGCAAGGTGTCAGCAAATCGATTGGCGAGCGAGGCATCCCACGGGCCAGGATCGTCGCCACTGTGCAGGAAGACTTCGTCAACCGTCTTGAAGGATTCCCACACCGCCAGCGCCGGAGCACCGAATTCCATTTTTGGATTGGGAACGCCGCGCCGGTTGGCCTTCCCGGGCCAGTTGAGATAGATGAAGGTCTGCCACATCAGGCAGTCATAGGCCGCGTTGCTGCCCTGCGCAGGCTGGATCGTCCTGATGAAGGGCGCAACCCGGGGCGCTGGCAGCGTCGTTCCCGGACAGGTCGCGTCGTCTGCCAACGCCGCCGTCACGGGACCGCACGCCAACGCCACTATGGCTGCGATGAGAAAATTTCGAATGCTTGCTCCCATCGGCTACCCGGAGTCATACCACCTGGAATTTGTGCGCGCCGACACCGGCCACTTTGATCTCGAGCGTGTTGCCGCGCACCACCGGGCCGACGCCTTCGGGCGTACCGGTGAAGATGAGATCGCCGGCCGCCAGCGCCACATAACGCGACAAGGTCTCGACGATCTCGGGGATCGACCAGACCATGTCGGCCAGATCGCCCTTCTGCTTCTCGACACCGTCGACACTCAGCGTGATCGCGCCCTTGTCGGGATGGCCGATCTTCGACGCCGGATGGATCGCGCCGGCAGGCCCGGCGAAATCGAAGCCTTTGGCCATGTCCCAGGGACGGCCTTCCTTGCGCAGCGCCGCTTGCAGATCGCGTCGCGTCAGATCGCAACCGACCGCGTAGCCGAAGATATGGCTCAGCGAGTCCTTGGCGGCGATTTCCTTGCCGCCGGTACCGATGGCGACAACCAGCTCGCCTTCGTGATGCATGTCCTTGGTGATCGTCGGATAGGGAATCGCCGCCGCACTCGTCACCGCATCGGCCGGCTTGGTGAAGAAGAACGGCGGCTCGCGATTCGGATCGCCACCCATCTCGCGCGCATGGGCCGCGTAGTTGCGGCCGACGCAGAAGACGCGGCGGATGGGAAACAGGCCGCCACCCACGACTTCGAGCGTGGTGAGCGCGGGCGGAGCAATCACGTAATCGGCCATCAAATTCTCTCCCGGAAAGATCGGCGCATTATGAGGCGGCCACTATAGGAGGCCACGCCCGAGCGGACAAATCGCCAATGAAGGCCCGTCATCAGCAAAGCGCAGACAAGGAAAGGGCGCTTGGTCAGGGGGGTAACCAAGCGCCCAGCTCCTTGCGGAGGGGTCTCCTCTCGGAGACTGCGGAGTGAAGCAGGGGATACTTCATCCGCGGGACCTCGACCATTGCGGTCTCGGCCCTGCTGACTGTGTATTTGGGTGGCTTTGCCCGATTGCTCAAGACCCGCTCATGGCAGGGATGCGCGTAGGTCATACAAACGAAATCGCGCGATCTATTGCTTTGAAAGCCGCAGGTTTCCGCGACTTTCAGCCGATTCAGCGCAGCGGTTTCGTGCCCGGCGCCGGGCGCGGGTCGTGGAAAACGAACAATTCGTTATCCAGCGAGAGTCCGGTTTGCGCGTCGTAGAGCGTCACCTGGGTCGGCTGGCCCTGCGCATCGACCACCTGCCATTGCCGCAGCTGGAACGGCTTCTCGGTGAAGACCAGCGTGATCTTGCCCTGGCTCGGATCGCCGCGTTTGACGACAGTGACGCGATCAGTGTCGGGTTGATGCACCACACCGGTGACTTGGAGATCCTTGCCGTTGAGATCGACATGCGGCTGCACCAGCACGCCGGCGAGTGTCTGGTCGATATCGACATAGCTGACCTGCTGCAGGCTCTTGTCGTAATAGACCAGTGTGTTGTCTTTGGTGATCACCTGGATCGGTGAGGGCGGATCGTAGTCCAGGCGCAGCTTGCCCGGCCGGTCGAGATAGATCGTGCCTTCGCTCTGGCTGCCATCGGCGGCGTTCTGGACGAAATGCGCCTTCAGTGTGTGCACCTGATCGAGATAGTCGTTCGCCTGCTTGACGATCGACTGATCACTGTCGGAGAGCGCAGCGAAAGCAGGCGCAGCCATCGTGGCGGCAACCAGGGCAACACAAGCGAAGAGAGAGCGACGCATCGTCATAGCCGGTATTTGAGGGGAGATGGGCTCAGAGTCCAGCCCAATCTGGGCGGAATTGTGGGGCGTCTGCCGTCCAGATTATTAATTCCTCGTCGTGGCCGGGCACACGGCCGGTGCTCGTGTCCAGCCATCCACGTCTTTTTCGTCATTGCGAGCGAAGCGAAGCAATCCAGAACGCTTATGGACGAAGATGGATTGCTTCGTCGCGATGCTCCTCGCAATGACGGGCAAAATGCCTTTGATGCCTTCGTGGCGAAATCTTCAAGAAGACGTGAATCACCGGACACGAGCACCGCTCGTGTGCCCGGTGATGACGCTGAAAAGGATTAGGCTCATCACCCGCCGTGATGGCTGACCAGCACTTCGCGTTTGCCCATATGATTGGCGCGGCTGACCACGCCTTCGGCTTCCATCTTTTCGATGATCCGCGCGGCGCGGTTGTAGCCGATCTGCAAATGGCGCTGGATGAAGCTGGTGCTGGCCTTACCCTCGCGCGCCACCAGCGCGACGGCCTGGTCGTAGAACTCGTCGGCCTCGCCTGTGCTGTTGCCCATGCCGGGCGCGGATTCTTCCTCCACCTCGGCCACGCCCTCGATATAGGCGGGGTGGCCTTGCGCGCGCAGATGATTGGTGACGGCCTCAACCTCGCGATCCGAGACAAAGGGACCATGCACGCGGGTGATGCGCCCGCCGGCGGCCATATACAGCATGTCGCCCTGGCCGAGCAGTTGCTCTGCCCCCTGCTCACCCAGGATGGTGCGGCTGTCGATCTTGCTGGTGACCTGAAAGCTGATGCGCGTGGGGAAGTTGGCCTTGATCGTGCCGGTGATGACATCGACCGAGGGGCGCTGCGTGGCCATGATGACATGGATACCGGCGGCGCGCGCCATCTGGGCCAGGCGCTGCACCGAGGCTTCGATATCCTTGCCCGCCACCAGCATCAGATCGGCCATCTCGTCGACCACGACCACGATGAAGGGCAGCGCCTTCAAGGCGAGCTCCTGATCTTCGTAGAGAGGCTTGCCGGTCTCCTCGTCGAAGCCGGTCTGCACAGTACGCGTCAGCTTCTCGCCCTTGGTGCGCGCTTCGGCGAGGCGCTGGTTGTAACCGGTGATGTTGCGCACGCCGAGCTGGCTCATGGCGCGGTAGCGGTCTTCCATCTCGCGCACGGTCCATTTGAGCGCGGCCACGGCGCGTGGCGCCTCGGTGACGACGGGCGTGAGAAGGTGCGGGATATTGTCGTAGATCGAGAGTTCGAGCATCTTCGGATCGATCAGCACCAGCCGGCACTCGTCGGGCGTCAGCCGGTAGAGCAGTGACAGGATCATCGTGTTGATCGCCACCGACTTGCCCGAGCCGGTGGTGCCGGCGATCAGCAGATGCGGCATGCGCGCCAGATCGACCATCACCGGCTGGCCGCCGATATCCTTGCCCAACACCAGGGTCAGCGCCGAACCCTGGCGATCGAAAGACTCCGACTCCAGGAGCTCGCGCAGGAACACCGTCTCGCGCTTGGCATTCGGTAGCTCGATGCCGATCACGTTGCGGCCGGGCACGGTGGCGATGCGCACCGAGAGCGCACTCATCTGCCGCGCGATATCGTCGGCCAGGCCGATGACGCGCGAGGTCTTGGTGCCGGCAGCGGGTTCGAGTTCGTAGAGCGTGACCACCGGGCCGGGGCGGACTTTCAGTACGGTTCCCGTGACGCCGAAATCATCAAGCACCGATTCGAGCATCTTGGCATTCTGAGCCAGACCGTCTTCGTCGAGCTGCGTGGCACGCGGACCGGCCGGCACGGCGAGCAGATCCAGCGGCGGCTTTTCGAACTCGCCCTTGTCCTTGGCGAGATCGAGGCTCTTCTGGCGCGAATCCTTGGTGGCGCGTTTGCTCGGCTGGGCCGGCGCAGCGCGCGGCGCGACCAGCGGTTCGCGGCGTTCTTCCTCCGCCTCGAATGCCTCGACTTCTTCTTCCTCGTCCTCTTCTGCTTCGTAGACCTCGCCGCGATCGACCAGCGGCGCGGCGCGTTTGTTTTCGCCCAAGGTCGGCTCGCGGCGTTCGCGCAGCGCATCGGCCGCCTTGCCGCCCAGCGCCACCGAGAACGCACTGACCTTGTTCAAGCCGCCACCGACAGCGGCTGTGCCGATGCCGAGGCCGCGCAGCAAGCGCGCCCAGCTTTGGCCGGACAGACCGAAAGCGAAGTTGAGACAGATCAGGCCCAGCACGGTCGCGACCAATGCCAGGATCGGCGCGACGAAGGGCGCATGGACCAGCCCCGCCGCTTCGTCGAGGCCGCTCAAGAGAAGCTTACCCGCCGCACCGCCCTCGGACGGTGCGTGACCGCCAAGCGCATTGGGCAGCCAGGTGTGAACGCGATCGGGAATCTCGGCGAGGCCGATATCGAAGAGCAACGCGCCGCTGATCAGAAGACCGACGCGCAGCCAGAACCGTTCCGGCTTGGCCCCGGCAACGACGAGACGACCGCCCCAGATCAGGAAGGCAATGGCCGGCAGCCACGCGCCGGGGCCGAAGGCCTGCAGCAGGGCATCGGCAACATAGGAGCCGGTGCGGCCGACAGCGTTGGCCACTTGGCCGTTCACCGCAGCCGTATTGAAGCTAGGATCGCGCGCGTCGTAGGTCATCAGCGCGGCGATGATGCCGAGCCCGACCGCGATCACGATCAGACCGCCGGCCTGCATCGCCAGTTTGCGCAGCACCTCATCGGCGCCGCGCGGGAGGAACCCGTTTTGCTGCTTCTTGCGTGCTGCCGCTTTGGCCATACCGGTCGCGCTCAGCCCTTCAGAGAATCTGCGCCATGCGCGTCAGGGCATGGCGCGTGGTTTCGACATCCTGCACCAGCGCGACACGCACATAAGGCGTGCCGGGGTTGGTGCCATCGGCTTCGGTGCGTGCGAGATAGGCGCCGGGCAACGTGCGGATACCCGCCTCGCGCCAGAGCTTGGCGGCCGCCGCTTCGCCATTGCCGACATTCAGCCAGAGATAGAAGCCGCCGGCCGGGCGATAGAAACCGAGTCGGCCCTTGAACAGCGATTCGGCGATGTCGAACTTCTGGCGGTAGAGCGCGCGATTGGCTTCGACATGGGTTTCGTCCTGCCAGAGCGCGGCGCCGACCGCCATCATCGGGAACGGCACGGAGGCGCCGCCATAGCTGCGCAACCGCGAGAAAGCCGCCATCACGCGCGGATCGCCGGCGACGAAGCCGACGCGCAGACCCGGCACGCTTGAGCGCTTCGAGAGCGAATGGAAGACGACGAGATTGTCGAGCCCGCCGCCAAGCGCCTGCGCTGCCTGCAACCCGCCGGGCGGCGGCGCGTCGAGATAGATCTCGGAATAACACTCATCGACGGCCAGCGTGAACCCATGCCGCCGCGCGATCGTCAGCGCCTCTTTGAGCTGGTCGAGCGTCGATACCGCGCCTTGCGGATTGGCGGGCGTACAGAGGAAAGCCAGCGCCGTGCGCTCCAGCACGTCCTGCGGCACGCGCGCGAAATCGGGCAGAAAGCCGCCTTCGGCCGTGCCCGGCACGAAGATCGGTTCAGCCCCGGCCAGCACCGCGGCCCCGGCATAAACTTGATAAAACGGGTTCGGCAGCAGGATGGCCGGTGGGCGACCGTCGGCACGCTCGCCACAGGTGACCATCACGATCAGGAACAGGCCTTCGCGCGTGCCGGCCAGCGGCAGCAGCATCGTCGCGGGATCGACATAGCCTTCGGGCAGGCCATAGCGCCGGGTCAGCCAGCCGGCCGCTGCCGCCCGGAAAGCCGGCGTGCCGGCCATGGGCGGATAGCGGCCCCAGCCGGTGGCCTCGCGCGCCAGCACTTCGGCCACCATAGGCGGCGCGGGATGCTGCGGCTCGCCGATCGACATGACGATCGGATCGGCGCCAGGAGGATCCTTAAGCAGAGCGGACAGTCGCGTGAAGGGATAGTCGCCAATTTGATCAAGGCGACTATTGAGCGCGACCGGGGAAGGGTGACCGGACGAGAACATTGCGGCGGGACAATACCCTAACCGGAGACTCTCGGGTAGAGTCTCAAATCACACACCGCCCTACCCCCTTGCATCTGCCCCAATTGCGGTCCAGGGTGCCGCCCCGAAATTGAGAAAGTTAAGGCCGGGGGCGCTGCGATGGCTCGTCAAAAGGTGATTTTCGATACGGATCCGGGCGTCGACGACGCCATGGCGCTGCTCTATATCGACCGCTGCGGCGCGCTCGACCTGTTGGGCGTGACCACCGTCCAAGGCAATTCCGACATCGATACGGTGACGCGCAACGCGCTCTATATGAAGCAGCGCTTCGGCCTAAAATGCCCGGTGGCGCGCGGTGCCGAACAGCCCTTGAAGCGCCGGCGCGGTGAATCGGTCAGCCACATCCACGGTCACAACGGTTTGGGCGACGCGCCGGTGCCCGAAAAGCTGGACGTGACGGAAGACGGGCGCCCGGCCTGGCAGTTCATCATCGACACGGTGCGCGCCAATCCGGGCGAGGTGACCCTGATCGCGGTGGGCCGCATGACCAATCTGGCGCTGGCCCTGCAGCACGACCCGGAGATCACCAAACTGGTGAAGGCAGTGTCGATCATGGGCGGCGCCTTCGGCATCAACGGCCATAGCGGCAATGTCACGCCGGTGGCCGAGGCCAATATCATCGGCGATCCGGAGGCGGCCGACATCGTGACCACCGCCGATTGGGACGTGACGATGATCGGCCTCGACGTCACCCATGAGACGATCATGACGCCCGACTATCTGCGCACCCTGCAGCAGAAGGGCGGCGAGATCGGCCAGTTCTTCTGGGACATCACGCGTGGCTATGAAGGCTTCTATCGCGAGCGGGTCGGCCTTGCCGGCATCGCCTGCCACGACTCACTCGCCGTGGCTTACGTGGTCGATCCTAGCCTGTTCACGACACGCGAAGGGCCGATCCGCGTGGTGACCGAAGGCCTGGCGTTGGGCCAGACGATCCAGAAGTATCAGAACCGGAAATTCCGCATCGATGAGTGGGACAACCACCCGTCGCAGAAGATGTGCGTGACGGTCGATTCAAAGCGCTTCCTCGACCACTACATGGCCGTCTTCGCCAAATAAGCGGAAGCGCCGCGCCCTATCGTGCCTTGGCGGCCAGCGCTTTCTGGGCCGCGTGAATGCGATGATAGACAGTGCGCCCGTCTTCGATCCCTTCGAAGACCGGTATGAGATAGCTTGTCCGCCCGGGTTTGGTTTCGATCCTGGGATCGGGATCGGCACCGAATTTGATGGTCCCGGCTCCGTTGCGGGTTTCGGACAAGCGGATATTCATCAGCCCCTCCAGCGGCAACGACTGTAATTCACGCGTGAAGACCCCACCGAGCGAGATCAGCACGCGCTGATTGGTCAGTGCGTAGCGCGTGCCATGGCGCACGAAGGCGTCATAGAAAAAGCGGCCGACGGCGAAATGCAGGCCGATCAGAACAAACAGAATGCCGAGCACCGGGACCATGCTTGCTGGCTGCTTGGCGGCTTTGTATTCCCAGTAGATCGCAAAGCCGCACCAGATCAGGCTGAGCGGGATCACCACAATATCGCTGGCACGGAACACCAGCCCGCGGCGTGGCTGCCCTTCCCACAGGATCTTCTCGCCCGGTTCCAACAGGCCGTCTTGCTCAATCACCGGCTTGCCCTCCGCGATGACTGGAAGGCTCAGCTTGGCCATCGATCATGGCCTCGAAAGGGCAGCGGTCTTGGGCGCTAAAAAGCTAGGGGAGTGTGTTGCCACTCTTCCTTTGCTCTATTGCTGATTCGCTGTCGCCACTTTCTGTGCGGCAAGGATACGGCGATAGACGCCGCGCACATCTTCGATCCCTTCCAGTGCCGGGGCGTCACCGCCGCCGGACCAAGAACGGGAGCCGAAGCCTCTACCATTAGTCACCGGATCAGGCCCGAATTTGATCGTGCCGCGTCCGTTGTAGCCTTCGGAGAGGCGGAGATCGATAAGCCCATCGAGCATCAGCGAACGCAATTCACGACTGAAACCGCCGGCCGATATAAGCACGCGTTGATTGGTCAGTGCGTAGTTGGTGCCATAGCGAACAAAGGCGTCGTAGAAAAAACGGCCGATGGCAGCATAGAGACCGACGAGGACAAAGGGCACGCCCCAGAACGACATAAAGTTCAAGGCTGGCGCGGCGACATTGTGTCTCGCTAAAAGCGCATTGTATTCCCAGAAGATGGCAAAGCCGCACCACACCAGACTGAACGGAATCCGATAGGTGTCGTTGGAGCGCAACATCAACCCCTGGCGCGGCCGTCCTTCCCACAGAATCTTTTCGCCCGGCTCCAGAACACCGTCTTGCGCGACCATCTGCTCCCCCTTGAGATGATCGGAAAAGCCTAGGTTACTCGCCGGCTGCGGTCCAGCGCGCCCGTGCAACCAAAAAGAAGAAGGGGGAGCACCTTGCGATGCTCCCCCCGGCCCCTGACGCGGGACTTAGACGATACTTAGTGGATGACTTCGCCGTGCAGGTTGATGTCGAGACCTTCGACCTCGACTTCTTCCGGCACGCGTAGGCCGACGACCATGTCCACGATCTTGTAGATGATGAAGGACGCGATCACGTCGAAGACGATCACGATCACCACGCCTTCGATCTGCGTGATGACCTGACTGAAGTTGCCTTCGATCCAGCCACTCGGCCCGCCGGTGATTTCCTTCAGAGCGAACACACCGGTGAGGATGGCGCCAGCAGCGCCGCCCACCGCATGCACGCCGAAGGCGTCCAGCGAGTCATCGTACTTCAACATCTTCTTCAGGCTGGTGGTCGACCAGAAGCAGATGACGCCGGCGGCGATGCCGATCACGAACGAGCCGATCGGCCCGACGAAACCGGAAGCCGGGGTGATGGCGACCAGACCGGCCACTGCACCCGAGGCGGCACCCAACGCGCTGGGTTTGCCCTTGCTGATCCACTCGGCGAACATCCAGGCCAGCGACGCGGTGCCGGTGGCGATCTGGGTGACCGTCATGGCCATGCCCGCACGACCGTCCGAGGTCAGCGCCGAACCGGCGTTGAACCCGAACCAGCCGACCCACAGCAACGAAGCGCCGATCAAGGTGTAAGCGAGGTTCGCGGGAGCGAAGTTGTCGGTCCCGAAACCCTTGCGCTTGCCCATGATCAAGCAGCCGACCAAGCCGGCAACGCCCGAGTTGATGTGCACGACGGTACCACCGGCGTAGTCGAGAACGCCCATGGCGCCGAGGAAGCCGTTCGGCGACCAGACCCAGTGCGCCACTGTCGAATAGACGATGATGGACCACAAGGTCATGAACAGGCACAGCGCCGAGAACTTCATACGGTCGGCGAGCGCACCGGTGATCAGCGCCGGCGTGATGATCGCAAAGGTCATTTGGAACATCATGTTGACGCTTTCGGGGATCGCCCCGCCGCTGGCATCCGCACCCGGACCCCAGAGGATTTTGGTAACGGTCGTCGCCTGATCCGCGCCCACCAAGTCTTGGAGGAAGAATGCGGAGAGATCGCCGATGTATGGGCTATCGCCATGGAAGGCAAGCGAGTAGCCGATCACGAACCAGATCACCGTCACCAGGCAGGTGATGACGAAGCTCTGCATCATGGTCGCGAGAATGTTCTTCTTGCGCACCATGCCGGCATAAAAGAGCGCGAGGCCTGGGATGGTCATCAGCAGCACCAGGGCCACCGACGAGAGCATCCAAGCCGTGTGCCCGGTGTCGAGATGCGGCGGCGGCGCAGCCGGTGCAGCAGCAGCCGGTGCGGCGGCAATGGCACCGGCGGCCGGTGCGGCCGCGTCGTCGGCGAGCCCCATGCTCGCCAGCAGCGTCAGGCCGAGAACCAGCCCGCCGCCGAACAGGACTCCTTTAGTTACCTTATTCATTTGCACCCCCGAAGGTGGAAAGCGGACCGAAGCAAACGCCAGCCACGCGGCGCGCCGGGCCGAGAATGAAAAGCGAGAAACGTGCCAACGCTCGGAATCGCAGCCTGGCGGTGGTCAGACACCGCGGAAGCGGGAAGCAATCCCACTGATCTTGACATCGTCATGAGCAGCATTCCTGGCATTTGCACAATTTTTGAGCAGCCCTCGACGGTCCCTTAGAGGGCGTCGCCGTTGGTTTCTCCGGTACGAATGCGCACGGCCTGCAGCAAATCGAAGACGAAGATCTTTCCGTCGCCGATCTTGCCGGTACGCGCTGCGTGTTGGATCGTCTCGATCACCCGCGGCACGACATCGTCGTTCACGGCCACTTCGAGCTTCACCTTGGGCAGGAAGCTGACCGCGTATTCAGCACCGCGGTAGATTTCCGTCTGCCCCTTTTGCCGTCCGAAGCCCTTCACTTCGGTCACGGTCAAGCCCTGGATGCCAAGCGGCGTCAGGGCTTCACGCACCTCGTCCAGTTTGAAGGGCTTGATGATCGCCACAACAAGCTTCATTGGTCGGGTCCCCTAGTGGGCCGCCTCATCCGCTGGCGCGGTTCCGTTCCGAGATCGCTCGGAAACGGTGCGAATGAGACTGCCGGTTAACCTCTGCATCAGCTGCCCTGCGACGATTCCCTAACCCGCAAGCCGCCATGCGTCTTTAGCCGCGCTTGGCCATTCTATTTCAAGAGCCGTGCCGGAATTCGAATATATAATTAAAACAATGATGTAATAGGGAATGCCTGGCATGTAGGACCACTTGTCCTCAGGGACTCCAGGCAGTCATCTGCTTAAAAAAGCGGCAAATGAGACGCAACGAATGCTGCCACTCCGCAAGCGAGTGAAATTCGAAAAACACTCGTAATGGTTGTTTATCGACCGAGAACAGCCAACCAGAGCGGCCCATGGTATGTTTGCCGAGGCTTCATACAGGCGGTGGAGATCGCGATGACGACGGTTTGGCACCTGGCGCAGATGAATGTCGGCACGACGCTCTACCCGGTCGAGGATTCCCGCATGGAGGGCTTCACCGGCCAGCTCGACGAGATCAACGCGCTGGCCGAAGCGAGCCCCGGTTTCGTTTGGCGGCTGAAAACCGAAGCGGGCAACGCGACCGACATCAAGCCGACCGACAACCCCAACTTCATCGTCAATATGAGCGTGTGGGCGGGTGCCGAAGCGCTGTTCGACTACGTCTACAAATCCGTCCACCGCCTGGTGATGGTGCAACGGCGCAGCTGGTTCGAGAAACCGGAGAGCAGCTACATGGTGCTGTGGTGGGTGCCGGCCGGCACGGAGCCGACCGTGGAAGACGGCCTCGCGCGCCTGGCCCATCTCGACCAGCGCGGGCCGACGCCGCACGCCTTCACCTTCAAGACGAAATTCCCGCCGCCCGATATCGCGGGCCTGCCCGAAGACCTGCGCCCTGAGCCGTATTGCGTGGGCTGGAGCTGACGGAGTTCGCGAACGCCGTCCTAACGTCCCGGCGGCCAGGTGCGTTTTTCGCCGAGCACGTCTTCGACATAGAACATACCGAAGGCGACCATGACGAGCACGGCCATGGGTGCTGCGAAGAGCACGGCGAAGGGGCCGAGCAGCAGGCCGAAGGACAGGGCCGCGAACAGCGTCACCACCGGCGGCAGCGAGATGGCATGGGACTGCGCGACCGGGGTGATCAGATAGCCTTCGAGCATATGCACGCCGACATAGAGCGCCATCGTGTAGAGCGCGAGCAGCGGCGACTGGGCCAGGCCGAGCAGGATCGCTGGAATCGATGCGGCGATCGGGCCGATCACCGGCACGAAGGTGAAGATGCCGTCGATCAGACCCAGCGCGAACGCGCCGCGTACGCCGATCGCCCAGAGTCCAAGCCCGACACAGGTGCCGACAAAGATCATCACGCAGAGCTGAGCGAGCATCCAGCGTGTCAGCGAGTTCGCCGCGACATCCAAAAATTCCGTGGCGCGTGCGCGGCGACGCGGCGGCACGATGGTCAAGAGGCCGCGGCGATAGCGTTCGGGTTGGATCGCGATATAGATCCCGGTGAAAAATACCAGCGCGAGGAAGCCGACGCCGCCGGTCAGCGACTTGGCGAAATGCGCCACATGCGCCGCCGCCGCGCCTGTGGCGCCGGTGAAGTTCATGCTGGACAGCTGCTGCATGATGTATTGGCCGATCGGTTCCTTGCCGGCCTGGGCCTCCAGCTTATCGACGATTTCCGGTAGGCGCTTGGCGATATCTTCGAACTGGGTATGAATCTGCGATCCGAACAGCCAACCAAGCAGAACGACGAAGGCGACCAGCACCAACACGACGGCGGCGATCGCGACCGTGGTGCGCACGCCGAGGACCGAACCAATTTTTCCGCCGATGCCACGCAGCACGAGCGACAGCAACACCGCGCCGAAGACGACGACCAGAATTTCGGAAAGACGCCAGATGACCAGGACGGCCAAAGCCACCATGAGAATGGCCAGGATGCGGCGGATGAACCGATCGTCGCTCTGATCGTCCACCGGCGCTCCGGACGCTCCATGCGCGCGCCCGACTACAGGCCCGGCCCCATGACCGGCATCGTGCCCAGCATCGTGACCTGAAAGCCGACCGTCATCGGCAGCGCGCATTGGCTGCGGCGTTTTGATCATGCCGCGTTTCTCCCTTTGATCCTTCAGTCTTATATTAACCCGGTTTTGTCGGCTTCGGATTCATGAAATCGACCAGGGAGGTAGGTAATAGAATTGTCGCGCCGCGCTCCTTCGTAGTCTCATAAATGATATTCATCGCCCGCAATTGCAACGCCACCGGGTTATTCTCATAGAGCTTCGCCGCATTGAGGAATTTCTGCGCGATCTCCTCCTCGGCCGTGCCGAGAATGACGCGCGCCTGGCGTTCGCGCTCGGCCTGGGCCTGACGGCTCATCGCTTCTTGCAGCGCAGCAGGAATGGCGACGTCGCGGATTTCGACCGAGTTCACGGCGATGCCCCACTCGCCGATCTTGGCGGCGATATCGGCTTTGAGCCGGGCATCGGCGGCGCGGCGATCGGAGAGCAGTTCGGAGAGGACCGAGGCGCCGATCATCTCGCGCAGCGTGGTCTGCGAGACGCGGTGGATCGCCTGCCGGTAATCGGTAACCTCGAGCGCGGCCTTGGCCGTGTCCTGCACCTGCCAGAAGACGATTGCATCGACATTGACCGGCACCGTGTCCTTGGTCAGCGCCTCTTCGGCATTGACCTCGGTGGTCTGGATGCGGTGATCGATCCAAGCGGCAATCGTGTCGATCACGGGAATGATCAGGAAAAGACCGGGCCCACGAATCGCCTGCAGCCGGCCGAGGCGCAGCACCACTGCCTTTTGCCATTGTTTGGCGATCTGGATCGAATAGGCGAAGACGAAAGCGAGCAGGACGAAGACGACCGCCAACGGGATCGCATGAGCAACCGCGAAGGATACGGCAGCAGCAGCGAAGAACACGATGAAAACAGCGAGGCTGATGGGATTCATGGGGGGCCTCCTTTATCCAGCCGGACCGGAGTCTAGCCGAAAAAACGCTGCGAGCCGGAAATCTTGGGTGAAATTAAATTCTCTGGTAGAGAATTTAATTCTTGCTTTTGGAACGGCCTGCCTATAGGCTCATTTCCAGTCAACAGCTAAGGGAGTCCCGCCATTTACAGGGCTGCTCGCCGCAGCCCGAGGAAGGCCTAGAGCCTTCTGCCTTGTCCGTCGGCACGCGTGGTGCGGCGGCGGGGCGCGGCACCGGCGGTGGTGCCGCGCCCTGTGGAACTGAGTTAAAACCGTCGTCACCCTGGTTCCCTCAAGGCGGCGGACATCAGCATGGTGCTGGTGTCTGTGATGGGAGCCGAGCCATGAACAATGGTGGTGTTGACCGACGACGACGGTCGCTCCGGGAGCAGGGAAAGTCGAGCTGGCTACGCTGGCTTTGCAATCCCCTAACCCTTCGAGTTCTCCTCACGTTGGCTCGGCTAATCACCGAACTCGTGCGGGACTTGTGACGTAGAGCGGCAACTCAGATTTTCCACGCTCTTTATTCTTTTGTTGTGGGAGACATGCTGGGTCGCGCACTAAAGATGATTCGAATCTTCCACGATGTGTCCCAAAAGGACCTCGCCAAAAGATTCGATATCGTTCCCTCATATTTGTCAGCAATCGAAACTGACAAGAAAACTCCAACCCTTCCACTGCTGGAGAAATACTCAGAGGAATTTCATATTCCGATGTCCTCGATTCTATTTTTCTCAGAGACACTGGAAAGAGGGTCATTCGCCGAGAGTACTCGGGTTACAATTTCTCGAAAGGTATTAGCACTTTTAAACTTTATCGCTGAACGATCCGGCCGGTTGAGTAGCGATTGATGGCGAAGATACGGCGGCACGCCTTGGATCAATCCCCGTTTTATGGTCTTCGGTCCAGAAAGAAACTCGCTGAGGTATTGGGATTCGACCGCCGCAAACTCGAAGCGCTCGCTCGTGCGCCGCTCCAATATAAGGAACGAGATATCGAGACGAAGAAGGGAAAGATCCGCCACACCGAAGAGCCCAGGGGACCATTGAGGCAGATTCACGAGCGGGCTAAGCGCTTGCTATCGAGAATCGAACCTCCGGATTTTCTTTTCTGCCCCGTGAAGGGAAGATCGTACGTGGACAATGCAATTGAGCATGTGAATGCTCGAGATGTGCGGACTGTCGACGTCAAAAACTATTTCGCGTCCACTCCGCGCCACAGAGTGTATTGGTTTTTCCACTCCATTATGAACTGCGAATCAGATGTCGCGGCGGTACTCGCGCATCTTCTTACGGCCAACGGCCATGTTCCTACTGGAAGCCCGGTCAGCCCGATCTTGTCGTTCTTTGCCTTCTTCGACATGTGGCACTCGATTGCCCTTCAAGCTCGTAACGAAGGATGCAAGGTCACCGTATATATGGATGATTTGACCGTCTCAGGGGCCACCGTTTCAGAGGGTCTTATGTGGAGCATAAAGAAGACAATCCATAAGACCGGTTTGCGCTACCACAAGGAGCGGCGTTTTTCGGGAGGCCGCGCAGAAGTCACAGGGGTTGTGATACGCAATGGGAGCGTGGTGCTGCCAAATCGTCAGCGAAAGCGCGCATTCGATTTGAGGACAACGCTCCGAACTATGAACGAAGGCGAAGAGAAAGATCGGCTCGCTCGAACGCTGGCCGGATTGGATGCCCAAAAGAGGCAGGTTGAAGTAACCTAGAAGACAATTACCCGTTCAGGCGGTATTGCGTCGCGGCGATTTCGTCGAGTTCGACCTGTTCGCGGCGATTGGTTTCGACGCGTTCGCGCTCGGCACGGGTCTTCTGGACTTCTTCCATCGTCTTGCGCTCGCGGAAAGCCGCGGCCAGACGTTCGCGCGCGTCTTCGATTTCCTTGCGCACCGCGGCCAAGGTGATGGCCAGGCGCTCGCGGCGCTTCTTATGGTCTTCAGCAAAGGGGCCGAACATGAAGCTGGACGACGGATCGGACTTCGCGACCTCGCCTTCACGGATCAATTGCTTCTCGAGCTCGCGGCCATAGAGGATCAATTGATCTTCACGCTGGATCAGCGCACCCAATTCGCGCTGACGCTCATCCACCACCCATTTGCGCAGGCGGATCAGCGAGTCGAGATCGGCGGCGGTATTGGCCATGGCTATTTACCCGCCGCCCCGAGAATCTGCGCGAGCCCCGTATAGCCCTGCGCCAGCGACGTCGCTTCGTCCTGGCCCTGCGCGAGAAACTTCTCGATGGCCGGGAAGTAGTGAACCGATTCGTCGACGCTGGGATCGGAGCCTTTGCGATAGGCGCCGAGGCGGATCAGCTCGGCCATGTCGTCATAGGTCGAGATCAATCTGCGCGCGCGGCTGACCAACAGGTTCTCTTCCGGCGTGTTGCAGTCGGGCATCGAACGCGAAACCGAACGCAGGATGTTGATGGCGGGATAGCGGCCACGTTCGGCAATCGAGCGATCAAGCACCACGTGACCATCGAGAATGCCGCGCACCGCATCGGCGATGGGTTCGTTGTGATCATCGCCATCCACGAGAACTGTGAACAGACCGGTGATCGAACCCTGACCTTCGCGGCCGGGACCGGCGCGTTCGAGCAGGCGCGGCAATTCGGCGAAGACGGATGGCGTATAGCCTTTCGAGGCCGGCGGCTCGCCGACCGAGAGGCTGATCTCGCGTTGCGCCATGGCGAAGCGGGTGACCGAGTCCATCAGACAGAGCACGTCGCGCTTCTGGTCGCGGAAGAATTCGCTAATCGCGAGCGTCACATAGGCGGCCTGACGCCGCAGCAGCGCCGATTCATCCGATGTGGCCACCACCAGCACCGAACGCTTCAAGCCTTCGGGGCCGAGATCGTCTTCGATGAACTCGCGCGCCTCGCGGCCGCGTTCGCCGACCAGACCGATCACCGAGATATCCGCCGAGGTGTGCTTGGCCATCATCGACATCAGGGTCGATTTGCCGACACCGGAGCCGGCGAAGATGCCCATGCGCTGGCCCTTGCACAGCGTCAGGAAGACGTTCATGGCGCGCACGCCGAGATCGACCTTGCCGGCGACGCGCTGGCGGGAATGGGCCGGCGGCGGCTTATTGCGAATCGGATAGGGCGTCTCGCCCTGGAGCAGGGGGCCCTTGCCATCGACCGGCTCCCCCACGGCATTGATAACCCGGCCCAGCCAGGACGGATGGGGGTAGAGCATCGGCACCGAATCGACCACTTCGACCCGCGCGCCCAGCCCGACCCCATCGAGCGAAGAAAACGGCATCAATAGCGCCTTGCCGTCGCGGAAGCCCACGGCCTCACAAATGACACGGCGATCGCGGGCGATAACCTGGCAGCGGTCGCCCATAGATAGGCTCTTGCCGAGGCCGGCCGCCTCAATCAGTAGCCCCTGGACGGAGTCCACCTTGCCGTAGAATCGAACCGGCGATATGCGGTCGACGTCGCTGATCAGGCTTTTGACGAGTCCCTGCACCCGCGTCTCTCCGCCTCGCCTCTACCCTGCGAAGCCCTTGTGCCACTGGGGTTTCTCCGATCCCCCCGCCCGACGGGGGCGCCGGGGAGGGGGTTACGCGGAGGGTCTCTCCCGGGGGCGGGAGAGGCTGGTCGTGGGGGGTCCCAGTCCCATAACCCACTACCTATGCTGGCAAACCTAGCGTTCAGCCCTTAATTGTTGGTAAACTATGGCAGATTCAATTCGGGCTGGGTCTCGTCGGGCGGGTCCGGCCCCCTACGAGGGTGGGGCGTGCCTTATGCGTGTATTGATCATCGAAGATGACCCGGCAACCTCGAAGAGCCTTGAGCTCATGCTCAAGTCCGCGGGAATGGTGGTTGATGCCGCCGGCATGGGTGAAGACGGCCTCGAGATCGGCCGTCTCTACGAATACGACATCATCCTGCTCGACATCGTGTTGCCCGATATCAGCGGCTACGACGTTCTGAAGCGTCTGCGCGCCGCGCGCAACGATACCCCCGTGCTGATCCTGTCGGGCCTGACCGGCCCGGATAAGCGCGTTAAGGGTTTGGGCTTCGGCGCCGACGATTTCGTGACCAAGCCGTTCGACCGCGCCGAGCTGCTGGCGCGCATCCAGGCCGTCGTGCGCCGCTCCAAGGGTCACGCGCAATCGGTCATCAAGACCGGCAAGCTGACCGTGAACCTGGACCGGCATGCGGTGGATGTGGAGGGCAATCCGCTCCATCTGACCGGCAAGGAATACGGGATCCTGGAACTGCTGGCCCTGCGCAAGGGCCAGACCCTGACCAAGGAGCAGTTCCTCAACCACCTTTATGGCGGCATGGACGAGCCCGAGTTGAAGATCATCGACGTCTTCATCTGCAAGCTCAGAAAGAAGCTCGCCGGCGCCACCGGCGGCACCAACTACATCGAAACCGTCTGGGGCCGTGGCTATGTGCTGCGCGACCCGGAAGAAGCCCCGGTCAAGACCAAGAAGGCGAGCTGATCAGCCTTTATTAAGCGTGATCGCCACGCGCCCCGGCTGGGGCGTGACGGCGATGCGCAGTCCCGCCTGACCTGCCAACCGCGCGACGAAGTAGCCTTGAGCGCCGCGCGCGGTGAGCCCCGACGCATCCGTTGCCGCGAGCGCCTTAGCTGCCTCGGCCGGCGCGGCATTGGTGCCCTCGGCCACCAGCGACAGAATCGTACCAGCCGCGGGCGTGATCATTCGCAGCGTACCGCCGCGCGGCAGGCAATCGCGGCCCAGCATCAACGCGTTCAGGATCAGCCGCCCGGGCAGCGCAGCCAAGCCGGCGTCGAGCGCGGTCGGCCAATCGAGCGTGATCGCCTCGCCACCGGTGGCGCCTTTGGTGAAGTAATCTTGTGACAGACGGCGCAACTCAGACGGCGATTGCGATCCGGTGTGCGGCCCGAGAGCCAATCGTAAGAACCGCAGCCGCGCCACGGCGGCGGCGGCACTGACCGACAGAAGCTCGACCGCTTCGCCGACGATATCGCCGCCAGGCGTGCCGGGCTCGGCGTCTTCCAGCAGCTCGGCGCCATTGGCGACCGCTCCCACCGGACCCGACAGGTCATGCACCAAACGCGCACAAAGCAGTTCCGCAAGGATCAAATCGTCATCCGCCATGGGGCAATTGTGCGCTGAAAAAACCGGGGGAAACCATAGCAAATTTGGGGCTTTACCGGCGCTTTGCCGTTTTCGGCCCCCCTGCTATCATCGCTGGCTCGGGCGCCTTATATCTAATGCGACACTTCGCCCGCCCGCTGGAGCCCATGACTCGTTTCCCATGATCGATCCGTTCGGCCGTCCCATCACCTATCTGCGCCTGTCGGTCACCGACCGATGCGATTTGCGCTGCCTGTATTGCATGGCCGAAGACGTCGAGTTCCTGCCCAAAGCCGAGCTGCTGTCGCTCGAAGAGCTGGAGCGGATGTCGGAGGCCTTCATCAATCTGGGCATCCGCAAAATCCGCCTGACCGGCGGCGAGCCTTTGGTACGGCGCGGGATCATGACCTTGATCGACGCGTTGGGTGGGCACGTCGCTGCCGGCCGCCTCGACGAATTGACAATGACCACCAACGGCACCCAGCTTGCCCAGCATGCGCGCGCGCTGAAGGCCGCCGGGATCAAACGTATCAACGTCTCGCTGGATAGTTTGGATCGCGAGACCTTCCGCAGCATCACCCGCTCGGGCGATCTCGACCGCGTGTTGAACGGCATCGCCGCCGCCAAGGATGCCGGCCTGGCGATCAAGATCAACGCCGTGGCCATGAAGGGCATGAACGAGCACGAGTTCGACACGCTGCTGGCCTGGTGCGGCGAGCAGAAATTCGATCTCACCCTGATCGAGAACATGCCGATGGGTGTGGCCGAGGGTGGGCGTTCGAATCAGTTCCTGCCGCTCGATGTGGTGCACAAGCGCCTTGCCGACAATTGGACCTTCGAGCCGATCGATTACCGGACCGGCGGACCGGCGCGCTATCTGCGCGTGGCCGAGACCGGCACGCGCCTCGGCCTGATCACGCCGCTGACCCATAACTTCTGCGAAGGCTGCAACCGCATCCGCGTCACCTGCACCGGCACGCTCTATATGTGCCTGGGCCAGGAAGATGCCGTCGATCTGCGTGCGCCGTTGCGTGCTTCGGAAAGCAATACGGGCGTGGAAGCCGCGATCCTCGACGCGATCGCGCACAAGCCCAAGGGCCACGACTTCGTTATCGATCGCACGCTTGACGCGGCACCGCGCCTGGCGCGGCATATGCACACCACCGGCGGCTGAACGCCGAAAAGAATAACGACGCCGCGCCGCCCTCGCTCCCACAATCCGGTCATGGCCTTGCGCAAAATCGCCTTCGTTGCCGCCGACACCCCCTCGGCCCGCCGCGCGCTCGCGACGCTCGCCAAGCGTTACGGCAATATCGAGCCGGCCCGCGCCGATGTCATCGTGGCGCTGGGCGGCGACGGCTTCATGCTCGAAACCCTGCATGAGCATATCGGCCGCCGCATCCCGATTTACGGGATGAATCGCGGCACCATCGGCTTCCTGATGAACGCGTTTGACGGCGACGACCTGCCGACGCGCCTGCGTGACGCCGAGGAAGTGCGACTGCATCCGCTGGTGATGACGGCGGAAACGCAAAACGGCGCGAAGCACAAGGCGCGCGCGATCAACGAAGTGTCGCTGCTGCGCCAGACGCGCCAGACGGCGCATCTGCGCATCAAGGTCGATGACGCTGTGCGGATGGAGAGCCTTGCCTGCGACGGCGCGCTGGTGGCGACGCCGGCCGGCAGCACGGCCTATAACCTGTCCGCCCACGGCCCGATCCTGCCGATCGGCGCGGGCCTGCTCGCACTGACGCCGATCTCGGCGTTTCGGCCACGCCATTGGCGCGGCGCGCTGCTGCCGCATCGCGCGGTGGTGAGTTTCGAAGTGCTGGACCCGAAGAAGCGGCCGATGGCCGCGGTGGCCGACTTCACCGAAGTGCGCGATGTGGTGCGGGTCGAGGTCCGCGAAGACCGTGCCGCGACCCTGCACCTTCTATTCGATCCGGAGCACAACCTCGAAAGCCGGATCCTGGCCGAGCAGTTCCAGCCCTAGCTCAGACCAAGACCGCGCCACCATCGACGGTCAGCACCTGGCCCGTGCCGTAGCTCTGGTTCATCAGATAGAGATAGGCCTTGGCGATTTCCTCAGCCTCGCCCACATGGCCTACCGGCAATTGCTCGGCTTGGCTGCGGTAGAGCGCGTCGCGGTCGGTTGTCGCCATGTTGGACCAGAGCGGCGTCTTCACCACGCCAGGCGCGACGATGTTGACGCGCACTGGCGCAAGTTCGACGGCCAGCGCGCGGGTCAGCCCCTCCATTGCCGCGCAGATGCTGGCACCCAGCGCCCAGCCGGCGCGCGGCCGTTGCGACGCAATGCCCGAGGTGAAGGTGATCGAACCGCCAACGCGGATTTGACCGGCGCCGAATTTAGCGGCTTGATACGCGCCCCAAAAGCGCAGATCGAAGAATTGCCGCGCCGCCGCCAGATCGGTCTTGGCCAGCGTGTCGAGCTGAAGCGTCTCGCCGGCGGTGAAGACCAGGTGATCGAAAGCACCCAGCGTGGCGAAGAAGCGTTCGACCGCCTTGGCGTCGGCAAGATCGAGCGCATGGCCTTCGGCGCCCTTCACCTGCTTCCGCGCCTCCTCGACCCGTGCCGGATTGCGGGAAACGATGACCAGCTGCGCACCGGCCTGAACGGCCGCCTGTGCCGTTGCCAGGCCGATACCCGATGTGCCACCGAGAACCACGATCCGTTTTCCTTCAAGCGCCATCTGAACCTCCTACCACTGCGACGACGGGAGAATGGGCGCGCGGCTTCAATGCTTCCAGTGCATCATTATCTACTGTATGATGATTTTAATTCATCATGACTTTCGACAGCCGATTGCTGAATGGCATCAGCGTGATGTCCGCCATCGTCGAGGCCGGCAATTTCGCCAGGGCCGCCGATGCGCTGGGTTTGACGCCTTCGGCGGTCAGCCGGGCGGTGGCGCGGCTGGAAGAGCGGATCGGCATCCGCCTCTTCGACCGCACACCGCGGGCCGTGACTTTGACCGATGAAGGACGGCGATTTCACACCCAGGTGCTGCCGCTGCTGGCGGGAATCGCGGATGCGGCGACCGAAGTCGCGGGCGCGGCCGATACGGTGCGCGGCCGGCTGAAGGTGAATGTGGATCCTTGGTTCATGCGATTGGGGCTGGCGGCGCGCCTGCCACAGTTCCTCGATGCGCATCCCGATGTGACGATCGAGCTTCTGGTCCGCGACAGCCTGGGCGACATGGTCGGCGAAGGGTTCGATATTGCGATTCGCTTCGGCGAGCCGGTCACGTCGACATTGATCGCGCGCAAGCTTTACGACGCGCGCATCATCACCTGCGCATCGCCGGCCTATCTCACCAAGCATGGCCGTCCGCGCAAGCCCAGTGATCTTGAACGCCACGAATGCCTTCTGTTCCGCGATGCCGCCACGGGCCGGCCTTTCCCATGGGAATTCCACCGCAACGGCATGATCACCGATGTGAAGGTCGACGGACGGCTGGTGCTCAACGATCTGGCCACGGTGCTGGCGATCTGTGCCGCAGGCTACGGCGTCGCACAGACTTTCGCGCTGGGCATCGAGCCCTTCATCGCGCGCGGCGCGTTGGTACAGATTCTGGCGGAATGGGCGGAAGAACTGTTTCCGCTCTATGCCTACTACCCGTCACGCCACCTGCCGCCGGCCAAGGTGCGCGCTTTTCTCGACTTCGTGGTCGCAGGCCTGACACCGCCGACGCGGAAGAAGCGCTAAGCCTCAAACTTTGGTGTCGACGCCCACGGCGTCCGAGAGCTTCGCAAAGCCATCGCGCCTGAGCAGGGCCGCGAGATCGCGCTTGATGCGCGTGACCAGCGCCGGCCCGTCATAGACCAGCGCCGTGTAGAGTTGGACCAGCGACGCACCGGCGCGGATTTTCGCATAGGCCTGTTCGCCCGATGCGATGCCGCCGCAGCCGATCAGCGGCATCTTGCCCTCCGTCAGCACAAACATGCGCGCCAGAACGCGCGTCGAGGGCACGAACAGCGGCGCGCCGGAAAGCCCACCCCCCTCACCTTTGTGCGGCGAGCGCAGCGTATCGGGCCGCGCGATCGTGGTGTTGGAGACGATCAGCCCATCGACCCGCATCGCCATCGTCACCGCCGCGATATCGGCAAGCTCGTCATCGACGAGGTCCGGCGCGATCTTGACCAGCAGCGGTGGGCCGTCGTTCGGCAGCATCGCGCGCGCCTCGTTGATGCGGCCGAGCAGCGCTTCGAGCGGCGCCTTGCCTTGGAGTGCGCGCAGGCCGGGCGTGTTCGGCGAGGAGAGATTGACCACGAGATAGTCGGCCATCGTGCCGAAGGCGCGCACACCGGCGGCGAAGTCGAGACCCGCATCGGCGCTGTCTTTGTTGCGGCCGAGATTAATGCCGAGCATGCCTTTGGGCCGCCGCGCCAACCGCGCGGCCACCGCGGCATGGCCTTCGCTGTTGAAGCCCATGCGGTTGATGACGGCGTTGTCTTCGGTCAGGCGAAAAAGACGCGGGCCTTGGGTGCCAGACTGCGGTCGCGGCGTAACGCTGCCCACTTCGGCCAGACCGAAACCGAGGGCAAGCGCTTGGGCCGGCGCTTCGCCGTGCTTGTCGAAACCGGCGGCGAGACCGACCGGATTGGGAAAGCGCTTGCCCCAGAGATCAACGGCAAGGATCGGATCGTCCACGCCCGGCGGGCGCCCTGCAAGGCCCAGCGCCAGCGCACGCAGCGCGAGGCGATGAGCCAGTTCGGGCGGCAACGATCGGAGGACCGGTCCGGCGAGGCGATAGAGATCGATCACGCCTCGACTATAGATCGCTTCTGGCTATTGCGCTGCCTGGTTCTGATCCGAGATGCCGTCGCTGCCGCCTCCACTCGGGGCGACAGGCTCGGGCTCTTCGGGCTCAGGCAGCGAGAGCACGCCAGCATTGTCGTCGTATTCGAAGATCTCGGCGTAGCGGCCCCAGTTGATCACCACGTCGAGTACGCGATCGGCTTCGTCGTCGCTGAGATAATCCTCGAGCTCCTGCAAGAAACGGCCCTTCGGCGCGCGATGGCCGTTGCGCTCATTCAGGATGCGGCGGATGTGGGACGCCAGCGAGATGTGATGCAACAGAAGTTCGGCGAAGAGGGTCTTCTGGTCATCCACGTCGGCGGCGGCGAAGGTCTTGCCCGCCGGCAACAGGAACGCGTCGCCGCCTTCCACTTTGACCAGACCGAACAGGCGGCCGGCTTCGAGCAAATGGAACAGCTCGTCGTCTTCCACATCGAGCACTTCGACGAGATGCGGCAGGTCGGCCTTGCCGTTGAAGTCTTCGCCCGCCAGCGCTTCGCACAGCGCGTAAATCTTGCGGGGCGTGGCATCGGGCAAGCGGTAGCCGAGCGAGAGCGGTTCTGTGGTCGACCCTCCCGTCTTCTGCGAATGCTGTGTCATCACGCCATAGATTTCGTCGACGATCTGCTTGAACGCCGCCGAGTCGCGGTCGCGCGGCCGCGGCAGATTGACGACCACCTCGGCCTTGACGCGGCCCGGGTCGGACGACAGCACCAGCACGCGGTCCGACATGTAGACCGCTTCTTCGATATTGTGCGAGACGATCAGCACGCTCTTCAGCGGAAGCGCGTGATCCTGCCAAAGATCGAGCACGTCATCGCGCAGCGTCTCCGCGGTCAACACGTCGAGCGCCGAGAAGGGTTCGTCCATCAGTAGCACATCGGGGCGCATGACGAGCGCGCGCGCAAAGCCAACGCGCTGACGCATGCCGCCCGAAAGCTCGCGCGGATAGGCGGACTCATAACCGCTGAGGCCGATCGTCTCGATCGCTTCGAGGGCACGCTTCTCGCGCTCGTCCGGCGGCACGCCCATCGCCTCGAGACCGAGCTCGACGTTCTGCTCCACCGTCAACCACGGGAACAGTGCGAAGGACTGAAACACCATCGCGAGACCGTGCACTGGGCCATCGATCGTCTGCCCGCGATAGAGTACCTCGCCATTGCTGGCGGGCGAGAGCCCCGCGATGATGCGCAGCAGTGTCGACTTGCCCGAGCCCGATTTGCCGAGCAGCGCGACGATCTCGCCTTCGGCCAATTGGAAGTTCACGCCATCGAGCACGATGTGATCGCTGCGATCGGGCGCGCGGAAGGTTTTGCGCACGCCGGTCAGGCAGACCATCAGATTGGAACGGTTGGCATTCGCGATGGTGTTCATGCTGTTTCCCTCCAGCCCGGCGTTCAAGTCGCACGCATACGGCGTTCGGCGTATTGATAAAGCGGCCGCCACAACACGCGATTGAACGCGGTGACGACCACCGAGAGCACGACGATACCGAGCACGATGCGCGGATAGTCACCCTTCTCAGTCATCTCGGCGATATAGGAACCGATGCCATGCGCGACGAGGGTATCGTCGCCCCATTTAACATATTCGCAGACGATGCTGGCATTCCAGGCACCGCCCGAAGCGGTGATTGCGCCGGTGATAAAATAGGGGAACACGCCGGGGATGCCGACGCGGCGCCACCACAGCCAGCCCTTCACGCCAAACATCGCCGCCGCTTCGCGCATATCAGTCGGGAAGGCGGTCGCACCGGCCATGACGTTGAACAGGATGTACCACTGCGTACCCATCAGCATCAGCGGGCTCAACCAGATATCGCGGTTGAGATCGAATTTGAGGATGACCACCGCGGCGAAACCGAACAGAAGATTGGCTGGGAACGCCGCAAGGAACTGCGCGAGCGGCTGAACCTTCTCGGCGATGCGCGGCCGCAGGCCCATCATCACGCCGAGCGGCACCCAGATGACGCTGGCAATGGCGATCAGAATAACGACGCGCAGCAAGGTGTAGAGCGAGAGCAGCGACGTTTCGCCGAGATCGTGCCAAGTCAGCGTGGTGCTGACGTAATCGAAGACACGCACCACGCAAAAAGCCGCCAAGATCACCACGATCACATACCAGACGCCATCAACCGCGCGCGACGGCACCGGCATGCCGGTGCGGATTTTGGGCGTGGGCAAGCTGATCATCGAGGCGCGGCGGATGGTCCAGCCGACCGGGCCGAGAACCGCGCCCAGCAAATGCGCGCGCCGGCCGAGGTCGAGCAGCCAGGAGCTGGGCACGACCTGCGCCGCCGTCTGTTCGAAGCGGAACTTGTCGGCCCAGGCGACCAGCGGGCGGAACAGCAGCTGATCGTACAGCAGGATCACGCCGATCATGGCGAGTACGGCCCAGCCTTCGGCACCGAAGTCTTTCTGGTCGAGCGCGGTGGCCACATAGGCGCCGATGCCCGGCAGCGTGATCGTCTTGTCGCCGACTGTGATCGCTTCGGACGCCACCACGAAGAACCAGGCGCCCGACATCGACATCATCATGTTCCAGATCAGGCCCGGCATTGAGAACGGCACTTCAAGGCGCCAGAACCGCTGCCACGCCGAGAGATGGAACGAACGCGATGCCTCTTCCAGATCATGCGGCACGGTGCGCAGCGACTGATAGAAGCTGAAGGTCATGTTCCAGGCCTGCGAGGTGAAGATCGCGAAGATGCAGGCGAATTCGGCGCCCATCACGCTGCCGGGGAACAAGGACAGGAAGAAGACGACGGTAAAAGAGATGTAACCGAGGATCGGCACCGATTGCAGGATGTCGAGGATCGGCACCAGCACCAGTTCGAGGCGGCGGCTTTTCGCCGCCAAGGTGCCATAGATGAAGGTGAAGACCAGCGACGCCACCAGCCCCGCCAGCATGCGCAATACCGTGCGCAGCGCGTAATAGGGCAGATATTCGGGATCGAGCGTGACCTTTTCGATCTGGATCGTCTCGATCGGCACATTGGCTTTGTGGATGCCGAAATAGGCCAGCGCCAGCAGGCACAGAATCATCGGGATGACGACCACGTCCCAACGGTTGGGAGCAATCGCCCGGGCAGTGCCACCGATCGAGAGGTAACCGTGGTGGTTGTTCGATGCCATTTTGCTGTTCCCCTGCCGCCGTCCCCGCCGCGTCGGGCAGGCAGTCCTTACGCCCCTGAGCTAATTGAGGCAATCCGGAAATATATGGCATTTGGGTTACGGCCGGACACGCAGCTCGTATAGGAAAGATTGAGCAAACTGAGCCGGTTGCGCAGGGTCGGATTTCTTTGCCGATCGTGACTGAAATACTGAGCGCGCGCCTTACGCCCAAATTACAGCTTGTTAAGAGTGGCAATTGCGGCGCTTATGTAATCTTGTAATCCAATCCCCATTGCCCGCGCTTTCGACCTGCACCTTCACCGTGCGGCGGTCCGTCGTTTTTTTGAACATTTTTGGCCGCCGGATTTTTTCGGGCATTCGTCGAATCCGTACCAGATCAGGAAAGCGAGACATTATGGCTTTGCCCAAATTTCTTAGCGGCCAGACGGTCCGCGTGATCCAGAACAAGCGCGTGACCAAGGCGAGCGGCAACTTCGAGGTCGGGCGCGTATTACCCGAAGAGAAGGGCGTGCATCAGTACTTGATCCGCTCGACGAGCGACGGTCATCAACGCGTGGTGGCGGAATACGAAATTGCCTAGCGAAGATTCTTTCGACGATCGCGTCGTCGAACGCCTGGCCAAGAAAAACTATGACGACAGTAAATCCGGCACCCTGCCCTGGTTGCGCCTGGGATGGGGTACGCGCGTGATCTGGATGGACCAGGCCCGCGCATCGATCGCCGCTTACCGATCCCCTTTCGCCTGGCTCTATTTCTGGCGGTCATCCGGCGCGTCGGCGATACGCGCCACATCCAAGGACAATAAATATGTCAAAGGGACAACAACGTTCGAATCGCGAAGCGAAGAAGCCGAAAAAGGTAGGCCCGCCCAAGGCCAAAGGGGACAAGGCTTCGCCCTTTATCGAACCGCTCGCGCGGCCGGGCCAAAAGAAACCCGGCCAACAAAAACCTAGATAGAGGTTTCGTTCCCGGGTCGCAGCCCGCTGGACTGCGGCCCGTCCTGATCCAGGAACGCTTTGGTGATGGCCACCGCTTCGGCGAGACCAACCTTCTGAAGCTCGACGCCGGGCGGGAATGCGCCCGCCAGACGCGAGGGCATCAGCGGGTCCAGCAGGACGAAGACGCCGCGGTCATCGGCGCGCCGGACCAACCGGCCGAAAGCCTGTTTCAGCCTCAGCCGCGTGATCATATCGTCATAGCTGCGCTTGCCGAACGCCGCGCGTCTCGCCTTGTGCAGGATATCCGGCCGTGGCCAGGGCACGCGATCGAACACGATGAGGCGCAGCGACCGGCCCGGCACATCGACACCATCGCGCACCGCATCGGTACCGAGTAGACAGGCATCTTCCTCGGCGCGGAAAATATCGACGATGGTGCTCGTGTCCATGCCGTCGACATGCTGGGCGAAGAGCGGGATGCCGGCCTGATCGAGCGCCGGCGCGATCTTTTCCTGCACAGCGCGTAGCCGCGAGATCGCGGTGAAGAGACCAAGCCCGCCACCGCCGGCGGCCAGGAACAATTCGCGGAAGGCCGCGGCCACCTGGCCGATATCGTCCTTGCGCACATCCTTCACCACCAGCACACGCGTGTGCGCCGGATAGTCGAAGGGCGAGGCCATGGCCGCGCGCATCGCCGGTTGCGGCAGATGGATCGTGCCGGCGCGGCGTTCGGCCGCCGCCCAATCGGCTTCGAGATCGCCCGAACCGTCCCGCAACGTGGCCGAAGTGACCAGGATGCCGTGACTGGGCTCGACCACGAATTTGGCGAAGGGAATCGTGGGATCGATCCAGTGGCGATGAAAGCCGGTGTCGAAGTCGCGGCCCTCGATACGTTCGATCGCGAACCAATCGACGAAGCGCGCATCGGCCTGCCAATCGGGATTGAGCGCGGCATCAGCCAGCCCATTCAACATCTCGCGCCACGCCGCCAGCGGCACCAGCGCCCGGCGGTCGATGCTGCGCGCCACCGCTTCCAGCCGCTGCCGCGCACTCGAATCGAGCGCACCGGCCTGCGCATCAAGGATCATCGTCAGCGTCTTGGCCAAAGTCGTCAGTGGCGAGGCGAGTTTGCCTAGCGCTGCCGCCAAGCTGCGTGCCGCATCGGCGAGGCCATCGATCAATGGGAACGGCTCGCATTCAAGACCATAGGGTCCGTCGATTGAAGGCGCGCGGGCGCGCACCTGCTGCCGCACCAAGCCGAGAAACGCCTCGCAGGCACCGGTCGACGATCCCTCAGCCAGGCGCGCATGCCAACCGGGACCCGGCAATACGCGCGCCGCGCTCATCGCTTCGTCGAGCGCGAGGCGGGCCTTGTCATCGCCGGCGATCAGATCTTCGCAGCGGCGCTTCAGCCCGCGCGCGCGGCTGCTGCGCCCGCCCTCTTCCGCACCCAGCAACCAGCGGCGCAATTCGGCCGCTTCGGCGCCGGAGAGCAGCGCGGAGAAGGCGCTGTCGGCGGCGTCGAACACGTGATGGCCCTCGTCGAACACAGTCCGCAGTGGCGGGTTGCCGTCATCGATCCCGCCCATCGCCGCCTGCACCATGACCAGCGCGTGATTGGCGACGACGATGTCGGCCTTGCGCGCGCGACGCACGGTGCGTTCGATGAAGCATTTCCGATAATGCGCACAGGCGGCATAGATGCATTCGCCGCGGCGATCGGCGAGGCCCAGGGTGCGCGGCCGTCCGAACAGATCGGGGAACCAGCCGGGGAGATCGCCGCCGACCATGTCGCCGTCGCGCGTGGCCAGAATCCAGCGCGCCATCAACCCGAGCGCCACAGCATCCGCCGCACCGCTGCCGAGGCTGGTTTGCCGCAGACGCGCCGCGGCCTCTTCGAAGTTCAGCAGACAGAGATAGTTCTCGCGGCCCTTGCGCACGACGACCTTGCGCGCTTTGACCGCCGGATCGCGGTAGAGCCGATCGAGTTCGGCATCAAGCTGGCGTTGCAGATTGCGCGTATAGGTGCTGATCCAGACCGGCGCCTGATTCTTCTCAGCCCAGAGCGAGGCGGGCGCGATATAGCCGAGTGTCTTGCCCGTGCCGGTGCCGGCCTCAGCGAGGACCGCCTTCGGCACGCCTTGCACATCGCGCGGCGCAAAGGCCATCGCCGCGGCCGAGGCGTAATCGGCCTGGCTCGGCCGTTCTTCCGCCGTGCTGCCCAGCATCTGCGCCAGCCGCATCCGGGCTTCGGAAGGTTCGACCGGCTGGCTACCCGGCGGCGGCTCGGGCGCCGTCTCCTGCCATTCCGGCAGATGCTCCCAGACATTGAACGCGCCCACCGGCGCTTTGTCGCCACCCGCACCGATGGCCGCCAGCACTCCGGGCCCCCAGGCCCAGCCGGCGCGCGCCATCACCAGCGCTATGCCGCGCACCTCGGCCCGTTTGGCCTCGCCGTCCATACGGTCGCGGCGCGCGAATTCCACCAGCAGATGCGCGGCGATCGCCGGCAAAGTGGCCGCTTCGTCTTCGTGAGTTTTGGGCGCAGGCAGATCGAGCGCTTCGGCCAGGCCACGCACCGTGGGCACGACGAATTTGGCGGGGCGCACGAAGGCGAAGAGTTCGAGCAGATCGAAGGCCGGAAACGGATCGACGCCCAGCCGCGCCGCCACAGCGTTCCGGTGGCAGAGCATCGGCGGCTGCGCCTTGGCCCGGCGCGCAGCCTCGCCATGGGTGAGCGCCGCGATTTCGCCATCGGGCGTCAGCCACACGGCGCCGCGCGGATGGGTGATCAGCGCGGGCGCTTCGGGCAGATGCGGTTGTGGAACGGATTGGTTCATCGTTCGTGCTCTAAGGGGCCCCGACTATAAGGCTTGCGCGGATGGAATGGCATGGAATGATGGAGACAGGGGGAGGCCGATGCACCGACGCCTGCATCATATCCGATGACCGCGCCGAAACGGGCCAGCGAACACGCCAAAGACCTGGCCTTTACCCGTGCGGCGGCACGTCAGCTGGCCGGTTTGTTGCCGGGTGAACGCCAGGGAATTCGCGAGGCGCTGTACCGCTATGTCGACGATCCCGCGTCCATGGCTGGCCGGGTGGTGGCGATGAAGACCGCGCCCGTCTCACGCCTGGCCATCGGTACCAAGCGGCTGGTGATCGTCGAAGACGAGCGCCGCATCGTGGTGCTGAAGGTCGGCCTGGCCGATACCGACAATGCCTTCGCCCTACTGCGCGATCTGGCGACGGGACGCGAAGAGCGCGTGAGGGAAGAAACCCTCGACCGGCTGCTCGCGGGCGAGAATATGGTGAAGGTCTGGCGCGAGCATCGCGGCATCACCCAGACGCGGCTGGCCCGCCTGGCCGGGATCAACGCCCATTACCTCTCGAAGATCGAGACCGGCACACGCCATCCGTCCGACGAAGTAATGGCCGATATCCAGCATGCGCTGGGCATTGACGCGCATGATTTCGGCCTGCTGGTCGATCTGCCCGGACGAAGGAAGCGCAAGCGGCGCTGACGCCTCCGCTATCGGTTTCTGACGACGACGAAATTGCCGATGGCGCCGATGGCCATCAGGATGCAGGTGCCGAAGAAGACGGCCCGCATGCCGATATGGCCACCAACGAAGCCGCCCGCCAAGGGACCCACCACCTGCCCCACGAATTGCGACGAAACCGAATAGCCGAGGATCGCGCCGGTCATCGCCTCGGGCACGTTGTGCCGGATCACGCTGGTGATGCAGGGCAGAAGACCGCCGAGCGCCAGCCCCATCAAGAAACGAAGGACGATCAACTGCCATCCGCTGGTCACGAAGGCCTGGGGGATGAGGAGGACGGCGGAGACCGCCAGGCAGAGGATGACGATATTCCAATGGCCGAAGCGATCCGCGAATTTTCCCAGCTGCGACGAAGAGAGCGCGGCACCCAGCGCCGCCGCCGACATCACCAGCCCCGCGATGAAGGTCACCCGCGGCGGATCGACCAACTGCGCCACATAGACGGTGATGATCGGCTCGATCGACATATTGGCGATCATCAGCAGCGTGCCGGTGACCAACATAACGACGATCGGGCGCTTATCGGGAATCTGCGACCACGCACTACGAGGCTTCTCGGCCTTGGCCCGGGGCGGGCGCTTTTCTTCGCGGATGAAAAACACCGTTCCCAGGAACGCGACGAAGATGACGGCGCCGGCGCAGAGGAACGTGGCGCGGATACCGATCAGCGGCGGAACGATGCCGCCGATCAGCGGACCCACCAGATTGCCCGCCATGATCCCCGAGGACAGGATGCCCAAAGCCCAGCCGGTCCGTTCGCGCGGCGTTTGCGCGGCAACCAGCGTCATCGATCCCGAAGAATAACCGCCCAGCAAACCAGCCAGCAGCCGCAGGGCGACCAGGTGCCAGATATTGTCGGCCATTCCGATCAGCGACATGGCCACCGCCATGCCGAGGCTGGCGCGAATCAGCATCAGCTTGCGGCCATAACGATCGGCCAGGTGGCCCCATAGCGGCGCGGTGAGAGCCGCCGTGAGGAAGGTCGCGCCGTAGGCAATGCCCGACCACTGCACGATGGCGGCGTGATCGGCCACACCCAGTTCCTGCACATAGAGCGGCAGGAACGGCAGCAGCAACGTCATCGCCACGATGGTGGTGAAGGACCCGGCGACGCAGACCCACAGATTGCGTTTCCATGCAGGGTTGACGCGTGCCGCCGCAGCATCGGAAGCGTTATCCATGCCTCATGTATTATCGCCTCTGCGCGTTCCCGTCATAGGAATCGTCATGCGAATCGCGCGCGTCAGACCGCTTCGTCGGGCGTGACGTAGAGGGTGAATTTCTTGGCCCGGCGCAGGATTTCGACCGGCTGAATGCGGCCCGCATGGGCACCGATCAGAAGCCGATGCAGATCATCGACGCCGCCCACCGGCGTGCCGGCGTAAGCGATGATCACATCACCAGTATGGAAGCCCGCACGCTCGGCAGGGCTGTCGGGCAAAACGCCCGCCACCAGCACGCCCGCTTCCCGCGGCAGATCGAGTGCGCGGCGCAGGCGCAGATCGAGCGGCGCGGTCTGGGTGCTGATGCCGAGCCGGGCGCGGCGTACGCGGCCTTCGCGCATCAGGGCGGTAGCCACCTCGATCGCGGTGTCGATCCCAATGGCGAAGCAGATACCTTGCGCCATGCGGATCGTCGCGGTGTTGATTCCGACCACGCGGCCATTTCCATCGACCAACGGACCACCCGAGTTTCCCGGATTGAGCGGCGCGTCGGTCTGGATGACGCTGTCGATCAGCCGGCCCGACTGACCACGCAAAGATCGGCCCAGCGCGCTGACAATGCCGGCGGTGACGGTGCATTGAAACCCGAGGGGATTACCGATCGCCACCACCAACTCGCCGACGCGCAAATTGGCCGAGCGGCCGAGCGCGGCGTGCGGCAGGCCATTATCCGAGAGGCGCAGCACGGCGATATCGGTATCGGGATCGTCGCCCACCAAAGTGGCGCCCAGCTCGCGGCCGTCGATCAGCGATGCCTTCAGCTGTGCCGCGCCGGCGACGACATGGGAATTGGTCAGCGCATAACCGTCAGGCGTGTAGATGACGCCCGAACCCTGGCCGCGCGGCCGGCCCGTCTCGTCTTCGGCAATGACATGAATGACGGTAGGGCCGACACGTTCGAAGGCTTGGGCGACCCGCGCCGAATAGGGATCGAGCGGCTCGGGACCAGAATCAGGCTCTGAGTCAGCTGCAGTTAGCGCATTCATGAGATAGGAAATCGGCCGGATCGTCGGCCGGTCATCCTGGCCAACTGGCCGGCCCGCCAACCGCCCGATACCACCCCCCTCGCACAACGCCCATCTTCGCCCTATCTCCATTGAGGTGAAGGATCCCATGACTGATACCCCTCTTCAGGCTTTGGCCCAATTCTCGGACGCGCTGGCGGCGCTGGCGGCCACGGCTAACCGCAATCTGACGGCGATCACCCTGCCCCATCACCGGCCCCTGAGCGCCATTCTATGGCGACCAGGCGTGGCCGTGACCTCGGAGCAGGTGCTGGCCGATGGCGCGGACTATCAGGCGGTTCTGCCCGGCGGGAAGACCGTGGCCGCCAAACTGGCCGGACGCGATCCCGGGACGAACGTTGCCGCTTTCACCTTCGACCATGATGCCGCACCGCTGCCACGCGCCGGCGATCTAGCCGTGGGCGCGCTGGCGGTGCTGCTGGGTGCCGATGGCGCCGGCCGACCCAATGCGCGGTTCGGCATGATCCGTCATCTCGGCCCAGCCTGGCAGAGCCTGGCGGGGGGCAAGATCGATCGGTTGATCGTGCTCGACGCGCGGCTGCGTCCCGACACCGAAGGCGGACCGGTGCTGGATGCGCGCGGCGGGTTGATCGGGCTTTCGACCTCTGGTCCGCATCGCAAAGCCCTTGTGATTCCGGCATCGACCATCGATCGCGTGCTCGACCCGCTGCTGAAAGACGGACGCATCGCGCGCGGCTGGCTGGGTGTGGGCGTGCAACCGGTGCGCCTGCCCGATACGCTGCACGATGCCGCCGGCCGCGATGCGGGGTTGATGATCGCATCGCTCGCCAAAAATGGACCGGCCGAACAGGCGGGATTGCTGCCGGGTGATATCGTGCTTACGCTGGACGGTCAGGATGCTATCCATGCGCGCGGCATTGCGCGGATGCTGGGTCCGGATCGTGTCGGCAAACCGCTGCCGCTGCGCATTCTGCGGGCGGGAACGGCGAAGGACGTGTCGGTAACCGTCGGCGCGCGGCCCTGAGCGGGCTGCATTCCGCGCCGGCGTGAGGAGAGGAGGACGAGGTGGGGATTCCGCTACGGGTGAGCGTTGTCGCTGCCACCAAGGAGCGGCGCCGCGCGCTGACCGAGCGCGTAGAGGCGGCCGGTTACCATGTGGTCGAGAGCGACGCGCAACTGGTGCTGGCCGATGCCGATGCGCCGATGAGCGTGATCGATGATGCTTTGCGCACAGCCGTCACCTCGGTTCTGACTGCGGTGGTCGAACCTGTCTCCGTTCCGTCGCCCCCCGCGCCAGGATTTCGCGGGATGGCCGAAGCGCCCGCGAGTTTGCTGACTGCGCGCGAGACGGAAATCCTCAACACGCTCGGTGACGGCATGAGCAACAAGGAAGTCGCGCGGGCTTTGGGCATTTCCGCCCATACCGTGAAATTCCACCTGGAGACGATTTTCCGCAAACTCGGCGTGACCAGCCGCGCGGAAGCCGTGGCCAAAGGCCTGCGCCAGGGGATCATCGAACTTTAGCCGCAAAGGCTTGTTGCCATAGCGTCATAGCCGGCCTTGTGCCGGC
>DASXEH010000024.1:0-55441 GCA_036490215.1 Magnetospirillaceae bacterium
GTCGTTCGCCCAACATTGCTCACTGGAGGATGTTGTTATGCGTACTTTCGATCTGACTCCCCTGTTCCGTTCCACCGTCGGCTTCGATCGTCTGGCCGCCATGCTCGATGCAGCCGGCCGTCTCGACGATCAGGCCTTTTCCTATCCGCCCTATAACATCGAGAAGCTCAGCGATGACGACTACCGCATCACCATGGCGGTGGCCGGCTTCGGCGAGAAGGACCTCGACGTCACCGTGAAAGACCGTTCGCTTGTGGTTACCGGTAAAGGCAGCCATGACGCGCAGAGTGGTCAGTTCCTGCACCGCGGTGTCGCCGGCCGTTCCTTCGAACGCCGATTTGAGCTCGCCGACCATATTCAAGTCAAAGGCGCCAACCTCGTGAACGGGCTCCTCCATGTCGATCTCGTGCGCGTGGTGCCCGAGGCGTTGAAGCCGCGGACCATCGCGATCGGCAATGCGGCGCCGGAGAAGGCGCAGGACAAGCCTAAGACGATCGAGACCCAGGCCGCCGCCTAACCGGCGTCGACCTGCTCATCGAACGGGAGAGGGGGCCGGTTTCCGGCCCCCTTTTTCGTGACTAATTTCGGACTAATCAGGCCCGGACGCTCCCTATATACTGCCCGCCCGAAACGGAACCGCCCGGTATGCGTCAGACCATCAAGCATCAGCGTGAGATCATCGACCGGCAGGCGCTGCAAGAGCGCCTTGACGCGATCGCCAAGGCGACACCTTCGGGTGCGGCGCGGCGCGGCCAGGTGCTTGAGGCGCTGAAGGCCGCTTACCAAGCCGGTTACGCTGAGATGCGCCGCCGTTTCGAGGCTGCCGGGCTGGGCGACGAGACTCTGCTTGAGCATACTTTTCTAATCGATCAGATCGTCCGGCTGATCCACGACTTCGCGCTCGCTTACGAATTCCCGGGCGCCGCTGGCAAGAGGGGCGCGATGGCGGTGGTGGCCGTCGGCGGCTATGGCCGCGGCGAGATGTTCCCTCATTCCGATATCGACCTGCTCTTCCTGATGCCGAAGCGTCATGACGCCAAGCTCGAGAAGGCGGTCGAGTTCATGCTCTATCTACTCTGGGATCTCGGGCTGAAGGTCGGGCATTCGACGCGCTCGGTGGCCGAGTGCATCAAGCAGGGCCGCGCCGACATCACCATCCGCACCGCGCTGCTCGAAGCGCGCTGGCTGTGGGGCGATCAGGCGTTGTTCCAGGAATTGATGACGCGCTACCGCGCCGACATCGTGCCCGGTACGCAGGAGCAGTTCGTCGAAGCCAAGCTGGCCGAACGCAACGAGCGCCATGCCAAGCTGGGCGAGCCGCGCTATGTGCTCGAACCCAATGTGAAGGACGGCAAGGGCGGGCTACGCGATCTGCACACGCTCTATTGGATCGCGAAATATCTCTACGGCGTCGGCGATGTGGTCGAGCTGGTGGCGCTCGGCCATCTGTCCAAGGGCGCGGCGCAGCGTTTCGCCAAGGCGCAGCAGTTTCTGTGGACTGTCCGCTGCCATATGCACTTCATCACCGACCGCATGGATGACCGGCTGACCTTCGAGATGCAGCCCGATATCGCCAAGCGCATGCGCTACACCAACCATGGTGGTTCGTCGGGCGTCGAGCGCTTCATGAAACACTATTTCCTGATCGCCAAAGATGTCGGCGATCTCACGCGCATCTTCTGCGCGTTGCTGGAGGATCAGAACAAGCGCCATCCGCGCGGTTTCCGGTCCGCCGGCGCGCCGAAGGAGCTGGAGGGCTTCCTCGTCGAGAATGCTCGGCTGAACGCGCCCGAGGACGATACGTTTGCGAAGAAGCCGGTCGAGATGATCCGCATCTTCCATGTGGCGCACGAGCACAGCATGGATGTGCATCCTCAGGCACTGTCGCAGATGACGCGCAACATGAAGCGCATCGATGCGGCCCTGCGCCGCGATCCGGAAGCCAACCGGCTGTTCCTCGAGATGCTGACCTCGAAGATGGACCCGGCGCGCGCGCTCAGGCATATGAACGAAGCCGGCGTGCTGGGGCGCTTCGTGCCCGATTTCGGCCGTGTCGTGGCGCAGATGCAGTACGACATGTATCACGTCTATACGGTCGACGAGCATACGATCCAGGCGATGGGCATCCTGCATCGCCTCGAACGCGGCGAGCTGCAGGACGAGGCGCCCGCCGCCAGCGAGGTAATGTGCACCATCGCCAACGAAAATTCGCGCCGCGCGCTCTATCTCGCGCTGTTCCTGCACGACATCGCCAAGGGCCGTAACGGCGATCATTCCGATTTGGGCGCCGAGATCGCGCTGAAGATGGGGCCGCGTCTGGGCCTCACCGAAGAAGAGACCGAGACGGCCAGCTGGCTGGTGAAGCAGCACCTGCTCATGACGCGCACCGCCTATAAGCGCGACATCGACGACCCCAAGACGATCGCCGATTTCATCTCGGTGGTGCAAAGCCCCGAGCGGTTGAAGCTGCTGCTGGTTCTGACCGTGGCCGATGTGCGCGCGGTGGGACCCAACGTGTGGAACGCGTGGAAGGCGGGCCTGCTGCGCTCGCTTTACTACAACGCGTTCGACATGATGTCGGGCGGCATCCGGCTCGAACGCTTCGAACGTCGTGCTGCGCAGGCCCAGGATGCGCTGCGCATAGCGATGAAGCCGGTCTTCAGCGAAGATGAGATCGAGGCGCATTTGGCGCGCGGCTATCCGTCCTACTGGATTTCGTTCGATACCGCGACGCATCTGCGCCACGCGCTGCTGATGCGCGAAGCCGATAAGGCCCAGCAGCCGCTGACGATCGACTCGCGCGTTCACGAATCGCAAGGCGTTACCGAGATCACCGTCTATACCGGCGATCACGCTGGTTTGTTCTCGCGGATCGCGGGCGCGATGGCTTTGTCCGGCGCGTCGATCGTCGATGCCAAGATCATCACCATGACCAACGGCATGGCGCTGGACACGTTCCTGATCCAAGACGCCGATGGCGGCGCGTTCTCCAGTTCGACGCGCCTCGCCAAACTGTCGATCAATATCGAACAGGCGCTGGGCGATCGCATCCGTCTCAACCGCGACGTGATCGCGCGCCGTGCCGCCACGCATTCGCGCAACGACCTGTTCCGCGTGCCGCCGCGCGTCATCGTCGACAATACGGCCAGCGAGGCCTACACGGTGATCGAGATCAACGGCGGCGACCGCATCGGCCTGCTATATGATGTGACCTCGACGCTGACGCGCCTCAATCTGCAAATCGCCTCGGCGCATATCTCGACCTATGGCGAACGCGTGGTCGACGTGTTCTATGTCAAAGACCTGTTCGGCCTGCGCGTCGATCACGAGCGCAAGATCAAGGATATCCGCACCGCGTTGCTCGACGCGCTGCGCGATCCGGCCGAAGCCGAGGCACCTGCCGCAAAGGCGGCCATGGTGGCGGCGCAGTAAGAGGATGAGGTTTCTGCCTACATTCTTTTTTGCGTCATGCCCGGACTTGATCCGGGCATCCACGCCGAGCCGCGCAAAAGTCGTGGATGGCCGGGTCAAGCCCGGCCATGACGATAAAGAAGACAAGGCGAAGCGAACCCCATGACCCTGGGTCGTGCGATTGCCACCATCGGCGGCTGGACGGTGCTGTCCCGGCTCACCGGTTTGGTGCGCGAAATGCTGGTGGCGCGCTATCTCGGCGCCGGTGTGGTGGCCGACGCCTATTTCGTCGCGTTCCGTTTCCCCAATCTCTTTCGCTCGCTGTTCGCCGAGGGCGCATTCAATCCGGCCTTCGTGCCGCTGTTCGCCGGCAAGCTGGAAGAGGGTGGGCGCGAAGCGGCGCGTGATTTCGCCGAGCGTTGTCTGTCGGTGCTGACGGTCACGCTGATCGCGTTCGTGGCGATCATGGAAATCATCATGCCCTGGGCGATGGATGTGCTGGCGCCCGGCTTCGGCAGCACGGAAGACAAGCTGGCTCTGGCGACGACGCTGTCGCGCATCTGCTTTCCCTATCTCCTGTTCATCTCGATGGTGTCGCTGCAAAGCGGTGTGTTGAACGCGATGGGCCATTTTGCCGCCGCGGCCGGCACGCCGGTGTTGCTCAATGTCGTCTCGGTCGCCGTGCTGATCATTCTCGCGCCCTATACGCCGACGCCGGGCCACGCGATGGCGTGGGGTGTGTTCGCCTCGGGCATCGCACAATTCGCCTGGCTGATCGTCTCGGTGCATCGCATCGGCATGCCGCTGCGGCCGCGGATGCCGAAGCTGTCGCCCGAAGTGAAGCAGATGCTGAAACGCGTCGTGCCGGGCGCGATCGGCGCGGGCGTCTATCAGATCAACCTCGCGGTCAATACGATGATCGCCTCGACGATCGCCACCGGCGCGATCAGCTATCTCAACTACGCCGAACGCATCAACCAATTGCCGCTGGGCGTGGTCGGCGTCGCAGCGGGAACGGCGCTGTTGCCGATGCTGTCGCGCCAGATTCGCGCCGGCGAACTCGAAGCGGCCGGCGAATCGCAGAACCGGGCGATGGAACTGGTACTGCTGCTCACTCTGCCGGCCACGGCGGCATTGATCATCCTGGCCCAGCCGATCGTGGCGCTGCTGTTCCAGCGCGGGCATTTCACTGCCGAAGACACGCAAGCCGTGGCCGGTACCCTGGCCGTTCTTGTCGGCGGTCTGCCAGCCTATGTGCTGGTGAAGGTGCTGACACCTGCCTTCTTCGCGCGCCACGACACGCGGACGCCGGTGCGCATCGCCATCGGCACCATGGCCGTGAATGTGGTGGTGAACCTGATTCTGGTCCGCATGTTGCCGCGCTTCGGCATCGCGCCCTATCTGGGTATGGCCTTCGCCACGGCCTTCTCGGCTTGGCTCAACGTGATCGTTCTGGTGTTCATCGTCGAGCGTCGCAACTGGTTCAAGATCGACAAGCGCAACGAACAGCGCCTGCCGCGGATCATCGCCGCCTGCATCGTCATGGACGCGATCCTGTGGGAGGCGCAGAAGCTTCTGACTGTCTGGCTCGGCCAGCCCGGTATTCGCTATGCCGCGCTAGCGGTTCTGATCGTGCTCGGCATCGCGGCCTTTGGCGTGGCGGCCCATGTCTTCGGCGCGTTGCGCTTGAGCGAGGTGAAAAGCTGGCTGCGGCGCAAGCCCGGTGGTGGCTCAGGCGGGGACGGCGGTTTCGATCTTTCCGCGTCTTGACCCCCCAGTCTTGACCGTAGCCCGCCCTCGGGTAATGTGCGCCCCGCAACCACAGGACGAATAACGCGATGAGTCGCATCTTTTCCGGCATTCAACCCACCGGCAATCTGCATCTGGGCAATTATCTCGGCGCGGTCCGCAACTGGGTCGGGCTGCAGACGCAATACGAATGCATCTATTGCGTGGTCGACATGCATGCGATCACCGTGTTCCAGGACCCGGCCGAGCTGCGCAAGCACACCCGCGAAGTGGCCGCCGCCCTGATCGCCGCCGGTCTCGATCCCGCGCGTAACATCCTGATGGTCCAGAGCCACAATCCCGATCACGCCGATCTGGGCTGGATCTTCAATTGCGTCGCGCGTATCGGCTGGCTCAATCGCATGACGCAGTTTAAAGAGAAGGCCGGCAAGAACCGCGAGAACGCCTCGGTCGGTCTCTATGCCTATCCCAATCTGATGGCCGCCGACATCCTGGTCTACAAGGCGACTCATGTTCCCGTGGGCGAAGACCAGAAGCAGCATCTCGAGCTCTCGCGCGACATCGCGCAGAAGTTCAACGCCGATTATGGCCGCGAAGTTTTCCCGCAGCCCGAGCCGTTGATCCTGGGCACGGCCACGCGCGTGATGAGCCTGCGCGACGGCACCAAGAAGATGAGCAAGTCCGACGAGTCGGATTACTCACGCATCAACATGACCGACGATGCCGACACAATCGCGCTCAAGCTCCGCAAGGCGAAGACCGATCCGCTGCCCTTGCCCGACACCGTCGCGGCAATGGAAGAGCGGCCCGAGGCGGCCAATCTGTTCGGCATCTGGGCCGCGCTATCCGATACGAGTGTCGAGGCAACGGTGCAGCGCTTCGCCGGCAAGCAGTTCTCCGAGTTCAAGAAGGACCTGACCGATCTCGCGGTCGCTTCGCTCGGGCCGATCAACGCCGAGATGAAGCGCTTGCTCGCCGAGCCGGACTCGATCGATGCGATCCTGCGCAAGGGCGGCGAGCGTGCGCGTGCGCTGTCGGCGCCGATCATGGCCGAGATCCGCGACGTGATCGGCTTCTTGAAGGGCTGATGCCTAACGGCGCTCTGTGAAGAAGCGCTTCAAGAGGTCGCTTGCGCGCGTCTCATCGATCCCCCCGGTCACCTCGGGGCGATGATGGCAGGTCGGTTGCTCGAAGATGCGCGGTCCATGATCGACGCCGCCGCCCTTCGGATCATAAGCACCGAATGAGAGCCGCCGGATGCGCGCGAGCGAAATCGCCGCCGCGCACATCGGGCAGGGCTCCAGCGTGACATAGAGATCGCAGTCCTCAAGCCGTTCGCTGCCGATCAGCGCGGCCGCTTCGCGCAGGGCCAGCATTTCGGCATGCGCCGTCGGGTCGTGCAGCTCGATAACACGATTGCCGGCGCGGGCGACGATCTCTGTGCCGCGCGCAATCACCGCGCCAACGGGCACCTCGCCGCGGGCCGCTGCGGCTTCGGCCTCGACGAACGCGTCGTCGTGGAAGCGAGTCACCGCCTGCTTACCGAGGCCGCCGCGCGATTACGGGCCAAGGATCACTTGGACCTTGCGCGCGTCTTCTTTCTCGGCGGCGCGCAGAACGCGGCTGATCGTGCCTTCGGGCACGCCGCTCTTGGTCAGCTGCTCCATGGTCCAATTGGCGCGGCGAAAGGCCAGCATCTTACCGTTGGCCGGGCCCTTGCCGTCGTAAAAGGCCATGATGCAGACGGCGCCGCGCGCCTTGGCGTAGTCGACCAATTTTTCGAGCTGCGCGCGATCCGAGTCGGGGTCGCCGCTGAGCGTATAGGTGGCCTCGGGATGATTGGGGCAGTCATGATCCTCGGCCATCGCACTGGTCGCGAAAACCAGACCGGCCACAACGCACGCCCCTGCAAAGCATAACAATCCGAACGGACGAGATTTGGTAACCATGGGTTTCCTCTCCGTCCGCCTTCCCCGGATTCTTGAAGAGAATCTGAGGCTTCCGGGCGAGTCCGTCAAGTCAGTGCATCGATTGGGGCGTTATGCACAAAGACTTGCATCGGCCGAGGAAGGGGGATAAGGTGGCGTGTGCTTCGGTAACATCACTGCCGAAGTGTGCTTACTGCTTACGAAGGCCAGAAAGGGCCTTCGGACAGACCTCTAGAATGGAGCGACTCCATGAGCAGCGATATTAACCTTTCTGCCGCGATTCGAAGCAGCCTGATCACGCTGCAAGGCGCGCAGACCCTCATCAACCGTACTCAGAACGACCTTTCGACTGGCCTGAAGGTCAACAACGCGATCGATAATCCGGTCTCGTACTTCCAGGCGCAGGCGCTGACCGATCGTGCGTCCGACTTCTCGAATAAGAAGGACGGCATCGACCAGGGCATCAGCTCGCTGTCGACCGCGCTGGAAGGCATCACGGGCATTCAGAACATCGTCGGCCAGCTGCAAGGCTTGGTGCTGAGCGCCGAATCGGCCTCGTCCACCCAGATCCCGGGCTTGGTCTCGCAGTACAATAACCTGCGTACCCAGGTTAACACGCTGGCCAAGGATACGTCGTATCAGGGCCTCAACCTGATCGCCGGTACCGGCCAGGTGCTGAGCGTTTCGTTCAGCACGCTCACCTCGAGCAACCTGACGGTCAACTCGGTCGACGTCACCAGCGATGCGCGTGGTCTCGGTCTCGCCGAGGTTACCTCGGCGAGCGTTATTGCTGCCGACTCGACGACCAAGGGCTTCCAGATTTCGTTCAATTCGAACACTGGTGGCAAGATCACGACGGGCACGGCCGGCGCGATCAACAACACCTTCTATTTCTCGGGTACGGCCGCTACGTTTTCTGCCGGCTCGATCGCCGAGTTCAAGTATGGTTCGGTCACGCTGACGCTGACGATCGGTTCGGCTGGTTCGACCACGTCCACCTTCACCGACACACAGACCTTCACCGATGGTGAAGTGCTGTCGCTGAAGATTGCCTCGGTCGCGACGGCGAATACCGTCACGAACGCGACTGCCGCTTCGTCGATCAAGCTTACGGCGGTCACGGGTCAGTTCGTGCTGAGCTCGTCTCTGCCGGCAACCACCAACCTCCTGCTCACCGAGCTGCAGGCCAACCTGTTGGACCTCCGCTCGCAATCGCAGGCGGTGGGTTCGAACGTCGCGTTGCTCAATACGCGCCTCGATTTCACCAACAACTACGTCAACCTGCTCACCGAAGGCGGTGGCAAGCTGACGCTCGCGGACCTCAACGAGGAAGGCGCCAATCTTCTCTCGCTGCAGACCCGCCAGCAGTTGGGTATTCAGGCTCTGTCCTTCGCAGGTCAGAACGAAAAGGCGGTTCTGTCGCTGTTCCGCTAATAGCCGGCAACAGACAGACGTTTTTCGGGGCGGGGAAGGCAACTTCCCCGCCCTTTCTATTTGTCCGCCAACCGCTTAACCGTGCCCTTCTAACCCTCTCTTAACTATTGCCCTGTTATGCCTAAGCTAGGCGCGGCCCAGCTTGGCAGGGGCCTATTTCGTGCTGCGCCGATGTTCGCGGAGGTTCCGATGACGGTTGTGGCGGTTGAAAGCGATATGCGGGCGGAAAATATGGCCGCCTTCGAACGCTTCCTGCCGGCCTATGCCGAACTTCTGCGCGAATACGTCCCGCAAACGCGGCTGGTCGAAAATCTCGACGGCAGTTGCGATGTCGAATTCCGCGGCCAGTGCCTCTATGACACTGCCGGTGACGGTACCACCGGCCCGGACCTCGCACGCCGCATGATCGACGAATTGAAGACTTCGCCTCGCGGGCGAATTTTCGCGACGCCATTCGGCAGTAGCTCGCTTGACCAGACGACGAGCGTCTACATCACGCAATTGCTCAAGCAAGGCGTCGACGATGGGGTTACCTTCCTGCGAGTCCCCAATGGCCATGAAGCCTACCATCTCATCGTCATGGGCATGGGCTTGGGGTATCACCTCGCCGAAGCGCTAAAGTTCTGCGAGCCATTTTCGATCTGCATCGTCGAGCCCAATCTCGACTTTCTCTACCATTCATTGAGCACGTTCGATTGGGTGTCGCTGTTGGAGCGACGCAAGGAATGGCCGTGGTCGGTGTCGCTGCTCCAGTCCGATAACGCAGCCGAAATGTCGGAGAGGATGCGTGGCCACTGCCGCAATGCCAATCCGAGCGCCGTCGACTCCACTTTGACCATCGCGTCCTATCCCAATGACATCATGAGTGCGGCGCAGAAGACGTTCGCCAAGGATGCGCATCTCATCCATAGCGGATTGGGCTTTTTCAGCGACGAGCTGGAGATGGTGCGCGCCTCCTATTTCAATCTCGTCGCCGCAGACAATTTCCGCGTCTTCAAGCACAGCCCTGGAACGCGCGCAGGCCTGCCGGCGTTCATCGTCGGATCCGGACCGTCGCTTGATCAGGACATCGAATTCGTCAAAGCCAATCAGGACCGCGCTGTCATCATCTCTTGCGGTTCGGCGCTGGGCGCTCTCATGACCAACGGCATCCGCCCCGATTTCCAGGTGCAGTTGGAAAACGGCGAGGCTGCCCGCGACATGCTTGTGTCGATGGCGAAGAAATACGACTACAGCGGCATCTGCTTGATCGGCTCGAACACCGTCAGCCCGCAAACGCGGGCTTTGTTCGGCGAGGGTGTTTACTTCATGCGGCAAGCGCTGACGTCCTACGCCATGTTCAGCCCCGGCGTGGAATATTCGCTCAGCAATGCCGGGCCGACGGTGACGAACACGGGACTCGAGATCGCATTGCGATCGGGTTTCACCGAAATCTATCTGCTCGGTTGCGATCTCGGCGCCCGATCGCCCGATCATCATCATTCGAGATTCTCGCCCTATCACATGGCCAATCGCACGGCCGAATACGACGCGGCGGTCACGTTCATCCAGAAGTTTCCGGTACGGGAACTGGGGAATTTCGGCGGCATCGTCTTCACCAACGAAATCATGACCTGGAGCCGCCAGTCGATGGAGGAGTGCATCCGCGGCAACGCGGCAACCGGCGCTCGCGTCTTTAATTGCAGCGACGGGCTGCGCATCAAGGGGGCGCGGCCTCAGGTTGCCGACGGCATTCGCATCGCTGCTCTCCAAAGGCCCAAAGCCGAGATCGTGGCCGAGCTGATCGAACGGTGGCCCGAAGCATCGGCCTTCGGCTTCAATGAAAAGTGGCATGCGACCGATTGGCGCGGCGCTATGCGCCGCTATGCCGATCAGCTGATTGAAGTCTGCGAGAGCAACCCCGACCGCAGCCATGCGTTTCTCCACCAGATGGGCCTCTTGATGATTCCCGATCATTATCGGCCCGCCCATTTCGAGGAATATTGTCTACGCGGCACGCTCTTCATGGCGGTGATCGCTACGGACTATTATTGCCGCCGGGTGCACCCGCCCGAAAAGCGAGGGATGTTTCAGCAGCTCGCCTATGCCGGTATTGCAGAAACGATTCAAACGATGCTCGATCAAGCCGATTGGTTCTTCGACCATATCGACGAAATCCATACCAATGTCGCGCTTAAGGACGCCCTGGTCTCATGGACGCCAGACAAGATTCCCTCACCGACAGTTTGAAAGAGATCAATCGGCGCGTCGCCGATGGCGATCTGAAGGGAGCAATGGATCATTGCTCCTTGCTGTTGCGCGACGATCCGCAATGCGCGCCCGCGCTCCATATGATGGGCCTTGTCGCGGCGCGTATGGGCGATCAGGGGCTGGCGTTGAGCTTCGTCGAACGTGCCCATCAGATCGAGCCGGATTGGCGCGAATATCCGGCCATGCTCGCCTATCTCAGCGCGAGTATCGGCCGCATTACCGATGCGCTCTATTACGCGAAGCTGGCGACGGTCTTGGCGCCGCACCCCGAGTCGGAGCTGTTGATCCCGGCCAATCTCCCCATGGGACGCGACGTCTTCGACAATGTCGAGCTGTCGACCCATTGGTTGCTGGCCGAAGCGGCCTTCCATGCCGGCAGATATGCCGAGGCGATTCAGGAAGCCGAAAGCGAACTACGCATCAACCCGCAGCAGTATAATTCGCTCGTCCTTCTCGCGCGGTCTCATCAAGCGCTCGGGCATCACGACATCGCCCGGGGGCATTTGCTGGCGGCGACGGGTTTGCAACCGAATACGGCCGCCGCGGTTCGCTGGTTGGGCGACGTGTTGCTCAGTCTTGGTGAGCACGACCAGGCGCTGGTCAATCATCGGACATCGCTGGCGCTTGAGTCCGACAGTGATTCCATCATCGCGGCGCATGCTCTGTTTCAACTGCCGTGGCAGACTTCCGCCAATTACAGCGCGTCCCGCGAAGCGGCCACGGAGTGGCGCGATCGCGCCGCGCCGCCGCGCCGCCGCGCCACGTTCCACGAGGTCAATCCTATCATCGGTATCCTATGGGATCAGTGCCATTCGGGGCCGCTGGTCGACTTTTTTCTGCCGGTGCTCGACCATTTCAAAACCGCGATCGTCTATCGCCTCAACCGGCGGACCGATGCCACCACCGAACTGGTGCGATCCAAGGCCATGCGGTTTCAGGACTGCGCCGATCTCGACGCGGCGACGCTGGACCGCATCATTGCCGGCGACGCGCCGGGGATGCTGATCAATCTTTGCAATTCGGCCGAGGAGGCGCGCTTCCCCCAATTCGGCGGCGACTTCGTTCCGCCCATAGTGCAGTGGCTCGGTGTGCCGGCGCCCGATCGGCTGCCCGGCGCCGATATGGTCATCGGCAGCGCGGCGACAGCGGCCGTGGACCGCATTCTTTTCGACGCCGACAAAGTCATTGCCCTGCCGCAACTTTTGACGTGGCGCTTCCCGGCAACAGGTGTCGAAGCCGAGACGGTGAAGCCATTGCCGCGCGACCTTTCCGGCCAGGTGACGTTCGGCGCCATCGGCGATATGCGGCGCATCACCGCCGAAACGGTTGCGCTGTGGGCTTCCGTGTTGCGCGCGGTGCCCGACGCATCGATCCTGATTGGCAATGCCAGCGGCGCCTGGCCGCAACCGATCGCTGAGCGTCTTGGCCAGATGTTCGCCAATTTCGGCGTGGTCAATCGGGTGCGGCTGCAAGGTCCGCATGAGCCGACCACGGTCAATCTCGATCTGTTCGGACGAATCGACGTGCTGCTCGACACAACGCCGGTGACCGGGATGAACGATGTCGCCGAAGCACTGTGGATGGGCGTGCCTGTCGTAACGCTGCGGGGCGACCGTCGCGCCGGCTGCATCGGCGCTGCCATTCTCGACGCCGCCGGCCGCGGCGATTGGGTTGCAGCCACGGGCGAAGACTACGTCGCGATCGCGGCGCGCCTGGCCGCTGCCGCCGATCTCGATGCCATCCGTGCCGGCCTGCGCGATTCCGTATCGGCTTCCGCCCTGTGCGACGCCAAAGGCTTCGTGGATGCGTTCGGCGCTGCATTGATGTCGCGTTTACTCGTTCCGTCTTAATCCGACGCAAAAGTATCCGCCGTGATTCCGCCTCACGACAACGTCGAAGCGGCCTATATCGCCATGAGCAATGGCGATATCGCTGAGGCGATGCGTATCTACCGCATGATGCTGCGTCGCGCGCCGAACGATCGAGCGCTGCATTATTCGCTCGGGCAATTGCTGCTCCTGGTCGGCGATTTCGAGGCCGGTCTGGAGGAGTGGGAGTGGCGGACACAAGCGCAGATGCCGTTGCCGCGCTGGCGCGGCGCGCCGCTGAAAGGCGCGCGTATATTCGTGCGTGGCGAGCAAGGCTTCGGCGACAATTTCCAGTTCGTGCGCTACGCCCCGATGATCGCCGCGCGTGGCGGCACCGTTGTGGTGGGTACGCGCGGAGGTCTGCGGCCATTGTTGTCCACGGTGCCCGGCGTATCCCAGGTGATCGAAAGCGGTGAAGCGATCGAGAATATCGCCTGCCAAATTCCGATGATGTCGCTGCCCTACATCTTCGGCACGCGGCTCAACACGATTCCGGCGCAGGTGCCTTATATCGCGGCCGATGGCGATCGCGTCGCCGCATGGCAGGCGCGCTTCGCGGCGCGCCCCGGCTTGCGCGTCGGCCTGGTTTGGTCGGGCAATCCCGACGCGACTTACAATGCGCGCCGCTCGCCGGGTCTGGCCGCTGTCCGACCGCTGATGGATTGTCCGGGTGTCACGATCTACGGTCTGCAGATGGGAGCCGGGCGCACCGATCTCCAAGGCGCCGCACTACCGGACTCCTTCACCGATCTCGGGCCCGATCTGAAATCCTTTTCCGACACCGCGGCGGCGATGATGGCGCTCGATCTGGTCATCTCGTCCTGCACGTCGCCGGCCCATCTGGCGGGCGCGCTCGGCAGGCCGGTCTGGATCATGCTGGCAATGGATTCCGATTGGCGCTGGCTGCGCGACCGCGAAGACAGTCCCTGGTATCCGACGGCGCGTCTGTTCCGTCAGGCAAAAGCCGGCGCGTGGGACTTGCCGGTCGCGCGGATGCGCGGTGAGCTCGAACGCCTGGCGGCCGCGAAGGCCGGCTGAGTTATTGATCTGACTTACTTCGGCCCTTCGCCGGTCTCTTCCGTGCGCGCGCCTTGTCCTTGCGCCAGCGCGCGCACCGCATCGATCGCATTCGACACGTCGGCGGCTTCAGTACCACGGGCGACGATAACCGTGCCGAAAATACCTTGGCGCGCGAAGGGATATGAGCCGATCTCGACACTCGGCCGTTCGCTCTGAATCGCGGTCAAGCCCGCCGCGATCGCGCCTTCGCCGGTATAGATGTCGATGCTCTGCGACAAGACCTTCTTGCCGCCTTTCAGCGACCCCTTAACCCCGTCGAACATGCCTTGCATCACGCGCGGGATACCGGCCATCACATGGACATTGCCGATGCGAAAGCCGGGCGCCGCGCTGACCGGGTTGTCGATCAGATCGCCGCCCTCGGGAATGTTCGCCATGCGCAGCCGCGCCTCGTTGAGATTCTCGGGCGCGATCACCCGCTTCAGCCGTTCCACCGCGCGCGGGTCGCGTAGCAGTTTGACGCCGAACGCCTTGGCGATGCATTCGGCAGTGATGTCGTCATGGGTCGGCCCGATGCCGCCGGTGGTGAAGACATAGGTGAACTTGGCGCGCAGCGCGTTGACCGCATCGATGATCTCTTTCTCATCGTCGGGCACCACGCGCACTTCCTTCAGGCGCACGCCGGCTTCGTTCAGGCCCAGCGCGATATAGGCGACATTGGTGTCCTGCGTGCGGCCCGACAGAATTTCGTTGCCGATGATCAGGATCGCTGCGGTCACTTCGCCGTCGGCCATGGATTTCGTTCCTTATTTTCAGGCTGCGATTCTTATAGCAGTGCTAATGAACCTCGTCATGGCCGGGCTTGTCCCGGCCATCCACGCCTTCTTTCGTGTCGAGGCAAAGATGTGGATGCCCGCCACAAGGGCGGGCATGACGGGCAAAAAATCAGCGGCCACCCGAAACTTTGACGGTGGTGCCGGTCACGTAGGACGACGCCGGTGACAAAAGCCAGAAGATCGTCTCGGCCACTTCTTCGGCCGTGCCGATGCGGTCGAGCGGCACCGAGGGCAGGGCCTGTTTCAGCCGGTCGCCGCCCCCGCCAGCCACATGGATCTCCGTATCGATCAGCCCGGGCTGCACCGCATTGACGCGAATGCCTTCGCGCGCGACTTCCAGGGCCAAGCCGCGGGTGAACGACTCGATCGCGCCTTTCGAGGCCGCGTATTGAATCCAAGAGTTGGGCGAGCCCAGTTCTGCCGCGCGGGACGACAGATTGACGATCACGCCGCCCTTGCCGCCATGCGCGGTCGACATGCGCTTCACGGCCTCGCGCGCGCAGAGCATCGAACCGATCACGTTGACCTCGAGCACATGCTGGATCGTCGCGCGCGTGATCTCGTCCAGCCGGTTCCAGGGCCCTGTGGTGCCGGCGTTGTTGACCAGCCCGGTGATCGGCCCCAGCTCGCGTTCGGCCCGCTCGAACAGGTTGAGGATCGCCGCTTCATCGGCCACATCGCCGGCAATGGCGACGGCGCGGCCGCCCGACTTCTCGATGTCCATGACCACGGCCTCCGCCTGGCCGCGTTCGCTGCGGTAGTTAACGGCGACGTTGTAGCCGCGCGCGCCAGCCAAGCGCGACGTCGCGGCACCGATGCCGCGGCTGCCGCCGGTCACGATCAGAGTTCCGTTCTCGCCGCTCATGCCGTCCTCCCTTAAAGCAGATCGCGTAATGCGGCCACCAGCGGCACATCCGCCGGCGGCATCTTATAATCGGTCAGCCGCGCCGCGCGCACCCATTCGAGGCTCTGGCCTTCGCGCGGCGTGAGTTGCCCGCGCCATTGGCGGCAGGCATAAAGCGGCATCAGCAAATGGAACGTATCGTAGTCATGCGACACGAAACCGATCGCGGCCAGGCAGCTTTCGGTGATGTCGATGCCCAGTTCTTCGTGAAGTTCGCGCACCAGCGCTGCTTCGGGCGTCTCGCCGGCATCGAGCTTGCCGCCAGGAAACTCCCATAGCCCGGCCATGCTCTTGCCAGTCGGCCGCTGCGCCAACAGCACGCGGCCATCGCTATCGATCAACGCGGCGGCAACCACGAGAACCTGCTTGCGCGCCGCATGCGATGCGGTCCAGTGCTCGCGATCGATCGACAGCACATCCACGTCGCGTTCATCGCCGCGCGCGGGGAACAGCATGTGTTCGCGCCGCTCGAAGGCGAGGCCGCATTTTTCGAGTACGCGGCGCGAGGCCGGGTTCGAAGGTTCGGGGCAGGCCCAGACCAGGCCACGGCTGCAGACTTCGAAGAGAAAGCGTAACAACCGCCGCGCCGCCTCGGTCGCATAGCCCTGCGACCAATAGGGCCGGCCGAGCCAGTATCCCATCTCGGCGTTGCCGGGCGCGAAGGGCGCGCCGATACAGCCGATCATCTGCCCCGAGACGCGCTCCTCGATCGCCAGCGTCACGCCGGCACCGGCGGCACGCTCCTCGGCGCAGGCGGCGATGAAACGCTCGCCATCGGCCTTGGTGTAGGGATGCGGCACGCGTGCCGTATGGCGCACCACATCGGGATCGGCCAGCAACTCCATCATGCGCGGCACATCGTCCGCGCGTGGCGCGCGCAGAATCAGGCGCGCGGTGTCGATCGGCCGTCCGTTCCAGCCCACGACTTGGGCCAGACATCCCTCAGGTGCGATAGGATCCATTGATGTCGATATAGGCGTGGGTCAGGTCGCAGGTCCACAAGGTGGCTTTGCCGCGCCCTACGCCCACATCGACGGCAATCTCGATCTCGCGGCCTTGCATATGCTTGGCCACCGGCGTTTCGTCATAGCCGGGTACCGCCCCGCCTTCGCGCGCGACATCGTGGCCACCGATCTTGATGACCAGCTTGTCGCGGTCGGCCTTCTCGCCGGCCTTGCCCACGGCCATGACGATGCGGCCCCAATTGGCGTCGGCGCCGGCAATCGCAGTCTTGACCAAGGGCGAATTGGCGATCGCCATGCCGATGCGCTTGGCGGCTGAGGCGGAGGCGGCGCCGCTGATATCGATGCGCACGAATTTGGAAATGCCTTCGCCGTCCTTCACGGTCTGCAGCGCGAGATCGAGCAGCAGATCGCTGAACGCCTTGCGGAAATCGGCCAGCTTCGGGTCGGTGACACCGGTGATGCGCACATGCTTGGCCTGGCCGGTGGCGAAGGCGAGCAGCGTGTCGCTGGTCGAGGTATCGCTGTCGACCGTGATGCAGTTGAACGACTTGGTAGTGCCTTCGGCCAGCAGGGTCTGCAGGGTTGCTGCCGGAATCTTCGCGTCGGTAAAGACGAAAGCCAGCATCGTCGCCATGTCCGGTGCGATCATGCCCGAGCCTTTGCAGAACCCGTTGATCGTCACCGTCACGCCACCGATCTGGGCGGTGCGGGTGGCCATCTTCGGATAGGTGTCCGTGGTCATGATGGCGCGCGCGGCGCTGTTCCAATTGCCGGCGTCGAGCTTCTTGATCACCGTCACCAAGGCATCGGTGATCTTGCCGTCATCCAAAGGAACGCCGATCGTGCCGGTCGAAGCCACATAGACTTCGGTCGGTTTGCAGCCCAGTGCCGCGGCCGCCTTCTTCGTCGTGCGCTCGACCGATTGCACGCCGGCAATGCCGTTGAAGGCGTTGGCGTTGCCGGAATTGACCACGACCATCCGGCCCTTGCCGCCCTTCAGCGCCTTGCGGCACCACAACACCGGCGCCGAGGCGGTGAGGGATTGCGTCAGCACCCCCGCCGCCGTCGTGCCGGGCGCGAGCTCCGCCACCATCAGATCGTCGCGGCCTTTGTAACGAATGCCGCAGGCATGGCTGGCCAAGCGGACGCCGGCAACGGGCGCCAGCGTGGCATAGGTCTTGGGTGCGAACGGCGAAATCGCGTCAGCCATGGATTGATCCTGGGACGGTTGGTGGCGGCTTAGTCTTACTGCTTCTTCTCGTCGGGTTTCTTGTCGCCGGCAGCGGGTGCTGCAGCAGCCGGCGCGGCCTTGTCGTCGGCCTTCTCGGCCGGCAGCGGCGAGCCGTCGATGCTGAAGCGTTGGATCGTCGCGTCCTTCTGCAGGCCGGCGATGATCGTCTGCGCGGCATTATTGCGCAGCTCGTTGGAGATCTGCGCCTTCGAGTCTTCAAGCGACGGCGGCGGCGCGGTGCGGCGTTCCAGCACCTGGATCACATGCCAGCCGAACTGGGTCTTGATCGGCGTCTCGCTGACCTCACCCGGCTTCATCTTGAAGGCGGCATCGGCGAATTCCGGCACCATGTCTTCCTTGCTGAAGAAGCCCAGATCGCCGGCATTCTGCGCCGCCGACGGGTCCTTCGACTTGGTCTTGGCGATGTCTTCGAACTTCGCGCCACCTTTGATGTCGGCGATCACCTTCTTCGCATCGGCCTCGTTGTCGAGCAGGATGTGGCGCGCATGCACCTCTTCCTTGCCGGGTTGCTTTTTGATCGTCTCATCATATTGCTTCTGGATCGCGGCGTCGGTCACGGCGGCGGCGATCTTTTTCTCGATATAAGCCTGCTCGAGGATGTTGTCCTGGGCCAGCTTCACCTGCGCCTTCACTTCCGGATCTTCGGCCAGGTTCGACTTCTTCGCCTCGTTCAGCAGCAGCTGGCTGGTGATCACATAGTCGAGCAGCTGCGGATAGACGGCGTCGATCGGCGCCTGCGACAGGCGCGAATGCTGATAGGCCTCGACCAGGGTCGATTTGTGGATCGGCAGACCATTGACCGTGGCCACGACCGGATCGTCGCTCTTGCTGTCGGCGGCGAACACAGGCGTTGCGGCGATCAGCGCGATGGTGAGCGCAGCGGCGCGCAACCGGGAGAAGGTCATGGAACGGGTCCTTTCGTGAATATCATCAAATCCGCAGGAGGCTGCGGACCCCCGCATTAAGCACAACCCAAGGCCCCGCACAAGAGCGCCCGAACAGGTACGAAAGCCCTGCCATGCAGCCTGTCAAGAGGCCTGCCACGAGATTGTGGAATGCATGTAACGCGACTGAAATCGGGGCTGCGCTCCGCCCGATCTTCGGTCTAAGATTGTTGCCACGAACCCTTGGGGGAGACGAGGGAGAGTTACGATGACGGGTGTTCGCCCGGCTCGGGCCGAAGACGCGAAGACGATCGCCGGGATCGAAATGGAGACCTGGCGCGCCACCTATCCGGGAATGCTTCCCGATACGGTTCTGTTGGGTATGTCCGAACGCCGTTTGGCGGGGTCTTGGGGTGCGCTGCTGCGCCGCTGGCCGCGCGATGTGCTGGTGGCGGTCGATCCCAAGGACGGCGTGGTCGGGTTCGGCCATTGCGGGCCACAGCGCGGCGTGGCCATCGACTTCGCCGGCGAGATTTTCACGCTTTACGTTTCGCCCGATCATCAGGGCAAGGGCACCGGCCGCAAGCTGTTGTTGACGCTCTTCGCCCGCCTGCATGATACGGGGCATGATTCGGCCCTGGTCTGGGTGATCCGTGCCAATCCGGCCCGCTATTTCTATGAACGGCTGGCTGGCAAACAGGTGGCGCACCGGCCAATTCCGGTCGGCGGCCAGCCGGTCGAGGCGGTGGCCTATGGCTGGAGCGATTTGGGCGCGGTTTTGGCCAATCAGGCCCGGCGGATCAGCGACGGAAAGTGACGACGCGATCAGCGTCGTCATGCCCGGGCCGGCCGAAGGCCGAGTCCCGGGTATCCACGCCATTCTTGCTACCCAAAGACGTGGATGCCCGGCACAAGGCCGGGCATGACGATAAACGAGGCCGAAGCCTAGATAGGCATCCGGTTTTAGGGCTCGCGACGGCAGACAGAGTAAGAAAACTTAAGGTTCGCCCTCGTTGACTCCCCACGCTCGGGAGCCTATCTGTTTCGCGTCCCCTGAGCTTAGTTAACTGCCTGACGGGGCGGCCATTCCCGGCCGGTTTCCGCACAATCGAGGTTCATCAGTATGTTTGGCGCGCTTGCCCGGAAGGTTTTCGGTACCGCGAACGATCGCGTTCTTAAGACGTTCCGCCGCAATGTGGAAGCCATCAATGCCCTCGAACCGGAGCTGCAAGGCCTGACCGATACCCAGCTGCGCGAGCGCACCGATTGGCTGCGCGGCCGGCTGCAGGCGGGCGAAACCGAAGACGATATCCTGGTCGATGCCTTCGCCACCGCGCGCGAAGCGGCCAAGCGTACGCTCGGGCAGCGCCATTTCGATGTGCAGCTGCTCGGCGGCATGGTGCTCAACAAGGGCATGATCTCCGAAATGAAGACCGGCGAAGGCAAGACGCTGGTGGCCACGCTCGCGGTCTATCTCAACGCGATCTCGGGCAAGGGCGTGCATGTCGTCACGGTCAACGACTACCTGGCCAAGCGCGACTCGGAGTGGATGGGCCGCGTTTACCGCTTCCTCGGCCTCACGGTGGGCGTGATCGTTCACGATCTCGACGACGAGGAACGCCAGGCCGCCTACAACTGCGATGTCACCTACGGCACCAATAACGAATTCGGCTTCGACTATCTGCGCGACAATATGAAGTTCCGCCTGACCGATATGGTGCAGCGGCCCTTCCATTACGCGATCGTCGACGAAGTCGACTCGATCCTGGTCGATGAGGCGCGCACGCCGCTGATCATCTCGGGCCCGACCGAAGACAATTCCGAACTCTACCGGAGCGTCGACAAGCTCATCCCGCCGCTTGGCGCGACCGACTTCGAGAAAGACGAGAAGACGCGCACGGTGACGTTGACTGAGGTCGGTGTCGAACATATCGAGACGCTGCTGGGCGAGGCCGGTCTGCTGGCCCAGGGTGGCCTCTATGACGTGCACAACGTCGCGCTGGTGCATCACGTCAATCAGGCGCTGCGCGCGCATAAGCTGTTCACGCGCGACGTCGATTACATCGTGAAAGACGACAAGGTCATCATCATCGACGAATTCACCGGTCGCATGATGGACGGTCGCCGCTATTCGGAAGGCCTGCATCAGGCGCTCGAAGCCAAGGAAAGCGTGACGATCCAGAACGAGAACCAGACGCTGGCCTCGATCACCTTCCAGAATTATTTCCGCCTCTATCCGAAGCTGGCCGGCATGACCGGCACGGCGATGACCGAGGCCGCCGAATTCGGCGACATCTACAAGCTCGACGTGGTCGAGATTCCGACCAATATGCCGATCACGCGCAAAGACAGCGACGACGAGGTCTATCGCACGGCGCGCGAGAAATTCGCCGCCATCGTCACGCTGATCGAGGAATGCCGCGTGCGCAAGCAGCCGATCCTGGTCGGCACGGTCAGCATCGAGAAGAGCGAGATGCTCTCGGAATTGCTGCGCAGCAAGGGCGTGCCGCATCAGGTGCTGAATGCGCGCCATCACGAGCGTGAGGCGTTCATCATCGGTCAGGCCGGCGTGCCGGGCGCGGTGACCATCGCCACCAACATGGCCGGCCGCGGCACCGACATTCAGCTCGGCGGCAATCTCGATATGCGCCTCGCCCACGAATTGGACGGCGCCACGCCGGTGACCGACGAGGCCGAGCGCAACCGCCGCACCGAGGCGATCAAGGTCGAAGTGGCAGAGCTCAAGCGCGTCGCGCTGGCGGCCGGTGGGCTCTATGTCGTCGGTACCGAGCGTCACGAAAGCCGGCGTATCGACAATCAGCTGCGCGGCCGTTCGGGCCGTCAGGGCGATCCGGGCGCATCGAAGTTCTTCCTGTCGCTCGAAGACGATCTCATGCGCATCTTCGGTTCGCAGCGCATGGACGGCATGCTGCAGCGCCTCGGCCTGAAGGAAGGCGAGGCGATCTTCCACCCCTGGATCAACAAGGCGCTGGAAAAGGCGCAGCAGAAGGTGGAAGCGCGCAACTTCGATGTACGTAAGAACCTGCTGAAGTTCGACGACGTGATGAACGATCAGCGCAAGGTGATCTACGAGCAGCGTCGCGAATTGATGAACGTGACCGATGTGTCGGAAACGATCACCGATATGCGCCGCGAGACGGTGGAGCATCTGGTGCGTCGCCATGTGCCCGAACATGCGTTCCCCGAACAGTGGGATGTGGCTGGCCTGCATGCGGAAGTCGCGCGCGTCTTCGGTCTCGATCTGCCGATCAAGGAATGGGCCGGGGAAGAGGGCATCGCCGACGAAGAGCTGATCAAGCGCGTCCTCGACGCGGCTGATCGCAAGGCAGCCGAGAAGGCCGCCAATTTCGGCCCCGAGTCGATGCGCATGATCGAGCGCAGCCTGCTGCTGCAATTGCTCGATCAGATCTGGAAAGAACATCTTCTGGCGCTCGACCATCTGCGCCAGGGCATCGGCTTGCGCGCCTATGCGCAGCGCGATCCGCTCAACGAGTACAAGCGCGAGGCCTTCGCGCTGTTCGAGGAAATGCTCGGCCTGTTGCGCGAACGCGTGACCGCGCTGCTGGCCCATGTCGAACTGCGCGCCGCGCCAAGCGAAGCCGAATTGGCGCCGCAGCCGCCGCGCCAGATGGTCGAGTCGCGCGAAGACCCGGCCTACGCCGAAGCCGCCACCGCGGCGCGCGATGCGCAAAATAATCCGCCGACCGGCCAAGCCTCGGCCCGCGTCTCGCGTCGTCCCGAGGTCAATCCGGCCGATCCTTCCACCTGGGCGGCGACGCCGCGCAATGCGCCATGCCCCTGCGGCTCGGGCAAGAAATACAAGCAATGCCACGGCGCAGTGGTTTGATATTTCTTTCTTAAATCAGTAGGTTAGGCGTCAAAGATTGTGACCGTTTACGTTACGATTAATTAGATGATATATCATCTATTGATACATCACCTAAGTGCTCCGGTATGCCCACCCCTTCCGATCCCGCCCGGCAAAGCTTCGGGTCTCTTCTGTCTTTGACCGCGCGGCTGTGGCGTCGCGCCGTCGATCGTCAGTTGCAGCCGTTCGGCCTGACCGAGGCGACATGGCTGCCGCTGATTCGCATCGCGCGCACGCCCGAGGCGATGCGGCAAAAGGAACTCGCCGCATCGCTCTCGCTCGACAGTTCGGCTGTGGTGCGCCTGCTCGATTCGCTCGAAGACTGGGGACTGATCGAGCGTCGCGAGAGCGAGCACGACCGCCGCGCCAAGGCGATCCTGCTCACCAAGGCCGGGCAAGCGCTGGTCGACACGGTCGAGGCCAGCGCACAGAAAGTTCGCGCAAGCGCGCTGGCCGCGATCAGCGAACGCGATCTGGCGACGACGATGCGCGTGCTGCGGCAAATCGGCCGCGCGCTCAATCTGTCCGACGAGAGTGAGCGATGAGTGAGGAGATCACGCAGTCTGCCGTCGCGCCGCCGCGCCCGAAGGCGCCGCTCTGGCTGCTCGGCGTCCTCACCTTCAGCGGCACGCTGGCCATGCACATCTTCGTGCCGGCGCTGCCGGTCGCGGCGATCAGCCTTGGCGTCGGCATTCCGGCGATGCAGGCGACGATCAGCCTCTACATCCTGGGGCTCGCTTTCGGGCAGTTGATCTATGGTCCCGTCTCCGACCGCTTCGGCCGTCGTCCGACACTGATGGTCGGCCTCGTCATCTATACGATCGCCGGTTTTGCCGCCGTGTTCGCCGCAGACATTCAAACGCTGATCGTCGCGCGCCTGTTTCAGGCCCTGGGCGGTTGCGCGGGGCTGGTGCTGGCGCGTGCCATGGTGCGCGACACGTCGGAATCGAAAGACGCCGTGCGGCGTCAGGCCCTGATGAACCTGATGGTTACGCTCGCGCCGGGCATCGGTCCGCTGGTCGGCGGCCTGGTCGCCAACACAGCGGGTTGGCGCGCGCTGCTCGCTCTATTATGCGGACTCGGTGTCGTCAATTTCCTCCTCACTTGGCGGCTGCTGCCGGAAACGGGAAGACCGAGCCGCCGCGCCGGCACGGGCCTGCTGCGCAGCTATGGGTATCTCGCGCGGTCGCCGGCGTTTCTCGGCTTCGCCATCGGCGGCGGCTGCGCCACCACCTCGATGTACGCCTTCATCGCCGCCGCGCCGTTCATATTCCTCCGCGAGCTGCATCGCAGTCCCGACGAAGTCGGTCCCTATGTCTCGATCCTGATCTTCGGCGTCTGGATCGGCAGCATGCTCGCCAGCCGGTTGATCGCGCGCGTGCCGATCCGCCGTCTCCTGATCGGTGCGAATTCGGTCAGCGTCATCGCCACACTCGTCTTCCTCGCCGCAGTACTGACGGGCCATCTCTCCGTCGTCCTGACCATCGTCACGATGTTCGTCTTCACCGTAGGCGTGGGCACGGCGGCGCCCGCCGCGTTGACCGAAGCGATCAGCGTCGACCCCGCCGTCATCGGTTCGGCTTCGGGTCTCTACGGCTTCACCCAGATGGCGGTGGGCGCATTGTGTACGGCGCTGGTCGGCTTCGGCGGCAGCCCGTCGCTGGCCGCCGCCTTAGTGCTGACCGGTGCCGGCATCGTGGCGCAGGCCGCGTTCTGGATCGCGGCACGCAGCCAGGCGCGAAGCACGTAGTGCATCGCTGGGCCGCGTCGCTGGACACCCGCCGCACCGCGACCTAGGTTTAAGCCATGGCTTCTGCGAAAGACGACAAGCTGACCGACAAGCAGTTCACGCGGATCGCGCGTGCGCTCGCCGAGCCGCGGCGCTATCAGATCCTCAAAGAAATCGGCAAGCACGACGCGCCGACCGCCTGCAGCGCGCTGCAGAACCTGCAGGACATCACGCCCGCCACGCTCTCCCATCACATCAAGGAACTCGAGACGGCAGGCCTGATCGAAACCGCGCGCGACGGCAAGTTCATGAACCTGACCCTGCAGCGCGACGTTCTGCGCGCCTATCTCGACCGTCTCGGCAAAATCTAGAATCTTCTCCCACTTAAATTTCAGATTGGGCCCTTGAAGTCGATTGTTCGACACTTAGATGATTATCTAATTGTCGAACAATCCAATGGAGCAGGGCGATGAGCGATTTAAAGGGCAAGGTGGCGGTCGTCACCGGTGCATCGAAGGGGATCGGCGCGGGTATCGCCAAAAGCCTGGGCGAGGCCGGTGCATCGGTCGTCGTGAATTACGCATCGAGCAAGGACGGCGCCGACAAAGTCGTCGCCGCGATCACCGCCAAGGGTGGCAAGGCGATTGCCGTACACGGCGACATGTCGAAAGCGGCTGACGTGGCCAAGCTGTTCGACGAGACCAAGAAAGCCTTCGGCACGCTCGATGTGCTGATCAACAACGCGGGTGTCTATCAGTTCGCGCCGATCGAAGGCGTCACCGAAGACGAGTTCCATCGCGAATTCGGCATCAATGTTTTGGGCCCGATTCTCGCGGTCCGCGAAGCCGTGAAGCATTTCGGCAACTCGGGTGGCAGCATCGTCAATATCAGCTCGGTCGCCAGCACGCTCACGCCGCCGGGTTCGACCATCTACTCGGCCACCAAAAGCGCGCTCGAAGCGGTGACGCGTGTCCTCGCCAAGGAGTTGGGGCCGCGCAAGATCCGCGTCAACACGATCGCGCCGGGCTTCGTCGATACCGAAGGCGTGCACACGGCGGGCATCGCTGGCAGCGATTTCGAGAAGCACGCCGTGGCGCAAACGCCGCTTGGCCGGGCCGGCCAGCCCAACGACATCGCCCAGGTCGCCGTCTTCCTCGCCTCCGATGCCTCGGGCTGGTTGACCGGCGAGCGCATCGTTGCATCAGGTGGTTTCAACTGATCGTCCAAAACGGCGCCATCCTTGTCATCGGGGTGGCGCCGGTATGATTGCAATCAGTGGGTTAAGCCACCTCGTCGCGGCCGATCCATGCAAGAGGATGAAACCATTCTGAAACGAAACGCACCCGTTGCGTTTTATTCGAGATCGTGGTAGTGTCTGTCCTGGGTACGGGAACTGCGTCGAGGAGTTTCGGCCATGACCTTCAGGACTACGCTAGCCGCTTCGCTGCTGTCTGCCGCCGTGATAGCCGTGCCGCTGGCCTCCGCCTCGGCGCGTGAGCCCTTCCATTTCGGCCATGGCTTCGGTGGCTTTGGTCATGGTTTCTTCGGCGGCCATGGCGGTGCTGGGTTCGGCCGGGGCTTCGCGCCTGGTTTCGGGGCACGCGGCTTTGCGCCCGGTTGGGGCCGCGGCCCGGGCATCGGCCCGGCCGGTGTCGCCTTCGGTGTCGGTGCTCTCGCCGGCGCGGCTGTTGTCGGTGCGGCGACCGTTGCCACTGCACCGTTCGCCTATGCCGCGCCGCCGGCTTATTATCCGCCGCCCGCGGCCTACTATCCGCCACCGCAAGCTTATTACCCGCCGCCGCAGGCCTACGCGGCACCGCCTGCTGCCTACTATCCGCCGCAAGCCTACGCCCCGCCGCAAGCCTATGCGCCGCCGCAAGCCTATTATCCGCCACCGAACAACGGGTATGCCCCACCTGCCTACAACAACTACCCGCCGCAACAATAAAAACCCGCCGACGCGCGGCCGCGGCGGGCGGCCGTCGCGCGACGAAGCCGAGAAACTGGGCGAGAAGATCCTGGCCGTCGCCACGGAGCTTTTTCTCGCTCATGGCTATGGCGCCACCTCGATCGAAATGGTGGCGCGCGGCTGCGGCATCGCCAAGCGCACCTTCTATCATCGCTTCCCCGACAAGGCGGCGCTGTTCGCCGCCGTGGTGCGCGGCATCGTCGGGCGGCTGCGTCCGCAGAACGACGCCAGCCTGTTTGTCGGCGCCACGATCGAAGAGATCATGCTGCGTCTGGCGAAGGTGATCCTGCACGCCGCGCTGACGCCGGAGGGTCTCGGCCTCTATCGCGTGATCGTCGCCGAGGCCGGCCGCTTTCCCGAACTCGCCGCGGTGGTCGCGTCGCAAGGTGCTAGCCAGGAGGGCATCGCGCGCATCGGCGCGCTGCTCGAGCGCGCGGTCGAACCCGGCAGGAAGCCTTCCGTGTCGCCGGCTTTTGCGGCGGCGCAGTTTCTTTTTATGGTCATAGCATTGCCACAGCGCCGCGCTTTGGGGCTGGGAACGCCCATGACTGAGGCAGAGCTCGACATCTGGGCACGCGACACCGTGACGCTTTTCCTCAATGGCTGGCGCGGCTTACCTGCGGATTCGGCGCGTTAAGAACTCCGCCCGGCTCGCCACAATCTCCCCCTACTTTCGCCACCGTAGCTTTCGATAGTGCGCCCCGTCCCTTTGCATGATCGGAGGTTCAGTCATGAGCCCAACAATGAAAATCGCTTTCACCGGCGCTGCGCTCTGTGCGCTCGCCGCTTGCGCCGCCGACAAACCGGCGGCCCTCGGACCGTCGGTCAACAACGATATGACGGCCCCGGCGCTGACCAGCGACCAGATCCGTAAACTCGTTGTCGGCAATACCGGAACCGGGCCAATCAGCGGCTCGCATATCAACCTGACCATCTATGTATCGCCGGATGGCACAGCGCTGGCCGATCTTCCGACCGGGATCGATCATGGCATGTGGCACCTGACCGCAGATGGCCAAGTCTGCTGGAAGTGGGACTCGTATCGTGCGGGCCAGGAATATTGCCAGCACGTCTACCAGTCCGGGCCGGACTACCGGTTCGTGAACTCGACGATGGAAGAACACTTCATCTTCACGCCGGGCAAGCACATCGAGGCCTAACGCGGCCGTGTGATTCGTCCTGCTAAAGAAAAGGAATGCATCCATGTTGAAGACAGTCTTGGTGGTGCTGGCCACCGTAGCCGCCGCGAGTACCTTGAGTGCGTGCTCGTCTGGCGGCAACAGCAGCGGCGGCCGTTTCGCCGGTTTCAATACCTGCTCGGCCGATGGTTCGGTGGTTCTCTATGAATACCCGAATGCCGAAGGCAGCTACGACACGCTGAACACCGGCCCCTGCAAGCGCTAATCTCTCCCTCTGCGCCACCGCCGAACGTCCCACAGGGCGTTCGGCGGCTCGCAGGCGAGATCCATAGCCTGATGAGGTTGAGCCGATGAGTGGCTCTTTGTTCACGGCGATCTGGAATGCCGTGACCTTCATGGTCAGGCTTATCCTCAAAGCCGTTCTCGGCGCTTATTTCGACTCGGCCATCGCCGTCACGCTCTTCGTGGTGATCGTCGCCGCGATCATTGCGGTGCTGATCACGCGACCCTGGACGCGCCGCGCCCGCTCGGCCGATCGCGCGTGACCTCTTAGCCCTTCAAGTTCTTGTTGAAGAAGTCGAGCGTCCGGCTCCAGGCGAGCTGGGTCTCGGCTTTGTGGTAATTCGCGCCGGTCGGATTGGCGAAGGCATGCGGCGCGTCGTACCAGTAGACGGTCTCGGTCTTGCCATCCTGCTTCATCGCCGCTTCGAACTTGCCGACCATCTCGTGATTCATACGCGGGTCCTGCGTGCCGAAATGGCCGAGCACCGGGCCCTTCAATTTAGCGAGTTGCTCCGCGGGCAGATCGCATTTGCCGTAGTAGATCACCGTCGCATCCACGGGCCGCGCGATCGAACCGAGCAGCGCGTAACCACCGCCGAAGCACCAGCCGATGATGCCGAGCTTGCCGTTGCCGTCTTTCGTCTTGCGGCCCCAATCGATCCAGGCCGCTGCGGTCTCGGTCGCCTCCTCGGGCTTTACATTGGCCACCAGTTTCGAGGCTTCGTCCGGTGTCGTCGCGGCCGGCACGCCCATCAGGTCCAGCGCGAGGGCGGTATAGCCTTGCGCGGCGAAGTCCACGGCCACCGCCTTGATCTGGTCATTCAGACCCCACCACTCGTGCACCAGGATGATCACCGGCGCGGGTGTCGCGGCGGGCTTGGCCAGCGCGCCCGAAACCTTGCGGCCGTTGGGCGTGGTGATCGTGACGGATTCGGTGGCGGAAGCGGCGGCGCGGGCGAGTTCGGGATCGGCGAGAATCGTGGCCAGCGGCAAACCGGCAAGACCCTGCAATAGGCGGCGGCGATCGAATTGAACGGTCATGGCGAAACGCTCCCGGTAAAGGGCAGTCCGCCGAAAGCGTACGAACGCAAACCGGGCTCGAACAAGCCCGGAAGGGTTACGTTTGGTTACCTGGGAGAGAAGCGGCGGTAGACCGCCGCTAGCCGAATTAGGCCGCTTTGCGGGCCAGCGCCTTCTCGATGCGGCGCTTCAGGCGCAGCGCTTCTTCGGGCAGCTTGGTGTTCGAGACCGAGAGCAGATAGGCGTCGATGCCGCCGTTCTTCTCGATGGTCTTGATGGTGCGCGAGGCAACGCGCAGGCGGACGCTCTGACCGAGTGCGTCGGACAGAACCGAGGTCTCCTGCAGGTTGGGCAGGTACCGGCGCCGGGTCTTATTGTTGGCGTGGCTGACGTTATTACCCGTCTGGACGCCCTTCCCGGTGATGCTGCAACGACGCGACATGATTGATCTGCCTTGCTTTTTCCGATACCGCCCGCACAGGGATTCCCGCGCGGAAACGGGGTTTTTAAGGCTCCGGGGGGGCTGGGTCAAGGAGATTCTGGGCCGCAAATTCAGGCGGATACCGAGGTCCCCGCGGAGCGGGCACGGCCCGCGACTAGGCCATTGAGGCCGCGCGCAGCAAGCGAAGCGCCGCGAAGCGGGAGCCAAGCGCGGCGGACGCCGCCCGCCGGCGATTGAGGGACCAAAACCTAAAGCAACCCGCCCCTACAACAAACTCGCCAGAACCCGGTCCGGCGGGGCGTGGCCGTCGACATGGGCGCGGATGTTGATCAGCACCTTCTCTCCGGTGGCGATGCGGCCTTCGATCGTGTTCGAGCCGATATGCGGCAGCAGGATCACATTGTCGAGTTCGAGCAGTTTGGGCGTGATCGCCGGCTCATGCTCATAGACGTCGAGACCCGCACCGGCGAGCGCGCCGGTCGACAGCATGCGGGTCAGCACCGCCTCGTCGACCACGTTGCCGCGGGCCGTGTTGACCAGATAGGCATGCGGCTGCAGCAGCGCCAGGCGCCGCGCCGACAGAAGATGGAAGGTGGCCGGGGTGTGCGGGCAATGGATCGAGATCACGTCCATCCGCGCCAGCATCTGATCGAGGCTTTCCCAATAGGTGGCCTCGAGCTCGGTCTCGATGTCGGGATGAACCCGTTTGCGATTGTGATAGTGGATGGCAAGGCCGAAGCCGCGCGCGCGCCGCGCCACCGCTTGTCCAATACGACCCATGCCGACGATGCCCAGCCGCTTGCCCCAGATGCGATGGCCCAGCATGAAGGTCGGTGCCCAGCCGTTCCACTTACCCGAACGCGCCAGACGCGTGGCTTCGGCCAGCCGGCGCGGCACGGCCAGGATCAGCGCCATGGTCATATCGGCAGTGTCTTCGGTCAGCACATCGGGCGTATTGGTGACGGCGATGCCCTTGGCGCGCGCCGCGGCCAGGTCGATATGATCGACACCCGCGCCGAAATTGGCGAGCAGCTTGAGATTGGGTCCGGCCTGATTGATCAGCGCCGCATCGATGCGGTCGGTCACAGTCGGCACCAGCACATCGGCGGTCTGCATCGCCGATGCCAGTTCGTCCTGGGTCATCGTGTGGTCGTCGGGATTGAGCCGCGTTTGGAACAGCTCCATCATCCGCGTCTCGATCGCGTCGGGCAGCTTACGCGTGACGACGACCAGCGGCTTCTTGGCTCCCATCCACCGCACTCCGCTTCTTGATACTGTGCTGTTTACGATTCAGGCCCGTTGGTGTCTTTGGCGTGGCCCGTGCCCGACGCTCTATCAAGCGGGCCGCCGCTTGTCCAGCGCGGCGCAGTTTCATCGCGTATCCCGGTATTGTGCGGCGCACGCGATTGTTCAGTCCGGCTGCGCCCTTTCCTTGACCCTCGGGTGTTGGGCTGGCAGAACAGTCACGCAATTGCGATGAAGCCTTTTCATTTCCGTTTCGCCCTGGTCGTTCTCTGCGTGGTCGTAGCCCTCGCGCCCTTGGCGCGTGCGGCCACCCAGGCGCTGAATGGCGGCAGTGGCCTGCCGCTTCCGCGTTTCGTTTCCTTGCGGACGGACGAAGCCAATCTGCGCAGCGGCCCCGGCACGCGGTATCCGGTCGATTGGGTCTATACCCGCCGCGACCTGCCGGTCGAGGTGATCGCCGAATTCGAGGCCTGGCGGAAGATCCGCGACTGGCAGGGCACCGAGGGCTGGCTGCACGAGACCTTCCTCTCGCCCAAGCGCACGATCGTGGTCACCGGCGAGCGGCGGCGTCTGCGCGCCGATCCCGACGACAAATCGCCGGCATTGGCGCTGCTCGAACCCAATGTGGTTGCAAAACTGCTGACCTGCCCGCATCAGCAGAACTACTGCCGTGTCGAAGTGCAGAACGTGCAGGGCTGGCTGCAGCGCAATGAATTCTGGGGCGTCTACCCCGGCGAATATTTGGAGTAAACGGGCCTATATCGCTTCCGTCACCCCGGACAAGTGAGCGTTAGCGAACGCCGAGCCGGGGTCCAGGAGACAGTTGCGCGCAGCGCCTGCCGTGCATCAGTAAGTTATATGCTCGTTGCCGCTCGCGGACTGGACCCCCGCCTTCGCGGGGGTGACGGTCATTGGGAAACGGAACAGCGACGCAAGCGTCAGTTGCTGTCGGCGTTCGCCGTGCTCAACACCGGACGCGCTTCGTCCTCTTGAAGCGCGGCAACCACCCGCAGGTGGTCTTCCCAGTTGTCGAGAAATTCCTGAATCGCCTGCTGCGTGCAGTCGGCGACACTTTGATCCATCTGCGCGGCGAGCGCTTCCAAACGCTTCTGCGACTCGTCCGAGAGAGAGATCGTTAACTTTGGCATTACCAACCCCAACTACACTTACCGGATTAACCTAAACCGGCACGGCTTAATCCCCGCCTAAAAAATATCGTAATTTAGTCGCAGATTAGGTGCAAGACATTGTTAAGACTTGCGGATTCAGGGGTGGGCGGGAATGCGCCGTGAACCCGGCGATCCCCCCAGATATGGTATAAAGTTGAAGATGAGCCCCAACCACTCCGGCACCTCAAGCGGTCTGCGGATCGTACCGGGCGACCGGCCGACTTCGGTCTCGACAGCAAAATCCTGGTCTCTGCGTCTACCCAAACCGAAATTGCCTTCTTTATTCACGGCGCCGGACGATCTGGACGCCGATGCGCCGAGCAAGGCGCCCCAAGCCGCCGGCGGTGGCCGTCCGCCGGGCAAGCCGCCACGCAAAGGCGGAAAAAAGAAGGGCGGCGGATCGGGCAAGGGGCCTGGGCGCTCAACGCGCAGCAAATGGCTGCGCAAATTGTTGGGCGCGGGCATCGCGCTCGGCATCTGGGGCGTCATCGCCGTCGCCGTGGTGATCGGCGTCTATGCCTACGATATGCCCGATCTATCGGCTCTCACCGCCAACACGCGCAAGCCCAGCGTCACCTTGCTCTCGGCGGATGGCGAGACGATCGCCGCCTATGGCGACGTGTTTGGCGAGGCAGTCACGCTCGCCACGATTCCGAAATACGTGCCCGACGCGATCATCTCGACCGAAGACCGCCGCTTCTATTCCCATTTCGGCATCGACCCGATCGGTCTTGTGCGCGCGGCGGTCACCGATCTCCGCTACGGCCATGTGGTGCAGGGCGGCTCGACCATCACGCAGCAGCTCGCCAAGAATCTGTTCCTCTCACCCGAGCGCAGTTTGAAGCGCAAGGTGCAGGAGCTCTTGCTCGCACTCCAACTCGAGCATCGCTTCACCAAAGACCAGATCCTCACGCTCTATTTGAATCGCGTGTACCTCGGCAACGGCACCTGGGGTGTCGATGCCGCTGCGCGCCGCTATTTCGGCGTGCCGGCCTCGCAGCTCAACCTCTACCAGTCGGCGCTGATCGGCGGTCTGCTCAAGGCGCCGTCGCGCTACAACCCGCTCAACGATCCCGAACTCTCGAAAGAGCGCACGACGCAAGTGCTCGAGAACATGCAGGCCACGGGCGACATCACAGCGGCTCAGGCGCAGCAGGCATTGGCCACCGGCCCCGCCACCGTGAAGCGCGCAACGATGACCGGCCGCTATTTCGCCGATTGGGTGCGCGATCGCGTCGATCAATATGGCGGCGGCGACCGCGACGTGGTTGTTCACACCACGATCGATATGGGCCTGCAACGCAAGGTCGAAGCGCTGGTGACGGCGATGCTCAACGGCCCCGCGGTGAAGGCCCGTGTCAGCCAGGGGGCGGTGGTGGTGATGAGCCCCGACGGTGCGGTGCGCGCCATGGTCGGCGGCAAGGACTACGCCGACAGCCAGTTCAACCGCGCGACGCAGGGCATGCGCCAGCCCGGTTCGTCCTTCAAGGCCTTCGTCTACCTGGCCGCCTTCGAGGCCGGCTGGCGGCCGACCGATCTGATCCTCGATACGCCGATCACGCAGGGCGACTACCAGCCCGAGGATTTCGAGAAGGAGTATGAAGGCACGATCACGTTGAAACGCGCCTTTGCCAAATCCTCGAACGTCGCCGCCGTACGCCTGATCGAAAAGGTCGGGCCGGAGCATGTGGTGCAAGTGGCGCACAAGCTCGGCATCACCGATACGCTCCATGCCGATGCTTCGCTTGCGCTCGGCACCAGCGAGACGAGCCTTCTGTCGATGACGGCTGCCTATGCCAGCTTCGCCAACACGGGTAACGGTGTCTTCCCCTTCGGCATCAGCGAGATCGACGATCGCCAGGGCACGGTGATCTTCCGTCGCGAAGGCGAGGGCGCGGGCAATGTCATCCCACCCGACGCACTGGCGCAGATGAACGAGCTGTTCCAGGACGTGATCTTCGAGGGCACCGGGCGCAAGGCGGCGCTCGATCGTCCCGCCGGCGGCAAGACCGGCACGACCCAAGACTACCGCGACGCCTGGTTCATGGGCTTCACCGCCGATTACGCGACCGGCGTCTGGCTCGGCAATGACGACAACACACCGACCAAGCGTGTAACGGGTGGGACATTGCCGGCCGAACTCTGGCATCAGGTGATGATGGCGGCCAATAAGGGCCTGCCGGTGCGCCCGATCCCGAGCGCGACAGTCGAAGTCTCGTCGGACCAGGCTGTCGGCGGACCGGGTGCGCCGCAAGGCCAGGGCGGCCGCGCGGGTGGTGAGAACGCGGGCTCGGGCGACGGTTCGTTCGGCACCTTCGTCCACAATCTGATGAAATTCTTGGGCGGGTAGTCGGGCGGCTAAGGTCGCATCGCCGATTGCGCGGCCGGCGCGCTGCTCCTACCCTCGCGGGATAACGCAGGGGAGGAACCGGTGGCCGAATACACGCTCTATGGCGATGCGCTCTCGGGCAATTGCTACAAGGTCGCGCTGATGCTGACGCTCACCGGCTGCGATTGGCGGGTGACGTTCGAAGACTATATGAGCGGCGTGACGCGTACCGACGACTATCGCGCCACGCTCAACGAGCAGGGCGAGATGCCGGTGCTCGACCACAACGGCAAGCGGCTCAGCCAGAGCGGCGTCATCCTCACCTATCTCAGCACCCGCACCGGCAAGTTCGGCGGCAAGAGCGAAGACGAGCGACTCGAAATCCTGCGCTGGATCCTGTTCGACAATCACAAGTTCACCAGCTATTTCGCCACGCTGCGTTTTCTGTTCGGCATCCAGAAGACGGGTGAGACACCCGTGGTCGAATTCCTGCGCGGCCGCGCGCTGACCGCCTGGGGCATCGCCGACAAGCATCTCGCCAACAGCCCATTCATCGTCGGCGACGCGCCCACCATCGCCGATTTCTCGATGGCGGGTTACGTCTTCTACCCCGAGGAGACCGGCATCGATCGCGCGAAGTTCCCGCACCTCAATGCCTGGACGGAACGGCTCAAGGCGCTGCCGGGCTGGAAACATCCTTACGACTTGCTGCCGGCGAAGGCGGGCTGATCCTTTTCGTCATCGCGAGGAAGCATCGCTGACGAAGCGATCCAGGATCTCGTTGCGAAGCTGGATTGCTTCGCTTGCGCTCGCAATGACGAAACTATACCGCCGGTCGCGCGCGGCGCAGCACCGTCTGCTGGATCACCGCCGTCACCGTCCAACCCAGCGCGACGAAGACGGCGAGGATCAGCGTCGTGCCGTCGAACAATTCGCCCGCGATCCAGCCGGCGATCGAACCCACGCCCATCTGCATCGCGCCAAGCCAGGCCGACGCGCTGCCGGCGATGCGCGGATGGCCCGAGAGCGCGACGGCTGTTGCGTTCGGTAGAACCAAGCCCACGCCCAGCATCGTCAACGCCACCGGCCCGATCACTGCGGCCACCGTCTGCACCTTGAACAGCGCCAAGGCGAGAATGACGATGCCCGAGATCAGGCCGATCCCGATCCCAATCATCATGGTGCGTTCCAGCGGCACGCGATGCGACAGGCGCGCCGCCACGGTGCTGCCGGTCATGAAACACGCCACGGGAACGGCGAAGAAGTAGCCGAAATGTTGCGGGCTGACGCCGAGCACATCGATCAGCACGAAAGAGGCCAGCGAGACATAGGACAGCATGCCAACATAGACGAAGGCCGTGGCGAAGGCGCAGCCGGCGAAGACGCGATCCCTGAACAGCGTCTTGGCCGCGGTGACGATGCGCGCCGGGCGCAGCGCCAGCGGATCGCGCTCATGGATCGTCTCGCCCAGGATGAAATAGGCGGTGGTGAAGACCACCACACCAAACCCGGCCATCACCACGAAATTCGCCCACCAGCCGATTTTGATCAGCAAGCCGCCGATCATCGGCGCGACCGCGGGCGCCACCGACATGAAGGCGGCCAGCATCGCCATCATCCTGGCACCTTGCTCGCGGCCGAACAGATCGCGCACCACCGCGCGTGCGACGACCGGGCCGGCGCACGCGCCAAAGGCCTGCACGGCGCGGAAGACGATCAGCGCGGTGATGCTGGTTGACGATAGGCAGAGCAGTCCGCCGATCGTGTAGATCACCATGCCGCCCAACAGCACCGGGCGGCGGCCATAGCGATCCGACAGCGGGCCATAGAACAGCTGCGCAGCGGCCAAGGTCGCGGCGAACACGCTCAAGGTCAGCTGCGCGCCCGAGACATCGGTGTTGAACACGTGCGTCATCTCGGGCAGCGACGGCAGATAGATATCGACCGACATCGGGCCGAAGGCGACCAAAGCCACCAACAGCGCCGTCAGGGCCGGTGTGGCGCGAGCGGAACCATTCATGGGGGAGGCGTTTTCGTCAGCCGTAGCGCTGCAGTTCGGGACCGTGGCCGTCGAGCCAGGCGCGCGCCTCGGCGAAATCGGGCATCAGTTTTTCGACCAGTGCCCAGAACTTTGGCCCGTGATTGAGATGGGCCAGATGCGCGACCTCATGCGCGACCACATAATCGAGCACATTGGCCGGCGCGAGGATCAACCGCCACGAGAACGACAGGTCGCCCTTATGCGTGCAGCTGCCCCAACGCGCGCGCGGGTCGCGAATGCTGATGCGGCGGATCGACTTTTCGATGCGTTCGGCCAGGGCTTCGGCGCGGCGGCTGATCCGCTCGCGCGCGCGGCGCTTCAACCACTCCACAACCTTCTGCGCGAATTGCTCACGCGCACCGCCAACGATGATCAACGCGCCCACAGCGTGCACGCGTGTCGGCGCATGGCGATCCCAGTGCAGCACATATTGCGTACCGCCCACCGTGATCTCGACGCCGGGTTCGAACGACACGCGCGGCGGCAACTCGGCCAGACGTGCGCGCAACCACGCGGCATTGCTCTGCGCGAAATCGCGGCCTTCGCGTAAAGCGGCGCGCGGCGGCAGCACCAACACGGCTTCGCCCTTGCGCGCATCGACCCTGATCCTGACGCGGCGTGCGCGTGCTGTACGCATAACCACCAGGGGCCGCGACAACCCCGTTACGTAGATGCTGTCGCCGTTATTGTTGCTTGGCATGTCCGCAGCCTGTCCTATTTGGGCCAGGAAACGATGTGGTGTTCGAGAATGTCAGCCTTGCGTTCGGGAACCGCGCGCCCGCGCACCGACTGCCCGGCGGCGTGCACCGTCTCGCGATCACCCGAGACCAGATGATGCCACCAGTACAGCTCCTCGCCATTGGCCAGCAGCCGGTAGGCGCAGGTGGAGGGCAGCCATTTCAACTTCTTCACCTCGTCGGGCGTCAGCTGAACGCAGTCATCCACCTTGGACTGGCGATTGGGATAGTCCTTGCAGCGGCAGCTCTTGGTGTCGAGCAGCCGACAGGCGACGTTGGTGTACTGGATCTCGCGCGGCCGCTCGAATTGCAGTTTGTGCAGGCAGCATTTGCCGCAGCCGTCGCACAATGACTCCCATTCGGCCTGGGTCATTTGCGACAGCTTCTTCGTGCGCCAGAATGGATCTTCTGGCGAAATAGGTTGCCGTTTCGGGGTCATCGAGAAAGCCTCTCTGACCCAAACCTTAGCTTGTACCGCAGCGCAGCGCCAGTCCCGCCGCCGGGGCAGTCTTGTGACAATTAAGGTATTGAAAATTAATAATTTTATTACTGGCCGAAACGCGTCATGCCGCGTCGATCAGATGCATGAACGAACCCATGACCCGGCCCTGGACCTGGCCCATCGGGCCGAGGTCCCGGCCCCGCGCATCGGCCACGGCGAACAGGCTGGGGCCGCCCGTTTGGGTTTCCGTGGCGTAGTGAAATTCATGGGCGCGGAATCGGGCGCCGGCCGGTCCGAGCGGCGAGTCGGCGGCGAGTGTGCAGCGGCGATAACCGAGATGCAGGCGCCGCGTCTTGAAGCTAGTCGCCAGCGGCAGCAGGTTGGCCATCGTGTGCGTCTCACCGTCGGCGTCTTCGAGTGTCGCGCCGAGCGTCATCGCGCCACCGCACTCGCCCAGGATCGCCGCACTGCGCTCGGCAGACGCGCGCAACCCATCGAGGAAGCGCGCGTTGTTGGCGAGAACGCCCGCGTGCAATTCGGGATAACCGCCGGGCAGATAGACGGCATCTGAGTCCATCGCCGGTGCTTCGTCGGCAAGCGGCGAGAAGAACGACAGTGCCGCGCCCGCGTCGCGCCATCCCATCAGCGTCTCGGGATAGGCGAAGGCAAACGCGTCGTCACGTGCGATCGCGATGCGCTGGCCCAGCGGTGGAATCGGCGCAATGGATGGCGCGGGTTCGATGCGCGCCGGCTGCGCCAGGCGGATCAGAGCATCGATGTCGATATGGTCGCCGACGATCTTCGCGGCATAGGCAATGCGCGATTCGATGTCGTGTGTCTCGCGCGCCTGCACCAGACCGAGATGACGCTCGGGCAACATCAACGCGGGATCGCGCGGCAACCAGCCGAGCAGCGGAATCGCCGGCATTGCAGCGGTGCAGGCCTCTTCGATCAGCGCGCGATGGTTCGGCCCGCTGACGCGATTGAACACGGCGCCCACTACATGCACATCGGGATGATGACTCGCGAAGCCGCGCAACGTCGCGGCGGCCGATCCCGATTGCCGCATCGCGTCGATCAGCAGAATCACCGGCCAGCCGGTCAGCGCGGCGATCTCGGCGGTCGAGCCTGACGACTCGCCAGCCAATGCGGGCGCGCCATCGAACAATCCCATAACGCCTTCGCAGATCGTCAGCGTATGCGCGCTCGATTGCGTGACGCGCGCGGCCAGCGTCGCCGGCCGCATTGCCCAGGAATCGAGATTGGGGCAGGGGCCGCGCGACGCGGCCATCAGAAAGGCAGGGTCGATATAGTCGGGCCCGACCTTGGCGGCGGCGGCGTCGATCCCGCGATCGGCCAGGGCGCGCAGCAGTCCCAGCGTGAAGACGGTCTTGCCGCTGCCCGATGACGGCGCCGCGATGATGAGCCCGGTTCCGGTCATGGCTTTTTCTGGTGGCTCATCCTTCGAGGCCCGCGTTGCGGGCGCCTCAGGACGAGGACTTTCAAATAATCCCTCATGGTGAGGTGCTTTGCGCCAGCAAAGCCTCGAACCATGATCGCAGGGTGTGGGCGTCTCAGCGGAGTCTCACAGCTGTTTGCGGATGCCGTCGACCAGCTGCGCGATGGTCACTTCGCCCGACAGGATGCCGCGATACTGGCCGTCCTTGCCCATGATGTAGATGATCGAGCTGTGGTCCATGCTGTAGCTGCCGTCTTTCTCGACGTGCTTCTGGGCATAGACGTGATATTCGTGCTCGACCGATTGGATCGCATCGGGCGTGCCGGTCAGGCCCACCAGATCGGGTGCGAAATTGGCAGCGTAATCGCCGATCACCTTCTGCGTGTCGCGCTCGGGATCGACGGTGATGAACAGCGATGCCACCTGCTTGCGCTCATCGGGCGTCAGCTTGTCGAGCGCCTGGCCCATCATACCGAGAGTCGTCGGACACACATCCGGGCAATAGGTGTAGCCGAAATAGACCAGCATCAGTTTGCCGCGGAAATCCTGATCGGTGACGGTCTTGCCGGTCTTGTCCTGTAGCGCGAAGGCGCCGCCGATCGAGGCGGTACTCGATGATTGCAGGCGCGGCAGCACCACCACAACGGCGATCACGATCGCCACGACCGCAAACAGAATCAGCGGCAGGAAACGGCGGACTTGCGGAGAGGATTTCTGGGGCATGGGAACCGGCTGGTCTGTGAGCGGAACGGCGGATTGCCGATCATATAGTATCGGGGTGGAACCAATCCAACTGCTCGCGCAGGCGCACCACTTCGCCCACCACCAGCATCGCCGGCGGTTCGATCATAGCCTTGCGTGCGGCGGCGGCAATTTCGGCCAGCGGCGCTTCGATCACCTTCTGATGGGCGGTCGCGGCGCGCGAGATGATGGCCGCCGGTTCCTGCGCCGAGCGGCCCGCATCGATCAGCCGCCGCGCAATTTCGTCGAGATGCGACAATGCCATATAGAAGACGAGCACGGGAATGCCGCCGGCCAGCTTGCCCCAATCCACCGCCTCGGGCACTTCGCCGCTCGCGTCATAGCCGGTGATGAAGGCCACCGCCACATTGGCGCCGCGTGCCGTGGCCGGAATACCGGCATAGGCCAGGCCGCCAACGCCGGCGGTGATTCCCGGCACCACGCGGAACGGCACCTTGGCTTCCACCAGGCGCAGGGCCTCGTCAGCGCCACGGCCGAAAACGAACGGGTCGCCGCCCTTCAGGCGCAGCACACGCTTTCCTGTTTGCGCCAGCGTCACCAGCCGCTCGGAGATATCGGGCTGCTTGGCCGAGGGGCGACCGCCGCGTTTGCCGGCATATTCCTTGGCGGCATCAGGCCGCGCCAGGGCCAGAATGCGCTCATCGACCAGCGCGTCATAGACGACCACGTCGGCCTCGCGCAGCGCATGCAGCGCCAGCAGCGACAACAGACCGGGCTCGCCGGGACCGGCGCCCACCAGCCAAACCTGGCCGGGGCGGAACTCGGGCATGGGAACAGGAATTTCCATGGGCGGACTATAGCGGCTGGAGACCGCAACGCCACTGCGTTGACGCGTTCACCCTTCCCCGTCGAGGGGAGGGACTAAAAGTGAAGTTCCCTCCCCCTTGCGGGGAGGGACAGGGTGGGGGCGCACAGAGTAGGTTCGCAAGATGGCGCAGAGACCACGCGAAAAAATTCTCATTCTCGGCGGCACGGCCGAAGCGGCGGCATTGGCGCGGCGGCTGGTGGCGGAAAAGCCCGAGGCCGAGATCATCACCTCGCTGGCGGGCCGGGTGATTGCCCGTCGCCCGTTGCCGGGCACGGTGCGCATCGGCGGCTTCGGCGGCGTCGAGGGAATGATCAAATATCTGCGCCAGGCCAAGATCACGCGGGTGATCGACAGCACCCATCCCTTCGCCGCCGTGATCTCGGCTCAGGCGCGCACCGCCTGCGCCAAGCTGCGTCTGCCGCTCAATGTGCTGGAACGGCCGATGTGGACGAAGCATCCCGGCGATTGCTGGCATTGGGCCGACGACATGGCCATGGCCGCGCGCATGGCCGCCAAAGCGCGGCGCGTTTTCATCACGGTGGGCACGAAGGAGCTTCTGCCTTTCGCGCGCTGGGGCGGGCCGTTCTACGTGGTGCGGCTGATCGAACCGCCGCCGCGCCCGCTGCCCTTCCGGCACTATGGCTTGGTGCTGGGCCGCGGTCCGTTCACCGTGGCCGAGGAACTGACTTTGCTGCGCACCTTCGACATCGATCTCGTCGTCACCAAAGCCAGCGGTGGCGCGGCAACGGAGGCGAAGCTGATCGCCGCGCGGAAGCTCGGGATTCCGGTGCTGCTGGTGAAGCGGCCGCGATAGTTCGCGCAAAGACTGTGAGTTATTTTTTCGTCATGGCCGGGCTTGTCCCGGCCATCCACGTCTTTGTCGATCCCGAAAAGGAAGGCGTGGATGCCCGGGACAAGCCCGGGCATGACGTGATGGAGAGTTTGTTGAGTGGTGGCCTCCGAAACGGGCTGCCTAATGCAGCTTCGGCCCTTTGAAGAATCGCGTGCGATCGGATGACGTGACCGCTGCATCGATCATGGCGCGGGCGCGGGAGAGCCGCAGCGGAATCACCGTGCCGGCTGTGCCGCGCGCCCAGATCGAACGCCACAGGCTGATCAGATCGCCCACCTCGACATCGCCCACCGCGACGATGCGATCGCCGACGCGAATCCCGGCTTTGTCGGCGGGTCCGCCGGGCGAGAGGCGCTGCACGAAGACATGACCCTCGTTCTCGGCACAATACACGCCAAGCCAGGGCCGCGGCGGCATCGACGAGCGGCCTTGCCTGAGCAGATCGTCGAGGATCGGCGTCAGCAATTCCACCGGCACCACCATATTGAGATCGACTTGCTCACCCTCGGGCGTGCTTTGCTGCACCACCAGCGAACCGACGCCGAGCAGCTTGCCGTCCTGACCGATCAGCGCGCCGCCGCCCCAGAAGGGATGCGCCGGCCCGGTGAAGAACGGCCGATCGACGAGATATTCCCAATAGCCGGCGAAGGGCCGCCGGCCGATCACTTCCACTTTGACCGAATGGGTGCGGCCGCCCGCGCCGGCGAAGAGTGCTTCGGTGCCCGCTTCGATCGTCGATGAATCGCCAAGCTCCAGGGCCGGCAGATCGAGCCGGCCCAGCGCCTGCACCAGCGCAAATCCGGTCGGCTGGTCGATCGCCAGCACATGGCCCTGCACCACGCCGGCCGCCGTCGTCATCCACACGGTTTCGGCCTCGGTGACCAGATAACCGATGGTCAGCACCAGGCCCTTCTTGCTGATCAGTACGCCGTTGCCGGCGCGTTCCGTACCCAGCAATGGCGCGGTGAAGGCATCGGACGGGACAGTCGTCTTGATCGCCACCACGGCACGCAGCGCATCTTCGAGATCGAAGTCATAGCGTTCGGGCTGGGGCTGAAGACGGTCGGGAATCTTCCACTCGGGTTCTTTCATAGGCCGACTCTGCCGCAGGGAAGGGATAGGATGCAATTGCGGTTACATGGTGCTAACCTAAATTTGCATTCGGGACAGGGAAGTCCGGTCACAATCCGGCGCTGCCCCCGCAACTGTAACGGGTTCGGCCACGGCACTGGCCACTGGCTTCGGAAGAAGTTGGGAAGGCGCCGCAGCCTGCGAATCCCGAGCCAGGAGACCTCCCCGAACGCAAATGGCTTTTCCATCCTCGGAGGGAGGATCGCTTGCCCGATGCCGCCGCCACTTCCGTGGCGCAGTCTGACGTTTTTGTTGCGGCCAACTTGGCGCCCTTGACTCTGGTGCTGGGCGGGGCGCGTTCGGGCAAAAGCACCTATGCCGAATCTTTGCTCGCCGGCCATCCCGCGCCGATCTATCTCGCCACCGGCCAGGCCGGCGATGGCGAGATGGCAGAGCGCATCCGCCTTCATCGCGAACGGCGCGGTGCTGCGTGGCGCACGGTGGAGGCGCCGTTCGATCTCGCTGGTGCGGTGCAGGTCGAAGCGCAGCCGGGCCACGCGATCCTGGTCGATTGCCTGACATTGTGGATCTCGAATCTGATGGGCGCGGCGCGTGATATCGAGGGCGAAAGCGCGCGGCTGGTTGCGGCGCTCGGCGGTTTGCGCGCGCCGGTGGTGTTCGTCTCGAACGAGGTCGGCCTGGGCATCGTGCCCGACAATGCGCTGGCGCGGCAATTTCGCGATCATGCCGGCCGCCTCAACCAACGCATCGCTGCCGCCTGTCAGCGGGTTGTGTTCGTCGCGGCCGGGTTGCCGCTGGTACTGAAGGATCAAAAAGCATGAGCAAGATTCCCGCCACAGTGGTGAGCGGCTTTCTCGGCGCCGGCAAAACGACGCTGGTGCGTCATCTGATGGAAAACGCCAATGGCAAGCGCATCGCGCTGATCGTGAATGAGTTCGGCGATCAGGGCGTGGATGGTTCATTGCTCGAAGCCTGCGATCTGCCCGACTGCAAGCCCGAAGACATCGTCGAGCTGGCGAATGGCTGTCTCTGCTGCACTGTGGCCGACGAGTTTCTGCCGACGATGGAAAAACTGCTCGACCGGCCGCAGCCGCCCGATCACATCCTGATCGAAACCTCCGGCCTCGCGCTGCCCAAGCCGCTGGTGAAAGCCTTCGATTGGCCCAGCATGCGCCCGCGCGTCACCGTGGACGGCGTGGTGATCGTGGTCGATGGTCCGGCTTTTGCCGCCGGCAAGTTCGCGTCCACCCCCGAGCAGATGGCGCGGCCCGATCATGACAACCCGATCGAAGAGACCTTCGTCGATCAGCTCGCCTGCGCCGATCTGGTGCTGCTCAACAAATCCGATCTGATCCCCGGCGATGCGTTGGTGGGTGTCGAGGCCGATCTGCGTGCGCGGCTGCGGCCGGGAATCAAAATGATCACCACACGCCATGGTGCCGCCGATGTGCGGCTGTTACTGGGCCTCGATGCCGCCGCCGAAGACGATCTCGCCGCGCGGCCGAGCCTGCATGATTCGGCCACCGATCACGACCACGACGATTTCGACAGTTTCGCCGTGCAGGTTGCTGCCGTGACCGATCCGGCGCATGTGTTGGCGCGGCTCGCGCGTGTGCTGGAGTCGCATGACATCCTGCGGCTCAAGGGCTTTCTCTCCGTCACCGGCAAGGAGCTGCGCCATGTGGTGCAGGCGGTGGGTACGCGCGTGTCCGGCTACTACGATCGCCCATGGAGCGCCAACGAGCCGCGCCACGGCCGTCTCGTGGTGATCGGCATGAAGGGCCTGCCGCAGGACGCGATCACGGCCGCAATTCAGGCGGCGGTTAGCGGATGATCGCGATGGGTTGTGTTCTTGATGCGAATCCAGTTCGTCACCCCCGCGCAGGCGGGGGTCCAGGGCCACATGGGGAACGGCTCTGGATTCCCGCTTTCGCGGGAATGACGAAAAAAAAGAACGCTACGCTCTGAATGCACCTCCTCGCCACAACACCCGGCACGATCAGCGACGGCGCCGAAGCTGTCGATCTCGGTCAGACGCCGGGCGAGATTGTCTTTCTGTCTGCCGCCGACAGCGAGCTTGCCTGCCTCGCGCAGGCCTTGCCGAAAGTGCCGGGCGTCACCTTGCGCCTGGCCAATCTCATGCGGCTGCAGCACCCGATGTCGGTCGACGTCTATACCGATGCGGTGCTGCGCCACGCGAAGCTGATCGCCGTGCGCCTGCTGGGTGGGCGCGGCTATTGGAGCTATGGCGTCGAACAGATCGAGGCGATCGGCCGCGAACGTGACATCCCGGTCGTCTTTCTGCCGGGCGACGATCAGCCCGATGCCGACCTCGCGTCGCGTTCGACCGTCGCTCCGGCAGCAGCGCATCGGCTGTGGCAGTATCTCGTCCATGGCGGCGCGGCAAATGCCGAACAGTTCCTGCGCCATGCGGCGACGCTGATCGGCAAGGACGATGACTGGCGTGAGCCGGCGCCGCTTCCGCCCGCCGGCCTCTATCCGCCGGGACGCTCCCTCAACGATCTGCGCGCGCAGTGGATCGAGGGCCAGCCGCTCGCGGCCCTCACTGTCTATCGCGCATCGGTCCAGGCCGGCGACACGGCGGTCGTCGAAGCGCTGCTCGTGGCGCTGGAACGGCGCGGCCTGAATGTGTTGCCGGTCTTCGTGGCCAGCCTCAAGGATCCCGTTGCCGCTGCCACGCTCGCCGAGTTGCTGGCCGCGCATCCGCCCGATATCGCGCTGACCACCACCGCGTTTGCGGTCGCCGCGCCGGGCCGTGCGATGGAGACGCCTTTCGCCGCGGCCGATTGTCCGGTGCTCCAGGTGATTCTGGCCGGCACCAGCGAGCAACAATGGCGCGACTCGGCCGCCGGCCTCGGCCCGCGCGACATCGCCATGAACATGGCGCTGCCCGAGGTCGATGGCCGCATCATCACGCGTGCGGTCGGATTCAAGGCGGCGGCGCGGCGCGGCGCAGCCACCGAATGCGACATCGTCACCATGCAGCCGGTCGCCGATCGCGTCGATTTCGTCGCCGATCTTGCGGCCAACTGGACCAAGCTGCGGCGCAAGCCGGTGGCCGAGCGGCGCATCGCGCTGATCATGGCCAACTACCCCAATCGCGATGGCCGCATCGGCAATGGCGTGGGGCTCGACACACCCGCGAGTGTCGTCGATGCGCTTCACGCGCTGGCCAAGGCTGGTTATCGCGCAGGGGATCTGCCGGCCGACGGCGCGGCGCTGATGAGCATGTTGCTGGCCGGGCCAACCAACGCGCTGGCTGGCCGCGGCGCGAAGTTGGTGCGCGAGTCGATCCTGCTCACCGACTACACGGCCTTCTTCAATGCGTTGCCCCAGGAATTGCGCGATGCGGTCAATGCCCGCTGGGGCGCGGCGGAGGACGATCCGCATTTCGTGCCGGGCGAGCTGCATTGCGGCGACTTCTTTCTCGCCGCGCTGCGCTTCGGCAATCTCGTCGTCGCCGTGCAGCCGGCGCGCGGCTACAACATCGATCCGTCGTCGAGCTATCACGATCCCGCGCTGGTGCCGCCGCACCACTATCTCGCGTTCCATGCGTGGCTGCGCGATCAGTTCCGCGCCGATGCCGTGGTGCAGATGGGCAAGCATGGTAATCTCGAATGGCTGCCGGGCAAGGGCGCGGCGCTATCGGCATCGTGCTTCCCCGAAGCGGCGCTGGGTCCGTTGCCGCATCTCTATCCGTTCATCGTTAACGATCCGGGCGAGGGCACGCAGGCCAAACGCCGCGCCCAGGCCGTGGTGATCGACCACCTGACGCCGCCGCTGACCCGCGCCGGCAGCCATGGCCCGCTCGTGCAACTCGAACGGCTGGTGGATGAATATTACGACGCTGCCACGCTCGACCCGCGCCGCATCAAGGTGCTGACCGATGAGCTCGTGGCGCTGCTGCGTTCGACCGGTCTTGATCAGGATTGCGGCATCGCCGCCAACGAAGCGATCCCCAGTGCGCTCAAGAAACTCGACAACCATCTCTGCGAGTTGAAAGAGCTGCAGATCCGCGACGGGCTGCACATCTTCGGCCGGTCACCCTCGGGCGGTGAACTGGCCGAGCTGGTGGTCGCCATCGCACGCGCACCGCGTGGCAGCGCGCCGGATCAGGCATCGTTGCTGCGGGCCCTGGCCGACGATCTCGCACTCGGCTTCGATCCGCTCGATTGCGTCATGGGTGATGCGTGGATGGGTGCGAGGCCGGACGTGTTGGAGAACCCCCACCCCAACCCCTCCCCGCAAGGGGGAGGGGCCTCGCTTTCAAATCCCCTCCCCTCGACGGGGAGGGGTTTGGGGTGGGGTGCCGAGCACAATGGCGGGTGGCGTACGTACGGCGACACCGTAGAACGTCTTGAAGCTCTAGCGCTGTCGTTTGTCGATGGTGCGCACATACCCGACCCCGCCTGGACGCGCACTGCCGCCGTTCTAGCTTGGATCGAACGCAGCCTGCGTCCCGCCATTGAATCGAGTGGCGCGGCGGAGACAAACGCGCTGTTGCGTGGTCTCGATGGGCGCTTCATTCCGCCAGGACCATCGGGCGCGCCCAGCCGCGGCCGGCCCGAGGTTTTGCCGACGGGGCGCAATTTCTATTCGGTCGATACGCGCGCTTTGCCGACACCCGCCGCCTGGCATCTGGGGTGGAAGTCGGCGGCGCTGCTGCTCGACCGTCATCGCCAGGATCATGGCGAATGGCCGCGCGCCATCGCGCTCTCGGCCTGGGGCACCAGCGCGATGCGCACCGGCGGCGACGACATCGCCCAAGCCTTGGCGCTGATCGGTGTGCGCCCACGCTGGGATGAGTCCTCGCGCCGCGTCGTTGGTTTCGAGATTCTCCCTGCCTCGATCCTGGATCGCCCGCGCGTCGACGTCACCTTGCGCGTCTCCGGCTTTTTCCGCGATGCGTTCCCGGTGCTGATCGATCTGTTTGATTCAGCGGTGCGCGCCGTGGCCGCGCTCGATGAGCCAGACGCGCAGAATCCACTGGCCGCGCGCGTGCGTGCCGATCGAGACGCGCTGGTCGCGGCCGGCGCCGATCCACGTGACGCCAATCGCCGCGCGGGGTTCCGCGTCTTCGGCTCGAAGCCGGGTGCCTATGGCGCAGGTCTGCAGGCCTTGATCGATGAGAAAGGCTGGGAGACGGCTGACGATCTGGCGCGCGCCTATCTCGCCTGGGGCGGCTATGCCTATGGCGACGGTGCGCAGGGTACCGCCGAGCAGGATCTCTTCGCCGCGCGGCTGACCGGCGTGCAGGCGGTGATCCAGAATCAGGATAACCGCGAACACGATCTGCTCGACTCGGACGACTACTATCAGTTCGAGGGCGGCATGGCCGCCACGGTGAAGAGCCTCTCGGGTCAGGCGCCGGTGGTTTATCACGGCGATCATGCGCTGCCGGAACGTCCGCGCATCCGCACATTGGCCGAGGAAATCGCACGCGTCGTGCGCGGCCGGGCGGCGAATCCGAAATGGATCGCGGGCGTGATGCGCCACGGCTATAAAGGGGCGTTCGAAATGGCGGCCACGGTGGACTATCTGTTCGCCTTCGCCGCCACCACGAATGCGGTGAAGGATCACCATTTCGACGCGGTGTTCGATGCCTATCTCGGCGACGATCAGGTGCGGCGTTTTATCGCCGAGGCCAATCCGGCGGCGCTGGCCGAGATGGAAGACCGGTTCGACGAAGCCATCGCGCGCGGGCTCTGGCATCCGCGGCGCAACGATCTGAACGAAAGACTGCGGAGCAGCCAATGAAGGGCATGAACGAAGACAGCACCGTCCATCACGACAAGATGGTCAAGAAGAAGGCTGCGCGCGACCGCATGATGGAAAAGAAGACGGTCGAGAAGGGTCTGCTGATCGTTCACACCGGCACAGGCAAGGGCAAGTCCACCGCGGCTTTCGGTATGGTGTTGCGCCATGTCGGCCATGGCAAGAAAGTCGGTGTGGTGCAGTTTATCAAAGGTGCTTGGGACACAGCCGAACGCCGCGTGTTCGAGCGCTTTGCCGATCTCGTCACCTTCAAGGCGATGGGCGAGGGTTTCACCTGGGAGACGCAGGATCGCGAGCGCGACATCGCCGCGGCTGCGCGCGCGTGGGACGAGGCCAAGCGTATGCTGGCCAGCCCTGAAATTGCCATGGTTGTCCTGGATGAGTTAAATGTGGCCATCCGTTATGGCTATGTCGACGAGGGGATGGTGCTGGCGGCCGTGGCTGGCCGGCCCGAGGGGCAGCATGTGGTGATCACCGGGCGCGGCGCGTCGGAGGCCTTGATCGCCGCCGCCGATCTGGCGACCGAGATGAACCTGCTCAAACATCCGTTCCGCGATGGCGTGAAGGCTCAACCGGGAGTGGAATTCTAACAATGAGAAACCGCATCCTCGCGCTGCTGGCGTTGCTCACGGCCGCGTTCGTGCTGCCGCAACAGGCCGCGCATGCCCAGGCCGGCATCGACCAACAGCAGACGATCAACAAAGCGCTGGGCACGGTCGAGCGGCTGCGCACGCAGCAGAATTTCAAAGCCGACTTCAACGCCGATCTGGCGCGCGCGCGCGGCGTGTTGGTGGTGCCCGATCTCTACAAGGCCGGCTTCATCCTCGGTGGGCAGTTCGGCAATGGCGCGCTTCTGGTGCGCCAGCAGAACGGCACCTTCAGCTATCCCGCCTTCTACACGCTCTCGGGCGGCAGCATCGGTTTGCAGATCGGTGCCGAAGATGTGTCGATCGTCTTCCTGGTGATGACCGAGAATGGTTTGAACGCGCTGATGCAGAACAAGTTCAAGATCGGCGCCGAAGCGCAGGCGGCGCTGGCCGTGGTGGGCGGCGGGGTGGAAGGCAACACCACCAGCAATGGCGGCGTGGATATCAAAGCCTATGCGCTGGGCGCGATCGGCCTCTATGGCAGCCTGTCGCTGGAAGGTGCGGTGATCGCGCCGCGCGATACGTGGAACGAGGCGTATTACGGCAAACCCGTTGCCGCGCATGACGTGGCGTTCAGCAACGCGGCACAAAATCCGGAAGCCGACCGGCTGCGCGACTTCCTTGCCCACTGAGCGCAAAGGCCCGCATCGCGTCGAAGGGCTCACGCCGGCCCTGATGATTCAGGGCACCGGCTCGCATGTCGGCAAATCGCTGGTGGTGGCGGGCCTCTGCCGCGCCTTCACGCGCCGCGGGCTGAAGGTGGCGCCGTTCAAGCCGCAGAACATGTCGAACAACGCCGCCGTCACCGCCGATGGCGGCGAGATCGGCCGCGCCCAGGCGCTGCAGGCGCGCGCCTGCGGCATTCCGGCCAGCCGCCATATGAACCCGATCCTGCTGAAGCCTGAAGGCGAAGGCGTGGCGCAGCTTATCGTGCAAGGCAAGCGCGAGGCACGGATGGGCGCGATGGCCTTTCATGCGAAGAAGCCGAGCCTGATGCCGCGCATTATGGAAAGCTTCAACGACGTGTCTAAGGACCGCGATCTGGTTCTCGTCGAAGGCGCGGGCAGCCCGGCCGAGATCAATCTGCGTGCCGGCGACATCGCCAATATGGGTTTCGCCGAAGAGGCCAATCTGCCGGTGGTGATCGTGGCCGATATCGATCGCGGCGGCGCCATCGCGTCCCTTGTCGGCACCCAGGCGCTGCTCGATTTCGGCGAGCGCATGCGCGTGCGCGGCATCATCATCAACAAATTCCGCGGCGATGTGCGCCTGTTCGAACCCGCGCTGGACCTGATCGCCGGCCGCACCGGCTGGCGCAGCTTCGGCGTGCTGCCGTGGTTTGATGGCGCGTCACGCCTTCCCGACGAAGACTCCGTCGCTCTTTCCTCTCCCGTCATTCCCGCGAACGCGGGAATCCAGGGGCCGTCTCCCGGGGAAACGGCTCTGGACTCCCGCCTGCGTGGGAGTGACGAAGAAAAAAGACCAATCAAAATCGCCGTTCTCAAACTCCCGCGCATCGCCAATTTCGACGATCTCGATCCGCTGCGCGCCGAGGCCGATGTGAAACTCGACTTCATTGCGCCCGGCACGGCGATTCCGGGCGATGCCGATCTGGTGATCATTCCCGGCTCAAAGGCCACCATCGCCGATCTGCATGCGCTGCGCGAAACCGGCTGGCATATCGATCTCGCCGCGCATCATCGCCGCGGCGGTCGCATCCTCGGCATCTGCGCGGGCTATCAGATGCTGGGCCGCAGCGTGGCCGATCCCGGCGGCGTCGAAGGCCCGCCGGAAACCGTGCCCGGCCTCGGCCTGCTCGATGTGACCACGGTGATGGCGACAGAGAAGACGCTGCGCGCGGTGGTTGGCGAAGCGCTCGGCCAGTCGATCGCCGGCTACGAAATGCATATGGGCGTCACATCGGGCGCCGACGCCGCGCGGCCGATGGCGATGTTGAATGCAGCGAGCGTTGGCGAAGTCCCCCCCATCCTAACCTTCCCCCTCCAGGGGGGAAGGAACTCTGTTTCTTCACCCTCCCCCCTTGAGGGGGAGGGAGGGGTGGGGGGTATGCACCCCGAAGGCGCCGTCTCGCGCGATGGACTCGTCATGGGCTGCACCATCCACGGGCTGTTCGCGTCAGACGCCTATCGCCGCGCCTTCCTGGCCACGCTACGTCCAGATCGCACGTCGTCACTCAGCTACGAAGCGATGATCGAAGACACGCTCGACGCGCTGGCCGCGCATCTGGAAAAGCATCTCGATCTCGACGGGCTGCTCGCTGCCGCGAAAGGCGAGCGCGGGGAGTTGTCGTTGGAAGTGCCGCGAGTGCGAGGGTAAAGACCCTTAGCTCTCTCACGTCATGGCCGGGCTTGACCCGGCCATCCGCGACTTTTTGTTCTAAGGCGTGGATACCCGGCACAAGGCCGGGCATGACGAAGAAGAGAAGAATAGACCCTCACCCCTCCAACAACACCAGCCCCACCACCAGCCCCGCATTGAGCAAACACGCCACCGCCAACATGAACAGCGAGGCGTGGATGTCGCCCGGTGTCGCGCGGGCGCGGCCGGCGCCGATCCAGCCGTGGTCGACGATCTCGTTGTCGTAGCGGCGCGGGCCCGCGAGCGCGAGATCGAGCGCGCCGGCCATCGCGGCTTCGGGCCAGCCGGCATTGGGCGAGTCGTGCTTGCCGTGATCCTTCCACATGGTGCGCCAGGCCAGCCGCGGCCGTCCGCGCGGCACGAACAGCGCTGCGATCACCAGCAGCAGCGCGGCCAGGCGCGAGGGGATCAGCATCATCGCGTCGTCGAGCCGCGCCGCCACCATGCCGAAGAAGAGATACTGCTCGCTGCGATGGCCGATCATGCTGTCCAATGTATTTACTGTTTTGCAGGCCAGCAGCCCGGGAAAGCCGAACAGCACATACCAGAACACCGGCCCCACCACGCCGTCGGCGAAACTTTCGGCGCAGCTTTCGATTGCCGCGCGCGCCACGCCATGGGTGTCGAGCGCCTGCGGGCTGCGGCCGACGATCAGCGCCACCGCCTTGCGCCCGCCATCCACGCCGTCTTTCTCCAGCGCCTTGGCCACGCGCCGCACATGAACGAACAGGCTCTGCTGCGCGAGCAACATCCACACCAGGGCCAACTCCACCGCCCAGCCCCAGTCCCAATGGCGGCGCAGCTCGGTCACGCCATAGCCGAGGCACACCGCGGCCACCGTCATCCCGCCGCCCACCAGCGCGCCGCGCACCAGCCGGTCGCGATTGCCGCGCCGTTGGCGGTTGAGCTTGCGTTCCAAGAACCCAGCCACGCCGCCGATGATCGCCACCGGATGGGGCAGAAACCGCCACAGCCAGCGCGGATCGCCGATCACCGCGTCGATCGCGATGGCCGCCAGCAGGATCACCAGCGGATGGATCGGACCGCCCTGGGCGTAAAAGGGAAACATGGGCCTGAGCATGCGCCGGGTGAATCCGGGGCGTCAATCGGCTGGGCTTCGCTAAATGTCATGCTTCGAGGCGCGTTCCGCGCATCTCAGTATGAGGACTATTTTAAAAACCTCATCCTGAGGTGGCGCGTGGCGCCCTCGAAGGATGGGCCGTTTCCTGGAATGCCTGTTTGCCGCCTCCCGGCCGCAGCCCTATAGTGCCCTCCCGCCGCCCGGAGGCAGTGACCAGGCGGTCCCAACCGCGCCCTTTGCCGTAGCGAAGGGCGACGCCCAGAGGCAAGGACCAGGCGCATGCAATCTCCCTCCGCCGTGATGATTTGCGGCCATGGCAGCCGCGATATCGATGCGGTTCGCGAGTTCAACGAGATGGTGGCGCTGCTGCGCGGCCGCCTGCCCGGTCGCGCGTTGGAAAGCGGCTTCCTCGAATTCGCGCGGCCGACCATCGGCGAAGGCTTCGCCAAGCTGGCCGAGGGCGGGGCGCGTTCGGTGATGGCGCTGCCGGCGATGTTGTTCGCGGCGACTCATGTGAAGAACGATCTGCCCTGGGAGGTGAACAGCTTTCACGCCGCCCATCCCGATGTGGCCGTGACCTTCGGCCGCGATCTGTCGGTCGAGTTGAAATTGCTGCGCGCGGCTTCGGCGCGGATCGAAGCCGCCGAGATGGCATCGACCAAGAAGATCGCGCGCACGGACACGCTGCTCCTGGTTGTGGGGCGTGGCACCAACGATCCCGATGCCAATTCCAACATCGCGAAAGTGGCGCGCATGCTGTGGGAAGGTATGGGCTTCGGCTGGGCCGAGGCCGCGTTCTCCGGTGTGGCCACGCCGCTGGTCGATGCCGCGCTCGACAAGGCCGCCAAGCTCGGCTTCGCGCGCATCATCGTGTTCCCCTATTTCCTGTTCACCGGCGTGCTGGTGAAACGCATCTATGCCTGGACCGACGAAGCCGCCGCGCGCCATCCCGGTATCGAATTCCTCAAGGCCGGTTATCTCTCGCATCATCCGCTGGTGATCGAGACCTTCCTCGAACGCCTGGCCGAGGCCGAGCAGGGCAGTCCAGCGATGAACTGCCAGTTCTGCAAATACCGCGAACAGGCGGTGGGCTATGAGACCGAAGTCGGCGCGGTACAGGCCGGGCATCATCACCATGTGCGCGGCATCGGTACGGACGATCGCGCAGGCGATCGTGATCATGACCACGATCATGGCCACGATCATGGCCATAGCCACACGCATCACCACCACGGTCATTCGCACAAGTAAGAGGTGACTGTGTCGCGCGACCATCGCCCCCCATCCCCACCTTCCCCCTCAAGGGGGGAAGGAGTCGCACCTATTCCCTCCCCCCTTGAGGGGGAGGGGAAGGGTGGGGGGTATCTCAAATCCGCCGATGCGATCTACGCCAAATCCTTCGCGATCATCCGCGCCGAGGCCGATCTGTCGCGCTTTGCCGGTGCGATGGAGTCGGTGGCGCTGCGCGTGATCCATGCGTGCGGCGATCCGGCGATTGCGGCCGACCTCGTCTTTTCGCCCGGTGCAGCCGACGAAGGCAGCGAAGCGCTGTATCGGCGCGCGACCGTTCTGGTCGATGCGGCGATGGTGGCGCATGGTATCGTTCCCGTGCACCTGCCGCGTGCCAATAAAGTCGTGTGCATGCTGCACGATCAACGCACCGCGCCACGCGCCGAGCGCCTGGGCATGACGCGCTCGGCCGCCGCCGTGGATCTGTGGGACGAGTGGCTGGCCGGCGCGGTGGTGGCCATCGGCAATGCGCCGACGGCACTGTTCCATCTGCTGGAGCGGATTCGTGAGGGTGCGCCGAAGCCGGCCTTGATCCTGGGATTCGCCGTCGGCTTCGTCGGCGCGGCTGAATCGAAGCAGGCCTTGATCGAGTCGGGCCTGCCCTATATTGCGCTCCAAGGCCGGCGCGGCGGCAGCGGCATGGCAGCGGCAGCGGTCAACGCGCTCGGCCGCGTCGCCCAAGGAAACGTCCCATGAAGAGGGACGCGATGAAGCCTTGGCTTAGCGTGATCGGGATCGGCGAGGACGGATTTATGGGCCTCACCGCATCGGCACGCGCGCTGATCCATGCCGCGCAGGTGGTGATCGGCGGTGCGCGGCATCTCGAGATGATTCCGCCATCACGCGCACGTCGAATCGTCTGGGGCGCGCTGCAAGCCGATCTCGCTGCCATCGAGGAGATGCGCGGCGAGCGGGTATGCGTGCTGGCCAGCGGCGACCCGATGTGGTTCGGCATCGGCGCCACTTTGGCGAAGCGATTCCCGCGCGAGGAAATGACAATTATTTCCCATCCCGGCGCGTTCAGCCTCGCCGCGGCGAAGCTGGGTTGGCCGCTGGCCGAGGTCGCGTGTCTCTCGGTGCATGGGCGCCCGTTGGAGACTGTCCCGCTGCATCTCCATCCCGGCGCGCGGCTGTTGATCCTGGCCGAAGACGCGGCAACGCCGACGAAGCTTGCCGCGCTGCTGCGCGATCAGGGCTTCGGCAAAAGCCGGATCACGGTGCTCGAACGCCTCGGCGGCGCGGGTGAGAAAATAACCTCGAACACTGCGGCAAAGTGGCGCGCGGGCAAAATCGATCCGTTGACGACGTTCGCCGTCGAGGTAATAGCCGACAGCGCATCGGCTGTGCGTTCACGCGTCGCCGGTCTTTCCGAAGATCTGTTCATCCATGATGGCCAGATCACGCAACACGAGGTGCGCGCGGCGGCGCTGGCGGCACTCGCACCCTGGCCCGGCGCGCTGCTCTGGGATATCGGCGCGGGTGCGGGTTCGGTCGCGATCGAATGGATGCGCGCCGGTGGCCATGCCATCGCCATCGAGCGCGAGGCGAAGCGCCGCGACTTCATCGCGCGCAATGCGATCCATCTCGGCGTGCCGCAGATCGAGATCATTGCCGGCACCGCGCCTGTCGCGCTGAAAGGCCTCGCCGCGCCCGACGCGATCTTCGTCGGCGGCGGCACTTCGGATGCGAGAATTCTCGAAACGGCTTGGCGCGCGTTGCGCACAGGTGGGCGACTGGTAGCGCATGCGGTGACGATAGAAGGTGAAGCGGCGCTGACTCTGTTTCACGTGAAACACGGCGGCGCGCTGACGCGACTCTCAATCGCGCGTCTCGCTGGTGTGGGACGATTCCACCGGTGGCACCCGCAAGCGCCGGTCACACAATATGCTGTGGTGAAATCATGAGCGCGTTGAAACACGGTACGCTCTATGGCGTCGGTGTCGGACCCGGCGATCCGGAACTGATGACGGTGAAGGCGGTGCGCCTGCTCAGCCGCGCCGCTGTCGTCGCCTATCCCGCGCCGGAAGAAGGCGAGAGCCTGGCGCGATCGATTGCCAAGGAGCACATCCCGCCAGGCTGTGCCGAGATCGCGTTGCGCATGCCGTTCGATCCCAAGCGCGATCCGTCGCGCGCCTACGATGCGGGCGCCGAGACGATCGCCAAGCATCTGACGGCGGGACGCGATGTCGTGTGTCTCTGCGCCGGCGATCCGCTGCTCTACGGCTCCTTCGTCACGCTCTCGGCGCGGCTGCAGGATCGCTTCCCGGTCAAGATCGTGCCCGGCGTGTCGTCGCTCACTGCATCGGCGGCGGTGCTGGGTCAGGCTCTGGCCATGCGCGA
>DASXEH010000032.1:0-2075 GCA_036490215.1 Magnetospirillaceae bacterium
CTACGGCGGGGTCTGCCGACGCGGCATCTACGACAACATGAAGACGGCGGTCGAGGCGATCTTCGTCGGCAAGGCGCGTCAGTACAATCGCCGCTTTCTGCAGATGTGCTCGCACCACCTGATCGAGCCGGTGGCCTGCACCCCCGCCTCGGGATGGGAGAAGGGTCAGGTCGAGAACCAGGTCGGCAATCTGCGCGACCAGATGTTCCGGCCGAAGCCGCGGGTGAAGAGCCTCACCGAGCTGAATGCGTGGCTGGAAGATCAGTGCATCGCCTATGCAAAGCGCATCAAACATCCGGAGTTCAAGGACCGGACCATCTGGGAGGTATTCCAGGAAGAACGCGCCAGCCTGATGGAGCTACGTGGTCCCTTCGATGGGTTCGTCGAGAAAGCCGTGCGGGCCAGCACCACTTGCCTGATCATGGCCGATCATAATCGCTACAGCGTCGATGCCCGCGCTGCCGGCCGGATGGTGCTGGTGCGTTCCCACGCCGAACGCATCGTCGTGCTGTTGGGTGAGGAGATGGTCGCCGACCACCCACGCCACTTCCGGCGCGATCAGACCATCTACGATCCCTGGCATTATCTGCCGGTCCTGATGAAGAAGCCCGGCGCCTTGCGCAACGGCGCGCCGTTCAAGGACTGGGACCTGCCGCACGCTCTGACCCAGGTTCGCGCCAAGCTGAAGCAACATGCCGACGCGGACCGACAGTTCGTCAAAGTGCTGGCCGCAGTGCTCGATCACGGGTTGGCCGCCGTCGAGGCTGCCTGTGAGGAAGCGCTGGAGGCGGGCATCGCCAGCGGCGACGTGATCCTGACCGTGCTGGCCCGCCGCCGGCAGCCCGTGGCGCCGCCCAGCATCACAACGCCCGACGCGCTTCGCCTCAAGATCGAACCGGCGGCCGATTGCGGCCGCTACGACCGCATAAGGAAGATCGCCTGATGGAACGCCATGAGATTCTGGAAGCCATGAGCGAACTGAAGCTTTACGGTATGCGCGCCAGCTTCGATGAGATTGCCGGCAAAGGTCTTGCTCGGCGCGACGAGATCTATCCTCTCATCGCCAGCCTGATCCGGGCCGAACGCACCCATCGCCAGGCGCGCTCGATCAGCTATCGTATCGGCGGCGCCAAGTTCCCGGTCCTCAAAGATATCGACAGCTTCGTCTTTGCCGATACGCCGATCGATGAAGGGCAGGTTCGCGAACTCGCCACCGGCACCTTCCTCGACGCCAAGCGCAACGCGATCTTCATCGGCGGCACCGGGACCGGGAAAACCCATCTGTGCATCGCCGTGGCCGCAGCGGTCATTCGCGCCCGCGCCAGGGGACGCTTCTTCAACCTGGTCGATCTGGTCAATCAGCTGGAACAGGAAAAGGCCGCCGGTCGTAGTGGCCGGCTGGCCGAGAAGCTGCTCCGCCACGACCTCATCGTCATCGACGAACTCGGCTACCTGCCGTTCAGCCAATCCGGCGGCCAGCTGTTGTTCCACCTGATCAGCAAGCTCTATGAGAACACCTCGCTGCTGATCACCACCAATCTCGCCTTCGCCGATTGGCCGCAAGTGTTCGGTGATGCCAAAATGACAACCGCCATGCTGGATCGCCTGACGCACCACTGCGACATCATTGAAACCGGCAACGACAGCTGGCGCTTCAAGAACCGCGCATAACCTCTCGCTCGCCACTAGCCGCCCGCCAAGACCGGATCTGCTCCGCTATGTAAGGCTCCGCGCCGCCGGTCTCGGCTACCCCGAAGGGGTCGCTTTTGCACGCGAAATGGGGGTCGCGGTTCAATGCGATTTGACACCGAAGTAGCGCGCGCGCCGTCTTCGGGACAGCGTGGGCTTTCTCCTTCAGTATCCCCCGTACCGGTCGCGGACGCGAACGTAGTCACGAAATTGCGGGATAGTCTTGAAGCCGCTGGGTCGATCGCCTCACTCACCACTGCGATATCATCGAAACCGGAAATGACAGTTGGCGCTTCAAAAGCCGGGGCGAGGATCACACCACCCGCACTCGCGCCGTCTGCGCAACCCCGACCAGCTCCGACGGCGCGAGCGCTACCGCCCGGGCT
>DASXEH010000033.1:0-20679 GCA_036490215.1 Magnetospirillaceae bacterium
CCGGGTTCAGCACCGGCCCCTGCGATAGGCGGCCGTGCGTAAGTGACATAGGTGGCATCCGATCGCTGTCAAGCCCATCTACCCCCCTGGCAATGCCTGCCATAATCCCGCTATAATCAAATCCTTAGATGATCTTCCCGAGTGTCCGGGAGGAGTGGAGCCCATGCCGCGCTGGAACCTGGAAACCGATATCGCCTGGGATGCCTTCGATCCCGCCCGTCTCGATTCCGATATTCTGAAGCTCGTCAAAGCCGCCGCCTTGACCGAGTACAATGCCGCGCGCTACACGGCCTATCTCCACAACGTCTTCAAGGATGACCCCGAATTCCAGGCCTTCGCCAAGAGCTGGCAGGAGGAAGAGGAACAGCATGGCCGCGCGCTCGGCCGCTATGCCGAGGTTGCCGATCCGACATTCGATTTCCCCGCCGCCTTCAAGAAATTCACCGAGGGCTATGTGATCCCGGTGGATGTGGATGGGTCGGTGCGCGGCTCGCGCGTCGGCGAGATGGTGGCCCGCTGCGTGGTCGAAACCGGCACCAGCTCCTACTACACCGCCATGAGCGAAGCGACCGACGAGCCGGTGCTGCAGCAGCTCTGCCGCAACATCGCCGGCGACGAGTACCGTCACTACAAGCTCTTCCTCGACACGCTGCGCAAATATCAGCCGACCGAACATCTCTCGGTGGTGGAGCGCATCCGTGTCGCCATCAGCCGGTTGCGCGAGACCAATGACGACGAGTTGGCTTATGCCTTCCACTGCGCCAACGAGCCGCTCGACGCGCCGTATGACCGCGTCAAAGCCAGCGCGGCTTATGGCTCGCGCGTATTCCGCATCTATCAGCACCATCATGTCGAGCGGGCGACCGGCATGGTGATGAAAGCCGCCGGGCTGAAGCCGCAAGGCTGGCTGGGCCGTCAGGCGACCCGCTTCGCCTGGTGGAAAATGCAGGTTCAAGCCCAGCGCGTCGCCGGCCACGCTTAAGTAAAAGGGTCCTATCCCCTCTTCCCGTCATGGCCGGGCACGCGAGCGATGCTCGCGTCAGGCCATCCACGCCTTTCAAAAAAGTGAAAATCGCGAGGCCGGCGCTAAAGAGACGAAGATGAGTCTCTTTGCGCTCCTTCGTCTTCCTTCGTGCCTTTGTGGTTCAATTCTTCTTCGCGAGAAGGCGTGGATACCCGGCACAAGGCCGGGCATGACGATTCAAGAATTGCGGCGCACTCAGCCGCCGGCGAGTTTCTTCGCCAGCGGCGCGAAGTCGCGTGCGACGCGTTCGTAGATCGGCCGCTTGAAGGCGACGATGGCGGCGGCCACATCGGTCAGCGACATCCAGCGCCAGGCTTTGAACTCGGGATGTTCGGTGGCGATGTCGATATCCGCGTCGGCGCCGGTGAAGGCGAGCGCGAACCATTTCTGGCGCTGGCCCTTGAAGCGCCCGCGCCAGGCGCGGCCGGCGAGTTCGGCCGGCAGATCATAGGTCAGCCAATCATCGATCTCGCCGATGATCTCGGCTTTGTCGGTGCCGGTTTCTTCCTTGAGCTCACGCAGCGCGGCGGCGCGCGGCGACTCACCCTTGTCGATGCCGCCTTGGGGCATCTGCCAGGCTTCGCCGGGTGTGTCGATGCGTTGCGCGGCGAAGATCAGGCCCTGGCGATTGAAGAGCGCCAGCCCGACGCAAGGCCGGTACTGCGGCTCGTTTCCGTTTCCAGTGCGCGACATGCGTTGGTCCGTTCAGGGCGCCTTGGCGATCGCGCTGGCCGGCGCGAGCACCGCGCCTTTCTGCGGCAGCGTCGCCGCCCAGGCGAGCAGGCGTTCGAAGGTGACCGGGCGTGGCGAAACATAGGCGATGGCCGAACCATCGCGTTGCGCGGTGGCCAGCACACGCGCGAACCCGGCATCGATCGCCGCGCGGAACGGCACGTCATCAGGCACCAGCGCCACCGTGGCCGAAGCCGGCACATCGTCTTTCTTCATGCCGGCCAAGCCGTCGCCGAGGAATAGAAGACCGCGCGACTTGATATCGCGCAGGATCTGCGCCCAGTCCTCACCGCTGGTGACCGGTGACTTCAAAGCCGCCGACACGCCGACATAAGACGTGGTCTTGCCCAGGATCGCGTGCAGTTGATCGATCGCCTGGCCCGGATTATCGCGCACCATGATCGCCAAGGGACCGGCATCGTGCAGCGGGAAGTTCGGCGGTTCGAGCGGCAGATCGAGCAGCACCTCGTGCCCGGCCGCGCGCGCCTTCTTGACCCAGGCATCGAGACCGCCGGCATAGGGGCTGAAAGAGAGACCCACCTCGGGCGGTAGTTTGGCGATGGCCGCCTCGGCGGCTTCGCGCGAGACACCCAAGCCCACCACGACTACCGCGACCTTGACCGCCTTGTCTTTGGGTTCGGTGAAGGGCCGTGCATAGGCGAGACGCGCTTCCTTGGCGCCGTCGGCCACCGGCAGCGGACCATCGGGGCTGTCTTTCAGCAGATCGCCTACGGGCGCGGCGCCGAGCGGCTTGAGATCGGTACGCGCCGGCAGTTGCGCGAAGGATGGCGGCGCCAGCGGCTCGCCGGCGGGCGGCGCTTCCGGCTCGTTCATCGGCGGCGGTGGCGGTGCGGGGGCGGCCATCGCTTGCTGCTCGGCAGGCTTGGCGGTTTCGGGCGCAGCCGGCGGCGGTGCTTCACCGGCCTTCGACAGCGGGATCGGCTTGACCGGGGTCAGGCTGGTATTGGCTGACGGTGACGGTTGTGGCGACGGCGCGGCGGGTTCGGCCGGCGCCGCGTCTTGGGCCGGCGGCGCTTTGGCAGTGGCCGATTCTTGCGGTTTCGACTCGGCGGCTGGCGCGGGAGCCGGCGCGGGCATTGCGCCGCTGGCCGGTTTAGGTGGCGCGGCCTCTTGCACCGGCGGCGCGGCCGGCATCGCACCTTTGGCCGGTTCCGGCGGGCTTAACATGGCCGTCGAGCCGTTATCGGGCGTAGCCGTCGGCTTAGTATCGGGGGTCTTGGCGGGTACGGACGGTGTTGCCGCCGGCGGCGCGACTTTCACACCGGGCGGCAGCGGCATCGCCATCGAGACGCTGGGGGTCGTGGTCAGGCGGCGGATCAGCGCCAAGGGCGTTTCGCCGGTGGCGATATACCAGCCGGCACCCGCCAGGACGATAACAGTCGCCGGAATCAGGCCGCCATAAAGGGCATAACGCCCGCGACGCCGCCACCGGTCGGGATCTGCCGGCGCGGCGTCCTCGGAACTATCGCTCTCGGTCGAAAGGAAGGAGAGCGCCACGATCCCCGCTCAGTTGGCTGCCTTCTGTCCCTTATAGAGCGACAGGCCGTGGAGCAAGTCAATCGCGCGAGCGAGTTGGTAGTCGTTGGCCGGATCGCCGAACTGCACCTGCTCGGCATCGGCAGGCGGCGCGGCATTGGCCGGAGCCGGAGCGGCGCCACCCGCCGGCGCGGCATTGGACTGCGGCGCCGGCGTTTCGCCGCTCTCACCCGACTTCTTTTCCGGCAGCGTGTCGTTGCGCAGCGCGCCACGCAGCGAGGCCTCGCCACGCAGCGGGGCCGGGCCGTTGCTCGAGACCTCGAACTTGCCCTGCTGCACCTTGATGTCGGGTTCGATGCCAACTGCCTGGATCGAGCGGCCCGACGGCGTGTAGTAGCGCGCCGTGGTCAGGCGGATCGCGCCATAACCCTGCAGCGGGATGATGGTCTGCACCGAGCCTTTGCCGAAGGAGCGCGTGCCGAGCAGGATCGCGCGGCGATGATCCTGCAGCGCGCCGGCGACGATTTCCGAGGCCGAGGCCGAACCATCGTTGATCAGCACCGCCATCGGCAGGCCGCCGGTGAGGTCGGGCCCATGGGCGTTGAAGCGCTGCGTGTCTTCCGGGCGGCGGGCGCGGGTGGAGACGATCTCGCCCTTGTCGAGGAAATCGCCGGCCACGGCCACGGCTTGGTCGAGCAGACCGCCGGGGTTGTTGCGCAGATCGAGAACGATGCCTTCGAGCTTGCCGTTCGAGTCCTTCTTGAACCCGTCGATCGCCTTGCGCAGGCCCGAATCGGTGTTCTCGGCGAACTGGGTCAGGCGCACATAGCCGATATTGTCGATCAGCTTGGCCTTCACCGTTTCGATCTTGATCACGGCGCGGGTCAGCGTGACATCGAAGGGCGCCGCACCCTCACGACGGATCGACAGTTTGATCGTGGTGTTGACCGCACCGCGCATCTTGTCGACCGCGTCGGAGAGCGCGAGGCCCTGCACCGATTCGCCGTCGATATGGGTGATGAAATCGCCCGGCTTCAGACCGGCATGGGCGGCGGGTGTGTCGTCGATCGGCGACACCACCTTCACGAAGCCGTTTTCCATGGTGACCTCGATGCCGAGTCCACCGAACTCGCCCTTGGTGGTCACCTGCATGTCGCGGAAGCTTTTGGCGTTGAGGTAGTTCGAATGCGGATCGAGGGATGTCAGCATCCCGTTCATCGCCGCTTCGATCAACTCTTGGTCGGAAACCGGCTCGACGTATTCGCTGCGCACGCGCTCGAACACATCGCCGAACAACTTCATCAGACGATAGGTTTCGTCGGTGTTGTTCTCTTTACCGGTCGGACTGTTCGCGGCCCAGGCGAGCTGCGGCACCGAAATGGCGCCGAAAGCAATGAAACTGGCGGTCACTGCGCCGATCAGAACCTTGCGAATCATTCACCGACCTTCGACTTGCGTGCCATCAGCCACGGCAACGGGTTAATCGGCTGGCCGCTGTGGCGCAGCTCGACATAAAGAAGCGGTTTGTCCTCGGAAACATCCATGACACCGACCGGTTCGCCGGCAACCAAGCGTTGGCCCACGGCGCTGTCGATGCGGGCCATACCAGCGAGCAAAGTATGATATCCCTCGGCGTGCTCGATGATCAAGAGAAGGCCATAGCCGCGAAACGGCCCGGCGAAGACCACGTCGCCGTCATATGGCGTCACGACCTGGGCGCCGGCCCGCGTTTCTATGGTGATTCCCTTGGCCGGCAACCCGCCATCGCCGGCCTGCCCGAAATGGATCACAACATGGCCACGGGCCGGAAAGGGCATTTTGCCCTCGGCATGAGAAAACGGCCGCAATTCCAAGGGCCGGACCACCGCGGCCGGCTGCTCCTGGGGGGCCGGAACGGGTGATTCTGAAACCGGCGGTTCCGACTTGGCTTGGGGCTTAAGGTCCGGCTTAGGCGAAGGTTCGGATTTGGGCTGCGCCGCGGGAGTCTGAACCGGCTTCGGCGGCGGGGGCGGCGCCGGCGCATTCATTGCCATAATCTGTTCCCGCTTCGCCCGCTCCGCCTTGGCCTGCGCTTCAGCCGCCCGTTCCGCCGTGGCCTGTTCTTCCTTTTCGCGGCGTGCCTGTTCGCGGGCTTGCTGTTGGGCTTCCTCTTGGGCCTTCTGCTGCGCCGCCTTGTCGGCATCGATCTTGGCCAGCAGGTCGCGCACGTCCTGCGCCTGATTAGCGAGGATGGATACCCGGTCGGCGGTCACATGGCGCTGGACCTCGGCCTGATCGCGGATCTCGGCCTTCTTGGTGTAGAGCGTGGCCAGATGCTTGTGGTCGGCATCCAGCTTTTCCGACGTCGCCGCGATCTTCTTCCTTTGGGTGGCGATGGCGGTACGGACCTGGGCGACGGCGTCGAGATCGGCCTTCAATTGCGCGGCTGCCGCCTGGAGGCGTGGCACCTCTTCGCGCAACAGGATGGCGCTGCGCACCGTATCGGCCGGCGAGGTCGGCTGACCGATCAGCGCCTCGCTGGGACGGAAGGCGAGGCGTGCAAGGGCCGTGATGACGCCGCTCATCTGCTCGCGGCGCAGTTCGAGAGCTTCGGTCTTTTCCCTCTCGTCCTTATCGAGCCCTTTCAGTTGTTGCTCGAGATCGGAGAGCGCTTCTTCGTTTTCCTGGATCGCGTGGGCGGTGCCAACCTCGTCGCCGCGCACCGTATCGGCCTCGTGCGCGGCATCGGCCGCGGCCTTGGCCGCCTTATCGCTCTCCGCCTGACTTTTCTTGAGTTCGCTTTCGAGCGCCTTGAGCTTGGCCGGAGACGGCTGCGGCTCACTCGATGTCATGTTCTCCGCGCGCGCGACGCCGGCCGATGCGACGGCCAGCGCCACGGCGCTGGAAATCAAAAAGCGGGAAAGATGCTCAGGCAGTCGCACGACGCTGTGATGCAGCCTCCGCAACGCCGGACAGCAGCGAGTGTCCGGTCATTTCCTTGGGCTGCGGCAGGCCGAGCAAGGTGAGCAAGGTCGGCGCCACATCGCAGAGACGCCCGTCCTTGAGCGATGCCCCTTTGGGCGCACCGGCCAGGACCACCGGCACGGGACCTGTTGTATGCGCCGTATGCGGCTCATGGGTCACCGGGTCCTTCATCAGTTCCACATTGCCGTGGTCGGCGGTGATCATCAGCACGCCGCCCGCGGCTTCGACCGCCGCCCAGAGCTTGCCGAGGCTGGCATCGATCGTCTCCACGGCGTGGATCGCGGCATCGAGCACGCCGGTATGGCCGACCATGTCGCCATTGGCGTAGTTGACGACAATAAAGTCGTAGCTGCCCGACTGAACCGCGGCGACCAGCTTCTCGGTGAGTTCGGGGGCCGACATATCCGGCTTCAAATCGTAGGTCGCGACCTTGGGGCTTTGCACCAGGATGCGGTCTTCGCCGGGAAACACTTCTTCGCGCCCGCCGTTGAAGAAGAAGGTGACGTGCGCGTATTTCTCGGTCTCGGCGATGCGCAGCTGCTTGAAGCCGGCCGCACTGACCAGCTCGCCCATGATGTGGGTCAGGCTTTGCGGCGGGAACAGCGCGACATAGAAGGGCCGCAGCGCATCGGAATAGTCGCACATGCCGAGCTTGCCCGAGAGTTGCGGCACGCGCTTGCGCGCAAACCCGTCAAATTTCGGATCGGCCAACGCGGCGAGGATCTGGCGCACGCGGTCGGCGCGGTAGTTGCCCATCAGCACACCGTCGCCATCCTTCATGCCGGGATAGCCGTCGAGCACGGTGGGGAGGACGAATTCGTCGGTCTTGTTGTCAGCGTAAGATGCAGCAATAGCGGCGGCCGCATCCTTAGCCTTGGGGCCGGCGGCATCAACCATCGCGTCATAGGCTTTTTCGACACGGTCCCAGCGCTTGTCGCGGTCCATGCCGTAATAGCGCCCGCCGATCGTGCCGATCGCGACGTTGTGACCCTTCACATCGGCCAGGAATTTGGCGACGAAACCCTCGGCTGATTTGGGCGGTGTGTCGCGTCCGTCGAGATACGCATGCACCCAGACGCGCACGCCGGCATCGGCGATGGTTTTCGCGAGCGTGGCGATGTGGTCCTGATGCGAATGAACGCCGCCGGGCGAAATCAGGCCCAGCAGGTGAGCGGCACCACCCTTGGCCTTAAGGCCGGTGATAAAGGCGACGAGTTCCGGGTTCTTGGCGAGCGAGCCGTCCTTCACCGCCTGATCGATGCGCGGCAGGTCCTGCATCACCACTCGGCCGGCGCCGAGATTCATATGCCCAACTTCGGAATTGCCCATCTGTCCATCCGGCAATCCGACGGCAAGACCCGAGGTGGCCAGCAGAGCGTGGGGCCACGCTTTCTCGAGCGCCGTCCAATGCGGCGTCTTGGCCAGAAGGATCGCGTTGTCGGTACGCTCGTGGCGCTCGCCCCAGCCGTCGAGGACGCAGAGGACCATGGGCTTGGGACGATGAGGGGTGCGTGTGTCGGTCATGGCGTCACTATAGGCATTTGCCTGACATGTTGCGAGATCATGTCGTGACCGAATTTGGCTTTCGGATCACTGGCGATCCAGCGGCAGCAGGCATAGACTCGATAGGTGATGAGCGATCTATCGACCGCCCCAGATACCACCGTAAGCCTCGATCAATTGATTAAAGACGGCGTGGCCCATCATCAGGCCGGCCGGCTGGTCGAGGCCGAGCGCGCCTATCGCGCCGCCATTGCGACCGGTCCCACCTGCCCCGGTTTTATTTTTGCCAATCTGGGTTCGATCTGCAGCAATGCCGGCCGATACGAAGAGGCGATGGCGCTCTATCGCTCGGCCCTGGAGCGCGAGCCCAACAATTTCGGCGCCTCGTTCAATCTCGGCAATGTGCTCGACCGGATGGGCGACACCGCCGGGGCACTGGACGCTTATCGCGAGGCCGCGGTGGCGAAGCCGGATTCGCCCGAAGCCTCGTTCCGCGCTGGGATGATGGCGCACAAACTGGGGTTGCGCGAAGCGGCGCTGGCCCATTTTTTGCGGACCAGCGAGATCGCGCCGCAACGCCCCGACCCCTGGTACAACGCCGCCCTGCTGCTCGAAGCGCTGCGCCGTTCGGACGAAGCCGAAGCCCATTACCGCAAGGCGATGGCGGTCGATCCCGATTTCGTCGAGGCCGGCAACAACCTAGCAGCGCTGTTGATCAAGCAGCATCGAGCCCGCGAAGCAGCCGAGATCTTCAGCGACATCGTGGCGCGCCGGCCCGAATACATCCGCGCTTATATCAATCTGGCAAAACTCGCGCTGAGCGATTCGCCGGCCGAGGCCGAGCGCTGGGCGCGCAAAGCGCTCGAATTGGAGTCCGCCAACCGCGACAGCCTGTTCGTGATCGCCAACGCGCTGACCCTGCTCGGCCGCCATGACGAAGCGATGACCTATCTGGCCCAGGCGCGCGGCACCGGCCCGGATTCAATCGAGCTTCGGTTCTCCTCGGCGATCATGGGCCTGCCCGCGATCTATGATTCCGAACGCCAGATCGAAAGCGTGCGCGCGGCCTATCGCGAAGACCTCCTCAGCCTGAAGCGCGACCTCGAGGGCAAGCCCGAGGTGCAGCGCATGCTGGGCGAAAGTGCGGTGGGGAACATGCACCCCTTCTACCTCGCCTATCAGCAGCGCAACGACCGCGAGTTGCAGGCGCTGTTGGGCGGCATCATCGGTCAGGCGATGGCGGCGCGTTACCCGGACTTCGCGGCGCCGTTGCCGAAACGCCCACGCGGCGAAGGCGAGAAGATTCGCGTCGGCGTCGCCTGCGGGTTCTTCCGCCTACACACGATCTGGAAATTGTTCGGCGGCTGGTTCCGCCATATCGACCGCTCGAAGTTCGAGTTGTTCGCCTATACGACCAACACCGATCGTGACAAGCTGACACCACAGGTGCTGGCCGGTTTCGATCACGCGACCGACGGTCCGCAGATGGAATTCGAGGCGCTCTGCCAGAAGATCAAAGACGACGCGCTACACGTGCTGATCTTCCCCGAGATCGGCATGGACCCGCTCACGGTGCGGCTGGCTTCGCTGCGTTTGGCGCCCGTGCAATGCACATCCTGGGGCCATCCCGAAACCACCGGGCTGGACACCATCGACTATGTGCTGACCAGCGCGTTGATGGAGCCCGAGGGTGCGACGGCGCATTACACCGAGACGCTGGTGCCGCTGCCTGGAATCGGCGTGTGCTACGAGCCGCTGCCGCTGCCCAAGATGCCGTTCGACCCCGCGCGCTTCGGCATCGCGCCCGACGACATCATCTATCTCTGCTGCCAGTCGCTTTATAAATATCTGCCGCGCGACGACGGCATCTATCCCGCCATCGCTCGCACAGTGCCGAAGGCCAAGTTCCTGTTCATCGGCGGCACCGGCATCGACCCTTTCCGCCGCCGGCTCGAACGCGCCTTCACCGCAGCCGGCCTCGACCCCGATCGCCATCTGGTGATGCTGCCCAAGCTCGGCCAGGCCGAATATCTCGGCCTCAATGACGCGGCGCATATCTATCTGGACAGCATCGGGTGGTCGGGCGGCAACACCACTTTCGAAGCGATCCTGGCCGGCTTGCCGATCGTGACGCGCGTCGGCGAGTTCATGCGCGGGCGACACACGATGGCGATGCTGATCGCGATGGGCATGAGCGAGACGATCGCGCGGTCGGAAGACGATTACGTGGCGATTGCTTCAAAGCTGGGGACCGATATCGCCTGGCGCAACGGCGTCGCCGCCAGACTGCGCGAACGGCGCGTGCAGCTTTTCAACGATCGCGCCTCGGTGACGGCGCTCGAAGATTTTCTCATCACGCGCTGCGTGGCGCGTTGATCCGAAAATAAGAGCGGCGGCGTGGTCGCCGAAAACCTGCTGGTAGCATAAGTCTCATCCCCATCGGAGGGTTTAGGACCGATGGGGACACGACCCTTGGGGGCTGCTACCGCCTCCGTGAGGAGGACAGGCTTACGACTAACCCCGCCGCCGCATAGGTGACAGATGAGGAGGGCCGGACTGCTGAAGCCCCCCTCGCGTCACCATCTCGCCGTCGATGCGTCGAGCAGACCGATCTGGTTGCCGCCGATCGCACCCTTCAGTTCCTTGTATTCGTCGCAGTTCTCACCGCAGAGCTTGTCGAGCAGCGCAAGCTGCTGGCGCGCCTTTTCGGTCTTGCCGGTCTGGACATAGAGTTCGCCCAGATATTCGTTGGCGCCGATGTGATCGGGCTCGATCGCCAGCGCCTTTTCATAGGCGGCCAGCGATTCGTCGTAGCGGCCGAGCATGCGGTCGGAGAAGCCGATATAGTTCCAGGCATTGGCGTTCTTCGGATCGCGGAACACGACCTGGTTGAGCAGGTCGATCGCGCCCTGGAAATCTTTCTTCTTCACCTTGTCGACGCCCTGCGAATATTGGGTGTCGTCTTTCTTCTTTTTCGAGTCGTCGCCGCTGCTGTCGCTGCCCGACGCCAAGGCGGCCACTGAAAAAGCCGTGGCGGCAATGAACGCCGTCGCCGCAATCGCGTGCCCAAAACGGAATGCCATATCGATGCTCCCTTATGGCTGGTACGGATGCGCCCCAGACTACGCGCTCCAGCCTCCAAGAGCGATGACTCGCATCGCCGGGGTCTTATTCCCGGCGGCGTGCATGATTGAAAGAAGATGCGCTTAGACGATCCCGGCGGCGCGCAGGCGATCGATAGCCGTTTGATCCAGGCCGAGATCCTTCAGGATCGCATCCGTATCCTGGCCGAGCCGGGGCGGTGCCGTGACGTTTTCGGGACTCTTCCCGGCTTCGCGCAGGGGTGAGGCCACGCCAGGCAACGTGCTGCCATCGGGACGCACAACCTTCGTCGCCAAACCCCGCGCCTGGGCCTGAACATCGGCGAAACTTTGCGCGATCGAATTGATCGGCCCGGCGGGAACACCGGCCGCCTCCAAACCTTCGAGCCAGAAGCCGACCGGCTTGGCCGCGATCAGGGCGGCCAGACGGCCCACAAGGTCGATGCGGTTGGCGACACGCGCCGGATTGGTGGCGAAGCGCGCATCGCGCGCGAGTTCCGGCACGCCGGCGAGTTCGCAGAGCTTGGCAAACTGCCCGTCATTGCCGACCGCGATGACGATATGCCCATCGGCGGCGGCGAAAGCCTGATAGGGCACGATGTTGGGATGAGAATTGCCCATCCGGCCCGGCGGCTTGCCGGAGACGAGGTAGTTGAGCGCCTGGTTGGCCAGCGTCGCCACCTGGACATCGAACAGCGCGAGATCGAGATGCTTGCCCTGGCCGGTGTCGCGCGCGACCGGCAACGCCGCGAGGATGCCGATCGTCGCATAGAGACCGGTCATGACATCGGCCAGCGCCACGCCGACCTTCATCGGCTCGCCGCCCGGAGCGTTTTCGGGGGCACCGGTGACGCTCATCAACCCGCCCATCGCCTGAATCATAAAGTCATAGCCGGCGCGGGACGCGTAGGGACCATCCTGACCAAAGCCAGTGATCGAGGCGTAGACCAGCTTCGGGTTGCGGGCGGCCAGGGTCGCGTAATCGAGCCCGTAGCGCACCAGCCCGCCGACCTTGAAGTTCTCGATGACCACATCGGCCGAGTCGATCAGCTGGCGTGTCAACTCGGCACCCTGGGGCTGGGCGAAGTCGATGGTGAGCGACCGCTTGCCCCGATTGGTCGAGAGGAAATAAGCGGAAAGATCGGTGATCGTCTGCCCGGCCTCGTCCTTCGCATAGGGCGGACCCCAGGCGCGGGTATCGTCACCACCCTGAGGACGTTCGACTTTTATAACCTCGGCGCCCAGATCGGCGAGCGTCTGCCCGGCCCACGGCCCCGCCAGCACGCGCGCCAGTTCGACGACGCGCACCCCCGCCAAGGCATGACCCAGTGCTTTCGTCACGGGTTCCATCCCTCGACTGCCCCGATTTCCGCCATCATCGGCGCATCGAATCGGGGGCGGTGCATGGCGTCCTGGGTGTGTGGCATGAGCATTCTCGGGCGGGCGATTCCGCCAGCCGATCATCTGGCGGTTCAAGCGGCATTCGGCCGCAACCTAGCAGCCCGTTGGGATTCGGCAAGCATGGCCGACCCCCTTAAAAATTGCGAGATCGGCAATTTTTCCCGTCAAAATGGCTTTTCATACAGTCGGCAAACGAGTTGTGAGGATGGATGCCCTTGCGGTACTGTGGCGCTTCGTGGGACCGCAAAAAACAAGGCGGAACAGGCGGTGAGGATCGTCGGCTATTGTGAGGCGGCAGTATTGCTGGGCTTAGGCTTGGCAGCGGCCAATTTTACCCAAGCGGCGGCGCAAACCACCGTGGTTGGGGGCGATGGCCGCCCGGCCGTGACTGTGGATCGCTCGGTGCTGGATAGCCTGGGGCCGACGCCGACCTTGCCTGACCTTCTATTAGGCAAGCAGCCATCGAACCCGCCCCGCACTGCCGTGAAACTGCACCGCCCAACCGGCAAACCGGCCATCGCGGCAATCAAGCCGGCCACCAGTTCCAAATCCAAGGCTGTGGCCAGCAGCGCGCCGAAAGCGCCGAAGCCGGCCAAAACGGTGACCGCCAAGGCGGCGCCCAAGCCTGCGGCGAAAGCCATGGCCAAGGTCGAGCCCAAACCGAAATCGACTTCCGCCAAGTCCGAGATCAAGGTGGCCGGCGAACCGACCACGCCGGCACTCGAAGCCGCCCGTAAGAAGCTGGCCTCCAATTTCGACGTGCCGCCGGCGCCGCCGAAACTGGCCCCGGGCGCTGGCGCCAATGCCGATGTGCCGGGTGGCATGGTCGAGTCGACACCCGCACCGACCCCGGCGCCCACCAAAGCCGCGCAGGCTGCACCAACGCCAAGCAAGTCACTGACGCCGAGTGCGCCCGCGCCCCAGAAGCTGGCCGCGGCAGAGCCCGCTCCTACTCCCGCACCGGCGGCACCCGCGGCATCGAATGCGGCCCCGGCTGCACCGCCCGCTCCTGCGGCCAAAGCCGAACCCGCGTCGAGCCAATCGAAAATCGCGCTGCTGACGCCGCCGCCGACCAACACGACCACCGCCGACGGCGGCACCCAGGTTACGATCCCGTTCGCCAAGGATGGTGCGTCGTTGAGCGATGACGCGCGTGGTGCGCTGGGCAGCGTGGCCAAAAGCGCGCTCGCCGACGCGGCGATCCAGATTCAGGTTCTGGCCTATGCCTCGGGCGACGAGGACAACGCCAGCAAAGCGCGGCGCCTGTCGCTGTCGCGGGCACTCGCGGTGCGGTCGTATCTGATCGATCAGGGTGTGCACAGCACCCGGATCGAAGTGCGCGCACTGGGCAACAAAGTGCCGGAAGGCCCCGCCGATCGGGTCGATCTGGTAGAGCAGAAGCATTAACGACGCGGGTTAGCCGCGCGACTTCAGGACCCCTCGAACGGACCGGTGCCGATGACTCGCCCTTTCCGCTATCTCCTCCGGATGATGATCTTCCTGGCTGCCGTGATCATAGTGGTCGGCGCCCTCGAAGCCGGATTGCAGAAAGCCTTTTCGCATAACGTCGCGCTGAATTCGCTGATCCTGTTGGTCCTGCTGTTCGGCATCGGGCTGAACTTCCGCCGCGTCGTCGTGCTGAACCGCGAAGTGCGCTGGGTGGAAGATTATCGCCGCGGCCAGCCGCAGATTTCCGCTTCGACGCCGAAGCTGCTCGCGCCGCTGGCGACGATGCTGGGCGAGCGGCGCGACCGTTTCAATCTGACGCCGCTGACCATGCGCTCGCTGCTCGACGGCCTGTCGTCGCGCTTCGACGAATCCCATGAGATGGCGGTCTATTTCACCGGGCTGATGATCTTCCTTGGTCTGCTCGGCACCTTCTGGGGCTTGAGCCAGACGATTGGATCGATCGGCGATGTGATCCGCAATCTGAGCTCCGCCGGCGACGACCCACAGTCTGCATTCGCGGGATTGAAGCAGGGTTTGGAGACGCCGCTCTCAGGCATGGGTACGGCCTTCTCGACCTCGCTGATCGGCCTGGCCGGTTCGCTGGTGCTGGGCTTCCTCGATCTGCAGGCCGTCGGCGCACAGAACGCCTTCTACAACGATCTCGAAGACTGGCTGTCGGCGCAGACCAAGATTTCGGCCGGCACCGGTATCGGCGACTCGGGCGATCAATCGGTGCCTGCCTATATCCAGGCGCTGCTGGAACAAACCGCCGACAGTTTGGACAATCTGCAGCGCGTGATCGCGCGCGGCGAAGAAAGCCGCATCGCCAGCAACACGAACCTGCGCGCCCTGACCGAGCGGCTGACGACGCTGGCCGACCAGATGAAGACCGAGCAGAGTCTGATGCTGAAACTGGCCGAGAGCCAGATGGAAATGAAGCCGATCCTGCAGCGCCTCGCCGAAGGCCGCGGCCAGCAGGGCATCGACGAAGGCACACGCGGCCATATCCGCAATATCGATTCGTCGCTGGCGCGCCTGGTCGAGGAATCCGGTTCGGCGCGCGACGAGATGGTGCGCGATATCAGAAACGAATTCCGTCTGCTGACCCGCACCATCGCCGTGCTGGCGGAAGACGAGAATCAAGGCCCCGACCTGCGCGCCCCCAGGGATCGGTAGTCCATGCCCGCGGGCTCGCGCCGCGGACGCGGCAGCATCAACATATGGCCGGGCTTCGTCGATGCCCTGGCCTCGCTGCTGCTGGTCATCATCTTTGTCCTGCTGGTCTTCATCCTCACCCAGTTCTATCTGGGCCAGGTTCTGTCGGGCCGCGACCAGACGATCACGCGGCTTTCGAAACAGCTCAACGACCTCACCGACCTGCTCGACCTCGAACGCTCGAACAATGCAGAGCTGAAGGTCAATATCGGCAAGCTGACCGAACAGCTGTCAGCCTCGACCGCCGCGCGCGATGCGCTGCAGGCCCAGGCCAACCAGAATTCAGAAGACCATCAGAAGGTGGCGATGCTGCAGAACGACGTCGAGGCACTGAAAGCGCTGAAGGCGGAGTTGGAAAAGAAAGTCGCCGATCTCGGCGCCCAGGCGGCCGAAGCACAAGGCCAGCTGGCGCAGGAGAAGGATATTTCGGAATCGGCACGCGCCCAGGCCGCGCTGCTCAATCAGCAGCTCGAAGCGCTGAAGGCCGAGATGGCAAGACTTAACGCGGCGCTGGATGCCAGCGAGACACACGACAAGAGCGAGCAGACGCAGATCGCCGATCTCGGCAAGCGGCTCAACGAAGCGCTGGCCAGCAAGGTCGAGGAGCTGCAGCGCTACCGTTCGGACTTCTTTGGCCGGCTGCGGCAGATCATCGGCGACAAGCCGGGTATCCGCATCGAGGGCGACCGCTTCATCTTCCAATCCGAGCTTCTGTTCGCTTCGGGTTCGGCCGATATCAGCGACGCGGGCAAGGCGCAGCTGGCCGATCTCGCCAAGACCGTGTTGCAGGTGACGACGCAGATCCCGACCGATATCCCGTGGGTGCTGCGCATCGATGGCCATACCGACAAGGTGCCGATCAACACGATCCTGTTCCCGTCGAACTGGGATCTGTCGGTGGCGCGCGCCCTGGCCGTGGTGAAGTATCTCGTCTCGCAGGGCCTGCCGGCCGACCATCTGGCCGCCGCCGGCTTCGGTGAATTCGATCCGATCGACAAGGGCACCACACCCGACGCCTACGCCAAGAACCGGCGCATCGAAATCCGCCTCGACTCGCGATAAAGCGGCGATGTGGGCGGTCGGCATCCATGGCGGCGCGGGACCGCTGCGCGACTCGGACATCGACCAGCAACAGGCCGAACTTGAATCCGTGATCGCCTGGGCCGAGGCCGAGTTGAAGCGCGGCGCGCGGGCGCTCGATGTGGTCGAAGGTGCGGTGCGCCGCATGGAAGATTCAGGGCAGTTCGTCGCCGGGCGCGGCGCCGGCCCCAACACCGAAGGCCAATACGAACTCGACGCATCGATCTGCGACGGACCCACGCGCAACTGTGGCGCGGTGGCCGCGCTCGCCGGCGTCTATCCACCGATCTCCATCGCGCGCGCGGTGATGGAACGCACCACGCACGTCATGCTGGCCGGCGACGGGGCACGACGCTTCGCGCTTGAGAATGGCTTCACAGCCATCGACGATCCGAAAATTTTTTTCCAACCACGCCCTCACACTTTGAAAGCCGATCACGGGACGGTGGGCGCTGTGGCGATCGACGATTCCGGGGCGATCGCAGCCGGCACCTCGACCGGCGGCACCAGCGGCAAGCGGCCGGGCCGCGTCGGCGACAGTCCGATCGTCGGTGCCGGCACCTGGGCCGACGATATCGTCGGCGTTTCCTGCACGGGACAAGGCGAGTTCTTCATTCGCGCGGCGGCGGCGCACAGCGTTGCCGCCCGGGCGCGCGACCCGAAGACATCGCTGACGCCGATCCTGCCCGATGTGCTGGCCGAGGTGAAAGCACTGGGCGGCACCGGCGGCATCATCGCCGTCGACCGCAGCGGTCTCGTCACTTATGCCTTCACCACCGAATCGATGCGTGTCGGGCTCGCTAGCTCCGCAGGCCAGCGCGAAATTGTCATCGCTGTGCAATAAACGCCTGTTGTTACACGCATTTTGACATCTACCGACGCGCCGCGGCGTCATTGCGTAAACCCCCGAGAATGATCGTCCGTTAATTTGCCGACCCTCGGCTCAGTGTTGGGCCGATGGCAGATACGCGAGACGGCGGGGGATCGCATGTCCTTTCAACTTCCAGGCACAACTCTGTTCAAGCACGTCAAAGTCTTGTGGCGCGTGGTGACGCTGGTAGTGGTGTTCGCGATCCCGCTGGCTTTGCAGGTGTATTTTCTGGTCGTTGAGAAGAACGATCTGATCACCTTCGCGCAACAGGAACAGGTGGGCGTGCGCTATCTGCGCCCGGTTCATGCGCTGCTGATCGATCTGACCGCCCCGCAAGCGAATACCGGCGCCGTACATAACGATGCCAGCGCTCTTGCCCAGGCGAATGGTTCGCTCGCCGACACGTTGTCAGTCAAGCAGCCCGCCGCCGAAGTGACTGCTGCGTTGGATAAATTCGACGGCAAGGATGCTTCGGCTGCGATTGCGGCCACCGTCAATCTGATCGGTCCCGCCGCCGATGGATCGAACCTGTCGCTCGACCCGGATCTCGACTCTTATTATCTGCAGGACGTGGTGACCGCCGAAATCCCGGGCCTGCTGCAACATGTCTCCGAAGCGCGCGCGGCGGTGCAGGACATCGCCGCCAATGGATCGACAGAAGCGCGCCGCATGCAATTGGCCGTGGCCTTGGCCGCGACCCAGAACGCATCCGACGGCTTCGAAGCCAGCATGAAGAAGTCGGTGATCGACGGCACCATTCCCGCCGAGCGCAAGATGATGGAAGACTCGCATCGCTCGATCCTCGACATCACGACGCGCGCCGTTGCCGCCGCCAAGGCCAGCGACGCCGCAGCCCTGAGCACCGCCTCGGGCGAGTTGAGCAACACCGTCCGCTCGTTTCTGCCCGCGGCGGATGATCGCCTCGATCACTTGCTGACCGCGCGGATCGATGGGTTCCGTTCGGTCGTCAAATCGCGCCTGTCGATCGTCGGCGCTCTGGTTCTGTTCGGCTTCTATCTTGTCTATGTGATCGCCCGCTCGCTGATCGTGCCGATCGGCGACATCACCCATACGATGCAGCGGTTGGCCAAGCGCGACATGACCGCGCCGCTGACGGGCACCGATCGCCGCGACGAGCTGGGCGCGATGGCGCGCACGCTGCAGGTGTTCAAGGACAATATGATCGAGACCGATCGCCTGCGCGAAGAGCAGGAACATATGAAGACGCGTGCCGAGGCCGAAAAGAGGCAGACACTCGCTCAGATGGCCGATCAGTTCGAGGCCAGCATCGGCGGCGTAGTGCGCGCGGTGTCGACGCAGGCAACCGAGATGGAAACCTCGGCGCAATCGCTGTCGTCGACCGCCGAGGAAGCCACCAAGCAATCGGCAGCCGTGGCCGCGGCGTCGGAAGAAGCATCATCGAACGTGCAGACCGTGGCCAGCGCGACCGAGGAACTATCGTCCTCAATCGCCGAGATCAGCCGTCAGGTCTCGCAGTCGAGCCGCGTCGCCGCCGGCGCCGTGGCCGAAGCCGAGAAGGCCAACCAAATGGTGCAGAGCTTACTCGACGCATCGCAGAAAATCGGCGCTGTTGTCGCGCTGATCACCGACATCGCCAATCAGACCAACCTGCTGGCGCTGAATGCGACCATCGAAGCGGCCCGCGCTGGTGAAGCCGGCAAGGGCTTCGCCGTGGTGGCCGCAGAGGTGAAGAATCTCGCCACGCAGACCGCTCGTGCCACCGAGGAGATCGGCGGGCAGATCAGCGGCATTCAAGGCGCGACCCATGGCGCCGTAAATGCGATCCAATCAATCGGCAAGACCATCGCCGAGATCAACGGCATCGCCAGCACGATTGCGGCCGCGGTGGAAGAGCAGAGTGCGGCAACCAAGGAAATCGCCCGCAATGTCGAGCAAGCCTCAAGCGGCACGCAGGACGTGGCGTCGAACATCACCGGCGTCAGCCAGGCGGCCAACGATACCGGCGCGGCGGCAGGTCAGGTTCTGGCCTCGGCGCGCGAGCTGGCCCAGCAATCCGAGAGTTTGAAATCGGTCGTCGCCAAGTTCCTGGTCAGCTTCAAGGCGGCGTGACAGGGCGCGTCTTTCAAAACTGATAGGCGACGCCGCTCATCAGGGTCAATTGGTTTGTCGTGCTGTGTGGTTCGAAGCAACCCGATGAGCAGAACGCGCTGGAGGGCTCGACCACGGTCGAGCTCCTCCCATATTCGAAATGGCTGTAGTCGATCGTGCCGGTCAGTTCGATGCGCGGCGCGACGCGCAATCCGAGCTTGGCCTTCGTATCCCAGATGAAGGCACTGCCCAGCCCGTAATTGGCATAGCCGTCATTCATATTGGCGCCGAAGGTGGTGCCCGCCGCGCCGGCGAGCGACAGCACCCAACGCGGGGCCAGGCTGACCTGCCCCATCAGCCCGCCGAGCGTGGCCCAGTTGGTATAGGTCTCGGTGCTATTGCCCGCGCCGCCGACCTGACGCGACCAGTAGCGATAATCGATCTCGGCATAGGGGATCAGCATCGTCTGCCGATTGAGCGCAATGCCGCGCCCGATCTGCAGCGAGGTCGCATAGATCGAATCGTTGGTGTCGGTCGTGGCCGGTACACAGGTGCCCGACGCGTTGCAGGCCGCGCCCGAATAATCCGTCATGCCGATGCTGCCGGTCAGATCGACGTGGAGATAGAGATTGCGCAGCAGGCCTTGGGCACTGTCATTGGCGAGCAGGCCCGCACCGAGCGTTGCGGTGGGAATCCATCCTTTTTCGCTGTCGACGGTCGCCCCGCCGAAATGTTCGGCGTAATCGAGATTGGTGGCGCCGAGTTCGAGCGACACGGCGTTGTCTTCGGCGCGAATATCTTGCTCGTCGGCCCAAACGGGGGTCGTAGCCCCCAGAAGCGTCGCGAGGGCGAGCGTCAAGCGGCCGAGACGGGCCAAACGCGCGTGCATTGATCTGGAAACGTGGGGGCGCATCCTTCGACTCCTCGACCGAAGACGTCCCCACCCGCGGCAAGTATCCGCGAGCGGCCATCCGCCCGCAAGCCGAATGGCTTCGTTCAGATAGAGGAGGATTGACAGGTGGAGGAGGATTAAAGAGACAGCTCGATATAGACGCCGGTGGCCGCGCCGAACTCTTCGCGCAACAGGCTGCCGAGCGTGGTGCTGCCATCGCGGGTCGAGGTCCAGGGCGACCCCGGACCAGGGCTGGCGAAGTGCCAGGCCCCGCTGCGCGGCGAGGACAGCCAGATCTGCCGGTTGGGCGCATGCTTATTGATGACGTATTGCCCCCCGCCTTCCAGATCGATGGTCAAAATCCCCTGTTGCAGCTCGACATCGAGGCGGTCGTCGAGATGGGTTTCGATGGCCAAAGCGATCTCGTTGAGCGCCTCGTCGGCCAGGGGATGGAAGGCAGATTCAGAAAGACTCACGATTTCAATCTCTTGTAGGATAGTTGCCGGCATCGGAGGCCGATTGGGGCCGCTATCTAAAGCCGGACGCGCAAGGCTTGCAAGCCAACGCTCAAGACTGTATATACGCGCCTTCGCAACGGAGCCCAGCCATGAAGGCCGATATTCATCCCGACTACCACGAAATCACAGTCATCATGACCGATGGCAGTGAGTTCAAGACTCGTTCGACCTATGGCAAGGCCGGCGACTCGTTGCGCCTGGACATCGACTCGAAGTCGCATCCGGCCTGGACCGGCGTTCAGCGCTTGGTCGACACCGGCGGTCAGCTCGCCAAATTCGCGAAGCGCTTCGGCAAGGTCGGCGCCGTTAAGAAGTAATGCGCCGAATAGGCGCTTACATCTTTCCAGGAAATACGCTGAAAC
>DASXEH010000070.1:0-4706 GCA_036490215.1 Magnetospirillaceae bacterium
GCGATGACATCCACACAAACCGCCGAGAAAACGAATAGCGATGCCAGCTGGCGCCTCGGCCTGCGGGGCAAGTCGCTCATCGTGCTGCTGGTGGGATGCTTGGTCGTCCTCGTGGCAGGCGCCGTTCTGGCATGGAACGCGATTCAAGGAATCCGCGAGCAGTTCGGGATCGACTACGCCCGCAATTTCACTCAGCTGAACAGCTATCGCATTTTCGCGCCGGTGGAACGCGATCTGGCCTTGTCGCTGCGTTTCGCCAATTCGGAGATTACGCGCCAGTGGTTCCTTGACGAAAACAATCCCGAGAAGCGCGCGCTGTTCTTCAAGGAAGCCGAATCGTTCCGCCACGACTTCCAGGACCATTCGTGGTTCGCCGTCGTCGATTCAAGCCGCGATTCATACTACCACGACGAAAAAAGCCACGACGGCACGACGCCCGTCGAGGTCTACACGCCAGAAAAGGATCCATGGTACTTCGACTCGATGAAGACCATCGATACTTACAGCATCAATATCGACATCGATCCGACACCGAATGTCGCCAAGGTCTGGTTCAACGTCATCGTCAAGGACGGGACCCATAAGATCGGCATCGCCGGATCTGGCCTGGATCTCGCCTCGTTTCTGAAGGACTTCATCGCCACCAATCGATCCGGCGTGACGCCGATGATCATCAACGAGCAAGGTTTTATCCAGGCGCATCCCGACCGCAAGCGGATCGCGCTGAACTCGTCGAGCGGCACGCAGATCAAGAGCCCGACCCTGTTCGATCAACTTCCCGATCAGGACAGCCGAAATCAACTGCACGCCGCGATGGTCGCCGCGCAGCGCAATCCCGGCACGGTGATGACCGGCTGGGTGAAGCTGGACGGCCTACGGCAATTGGTTGCCGTCAATTACATCCCGGCTATGCAGTGGTTCGTTCTGACGGCGATTGATCTCAACTCGGCGCAGATCATCGATACGCGATGGTATGTGGCGATCATGATCGCGCTCGTGCTTCTGCTCGGCTTGCTCGGCCTCGCGTTCAGCTACGCCGTCGACAAACTGGCGCTACGCCCGCTGCGCCGGCTGCAGAATTCCGCCGGCGCGATCGCCAGTGGCCGCTACGATATCGCCCTGCCGCCGCCCACAGGCGACGAGATCGGCGAGCTAACGCGTGCCTTCGCGACCATGGCCAGCCAGGTTCGGCAACATACCGGCGAGCTGGAAGCCAAGGTGGGCGAACGTACGCGCGATCTGGTTCAGGCGCGCGACGAAGCCCAGGTGGCCAATCGCGCCAAAAGCGACTTCCTGGCCAATATGAGCCATGAAATCCGCACGCCGATCAACGCGATCACCGGCTTCACCTCGCTGATGCTGCGCACGGAAATGTCGCGCATCCAAGAGGGCTATATCGACAAAATCCGCGCGGCGACGCTAAGCCTCTCCCGCATCGTCAACGATCTGCTCGATCTGTCGAAGATCGAGGCCGGCCATCTCGAAATGGAGAACATCCCGTTCGCCTTGTCGGAAATCGTCGACTCGCTGATGAATCACGTGGGTTCGTTGGCCGAGAGCAAAGGGCTCGAATTCCTGATCGATTTGGCCACGGATCTTCCGCCACAACTGGTCGGCGACCCCTATCGGCTCAGCCAAGTACTGATCAACCTCTGCGGCAATGCGATCAAATTCACGGAACGCGGCGAAGTCGAGCTACGCGTGACGGTGGAGTCGCGCGCCGAGGAGACGGTGCGGCTGCTGTTCGCCATCCGCGACACCGGTATCGGCCTCAGCGAAGAACAATCCGCCAAATTGTTTCAGGCTTTCACGCAGGCCGATGCCTCTACTACACGGCGTTTCGGCGGCACGGGCTTGGGGCTGGTGATCTGCAAACGGCTCGTCACTATGATGCAGGGGCGGATTTGGCTGACGAGCACGCTCGGAGCGGGCACGACATTCTTCGTTTCGGTCGATCTGCCGATTGCTGCCGCCAATTATGGCGCTGCGCTTGTGCTTCCCGAAGCGTTGCGCGGCCGGCCGGCACTCATCGTCGATGATAATTCGAACGCACGGCAAATCCTGCAAGCCCTGCTTCAGGAACTGGGTATCCAACCCGATGCCGTGGACAGTGGCGAGGCTGCATTGGAGGAGATGCGCCGCGCGTCGGCTGCAGGCCATCCCTACCCGCTTGTCTTGATGGATTGGAAGATGCCGGGCATGGATGGGGTCATGACGACCCGCGCGATCCGGTCGGACTCGGCCATTGCCGGCACGCCGGTCATCATCATGGTGACCGCGTTCGGCCGCGAAAAGGTTTTGAACGCCATCGACGAGCCAAACCTGCTCGACGGTGTGTTGCTGAAACCCGTTACCCAATCACTGCTCGCTGAGACACTCCGCAGACTGAACCCCGGCGAAGCCGTCGACCAAAAGAGCCGCCTCCCGAATCAGCAGCACGGTCTCAAGGGCGTTCGGCTACTCCTCGTCGAAGATAATCCCATCAATCAGCAGCTGGCCTGCGAACTGCTCGAATACGAAGGCGCCGAGGTTCGGATTGCCGATAACGGATATGCGGCCTTAAACCTGCTTGAGGTGCTGGGCATCGACTACTTCGATGCCGCATTGATCGACCTGCAGATGCCGGAAATGGACGGTTTCGATACAGCACGCGGCATTCGCACCATGCCCGGCGGCGAGCGGATGCCATTGATCGCGATGACTGCCCATGCGATGCGCGAAGACCGCGAGCGGTGTCTCGCTGCGGGTATGCAGGATCATGTCGCCAAGCCGATCGACCCTGACCTGCTGATCAACCGCATCACCCACTGGATCGGAGAGGAAGGCTTACGGGAAGCGGCATGGCGGCCGACAGTCGATGCGCCGATCGAGCGCGAAGAACCCGCACCCGACCTTTTCCCTGCGTTGCCGGCATCTTTGCCTGGCATAAATCTAAAAGAAGGTTTGAGCCGGTGCGGCGGCAATCAACCACTATATGCGGAGTTACTCGCTCAATTCGAGACGCTTTACGCCTCGGCGGCCGACGAGGTCGACCGCCTGAGTTCGAGCGGCAGAATGCACGACGCATTCGTGCTGGTGCATACGATCAAGGGAGCGGCGGCCAATCTCGGGATGAATGATTTGGCCGAGGCGGCAAAGGTGCTTGAGCACGTGCTGGAACCGCGCCGCTAGGAAGGGATCGTTCGGCTGAGCCCGTTGTGCCCAGCCGAACGATATGGCAGTTCTTTTACGCCTTCGCCGGCGTAGCGCGCGTAACGATCACGTTGAACGAAGCCGGCTTCAGCTTCGCCTTCACAATCCCCTTGTCGATGCTGACATCGCTATTCGCATGCGGCGAGACCGTATTCGGCGCGGTCTTGGTATTCACCGCCTTCAGATTGGCGTGGTGAATCTCGGTGGCCTGAACGATTTTGCGGTCCGTACCCAACCCGCGCAGCTCAGCCGTCAGATCGAGCGAATCGGTCAGGTGCCGGTTGAGCGCGAAGATCGTCGTGGTGCCGTCCGCCGGATTATCGACCACCGTCGAATAGAGGTACGGGATCTCGGGGAAGGCCTTCGCTTCATAGGACGGCGAGTCGACCTTCGCCTGCATCACGCGGCCATGACCAAACTTGGACGCCAGCGCGAAGGGATGGAAAATCGTCTGACGCCATGCCGCACCACCCGGCTCGGTCATGATCGGGCCGATGATGTTGACCAGCTGCGCCAAGCACGCCGTCTTGACGCGGTCGGCGTTGTTCATCATCGCGATCAACGCGCCGCCGACGATCAAAGCGTCTTCCGCGTTGTAAACTTCTTCGATCAGCGGCGGGGCAACGGGCCAGCCCGGCTTGCGCATATGTTCGATCTGGTGGGTCTTGTACCAGACGTTCCATTCATCGAAGGACAGCATGATCTTTTTGTAGGAACGGCGCTTGGCGGCGACCGCATCGCAAATCGCCACCACTTCCTTGATGAACGCATCCATCAGCTCGATGACGCCGAAATATTCCTTCACGTCGTCGGCGTCGTTGCGGAAATAAGTGTGCAGCGAGATGAAATCGACCTGCTCGAAACAGTGGTCGAGCACCTTGTACTCCCACTCGCCGTAATGCGGCATGTTGCGATGGGAGGAACCGCAAGCGGCCAGCTGAATCGTCGGGTCGACCCAGCGCATCACCTTGCCGGTTTCCTGGGCGGCGCGACCATACTCGTCAGCGGTCTTATGGCAGATCTGCCACGGCCCATCCATTTCGTTGCCCAAACACCAGAACTTCACGCCGTGCGGCTTCTCGTAGCCGTGCGAGCGGCGCAGATCGGAAAGCTGCGATCCGCCGGTGTGATTGCAATATTCGAGGAAGCGCCGCGCTTCGTCGGGGCCCCGCGTGCCGAGGTTCACACCCAGCATCGGCTCGATATTGGCCTGCTTGCACCAATCGATGAATTCGTTGGTGCCGAACTGATTGGTCTCGGTCGAGAACCAAGCGAGATCGCGCCGCGCCGGGCGCTTGTCACGCGGGCCGACGCCGTCTTCCCAGTTGTAGCCCGACAGAAAGTTGCCGCCGGGATAGCGGATGATGGTCGGACCAAGCTCCTTGGTCAGTTCCATCACATCGCCGCGGAAGCCATTGGCGTCGGCGGTGGGATGGCCGGGCTCGAAGATACCCGTATAGACGCAACTGCCCATATGTTCGACGAAAGCGCCGAACACACGGCGATCCAGATCG
>DASXEH010000086.1:0-2421 GCA_036490215.1 Magnetospirillaceae bacterium
GCTTCGCTTTCATTCCGGCGATGACCGCGGTGATTGTCGGCGTGCTGGGCGGGTTGACGCTTTATCTCAACGATCCCGATTTCATCAAGATGAAGCCGACGATCGTCTATCTGCTGTTCGCGCTGATCATCGCGATCGAGCTGGTGAGCGGCCGGCCGCTTCTGGGCAAAGCGATGACGGCGGCGATGCCGCCGATCGATGCGATGGGAAAGCGCTCGCTGCTGCTGCGCTTCCTGGTGTTCTTCGTGGCGATGGCCGTCATCAACGAAGTCGCGCGGCGCGCGCTGTCCACCGATCATTGGGTGATGTGGAAAGTGTTCGGTGGCATCGGTGCCACGTTCCTATTCTCTTTGGCGCAGATTCCGCTGGTCAGCCGGCACCGCCTGCCGGAGCCACAAGACGCGTCGTAGGACGCCGCGTCCTAAACCAACAAGCAAGCCGTTTTATGGATCGCGCCGACGAATCGGTTGGCGTCGGCCGCCGGTGAACAACGGGGCATCGGCGGGCCGTTCCGGCAAAGGTTCAGGTTCACGCTGAGGCGCACGCGGCGCTGGATCGTCGGCCCTGACACGACGCACCGGTTGGTTGCGCTGGCCGGCCGCAGTGGGAGCGCCAGTACGCCGCGCGCCTGCCGCGGCAGCGCGCCGCGGCGGTTGAGCCTGCCGTTGCCGGGTGGCCCAGTTCATCAGCCACCATAGAACCAGGGGCGGCCCGAGGATGATCGCCGCCTTTTCGCACAACACCAAAAAGCCGAGCTGCTGACGCGAGGTCGAGATGCGCTCGGCGCAGGCTTGGCGCTGCTCGAAATTGCCGGTGCAATTCGCGAACTGCTGCTTCACCGCATCCGATTTGATGCTGTACTGATCGGGGTCGGCATCGATGACCTCGGTCCAGGTAAAGAACCCGCCCCAGGCGATCATCACCAGTGCAACGACGATAGTGGCCCAACGTGGCATGGCGCGCGTTCGGACTCCCGATTATCGGTCGGTTTTTGTTTCTTATTCCGTTCCACCGACCTGAAACGCCCATCAGGATATGACCGGACGCGGATGGGGGAAAGGATAAAGAGGGAGGAAGGCTGCGTGATTCGCAGACGGCAATATGCGAAAAGGCGCATAATGATAATGGGTTAGCGGCAAGATGGTGCTGCCTGAGGGCGTTGTGCCGCCGACGAATCAGGGGTCCAAAGCCCTGGAAAACAGGGGCTCGCCAGCGTATATCCTTCCCTTCCCAAAAATCGGGCCCCCTCAATGGGTGGCGTTCGGTTCTATCTATTAAGGTCGGCGAGGACGGTCATGGCAAACGGGGCGGGCGAGAAATGGAGCCCGGACAATTGGCGGAAGAAGCCGGTGATGCAGTCACCGGATTGGCCCGATGCGGGCAAGTTGGCGGCGGTCGAGAACACGCTGCGCAACTATCCGCCGCTAGTATTTGCCGGCGAGGCCCGCCGTCTGAAGGCGCAGCTGGCGCGCGCCGTCGACGGCAAGGCTTTCATCCTGCAGGGCGGCGATTGCGCCGAGAGCTTCGCCGAATTCCATCCCAACAATATCCGCGACACGTTCCGCGTGCTGCTGCAGATGGCGGTGGTGCTGACCTATGGCGCCGCGCTGCCGGTGGTGAAGATCGGCCGGTTGGCCGGGCAATTCGCCAAGCCGCGGAGCTCGGACACCGAAACAATCGACGGCGTGACCCTGCCCGCCTATCGCGGCGACATGGTCAACGGCATGGACTTCACGCCCGAAGCGCGCAATCCGGATCCGACGCGTCTGGTGCAGGGCTACAACCAATCGGCCGCGACGCTGAACTTGCTGCGCGCCTTCGCGCAAGGTGGCTATGCCGACCTGCACAAAGTGCATCAGTGGAATCTCGGCTTCGTCGCCGGCGCCTCAGGGGCACGCTATCAGGAGCTCTGCGCCCATATCGACGAGACGCTGGCCTTCATGGAAGCCTGTGGGCTGACCAGCGAAACGACGCCGCAGATTCGCGAGACGGATTTCTTCACCTCGCATGAGGCGCTGCTGTTGCCCTATGAGCAGGCGCTGACCCGCGTCGATTCGACCACCGGCGATTGGTACGACTGTTCGGCCCATATGCTGTGGGTGGGCGATCGCACGCGTCAGGTGGACGGTGCGCATGTCGAGTTCCTGCGCGGCGTCGGCAATCCGCTCGGCTGCAAGGCCGGGCCAAGCCAAACGCCCGACGAACTGATCCGCCTGATCGACGCGCTAAACCCGAACAACGAAGCGGGCCGCCTGACGGTGATCGCGCGTATGGGTCACGACAAGGTGGACAACAAGCTCGGGCCCCTGGTGCGCGCGGTGAAGCGCGAAGGCCGCAAGGTGGTGTGGCTCTCGGACCCGATGCATGGCAACACGCAAAAGGCCGGCAACTACAAGACCCGTTCGTTCGACCAGATCCTGG
>DASXEH010000031.1:0-30314 GCA_036490215.1 Magnetospirillaceae bacterium
GTTATCCGGGTCCGGGACATGGCGTGGCGGGCAGTTTGACTGGGGCGGTCGCCTCCCAAAGTGTAACGGAGGCGCGCGATGGTGGGCTCAGAGCGGTCGGAAATCGCTCGTCGAGTGCAATGGCATAAGCCCGCCTGACTGCGAGACTGACAAGTCGAGCAGAGACGAAAGTCGGCCATAGTGATCCGGTGGTTCTGCGTGGAAGGGCCATCGCTCAACGAATAAAAGGTACTCTAGGGATAACAGGCTGATTTTGCCCAAGCGTCCATAGCGACGGCAAAGTTTGGCACCTCGATGTCGGCTCATCACATCCTGGGGGTGGAGCAGCTCCCAAGGGTTCGGCTGTTCGCCGATTAAAGTGGTACGTGAGCTGGGTTTAGAACGTCGTGAGACAGTTCGGTCCCTATCTACCGTGGGTGTCGGAAACTTGAGAGGACTTGTCCCTAGTACGAGAGGACCGGGATGAACGCACCTCTGGTGTACCGGTTGTCGCGCCAGCGGCACCGCCGGGTAGCTAAGTGCGGACGAGATAACCGCTGAAAGCATCTAAGCGGGAAGCTCCCCTCAAAACCAGGTTTCCCTGAGAGCCGTGGAAGACCACCACGTTAATAGGCCAGGTGTGGAAGCGCGGTAACGCGTGAAGCTAACTGGTACTAATCGCTCGAACGGCTTGATCTCTACCATGCGCAGAGACAAGCCCGACACATGTGCACTGGATACCCACGCTGCGATTCCCATCGCAGCGCATTCGGAAAAACCTCTTGAGGAAGCTTTGACGACCTGGTGGCTATGGCGAGGGGTCAACACCCGATCCCATCCCGAACTCGGCCGTGAAAACCCTCAGCGCCGATGGTACTGTGTCTTAAGGCACGGGAGAGTAGGTCGTTGCCAGGTCTTCAAAGCTTCCTCAAGTTCACGATGACAACCCTTCCTTACCAACGCTGCCGCGGGGTGGAGCAGCCCGGTAGCTCGTCAGGCTCATAACCTGAAGGTCAGAGGTTCAAATCCTCTCCCCGCAACCAACGTTCGAGCACCCAATACGAGCATCAAAAGCCCGCCCTTCAAGGCGGGCTTTTTGCTGTCTGACGCTCTAGAATCCGGCCGCGGAAAAGAGCGACACGAAAGGGTGGACCTATGGCGGCCGACGCACAGGTATTCATCGCCAAGATTCTCAGCCTGGTGAAGGATCGCGACTTCACGCAGATTCCTGCCCTGATCGCGCCCGGCGCCGTCCTCAACACGCCGCGGCACTTCAAGCCGATCACGGATGTGCGCCACTTCGCGGCCGTGCTGCTGATCGTGCCCCAGGTCATCGACGGGTTTCACTACAGCCGCACCTGGGCACAGGGCGATACGGCGCTGATGGAATTCAAAGGCACGATCGGCGGCAAGCTGATCCACGGCCTCGATATCTTCGTGCTGAACGACGACAGCCGCGTACAGGAGTTGACCGTCTTCCTGCGCCCGACAACCGCTCATGCGATTCTCGGCGAGGCCGAAGACCGCCTCATCCTGGCGGAACTGCAAAAGTGACGCCGGCACACCGCTATGACGACAGCAGCTACCGCACGCATCGTCGTGCTCGGCAACAGCGGCGGCGGTAAGTCCACCCTCGCCCGCCGTCTGGCGGCATCGCGCCATCTGCCGCTCATCGAAGCCGACGCCCTGCTCTGGCGCCCGGGATGGCAGCTCGCGCCGCTCTCCGAGTATCAACGCGCCCATGCCGAGGCGGTTGCCGGTCCCGCGTGGATCTTCGAGGGGCTAGGACGCTTCGACTCCATTCTTGAGCGGATCAGTCGCGCGACCGAAATCGTCCTCGTGGATATGCCGTTGGACGTGCACATCCGGCTGGCCACTGAGCGGCATACCGCTTGGGAGAAGGGAACACTACCGTTCCCACCCGCCATGATGGCCGACGCCCCGCGGTTTGCCGATCTGCTTGCCAATATTCATGACGTCGATCGGACATGGATGCCCGATATCCGGCGCTGGGTGGCCGATGCTGAGAACGCCGGCGTCGCAGTCACCCGGATCGCATCGATCGATGAACTGGAGCGTCTTGGAAGTTCGGTGTCCTAACGCTTCCGAAGACTACGACGTCTGGCTCACTGTTGCCGGCGATCGACCTTCAACAGCGAGTCGACGGCGCCGAGGAATTTCGGGACGTCGATCGGCTTGGTGAGATAGTGGGTAAAGCCGGCGCGCAGGCCGCGCTCCATATCATTGGGCAGCGCCGCTGCGCTCAAGGCCATCACCGGAATGTCGCGGGTTTGCTCGTCCTGCCTGAGGTGCTTCAGCGCCTCGAACCCATTCATCCCGGGCAGGTTGATATCAAGCACGATGATGTCGGGCCGATGTGCATGCGCCAGCGCCAGTCCGGTATTCGCGTCCGCCGCGGTGAGCAGACGCAGGCTGGACACCGAATCGACCAGTTCCTGCATCAGCGCGATGTTGGGCGGGTTGTCCTCGACATAGAGCAGCGTATAGCGCCGCGACCCGTGCGCCGTGAATGCGACGCCGCCGGCACGTTCGGGTTTGACCGTTTCGGGAACATCCGCCGAAACCGCCAGTGCGACAGGCAATTCAAGGCTAAACGTCGACCCCTTGCCCGCCTCGCTCTGGAAAGACAGACGGCCACCCATCAACTCCGCCAGCCGGTGCGAAATCGTCAGCCCGATGCCGCTGCCCTCGATGCTGCCGCCCTCGGCACCCAGCCGATTGAAGGGCTGAAACACTTGGTCCTGCTTGTCGGGCGGGATGCCGATACCGGTATCGGTGACATCGATGCGCACCGCCCCGTCATCGCTAGCATAAGCGCGCAGACTGACCGATCCACCGCGCTTGTTGTATTTGATCGCGTTGGTTCCGAGGTTCATCAGAATCTGAACCAGCCGCACGCGGTCTGCCTGCACCGAGGGGGTTTTGGGCGCGAGTTCGATGGCAAGGGTGAGGCTGGCGCTGTCGGCCAGCGGCTGCAACGTGGCGCGCACATGGTCGAAGACCGGTCCGATGGCCACGCGCTCCAGCGAAACGCGGATCGTACCCGCCTCGATCTTGCTGAGGTCGAGAATCTCCTCGATCAGGGCGAGCAGATGATCGCCGCTTTTCCTGATCTGCTCGACCTGCCGCAGCTGCCGGCCGTTCAACGGATCCTTGTCGTTGAGGGCCAGCAATTGGGCAAATCCCAATACGGCGTTGAGCGGCGTGCGCAACTCGTGACTGACGCGGGTGAGGAAGTCGGATTTCGCGGCATTGGCCTGCTCGGCGCGCTCGCGCGCGGCTTCAAGTTCCGTGGCCGATTCCTGCAGACGAAGATTGGCCTGGCTCAACTCGTTGGTTCGCTGCTGCACGCGCGCCTCGAGTTCGGCATGCGCCTCGCGCAACGCCTGCTCGGCACGCTTGCGGTCCGTGATCTCATAGCTGATCGCGGTGGCGAAGGATTTGCCGCCGATCTCCATCTGGCGCATGGTCAGCGCGATATCGATGACCGAGCCGTTCTTGCGGCGAAATTGCGTCTCGCCGCTCCAGAACGCCGCCGGCGAAATAACGGCTTTGTAGATCGCTTCGCGGGCCGCGGGGTCCGGCCAGATGTTGAGTTCGAGGCCGGTGCGGCCGATCACTTCGTCGCGGTCGTAACCCAGTGCGTCCAGCCAAGCGTGGTTAACCTCGACAAAACGGCGGCGGCCGGTCATCTCGGTCATGGCAATGCCGACCGGGTTGTCGCGGAACACGGCAGCGAAGCGCTCTTCGCTTTCGCGCAGCGCTTGCCCGGCCGCGCGCCGCTCGGTGATGTCGTACATGGTGGCGATCAGGCGGATCGGAATCCCCTGCGCATCACGGACGAAATCGGCGTTGCGATAGAACCAGCGCGTCTTGCCGTCCGAGCCGGTGACCCGGAATTCGATTGGATCGACCTCTTCGCCTTTACGCCCTTTCAGGCTGGCGTCGCGCACCAGCGCGGCATCGTCAGGATGGACCGAGGCGGCAAATGAATCGACGCCCGGTTCGATCTTGGAGCGGTCGATGCAGAGAAGGCGGAAAACTTCGTCGGACCACAGGACCTCCTGGGTCTTGAGATCGACTTCCGTCGAGGCGATGCGGGCAATGCTTTGCACGCGCTCGAGATGCTGCTTGGCGCGCTCGAGATCGTCCGCCATCCGCTGGCGTTCCGAGATATCTGGAACGATGCCGCTCATCTTATCTAATGGTTTCGATCCCTTTACGGCCTCAGCGTTGTTCTCCGCGCTTTTCGCAGCGCCTCTCGACGGAACAACATACCTGCCGAAGAATCCCCTTCGTTATAAGCAGCTATAGTCACGTAATTGTATTGTGTCCATTGCCGACTGGCGAATCAGGGGAAACCCGAAAGCCTTGCGGGAAAAGACCTACGGCGGACGGCTTCCGATCGGTCGTTCGCATATGGGAAGATGCGGGCACGCGTTCGGACTCCGCATCTTTGCTCAACCGTCCGCGACGACCAGCTTGTAGCCGGCGCCACGCATCGTACGGGTGAAATTGGAGCGCCTGGCGCCCGCTTCGAGCTTCTTGCGCAGGTTGCCGACATGGACGTCGATACTGCGGTCGTTCGGGTCCCAATCGCGGCCCGCCACCTCCTCCATAAGCTTTTCGCGCGATATCACGTCGCCCATCGCGCCGGCCAGCACTTCCCGAAGCATTGGCGAAGTCTCAGATAAATATGATCGTATTAGTAGAAATATATACGGTCTTTGCAATTTTGGCGGCAAGTCCAATTTGAACATTTACCGCCGGTCTGGGTTGCCTGTGGATCGTGCTTTCCATGCCCCTGCTGCGCTCGTGGTCCGCTAAACTGCGCCCACCAAACGGCCACCGGCCTGCCACAGCCCTCATTCCGCACCTCGTGTCATAATGAATTCAATGCTCACCTTGACCGAATCGCTTCAGTCCATCGGCTCCGCGCTGACGCGTGACGGATTCGCGTTCGTCAACGCGCCGACGATGCAAATGGACCTCCTCGCCGCGGGCCTGCGCGATTGGGATGCTTTTGCCGAAAGCTGGAACGATCTCGGGCTCGACACTTATATGGCCGATGGCGGTCGTTATCGCCGGCGGCGGCACGGAGCCTTTGCTCTGTCGCCCCAGGGCATCGAGCGCAAGGCGCATCAGCCGCACTATCAAAGCCGCGACTACAACCAGCTCAATGGCGGGCTGGAGCGCTGGTTCAAGCCGATCACCGACGAGATCGGCACTCATCCGGCGATGCGCGCGATTCTGACGACCTGCTTCAACCTGTTCGACGGGTTGACGCCGCTGGCCACGCGGCCCGCCGCGTGGCACACCGAGGTTCACCAGTTCCGCATCGAGGCGCGCGCCGACCAGCTCGGCAAACCCACACCCGAGGGCTTGCATCGCGACGGCGTCGACTGGGTTCTGGTGCTGCTGGTGGCGCGGCAGAATATCGCCAGCGGCATGACCACGGTTCACGATATCGATAAGCGGCAAGTCGGCAGCTTCACCCTGACGCGGCCGATGGATGCGGCCTGGGTCGATGACAGCCGCGTCTATCACGGGGTGACGGCGATCGAACCGCTCGATCCGACGCAACCGGGTTACCGCGATGTATTGGTGGTGACGCTGCGCCGCTAATGCATAAACACGCGGCCAAATGCGCCGCGGTCCCGTATACTCCGGCCTCAGCGCCCATCATCCGATAGACCCCCGATGCTCCAAACCCTCGTCGTCCTGCTTGCGGCGACCGTCCTGCTGATTCCCCTGTCACGCCGCGCCGGCTTCGGCAGCGTGCTCGGCTATCTGGCCGCCGGCATCCTGATCGGGCCGTCGGGTCTGCGGCTGATCACCGATGTCGACGAGATCCGTGAAATCTCGGAACTCGGCGTGGTGATGCTGCTCTTCCTGATCGGGCTTGAGTTGCGGCCGCAACGCCTCTGGGTGATGCGCCGCTCGGTGCTGGGCATGGGCGCGGCGCAGGTGATCGTGACCGGCGCGCTGCTGGCCCTGCTCGCCTATTGGCGCGGCCTCGATTGGGTGGGCGCCGGCGCGATCGGTGCCGGCCTGGCCCTTTCATCGACCGCCATCGTTCTGCCGATGCTGTCCGAACGCGATCTGCTCGGTTCGGTAGCCGGCCGCGACAGTTTCGCCGTGCTGTTGTTCCAGGACCTGGCTTTTATTCCCTTGGTTGCCGCCGTGCCCCTGCTGGTCGGCGAGCGCCCGACGCACGCGCCTTGGCACGAAGTGGCTCAAGGTGTCGGGGCCATCGCCGCGCTGTTGATCGGCGGGCGTTTCATCATTCGCCCGGCGTTCCGCGCCATCGGCGGCGCGCGCATTCCCGAAGTGTTCAACGCCATGGCGCTTCTGGTCGTGATCGGCGCGGCGGCGACGGCGAACGCGTTCGGGCTGTCGATGTCGCTGGGCGCGTTCCTGGCCGGCGTCAACATGTCGGACTCGGAATACCGCCACGAGCTGCGCGCCGATATTGAACCCTTCGAGGGTTTGCTGCTGGGCTTCTTCTTCATGTCGGTCGGCATGTCGGCGAATCTTGGACTGGTGATCACCGAACCGGGACGAATCGCCATCGCGGTGGCGGCTTTGATGGCGGTGAAGATCGTGGTGGCCTATGCGATCGGCCGCATCTCGCGCCAGGACAATCGCAGCGCCATTCGTTTCGCCATGGCCATGCCGCAGGGTAGCGAGTTCAGCTTCGTGCTGTTCGCCGCGGCTTTGGGGGTCGGCGCGCTCGATCAGGACAGCGCCGATCGCGCGACGCTGGTGGTGACGCTCTCGATGGTGATGACGCCGATCCTGTTCGCCGTGTCGGAACGGTTGGTGATCCCGCGCTTCACCCCGAAGACCAAACCAGTCTATGACACGGTTCACGACGACCACACGCCGGTGATCATCTGCGGCTTCGGCCGCGTAGGCCAGATCGTCGGCCGCGTGTTGCGTATGCACGGAATTCCTTTCACCGCACTGGAGAACGATCCGGCGCAGGTGGACGTGGTGCGGCGCTTCGGCACCAAGGTCTATTACGGCGAGCCGACGCGGCCCGATGTGCTGCGCGCCGCCGGCGCAGAACATGCGCAGCTTCTCGTCGTGGCGATCAGCGACATCGAAGAGTCACTACGCATCGTCGATATGGCGCGGCGCAATTTCCCGAAACTGAAGATCGTTTCCCGCGCCCGCAACCGGCGGCACGCCCATCTGCTGATGGATCGCGGCATAACGGGCTTTGTGCGCGAGACGCTGCATTCGAGCCTCAAGCTCAGCGAGATCGCACTCGGAAGCATTGGTGTTGCGCAGGATGAAGCCCGGCGCGCGGTCGAGATGTTCGCTGAACATGACGAACGTTTCCTGCGCCAGAGCTATTCGTTCCATGACGACGAACGGCAGATGATTCAGAGCGCGCAGCAGGCCGCAGCCGAGCTCGTGGACCTTTTCGAAGCCGATCACCGCCGCCGCGAACAGCAAGAGAGCGAAGCGCAGCAATCGGCCTCGATCTCCGACGCCTCCTCGGCCCAGCCCGGCGAATAGCGAACACACCATCATGCCGCCTGCCGCAATCATTGCCCTGCGCGATGCCGCCGTTACCTTTGGCGGCCGGCCGACTTTTGCTCATATCTCGGTCGCGATGGCCAAGGGCGAGCGCGTCTGCCTGGTGGGGCGCAACGGCGGTGGCAAATCGACGTTGTTGAAAGCTTTGGCCGGCCAGATCGACGTGGATGCAGGCGAAGTGTTTCGCCAGCCCGGCGCGCGCGTGGCCTATCTGCCGCAAGAGTTCATTGTCAAAGACGCGATGGACGTGGCCACGTTCGTTACGCTGGGTTTGAACGACGACGAGCGCGATCAGCGCTATCGCGTTGATGCGGCACTCGACGAAGTCCAGTTGCTGCCCGGTCGCATGATCGACACGCTGTCCGGCGGCGAGCGGCGGCGCGCCTGGATCGCCCGTGCGCTGGTGGGCGAACCCGATGCACTGCTGTTGGATGAGCCGACCAACCATCTCGACATAGCGATGGTGGAATGGCTGGAGGAGCGCCTTTCCAGCCATCCCGCCGGCATTCTCACCATCAGCCATGATCGCACCTTCTTGCGTCGCCTGTCACGCCGCACCCTGTGGCTCGATCGCGGCGTGCTGCGCGAGCATGACCAGGGCTATGCGAGCTTCGACGAATGGTCGGAAGCGATACTCACGGCCGAAGCGGCCGAGCAACATCGGTTGGACCGGCGCATCGTCAGCGAAACGCAGTGGGCGCGGGAAGGCATATCGGCACGGCGCAAGCGCAACCAGGGCCGCGTGCGGCGGCTGGGCGAGCTACGCCAGGACAAGGCACAGCGCATCAAGCAGCGCGACGTTAAACTTGGGCCGGTCGGTGTCGAGGCCAGCGGCCGTCTGGTGATCGAGATGGAACACGTCGCCAAACACTTCGACAGCGACGACGGCGAGAAGGTCATCGCCAAGGATTTCACCACGCGGGTGATGCGCAGCGACCGCGTCGGTCTGATCGGCCGCAACGGCGCCGGCAAATCGACGCTGTTGGGTCTGATGCTGGGATCGATTGCGCCGGATTCGGGCGAGGTGCGTCAGGGCGCCAACCTTATGCCGGTGTTGTTCGATCAGCATCGCGCCCAGCTCGATCCTGATCTTTCGCTCTGGGAAACGCTGGCCGGCGAAGACAGCGACACGGTCTATGTCCAGGGCAAGGCGAAGCACGTCGCGGCCTACCTCAAAGACTTCCTGTTCGAGGACCGGCAATACCGCGCCAAGGTCTCGACGCTCTCGGGTGGCGAGCGCAACCGCCTGCTGCTGGCCAAGATATTGGCCCAGCCATCGAACCTGCTGGTGCTCGACGAACCGACCAACGATCTCGATATGGAAACGCTCGATCTGCTCGAAGAGCTGCTGGCCGATTACGAAGGCACGCTGCTGCTGGTCAGCCATGACCGCGATTTCCTCGATCGGCTGGTTACCAGCACGATCGCCGTCGAAGGCAATGGCGTGATCGAGGAGTATGTGGGCGGCTATAGCGACTATCTGCGCCAGCACCCGGCGCCCGCCTCTATCGAGGCGAAGAAAGCCGCGGCACCGGCCTCGCGCCCCAAGGACAAGGCATCGACGCGCCTCAGCTACAACGAACAGCGCGAACTGTCTGCTTTGCCCGAAAAAATCGCCGCGTTGGAACAGGAGAAAGCAAAGCTGGAAACGGCGATGGCCAACCCGGCCAGTTATGGCGGTGATCATACCAAGCTGGCAGCGGCCGCTGCACGCCATGGCGAAGTGGTCGATGCGCTATCCGCTGCCGAAGAAAAATGGCTGATGCTGGCCGAACGTGCCGAGCAGGCGAAAGGATAGGTCGGGAGAGCTTAGGGCGTTGCCCCGTCATTGCGAACCGAAGGCGAAGCAATCCATCTTCGCAGCAGCTATGGATTGCTTCGTCGCTTTGCTCCTCGCAATGACAAATAAACTTCCAGCCTACCTCCTCACCTCGGGGTAGCGGATTTCCACCACCTCGACCGGCTCTTCGCCGTTGGGCGTGCGCACCTTCACAACATCGCCCTCGGACGCCTTCATCAAAGCCCGCGCAATCGGCGATACCCAACTCACCAGCCCGGCTTCGAGATTGGCCTCGTCAACGCCGACGATGGTGACCGTGTTCTCGGCGTCCTTACTATCGGCATAGGTAACCGTGGCGCCGAAGAACACCTGATCGCGCTTCTTCTGCATGTCGGGATCGACGGGCACGGCGATCTCGATCCGCTTGGTCAGATGGCGGATGCGGCGGTCGATCTCACGCAGGCGCTTCTTGCCGTAGAGATAATCGCCATTCTCCGACCGGTCGCCATTGCCGGCGGCCCAAGACACAACTTCGACCACTTTCGGCCGCTCGACGCGGGTCAGATTGACAAGCTCGTCCCGCAGCCGCTGCAACCCAGCCGGCGTGATGTAGTTCTTGACGCCGGCCATGAGCTGTTCGGCATCGTCCTGCAGCTCGTCGTTATCGTCGTATTCCGGCTCTTTGGTGAAGGCTTTACTCATACCACCCAAGGTACAACCCTGTAACCGGCTGGTCATCTCTAAAGCACAACGCCTCGAACCGCTGGCCCTCGCTTGTCACGAAGATCGGGCTATACTTGGGTTAACAAAAGCCAAGGACTGCGACATGAAAGACAAGGCGCTGCTCAAATTGCTGCTCGATCAGGAGCGGCAGCTGCAATTCACCCGCTTCGACAATGAGACGGCCATTGCCATCGGTACGGCCCTGATTGCGCGTGGCCGCCGGGCCAAATTGCCGATCACTGTCGACGTGACTCGCGGCGAGCAGCAGCTGTTCCACATGGCACTCCCCGGCACCAGCGCCGACAACGATCATTGGGTGCGCGGCAAGAACAAGGTGGTCTATCGCTTCGGCCACAGTTCCTTCTATGTCGGTACCGCATTGCGTGTGAACGGCCAGACGATGGAAGAAAAACATCTGCTGAGTTCGCATGAATATCGCGCCCATGGCGGCGCATTCCCAGCCATCGTCAAGAATGTCGGCGTGGTGGGCACGATCACCGTCTCGGGCCTGCCGCAGGAAGACGATCACCGCCTGGTGGTCGAGGCGATCGAAAAACATCTAGCTAAACCCGGGCGCTGAGCCGGAAGCGGCGGGAGACGGCGATGGATTTCGAACTCGACGAAGATCTGCGGGCGATTCAGGCGACAGCGCGCGATTTCGCCGCGGCCGAACTCGCGCCCCATGCCGCGCGCTGGGATGAGGAGAAGATCTTCCCCATCGAAACGCTGCGCGCGGCGGCGGCTTTGGGTCTCGCGGGGATTTATGTGCGCGAGAAGTCGGGCGGCGCGGGGCTCGACCGTCTGTCCGCCGCGCTGATCTTCGAAGAGCTCGCCGCCGCCTGCCCGTCCACTTCGGCCTTCCTGTCGATCCACAACATGATCGGCTGGATGGTCGACAAGTTCGGCAACGACGCGCAGCGCCGGCAATGGCTGCCCCGCCTGGTGGCGATGGAACTGATCGCCAGCTATTGCCTCACTGAGCCGGGCTCGGGTTCCGATGCTGCCAGCCTGCGCACCAAGGCCGTGCGCGATGGCGACCACTATGTTCTGAACGGTACCAAGGCCTTTATCTCCGGCGGCGGTAAGACGGGATTCTATCTCGTCATGGCGCGCACCGGCGGCGATGGGCCGAAGGGCATTTCCTGCATCGCCATCGAAGGCGAACCCGACGGACTCACATTCGGCGCGCAGGAGCGCAAGCTCGGCTGGAACTCGCAGCCCACCGCCATGCTGCATTTCGAGAATTGCCGCGTGCCGGCGGCCAATCGTCTGGGCGCTGAAGGCGAGGGTTTCTCGATCGCGATGGCCGGGCTCGATGGCGGGCGCGTCAATATCGGCGCCTGCTCGCTGGGCGGCGCCCGTGCGGCACTGGCCGCAGCACGCAGCCATGTCGAGACGCGCAAGCAATTCGGCAAGGCGCTGAGCGAATTCCAGGCGTTGCAATTTAAGCTGGCCGATATGGCGACCGAGCTGGATGCGGCGCGGCTGATGGTGCACCGCGCGGCGCGATCGCTCGATCGCGGCCATCCCGAAGCCACGCTCCATTGCGCCATGGCCAAGCTCTTCGCCACCGATGCCGGCTTTCACATCGTCGATGAGGCGCTGCAGCTGCATGGCGGCTACGGCTATCTCAAAGACTATCCGATCGAGCGGCTGCTGCGCGATCTGCGCGTCCACCGCATCCTGGAGGGAACCAACGAAATCATGCGCGTGATCATCGCCCGCCGCCTGCTGTCCGGATTGGACCTATGACCGATAGCGCGACCAGCACCGACGAGATTCTGTTCGAGCGAGAAGGCGCGCTGGGCATTGTGCGCCTCAACCGGCCGAAGGCGCTCAATGCGCTGACCCATGGCATGTGCTTGGCGCTCGATCGCGCGCTGCAGGAGTGGGAACGCGACGACTCGGTTCATGCGGTGGTGGTGCGCGGCAATGGCGATCGCGCTTTCTGCGCCGGCGGGGACGTAAGACACATCGCCAAGATCGGCCGCGAGAAGCCGGACGAGGCCCGCGCCTTCTTCCGCGACGAATACCGGCTCAACGCGCGCATCCATCGTTTCCCGAAGCCCTATATCTCGTTCCTCGATGGCGTCACCATGGGCGGTGGTTTCGGTATCTCGGTGCATGGAAGCCATCGCATCGCCACGCCCAAGACGCTGTTCGCCATGCCTGAGACCGGCATCGGCATGTTCCCCGATGTCGGCGGCAGCTATTTCCTGTCGCGCTGTCCGGGCAAGATCGGCCTCTATCTCGGTCTCTCCGGTGCGCGACTCGGTGCGGGCGATGCTATCTATGCCGGCGTCGCGCAATATCATGTACCGTCGGAAAAGCTCGACGCACTTCAACATTCCCTGTCGAACGCGCAATACGGCACCGATCGCGGCAAGACCGTCGACAGCATGATCCGCGCCGTGGCGACGCCAGTGCCAGAGCCGACCCTGGCCGCGCATCGCGCCATAATCGATCGCATCTTCGCCCTGCCGACCGATGGCGCGATCGTCGAAGCGCTACGCCATGACGGTTCGGACTTCGCCAAGGAGACGGTCGACAAGATTCATCATGGGTCACCGACCAGTGTTGCGCTCACCCATCACCAGATCGTCGAGGGCGCCACGCTGAAATTCGATGACTGCATGCGCATGGAATGGCGCATGGTCAATCGCATCCTCGAAGGACACGATTTCTACGAGGGCGTGACCGCGCTGCTGATCGACAAAGGGCGCAAGCCGGAATGGAAGCCCGCGAGTTTGGCCGAAGTGACGCGCGCCGATGTGGAGGCCTATTTCGCGCCTTTGCCCGGCGGCGATCTGGCTTTCGATTGGGATTGAAGCGCGGATAGGAACGCGAGGGAGAACAGCATGGCGCGGGTCGCTTTCATCGGTGTCGGCAATATGGGTGGGCCGATGGCCCTGAACCTGATGCAGAAGGGTGGATACGCCGTCACCGTCTTCGATCTTTCTGCCGATGCCGTGGCCCGCTGCGTGGCCGCGGGCGCCAGAGCCGCCGAAAGCGCCGTTGCCGCTGTGCGCGACGCCGATGCGGTCGTGACCATGCTGCCCGCCGGCGAGCATGTGAAACGCATCTATCTCGGCTCTTGGGGCATTTTGGCCGCAGCCAAGAACGGCACCTTGTTTATCGACTCTTCGACCATCGATGTCGAGTCGGCTCGCACCGTAGGCAAGGCCGCCGCCGATGCCGGTATGGACATGGTCGATGCGCCGGTGTCGGGCGGTACGGCCGGCGCGGCCGGCGCGACGCTGACCTTCATGGTGGGCGGGCCCGATAAATCCTTCGCCCGCGCCGAGCCGATCCTGCAAGCGATGGGCAAGACGATCGTCCATGCCGGCGCATCGGGGAACGGTCAGGCGGCCAAGATCTGCAACAACATGATCTTGGGCATCTCGATGATCGCGGTCAGCGAAGCCTTTGTGTTGGCCGAGAAGCTGGGGCTCGACCATCAGCGCTTGTTCGACATCAGTTCAAGATCATCGGGCCAGTGCTGGTCGCTGACCAGTTATTGTCCGGTGCCCGGCCCGGTGCCCGCCTCGCCCGCCAATCGCGAGTACAAACCCGGATTCGCCGCCGACATGATGCTGAAGGATCTGCGTCTAGCCCAAGCCGCTGCCCAGAGCGCCGGCGCGCACGCGGCGCTGGGCGAACATGCCATGAAACTCTATGAACAGTTCAGTGGCGGCGGCAAAGGCGGGGCCGATTTCTCCGGCATCATCGAAATGGTACGCGGCGCCGGAAAATAGGTCCCAAACCGCCGCGCCATCTTTACGTTTCCGCTGTCTCTGTTAGAACCCTTCCTCCATAAGAACCTGTGTCGCAACCCCGTGGATTTACCCCGATGAGCCTGCCGGAATTTATCCTCACCCTCTCCTGTCCCGACGCGGTTGGGATCGTCCATGCCGTTACGGGCGTCATGGTCGAGCGGGGTTGCAACATCATCGACAGCGCCCAGTTCGGCGATGCTGGCAGCAAACGGTTCTTCATGCGCGTCACCTTCGCCGGCCCGGCGGGGATGACGCGTGGCGCGATCCAGGATGCCTTCGCCGCCACGGCCAAGAAATTCGGTATGGATTGGCGCATCACCGATCGCGGCGCCAAGACCAGGACGCTGATCCTGGTCTCGCGTTTTGGCCACTGCCTCAACGATCTTCTGTTCCGCGCCTCATCGGGCGTGCTGCCGATCGATATTCGCGCGGTGGCCTCGAACCACACCGATTTCGAGGATCTGGTCGGCGCACATAAGATTCCCTTCCACCATCTGCCGGTCACGGCCACGACCAAGGCAGCGCAGGAGAAGCAGATCCTGCAGCTTTGCGAAGGGCTCGATGTCGAACTGGTGGTGCTCGCACGCTACATGCAAGTCCTGTCGGACGATCTCTGTCGTGCGCTGTCGGGCCGCGCGATCAATATCCACCACTCATTCCTGCCCAGCTTCAAGGGCGCGAAGCCCTATCACCAAGCCCATGAGCGCGGCGTGAAAATCGTCGGCGCCACCGCACACTATGTCACCTCGGCTCTCGACGAAGGCCCGATCATCGAGCAGGAAGTGGTGCGCGTCGACCATGCGATGGGGCCGGACCAGCTGGTCGAGGTCGGCCGCGATGTTGAATGCGTGGTGCTGGGCCGCGCCGTGAAGCTGCATGTGGAGCGCCGCGTGCTGCTCAACGGTTCGCGGACTGTCATTTTCCGATAAGGATTGCGCCGTGGCCCGCACGCGCGGATCGTCGGGACCTAAGACTATGCAGGCGATTCGCGAAGCCGGCGTGCGCCTGATCTATGAACACGGCTACGAAGGCATGAACCTGCGCCAGCTGGCCGAAGAGGTCGGTATCCAGGCGGGATCGCTCTACAACCACATTCACACCAAACAGGATCTGCTCTTCGAATTGGTGAAGGAGCATCTGGCGCAGCTGCTGACTCAGCTCGACGCCGCCTTAGCCGGAATCGAAGGCCCTGTGGAGCGCATGGAGGCCTTTTGCGCGTTCCATGTGAATTATCACATGGTGCGCAAACGCGAAGTGTCGGTGGTGAACTTCGAATTGCGCAGCCTGGAGCCGGCCAATTATCAGGCGGTGGTCGCGATGCGCCGTGCCTATGAACGGCCACTGATCGCGATCATCGAGGCGGGAATCGCGAGCGGCGATTTCGCACCGACCGATGCACGCGTGGCGGCCTTCGCGATTCTGGCGCTGCTGACCAGCGTGTGCACTTGGTATCGGCCGAACGGACGGCTGAATCGCGACGAGATCGTTGCCGTACACACACAGCTTGTGCTGAACGGGCTGAAGGCAGGCGCCGTGCCGGTTAAGCGCGTTTCGCGGCCAAAGCCTGCGCGGTCTTCGAAGCCGGCGCGCGGCGCAAAGCGGACGTGACGAACATTCCGGCCTCGACCAGCTTGTCGAGATCGACGCCGGTCTCCATCCCCAGCCCGCGTAGCATATAGACGACGTCCTCGGTGCCGACATTGCCCGATGCGCCCTTGGCGTAAGGACAGCCGCCCAATCCCGCGACCGACGAGTCGACGATGCGTACGCCGTCTTCGAGGCAGGCCAGAATATTGGCGAGCGCCTGGCCATAGGTATCGTGGAAATGCACGGCGAGACGCGGCATGGGCACCGCCTGCGCCACCGCATGCAGCATCGCCTTGGCCTGGCTCGGCGTGCCAACACCGATCGTGTCGCCCAGGGAGATTTCTGCGCAACCCATCGCCGTCAACGCCTCGGCCACCTTCACAACCTGCGCAACCGGCACCGCCCCTTCATAGGGGCAGCCGAGCACGCAGGAAATATAGCCGCGTACGCGCACACCATCGGCTTTGGCGCGATCGCAAACCGGACGGAAACGCTCCAGGCTCTCGGCGATCGAGCAGTTGATATTCTTCTGGCTGAAGCTCTCGGATGCGGCAGCGAAGACGGCGATCTCGTTGACTTGAGCGGCGTGTGCATCATCGTAGCCGCGGATATTTGGCACCAGCACGGGATAGCGCACGCCGGGCTTACGCATGAGACGGCGCAGCACCTCGGCCGAATCGGCCATCTGCGGCACCCATTTGGCGCTGACGAAGGCACCGGCCTCGACCACGGGAATTCCAGCATCGGCCAGGCGTTCGATCAGGGCGATCTTGGTCTCGACGGGAAGCGCCACCGCTTCGTTCTGCAGCCCGTCGCGCGCGCCGACATCGACGATGGTGACCTTGTTGGTCATTGTTTCTCTCGTCGCTCCGCGCTCATTGCGCGGCCTCGGCCGCTGCGAATTCGATCAGCTCTTCGCCTTCGCGCACCTTGTCGCCAACGGCGAAGCGGACCGTGGTGACGGTGCCATCGGCAGGTGCCAGGATCGAGTGCTCCATCTTCATCGCTTCGATCACCATCAGCCGAGCACCGCGCGCGACTTTGTCTCCGGCTTTCACGGCGACCGCGACGACCGCGCCTGGCATCGGCGCGGAAAGATGTCCAGTGCCATGAGCATCACCGCCCGAACCGCTATAGGGATCGACACGTGTCAGCGTGATCGGGCCGCGTGGACCGTAGATATGGATCGTTGTACCGACATGGATAGCACGCGCTTGAACGCGATGGCCGTCGAGATCGGCATGCAGGACGCCCTCGCTATCGCGATGCGCTCTCGCCTGCACAACACCGCCCGGCAGAGTCAGCGCGTAGCCACCATCGCGACGATAACGCACACCGACCGTAATCTCGTACTCGCCATCGCGGAACGTGAGCGTTGTATTGGCCTCGCCATTGAGCTGCCAGCCATCGGCGATCGACCAGGGGTCGGCGTCGGCCGTCTTCCGCTGCTCGGCCAAGACACTCAGAGCCGCCAGCGTGAGTTCGGTATCGTTCGCTGCGGGCGCAGGCGCAGCCAGTTCCGCCATGTGCCGACCGAGGAAGCCGGTATCGACGGGGCCCGCCGCGAATTCGCCATAACGCAGAATGCTGGCTAGGAACGGAATATTGTTGGCGACGCCGACCACAGCGCTCGATTCAAGCGCGTTGGCCAGGCGGCGCAGCGCGGCCGACCGATCTTCGCCCCAGGCGATCACCTTGGCGATCATCGGATCATAATAGGGCGAGATGCTATCGCCGGCTTCTACGCCGGAGTCGACGCGCAGATTGCTACCTTGCTCCGGCCATGACACATGGACGAGCTTGCCTGTGGACGGCAGGAAGTCGCGGCGCGGGTCTTCGGCATAGACACGCGCCTCGACAGCGTGACCGCGTACCGTCACCTGCCCCTGGGTCAGTGGGAGTTTTTCGCCCGCCGCCACGCGCAACTGCCATTCGACCAGATCGAGCCCCGTCACCATCTCGGTCACCGGATGTTCGACCTGCAGCCGCGTGTTCATCTCCATGAAATGGAACGTGCCACCCTCGGCAATGAACTCGACCGTGCCCGCGCCGACATAGTTGACCGCGCGGGCCGCCGCCACCGCCGCCGCGCCCATCTCGTTCATTTGCGCGGCCGAGAGCCCCGGCGCAGGCGCTTCCTCGACCACCTTCTGGTGGCGGCGCTGCACCGAGCAATCGCGCGCGAAGAGATGAATGCTGTTGCCGTGCGTATCGGCGAAGACCTGCACCTCGATATGGCGCGGACGCTGGAGATATTTCTCGATCAGCACACGGTCGTCGCCGAAGCTGCTCTTGGCCTCGCGTCGCGCTGTGGCCAGGGATTGATCGAAAGCCTCGGCCGATTCGACGACATGCATCCCCTTGCCGCCGCCACCGGCTGAAGGCTTGATCAGCACCGGAAAGCCGATCCGCACCGCTTCACGCGCCAGCAGCGCCGGGTCTTGATCGGCGCCGTGATAGCCCGGCACTAGCGGCACGTTGGCTTTCGCCATCAACGCCTTGGCTTCGCTCTTCGATCCCATGGCGCGGATCGCACCGACCGGCGGGCCGACGAAGATCAGACCTGCCTTGGCGCAGGCTTCGGCGAAGTCTTCATTCTCCGAGAGGAAGCCATAGCCGGGATGGATGGCATCAGCATGGGTGCGCTGGGCGGCGGCGATGATCTTGTCGATCACCAGATAGCTTTCGGATGCGGGCGGCGGGCCGATCAGCACCGCTTCGTCGGCTTCGCGCATATGGCGCGCGCCGGCATCGGCTTCGGAATAAACGGCGATGGTTTGGATGCCCATGCGCCGTGCGGTACGCATGATGCGGCAGGCGATCTCGCCGCGATTGGCGATGAGAAGCCGATCGAACATCAGCTCTGCCCGCGCCAGGAGGGTTTGCGTTTGGCCAGGAAAGCGTCGACGCCTTCCTTGCCTTCGGCGCTGGCGCGACGATACGCAATCCGCCGCGCCGTTTCTTCGACCAGAGCATCGTCGACAGGGCGATCGGTGACCGTGAAGACCAAATCCTTCGCCGCCGCCATCGCCTCGGGCCCATTGGACAACAGGAAGTTCAGCAACTCCTCGATCCGGCTGTCGATCTCAATCGTGGGCACGACCTCGTGCACCAGGCCGAGACGATGCGCCTCGGCCGCATCGATACGCTCGGCGGTCAGAAACAGGCGTCGCGCCGCACGTGGACCGATCGCGGCAATCACATAAGGGCTGATCACCGAAGGGATCAGCCCAAGCTTGACCTCGGTCAGCGAGAAGACGGCGTGATTGGTGGCGATGGCGATATCGCAGCAGGCCACGAGACCGACCCCACCGCCATAGGCCGGGCCCTGGACGCGCGCGATCGTCGGCTTGGGCAGCGTGTTGAGCACGCGCATCAACTTGGCCAGCTTGCGCGCGTCACCCAGATTGCGCGAGGCATCGTATTCCGCCTGTTCGCGCATCCAGTCGAGATCGGCGCCGGCAGAGAAGGATGGCCCATCCGCTTGCAGGATGATCACGCGCACCGTGGGGCTGGCCGCCAGCGCCGAGAAGGCATCGGTGAGGCCGGTGATTGTTGCCGCGTCGAAAGCGTTGTGCTTTTCGGCGCGGGCCAGCGTCACGCGCGCCACACCGCGCGGGTCGATCTCAAGACGATGGGCAGGTGCTTCGTCGATCATGCTCACATCCGGAATAGGCCGAAGCGGGTTTCGGGCACCGGCGCGTTCAGTGCCGCCGAGATGCCCAAAGCCAACGCGCGGCGGGTATCGAGCGGATCGATGATCCCGTCGTCCCACAACCGCGCCGTGGCGTAATAGGGATTGCCCTCGGTCTCGAATTGGCTGCGCAGCGGGGCCTTGAATGCCTCTTCCTCTTCGGCCGACCACGCACCGCCCTTGGCTTCGATACCATCGCGGCGGATGGTGGCCATCACCGTGGCTGCCTGTTCGCCGCCCATCACCGAAATGCGCGCATTGGGCCACATCCAAAGCTGGCGCGGCGAATAAGCGCGGCCACACATGCCGTAATTGCCGGCGCCGAACGAGCCGCCGATGATCACGGTGAATTTTGGCACCTGCGCCGTAGCAACCGCGGTGACCAGTTTCGCGCCATCCTTGGCGATGCCACCCGACTCGTATTTCGCGCCGACCATGAAGCCGGTGATGTTCTGTAGGAACACCAGCGGAATGCGGCGCTGGGCGCAGAGCTCGATGAAATGCGCGCCCTTCAGCGCCGATTCCGAAAACAGAATGCCGTTGTTGGCGATGATACCGACCGGATAGCCATGGATATGGGCGAAGCCGGTGACGAGCGTCTGGCCATAGAGCGCCTTGAATTCGTCGAAGCGGCTGCCGTCGACCAGCCGCGCGATCACCTCGCGCGCGTCATAGGGTTTGCGCAGATCGGATGAAACGACGCCGTAGATTTCGGCGGGATCGTAAAGCGGCTCTTCCGGCGTCTGCAGTTCGATATCGATATGCTTCGGCCGGTTGAGATGCGCGACGATGTTGCGCGCCAAGCCCAGCGCATGGCCGTCGTTCTCGGCATAGTAATCGGCCACGCCTGAGCGTCGCGCATGCACTTCCGCGCCGCCCAGCTCTTCGGCCGAGACGATCTCGCCCGTAGCGGCCTTCACCAGCGGCGGGCCGCCGAGGAAGATCGTGCCCTGGCCCTTGACGATGATTGCTTCGTCCGACATCGCCGGCACATAAGCGCCGCCCGCCGTGCACGAGCCCATGACGACAGCGATCTGCGGGATGCCCTTGGCCGACATATTCGCCTGGTTGAAGAAGATACGGCCGAAATGATCGCGGTCAGGAAACACCTCGTCCTGATTGGGCAGATTGGCGCCACCAGAGTCGACGAGGTACACGCAAGGCAGCCGATTCTGTTCCGCGATCTCTTGCGCACGCAGATGCTTCTTTACGGTAACGGGATAGTAGGTGCCGCCCTTCACCGTGGCGTCGTTGGCGACGATCATGCATTCGCGGCCCGAGACGCGGCCGATGCCGCAGACGATGCCGGCCGATGGCACTTCGCCGCCATAGAGTTCCCATGCCGCCAGCGCGCCAACCTCGAGGAACGGCGAGCCGGGATCGAGCAGCGTGCGCACGCGGTCGCGCGGCAGCAGCTTGCCGCGATCGAGGTGGCGCTTGCGCGCGGTGGCACCGCCACCCTGTTCCACCGTCGCGACCTTGCCGCGCAGATCCTCTACGAGCGCCTGCATCGCCGCGGTGTTGGCGCGGAACGCTTCAGAACGCGTGTCGATGGCGGATTTAAGTATCGTCATCAATCGCCCTGCTTTGAAGCATCCTTCGAGGCTCGCTGCCGCTCGCACCTCCGGATGAGGTCATATCTATAGTCCTCATGGTGAGGTGCGCCATAGGCGCCTCGAACCATGAGCTTCACCCTCACGCGCTTTCCTCGAACAACTCGCGGCCGATCAGCATGCGGCGGATTTCAGACGTGCCGGCGCCGATCTCGTACAACTTCGCGTCGCGCAACAGGCGACCGGTGGCGAATTCGTTGATGTAGCCATTGCCACCCAGCGCCTGAATCGCTTCGAGCGCCATCCATGTCGCCTTTTCGGCGGCATAGAGGATCGCACCGGCGGCATCCTTGCGTGTGGTGCGGCCTTTGTCGCACGCTTTCGCAACCGTATAGACATAGGCCTTGCAGGCGTTCAGTGTCGTGTACATATCGGCGAGTTTGCCTTGCATCAGCTGGAACTCGCCGATCGCTTTGCCGAACTGCTTGCGCTCATGCACATAGGGCAGCGTGATGTCGAGACAGGCCTGCATGATGCCGAGCGGCCCGCCGGCGAGGACCGCGCGTTCGTAATCGAGGCCACTCATCAGCACGGCCACGCCGCCATGCAGCCGGCCGAGCATGTTCTCCTCGGGCACTTCACAATCCTGGAACACAAGTTCGGCCGTGGGCGAGCCACGCATACCGAGCTTGTCGAGCTTCTGGGCGACGCTGAAGCCTTTCATGCCCTTCTCGATCAGGAAGGCTGAGATGCCTTTCGAACCGGCCGCCGCGTCAGTCTTGGCATAGACCACCAGAACCTCGGCTTCGCTGCCATTGGTGATCCAGAACTTCGTGCCGTTGAGGACGTAGCGGTCGCCCTTCTTCTCGGCCTTGGTGCGCATGCTGACCACATCGGAGCCGGCGCCCGGCTCGCTCATCGCCAATCCGCCGACATGCTCGCCGGTGATCAGCTTGGGCAGATATTTTTTCTTCTGCGCCGCCGTGCCATTGCGGCGGATCTGATTGACGCAGAGATTGGAATGCGCGCCATACGAAAGCCCGACAGAAGCCGAGCCGCGGCTGACCTCTTCCATCGCCACCACATGGGCGAGATAGCCCATCGCCGCGCCGCCGTATTCCTCCTCGACCGTGATGCCATGCAGGCCGAGATCGCCCAGCCCCGTCCACAGATCGCGCGGGAAGGTGTCGGTGCGATCGATCTCGGCGGCGCGCGGCCCGATCTTGGCATCCGAAAACGCGCGCACCGAGTCGCGCAGCATGTCGACCTCTTCGCCGAGATCGAAATCGAGCCGGGGAAACTGATTGCTGGCCATCGGCCGGATACTCCGCACGGTCCTTCGGGACGAAGGGCCAGTCTAGCGGATCGAAATTAAACGAACAATTGTTCGTTTCCTGTGACCGCTACGCTGCCGTTATGAGCCACCGAGGCTGCGCGGGTCAACCAAGGGGAACTTTGGCGCCGGCCGTTTGCCGCCCAGCGCCGCCGACATCTTTTGGGATACCTCGAAGGCCATCTCGGCCGCCTGCTGCAGCGGCACTGGTTGGCCGACGATGGTCAGGAACGGCATGGTCAGCACTGCCAGCGCGACGCCATCAGCATCGACCACCGGAAAGCTGACATCGGCGATGCCCTTCAGCGTGTCTTCGACCGCGTATTCATATCCGGCAGCCTGGATCGCCGGAATACGCGCGACGAATTCACGCCAAGCCTCGCCCTCGGAGGGCGGCGTGGTCACGCGCGACAAGATCCAATCGCGGGTCGCCTCCGATTGGAAGGCCAGCAATACGCGGCCCGAAGCATTGCGCAGCGCCGTGCTGCGCCCGCCGACACGTACGCGGAATCCGATCGGCGCCGGACTGTCGGCGTGCAGAATCGCCTGAATTTCAGGGCCATCCAGCACACTCATATGGAATGACTGCATCGTGTCGATGGCGAGCTGTTTCAGCACCGGCGCAGCCGCATCGGTGAGCCGCGCAATCGGCGGATACGCCATCGCGAGTTGATGCAGTTTCATGGTGAGGCGATAGGTCTCGTCGGGCCCGCGCCCGATATAGCCACGTCGCTCCAGCGAGGCGAGCACGCGATAGACCTCCGGCACCGAGCGGCCGAGCCGTTCAGCGATCTGCCGCTGCGTCATCGCCGCAACCGACCCGGCCAGCAGTTCGAGCACATCGAGTCCCTTCTCGACCGCCGGAGCGACATAGCGCGGCGCATCGGTGCCTTCGGTCATTTCCTCCGCACCCTCAACGATCTGAAGCGGTTTTCGCGGCTTCGGCAAAACGTCTTCCCCACGCGCTGATTGACATAGGTTCTATTTATCATATATGAAATTATAAGGTTATAGGTGAAATTATAATCTAAATCATTGAATCACCTATCGATATCGCCGCCATTCCCGGCGGCGACGGGGAGAGATCGGCCCTGGCCAACGCGAATGGCCGGCCCAACGGAGTGGAGGACCACATGCATCAAGTCTTAAGGCGCGAAGGCGAACGCGCGCAAGTCGCGACCGGGCTCGGTTGGCGTAAACGGATCGCTGGTCTGGTCGCGGGTGCGGCCGTGGCGGCTGGCATTGCCGGCGCCGTGACGACACCGGCTGAAGCGAAGGACCCGGTGATCATCGTTGTGTCGGGCCCGCTCGCGGAGCCGTTCTTCGGCCCACTGAAGAAGGGTGCCGACGATGCCGCCAAGGCACTCGGCATCGAATATCAGTATTCGACGATTCAGGACTTCAACAATGTGCAGGCCGATCTGGCGCGTCTGGTGCAGCAGGCCGCCGCGCGCAAGCCCGACGTGCTGGTGGTATCGAACTTCTTCCCCGACGCGATGGGCCCACAGATCAAGAAGGCCGCCGACTCGGGCATTCCCGTCATCATCATGGATGGCGGTTTCGAGTCGTGGCGCGAAGTCGGCGGGCTTGCCTATATCGGCTATGACACGAAGGCGGTCGGCGTGCAGGCCGGTCAGATCGAAGCCAAGGCCGGCGCCAAGCACGGGCTGTGCGTCGATCACGTGGCCGGCAATCCGGCGCTGCTCGCGATGTGCAACGGCTATGTCGAGGCGATGAAGGCGGCCGGTGCGGACGCCAAGATCGTCACGATCCCGCTGCCGGACATTCAGAACGAACAGGCGAATCTGCAGGCGATCAAAGGCGCGCTGCAGAGTGATCCGTCGATCGACGCGATCTATGCGCTCGGGCCGAATCAGGTGATCTTGTCGGTGAAGGCGGTGGACGATCTGAAGCGCGCCACCAATTTCAAGATCGGCGGCCTCACGCTCTCGAAGTCGGTGTTGGAAGCCGTGCGCGACGGCAAGGTGCTGTTCGACGTCGATCTTCAGGGCTATCTCGACGGCTATCTCGGCCTGACCATGGCCTATCAAAAAGCCAAGTTCGACATGCTGCCGGCCGCGCCCGTGATGGCAGGGCCACACTTCATCTTCCAGAAGGATGCCCAGCACATCATGGACATCAACAAGGAATACGCCGGCTATCGCGGCACGGAGTGACGGGTGAAATGGACCCGGCGATATATCGTCGCCGGGTCCAATCTCTCTCGCCTTGTATGCTGAAATGATTCCATGCCCAATGTCAGTTCATCCGCACCCATGACGGCACCATCCGGATTTATGCTGCGCCGCCTGATCTATCGCCCCGAAGCGGGCGCGGTCTTCGCGGCCGTCGTCGTCTATCTCTTCTTCGCCGCCGCCGCCTGGCGCGCCGAATTCGTGTCGATCAACGGCACGGCGGCGTGGCTCGATACCTCGGCCGAGCTCGGCATCATGGCGCTGGCCATCGGCATTCTGATGATCGCCGGCGAATTCGATCTCTCGATCGGTTCGCTGATTGGCTCGACCTCGATCGCGCTCGCCATCGGCACGTCGCATTACAGCATCAATCCGTGGGTGATGCTGTTTCTGGTTTTCGTCTTCGGCGCTGCCGTAGGCCTGATCAACGGCCTGATCGTGGTGCGCACGGGACTGCCGAGTTTTATCGTCACACTCGCCACCAATTATGGCGTGGTCGGCGCTTCGCTCGGCCTGTCGCGCCTGCTGACCAACACCACCTCGTCCTCGATGACCGGCAACCCAAGCATCGACTTCGTCTTCGCCGCACAATGGGGCCAGGCGAATATCGCGATCCTGTGGTGGATCGGGCTGACACTCATCGCGATACGCATCCTGACGCGCACGCCCTTCGGCAATTGGATATACGCGACCGGCGGCAATCTGGTGGCCGCGCGCGGCGCCGGCGTGCCGACCGCGCTGGTCAAGGTGACGCTGTTCGTCGTCACGTCGTTGACCGCCACTTTTGTCGGCGCGATTCAGGCGATCGAGTTCCACTCGGGCAACGCCGTCAACGGCCAGGGCTATGTGTTCCAGGCGCCGATCGTCGCGGTGATCGGCGGCGTGTTACTGGGCGGTGGCTATGGCTCACCGCTCGGCATGTTCTTCGGCTCGATCATCTTCGGATTGATCAGCGTCGGCATCTTCTACACCGGCTGGAACACCGACTGGCTGTTGCTGATCTTGGGCGGGTTACTATTGGCGGCGGTGCTGACCAACAACTACTTCCGCCGCCTCGCCTTCTCGAGCCGGTGAGAGGGCACGATGGTCACCACACCACTCATGGAACTGCGCAATATCTCGAAGACCTTCGCCGGGATTCAAGCGCTGAAGGATGTCTCGATCGCCGTGCATCCGGGATCGGTACTATGCCTGCTGGGCGATAACGGCGCGGGCAAATCGACGCTGATCAAAGTCCTGTCGGGATTCCATGCGCCGAGCAGCGGCGCAATCCTGGTCGATGGGATCGAGACGCGGTTCGAGAGTCCGCGCGAGGCCCGCAGCCGCGGCGTGGCGACCGTGCACCAGGACGTCGGTACGATTCCGCAGATGAGTGTGGCGCGCAACTTCTTCCTTGGCGCCGAGCCGACCAGAGGCTGGGGGCCGCTCAAGGGATTCGATGTCGCCGCGGCAGAACGCATCGCGCTCGAACAGATCCGCGGTTTCGGCCTGACCCGTGTGACCCGCGGCGATCAGATGGTGGGCACGCTGTCGGGTGGCGAGCGTCAGGTGATCGCGATCGCGCGCGCGCTCTATTTCGGCGCGCGTGTGCTGATCCTCGACGAACCGACCTCAGCGCTGGGCGTCAAGGAAGCCGCCAAAGTTCTGACCTTGATGCGCGCGGCGGTCAAACGCGGCATCGGCGTTGTCTTCATCACCCACAACGCGCGCCATGCGATGCTGGTGGGCGATCATTTCGTCGTGCTCAATCATGGCATGGTGGCTGCTGCCTTCAAGCGCGGTGAGAAGAGCCGCGACGAGGTTCTCAATCTGATGGCCGGCGGCAAGCAGACCGAAGAGATCGAGGCCGATCTGACACTGTTCGAAGAAGACGGCACGGGAACACTCTAGGCCGCGCGGGAGTTCGACCGATGGCAGACAACCAACTCGATTGGGATGAGGGGATGCGCCGCGTGCGCCTGTTCCCCTTTGACGCGAACGGTCCGCTGGTCTCGTCCGGTGCGCCAAAGCCCGATGGCTTTACGATGGTCGGCTGGGACCAGAATGCCGAGTTCCCCGCCTATCGCGTCAATGGCGATCTGGTGCCCTTCACGCCGATGGCCCAATTCGCGCCGGTGGATGCGAAGAGTGACTATTTTGTCGATCACTTCACCGACACCGCGATCAAAGCGCGCTGGGCCGAAGCCAAGAAAGACCCGGCGACGCGCGATCGCATCCTCGCCCGCGTGATGGACCTTCAGGTGCCTCATCAATTCCGCGGCACGGGCAGTATCGATCCGCGCGGGCTGATCGATCCTCATGCCGAGCGCGTCGATCTCACGTCCATTCGCCGCCCGGGCTTCTTCGCCGCCGCCCCATGGAACGAGGCCATCGCCGCATTCGATGACCGGACCAGTGTCATCGAAGTCGTTGTGCCGCGCGAGCCGCACGAGATCATCCATATGGGCCTGCGCGATCCGATCCGGGTGCGCGGCTGGCATATCGCAGGCGACGGCGTTCCCGACGGACGCGGCGGCAAGATCAAGGCGCTGGCAATTCTGATCTGCGGCCGCAATATCGAGATGACCGGCATCCACCACCCCGACGATGGCGAATGCTATTGGGATGCACGCCTGCAGGGGTGGATGCAGAACAGCTATCCCGATACGGCCAATCGCTCCGAAAGCGGCGGCGCGCGGCCGTGGCGCAACTACCTTCGCGTCTTCGTCGAGGCAGGCTTTGACGTGCTGTCGATCGATAAGCGCGGCCATGGCATCTCGGGCGGGACCTGCGACACCAATTGCAACGAGCAAGGCGAAGACCTGTTCCGCGTGCTCGATGCGTTGGAAACGGGGATCGGCGTGCGTATCCTGCTGCCTGGCGGCACGCCGCTTGAAGGTAAGGCTGCTGCCGGCAAGCTGCTCGGCGGCCGCGGCGCCAAAGAAATCCCCGTGGTGATCGGCGGCGCGTCGCAGGGCTGCATGGTTACCTGTTGGGCCATGCACAAGAACGCGGTCGGCAGTTGCGACTTCGACCGGCCCGATCCGGTGCAGCGCGGCCCCTATGGCTACAACGTCAAAGCCAGCCTGCTGCTGGCGCCGTTCGGCGGCGGGCTTGGTTATCGCTCGCCCGACGATTCGCTGATCGAAGCAGCGCGGCGGGCCGAGTTTCATGTGCAGATGTTCACCTCGGGCGAGATTCTCGGCGGCATCAAGCACTGGCCGGCAGTGTTCATCGGACGTGGTCTATGGGATTTCTCCGAAAGCTTGGAAGGATCGTTCGACTGCTTTCGCCGCGCCACCGGACCACGCATGATCCTGGGCGTGCGCGGCCCCCATGGCGAAGCGCAGTGGGGCAACGTCAATATCCGGCATGTCCAGGACCATATGACACGCTTCGCCGCCGCCGCCGTTTCCGGCCGCGCGATCGAGGGCTACACGGAACCACAGAATATTCGCGACGTGGTCGCTGCCGCGCCGCAACATTGGATCGCAACCGCTAAGATGAAATCGTAACAATGCCGCGCTGCGTGTTCCCGCCGGTGGCACGCTTGGTCTAGAATAGGGCAAAGCATAATTCGCGTCCCGGGAGGACACGATGCAGAAGCTCACGCAAAGCTATGTTCATGGCGCCAGCGCCGTTCCACTGATCGGCGATACGATCGGCACGCATTTCGACAAGGCCGTGGCGCGCTGGCCCGATCGCGAGGCGCTGATCGTGCGCCAGCAAAACATCCGCTGGACCTACGCGCAGCTCAAAGGAAAAGTCGATGCTTGCGCGGCCGGCCTGCTGGCGCTCGGGCTCGAACCTGGCGATCGCGTGGGCATCTGGTCGCCCAACACCAGCGAATGGACCATCACCCAATTCGCCACCGCCCAGGTCGGCATGATCCTGGTCAACATCAACCCTTCCTATCGCCTGAGCGAACTGGAGTACGCGCTCAACAAAGTCGGCTGCAAGGCGCTGGTGACCGCCGACGCGTTCAAGACCAGCGACTATCTCGGCATGGTCAACGCGCTCGCGCCCGAACTGGAACGCGCAGCACCCGGCAAGCTGCAATCGCGGAAACTGCCGCATCTGCGTGCGGTGGTTCATCTCGGCAACGGCACGGTGAAGGGCACCTTCACCTTCGCCGAATTGATGGGCATGGGTACCGCGCGCGAGAAAACGCGCGCGGCCGAGATCGCACCCAAGCTGCAATTCGACGATGCGATCAATATTCAGTTCACCAGCGGCACCACCGGTTCGCCCAAAGGCGCGACGCTCTCGCACCACAATATCCTCAACAACGGGTATTTCGTCGGCGAAGGCGTGCGCATGACCGAGACGGATCGCGTGTGCATTCCCGTGCCGCTGTACCACTGTTTCGGCATGGTGATGGGCAACCTGGCCAGCATCACGCATGGTGCGGCGATGGTGTACCCATCGGAAGGCTTCGATCCGCTCGCGACGTTACAGACCGTGGCCGAGGAGCGTTGCACCACGCTATACGGCGTGCCGACCATGTTCGTGGCCGAGCTCAATCATCCCGACTTCAGCAAGTTCGATCTGAGCTCGCTGCGTACCGGCATCATGGCCGGCTCGCCCTGCCCGATCGAGATCATGCGGCGCACGATCAGCGACATGAACATGAAAGAGGTGACGATCGCCTACGGCATGACCGAGACCAGCCCGGTCAGCTTCCAAAGCGGCACCGACGATCCGGTCGAGCGGCGTGTGAGCACGGTGGGGCGCATTCATCCCCATGTCGAAGTGAAGGCGGTGGACGCAGAAGGACGCATCGTGCCGCCGGACACCGCTGGCGAGCTATGCACCCGCGGCTATTCGGTGATGCTGGGTTACTGGAACGACGCGGAGAAGACCGCCGAGGCCGTGGACAAGGCCGGCTGGATGCACACCGGCGATCTCGGCACCATCGACGACGAGGGCTTTTGCAATATCGTCGGCCGCATCAAGGACATGGTGATCCGCGGCGGCGAGAATGTGTATCCGCGCGAGATCGAGGAATTCCTCTATCGCCATCCCAAGATCGCCGATGTGCAGGTGATCGGCGTGCCCGATGACAAATACGGCGAGGAACTCTGCGCCTGGGTCAAGCTGAAGGCGGACCAGACCGCGACCGCCGAGGAGATTCAAGGCTTCTGCAAAGGCCAGATCGCGCATTACAAGATTCCACGCTACATCCATTTCGTGGATGCCTTCCCGATGACGGTGACGGGGAAGATCCAGAAATATCTGATGCGTCAGGAAACGATGGAGCGCCTGAACCTGAAGGTGCAGAAGACGGCGTAAGGTCTAGTCGTCATCCCGGCCGAAGCGTAGCGGAGAGCCGGAATCCAGAGCTACGCAACCAGCCTTTACCCTGGACCCCGGATAATGCTGCGCATTTCCGGGGTGACGACACTGTGCGTCGTCAACTCGACAGCGTATAGGCCGAGACGCCGCGCTTGTTCTCGTCGATCTCGAGCTTGTGGTGCAGCGCCGGCATGGCGCGGTCGACGCAATTGAGCCGTTCGCAGATCCGGCAGCTGACACCGATCGGATTCATCGCCTGCGGATCGTCGAGCGCGATGCCATCGGCATAGACCAACCCCTTAGCCTGGGTGATCGAACAGCCGAGCCCTATGGCGAGTTGGCTGACGCGAGGCCCGAACGGACCACGCGTGGCCGGACGGCCAGCGGGTGCGATCGTCCGTGCGACGCAGAAGAACGCCGACCCATCGGGCATTTGGCTGACTTGTACGCGTAAGAGGCCCGGCGTGGCGAACGCGTCATAGACATTCCAGCGCGGGCAGGCGGCGCCGAAGCGTGCGATGCGAATCCCCGAGGCGGAAAAGCGCTTCGAGATATTGCCGGCGATATCGACGCGGATGAGATGGAACGCCACGCCTTCCGCACCCGGTTTGCGCAGCGTGGTCAGGCGATGACAGACCTGCTCGAAGCTCGCGCCGAAGCGATGTTGCAGCACATCGAGATCGTGCCGTGTGTCGCGCGCCGCTTCGAGGAAGCGGTCATAAGGCATCATCACCGCGCCGGCGAAATAATTGGCCAGCGCCTGGCGTGCCAGCACGTCCGCCTCGTCGGTGGTGAACTTGCCCTTGGCCGCCAGCTTGTCGATTGCATCGCGGTGACCGAGCAGCGCCACC
>DASXEH010000036.1:0-251088 GCA_036490215.1 Magnetospirillaceae bacterium
GGCCAGGTAACCAATTACGAGAAACGCGTCCACACGTTGATGGACGCGCATGGGCTTTCTCGTCCTCAAGCCGATGCCGCAGCATCGGGTGTTATCGCCCACGAATTCATCGCCGAGTTACCAAGCTACGTGGTCACAACCCTGCCCGTCTTCTATCGCGGCCTGTGGTTCGACACCTTCGTCGTCTTCGGCTTTCCCGCGCTCGTCTGGTTCGTGATCCGGTCGATCCGCAGGCGCGATTGGGTTTATTTGGCGACGCTTTCGCCGGCTGTGTTTTCGCTGTTTGCCTATGCGCTGCTATCGCTGAACATCCCGCGATACCAGTTCACCGCGCTCCCCGCTCTCGCGCTTGGCGCTGGAGCCGCAATCGCCGTGCTGTGGCCCAAGTTAAGCGGACGCGACAGCAAGAACGAGGCTGCATAGCTTGCGATTGAGCCGGATATGAAGCACTATCCGGCCGATTTCACCGAAGAGTTTGAAAGTGTGTCGTGCCACGGCTCTGGTAAAAAGTCTCCCCTGTGAGTCAGAGACATCATCAACACCAAGAGCGTGTCTCGTTCAGCCGCTCCCCCGCGCTGCCACCCGATGACGCCCATGGTCCAATAAACTGGGGCCGAAGCAAGAAGGACCGTTTGGATGCGCGCCTGGAATTCTAGGTCGCTTGTTGTTTTCCTTAGCGCGGTGGCGCTGGCCAAATTAGCACTGCTGGTCCTGCATGGCCCTTTCACGGAATCCGATGCCGAAGGGTATTCGTCATACGCCGATCTCATTCTCTCGGGCGGGGGATGGCTGGACAGCATAGTCTTCGATCAAGGCGCGACGCCGATCACCGCGCTGCGTCCCATCGGCTTTCCCGCCCTATGGGCGTTGATGCGCCTGATTTTTGGCCATCAAGGCGGCGATTACGGCGTGATCGTCGTGCAAATTGCCCTGTCGCTGTTCGCGACCGCCTTGGTTTATCGCGTCGCCTTCCGGCTGCTTGGCGTGACCTGGATGGCGCTGCTTGTCACCGCGGGCTATGGGCTCTCAATCCAATTTCTTTACGACCTCATGCTGCTCACCGACAGCGTGTTCAACTCCACACTGGTGATCATATTTGCTCTGCCGGCCCTCGCCGTGCTGGAAGCTAAACCAGTCCGTCTTCGTACGCTGGCGGTGGTGTCCGCGTGTATTCTCCTGGCCCAATCGTGGCGCGCGGTCCTGATGTATCTGGGATATTCGTTCGCGCCGATACTGATATGGTGGCTGGGCCGTGATTTGCGGGCGCGCTGGCCTAAAATGATCGGCCGCCTGTGCGCAATGGTACTGCCGATCGTTATTTTCCTCGGCGCCACGGTCGCCTGGAACGAGATGCGGAGCGGCTACCCGTTCGTCGTGATTGGAACGACCGTGCCAATCCAAGGCATGGTCAAGGCCGCCGGACGCGGCCGAGCGGTATTCGATGGCGATACGCCGATCGATCACGCGGCACACGCGATCTTGAGGCAATACAGTTACCCCGAGGTCTTGGAGATCGAAGACGCCGTACGCCGCGACACAGGCTTCAACGCGGTGGAAATGGCGCGTCTCGAGTCTGCCCTGTATTTCCGGTCATGGGCTCATCACCCTCTGGCGATGCTGGAAGTCGGGTTGAACAATTTCAGCCCCCATATCGTGGGCCAATTCTTCGACTTCGAGGATGGACTCGATACATCGGTCTCTATCGTCACGACCCAACACATTTTGCCGCCCTTTCGCGCGCTCAAGGCGGGGATGCTAAAAGGCGACGCCGTGGCGATAGTGACGCTTGCGGCGACCGGCATCCTGCGGGTGGTTTCGTGGCTTCTCTTCACACTCTTCGCCCTTGGCGTACCGATTCTTTGGCTGCGAGACGCGATTAAAAAGAAAGAGCGGACGATCGAGATTTCGGTCTTGGCCGCCGGCTGGTTCGCCTTCATGGCCTATCTCGCGCCGCTGCTGCTGCTCCATTTTGCGATACGCTTTTTACCCGCTGTCCTGCCATGGGGGTTGATAGGCGCGGTTTTCGTCGCCCGCGATCTTTGGCTGCGCATGCACAAGCGAACGAACCCGACGAGGATGGCCACGTGACTTTTGATTATGACAGCATCCCCATCGGCTATTACGACCAAGTGCATGCGGCCGGACGCGGCGTACAATCGAAATGGCACCATCACAAATTCGCGCACGTTCAGCGATCGATGGCGGGATTGCGCAATCATCTCGATATCGGATGTGGGCCGGGTACCTTCATCGGTTCTCTGCCTGCGGGCCGCCACGATTCGGTGGGCATCGATGTGGCCGCGCCGCAGATCGCCTATGCCACCGAGAAATACGGCAGCCAAGGGCGCACGTTCCAGACGATGCAGCCTGGAATTTTGCCGTTCGACAGCGACCGATTCGACGTCGTGACATTGATCGAAGTGATCGAACATCTGCCAAACGAAGAAAATGAGCGCCTGCTGGGCGAAGCTCTCCGTGTCCTCAAGCCGGGCGGAGTCTTGCTCGCCTCGACGCCCAATTATGGCGGCGTTTATCCGGCGGTCGAGGCACTCGTCAACCGCCTCGGCGAAATCGACTACCGGCATCAGCACATCACCCACTACACCCGTTCGCGTCTCACCAACTTAATAACCAAGGTGGGTGCCCGAGACGCAAAGGTCAGAGCGTTCATGTTCGCTGCGCCGTTCTTCGCAGCGCTGTCGTGGAACTGCGCGGATATGGTTGAAAAGCTTGAGCCCGATTGGGTGCGTGACCGATTCGGACTCTTGCTGCTGGCGCGCGGCGTCAAGGGCTGAACAGTTCGGCTACTTGGCCGATAGTCTACGCCTCGAAGTCCTTGTGGATCGGCCGTGTCGGCTGATTCTGGATGTCGTAGGACACGGCCTGCAGCAACAGCTGAACGCCAAGGATGATCGGCAAGGTGGCCAACATGACCGTACCGGCCGAGGCCGGCACGTTGCTCTGTTCGGATAGGATCCAGTGGCGGATACCAAAGATCGCGCCGCCGAACACGCCCAGGATGCCAACGATCAGATTGATCGAGGCCAACTGGAAATCACGCAGGAAATAGCAGTAGAAGACACGCTTCAGCGCATTGGCGGCATGACGGGCCAGGAAGCGCGGAATGACCTTGGCGACTTTCAGGCCGCTTTTCTCGTCGCCATAGAACGCATCCATCGGCACGTCCTGCACCACGGCACGCACGATGTTGAGGCGGAAGAGCATGTCGCTCTCGAAGAAATAGTCGCGCGCGATCTTGTCGAGCGGCAGCAGACGCAGCGCTGCGGTGTGGACGGCCGTATAGCCGTTGGTGGGATCGAAAACTCGCCAATAACCGCTCGAAATCTTGGTCATGAACGACAGCACAGCATTGCCGATCAGACGCACACGCGGCATCCCGATCAGGGATTTGAGATTATAGAAACGGTTGCCTTTAGTGTAATCCGCCTGTCCGCTCAGGATCGGTTTGACGAAGCGCGGGATCAGCGCCGGGTCCATCTGCCCATCGCCGTCGAGCTTCACGGCCACCGTCACACCGTCTTCGAGCGCACGGCGATAGCCGGTGATCAGCGCGCCGCCGACGCCCTGATTGACGGTATGGCGCAGCACGACCACCCGCTCGTCAGTATTCTGGGCCTCGACCCGATCGCCGGTGTTCTCAGGGCAGCGGTCGTCCACGACATAGATGCGCGCGACTTCCGGACCGATGCGGGACAGAACCGTGAAGATAGCGTCGCCGACCCGGTAGCATGGGATCACGACCGCGACCTGAGGCGTCGCGCCTTCGGCCCGCATCGCAGGCGACGGGCTGGCCGCAAAGGCGACGCGGTTCGTGGGATCGGTACCGTTTTCCATCTGACCTGAATGCCTGCCATGCCCAGCATTCGGGCGCGGCAATGCGGCGCCTTCTACCCTGCTTCACGGCGGATTGCCACCGTCTCGCGGCTCGGCCGGCCGAAACGCGTTCTATTTCTTGGTCAAAGCCCTGACCGCGCTCGAGACGATGATCTTGCCCTGTCCGGTATAGGCCTCGTGGTTCTCTTCCACATCGGCCAGCCGGTACTGATAGTTGGTCATGATCCCAGCCGATTGAGCGATTCCCTTTTCAGAAGGGTCGGCCAACCAATTCAGGCGTTCCAGCCGAGCGCCGTTGCTGAGATGGAAATGAGCCACCGGATCGAGCGCCCGCGCCGTGTTCTCGCGCAGCGACGTGAGATAGACGGCACAGAGCCGCAGCAATGGCTCGCTCATCGCCTCGGCCCAAGCCGGGTTGTCGATCCAATCCTGGTCCAAGGCCTCGGCCAGAACCGAGCTTAAACCGGCTTGGATCAGTTCGCGCCGTTCGGGTGGCAGCAACGGATCGCCGGCCGCGATCTGCCCATCCAGCCAGGCACGGAAGCCCGGGATTGGCGAGAGGGTGGCGAAGGTTTTGAGGTTCGGGAACTCGTGGCCCAGCGCATCGGCCACGCGCTTGATCAGAAAATTGCCGAAGCTGATCCCGGCCAGGCCTTTCTGGGTGCTGGTGATCGAATAGAAGATCGCGCTGTCGGCGCGTCGCGGGTCGCCCACCGGGGCCGTTTCGTCGAGCAAATCACGGACATTGGCGCTCATGCCTTTGACCAGCGCGACTTCGACAAAGATCAGCGGCTCGTCGGGCATGCGTGGATGAAAGAACGCGAAGAACCGCCGGTCCGAGTCGAGGCGGTTCTTGAGGTCGCGCCAGCTCTCGATGGCGTGCACGGCCTCATAGCCGGCGATCTTCTCCAGCACCAGCGCCGGTGAGCGCCACGTAATGCGTCGCAATTCGAGGAAGCCGACGTCGAACCAGGCGGACAGAAGGTCGCGCAGATCAGCGTCGAGTGCCGACAGCGCCACGTCGCCCTTGGTGTGGTTCATCAACTCGCCGCGCAGATCGACCAGAAACTTAATTCCGTCCGGCAGCGCATTGAACTGGGTCAACAATTTGACCCTGGGATTCTCGAGCGCTTCACGCAATTTTTGTTCGGCTTTGAGCCGTTGCGTCTGATCGCTGGCCGTCTCGACGAGGGCGATGGCCGCATCGACATCGTCGGAGTCGGTACCGAATTCGTTGGCCAGAATACGCAGAAAGCGCAGGCGCCCCTCGGCATTCAGCGCGAGATAGGACTGGCCCAGCACGGCCGCCCGGGCCCGGGCCGAGACCTCGCCGCCGCGCCCTTCAAGGCAGTCGCGCATCTGGCTCCGCAGAGTCTCGACATCGTCGGGCGGCAGATCGGGCGCAATGCCGCTGCGAGCGATGCCGAACTGCTCGGCCACATCGCGCCACGCACCGCGCAACCGATCGAAAAGCCCGCTTGGCGACGACAGTATCTTTTCGGGAATCCTTACCTCGTCCATCCGCCCTCCTCGTCGCCCTTGGCCAAGGCCGTCCAGACCTCGGGCATGGCGTCGATCAGATCCTCAGCGATCAGCCCCAGCCCATGAACCTGCGCGGCGGCGCCATGCATCCAGGCCCCGGCGCAGGCAGCCAGCCATGGCTCCATGCTCTGCGCCGCTAACCCGCCGATCAGCCCGGCCAGCACATCGCCGCTGCCACCCGTCGCTAGGGTCGGCGGCGCCGTGACCGTGACCGCAGCACGGCCATCGGGCGCGGCAATGACGGTATCGGGTCCCTTCAGCAGCACGATAGCCCCCGACTCCTGCGCGGCGGCGCGAGCCCGCACCAGCCGGTCTCCTTTATGTGAGAATAGCCGGGCATATTCGCCATCATGCGGTGTCAAAATTTTGATCCCTTGTGTCTGCCAGAGCACGCCGGGTTCGGAAGCGAAACTGGTCAAGGCGTCGGCATCGATGACGCAGGCCTTGCCTGCCTTCAAAGCCGTCAGCACCAGCCGTACCGTCTCGGCGTCGACGCCAAGGCCGGGCCCGATGACAGCCGCATTGCGCCGCTTGTCACTCATCAACGGCTGCCACTCGGTCATCGCTTGAACGATCGTACCGGGATCGTCGGCGCGATAGGTGGGCAGCGCCATGCCGGGCGCGACGATGGTCACAAGCCCCGCACCCGCGCGCCGGCCCGCGGCCGCTGCAAGCCGCGCCGCGCCGGTCATGGTCCCGCCGCCGGCGACGAGGAGATGGCCGCGGCTGTATTTGTGGCCTTCGGGCTGCGGCCATGGCAGCGCGTCCCGCCATAAACTGGGGCCGTTGACCCAGGTCTTGGGCGCGATGGTGCCCAAGACCGCGGGCGGAATGCCGATATCGGCCACGACCAACTCGCCGCAGAGCTCCCGGCCCGGCATCAGCGCGTGGCCGGTCTTCGGCCGAAAGAAGGTCACCGTGAGTTCGGCTTGCGATGCAACACCGAGAACCTGCCCGGTATTCCCGTCGAGACCGCTGGGGACATCGACGGCGACGACGTCGTAATTGCCTTCGTTCAGTGCCTCGATGATCGCCCGAGCTTGGCCTTCGAGCGGTCGGGTCAGTCCCGCACCGAACAGAGCATCGATGACGAGCGGGTCGCGGGCGAGAATTCCGGGCGAGAGCGGCTCGACCGGTCCACGCCAGCGTTCGGCCATCAGCTTGGCGTCGCCTTTGAGCGCGCCGGCTTCACCCAACAGGGCGAGGCGAACTGGCCACCCCCAGTCGCGGAGATAGCGGGCCACCACGAAGCCATCGCCGCCATTGTTCCCCGGCCCGCAGAGGGCCGCGACCGGACGCGGCTCAAACCGCATCCGGATCGCCCGCGCCACCTGCCAACCGGCGTTCTCCATCAAGGTCGGGCCAGGAATGTCGGCGTCGGCCGCGGCTTTGTCGGCGGCGTACATCTCAGCGGTCGAGAGAAGAACAGTCACAGATGGCGCTCCGGGTTGTTCGACGAGCGTAGCGTAGTTTCTTTTTCACGCAAGCGCTTGGCCGCGACTCTTCAGAGACTAGAGCGGGACTTTTCCACCGTTCTGATCTTGACGATAGCCCAAAGCACAACTAGAACATAATAGGAACATTTATCGAGCCATGGCCACAACCAACACCGCCACCATAGCCCGTTTACGCGACCAGATCTGGGCGCTTGAACAGGGCAGCGAGGCCCCACCGCCGGTCCTGTCGATCGGCGAACCCGATGCAGCTTTACCCTGGGGCGGGTTGCCGCTGGCCCGGTTGCATCAGATTGCCCTGAGCGATGGTGCGGGATTGGGGTTCGCGGCCGGCCTGCTCGGCATTCTCGGCCGTGGCCGTCCGGTGCTGTGGTGCAAACGTCGCGGCAGCGCCATGCCCTTTCTGCCTGGGCTTGCGCCGTTCGGCCTGACGCCGGATCGGGTGATAACCGTCGAAACCGAACGCGCCATCGAGATTCTCTGGGCCATGGAAGAAGGGCTGCGTTGTCCGAGCCTGGGCGCAGTGCTGGGCGAGATCGACGATCTACCCACCCAAGCCGCGCGGCGCCTGCAACTGGCGGCCGAGACCGGCGGCGTTGTCGGATTGATGGTCACGCCTGCCCGCGCTGCCACCGGCGGGGCAACCACTCGCTGGCGTGTGACGGCCGCTCCCAGCGTGGTGCCGCCTTGGGGTGGATTGGGCGCGCCGGCCTGGGATGTGGCGTTGGAGCGTTGCCGCAACGGCCTGCCTCGATCCTGGACCCTGGCGTGGCGCGACGGGCGCTTTGCCCTCGCCGCTCCATGAGGCCGCCATGGAAACCGCAAAGCGCATCGTCTCGCTCTGGCTTCCCGATTTCGGCACCGACCGGCTGACGCGGCGCAACCCTGATCAGTGCGACCGGCCACTGGCCACCATCATCAAGCATCATGGTGCACTGGCGGTGGCCGCGACCAATGAGGCCGCGCGCGAGGCCGGTGTGCATCACGGCCAGGCCTTGGCCGATGCCCGCTCCCTCTGCCCTGCGATCAAGACCGTCGGCGCCGATCCGGCCGCCGAGATGGAAACCCTGACCCAAATCGCACGCTGGTGCACCCAATGGTCGCCTTGGACATCGGTCGAATCTCTGAGCGTCGATGGCCGCGCCGGCTTGTGGATCGATGCCACCGGCTGCGCCCATCTGTTCGGCGGCGAACAGGCCATGCTCGACAACATGATTGCGCGCCTCGCCGCCGTGGGATTTACCGCCCGCGCAGCCATCGCCGACTCGCCCGCTGCCGCCTGGGCGATGGCCCATTTCGGCATCGATGAGGACAAGACCACGGCCATCGTGCCCGAGGGCGCCGCGCGGCAATGGCTGGCCGGACTTCCCGTGATGGCGCTACGCCTGCCGCCGCCGATGATCGAAACCCTGCGGCGGCTGGGCCTGCGTCGCATTGGCGACCTGGCCGCCCTACCCCGCGCGCCGCTGGCCGCGCGTTTTGGCTCGCATTTGCCGCAGCGCCTCGACCAATTGATCGGCGAGGCGCCCGAACCGATCTGTCCCGACCGGCCGGTGATTCCCTATCAAGCGCGCATGGCCTTCCCCGAGCCGATCGCGACGACGGAAGGCGTGAAACTGGCGCTGACCCGGCTGATCGAACCGCTGTGCCGCGCTCTCGAACGTGACCGGAAAGGTGCGCGGCGGCTCGACCTGACCCTCTATCGCGTCGACGGGACCTTGGCCGAGATCACGGTCGGCACCGCCGCACCGACGCGGGCGCCCAAACATCTCAACCGCCTGTTCGCCGAAAAGCTCGGTGAGATCGATGCCGGTTTCGGGATCGAGGCGATCGTTCTTGTCATCCCCATCGTCGATCCTTTGGCGGCCTATCAGATCGATCTGCCGGAGGAACGTCTCTCTTCCGGCATGGCCGGTGCGGAACTGACGCAACTGGTCGATCGGCTGAGCCAAAGGCTGGGCAGCGATTCGGTCATCCGCCAGGCGCCACGCGGCAGCCATATCCCGGAACGCGCAATTCAGGGCGCTGCGCCTTTGGGCCGTCTGCCCGCTGGCACAACCGATCCACGTGCCCGGCCGGTGACGCTGATGCGCCGCCCCGAGCCGGTGCAGACCGTTTCGCCGCCTGATGTCACGCCCGAGGCGCCGCCGACCGCGTTCCGCTGGCGCGGCGAGACCCATCGCGTCGCCCGTGCCGAGGGACCGGAACGCATTGTCGCCGAATGGTGGCATGCCGCGACTCCGCCGCCGCCGACGGCGTTTCGCGACTATTGGCGGATCGAAGACGCGCAAGGATTGCGCTGGTGGTTGTTTCGCGACGGCGCGGGTGGACGCTGGTTCCTGCACGGAATGCTGGCCTGACGCCAAGCGACGCGCCAAGATAGCGCCATGCCCAAAGAACGCCCGCCCATCATCGGACTTCTGCTTGCAGCGGGACGCGCGAGCCGATTCCGCGCGGCCACCGGCCGCGACAAGCTGGCCGAACCGATTCCGCTCGGCCTGCCTTATGCCGGGATTCCTGTCATCGCCGCAGCCCTGAGCGCCCTGCGCCCGGCCGTAGACGAAGTCATAGCCGTGGTCAGCGAGAGCAATGCCCGCGCCATCGGTCTGGTCGAAGCACTCGGCGCGACCGCCATTCGTTGCAGCAGCGGCGGTACAGGCGAGTCGATTGCACTGGGCGTGAATGCGCGGCCCGATGCCGGCGGCTGGGTTGTGGCGCTGGCCGACATGCCCTTCATTCGCAGCGAGACGATCCGCGCCATCGCCAAAGGCCTGGAGCGGGCTGATCTCGTCGCACCCAGCTACAAGGGACAGCGCGGTCATCCGGTCGGTTTCGGCAAGGCCCACGGTGCTACCCTCGCCACCCTCACCGGCGACGAAGGCGCGCGCGCCATTCTCAAATTGGTTGAGCCTTTGATCATCGAGACCGACGACGTCGGCACGGTCACTGATATCGATAGCCCCGAGGACTGGAAAGCCGCGCGGATCTGATCCGCGCGACGTTTAGTTTCCAGGAGTTACAGGAACTTCGCGAAATGCGCCGTGGTGCGTTTCCAGGCTTCATCACGCGCAGCTTCGTTGAACGAACCGCGCTGGTCGCAGGCGAAACCGTGGCCGGCGTCGTAGAGGAACATCGGAATCTGCGGCTGCGCGGCCTTGATCTCATCGACCGTCGTCAGCGGAATACCGTGATCTTCTTTGCCGAAATGGCAGATGGTCGGAGCGATCGGCTTTTCGTTTTTGAAACGCTGAATCGCGCCGCCGTAGTAGCAGACGGCCGCGTTAAACTTCAGCCGCGCCGCGGCCAACCATGCAACCGTTCCGCCGAAGCAATAGCCGGTGATGCCGACCGAGCCCAGCGACGAGACGGAAGCGCGCGCCGCCTCGACATCGAGCGGCACCTTCTCCCAGTCGAGCTTGCCCATGATCTCGCGGCCCTTGGCGACGTCGGCTTCAGTATAGCCGATATCGAGGCCGCGATGGACGCGGTCGAACAGTGCCGGCGCCACGGCGAGATAACCGAGCTTCGCGAACCGCTCCGTGACGTCGCGGATATGGCCGTTGACGCCAAAGATTTCTTGGATAACGACGATGCCCGCTTTGGCTTGGCCAGCGGGCGGCGCCCACCAAGCCTGAAACTTATGCCCATCCGACGCCGTCAGCGTAACGAACTCAGCCGCCATTGTTCTCCTCCACCAGGGTGGTGCATTGTGCAACGGCTTTCCGCCCGACGCCAGTTGCGTCTATTGTACGGGCGCAAAAGGAGAAATCGTCGCTATGGCCGCTAAAAAAACCGAGATTGTGACCCTTGCCCAGCTGCTGCCCTTCGTCGAGGAATGGCTCGACCAGAATTTCACCGTCCACCGCGTCTGGCAAGCCAAGGACCGGGCGGCCGCGATTGCCGCGGTACGCGACACAGTCGAGGGAATTGCAACCATTGGTCACACCAAGGTCGACGGCGCCCTGCTCGATAGCCTGCCCAAGGCCAAGATCGTCAGTCTGATGAGTGTCGGCTACGACGCGATCGACGTGGCGGCCTGTAAAGCGCGCGGCGTGGCCGTTACCAATACCCCCGATGTGCTGAATAACGACGTGGCCGATCTGGCATTGGCCTTGCTGATCGCAACGGCGCGCAAGATCGTGGCCGGCGATACCTATGTCCGGGCCGGCGATTGGGCGATCAAAGGCCACATGGCGCTCGCCACCGCCGTCTACGGCAAGACCGTGGGTATCCTCGGCCTCGGGCGCATCGGCAAGGAGATCGCCAAGCGCGCCGAAGCCTTCAATTTGAAGATCGTCTATGGCGGCCGCTCGAAGGTAGCGGGTGTGCCCTACACCTATTATCCCGATGTCATCGATCTGGCGAAGAACTGCGATTTCCTGGTCGTCATGGTGCCCGGCGGTGCGGCGACGCGTCATATGATCAACGCCAAGGTGCTTGAGGCGCTGGGCCCGCGCGGTTATCTGATCAATATCGCACGCGGCTCGGTGGTCGACGAGAAAGCGCTCATCGTCGCGTTGACGAACAAGATGATCGCCGGCGCCGGTCTCGATGTGTTCGAGGACGAGCCCAATGTGCCGAAAGAGCTGTTCGCGTTCGACACGGTGGTGCTGCAGCCGCATGTCGGCAGCGCCACAAATGAGACGCGCGCGGCGATGGGCCAGCTGATGCTCAACAACCTGCTCGCCCACTTCGCGGGCAAGCCGTTGCTGACGCCAATATCGGCCTAACGCAGACTCGCTTCGATATTGCCGCCGTCCACGGTCATCACATGGGCGGTGGTACGCTCCGCTTGGGCCAGGGCGACGAAAGCCTCACCCACGTGCCGGGCCTCGACTTCGCGCTTGAGCAGATTGCCGGCCATATAGGTCTCGGGCGTGACGCCGCGCGCGGCGGCGCGTTCGTTGATGAACACGTCGTTGAGCAGGCCTGAGCGGATGCGGTCGGCATTGACGCCGTTGACGCGTATCCCCTCGCCGCCCAATTCCAGCGCCAACTGTTTGAGCAGGAAGAAGGTGGTGGCCTTGGGCAGCCCATAGGCCGCGAAGCCTTTACCCGGATTGACGGCCTGTTTCGAGACATTGATCAGAATCTGGCCGCCGCGCCCCTGCGCCCGGAAGATCGCCACGGCGCTTTGCGCAAAATAGTGATGGGCGAAGAAGTTGAGTTCGAGGCTGGCGCGCAGCACCGCATCGTCGAGCGTCGCCACGTCGCCGGTGAAAGCCGCGCCGGCATTGCTGACCAAGATGTCGAGCCCGCCGAATCGCTTCACGCAGGCGTTCACCGCCTCCTGCGCAGCGCCTTGCTTGGTGATGTCGATCGCGATGCCACCGTGATCGCGACCGAAAGCCTTCAGCGCATCGCTCAGCGTCTGCTCCTCGCGATCGACCAGGAACACTGTGGCGCCGCGTGACTTGAAGGCTTGGGCCGCGGCCCGGCCGATAGCGCCCGCTCCACCAGTGACCAATACGATCCGGCCTTGGAATGCCGGTGCGCTCGCCTTACCGAGCTTGGCCTGTTCGAGCGACCAGTATTCCATGTCGAACAGATCGGCCTCGCCGATCGAGCGGAAACCGCCGGCGCTTTCGCCCAGGGTCATGACCCGCAGCGTCTGTTCTGCGAGGTCGCCGGCGATACGCGCGGCCGCGGCACTCGCGCCCATACCGATGACGCCGACACCTGGAATCCAGGCGACATTGGGCGTCGGGATCAGCATGACCTTTTTGGTCTTCGAGTGCGCCGCATTGCGTCCGAAATAGGCTTCGTAGTCCTTCATAAAGGTTGCGATCTTGGCGGCGATCGGTGCCTTCCCATTGGCGAGATCGTCGCGCGACAGGACGAGCGGATAGCCCTTGGTTCGGATCACGTGATCGGGCGTGGCCACGCCGCGCGTGGCAAGATCGGCCATGTCCTCACGTTCGAGGAAGGCCAGCACATCGTCGCCCGCGCGCAGATCGAGGATCGGCATCGCCGCATCGCGATTCTTCGAGCCTGCATCGGCCAGTGCGCCACGTAAGGCTGCCAGCCCGGCATGGGGAACGGTCGCGGCTTTCGGCTGAGCCGGCTTCGCATTGCGCCGCTTGGCGAACCACATAGCCGCCTCGTCCACATGATTGATCATGAGGTCATAGGACTCACGCGCGGTTGCGCCGAAGGTGAAGTGCCCGTGATTGACGAGCAGCAGTCCCTCAACGTGAGGATTGGCCTCGTAGGCCTCGGCAGCGGCTTTCGCCAGCGCAAAGCCCGGCATCACATAGGGCACCAGCGCGATACGGTTGCCATAGATTTCGCGCGCGACCTTTTCGGCATCCGGCAGATTGGCCAGTGCCAGCATCTCGGTCGCATGGGTATGATCGACATAGATATGCGGCAGATACGCATGCAACAGCGTCTCGACCGATGGATTGGGGCTGGTCGTGTCGAGCAGATTGCAGCGCTGGATGTTGACCATGTCTTCGTCGGACAGCGCGTCGAGGTCGCGCAGACGCAACAGCCCATCCATGCGGACGCCAGGCAACCCCGCCGCCTCAATCGTGTCGAGGTCCCAGCCGCTGCCTTTCACATGCAGCACATCGATCTCTTGGCCGAACAGATCGCGCCGCTTCACCTTAACCGAGGTGTTGCCACCGCCGTGCATCGCGAGTTCAGGGTTCTGCCCGATCAGGCGCGAGGTGTAGACCCGCAATGCCACAAGCTGATCGGCCTTATCCGCACCGGCCTTTGCCACAACGGCTGCCGCGTCCTCGTCGCGCCACATATTTTCAACCATCGACGTCTTCCACCCTGTTCGTTTTGTTTATCTGTTCAAAGATAGGCAGAAAGCTTCTGCCGCAGATCCTCCGAGAGTTCCTTAGGCCGGCGCGTTTGCCGGTCCAAAATGACGCCGATGATTTCGGCGGTGGCCACGCAAGTATCTCCATCGAAGATGGCTGCGGTCATCCCGACCGAGGTACGGCCAAGCTTCGTGATCCGCGTGCCGATCCGCACCGGCGTATCGAGCATCAATTCCCGGCGATAGTCGATCGTTTGCCGCACCAGCGCGAAAGGATCGCAATCGCCGACCAGGGGCATGCCGGCCGCACGCAGTAGAATCACCCGCGCCGTCTCGAAATAGGTGCTGTAGACGGCGCTGTTGAGATGGCTGAGCGCATCCAGATCGCGATAGCGCACCCGGTCTTCGATCCAATGACGATAGAAGGCGGCCCTCAGCCGTTCATCGGCAACTTCGGCACTCATATTCAATTCGGTCCTATCGTCGCTTCGCTGTGACCCAAAGCCCGCTCGCCGGCCGCAGCGTGATCAGGCCGACCGGCTCGACCGGACGCTCCGGCACGAGCGCAATGCGCCAACGTTGCGCGGTTGCGGCCAGGATCGTCAATGCCTCGGTTATGGCGAAGCTGTTGCCGATGCAAATACGCGGACCGCCGCCAAAGGGCAGATAGGCGAAACGGTGCCGGTCCGCCCCATTGCCCGGCGCGAATCGTTCCGGATCGAATCGCTCGGGATCGGGCCAGAGCGTCGGGTTGCGATGCGTCGTATGCGGGCTGATCGTGATCATCGAGCCCGCAGGAATCCTCGTTCTGCCCAAGATGTCGTCATGCAGCGCGGTGCGCGAGATGGAATGCGCCGGCGGATAGAGGCGAATCGCCTCTTCGACCACCATTCGCGCATAGGGAAGCTTGGCCAGATCCTCATAGGCCGGCACGCGGCCTTGTAGTGCTTGATCCACTTCGGCTTCCAGCCGCGCGGCAACGTCGGGATGTTGTGCCAGAAGATACCAGGTCCAGGTCAGCGCATTCGATGTGGTCTCGTGACCGGCGAGGAAGATCGTCATGACCTCGTCACGCAACTGAGTGGGCGTCATCCCCTCGCCCGTTTCCGGATCGCGCGCCGCCAGAAGCATTGACAGGAGATCGCCGCGGTCCTGCTCGTCGGCGCGACGCGGCGCGACAAAGCCCTCAATCAGCGCATCGAGTTCGGCCACGGCATCGCGATAGGCCTTCGGAACGCGGCGTGGCATGATTTCCGGAAACCCGAACATGTCGAGCACGCCGGGCTTGGCATACTCCATCACGGTGCCGAGAAGCCGGCGCACGTCTTGGACCACACCCGAGACGTTAGCCGAGAACATCGTCTTGGCGATGATTTCGAGCGTGACGCCCATCAGTGCTTCGGAGAGATCGAACGCGCGCCCCTCCGGCCAGGTATCGGCCCAAGCCGCCGAGCTTGTCGCCATCGTCGCAACAAAACCGGCGATACGTTTGTGATGGAAAGCCGGCGCGGCGATGCGCCGTTGCCGCCGCCAGAAATCCCCCTCGCTGGTCAGCAGCCCTTTGCCGACCAGCGGCTCGAGAAGGCGCCGCATGATATGGCTTTTGACGTAGTTGGCTGCGTTCGTAACGAGAATGTGTTCGATATATTCGGGCTTGTTGACGAAATACGATCGCAGGAACAGGAAGCGGTTGTAGATCAGCGGCCGGCTGTAGACCTCCGGGCTGAGTACCGAAAGCTGATCGCGGCGCAAACGGCGCATGAACTCGATCGGCCCCATCTGCGGGGGGATCGTGATCGTGCTCACCGGATCGACCGTGCCACTGCTGCCGTCCATCGCCCCTCTGCTCCCTCGGCGCCAATGATAGCCGATCTGGGCGACGGCGTCCGCCCGGCTGTGCTAAACTGGCATATGCACCGCATTTTCGCCGGCCCGATCCTTGCCGCAACTGTACTGCTTTCCATCCCCGCGCACGCCGCCGACCAAGTCGCGGCGCTTTATCAGGCGCGCACGATCGTCACCGGCCAGCGCGAACCGGAGCGGATGGTGGGTTTCGGTGTCTGCCTGCAGGACGTACTGATTAAGGTCTCGGGTAATCCGCGCCTAGCCGATGATCCGCATGTCGGGCCGATGAAGATGACCGCCAGCCACTTCGTCACCGCCTTCCGCTATCACGACCGCAAGGAAGGCATTCCGGTCCATGACGAGCAAGGCACGCGCGACCGGCCTTACGATCTCTTCTGCGCCTTCAACCGCACAGGTGTCGATGCCCTGCTCGCCTCGCTACACGAGAAGCCCTGGATCGCGCCGCGCCCGAAGATCGCGGTGTTTCTGGGCGTTCAACACGGTGTGCTCGATTACGTGCTGACCCGCGATAATCCGCATGCCTTGGATCAACGCGCGTCGCTGCAGCAAGAGGCCGACCGGCGTGGCATTGCTGTGGCGATCCCGGACACGGCACAGGCGGAGGCGGATCACCTCACCGTGCGTGGCCTTGCCGCCGCTGGTCCTGTGCGCCCCGAGATCGCCGCCCAGGCCATCGGCGCCGATCTTGCCCTGTCGGGCAGTTTGGTTTGGGATGACAAGATACTGGGCTGGATTTGCCAGTGGCGTTTCGCTTGGCATAACCGGCTCTATCGTTGGCGCCTGCGCGGCGTGTCTTTCGACGAAGCCTTTCGTAGCGGGATCGGCGGCGTAGCGCTCATCCTGTCCGGACATCGTCCGCCCACCTGATCATTCCAAGGAAACCTGCCTCTAATGTCCGGTACCAGCACGCATACCGACCGCACCGTTCTCGGCATCGGCCTCGCCTTTCTGTCCTTCGCGATTTTAGCGGTCGCCGATGCGATGACCAAACTTCTGTCGGGCGGATATTCGATTTTCGAAGTTGCGGTGATCGATTCCATCGTTGCGATGGCAGTGTGTCTCCCCGTTCTCGTCTACCAAGACGGCTTGGCGAGCCTGCGCCCGCGGCATATGGGCATCGTGGCGCTGCGCGGCGCCGTGGGCGCCGCCAGCCTGATCACGGCATTCCTGTCCTTCTCAATGATCCCGCTCGCCGATGCCTATTCTCTGGCCTTCATCGCGCCCCTGGTCGTGACGGCGCTTTCAGTGCCGATCTTGCGTGAGCATGTGAGTTGGCGGCAGTGGATCGCAGTGATCGTCGGTCTCGTCGCGGTGATCGTGATCTTGAGACCCAATTTCGGAATGGGTCTCGGTCAACTCTATATCCTCATCTCCGCAATTTTGTTCGCGATCTCCATGCTGATGTTGCGGCGCATCGCCAAGACCGAGCCCAATGGCGGATTGGTGCTGCTCTATTTCGTCATGGTGATCCTGATCAGCCTGCCGGTGGCCGTGCCTCATTGGGTAACGCCGAACGGCCATGATCTCGCGATCATGGTACTGACGGGCATCAGCTCGGGACTCGGTAATCTCCTGCTGATCTTCGCGTTCCGCTATGCCGCGGCGACGATCGTCTCGTCGTTCATGTATTCCGAATTGATTTGGGGCGTCATCTTCGGCCTCGTTCTGTTCGGTGATCTGCCCGATCTGATCACGATCCTCGGCGCGGTCGTGCTGATCGGTTGCGGCATTTACACCCTTACCCATGCCGCGGCCGCCGACCGCGCGCTGCCGGCTTGATCATCATGACTGTCGCTTCGCAAATCGAAACCAAACTCAAGGCCGCGCTCGACCCGGCGCGCCTTGCGGTCATCGACGATTCGGCCCGTCACGCCGGCCATTCCGGCGCACGGCCTGGCGGCGAGACCCACTTCACGGTGGAGATTGTCTCGGCGAAATTCGCCGGCCAGTCGCGCGTGGCGCGTCACCGCATGGTCTATGACCTGCTGGCTGGCGAAATCGCCGGCGGCGTCCATGCCCTGGCGCTGAAGACACTCACGCCCGACGAAGACAAAAGCGCCTAGGCGAGTTCGACCGCGCGCTTGGTCTTGATGCTCTCGTCGGCCGCCAACACGATGCGCAGGCTGTTCACCGCGTCGCGCATGTGATCGGACATATCGACATCGTTGACGATCGCGTTGAGCAGGAAGTTCTGCTTGCGGATGCCGAGTTCATGATGATCCGGCCGGTCGGCGACGGTGATTTCCTCGTCCGACTTGGTCAGCGACTGATCGGCGTTGAGTTGCGAATGGTGAATGCGGATCGCGCCGGCCTTGGAATGAGTCTCGATCTCCGATGACACCGCGCTGGTGGCGCCGGCGTCAAGAAAGCCCTCTTGCGCCTCGACCACCATATGCACGCCGCCTTTGGGCCCCATGATGTCTTTAATAAAGAACGCGACTTCGCTGATCTGGGGACCCCAAGCCGCTTCGTACCAGCCGACCGAGCCGTCGTCGAACACGACCTGAAGCTGACCATAGTTGTACTGATCGGGGGCGATTTCGTCGGCCAGACGTGCGCCGATGGCATGGACGCGCACCGGGCGCGCGTTGGTCATGAAGCACATCGCGTCGACATAATGGACGCCGCAATCAACGATCGGCGAAAGCGCCTTCATCAGATTTTTGTGCCAGGTCCAAGCCGGGCCGATCGAGCGCTGATTCAAGTTCATCCGCATGACCAGCGGCTTGCCGAGCCCCTTGGCCAACTCCATCATCCGTACCCAAGTGGGACTATGCCGAATGCCGAGGCCGACGAGCAGCTTCTTGTTGTTGCGCTTGGCCGCGGCGACGACACGCTCGGCGTCTTCGACCGTTTCGGCAATCGGCTTTTCCAGGAACACGTGGGCACCTGCATCGAAAGCCTGCACGGCGAAGTCGGCATGGGTGTCGGGCCAGGTGCAGACGCAAACCACATCGGGCTTCACCGCGGCCAGCGCTTCGCCGTAGTCGGCGAATTTCGGCACATCGGGCCACATCTCCGCGACGTCCTTGCGCGATGCAACCGATCGCGCACAGAGACCAGCCAGCTCGTAGCCGTCGATATGGTCATAGGCTTTGGCATGGGTCAGGCCCATATGGCCGAGACCGACGACTAGAACACGCAATGGCTTTGGCATAGGAGACTCAGTCTGTGAGGCGGGTATAGGCGGTGGCGAGAATCAGGATAATCGCGCCGTAGAGGATCTGGCGAATCGGCTCGGGTGCATCGAGCAAAGTCAGCAGGCTATTGAGCACGGTCAGAATCAGGGCGCCGACGATGCTCCCCGAATAATTTCCGCGCCCACCAAAGATCGACGTGCCGCCGATGATCACAGCGGCAACCGATGGCAACAGATAGACATCGGCCAATGTCATATCGGCGGTGCCGGTGCCACCCACCACCACGAGACCCGCGGCGGCGGCAAACAGGCCGCACAGCACATAGTTGGTCAGCAGAACCTGCGAGACGCGAACGCCGGCCAATTCGCAGGCCCCGCGGTTGTCGCCCACGGCGTAGAGCAATCGCCCAAAACCCGTATAGCGCAGACCGAGAATCATCACGGCAGCGAGGGGCGCCCACAGCAACAAATCGACCGGAATGCCGCCAAGAATCTTGCTGCTGCCGAGCGCGATGATGAATTCCGGCACGCGCGGCCCGTGCGAGAGCATCTTCTGGCTGTAGACGATCAGGATGCCCTGCGTCATCAGGCCGGTGCCTAGGGTCATCACCAGTGGTTGCACGCGCAAGAGCGCGATACCGATGCCGTTGACGAACCCGACAACCGCGCCGACGGCCAGGCCAGCCAGCACCGCCCAAACTGCGCCGCCCTCGCTGTGGGTGGCCATGATGTAGGCCGAGGCGGTAGCTATGGCCGAGACCGAGAGATCGATACCGCCTGTCAGCATCACCAAAGTCTGACCAGCCGCGATGATACCGAGGGGGGCCGCGAACAGAATCATGTTCGAGACCCAGACCGAATTGACTGTTCCCGGGCGCCCGATCTCGATACCGACGACGAAGAGGATCAGAAGCGCGATCAGCACGACGACGGTCTGGCTACGCAACAGCGAACCGAACCCGCCGCCCGGAATCAGCCTAGTGCGTGGCGCGGCCGTGCTCATTTGCGCGCCCTCAGCACCGCGACCAAGCCGCCGATCATCACAACGAACACAATCAGCGTGCCTTGGATCACCTGGCCGAAATTAGGATCGATGTTGAGAAAGATCAGATCGGTCGGAATCAGCGTCAGCACATAAGCCGCGATCACTGGGCCGACGATCCCGCCGCGTCCGCCCGCCAAACTGACGCCGCCGATCACCACGGCAGCGACGCCGCTCAATGTATAATACACACCGGCCAGCGGCGAGCCGATGCCGGTGGTCATAGTGAGACCGAGACCGCCGACGGCGCTGAACAGCCCGCCAACGACATAGGACACGAAACGCGTCCGCTCGACATTTACGCCGCTGCGGAACGCTGCGATACGATCGCTGCCGATGGCATACAACAGCAGCCCCAACCGCGTCCGCTTCACCGGAATCCAGATCACGGCCACGGCGATGATCACCAGGATCAGCGCTGTCGGCAGCCAATCAGTGAACAGCGTTCCCTGCCCCAGCGCCAGAAAGTCGTCCGGCGCGCCGCCGCCGGGTTTCTCGAGGATGAGCAGTGCGACGCCACCCCAAACGAAGCCCGTGGTCAGAGTCACAACCACATCGGGGACACGTGAGAAGACAACGATAAAGCCGTTGATGGCGCCGACCAAAGCACCGGCAACCAGGATTGCCAGCGACAACAGCAGCGACTGACCGAACGTCGCTTCTTCCATCGTGCTGGCGGCAAGCACGTTCATAACCGCCATCACCGAACCGATCGAGAGGTCGATACCACCGGCAACCACCACCACGGTCTGGGCCGCAGCGGCGAAGGCCAGCGGCATGGCGCCCATGGCTAGGGATTGGAAGTCGAACGACCCATAGTCGGGATGGATGATCACGGTCACGGCCATGAAGGCGATAAGAAGCGCCGGCATGCCGACCAAGGCCGGATAGCGCATGACGAATCGGCGCGTTTTCGGAGTGAACGCGACAGCGGTCGGAGCGTCCATCAATGCGCCCCTTCCTGTGCGACGAGGCCGTGAGCGGCTCGTAAGAGCGTTCCCTCGTCGGCTTCAGATGCTGCCAGTTCGTGGACGATCTTGCCGCCGAACAGCACAATCGCGCGATCGCAAGCCAGCGGAATTTCGGGCAGTTCAGAGGTGAAGAGCAGCACCGACGATCCGGCCGCCGCCAATTCGCGCATCAGCCCATAAATCTGATGCTTGGTGCCGATATCGATCCCACGCGTGGGATCGAAGCACAGCAGCGTCTTGAAGCCGTTCGCCACCCATCGGGCGATGACCACTTTCTGCTGGTTGCCGCCGCTCAAGCGGCGCAGCTCGGACTCGGCACGTGTGTCGATCTGCAGACGCTTCACAGCCGACTCAACGCGGCCACGCTCGGCGCCCATGGCGATCGGCCCCCAACGGTCTTTCCTACGGAACGCCGGCAAGCCGACATTTTCGCGAATCGATCGCTGCGGCAACAATGCCTGGAGACGATTGGCCGGCACCAGCACCAGCCCCTCGCGAATGGCATCGCCTGGGTGACTGAGCTTCAACTCGCGCCCTTCGACCAGAATTGCGCCCGAGTCGTGATGACGAACGCCGGCGATACAGTCGAACAGCTCTTCCTGTCCCTGTCCCTCAAGAGCCGCGACGCCAAGCACTTCGCCAGCGCGCAACGTAAAGGACACGCCATTGAGCACCAGACCGCAATGTAGATCGCGCACTTCGAGCGCCGCAGGCGCGTCGGACGTCGTCTGCGATCCGACTGACTCGTGACGCTGAGCCGCCGTCTGCGCTTTGGCGACGTCACGGCCGAGCATAAGAGAGACGATTTTTTCCTCGCTACCGCGTGCGGTTTCGGTCACGCCGACGGTCATTCCGTCGCGCAATACTGTAGTGCGATCACATAGCGCCGAGACCTCGGCCATGCGATGCGAAATGAAAATCACCGAATGCCCGCGCTCGCGCCAAAGCTTGGTTACGGCAAAGACCCGTTCTGACAGATCAGCCGGTAGCGCCGCGGTAATCTCGTCGAGCAGAAGAATGGCGGGATCGGATGACAGCGCACGCGCCAAATCAATCAATCGCAGAATCGGAAACGGCATGTCGCGCACGAAGGCGCCGAGGTCGATGCCGTCTATACCAAGCTGCTTGAGCCAAGTGCTGACCGCCGCAGGCGCGACCTTTGCCAGGCGCAGATTCTGGCCGATGGTCAGATCGGGTACGAGTGCTGGATCTTGATAGACCGAAACGATACCGCCCGCCCGCGCCTCGGCTGGCGAGCGGAACGCTTTGGTCTGACCGCGCACGGTGATGGTGCCGCCGTCATGGGCGTAAACACCGGTCAGAATTTTGACCAGCGTACTCTTGCCGGCGCCGTTGGCGCCCATCAGAGCGTGAATTTCACCAGGCTTGATGCTGAGATTGGCCGCCTTGAGTGCGACGACGGACTCGAAGCGCTTGGCGACATCGCGGACTTCGAGGATCGAGGAAAGCTCACTCATATGATCGGGGGGAATGTTTTGTCCGCGACATGAAAGCAGCCCCGGTCACGCGCCAAACGTCTTAGCCATGTGTCATGCTACAGACGCTGGCGCGAAACCGGAAGCGAACTCTTGCTCTGGCTGCGGCCATGTAGACAAATGGCCGCAACCAGAACTTGAAAGACTTACGACTCGCCTGGGCCCTTGCAGGCCTTTTCCTGGTCCGCCGTGTAGTGCGTCAGGCCAGCAGCGCCGCTATACACCGGATAGGTCGGGTCGACCTTGGGGTCGACGAGGCTCTTCGCCCACTTCTGACCGGCTTCGGTGCTGCTGTCATAGACCTTCGGAGTCAGGTGGACGAGGTGCGGCTCTTCCTTGCCGCCGAGCACCGACAGAGCGAGACCGACACCCGCGCCACCGACAGCCGGCGGATTGGTGACGGCGATCAGGCCGGCATCCTTGTTATCGATCATCTGCTGCATGAAGCCGTTGTTGTCAGCACCGACAACCGGCACCAGCTTCTTGTTGGCGGCCTTGTAGGCATCGACGATCACGTTATCGATACCCGAGGTCCACACGCCATCGATCTGCTTACCCGAACCGAGCAGGTCTTTAATTTCCTGCGAGCCCTTGTCCTGCGCCCAGCCGGTGAACACCGAAGCCACGACCTTGATGTCGGGGAATTCTTTGAGCGCCTGCTGGAAGCCTTCGTGACGGTCGGCGTCGGCGGGCACGCCGTCGATGCCACGCATCTCGACCACGTTGCCATGGCCACCGATCTTCTTGAAGAGCGCTTCGGCGCCTTCCTTGCCGTACGCAACCTGGTTGTTTTCCACAACGTAAGCGCCCTTCGCGCTCACTGCCTGGTCGACGGCGACAACAATGATCTTCTTCGCCATCGCTTGCTCGAGCACCGGATTGAGCGCTTTACGATCCGACGGGTTCAGGATGATGATGTTGGCGCCGGCAGAGATCAGATTGCGCAGATCGGCGATCTGTTCCGAGGGGCCACCGTTGCGGTTGGCAAGGATCACCTTCGACACCTTGCCGGACGCAAGCGCTTCGGCCTTCGCCGAGCACACCATTTCTTCACGGAAACCGTTGCCGATCAGCGTGTTCGACACACCGACCACATACTTGTCCGCCGCGGACGCATTCGACGCCGCGCCAGCCGACAACGCGGCCGCAAGAGCAATACCGGCAATACCGACAAACTTATTCATGTGCTTCGTCCTCCTCTTCGGCCGCCGGTGGACTTCCGCGACCCTGTTTCGCTCGATTATTTTTGTGCCGATCAGGTCCCCCCTGATGCCCTCGGTTTGCAGCACTCCAAGGCTGATCGACTATGCGTTGACTTCATCATGCACCTGCACCGAAAACGACGCCAGCACACAGTGATTTCCAACGCGCTTCATACGGCCACTCGCCGGACCGAACGGCATCTCCAATCAAGTCGCACTAAGCGACTGCTGCGTTTCTGACCTGCCGCAAACAAGTGCACATCGATGCGCGCCGCACCGCGACCGAAAAATCTCTATCACCCGTTACGCGTTGAGCCCCATTAGTTTGCGCACCGTGCCGCGATCCGTGCCGGTAGCGGCGAAATCGTCGAACACGCGGTCGGTCACTTCGATGATGTGATCGGCGATGAACGCAGAACCCTTCTGCGCCGCAACTTCCGGATGCTGTAGGCAGCATTCCCACTCGTACACGGCCCAGCCGCTGAAATTGTATTGGGCGAACTTCGAGAAGATGCCCCTGAAGTTCACCTGGCCGTCGCCCAGCGATCGATCGCGTGCGGCGCGTTCCAGCCACCCCTTCATGCCGCTATAGAAGCCCTGCTTGCCGGTCGGATTGAACTCGGCGTCCTTCACATGGAAGGCCTTAATGCGGTCATGGTAGATGTCGATGAACGCGAGATAATCCAGCCCCTGCTTGATGAAATGGCTGGCGTCGTAATTGATGCAGGCCCGCTTATGGCCGCCGACCGCTTCGACGAACATGTCGAAGGTTTCACCGTCGAATGTGTCTTCTGATGGATGAATCTCGAAACAATAGTCGACGCCGTGATTCTCGTATTCGTCGAGAATCGGCTTCCAGCGCCGCCCCTGCTCGGCAAAACACTCTTCGACCAAACCGTCGGGACGCTGCGGATACGGATAGACGTACGGCCAAGCGAGTGAGCCGGTAAAGCCCACCATCGCATCGAGGCCGAGCTGGCGCGAAACCTTGGCGCCCTTGCGCACTTGATCGGTCGCCCACTGGCGGCGCTTATCGGGATTGCCGCGGTATTCAGGTGCGACCTGCCCGTCGAACAATGCGTCATAGGCAGGATGAACCGAGACCATCTGGCCCTGGAAGTGCGTCGAAAGTTCGGTGATCTGCAGCCCGGCGTCGGCGACGATGCCTTTGATCTCGTCGCAATAGGTGTTGCTTGCCGCGGCTTTGTCGAGATCGAAGAGACGCTTGTCCCAGGTTGGGATCTGAATGCCTTTGTAGCCTTTGCCCTTCGCCCATTTGGCAATAGAGGGCAGCGCATTGTGCGGCGCGGTGTCCTGCGCGAATTGCGCGAGAAACAGTCCTGGCCCTTTGAGCGTCTTCATGACCCTGCGCCTCCTCCCTAGAGGTCGTCACCGCTTGATCTTATTGTTTTGATTCGCGCGGACGATCGATTTTGGAAAAATGGCATAAAATTTCCCGTTGTCAAATATAGAAATTTCATTCTAATTTGCTCGGCGCGCTGGGAGCCAAATGATGGAAATACGTCTGAACGACAAGGTTATCCTGGTCACCGGCTCGACCTTGGGTGTGGGGCACGCGACTGCCCGACTGGCTGCGACAAGCGGCGCTGCAGGCGTAATGATCACTGGCCGCAATGCTGAACGCGGCAAGCAGGTCGTAGACGAAATCACCGCGCTTGGCGGCAAAGCCGCCTTCGTCGCCGGCGATCTGGCCGATCCCGCCACGCCTGAAAAGATTGTCGGCGCCTGTATCGAAAAGTTCGGACGCGTCGATGGTCTGGTGAATGCCGCAGCACTCACCGACCGCGCCTCTCTGCTCGACGGCACCGTGGAATTCTGGAACCGCATGTTCTCGGCGAATACGCGCGCACCATTTTTCCTAATGCAGCACTGCGTGAAAGACATGCGCCGCCGCAAGGCGCCGGGCGCGATTGTCAATGTGCTCTCGGTCAACATTCACTGCGGCCTGCCCTCGCTCGCCATCTATTCGGCGACCAAAGGTGCGCTGGCCGTGCTGACGAAGAATGTGGCCAACGCCCATAAGGAAGACCGCATCCGCTGCAACGGCATCATTCTCGGCTGGACCGACACGCCGTCGGAACGCGAGATGCAAGCCCAGACCTTGGGGCTCGGCGAAGGCTGGCTTGAACGCGCCGAAAAGGCGCAGCCGTTCGGCCGCCTGTTGAAGCCCGAGGACGTTGCCAATCTGGCGGTGTTCCTGCTCAGCGATGCCGCCGGCCCCATGACCGGCGCTTTGATCGACCAAGAACAACGAGTCCCCGGCGCGCCCGGGTGACCGCGGAGGAAACATGGCAAGGCTTAGCCCCGGCACGCTGAGGGACGTGCCGCCGGCGGTTCGCCGTCCCGGCTACGATCGCGCGCGGCTCAATGTGGGCATGGCCCATATCGGCGTCGGTGCGTTTCATCGTTGCCACCAAGCCGAATTCACCGACGACGCACTTGAGGCCGAGTTCGGCCCTTGGGGCAGCATCGGCATCAATATTCGCGACCCTCTGTTGCGCCCTACCCTCGGCGCCCAGCAGGGACTTTATTCGCGCACGCTGAGTGACGAAGACCAAGTTGAGACCCGCATCATCGGCTGCATGCGTGAGGCGATCGACGCGCAGAACGATTCGGAACTGGCCATTGCCGCTTTGGCCGCGCCGCGCATCAAGCTCGTGACGATGACGGTCACCGAGAAAGGCTATTGCCACTTTCCCTCGACCGGCGCGCTCAATCCCGACCATCAGGACATTGTCCACGATCTCGGTCGACATGCGAAACCGCGCTCGGTGCCCGGTATAGTAGTCGAAGCGTTACGGCGCCGCCGCGATACACATGCCGGGCCGATCACGCTGATGAGCTGCGACAATATTCCGTCGAACGGCCGCATCCTTCACAGCGTCGTCACCACCCTGGCCGCGCAGAAATATCCCGATCTGAATGCCTGGATCGCCGACAATGTGCGCTTCCCCTCTGCAATGGTGGATCGCATCGTGCCGGCCACAAGCGAAGCCGACATCGCCTATGCGGCTGAGACCTGTGAGGTCGAAGATTCAGTGCCCGTAGTGGGTGAGCCCTTCCGCCAATGGGTGATCGAGGACGATTTCGCCGCCGCGCGCCCGCGTTGGGATTTGGCCGGCGTGGAATTCGTCACCGATGTCGAGCCATATGAATTCATCAAAATGCGCGTGCTGAATGGCGCGCAGACGGCCATGTCTTATTTCGGTGCGCTGGCCGGGATCGGCCACACGTTCGAGGATGTGCGCGATCCGATCATCGCGCGTTTCGTACGGCATATGCTGGAGCACGAGACAGCACCCAATCTGCCCAAGGGCGCGATGGATGTGCCCTCCTATATCGATCTTACCTTCAAGCGCCTGCTCAATTCGTCGGTTCGTCATCGCAACCACCAGATCGCGACCGACGGTTCGCAAAAGATCGTGCAGCGGCTGCTCAACCCGATCCGTTTCTGCATCGCGCGCGGGATGAGCTACGACTTCCTTGCCGCCGCCACGGCAGCCTGGATGGCCTATCTTCTGGCTGCATCCCCTAAATTCGGTGCGCGCTGGGAACCATCCGATCCCTGGGCTGAGACCATTCGCAAGATCGGCGACGAGATCGGCCTTAATTCGGTGATGCTGGCCGGGCGTATCATGGGAATCGAAGCGATCTTCGGCACCGACCTGCTAAGCGATGCCGCGCTGACCCAGTCCATCGCGCGCCATCTCAACGGCCTGCTGTTGGGTGATTCGCAGCAGCATCTGAATGCGATGCTGTCGACGGCAGCCGCCTGATGGCGACGCGGACGCAGACCTCGCGCGGCGACCGGGAAGCATTGGGCTACGGCCATCCGAAGACTTATGAGGACCTACGTGCGGTGCTGGCCTCGGGTTCGGTCCGTCTGCCCAAGCGCCTGCGGCAGGTTGCGGTCTATCTCTGGCAGCATCCCAGCGAAGTGGCATTGGGCACCGTGACCAGTGTTGCCGAGAAGGCCGGCGTGCAACCTTCGACCATGGTACGCTTCGCACAAAATCTCGGCTATTCGGGCTTTTCCGATCTGCAGGATCTGTTCAAAGCCTATGTGAAGGAAAGCTGGCCGGAGTCACGCGAACGCGCATTGCCTTTGGGCGACGGCCGCACCACCAAGGACCCGAATTTTCATCTGGTCGCGGGCATGGTCGAGGCGTCGATGCAGTCCCTCGCCCATATGAACGAGTCAATCGATCGCGCGCGTTTTTCCGCCGTGGTCAAGATTCTCGCCAAGGCCAATATCATCTATCTCGTTGGCAATAAGCGCGCCTTTCCCGTGACGATGTATATGTCGCTGGCCCTCTCTCAACTCGGCATCGCCAACATCCTGGTCGACAATATCGGCTCGAGTGCTTTCGGCCAGATCGGCTGCTCCACGCCGCGCGATGCTGTGCTGGCGATCAGTTTCAGCCCCTACAATTCGATCACGCCGGAACTCGCCGCCACGGCGGCGCAGCGCGGTACGCCGTTGGTCTCGATCACCGACAGCACCTTCAGCCCCCTCGTCGCTTTGTCCAATGCATGGATTGAAGTGGTCGAAAGCGAGTATGGCGGTTTCCGTTCGATGGCGGCGACGATCGCTGTGGGCATGGCCGTGGTTCTGGCAGTCGATAAGAGCCGGCAAGCCAGCAGCAAATAGCATCCGGAGCGTTCAGTGGATCAACTCGATGTGATCACGATCGGCCGTTCATCGGTCGATCTCTATGCCCAGCAGATCGGCGGCGCGTTGGAAGATGCGCAGACCTTTTTCAAATCGGTCGGTGGCTGCCCGTCCAATATCGCCATCGGCAGCGCGCGCCTCGGTCTGAAATCGGGCCTGATCACCCGCGTCGGCGACGAGCAGATGGGCCGCTTTATCCGCGCTCAACTCGAACGCGAGGGCGTGGCCACACGCGGCGTGATCACCGACAAGACGCGTCTCACGGCCCTCGTCCTGCTCGCGGTCAAGGATCGGACATCGTTTCCGATGATCTTCGTGCGGGAAAACTGCGCCGACATGGCGCTCGACGATAGCGACATCGATCCGGCCTATATCGCTTCGGCCAAGGCCGTCCTCGTGACCGGGACTCATCTCTCCCGCCCCAATGTCGAAGCTGCCAGCCGCAAGGCGGTGAAGCTCGCCAAGCAAGCGGGCAAGAAGGTGATTTTCGATATCGACTACCGTCCAAACCTGTGGGGATTAGCCGGCCACGAAGCCGGAGAGGCGCGCTATGTGAAATCGGCCGAAGTCAGTGCCCGGCTGCAGACCTTGCTGCCCGACTGCGATCTAATCGTCGGCACCGAGGAAGAAGTAGCCATCGCCGGCGGCAGCGAAGATACGCTGACTTCGCTGCGGGCGATCCGCGCCAAATCGAAGGCGACGATTGTCCTCAAGCGCGGCCCGATGGGCTGCACGGTCTATGAGGGCGCCATCCCCGATACGATCGACGGCGGTATCAGCGGCAGCGCCTTTCCAATCGAGGTCTACAATGTGCTCGGTGCGGGCGATGCATTCATGTCCGGTTTCTTGCGCGGCTGGCTGCGCGGCGAATCGATCGACACCTGCGCAACCTGGGCCAATGCGTGCGGCGCGTTGGTGGTCTCGCGGCTGATGTGCTCGCCGGAAAGTCCAACCTTTGTCGAGCTCCAGCAATTCCTGACGAACGGCAGCCCGCATCACGCGTTGCGCAAAGACGTGGTCCTGAATCACACGCATTGGGCGACAACGCGTCGACCGCTCGATATCCCCCAAGGCCTGATGGTCTTCGCGATGGATCATCGCCGCCAGCTCGACGATATGTTCGACAAGGCCGGCAAGCCGCGCGATCTCATCCCGAAACTAAAATTGTTGGCCGTGCAGGCTTGCGAGCGTGTCGCTCAGGGCCGGCCAGGTTACGGCATGCTGCTCGACGGCAAGTATGGGCAGGAAGCCCTGTTCCAGGCCGCGCAAAAGAATCTCTGGATCGCGCGGCCGGTCGAACTTCCCGGCTCGCGGCCGCTCGAATTTGAGATCGGTAGCGATGTCGGCAGCCATCTGCTCGAATGGCCGGTGACGCAAATCGTGAAGTGCCTCTGCTTCTACCATCCGGATGACGACGCGGAACTCAAGAAGAGACAGCAGCGCGGGCTACTGCGCGTGACTGATGCGGCGCGCATACTGGGTCGCGAATTGCTGATCGAAATCATTAGCACCAGCCACGGATCGATCGACGACAAGACCGCCGCCCGGTCGATGAGCGAACTGTACGCGCTCGGCATCAAACCCGATTGGTGGAAACTCGAACCGCAAACCACGCGCGCGGGTTGGCAAGCCGTGAACGATGTGATCGCGAAGAACGACGCCTTCTGCCGTGGCGTTGTCGTCCTCGGCCTCGATGCGCCAGCGGATCAGCTGATCCGCTCGTTCGAACTGGCCAGCGAGTCACCGATGGTGCGCGGCTTTGCCATCGGCCGGACGATCTTTGCAGATACCGCGCGGGCCTGGTTGGGCGGCACGGTCGATGATGAACACGCCGTCGCCGCGATGGCGCAAAACTTCTCTGCGCTCTGCGACGCCTGGATAAAAACGCGGAAGATAACTGTTTAAGAATTTAAGCAATTATTGCGAGCGAAGCGAACAATCCGGAATTTCCTCGAAAGCCTGGATTGCTTCGTCGCGTTACTCCTAGCAATGATGCATTATTTCTTCAACGCCGCCGCGCGGATCGCCGATAGGGTGGTCCGCGTGGTGATCACTTCTGGGTCCACGCGCAATTCGAGCACAGCCGCCCGCTTTGCGGCTACGGCTTCCTCGAAGGCTGGCGCGAATTCGACCGTGCGTTCGACCTTCGCGGCAAAAGCGCCATAGCTCTTCGCCAAGGCCACGAAATCGGGATTCACCAGATCGGTGCCGCTGATGCGCCCCGGATAGCGACGCTCTTGGTGCATGCGGATCGTGCCGAAGATACCGTTATTGAAGAGCAGGATGATCGGCGCAGCCCTGGCCGCCATGGCCGTGGACAGTTCCTGCCCTGTCATCATGAAGCCGCCATCGCCCACATTGCCGACGACGATCCGGTCCGGATGCTTGATGGCCGCGGCAACAGCCGCGGGCACGCCATAGCCCATCGCGCCGCTGGTCGGGCCGAGCTGGCGGCCTGGGCGGCGATAGGTCAGGAACCGCTGCGCCCAGCCGGAGAAGTTGCCGGCATCGCTGGTGATGATGGCATTCTCCGGCAGTCGGTCGCGCAACCAAACAAAAGCCGAGCCGAGATCGAGCGCGCCGTCGTATTTGCCTGGCACCAGCCATTCGTGATAATCCGCGCGCGCTGCCTTAGCCCACTCTGCCCAACGCGATGTCGAGGCAGACTTGGTGCCCGCGATAGCCGCCGCAAAAGCCGCGGACCCGGATTGGATCGCAAGATCGGGCCGGAAGACGCGACCCAATTCCTCGGCGTTGGCATGAATGTGAATGAGCTTTTGATCAGGCTGCGGAATCGCCATCAGGTCGTAGCCCTGGGTGGTGATCTCGCCCAGCCTTGCGCCAACCACGAGCAGCAAATCGGCCTGCTTGAGTCGCGCGACCAGTTTCGGATTCGCGCCTGTGCCGAGATCACCGATATAGGACTCACTGCGGTTGTCGATAACGTCCTGGCGGCGGAACGAGCAACATACCGGCACGTTCCAAGCCTCGGCGAAGCCTTGGATCGCGCGCGCGGCTTCATCGGTCCAACCGCTGCCGCCCACCATCATGACGGGGCGTTGGGCCTGTGACAGCATCTCGGTCAGGCGTGCGAGGTCGGGAGCGGCCGGCGCGGCGTAGGTCGGCGTCATCGGCCTCGGATCGGCGGCATCCACCACGTCGCGCAGCATGTCTTCGGGCAATGCCAGCACCACTGGGCCAGGCCGTCCCGACGCTGCAACGTGGAAGGCGCGGCTCAACAGCTCCGGAATGCGCGCGGCATCATCGATCTGTGCCGCCCATTTCGCGACGCTGCCGTACATGCGGCGATAATCGATTTCCTGAAACGCCTCGCGCTCGGCCTGATCGCGCGCCACCTGCCCCACCAGCAGGATCATTGGTGTGCTGTCCTGAAAAGCCGTATGCACGCCGATCGACGCGTTGCAGGCCCCGGGGCCGCGCGTGACGATGGCAACGCCCGGCTGTCCGGTCAGCTTGCCGACAGCTTCCGCCATAAAGGCCGCGCCGCCTTCCTGCCGGCAGGTGATCAGCTTGACCTCGGGCACATCCACGAACGCGTCGAGCACTTCGAGAAAACTCTCGCCCGCCACGCTGAAGACAACGTCCACGCCGTGCACCTTCAACATGTCGACGATCAACCGTCCGCCCGTACGCCCGTTGCCCTGAACCGCCATGATTATGCGCGACCTATATACGTTGCGTTGCAGCGAAGCCTAACCGCTCGTGACGCCCGGCGCTACCCGGTCCGGAGTCAATCTGGTTGACCGATGCCCATAGGCCGATCACGATGCCCGCCGGATTGCAGCGATGAAAAAGAAACAAGACGACGATTGGTACGACGACAGCGTCGAACCGCCGAGAGGCGGAACATCGTCGGTTCAGCCTTTCGCCGATGGCTTTAACCTGTGCCTCGAGCGGATGCATTACGTTTACAACAACTATGTCCGCGGCTCGAATCGAGTCATGGAGAAGCTTGGCCTCGGTCGTGCTCATCACCGCGTCCTCTATTTTATAGCGCGTGGGCGGTCTTCCGCCGGCACAGGCGGCTTGCGTGGCATGGCGCAGCGACTCGGCATTTCCAAGCAGGCGCTGCACAAGACGCTGCGCGAATTGATCGAGCACGATCTGGCTGTGTCGGAACCCAATCCCGCCAACAAGCGCGAACACTTCCTGAAGCTCACGCCCAAGGGCCTCGCGCTCGAAGAACTCGTGTCCGGCATCCAACGGCGCATGTTCGCAGAGGCCGCTGCCAGACATGGCAACGATGCGATCAAACATTGGGCATCGGTGATGGACGTGCTGGCGACGTCACAGATTCATCAAGGCTCAGAAGAGCAGAAGATCATTTCCAAGATACGCCGCCCCGGCTCTAAACCGCGTTAAGCCCACCCCCGCCGCACTGCGGCATCAATCATTGGTTCCGATTTAGCGGAATTCGGACGAGTCAAAGCGGTTGACTCAATCGCCGGACTTGGCATGATCGTTTTCAATATTAAAACGCTCAGCGCGCCCCGCCTGAAGATGGGAACCCGCTGAAAACAAGGGAAACGTCGACGGATCGTGAGTACCCGATTCGAACGTCGAAATGTATCTACGCCACCATCGCGTCTCCTTTGGGTCGCGATCGCTGACCTTTTTGTCCGTGATTACGCGGATACGCATGCGGTGGTCGCGCGCTCTTTGTCGCTGGGGGCGCGATGAGCCCCGCCGCGCAAGCTGCAGTCAAAGTCGCGACAATAACCGCGGCACAACCTTTGTTGGACATATCCCAAGTTTGTGTGCGCTTCGGCGGCATCGTTGCCCTCGACGGCGTTTCCTTCTCTGTGAACGAAGGTCAGATCGCCGGGCTGATCGGCCCCAACGGCGCCGGCAAGACAACGCTGTTCAATTGCCTCAGCGGCCTCTACCGCCCGCATAGCGGTTCGATCCGTTTCAATGGCCACGAATTGAATCGCCTGCCGGTGGCCGATATCGCTGCCGCAGGAATCGGTCGCACATTCCAGAGCCCGGCCCTCTTCGATTCGATGACCGTGCTCGACAATGTAAAGGTGGGTGCGCATAGCCGTAGCCGCAGCGGTTTCATCGCCGATGCACTGCGCGGTCCGGGCACAGTGCGCGAAGAACGTGAACTCGGCGACCTGGCCATGGAAATGCTGCGGCTGGTCGAGCTGAAAGATGTCGCGCCCTTGCCGGTGGCCAGCCTGCCCTTCGGCAGCCGCAAACGCGTCGAACTGGCGCGCGCCCTCGCTTCGCGCCCCAAGCTCCTCCTACTCGACGAGCCGGCGGGCGGCCTCAATCACGAAGAGGTGCATAGCCTCGGCGCCCTGGTGCGCGCCGTGCGCGACCAGCTGGGCATCACGGTGCTGTTGGTCGAACACCATATGGCCTTTGTGATGGGGCTGTCGGATACGGTGATCGCACTCAATTTCGGTCGCGTGATCACGCAAGGCACGCCCGATCAGGTTCGCGCCGACGCCGAAGTCGCTCGCGCCTATCTGGGGTCAGCGCCATGAGCGGCCCCTTGCTCGAACTGAAAGGCGTCCACGCCTTCTATGGCACGACCGAGGTGCTGCACGGTGTCGACCTGGAAATCGAAGAAGGCGGGTTGACAGCCCTGCTCGGCGCGAACGGCGCTGGTAAGACGACCACTCTGCGCGCCGTTTGCGGCATGGTGCGCGTCGAAGGAGAAATCCGCTTTGCCGGCGATCGGATCGATGGGCGCGCAACGGAAGATATCGTGGCGCGCGGCGTGGCTCATGTGCCCGAAGGGCGCGGCACCTTCACCGGTCTGACGGTCGAAGAAAATCTGCGCATCGGCGGCTATACACGGCAAAAAGGCGCAGCCGAGACGATGCAGCGGATGCTCGGCTATTTCCCGGTTCTGGCCGAGCGGCGGCATCAACAGGCCGGAACCCTATCGGGCGGCGAGCAGCAGATGTTGGCCATCGCCCGTGCGCTGATGATGGCGCCGAAGCTGCTCGTGCTCGACGAACCTTCTTTCGGTCTTGCGCCGCGGCTGGTCGAGGCGATGTTCAAGATCATCGCCACCGTGCGTCGCGAGGAGAAAGTGAGTGTGCTGCTGGTCGAACAGAACGCCTCGCAAGCGCTGGAACTGGCTGACCACGCCTATCTGATCGAAACCGGCAGCATGGTCGCGTCGGGCGATGCCAAGAAATTGGCGAACGACCCGCAAATTCGCCGCTCCTATCTGGGCTATTGAGAGACAGAGGCGATGCACCAACTCCTTCAGCAAATCGCCTCGGGCCTCGCCACTGGCGCCATCTATTCCAGCCTCGCTTTGGCCCTCGTGATGATCTATCGCGCGACGGAGCTGGTGAACTTCGCCCAGGGCGATATGGCGATGGCCTCGACCTACCTCGCCTGGACGCTGATGAATGCCGGCCTGCCTTTCTGGGCCGCCTTCGTCATCACGCTGGTGAGCTCGTTTGTCGCCGGCGTGATCATCGAGCGCGTCATCATCCGCCCTGTACAAAATGCACCGGTACTGGCGGCGGTGATCGTCTTCATCGGCCTCCAATTGATCATCTATGCGGTAACGGGCTGGATATTCTCGTATGAGGTGCGTGACTTCGCGAGCCCCTTCCCCGACAAGCCGATCCTGGGCGCTTTGATCAACACGCGCGATCTCGGCGTGATCGGCGTGACGTTGGTGATGCTGATTCTGCTGTACGTCTTCTTCCGCTACACGCCGACGGGGCTGGCGATGCGCGCGGCCGCACAGAACCCGGTATCGGCGCGCCTCTCCGGCATTCGCGTTGGACGCATGTTGGCGATCGGCTGGGGCTTGGCGGCGGCGATCGGCGCGACGGCCGGCATCATGGTGGCGCCGGTGCTGTTCCTCGACCCGAACATGATGCTGGGCGTGTTGATCTATGCCTTTGCCGCGGCGCTGCTGGGCGGGATCACCAATCCGTTGGGCGCCGTGGTCGGCGGGCTGATCGTCGGGGTTGCCGAGAATCTAATCGGCACCTATCTAATCGCCAGCCAATTGAAGTTGACCGTTGCCCTGGCGCTGATCTTCCTCGTGCTCGTGTTCAAGCCCAACGGGCTTTTCGGCACCATGACGGTTAGGCGGGTCTGAACCATGACCGAACGCGCCACCACCATGCCGCCAGCCATCGCCGAAATCCGCATCGCCGGGTTGAGCGAAACTACCTGGCGCCGCATCGGCATCGTCGCGCTGATCGCTTTCGGTATCGCCCTACCCTTCCTGGTATCGAAATACCAGTCGTTCCAGTTCACGCTGGCGATGATCTACGCGGTGGCGCTACTCGGCCTCAACATCCTCACCGGCTACAACGGTCAGATCTCGCTTGGTCATGGCGCATTCTTCGCCGTCGGCGCGTATACCGCGGCGATCCTGATGCATCGCTTCGGTGTGCCGTTCTGGGCAACACTGCCAGCCGCCGCGGTGATTTGTTTTATATTAGGCGTGCTGTTCGGCCTGCCGGCGCTGCGACTGGAAGGGCTCTATCTCGCACTGGTGACCTTGGCTTTGGCTTTAGCGGTACCGCAGATTCTCAAATATTTCGAAGGCTGGACCGGTGGACAACAGGGCATCAACCTGATCAAGCCGAAGCCGCCGGAGTGGACCGGCATCGATAAAGATCGTTGGCTCTATTACCTCGTCTTCATCGTTATGCTGATCATGTTCCGCTTGGCGGCTAATCTTCTGCGCGGACGCACCGGACGTGCGCTGATCGCAATCCGCGACCATCCCATCTCCGCCTCCGCCATGGGCATCGATACCGCGCGCTACAAGACACTCGCCTTCGGCACCAGCGCCCTCTTCACCGGGATCGCGGGAGCGATGAGCGCCATCGTGATCGGTTACGTCTCGCCGGAAGGCTTTGGGCCATTCCTGTCGATCTCGTTCCTGGTCGGATCGGCAGTCGGCGGCATTGCCACCATCGGCGGGCCGCTCGTCGGTGGGCTGTTTGTGCAGTTCATCCCCAACTTCGCCAATGATATTTCCGATGCAGCGCCTTGGGCCATTTACGGCGCCTGCATGCTGATCTGCATGTACACCGTGCCCGAGGGTGCGATCGGCTATCTCGGCCCGCGCTTGGGCCGCCTGCTGCGCCGCTTCGCATCGTCATCGAGTTAAAAAAAGCAAACCAGGTAACGTGAATACGAAATTAGGAAGGGAGGACCCAATGACCATGAAACATATCTTGGCAGCCACCGTTTCCGTCGTGGCCATCGCCATTGCAGGAACCGTCGCTCTCGCCGCGGGTCAATATGGACCGGGCGCCAGCGATAAAGAAATCAAGATCGGCAACACCATACCCTATAGCGGCCCCGCTTCCGCCTATGGCGCGATCGGCAAGGGCGATGCCGCCTATTTCGCGATGATCAACGATCATGGCGGCGTCAATGGCCGCAAGATCAACTTCATCTCGAGGGATGACGGCTACAGCCCGCCCAAGACCGTCGAGCAGGTGCGCAAGCTGGTCGAAGAAGACAACGTGTTGGCGCTGTTCAACACGCTCGGCACGCCGCCCAATACCGCGATCCAGGGCTATCTCAACGACAACAAGGTGCCGCAGCTCTTCGTTTCGACAGGCGCCGACAAGTGGAACGATCCGAAGAACCATCCCTGGACGATGGGCTATAACCCGAGCTATCGCGTCGAGGCGCGCATCTATGGCCGCTACATCCTGAAGAACATCCCCGACGCTAAGATCGCCGTGCTCTATCAGAACGACGATTTCGGGAAGGACTACCTGGCCGGACTGAAAGACGCGCTCGGCGACAAAGCCGACAAGATGATCGTGATGACCAAATCCTACGAGACGACCGATCCGACGGTCGATTCGCAGGTGGTCGCCCTGCAAGGCAGCGGCGCCAATGTGATGATCACAGCGGCCACGCCTAAATGGGCCGCCCAGTCGATCCGTAAAGTGGGCGAGCTCGGCTGGAAGCCGACCCATTTCGTCACCAACGTATCCGTCTCGGTCGGGACAGTGCTAACGCCGGCCGGCCTCGACAAATCGGTCGGCTTGATCACCAGCGCCTATGTCAAAGATCCCACCGATGCCCAATGGAAGGATTCGAAGGACTTCCAAGATTGGACGGCGTGGATGAAGAAATACTATCCCGACGGCAACCTAGCTGATGCCAACATCGCCTATGCCTATGGCGCGTCCGCGACGATGGTTCAGGTGCTGAAGCAGTGCGGTGACAACCTGACCCGCGACAACGTGATGAAGCAGGCGGCCAACCTCAAGAACTTTGCGGTCCCGATGGTCCTGCCCGGCATCACCATCTCGACCGGTCCCGACGATTATGCGCCGTTCAAACAGATGCAGTTGGCCAAGTTCGATGGCCATAACTGGAAAGTGTTCGGCGATTTGATCTCCGGCGGCAACGGCAGCTGACCGAATCCTCCCTCACTGGCGGCCGGTCTTCGGACCGGCCGCCATTTTGTCGTTATAAGATGGATTGTAGAAGGTAGGTCGCGATGTTTGGTTTCATGATGGATGATCAGTTGTCGATCATTGCGCTGTTGCGCTTCGCCGCACGGCATCATGCCTCGACCGAGATCGTCTCGCGGTCGGTTGAAGGACCGATCCATCGCTACACCTATCGTGAGGCCTATAAACGCACCAATCAACTGGCCCATGGGCTGGCCAAGCTCGGCATGCGACATGGCGACCGTATCGCCACACTGGCTTGGAACGGCTATCGCCATTTCGAGCTCTACTATGCGATCCCCGGCATCGGCGCAGTGTGCCACACGATCAACCCGCGCCTGTTCGCTGAGCAGATCATTTACATCGTCAACCATGCGGAGGACCGGCTTCTCTTCACCGATCTGACCTTCGTGCCGCTGATCGAGAAGCTGATCGGCAATCTGCCCAAGCTCGAAGCGGTCATCATCATGACTGACCGCGCGCATATGCCGGCGACGACGTTACCGAATGCGGTCTGCTACGAGGATTTGCTCGACGGCAATCCCGACACTTACGAGTGGCCAAGCTTCGATGAGCGCACGGCATCGGGCCTTTGCTATACCTCAGGCACGACCGGCAATCCGAAAGGCGTGATGTACACGCACCGTTCGACGGTGCTCCACGCGATCAGCACCTGCCAACGCGACAGCAGCGCGCCCGGCGCCGGCGAGGCGATCCTGCCCGTGGTGCCGATGTTCCATGTCAACGCCTGGGGTGTTCCCTTCGGCGCACCGATCGGCGGCTTCAAGCTCGTGTTCCCCGGCGCGCGCTATGATGGCGAGGCGCTGCACGAACTGCTCTATGACGAGAAGGTCGTTGTGACCGCCGGCGTGCCTACTGTATGGATGGCCCTGCTCGACTATCTGCGCAAATCCGGCAAGACCCTGCCCGATCTGCGTATCCTGGCGGTCGGTGGCTCGGCTATGTCGCGCGCGCTATGCGAGGCCTGGGAAAAGGAAGTCGGCGTGCAGACGGCCCATGGCTGGGGCATGACCGAGACCAGCCCGGCGGCCGTCAATAACATGCTCGCGCCGAAAGAAGCTTCGCTGCCCTACGAAGAGCGAATGACGTACAAACTCTCCCAAGGCCGCGGCCGCTTCCTCGTCGATCTCAAAATCGTCGACGCCGAGGGCAAGGAGATGCCGCAGGACGGCGTCGCGACCGGCGAGTTGTGCGTGCGCGGACCCTGGATCGCTTCGTCCTATTACAAGGACGAGAGCATGTCGAAGAGCAGTTGGGACGCGCAGGGCTGGTTCCACACCGGCGACGTTGCCTCGATCGATCCCGAGGGCTATTTGCACATCATGGATCGCATCAAGGACATCATCAAATCCGGCGGCGAATGGGTCAGCTCGATCGATATTGAGAATGCGGCAATGCTGCATCCCGCCGTCGCCGAGGCGGCGGCCATTGCTAAACCGGACAAAAAATGGGGCGAACGCCCCATCCTGGCCGTGCGGCTGCGGACAGGCGTTCAGGCGAGCGGCACCGAGATCATCGACTCGTTGCGCGGCGCACTGGCCAAATGGGCCATCCCCGACGAGGTGATCTTCATGGACGAGTTTCCCTACACCGCCACTGGCAAGGTCGCCAAACGCCTGCTACGTGAGAAAGTGCTGGGTGCGGCGGCGCCGGACAAGGTCGCATCGTGACTTTCGATCCCGCAGCACAAGGCTGGACGACCTGGCAAAGCGTCGGGCTGACCGATCTGGTTGGCCCCTTCTGGATGCGTCAGGAGGCCAAAGGCTTTGCCTATGGTTTCGTGGTCGAGGAACGCCATCTCAACCGCGGCCGCATCACCCATGGCGGGATGATCGCGACCTTCCTCGACATCGTCATGGGCCGCACCGCCCATGATGCGATCCGCCCGCGATCCTGCGCGACGGTGCAGCTCAACCTGCATTACGTCTCGGCTTCGCATGCCGGTGAGTTCATCGAGGCTCGAGGCGAGACAATCAAAACGACACAAACCCTCGTCTTCTCGCGTGGTGCGTGCACCGTGGGCGATCGCACGGTTGCCATGGCCGACGGTCTCTGGAAGATTCTCTCCCCCGGCCGTCGCCTCGACGGAACGAGTGTGGATAGCAGTAAGTAAGGAAAGGTTTTCGAATGGCTCAGGCAGTGATCGTATCGACGGCGCGGACCCCTATCGGCCGCGCCTATCGCGGCGCCTTCAATGACACCCATGGCGCGACCCTGGGTGGCCATGTGGTGGCCGAAGCCGTGCGCCGGGCCAAGCTCGATCCTGCTGAGATCGAAGACGTGCTGATGGGGTGTGGCCGACCCGAAGGTGCGGGCGGCGGCAATATCGCACGCCAGAGCGCGATCCGCGCCGGATTGCCGGTCACAGTGCCGGGCGTTACCGTCAACCGGTTCTGCTCGTCAGGCCTGCAGACGATCGCCATGGCGGCACAACGCATCAAGTCCGACGAGGCCGATATCCTGGTCGCGGGAGGCCTCGATTCGATCTCGCTCTGCCAGAACGACAAGAGCAATTCCTTCAAGCTGCGCGAAGACTGGATCGTTGAGCACAAGCCCGAGCTGTATTGGAGCATGATCCAGACGGCCGATACCGTGTCCAAGCGCTATGGCATCAGCCGCGAAGCCCAAGACGTCTACGCGCTCGAAAGCCAGCGCCGCACCGCTGCCGCACAGCAGGCGCAAAAGTTCGATGACGAGATAGCAGCGCTCGAATCGATCAAAGTGCTGACCGACAAAGAAGGCAAAGTCACCGGTACTCAAACCGTGACCTTGACCAAAGATGAAGGTAATCGCCCGGACACGACCGCTGAGGGCTTAGCCGGACTGAAGCCGGTTGCGGGCGACGGCAACTTCATCACGGCCGGCAATGCCAGCCAGCTTTCGGATGGCGCTTCGGTCAGCGTGGTCATGAACGAAAAGCTGGCTGAGAAGCGCGGGCTGAAGCCGCTGGGCATCTATCGCGGCTTCGAAATCGTGGGCCTGGAGCCCGATGAGATGGGCATCGGTCCCGCCTTCGCGGTGCCGAAACTGTTGAAGCGCCATGGGCTGAAGGTCGAGGATATCGACCTGTGGGAACTCAACGAAGCTTTCGCCGTTCAGGTCGTGTACTGCCGCGACAAGCTCGGCATCCCGAATGACAAGCTCAACGTCAATGGTGGGGCGATCTCGATCGGCCATCCCTATGGCATGAGCGGTGCGCGGCTGGTCGGCCATGCGCTGATCGAAGGTAAGCGGCGCAATGCCAAATTCGTCGTCGTCACCATGTGCGTCGGCGGCGGCCAGGGTGCGGCCGGCCTCTTTGAAGTTGCGTAAGAAGGAATAGAACGCATGAGCGTCAAAAAACTTTTCGATCTCAGCGGGCGCGTGGCCCTGATCACCGGTGGATCGCGTGGGCTGGGCCTGCAGATTGGCGAAGCCCTGGGCGAGATGGGCGCGAAGCTTGCCATCACCGCGCGCAAACAAGATGAGCTCGACGAAGCTGTCGCCCATCTCAAGAAGCTCAACATCGAAGCGGTCGCGATTGCCTGCGATCTGTCCAAGCCCGAATCCATCGATCCGCTGGTCGATCGCGTGGTGAAGGAGTGCGGCACGATCAACATTCTGGTCAACAATGCCGGTGCCAGCTGGGGCGCGGCGACCGTCGATCATCCCTTGGATGCTTGGGAAAAAGTGATTCGCCTCAATCTGACCTCGCCTTTCTTGCTCAGTCAGGCGGTGGGCAAGCGTATCATGATCCCGGCCCAGCGCGGGCGCATCGTCAACATCGCCTCGATCGCCGGCATGATCGGCCCGAGCGGCGGGATGAACGGCACCATCGCGTATAACTCGAGCAAGGGCGGCGCGATCACCTTCACCAAAGCCCTCGCCGCGGAATGGGCGCAGTACAACATCACCGTCAATGCGATTTGCCCCGGCTTCTTCCCGACGAAGATGACGAAGGGCACGCTGGACAAATACGGTGACGCGCTGAACGAACGCAACCCGATGAAGCGCACTGGCGGGCCGGAAGACCTTAAGGGCCTGGCCGTGCTGCTCGCGTCCGACGCCTCGGCCTTCATCACCGGCCAAGCCATCGCTGTCGATGGCGGCGTGACAGCCATTTAACGGGAGAGTTTTTATCTATGGCCGAAACCTCGTCCGCGGTCAGCCTGACCATCGATGGCTCGATCGCGCTGATTACCCTCAACAACCCACCGGTCAATGCGCTGGGTTTTGCCCTGCGTGAGGGGCTGGTCAACGCGTTGAATGGGCTGCGCGACAATAAATTGCTGACCGCTGTCGTCCTGGCCGGCAGCGAGCGCGCCTTTTCCGCCGGCGCGGATATCTCCGAATTCGGCAAGCCGCCACGTGAGCCGCATCTTCTGCACGTGATCGAGGTGGTCGAGTCCTTCCCCATTCCCGTGGTCGCGGCGATTCGTGGCGTGGCGATGGGCGGCGGGTTGGAACTGGCGCTGGGCTGTCACTACCGCGTCGGCTGGAGCGACGCGAAGCTGGCATTGCCGGAGATCAAGCTGGGGCTTTTGCCTGGCGCCGGCGGTACGCAACGCCTGCCCCGCCTGATCGGCTACGGCCCGGCGCTCGAATTCATCATGACCGGCGATAACATCCCTGTCGCCCAGGCCAAGACGCTCGGCCTGCTTGATCACGTGGCCGATGGCGCATTTCCGACCGCCGCAGTCACTTGGGCCAAGACCCTGCCCGCCGGCAATACGCCGAAGATCCGTGATCGCGCCGACCACCTCAGTACGATCAAAGCCGATCCGGGCAAGCTCGACCAGGTTGCCAAACCACTGATCGGCAAGTCACGTGCCCCCGCCGCAGCGCGGGCCTGCGTCGAAGCCGTGAAGGCCGCGATGTCGGTGCCGTTCGACGAGGGCATGGCGCTCGAACGCAAGCTTTTCATCGAGTTGCTGGGCAGCGAGGAATCGAAGGCGCTGCGCTACACCTTCTTCGCCGAACGTGAAGCCGCCAAAGTGCCAGGCCTGACCAAGGATACCCAGCCCCGCAAGATCGGTCGTGCCGGCGTCATCGGTGCCGGCACGATGGGCGGTGGCATTGCCATGTGCTTTGCCAATGCGGGTATTCCCGTGACGCTGATCGAAACCGACGCCGGGGCCTTGGAACGTGGCATCGGCAAGATCGCCAGCACCTATCAGACCTCGGTCAAGCGCGGCAGCCTTTCCGAAGAGCAGATGAAGAGGCGTTTGGCTCTGATCGAAGGCAAGACCGAGATGGAGGCCCTCGCCTCGGCCGATATGATCGTTGAAGCTGTGTTTGAGGAGATGGACCTCAAACTTCAGATCTTCGGCAAGCTCGACGGCATCGCCAAACCCGGTGCGGTGTTGGCTAGCAACACCTCCTATCTCGATGTCGATAAGATAGCCACGGCTACCAAGCGGCCCGATGAGGTGCTGGGCACGCACTTCTTCAGCCCGGCGAACGTCATGCGCCTGGTCGAGGTGGTACGCGGCAAGAAGACCTCGCCCGAAGCACTGGCCACCGCGATCGCCATCAGCAAGAGCCTAGGCAAGATGCCTGTTGTCGTCGGGGTGTGTGACGGCTTCGTCGGCAATCGCATGCTGGCCAAGCGCAGCGTGCAGGCCGAACGCCTGTTGCTCGAAGGCGCCCTGCCCCATCAGGTCGATGAAGTTCTGGTCGATTTCGGCTTCCGCATGGGACCGTTCGCGATGGGTGATCTGGCCGGGCTCGATGTCGGCTGGCGTGCGCGTAAAGCCCGCAACCTCAAAGCACCGGTCGGCGATGCGCTGTGCGAAGCAGGGCGTTTCGGCCAGAAGACCGGTAAGGGTTATTACGTCTATGGCGGCGCCGATGGCCGCACCGCGATGCCCGATCCGGAGGTCGAAGCCTTGATCCGGGCGACATCGGAAAAAGAAGGTTTCGCTTGGCGGCAAATCTCTCAAAAGGAGATTCTCGAACGGCTGCTCTACCCAATGATCAACGAAGGCGCGCGCATTCTCGAAGAAGGTATCGCCGCGAGGGCGAGCGACATCGACATCATCTGGCTCAATGGTTATGGCTGGCCAGCCGCCAAGGGCGGGCCGATGTACTACGCCGATCGCGTCGGCTTGGCCGAAGTCGCAGCGCGACTCGATGCCTTTGCTGCTGCGACTGGCGATGCCACGCTGAAGCCCGCGCCCCTACTTGCGAAGCTGGCCGGTGCCGGACAAAGCTTCGCCAGTCTCTCGGCCCCTGCAGCCGCCTAATCCGAAGGAGATCGCCGTGGACCTTCAGGAAACCCAAGACGAACGCGCGTTCCGCCGCGAACTGCGCCACTTCTTCGAAACGGAAATCCCTGCCGATATCCGCAAGCGCGTCGCCGAGAACAAGCACCCCACCAAGCAGGATATGGTCATCTGCCAGAAGATCATGAACGCGCATGGGCTAGCGGTGCCCGCCTGGCCTGCCGATTGGGGCGGCAAGAAGTGGACGCCGGTCCAGCACTACATCTATCTCGACGAGTTGCAGCAGTGCCATGTTCTGCCACCGCTGCAATTCAATGTCGGCATGGTCGGGCCGGTGATCGCGCGCTTCGGCAACAACGCGCAGCGCAAGAAATTCCTGCCGGCCACCGCCAATATAGATATCTGGTGGTGCCAGGGCTTTTCTGAGCCCGGCTCCGGCTCCGATCTCGCCAGCCTGCGCACGGCGGCGCGGCGCGAGGGCGATCACTATATCGTCAACGGCCAGAAGACTTGGACGACCCTAGCGCAGTTCGCCGACTGGATCTTCTGCCTGTGCCGCACCGATCCCGCCGCCAAGAAGCAGGAAGGCATCTCCTTCATCCTGATCGACATGAAGACGCCCGGCATCACCGTGCGACCGATTCAGACGATCGATGGCGGGTATGAGGTCAATGAGGTCTTCTTCGATGAGGTCAAGGTGCCGGCCGAGAACCTGGTTGGCGAGGAGAACAAGGGCTGGGATTACGCCAAGTTCCTGCTCGGCCTTGAACGCGCGGGCATCGCGCGCATCGGCATCTCGATGGCACGCATCCGCCGCATCAAGGCGATCGCAGCGGCGGAACGTTCCGGCGGCCGGCCGTTGATCGACGATCCGCATTTCCGCGAAAAGTTGGCCTCGGTCGAAATCGAATTGAAGGCGCTCGAGATCACGATGCTGCGCGTGGTGTCCGAAGAACGCCATCGCGGCGGAGGCGGCAAGCCTAATCCCGCCTCCTCGATTCTCAAGCTCAAGGGCTCGGAACTCTACCAAGCCACGACCGAGTTGTTGTTGGAAGCCGTGGGCCCGCTGGCGATGGCCTACCAGCCCGAGGAAGACGGCGCCGGCAGCAATCAGCCGACCATCGGCCCCGACTATGCCGCCGAGGCCGCGCCCTCCTTCTTCAACAATCGCAAGGTCTCGATCTACGGCGGCTCGAACGAGATTCAGCGCAACATCATCGCCAAAGCGATCCTGGGATTCTAAGGGGGAAACGGTGGATTTCGATCTGAGCGACGAACAGCGCCTCCTGAAAGACAGCGTCGACCGGCTGATAGCCGACCAATACGGCTTCGAGCAACGCCGTGCCTATGCGAAGAAACCCGAAGGCTATGACCCTGCCCTGTGGTCGCAATACGCCGAACTCGGATTACTCGGCCTGATTGTGCCCGAGAATAACGGTGGCGCGGGGGCCGGTCCGATCGAGACGATGATCGTGATGGAGGCTTTCGGCCGCGGCCTGATCCTCGAACCTTATTTTGCCACGGCGGTTCTGGGTGGGGCGCTGATCCGCCACGCCGCCAGCCCAGAGCAGCAAAATGCCTTGCTGCCGAAACTGGCCGAAGGTTCACTGAAGCTGGCCTTCGCGCAGATGGAACGGCAGTCGCGCTACGACCTCGCCGACGTGACGACGTGCGCTGCGCAATCGGGAATGGCTTGGAAAATCGATGGCGCCAAGAGTCTCGTGCTGCATGGCGAGGCGGCCGACAAGCTACTGGTCACCGCGCGTGTCTCTGGCAATCAGCATGATCGTGACGGCATTGGTCTATTCGTCGTGGACGCCAAGGCATCCGGTGTTACCCGCCGGGCTTATGCGACACAAGATGGGTCGCGTGCCGTCGAGATCACTTTCGACGCGGCGCCGGCGGAACGTCTCGGTCCGACAGCAAACGCCCTGCCCGCCATCGAACGCGCGATCGATGAAGCGACTGCGGCACTCTGTGCCGAAGCCGTCGGCGCAATGACCACCGCCCATACGATGACGGTCGACTACCTCAAAACGCGCAAACAGTTCGGCCGCGCGATCGGCGAATTCCAGGCGTTGCAGCACCGCGCCGTGGATATGTACGTCCATCTCGAACAGGCCCGCAGCATGGCGATCTTCGCGGCGATGATGGCCGGCTCGGATGATGCTGCCGAACGCCATCGTGCCGTCGCCGCCGCCAAATCCCAGATCGGCAAATCAGGCCGTGCACTCGCCAAAGAAGCGGTGCAGCTTCATGGTGGCATCGGCGTGACGATGGAATATGCGGTGGGCCACTATCTCAAACGCCTCACCGGCATCGACATGACCTTCGGCGATGCGGACTGGCATCTGGCTGATGTTGCCCGTGCCGGCGGATTAATCGGTACCGAACGAGAGCCTGTTTAAGGCTCAAGCACCGAACAGATCATGGTCACGGCGCCTGCGGCCTTTCGCAATGCGAAAGGCATTCGCTGGTGACATTTCTGGAATACATGGTGCCTCACCCTGTTCCGCCGGAACGATGGGTCTCCAGGGTCGTTGTCCTTGTTAACTGATCCTTACTTCCAAGAAAGGAGTCTCATCATGAAGCAGCTCGCTCTCCTCGTCTCCGCCGCGATGCTTCTCGGTTCCGCCGCTGCCTATGCACAGACCGCCCCTGCCGCAGGCAGTTCGTCGGGCGCAACCGGCACAACCACGGGCACTGGTTCGGCGGGCGCAACCCCCGGCGCCGGGACCAGCGGTGCGGCCAACACGAACTCCGGCAGCACCTCTAGCCCGAACAATGCCGATCCGGGTGCTTCGAAAGCGCCGTGCATGGCCGGCAACACGTCGGGCACGTCGACTGGCTGCGCGTCGCCGCAGGGCACGAACTAGCTTCTAAGCTTCGGTAGGAAGCGAAGAGGGCGCCGGCCGTTCAAAGCGGCCGGTGCTTCTTCGCTATTGTTGCGTTAAGGTCCGCCGCACCGCGTCACGCCAGCCTTTGAATTTCAGATCGCGTGTCGCGGCATCGAGCTTCGGCACGTAGCGGCGATCCAAAGCCCAGTTCTTTGAGAACTCTTCAGGCGGTGGCAAAACTCCTTGTGCCAGGCCGGCCAGATAGGCCGCGCCCAAAGCGGTTGTTTCGAGCACTTTCGGCCGGTCGACCGGCGCGCCAAGAATGTCGGCGACGAATTGCATCGTCCAATCGGACGCGGTCATGCCGCCATCGACGCGAAGCACTGTCTGCGCCGACGCCGCCATATCGGCATGCATCGCCTCGACCAGATCGCGCGTCTGATAGCCGACACTTTCCAATGCCGCCTTGGCGATTTCATGCGGTCCTGTACCGCGTGTAAGGCCGAACAACGCACCGCGCGCTTCGGCGTCCCAATACGGGGCGCCAAGGCCAACAAACGCTGGAACCATATAGACACTCTGGTTGGGATCGGCCGTCGCCGCCAAAGCCCCCGATTCCGACGTCGTCTTGATGATCTTCAAGCCATCGCGCAACCATTGCACCGCCGCACCGGCGACGAAGATCGCGCCTTCCAGCGCATAGGTTCGCTTCCCGCCGAGCTGATAGGCGATGGTGGTCAGCAGCCGGTTCTTCGACGCGACTGGCTTCGCGCCGGTATTGAGAACGGCGAAGCATCCCGTGCCATAGGTAATCTTCGCCATGCCCGGCTCGAAGCAGGCTTGCCCCACCGTGGCGGCATGCTGGTCGCCGGCGACACCGCGAATGGCCACGGGAGCGTCAAGAATATCGCTGATCGTCGTGCCGTAGTCGGCCGCGCAATCCATCACCGTAGGCAAGATTGCCATCGGTACACGGAATTGACGACACAGGTCCTCGTCCCACACGCCGTGATGGATGTCGAACAGCGCCGTCCGCGCGGCGTTGGTCGCGTCGGTAGCGTGCAGCCGCCCTCCGGTAAGTCGCCACAGCAGGAATGCATCGATCGTCCCGAAGGCCAGATCGCCGCGCTCCGCTTTGACGCGCGCCCCAGGAAGCTTGTCGAGCAGCCAAGCGATCTTGGTCGCCGAGAAATAGGGGTCGAGCACGAGCCCGGTCTTGGCCGTAACACCCGGCTCAAGCCCCTGTTCGCGCATTTTCGCGCAGATCTCGGCGGTACGCCGGTCCTGCCAGACGATGGCATTGGCGATCGGCAGCCCCGTCTTGCGATCCCAGAGCACGGTGGTCTCGCGTTGATTGGTGATGCCGATAGCGGCGATTTGGCCGGCCGCGATACCGGCCTTGGCGACCGCGGCACGCATTGTCGAGACGGTGCTGCGCCATATGTCTTCGGGATCGTGTTCGACCCAGCCGGATGACGGATAATGCTGCGGCAACTCTTCCTGAGCGATCGCGGCGACCGACAGATCGGTGCGGAAGACGATTGAACGAGTCGATGTCGTTCCTTGATCAATGGCGAGAAGCATGGGCGCACTCATGGGGGAAGGCCGCCAGAATCCGGTCGGTCAGACCGCCCGGCGTCTTCTTCGGACCCGACTTCGCCGTCCGTTGCCTCGTCCTTCAGATTGCTTTGTCCGATCGGAATGATGGTGCGGGAGATTTCGTGGGGCAGCATCCAGCCCGGTCGTTCCTTGGATTCGCAGGACGCCGACTTTAACCGCAGGGCCAGTTCTTTGGTCAGCGGCCTGTCCCAATTGAAAATGACGCAGCATTCGCCGGCTTCGCCACGCGTCTCGCCTTCGCGTTGCGCCGCATAGTTGCCGTGCTCGCTGCCGACGCCATTACCGATAGCAAGCGGCAGGTCGATCGGCGGACCTTTGCCGTTATTGTCCCCCGACGATGAACACGACGACAAAAGCAGTGCTATCGCCAGACAGCACCACCCAGTACGCCACGTCATCTGCCCCAACCCCACCGGCCGCGCCTTTCAGCTTACTAAAATTAAGACAATGCGGCGTTTCTAAGGCAGCGCCGCGATAGACGCTCTCTCATGTCGTGCAAACAGATAGCGGCGTCCCAAGAGCATTTACGCTCCGTCCCCACGGCACCTGATTCGGCTTCTACTGTCCTGATAAATAGCGCGAAGCACAATCATCAAGATTGGCACAGCGAACACACAGGAGAAAGCAAACCCGGGCCATATATTCGATCCAAGTCTCGCGCCGCGTCACGCAGAAGACCGCAGGAGAGGAAGCCCGTGCTGTTCGGCCCTCGCATCTACGATTTGGACGCACACCCGCCTTTGGGCTTGGATGCCCTGCGGCGCGAATTACCGCGCATCGCGCGGATGCATTTCGATTGGGTCCACGTGCCCACGGCGCGATGGACGATCGATGATCGCGATCTGTCCGCCTTTACCGCTCATGCCGAGGATCACGGCCTTTGGGTTGTCGCCGATCTGGCTATGCCGGAGGAAGACGGGGCATCCCCCGACGGCTTGACCGCATTTCACAGCGCCGCGATCGAGCGCTTGATTAAATTGGGCGTTCGCGGCGTCTTCTGCACCTCGGCCTATCGCGAGTCGGCCGAGCGGTGGCGCACCTTGATCGACGCGACACGCACATCCATGCCGGAATTCATTTTCCTCGGCGAAGCTTTGGGTGTCGCCCCGGACCGCGTCGAGTCGCTGCGCGACGCAGGCTTCGACTATCTGCTCAACAGCGCCCGGTGGTGGGATTTCCGCTCCGATTGGCTGCTCGACCAATATGAGCGTTTCCGCGGCGTCGCCCCAACGATCTCATTTCCAGCACATGAGGCGCTCAACGGCGGCGATCCCGAGGAAACGGCGCGCTGGGCCCGTGACCACTACCTGTTCTCGGCCTGCTTTTCCAGCGGCGTTATGATGCCGGCCGGTTTCGAATATTGCGGGGCCGACGTGTCGGCACGGCCGTCGTCTTCGAATCAGAAAGACATCACTGAGTTCGTAACCGATGTCAATCTGCTGCGCGAGTCGCTCGCGACGCTCAATCAGGAGGGACCGCAGCGCCGTGTTACAGCCCCCGGCGCGCCCGTCACCGCCCTGCTCCGCACACCGGATCGTGGCGAGGGAGCCCGCACACTGCTGCTGGTCAACAGCGACGCGCGGCAAGGGCACCGGATCGAGCCGGGCCCTTTGCTTGCCGAAGCGGGCGGCGACCGTCCGCCGCTCATCGATGCCACGCCACTGGCGGAGCGTCTGCCGCTTGAGCCCGATCATCCGATCGAACTTGGCCCTTTGGAGGTTCGCCTTTTCAAAGAGGCCGATCGATTGATCGTTCCGGCATCGCATCAGCGCGGCATACCACCGGCCATGGTCTCGAAGATCAGGCCGCGGATAGCCATCGCATCGGTTCGGCCGGAAATCGATGACGGTCGTTTTCCGGCCAAGCGCGTGGTGGGTGACATCGTTGAAGTCAGCGCCGATATCTTTGGCGATGGCCACGATCAGCTGCAGGCCCAGTTGCTGCACCGTGAAAGCGGATCGATCGAATGGCACGCCACGCCGATGCGCCTCGTCGAAAACGACCGCTGGGCCGGCCATTTCGGTTTGGCCCGCAACACCCGCTATAGCTACACGATCGAGGCATGGCGTGACCTGTTCGCCACCTGGTCATCAGAATACGCCAAGAAGCGCCAGGCCAAATCGGCCCTGCCCGTCGATTTGACCGAGGGCGAAACCCTGTTCGCGAAGGCAGTGAAGGCCAGCGAAGATGGTGAGGCAAAAGCCTTCGCTACCCGCTTCGAGAAATTGAGGCATGATCCGGAGGCCTGCGCCGCCTTTCTTCTATCCGACGACGCACGACGCCTGATGCGCCGCATTGAGCCCAGGGCTGATGTATCCCAATACGGCCATGTCCTCGAAGTTGTCGCCGACCGAACCGCAGCGCGCTACGCATCATGGTACGAGATATTCCCCCGCTCAGCCGCCAATGACGGCAAGCGCCATGGCACATTCGCTGACGTGGCCCAGCACTTGCCGCGCATCCAAAAGATGGGGTTCGATGTCCTTTACTTCCCGCCGATTCACCCGATCGGTACCGCCCATCGCAAAGGGCGCAACAATGCGCTCTCGGCGGGCCCCGATGATCCCGGCAGCGTCTATGCCATCGGCTCGCCCGATGGTGGCCATATGGCAGTTCACCCGCAGCTCGGGACGATCGACGATTTCAAGATCCTAGTGCGGCAGGCCAGCGACCTGGGGATCGAGATTGCGCTCGACTTCGCCGTGCAGTGTTCACCTGACCATCCTTGGACACACGAGCACCCGGAATGGTTCGCCTGGCGCCCCGACGGCAAAATCAAATACGCCGAGAATCCGCCGAAGAAGTATGAGGACATCGTCAATTTCGATTTCGGCTGTGAGGACTGGCGCGCGCTCTGGACGGCGCTGCGCGATGTGGTCGAATTCTGGATCGGCTGCGGTGTGCGTATCTTCCGCGTCGACAATCCGCACACCAAGCCGATGCCATTCTGGGAATGGCTGATCGGCGACATCCAAAAGCGCCGGCCTGACGTGCTCTTCCTGTCCGAAGCGTTCACCCGACCGAAGCCGATGCAAGCGCTTGGCAAAGCCGGCTTCACGCAATCCTATACCTACTTTACTTGGCGCAATACCAAGGCAGAGTTGACAGACTACTTGACCGAACTCAGCCATTCGACCCAGGATTTTCTAAGACCGAACTTCTTCGTCAACACGCCGGACATCAATCCTACCTATTTGCAGGAAAGCGGGCGTGGCGGGTTCATGATCCGCGCGGCGCTGGCGGCGACGCTGTCAAGTCTATGGGGTGTCTATAACGGCTTCGAACTGTGCGAAGCGACGCCGATTCCCGGCCGCGAGGAATATCTCGATTCGGAGAAATACGAACTCAAGGCTTGGGATTGGGACCGGCCTGGCAACATCGTCGACTATATCACCAGGCTCAACCATATCCGGCGCGACAATCCCGCCCTGCATGACTTCGCCAATATCCGTTTTCTGACGGCCCATGATGACCGGGTCCTGTTCTACGCCAAGACCGATGCGTCCGGTCTCAATCTTCTATGGATCGCGATCACACTCGAGCCCCGCTGGCCGCGCGACGTACCGATCGAGATCCCGTTGGAGACACTGGACCTCGACGAAGGCGCGACCGTAGAGGCGGAGGAACTATTCAGCGGCGAGCGCGTTACCTGGAACGGGCGCCATCACCGCATTCGTCTCGATCCCAATCACAATCCATGTGCGATTTGGCGCATCGTCGACCCGATGGTCGATGACGCCGCAGCGCGGAGGACCTGACCATGGAAGGTACATCCGTTCGCGAACGCCCCGTCATCCGGGCGCGGAAGAAGGACTCGATCAACCGCGACGAGCCGCTTTGGTACAAAGACGCGGTGATCTATGAGCTGCACATCAAGGCAATGTGCGACTCGAACGGTGACGGGATCGGCGATTTCGTTGGGTTGACTAGCCGACTTGACTATTTGCACGATCTTGGCGTCAACACGCTCTGGCTTCTGCCCTTCTATCCTTCGCCTCTGCGCGACGACGGTTACGACATTTCCGATTATCGCGGCATCAATCCGGCCTACGGGACGATGCGTGACTTCCGTAACTTCATCCGCGCCGCCCATGAGCGCGGCATGCGGGTGATCACCGAGCTCGTAATCAATCACACATCGGACCAGCATCCCTGGTTCCAGCGCGCGCGGCGATCCAAACCCGGTTCGACCTGGCGCGACTTCTATGTATGGAGCGACACCGATCAGAAATTCCTCGGCGCGAGGACGATCTTCATTGATGTCGAGAAATCGAATTGGGCGTGGGACCCGGTCGCCAAAGCCTATTACTGGCATCGCTTCTACAGCCATCAGCCCGACCTCAACTTCGACAATCCGCGCGTATTGAAGGAAGTGATGTCGGTCCTCAACTACTGGCTCGAAATGGGTGTTGATGGGTTACGGCTGGACGCCATTCCCTACCTTGTCGAACGCGACGGCACCAATAGCGAAAATCTCAGCGAGACCCACGACGTTCTGAAAAAACTACGCGCCGAGATCAACGAGAAATTCCCCGATCGCATCTTGCTGGCCGAAGCCAATCAATGGCCCGAAGACGTGCTGCCCTATTTCGGCGAGGGTGATGAATGCCACATGGCGTTCCATTTCCCACTGATGCCGCGCACTTTCATGGCCATCACGCAGGAGGATCGCTACCCGATCACCGACATCCTGCGCCAGACGCCGGATATACCCGAGAACTGCCAATGGGCGCTATTCGTGCGCAACCATGACGAACTGACTTTGGAGATGGTGACGGCGCATGAGCGCGATGCGCTGTGGCAGAGCTACGCCGCCGATCCGCGCATGCGGCTCAATCTCGGCATTCGCCGCCGCCTGGCGCCGCTGCTCGACAACGACCGCCGCAAGATCGAATTGATGACTGGGCTTCTGCTCGCCCTGCCAGGCACGCCCGTTCTCTATTACGGCGACGAGATCGGCATGGGCGACAATGTCTATCTCGGCGATCGCGACGGCGTGCGCACGCCGATGCAATGGTCGTCGGACCGCAACGGCGGCTTCTCGCGCGCCGATCCCGGCCGTCTCTATCTGCCGCCGATCCAAGATCCGATCTATGGCCTGGGCGCCGTCAATGTCGAAGCCCAGTCGCGCAGCCCATCCAGCCTGCTCAACTGGACGCGTCGCATGCTGTCCATCCGCCAAGGCCAGAAAGTGTTCGGCCGCGGCACGATGCAGTTCCTTTACCCCGGCAACCGCAAGATTCTCGCCTTTATCCGCTCTTACGAAGAGAAGACAGTCCTCTGCATCTACAACCTCAGCCGCGCGCCGCAGCCGGTCGAACTCGATCTCAGCAAATACAAAGGCCGCGTGCCAATCGAGCTCTCGGGCCGCAGTACCTTCCCGCCGGTGGGCGAACTGCCCTATCTGATGACCCTGTCATCCTATGGCTTCCACTGGTTCATTCTGGCCGATGAGGTGCAGCTGCCGAGTTGGCACGCGACGCTTCCTGATCCAGCGCCGGAATTCGTCACGCTGGTGTGCCGACACAACTGGTCTGAGATGTTCCAGGGTCCGGCGCGAGGCACGCTCGAGTCGGTCGCCTTCCCCGGATTCCTGGCGCTGCAACGCTGGTTCGGCGGCAAGCACAGGCATGTCGCCTCGACTCATCTCGCCCGCTTGGTCGAGATGGAGGATGACGGCAACACCTATTATCTCGGCGAGATCGCCGTCGATTTCGCCGATGGCCACGATTCAGAAACCTATTTCCTGCCGCTGACATCGACCATCAACGACGCGCCATTGGCACCGGGCGCACCGCTGATCTCCTTCACCGTAGCCCAGGCGCGCCGCGGATCTAATACGGCTTCCCTGTTCGACGCCATGGTTTCGCGTGATTTCCCCTTCGCGCTGTTACGCGCCATGGCGGCTGGACGTCGGCTCACCATGGATGGCGGTGCGATCGAGTTCACCGCCCCCAAGGGTGTCGAAGCACTCGATCTTGCCGGGGAATTGGAGATCAAGCGCGCCGGTGGCGAGCAAAGCAATTCGTCGATTCTGATCGGCGATCGCTTCGTCCTGAAGATCTACCGCAAGCTCGCCACGGGCATGCACCCCGAATATGAGATGTGCCGCTACCTGACGGCGCAAGGCTTCGCCTATACGCCACCGCTGCTGGGTGGAATGGAACAAGTCGATGGTAAAGACCGCCGGATGGCGCTGGGTATCGTCCAGGGTTTTGTGCGCAATCAGGGCACCGGCTGGGATCACGCACTCGATTTCCTTCGGTCGCAGATCGACGATGTGCAGGTGGCGGCCAAGCCCGAACCGACCGAACCCAAGGTCGAAAGCGTCCATCTGGCCTATACGCCATTGGCCGCACGCTTGGGCCAACACGTTGCCGAGATGCATGCGACTCTGGCCCGCACGACCGGCGATGCCGCGTTCGATCCTGAACCCGTCTCGGAAAAGGATCTGGCTGCTTGGCGCAAGTCGGCGCATCGCATGGTCAAGGACGCCTTCGACGTTCTGAGCCATGTGCGGAAATCCCTGCCGGCCGATCTGCAGATGCAGGTCAATACGCTGTATCAGCGCAGGCGAGAATGCTTCCAACTGATCGATCGCTGTACGGCCGAACCGATTAAGTCCGCCAAGACGCGCATCCATGGCGACCTCCATCTCGGCCAGGTTCTGCTGACCGGCGGCGACTGGCAGATCATCGATTTCGAAGGCGAGCCCAATCGCTCCCTCGACGAGCGCCGGGCCAAAACCTCTGTGCTGCGCGATGTGGCCGGCATGGTCCGCAGTTACGACTATGTGGCCCGCGCCGCGATCTCGCGTCTCGCACGAGTAACCGGCGGCCACACCGATGACGCCTGGAAACATTCCCAGGCCTGGCGCGACGAAACCATCGCGGCGTTCCTGACGGCCTATCGCGAGGCGGCGGCAGGGTCGGCCAATCATCCGACCGATGATGCCGAGTGGAAACGCCTGCTCGATCTCTTCACCTTCGAGAAGGCGTTTTATGAGCTGCGCTACGAGGCCTCGAATCGCCCGACCTGGATCGCCGTCCCGCTCACCGGAATTGTCGGCTTGCTCGACGGTATGGAAGGCAAATTCTGATGATGCAATCGACTTTGACTATAAACGGTATGCCCGATCACGCTCTTGCCGCCGTGGTGCGCGGCGAATCTGACGATCCTTTCGCGATCCTCGGCCCGCATCAGCGCCGCAAGGACGGCCCGGTCGACATCGCTGTGCTTCGGCCCGGGCTCGACTGGGTTTCGATCATCGATGAGGTTGGACAGAAACTCGCGGATTGCAAACTGCTCCATCCCGGCGGGCTGTGGGGTGCATCGATCCCCAATCTGCCATCACCCTATCGCTATCGCCTACGCGGCAGCGGTGCGGGGGTCGAATTCGAGTTCCACGATCCCTATCGTTTTCCGCCTTTGCTTGGCGATATCGACGCCTATCTGATCGGCGAAGGCACCCATCGCGAGCTTTACGAGCACCTTGGCGCACATCCGTGCACGATGGAGGGAGTCGAAGGCACCAGTTTCGCCGTTTGGGCCCCGAATGCGAGCCGCGTGAGCGTGGTTGGCTCGTTCAACGATTGGGATGGCCGGCTGCTACCGATGCGCCGGCGCATCGAATGTGGCGTATGGGAACTGTTCGTGCCCGGCGTCCGCGAAGATGCGCTCTACAAATTCGAGATCAAAGGCCAGTACGGCCAGCTTTTGCCGCTCAAGGCCGATCCGTTTGCGTTTCGGGCCGAGCATCCGCCCAGCACCGCTTCGATCGTCCATGGCACAAAATCCCACGACTGGCACGACGATGCCTGGATGAAAGGGCGCGGCGACCGGATTTCACGCGATGCGCCGGTTTCGATCTACGAAGTTCATCTCGGCTCATGGCGCCGTATTCCTGAGGACGGCAACCGCCACCTCAGCTACGACGAATTGGCCGACCAGTTGATCCCTTATGTCCAGGACATGGGCTTCAGCCATGTCGAGCTGATGCCGGTCAGCGAGCATCCGTTGAGCGCATCCTGGGGCTATCAGCCGATCGGCCTTTATGCGCCCACCAGCCGCTTCGGGCGGCCCGACGGCTTCGCGCGGCTGATCGATCGCTGCCATCAGGCGGGGCTGGGTGTGCTGGTCGACTGGGTGCCCGGCCATTTTCCAACCGACCGCCACGGGCTCGGCTGGTTCGACGGCTCGCATCTCTACGAACACGCCGATCCGCGCCAGGGCTTCCACCTCGATTGGAACACGCTCATCTACAACTACGGCCGCGCGGAGGTCACCAATTTCCTTTTGGCCAATGCGCTGTTCTGGCCCTCGCATTATCACATCGATGGCTGGCGCGTGGATGCCGTGGCCTCGATGCTCTACCTCGATTACAGCCGCAAAGCCGGCGAGTGGATTCCCAACCGCCAGGGCGGCAATGAGAACCTGGAGGCGATCTCGTTCATCCGGCGGATGAACGAGTTGGTCTATGGCCAGAACCCGGGCATAGCCACCTTCGCCGAGGAATCGACCGCCTGGCCGGCCGTCTCAAGGCCGACGGATATGGGCGGTTTGGGCTTCGGCTACAAATGGAACATGGGCTGGATGCACGATACGTTGAGCTATATCTCGCGTGACCCGGTCCATCGCCGCTATGCGCATAACGAGCTGACCTTTGGCCTGCTCTACGCCTTCACCGAAAATTTCGTCCTGCCGTTGAGCCATGACGAGGTGGTTCATGGCAAAGGTTCGCTATTGCGGCGAATGCCGGGCGATCGTTGGCAAAAATTTGCCAATTTGCGCGCCTATTACGGCTTCATGTTCGGACATCCCGGCAAGAAGCTGATGTTCATGGGGGGCGAGTTCGCCCAAGCCCAGGAATGGAATTTTGACCGCAGCCTGGATTGGCACCTGTTGGCCGATCCGATGCACGAGGGTGTGCGCCGGCTGATGCGCGACCTGAACGGTGCCTACCGCACCCTGCCCGCCCTGCACCAGTTGGACTGCGAGTCTGAGGGCTTCCAATGGGTGGTCGGCAATGACGAACAGCAGAGCGTCATCGCTTTCCTGCGCAAGGGCCACGACAAGGCCTCGCCCGTGCTGGTCGCCTGCAATTTCACGCCGGTGCCACGCGACAGCTATCGCATCGGGGTGCCGCTGCCTGGCCGCTGGATCGAGCGGATCAATTCCGATGCGACGGTCTATGGTGGCAGCGGCATGGGCAATGGCGGTGCGGTCATGAGCGAACCGATTCCCGAGCACGGCCATGCGCAATCGCTCGATCTCACTCTCCCTCCCCTTTCAACCGTGATTCTGGAACGCGTGGTCGACTGATCCGCGCGACCGACAACAAGAAGAAGGAGCAATCCCTTTGACCATCCGTGTAGAGCCCGGCCGGCCTTTCCCACTCGGCGCCGAGTGGGATGGCGGTGGCGTGAATTTCGCGCTGTTCTCCGCCAATGCCGAAAAGGTCGAGCTCTGTCTGTTCGATCCCAGCGGGAAAAACGAGGTCGAGCGCGTCGCGCTGCCGGAATGCGTCGACGAAGTTTGGTTCGGCTATTTCCCTGACCTTCTCCCCGGTCAGCTGTACGGCTATCGCGTCTATGGTCCCTATGACCCGGCGCATGGCCATCGCTTCAATCCGAACAAGCTGCTGATTGACCCCTATACAAAATCGCTGCAGGGCCGGCTGATCTGGTCCGACACTCATTTCGGCTATCGCCTGGGCTCGGCGCGCGGCGATCTCTCCATGGATCGCCGCGACAACGCGCGCGGCATGCCGAAGTGCCAGGTGATCGACGGCGCCTTCACATGGGGCAAGGACAAGCCACCGGCCACCCCTTGGGACCAGACCGTCATCTACGAACTTCACATGCGCGGCTACACGATGCGCCACCCCGATTTACCCGCCCATGTGCGCGGCACCGCAGCCGGGCTCAGCACCAGCAAGGTCACCGAATATCTGAAGGCCCTCGGCATCACCGCCGTCGAACTGCTGCCGGTGCATGCCTATCTCAATGACCGGCATCTGGTGGAAAGGCAGCTTTCCAATTACTGGGGCTACAACACCATCAACTTCTTTGCACCAGAGCAGCGCTATCTCTCCAGCGGGTCGATCGCGGAGTTCAAGACCATGGTGGCGCATTTCCACGCCGCCAATATCGAAGTGATTCTCGACGTGGTCTATAACCACACCGGCGAAGGCAATCATCTGGGACCCACGCTCAGCTTCCGCGGCATCGACAATGCCTCGTACTACCATCTCGTAAGCGACAATCCACGCCACTACATGGATTTCACGGGCACCGGCAACAGCCTCAATCTGACCCATCCGCGGGTATTGCAGATGGTGCTCGACAGTCTGCGCTATTGGGTCACAAACATGCATGTCGACGGATTCCGCTTCGATCTCGCTTCGACTCTCGGTCGCGAATCGAATGGCTTCGACCAAGGCGGCAGCTTTCTCGACACGATCCGACAAGACCCCATTCTCAACGGCGTGAAGTTGATCGCCGAACCCTGGGACGTGGGCCTGGGTGGCTATCAGCTTGGCGGCTTCGGCCCCGGTTGGGCGGAATGGAACGACCGCTATCGTGACACTGTGCGCCGCTTCTGGCGTGGCGATGACGGCATGCTGCCCGATCTGGCCTCGCGCCTGACCGGCTCGGCCGACATCTTCGACCATCGTCGCCGTCGCCCCTCGGCCAGCATGAATTATGTCGCCGTCCATGACGGCTTCACCCTCGCGGATCTGGTCTCGCACGAAAACAAGCACAATGAAGCGAACGGCGAAGACAATCGCGATGGCTCGGACAACAACAACAGCGCCAATTACGGTGTCGAGGGGCCGACCGACGATCCGAACATCCAAGCCCTGCGCCGCCGCCAACGCTATAACATGTTGGCTACCCTGTTCTTTTCCAACGGCACGCCCTTGCTGATGGCCGGCGACGAGTTCGGCCACTCGCAGAAGGGCAACAACAACGCCTATTGCCAAGACAACGAACTGACCTGGATCGACTGGGAAGCCGCCGCAAAAGACCAGGACGCCACAGCGTTCGTCAGCCGGCTGATCGCGCTGCGGCACAAGCATCTGTCCCTTCGCGGTCCGCATTTCTTCCACGGCACACCGGGGCCGGATGGGCTCAAGGATATTTCGTGGCTCAATCCGGCCGGACACGAAATGACTCAGGAGGATTGGGGCAACGGCATCTCACGCTGTGTCGGCGTAATGTTCAATGACGGCGTTCCCGATATCCGCCCCCAGAACAGCAAGGTCAAAAAGGATATTCTTCTCCTTCTCCTCAACGCGTCGACCAATACGGTTCTGTTCAAGCTGCCGACCTTTCCCGGCGGCAAACAATGGATCGTCGATGTCGACACCAATACGCCCGAACGCGACGATGCTGCCGGCCATGCTTTCGAATCCGACCTGCAGCTCGCCGAACGCTCGCTCGCTTTGTTGCGCCTCGAAATGACGCCGTCCAGCTCGAACCTGAAACCGCAATGACCATCGATCAGTTCCGCTTCGATATACCGTTCGGCGCACAGATCCAGCGCGATGGATCGGTGCGGTTCCGCTTCTGGGCGCCATCGGAGAAAAGTGTCGCGCTCGCCATCGAAGGCAGCGACATGCCGATCCCGATGACGGCGCTATCGGACGGTTGGTTCGAGGTGATCACGCGCGATGCCCACGCCGGCTCGCTTTACCGCTATCGCCTCGACGACGGCTTTCTGGTTCCCGATCCGGCGTCACGCTTCCAGCCGCAAGATGTTCATGGTCCGAGTGAGGTGATCGACCCGCTCGCTTATCGTTGGCAGAACGCCAATTGGCGCGGCCGCCCCTGGGAAGAGACGGTGCTGTACGAAACGCATATCGGCGCCTTCAGCCGCGAGGCCAATTACGATGGCGTGCGGCAGCGCCTCGAATACCTCGCCCATCTCGGGATCACCGCCATTGAGCTGATGCCGCTGGCCGATTTCGCCGGCAAGCGCAATTGGGGTTATGACGGCGTACTGCCCTTCGCGCCAGATTCGGCCTATGGCACGCCAGAGCAGCTCAAGCAGCTGATCGACGACGCCCATGGCCATGGGTTGATGATATTTCTCGATGTCGTCTACAACCATTTCGGCCCATCCGGGAACTACCTCGGCCGCTATGCCAAGAGTTTCTTCAACGAGAAACATCATACGCCCTGGGGTGCTTCGATTGGCTTCGATGGCGCGGGCAAACAGGCGGTTCGTGCATTCTTCATTTCGAATGCGCTCTATTGGCTGGAGGAGTACCGTTTCGACGGGCTGCGCTTCGACGCGGTCCATGCCATCGTCGACGATACCAAGCCTCACATCCTCGACGACATCGCGCATGAAGTTCGTGAACGAATCGGTGCGCGCCGCGAAGTGCATCTGGTCCTGGAGAACGACGCCAATCAGGCGCGGCCGCTCGAGCGCACCACCGAGCACAAGCCGCGCTTCTATACGGCTCAATGGGATGATGACTTTCACCATACGGCCCATGTCATCGCCACCGGCGAGACTCAAGGCTATTACGGCGACTATCGCCAGGATACGATCGCCGATCTCTGCCGCGCCCTGACCGAAGGTTTCGTCTATCAAGGCGAGCCATCGGAGCATCGTGATGGCGCGAAGCGCGGTGAAGCCAGCACCCATCTGCCGCCGACAGCCTTCGTCAACTTCCTGCAGAATCACGATCAGATCGGCAACCGCGCCATGGGCGAACGGCTCGGCAGGCTGATTAGCGAGGAAGCAGGCCGCGCGATGCTTGCCCTTCTTATACTATCACCGCCCATTCCTCTCCTGTTCATGGGCGAGGAATGGGGATCGAAACGGCCGTTCCTATTCTTCTGCGACTTCGACGGCGAGCTGGCCGATGCCGTGCGTGAAGGCCGGCGGCACGAGTTCCGCCACTTCCCGAAATTCCAAGATCCGGCCGCGCGCGAACACATCCCCGATCCCAATCTCGAAACGACATTTTCCAATTCCCGCCTCGATTGGCGCGCACGTTTCGACGCTCGGGGACGGCGGCGGTTGGAACTGACACGCGAGCTGATCGGCCTGCGGCAAAAATGGATCGTACCGCTGCTGTCCCATATGCACCAAGGCGGCATTCGTGAGAATCGAATCGGCAACGCCATCTGGCTGCGCTGGGAGGCGGCGGATGGCCGGCAGCTGCATATCGCCGCCAATCTGTCATCCCGCCCATCCGACGAGCTTGAATGGACGTTGCCCGGTGAACGCCTATACGCCTCGTCGGCCGCGGTCCCAATCGGCAGTCCGCTTGGCGTGTTGCCGCCCTGGTCGGTCAGCGTCACCCTGGCACTTCCGGAGAACCGATCGTGAGCACCAGGGCCGACCTGCCCACATCCTCGGAGGCTTCAGTTCCCGAGATCGATGGCTCGGCCGAGATCCAAAACCTGGCCGACGATTCCGGTATCCGCCCTCTGATCGAGAAAGACGAGCGTCGCGAGACCAGCGCGTCCACATCGGTGGTCCCGCTCGCCACCTATCGCCTGCAATTCGGCGAGCATCTCGATTTCAACGGTGCGGCACGCGTCGCGCCTTATCTCGCGGAACTCGGGATCAGTCATCTTTACGCATCGCCCTGGCTCGAAGCGCGCGGGCCGGGATCGCATGGCTACGACATCACCGATTACACGGCGTTCAACCCGGTGCTCGGCGGCGAAGACGGTTTCGAGCATCTGGCCGCAACACTTGCCACGCATGACCTTGGTCATATCGCCGATTTCGTGCCCAATCACATGGGCATCGGCAAGACCAGTAACCCGTGGTGGAACGACGTTCTGGAATGGGGCCCCGCTTCGCCTCACGCCGCCCATTTCGATATCGACTGGCAATCGCCCAATCGGCATTTGCGAGGCAAAGTCGATATTCCGATCCTCGGCAAAGCTTATGGCCGCGCGCTCGAAGACGGTGATTTGAAACTACGATTCGAACCGGCTCAGGGTCGTTTCGCCCTTTGGTATCATGATCATCGCTTTCCGATCGACCCACGCAGCTATCCTCAAATCATCGGCCGTGCCGTTGATATCACCCGCGACGGGCAAATCAACCATACAGCGAATTTCAAGTCGCTCAGCGACATCGAACGCGGTTTCGCGCTTTCGGACACGCTGACGCCGAAAGAAGCACAGACTCTCGAAACCGCGCTGGCTAACCTCGCCGCCGCGGATTCCCTCATTGCCGACTGTCTGCAACGGGCGGCGGATAGCTTCGCCGGACAGCCCGGCGATCGCGACAGCCACCGCGCATTGCACGAACTGCTGGAATGCCAGCACTACAATCTGTCCTATTGGCGCGCCGGGCCGGACGAGATCAACTACCGTCACTTCTTCAATATCGCTGATCTGGCTGGCATCCGGATCGAAGACCGCGGCTTATTCGACGATGTGCACCGCCTGGTGGCGCGGCTCCTGCGCGAGGGCAAACTTAGCGGCTTGCGCATCGACCATATCGACGGCCTGCACGATCCGGCAGAGTACTGCGCGCGCCTGCGCGATATGGCTTCGGAGACACCGCATGGCTCAGCCTATCTGGTCGTGGAAAAGATATTGGCAAACGGCGAAACGCTGCCGATGGATTGGCCCGTGGCGGGTACAACGGGTTACGATTTCGTAGCCAAGGTCAATGCGCTGCTTGTCGACCCTAATGGCAAAGCGCCGCTGACCGATTTCTACCAACGCTTTACCGATCGCCGGGAAAGCTACGCCGATGCAGTGCGACGGGCGCGGCAGTTCGCAGTCACCACGCTGTTCAGTGGCGAACTCGATTCATTGGCGCGCTCATTACATTCGATCGCGGAGCGGGATTGGATGACGCGCGACTTTACCTTGCCGCGGTTGCGCGATGCCCTGCACGCCGTTCTTGGCCGTTTCCCTGTCTACCGCTCCTATGTCACGGCGCAGACGGCATCGGAGAGCGACCGCGCAGTGATTGCCGACGCAATTGCCGGCGCTATGCAAGATCGGCCCGATCTCACAGAAGACGGAATCTTTGATTTCATCAGCACAGTGCTGACCGGAGACTATTTGCGTACTGCTGAGCGCGATAGTGAGGTCGCGCGTTTCGCCATGCGCTTCCAGCAAATCTCGGGGCCGATCTCAGCCAAAGGCATCGAGGATACGACCTTCTATCGCTATAACCGGCTGATTGCGCTCAATGAGGTCGGCGGCGACCCCGATGTCTTCGGTCTCGATGCCGATGCTTTTCACCGCTTCAACCAAGATCATGCCGCGTACTGGCCCCATGCGATGCTGGCCACTTCGACCCACGACACCAAACGTGGCGAGGACGCGCGGGCGCGATTGGCGGCACTATCGACGATCCCCACGGAATGGTGCGATCGGGTGACACGTTGGTCCGCCCAGAATCGGCCTTTCGTCAGCATCTTGCCGAAAGGCATAGCCCCGAGCGCCAATGACGAATATCTCCTCTATCAGACTCTGGTCGGCGCCTGGCCCATAGAATTGTTCGCCGACGTTCCTGCCGATGCTGATCTCGCCGCCTTCCGCGGCCGGCTGAAAACCTTCATGCGCAAGGCACTGCGCGAGGCCGGCGAGCACTCGTCTTGGGCCTATCCCAACGCCGCCTATGAGGAAGCCATCGAGCGTTTCATCGACCATCTTGTGAGTGACGAAAATGCCGGCTTCTCGGAGATGGCCGATTTCGCGGCCCGTGTGGCAGAACTTGGGGTCGCCAACAGCCTGGTGCAGCTGGTGCTGAAATGCACCTGCCCCGGCGTTCCAGATATCTACCAGGGCACCGAGCTTTGGGATCTGTCGCTGGTCGACCCCGACAATCGGCGGCCGGTCGATTTCGATACCCGTAGCGCGTTGCTCCCCGAGCTACGCGCTATCGAGTCGCTGCAGGGTGAAGCGCGCGTCGGTGCCGTTGCTGATCTGCTCGACACATGGCGCGACGGCCGGATCAAATTCTATGTCCTGCGCCAGCTTCTCAAACTCCGGCAGATGTATCCTGACCTCTTCATCCACGGGACTTATGAACCGCTCACCGTCACAGGAGCCGAAGCTAGCCGCGCCATCGCCTTCCGCCGGGTTTATGGCGATGAAGCGATTACCGTCGTTGTGGGATTGCGCCTGACAGACGGGATGGCATGGGATGAGACGCGGATTTGCGTCGTCGCTGACCGCAAATTGGAAGACATCTTCACAGGACAGATACTCTCGCCCGAATCGGACAATGCCGCGATTGCTGATATTCTCTACCATCTGCCCGTTGCCGTGCTTCTCGATACAGGCAATTGATCGCAGCGTTCACCTGGCACCCTGGCCAATGAACCAGCAGCCACCCATCATTTTCGAGGCACCGAAGGCGGGCTGGCGGCACGTCCTGGTCTGCACCTGGAAACAGATGCGGCGAGACAATCTTTCGGGCCTCGCCGCCGGCGCAGCCTATTACGCCCTGCTCTCCCTTTTTCCGTTTCTCGGTGCGCTTGTATCGATCTACGGCCTTATCGCCGATCCTATTTCCATCCAACAGGATGTCGATCGCCTCTATGGTATCCTGCCGGACGAAGCCATCAGCCTGGTTTCGTCATGGCTTCACACACTCACCCAGAACCCGCCGCGAAAATTCGGGATCGGACTGATCGTCAGCGTCCTTGCCGCAGCCTGGAGCCTGTGGTCGGCGACGTCGACAGTGATGGCCGCCATCAACATCTGCTATCGGCAGGAAGACCATCGCGGTTTCATCCGTTTCGGACTGCATGCGCTCGGGCTGAGCATGGGATTGGCGGTCTTCGGCGCCATCGGGCTGGCGCTCGTGACGATTCCACCATTGCTGCCTGGATATTTTCCCGAGATCAAGCAATGGTCGAATCTCGTCTCCCTGGCGCGCTGGCCGGCTCTTGCGGTGTTTGCGTTCGCCGCCCTGGCGATTCTCTACCGCTACGCTCCCGCACAGAGTCCCAAGACCTGGAATTGGATCAGTTGGGGCGCTACCGCCGCGACGGGGCTTTGGTTGATTGGATCGGTCGCGTTCTCGAGCTATGTCGCGCTGATCGGCAGTTACGACCGCACCTATGGCTCGGTTGGCGCAATCATCGTGCTGCTGGCTTGGCTCTATCTCAGCGCCTACGCCGTCTTGATCGGCGCCGAACTCAACGCGGAACTCGAACGCCTGGCAGAGGCCGCGTAGCTCCTCTGTTCAGCCAACCAGGGGCTGGGTGATGTCACTAAACCGATCCCCGTGCCGGATACCGAGCGCCGGACGCTATTCGATACGTATCTAACGACCCGTCTACCACCAGGGTATTAGAGATTGATCAGCAACGATTTCCGGGGTCGGGCCTGTGTTTGCCATTGCGCTCCGCACCGGCTGGACTCGGAAATTGCCTTGGGCGATGATTTGCGGAGCACCGTTCTTCGAGTGCAGTGATTCGTGGATCAACAGGCGATTCGCGGATTTCCGGTGGAGGGGGCCTGCTTGCGTAAGATCGCGGGATATATCCTGGGCCAGGCGCTTCAGGACGAAGGCGATTTCGTGCTGTGGCGCGCGCGCGACCACGAGGGGAAGTCGGTGCTGATCCGGGCGCTGCGCTCGGAACGCCCGAGCGATGAACATACGCGCCAACTCGACCACGAATTCAACCTCCAGCATGACCTTGACGCCGACTGGGCCGTATATCCGCTCAAATTGGACCGCGCCGAGGGCCGGACATTGCTGGTTCTGGCCGATCCCGGCGGCCTACCCTTGCTGCATCAGCTCGGTCAGCCGATGGCCATCGATCGTTTTCTCCGCCTCGCCATTGCCACCGCCACCGCGCTGGGGCGCTTTCATGATCGTGGGCTGATCCATCGCGACCTCAAACCAGCCAATATCATCGTCGGCGAGGAATTGGATGCCGTCCGACTGACCGGTTTCGGCATAGCCTCGCCCGCCCCGCGCGAACACGACGCCGCCGGCTCACGCGAGACGATGACCGGCACATACGCTTATATGGCGCCGGAACAGACCGGGCGGATGAATCGCTCGGTGGATTTGCGCAGCGATCTCTATTCGCTCGGAATCACATATTACGAAATGCTGACAGGCGCGTTGCCATTCACCGCCACTGATCCGATGGAGTGGGTTCACTGTCATGTGGCGCGCGTCCCGCCACCGCCCGACGAGCGGACCACGACCGTGCCGGCTCAGCTCTCGGGAATTGTCATGAAGCTTCTGGCCAAGACGGCCGAGCAACGATATCAGACCGCCGCTGGCGTGGCGGCCGACCTGCAGCGGTGCCTGGACGACTGGTCGGCGTCGGGCGATATCGCCACCTTTGCACTGGGAACGCGCGACTCGCCGGGTCGTTTGATGATCCCGGAGAAACTGTACGGACGCGAGGACGAATACAGCGATCTCATCGCCGCTTTCGATCGCGTCGCCACCGGCGGAAAGCCTGAACTGATCCTGATCTCGGGCTATTCGGGCATTGGAAAATCGTCGCTCGTTGGCGAATTGGAAGCTGCCATCGATCAGGACCGCGCCCAGTTTTTGTCCGGCAAGTTCGACCAATTCCGGCGCGATATTCCGTACGTCACGCTTGCCCAAGCCCTTCAGACGATTATCCGCCGCATTCTCGGCCAAAGCGAAGCCGAGGTCGCGCTTTGGCGCGCCGACATCGCGGATCGGCTGGGGCCAAATGCGCAGCTCATCGTCGATCTGATCCCCGAGCTCGAATTCATCATCGGCAAGCAGCCCGCCGCTGCCGACCTGGCGCCCAACGAGGCCCGCAACCGCTTCCACACCACCTTTCGCCGCTTCCTCGGCGCGTTCGCGCAGCCCGAACGGCCCTTGGTCCTCTTTCTCGACGATCTCTAATGGTCGGATGCGGCCAGTCTTAAGCTGCTCGAGCACCTGCTGGGCCATGAGTCGATGCATAGCCTGTTGGTGATCGGTGCCTATCGCAGCAATGAAGTCACCGAGACGCATCCGCTGCGGGCCAGCGCGGGGGCAATCCGCGACAATGGCGGCATCGTGCGGGACATGTCGTTGCAGCCCTTGTCGCCCGCGCAACTCGTCAAGTTCGTCGCCGATGCGGTGCTATCTTCGCCGCGTGAAGTCGAACCGCTGGCCCGTCTGGTCCACGCCAAGACCGGTGGCAACCCGTTCTTCGCCATTCAGTTCCTGATGACGCTGGAGGAGGAGCGGCTGCTGACCTACGACAAGTCGGCGGCGGCCTGGCGATGGGATTTGCCGCAGATTCGTGACAAATCCATCACCGACAACGTCGTCGACCTGATGGTCGTCAAGCTATTGCGTCTGCCCGAGGCCACGCGCGACGCCCTGCAGCGGCTGTCGTGCCTTGGTATTGGCACGCGCCTACCCATTTTGGCGGTGGTGCTGGATACGTCCGAGGAAGCGGTCGTGGCGTACCTTGAGCGCGCCGTGCGAGCTGGCTTTCTGGTGATCCGTGGCGACGCCGTGAAATTCGTCCACGATCGCATTCTCGAAGCCGCCTATTCGCTCGTTGCCGAGGCCGATCGGGCGCTCGTGCATATCGAGATTGCGCGCCGCCTGATAGCACGGCTGAGTGAAGCAGAAGTCGAAGACCTGATCTTCGAGATCGTCAATCAGTTCAACCGCGCCGGCGCGCTGGTCGTGGATTCCGCCGAGGCAGAACGGGTTTGTCGGTTCAACGTTCTCGCCGGCCGGCGGGCCAAGTCCGCCGCGGCCTACGGTTCGGCAGAATCCTATTTCCGCCGCGCCGTGTCTCTGCTGAACCCGGACGCCTGGGATGCGCGGTACGAGGATATCTTCGCGCTCCACCTCGACCTCTCGGAATGCGCGTTCATCAACGAGAAGTATGAAGAAGCAGAACAGCTGTTCAATCTGCTGATCACGCACGCGGCCTCGATATTCGATACCGCCCGTGTCCATCGCAGCCGCATCAAACTGCACCAAGTGACCGGCCGCAATGACCTCGCGGCTACGGTTGGACTCGAAGCCCTGCGACTGTTCGGCTTCTCCGTGCCCGACAGCGACGATGACGTCCGCGCCCAAGTTATCGCCGAGCATAAGGCCGTCGCCAGCCGGCTCGGCGGCCGGCAAATTCGCGATTTGATCGACGCGCCACTCTGCGCCGACCCGATGGCGGAGCAGACGATGGCGCTACTCGCCGATGCGCTCACGCCAATGTATTTCATGCGCCCTGCGGTCTATGGCTTGCTGATCCTGCGCCTGGTCAATCTGTCGCTCGAGCACGGCAGCACAGCCGATTCGGCCACCGGCTATAGCGCCTATGGCGTGCTGCTGGTCGGGCTTCTGGTCGAAGACCTGCCCTCCTCGTTCGAGTTTTCAAACGTGGCGCTGCGGCTGAACGAAAAATTCGGCAACAAGAAGTTGCAGAGCCCGCTTCTATTCAGGCACGGCGTCTTCATCAATCACTGGCGCCGGTCGATCGCATCCAGTATGCCCTATCTCGATCAGGCCTTTCAGGCATCGCTCGACACCGGCGACCTGGTGTTTGCCGCTTATACGGCATCAACCCACGTCCCCTGCTCCTTCGAGATCGGCGACCGCCTCGAGACCGTCCGTCAGACCGTGCAGAAGTATCAGGCGTTCGCCCAGCAAACCAAAAGCTATCCGGTGATCCATGGGATCGCCGCAGACCTGGCCTTCATCGCCGCAATGGACGGCAGCGCGGATGGCATTCCCGACGAGTATCTTGCGGCATTCGAAAAGGGCCGATTGGCGACCGGGGTGGTCCGTCACTTCATTCAAAACCAGATCGCTCACTACACCCATCAGAATTTCGAAAAAGCCTGGGCCCATGCTCAAGAAGCGATCCCGCGGATGCGCGCGATCACGGGCATGCCGACCCAAGTCTCGCATCATTTCTATTTGGCTCTGACCGCTGCAGCACTTCTGCCGTCGGCTGACGCGGAACGCACGGCAAAGTTCACCGAATTGCTGGCCGCGCAACGCAAAAGATTTTTATCCTAGTCGCAGAACAGTCCCGAAAACTTTCTCAGTCGCTATCTGTTGATCGAAGCCGAGACGGCAAGGATTGAGCAGCGCTATACCGACGCGATGGACCACTATGAGCGCGCCATCGAGGCTGCGCGCGATGGCGGCATGGTATTGGTCGAGGCGATCGCCCACGAATTGGCCGGGCGATTCTATCTCACGCAACACGGCCGCACCGCCGGCAATGCCCATCTTAGCAACGCCCGCGACCGCTACCTCCAGTGGGGCGCCAAACGAAAGGCGCACATGCTGGAGACGGAGTTTCCGGCTCTGGCCGAGGCGAGCGCAGCGAAATCTGGGGCGATTTCGTTGCTCGGCGGGTTGGGCGACAGCATCGAGCTGATGACCGTGGTCAAGGCCTCGTTGGCCGTGTCGGGCGAGATTGTGCTCAGCAAGCTGATTGAATCGCTTCTGACCTTCGTGCTCGAATATGCGGGCGCACAACGTGGGCTGCTCATTCTATCGGAGGGCGAAGACCATCGCATCGCCGCGGAGGCCGCCGCGAGCGGGAGCGGTGTGGCTGTCGCCTTGCGTCAATCGGCGCCTGACCCGAATGAATTGCCGCTATCGGTGTTGCACTACACGGCGCGAACCCGCGAACGCGTGCTGATCAACGATGTCGCCCTGCTCAACCCGTTCTCGGCCGATGCCTATGTCCGGCGGGCGCGGCCGAAATCGGTATTGTGCTTGCCAATCGTCAAGCAGGCTAAGCTGGTCGCCATTCTCTATCTCGAAAATAGTCTCGCAGCCGGAGCCTTTACACCGGACCGCGTCGCGGTGCTTGATCTGCTTGCGTCGCAAGCGGCCATCTCGCTTGAGAATGCGACCCTTTATAACGAAATGGAGAACCGGGTCGAACGACGGACGCGGGAAATCGCTTTGAAGAATGACGAACTCGAAAAGGCCTCTGTGCGGGCCGACAACGCCAACCAGGCGAAAAGCGTGTTCCTGGCCAATATGAGCCATGAGATCCGGACGCCGATCAACGCGATCACCGGTTTCACCACGCTCGCGCTGCGAACCGAACTCGACTCGAAACAGGTGGATTACCTGCGCAAGATCGAGACCGCCGCCACTGGCCTGCTGCGGGTCATCAACGATCTGCTCGATTATTCGAAGATTGAGGCCGGCCATCTGGATATGGAGGAAATACCGTTCCGCCTTTCCGGTGTCGTCGAGTCATTGATCGGCTATGTCGACATGCTGGCCGCGCATAAAGGCCTCAAGCTGCTCGTCAATATCGAACCCGGCGTGCCGGAGTACCTGATCGGCGATGGGTTGCGGTTGGGCCAAGTGCTGCTCAATTTGTCGAGCAACGCGATCAAATTCACCGAGCACGGTGAAGTCGAACTGCGCGTCGCCGTCGAGGAACGCATGGGTGAGCGACTGCGTCTGCGCTTCGCGGTGCGCGACACCGGTATCGGTCTGACGCCGCAGCAAGCGGCCAAACTGTTTCAGCCATTTGTCCAGGCCGATACATCGACCACGCGCCGCTTCGGAGGCACCGGCCTGGGCTTGGTCATCTGTCAGCGGCTGGTCGAGATGATGCGCGGCCGAATCTGGCTGGAGAGTCAGCCAGGAGTCGGAACGACGTTCTCGTTTTTCGCGGAAGTCGGGGTTGGATCAGTCGAAACCGCGGAAACAGCCCCGCCTCGCCCGCAGAGACGCAAAACCCCACACCGCAACGAGTTGCGCGGGGTGCGGCTGCTGTTGATCGAGGACAATCCCATCAACCAGCAACTGGCCCGCGAGTTGCTGCAGCAAGAAGGTGCCGAGGTGGATGTCGCCGATCATGGGCTCCACGGACTGGAGCTTTTGCAAGGACATGCCACAGGCTATTTCGATGCGGCTTTGATCGATCTGCAAATGCCCGGCATCGACGGTTACGAAACCGTGCGCCGCATCCGCCATATCCTCCAGGGTGAGACCCTGCCGGTGATCGCGATGACCGCGCACGCCATGCGTGAAGAGCGCGAACGGACCCTGGCGGCAGGCATGCAAGATCATATCGCCAAGCCGATCGATGTGGATCTGCTGATCGGGTCGCTCAGGCATTGGATTGGCATAGATGGGCTGAACGAAGCCGCGCTGCGCCATGATCAGAGCGGCGCCACAGCTGAAGCCGATGACACGATCGAGGCGGACATCGAAGGCGAATCTCCCCTGCCCGACAGTCTGCCGGGTATCGATCTCGTAGACGGATTGCGGCGCTGCGGTGGCGACAGCCATCTGTATGCTGAGCTGCTGGACGATTTCCGCGAGATCTATACCGCCGCGGCCATCGCTATCGAAGGGCTATGCACCAACGGCAAAATCGCCGACGCCTATCAGATGGCGCATACGGTGAAGGGGGCTGCCGCGAATTTAGGTATGCACGAACTAGCCGCCGCCGCTGGCGCGCTGGAACAAATATTCGAGCCGGAGGGGCGCTGATGGCGTCGGTAATCAGAGATATCGTGATCGCCGTGAGCGCCGATCGTGTATGGGGCGCCATTCGAGACCTCGAGGGTCTCCATCGGCTGGTGCCGGGTCTTGTGGCCACCACCACGATCGAGCCCGCATCGGAAGCCACGGGCCCCGCCATACGCGTTGTTACCTTCACAAGCGGCCTGATTCTGCGCGAACGGATTGTCGATGTCGACGACAAGGCGCGCCGCATCGCGGTGACCGCTACAGGCGGCCGGATCGCCCATCACAACTCGTGGATGCAGGTGCTCGCCGAGAGCGAGACCACGAGCCGCGTCACCTGGGGATGCGATTTCCTACCCGACCTACTCACCGACACGGTGCGCGGCATCGCCGAGCGTGTATTGGCCGAGATGAAGGTCAATTTGGAGAGTGGCGGATAATTGGCGTCCCCAAGGGGAGGGGAACGCGAATGTCAGAAACCGCTGCGGCACAGGGTTTTCTTGCTCACGCGTTGTACAAAATCGCCGTTGTCCACGTTGTACAACGTAGCAGAGAGCACCGCTGGAGCGAAGGCCGAATGTACTTAAGCCGCTATGCCGGCTTCCGACTCGTCTATATTGGCGTAGGCGACAAAGGCCCCCCAAAGCTGGAAGCGAAACACCGTCGCGCGGCTTTGGCCGTCTGTCCCTCCCAAGAAGTTGACACGCACTCCAGGTCCACCATCGAAACCACTCCAACGGCCCAAGGTCTCTTTGAACGCTGCCACCGCCGCGTTTTCACTGATAAAGAATTTCTCAACAGAGGCCCCAGCCACCAACGGCGCGCCCCACGCCCTTCTGTGAAATCCCTTCGCCCACATACAGACGAGTTCGTTCAACTCGTTGGCATTAATCCGCAGGGTTGTACGTGAACCTTTCGCATAGTTTGCAGCGAACGATGGGAGCGTGCCCTCTCTAATCTCGCTAGTGGTAGTACCCATGCGGCTGACAATCTGGTCTCTAAAGGCTCTGCGCGCTTGCTGTTCGCGCGGGTCATCTGTCGCGGCGGGATTGAAGGAGAGCTTTGCCCGCTCATAGATACCCGCTGCGGCCACAGACTTTGGATCAACGCAGAGCGCGAGTCCCACGAACGTCTGCTGTTCGAGATAACTCTTGCGGTTGTTACATGCCTTGCACGAGAGCACCCAGGGCTTCTGAATGTTCGCCGCCGTTGAGTCGGGATACCAGCGCCGGGCAATCACATGATCGCGAGTGACATCATCGCCGCAAATTGCGCTGCCGCAGTAGGTACAGAGCTCACGCTCTGGCTTGTTGCGCCACTTCTTTGCCATTGCCCCACCGCACCGATCAAGCGCAGCGACATTCCGCTCCGCTGAGCAGTCCTACTTCTTGTCACCGTAGAGAATATCCGTCCTCGATCCTGCCGGCCTTTGCTGACAGAGTTCGCACAACTTGCTCAGAGAGGGTTCGTCAATCTCCTGGAGCACTTCTGATAGCTTCTTGTTGGCTGGCATCCTGGGTGCCCAATTGGCCCCGTAGGTGTGCCGAAGGGTGCCGATCTCGGTATTGCCGTGCTTCTTGCTGATTCGCCCGTCCTTATCGCGATGACGATGATCAAGCCCTGGCTGGTCCATGGAACCCGTCCTTTCGGTTGACTTCGCAAAGTCTATGTTCTTTTTTTGTTCCAGTCAACGTTTGCGAGTGGAAAGGGAGAGCCACGCGGGAGCCGGAGACTTGGGAGCCTGATCTATGGGACTACATTAGCAGCCCTCCCCCGCACGCCATCGTGATCGGGAAGTGCAACAGACGCGGCATATCGTGAACCTTCGGAATCAGATGAAGTGTCACAAGTGCGGGCCTAATCCCGTGACGCTCCTCGTTCAGCGGAAACAGCGATAGGATCGGGCCATGTGCGGCAAATTCACAGCAATGGCGTCATGGCGTGACGTTCGCGACTACGTCGACCTGTTCTCTTTTCAGGACGAGACAGGCGGGGTCGAGACGACCACGCCCGACGATGGAAAGCCAATCTGCATTGCCATGATCTGGCGCAAAGAGATGCGCGACGAAGGCGAGCTTTATTCGTTCGTGATGGTGACGGTGGAAACGAACGAGCTGATAGGCTCGATCACCGACCGCATGCCAGCGACCCTCCAACCTGATGATTGGGGTGAATGGTTTGGTGAGGAGCAGTCGTCACCGGAGCAACTTAAAGGGCTACTGAAGCCGTTTGAGGGGCAATGGCAGATACGGCAGCAAGAGAAGCCTTCAAAGGCTAAGGCGGTCCCCTGACGTTTTCAGACGCCACAAAGGGAGAGGGCGCAATTGGAATGGCCCGTCTCCAAATGCACCTACTCCAACGCGTCATACCTTTGTACTGGCATGAATTGAATGCGCCTTGGCCGAGGCAGTTCAGAGGCGGTAGCTGCTTCGCCGTGAAAACGTCTGAGCGCTTGTTTGGTATCACCGCCGCACACGTCATTCGGGACTATGAGATTTCCAAACGCAATGGACGGCGCTTGGTGGTCCAGTTGCACGAGGCGCTCATTGATATTGAAAACGCACTCATTGCGATTGACGATGATATGGACATTGCGACGTTTGCATTGACCGAAGATCAACTGGCGCTTGCGAGACGAGAGGCGTTCGACACTCGGCCGTATTGGCCTCCACCGACACCGAAACGAGAGGATATGGTTGCTGTCGCAGGGTTCCCGGAAATTATGAGAGAGGTGCGCCCCGACCACTCGGCGACATTCAAGGCCTATGCCGTCTTTGTGTACCTCTCGGACGTTACTAAACGCGAACTCATAGTCACCTATGACCCTACCAAGGAGGACTACGCTGTCACTGAGCCGGGGCCTCCGCCAATCGACCTCAATCTTAGTGGAGCAAGTGGTGGTCCGGCAGTGCTCTACAGAATGTTTGAAGGGGCGGCGAGTTGTTGGCCAGTGGGTCTGATCGCGCACGGGAAAGGAACAATTTCCCAGGGTGATGCGAAGGCTTTTGTAATAGTCCGCTGCCGTAGAATTGAGATGATCCAAGCAGACGGTACACTTCCGCCCAAAGACAGCGGTTGGTTGCCCCCCTAGCACCCGAACATTTCGATCACAAAATTCCGTTGGGTCAGAGCGCGGTCGGCGCGGAGGGTTTCCCCCCATGCCGGGGTCGTCATGCAAGACTGCCGGACTAGCTCCGCCCTTCAATACGCTACGCGCGACGCAAAGTCCGAATTAGGGCGCTTGGGTCAAATCCGATTGCATCAGCAACGTCTATAAATTCCAATACGTCGAGACGCCGGTCTCCACCTTCGTACTTGGCAACATAGGAGGGCGGCTTACTCAATCGCTCCGCTACCACGGTCTGAGTCAGGCCTGCCGCCTTGCGCCTGGCCTTGAGTAGTTCAAGGAGCTTGGTGTGTCGCTGCGTGTAGATGCTCTTAGCCAAGGGGACCCCGCTTCAAAAGGGGGGCCATAAAAATCTCCTTGGCACTTTCTCCCAAAATGGGAGAATTTGACGTGCCCGACTCGCACCGAACGTCAGCTAGGGGGAAATCGATGACCAGAACCGCCATCGCTATCGCAGCGATACTCTCACTTGGAGCCTGCGCTCCGACATACGCAGAAAGGCAAGCAAAGTGTGAGAAGGACTCCCATCTCGCCTCTCCGGGCTACGAGCAGGATCGCTACGACCTTTGCATGGCGGGGTCAGAGCCCGTGCACTTCGACTGGGGCGGTCTCGCTGGTGCCGTGGGCGATGGGCTCAGCAACTACGCCAATAAGGCGGGCCCAACCACTGGCCTGACCCAGTCGGCACAGCAACAGCCTACATGGGTCCAGAAGGTAGGCCCTGACACGTACTACGTGAGTCCTTGAGCATGTTTAGCGTCTGGCACTGGCTGATCGTCTTCCTGGTCGTCATCGGTGTTCCCGGGATCATCATCTACCTGCTGGTAAAGATTCTCCGCCGCCTCAGAGCCTAATCACACTTGGCTGCATTCTCTCTTGGGCAGGCACTCGGCCCAAGACGAGGTGTACAGAAACCCTATCCCGTTTGCCCGATCATAAATGGGCCATTCACGCGGCTTATCGACTCGCGCCAAGAGTGTACGTAAATTACTTGTTTGTTGTACACATCGGATATACGCTTGATGAAGTGATGGGGGGAGCCAAATGGCGCGACTCGACTCGAAGTTAGAAGCTAAAGGTGCCGAGTATCTTGTTCTTGGTAACCTTCTCATTTGGGGCCTCGATGCTCATTTAGCTTACGCCAATACGCCTGGGCATGACGTGATCGCGATAAACCCGAAGCACGACCGGCTTTGCAGGATACAAGTTAAGAGCCGCTGGGCAAAAAAACCACGCCGCTTCGTAATCAGGAATCTAGACAGCGATTTTGTGGTTTTTGTCGCCCTTAACCGAGGGCCGCGCGGCCCCAGACAGCCAAACGTCATACGTGTCCGTGACGCGGAAAGTGACGAACCCAACTTCTACGTGATCCCAACTTCTGTTGTAGGAAAAGTTCGCCAAGAGAAGGGATGGGGTACTGTCTATCTCAAGAACATCAAAGACCTTCAGCGGTACCGAGATGCGTGGGATTTGATCCAAACTTATCTGGAGATGAAGCCATGACCACCAAGGTCGCACTCTATCTGCGCGTCTCCACCACGGGGCAGAGTGTTGAGAACCAACGTAGGGAGCTGGCGGCTGTCGCGAAGCGTCACGGCTGGTCCGTGGTCCAAGTGTTCAAGGATTCAGGTATCAGCGGTGCCAAGGGCCGAGAGAAGCGTCCTGGCCTGGACGCGCTGCTTAAAGGCGTCGCTCGCCGCGAGTTCGATCTTGTCGCTGCGTGGTCGGTGGACCGGCTCGGGCGGTCGCTTCCTCACTTGGTAGACATCTTGGGAGAGCTTCACGCCAAGCGTGTTGACCTATACCTCCATCAACAGGGCTTGGACACGACGACACCAGCCGGCAAAGCCCTGTTCCAAATGCTCGGCGTGTTCGCTGAGTTCGAGCGCGCCATGATCCAAGAGCGCGTGCGGGCTGGTCTCGCTAGGGCTGTAGCAGAAGGCGTGACCCTGGGAAGGCCCAAGGTGGCTCCCGAGGTCGAGGACAAGATCGTAGAGGCACTGCGGGCCGGTACAGGCATCCGCAAGGTTGCCCGCGAGATCGGCGTGGGGACAGGAACCGTCCAGCGGATCGCGTCGGAGATGCGAGCGGCCACTAACTGACACGCTCTACATCTTGGGCGGGTAGCATTCGCCCTCCCTGAAGCCTCCCCCTCTTTGCCGACCATTAGAGAGTCGCAGGGACTCGAAAGCCCGGCCCGCCTCCTGCCCTGCGGCCCCTGCTTCTGAGTCCCCAGCGAGTCCCTAGCGCCTCGGCAGGCCATGCCGAATTACCCCCCACTTGAAGGGCAGTGAATCTTCCCGGCCAGAAGGTCGAGACGACCACTCGCCTCAACACTATCGCTTGTGCCTGTCTGCCTAAGGACGGGTGCAACTTCCCCACCCTTTTGCATTGAGAGTGTCCCAATGACTTGCCGCACCCATGGCTGTAACCGCCAAACGACCCACTGGCGCGTCCGCTGTAACTCCTGTCATTCCCGCATCCGCCGTCACGGACACGAAGCTCAACAGGCGATCACCAAGGCGGACCTCAAGCCCTACCTCGAACGGGTTCACGCCCGGATCGAGCGGTCTTCGAACGGTTCCCTATGGCCGCAACTGGAAGCCCGCTGGGGTGCCCTTCTCGACCACTGCCGGGCAAGGTCGGCGGCATACCGCAATGGCCGGGCGGATGTCCGCTACGTGGTCGAAGCGTGCGAGGAGTTGGTCAAAGTGGCGAGCGACGTTGATGCCCGAATCGTTGTCGAGACGGCACTTGCCATGTACGTCATGGGCAACGATGATGCGCGCCGTTTCAAATCTGACGACGCCTTTTGGTTCCAACTCGCCCGCAGGGTCCGGGGTCTCACAGACATGAATGATGGAAGCTGGTACGACCATGACGCCGGCAAGGTGAAGCGCGTCTATCGCGACACACCGCGCAAGGCCACCTTGGCTTTGGCCCACATGCTCGGTGATGCCTTTGGCGCGGCAGGCATCTATCTCGCTCGCCTGGACGAGCAGGAAGCTGAGGAGCGGCGGAAGCGGCACGCGGACCTTGCTGCGGCACTGGCGACTGCCGCCTGATGGCACGGGCTCCGAAGACCGACAGTGAAGACGACAAGCCGCGAGACCGCCGCTTCGATCCGTGGCGACGTGCGGCGACTCGCAAGGCTCAGGCCGTGGTTGAAGAAGTCCGCAAACAGCTTGAAGCGTTCGAGCACCGCCGTGGTCTCCGGAAGCGCAGGCGAAAGCCCAAAGACCAAAGGGTCTTCGAGCAATCAGTGACCGCTATCGTGAGCGACCTCATGTATCGGGAACTAACGGAACCGGGAGGCTCTCTGGCGGTCTCGCTCTCTAACGAAATTCTCGGGAGGCCCGACCGCTACGCCTCCCCGGTTCTAAGCAAAGCATTCAAGACGCTGCTGACCGAAATGTCGTCGCCCGCGATGGATTGGCTGACACTCACGAAGGGACAGAAAGGGCACTTCGGGACGAGCCGTCTTTCGACCATAAAAGCCACCGAACGCCTCCTCCGATACATGGGGAATGCCGGTATCGGCCTTGAAGACATTGGCCGGACCCACTCGGACGAAACGATCATCCTGAAGGACGAAAAGGAAGACAGGTTCGATCGAGGCGAACGCGTAGACTATGAGGAAACGGCGGACACGCTGCGGTACCGCGCGGACGTGCAGCGAATCAACGACTGGCTTGCCCAAGCCGAGATCGATTTTGACGATGCTGTAGCCCCCGGCAAGAGCGTGGACATCTATGACCGCCGACTCCGACGCATCTTCAATAATAACAGATTTGATCACGGGGGCCGGTTGTACGGAGGCTTCTGGCAAAACCTTAAGAAGAGCGAGCGAGCCGAGGGCATCCTGATTGACGGAGAGGCGGTAGTAATCCTCGACCTCGGTCAGACAGCAGCGCGCATCCTTTACGGGATCGCTGACGCCAGACTGCCGGAAGGCGACCTCTATTCCCTGCCCGAGCTGATTGGGTCACGCGATGGAGTAAAGAAGCTTCTGAATGCCGCAATATATGCGGACTGCCAGTTGGAGCGGTATCCGCCCGGCACAAAAACGCTGATGCCCAGGCATTTGAAGTTTGGGGAGGCGATAGGCTTTATCACCGCTTACCACCACTCCATCGCTCACCTATTCTTCTCTGGCCTCGGCCTCAACGTGATGTTCCGAGAGAGCCAGATCATGGTGGATACCCTGCTGCGTCTGATTGATCATAAGATCGTGGCTCTACCGATTCATGACGCTATCGTCGTATCCCGTACTCAGGAGATGGCAGCGAAGGCCATCATGTCCTCTGTCTTCCGTGATCACACTGGCGTTGAGGCTCAGGTGAAGGTTGAGGCGGGGGATGATGGGGTACTCCCTGCCTATATAACTACTTAAGTAGCACCCCGCGCTCCCCATAGAGGGCCTCATAAGACCCTCGGCGGCCATATCACATGACGCACATCCGGGGGGAAAGTTCGTCTGTTTGAAGCCGATGGAGAGTCGCCATCAACACCGGTTTCACTTACTTCGTTGAAGGCTCGTTGGGCGGCGGGAGCATTCAATTTCAGATCAAGTCGCCATCGGACAACTGCGTGAACATCGGTGCGCCGATCACGACCGCTGGAGCCGGCGTTACCGCCTGTTCGTCCCGAGGCGTTCAACCCATCCTCGTTGAAGCGACGGGAGCGAACGTCACGGATAACGCCGCCGGCCTCTCCGAAGAGAGATGCTAGCGGCATTTTTTTCTCTCAGGTCCGATGACATAATGCGCCGAATGCAAGAGGGCGCGCCATGGAAGTCCGCTTTTTCCTAAAAAGTCGTACCGCATTTATTCGCATGTTCTACGAGCAGGCGTCCGCCCCATTCCTTGAAACGATCAGGCTTATCGAGGACAAAGAACCGCCCTTCGTGCCTCCATATTCAGAGGACGGTGAACCTCCTTTTTTGGAGGAGTGGATGGAGGCAACGACCGGTGTCCAGGTAGTCGGGCAGACATGCGTGTCGATCTTGTCTGAATGCGTTCGGTTGTACTTTCTTACTTGGGAGCGAGAGCTTGGGGTGAAATGCGCACGACATTTCGCTAAGGATTTCAAGAGGGGCTATCTCCGCGGCTATCGCACCTGTTTTGAAGCGATAACCGAAGATAATTGGTCCGATTCAGGTGCCGACCTCGACGTGATCGAGGAAGTTGTTTTGGTGCGCAACGCATCTCAACATCCCGACAGCATCACGAACATGGAACTCGCTCATAGCATCTCCTCCGGGAGAAGTGCCGCAGACCTGTTCTTTATCCGGGACTCTGAGCGAGCTGCGCTATCTGATCCCGACAGCGAATGGATGCACTTCCTCGGTGTTCGCATCTATATCGACCGGGACAAGTTGTTCTCCGCCATTGACGAGGTCGAAAAGCTTACCGCGTGGCTCGAAGAACGGTTTTTCGACGCGAAGTACCCCAATCGGCGGAACACATCGAACAACGGTGACAACGCATGATCACGAGAATCCCCCAACGAGGCCAACTGGATTGCGCAATCTGCACAATCGCGATGGTTATGGGGCCGCCATTCAATTATGAGCGAGTGGAACGTGAGACGCGCGTGCGCCCCAAACTCAATGACTCAGGAAAACCCTTCGCATGGTGGTCATCCTATCTTCAATTGAATGGCTTTCAGATCGGCTACAAGCCTCTATCCATAATTCCTCGCCTCGCGGAATTAGATGGAAGAGCAAGAGGAATGCTGGTCCTCCAAAGCAAAGCAATTGGGATCGGTCATGTTGTGGCGATTGACGAGCTGGGCATAGTCGATCCGGGTGGGGAATCACCAGATCACATGACCTTGGAGGAACTGGAGGAGAAGTATGCTCCTCATGGCTTCGTAACTGACTCCGAGTTTCTCGCAGTCGTAAAAGTTCCCCAATTGCGTATGGCCCTGGTCCGCACTCGTTGGCGCCTTAATGCGGCAAGATCGAAATTGCGGGAGCTAAGAGAAAGACGTCAAGTCTAGTGCCGAAATCTGCTGCGTCCTCGCAGCGAGTCGGGGCGCATTTTTTAGAATATTATATCTTCATCGCCCTCCCACTCGACCTCCTCACCATCACCATATTCTCTTCCGTCCACAGGCATGTCCTCTTCATGGCAGCGGGCATGACAACCTTCGCAAAGCGCCGCCAACTCGAACAGAAGCTCGTTGCGCCAATGCTCGTAGGTTAGGTGATGAACGACAGTCGCTGTTTGCTCTCGACATCCTTCGCAGAGACTACCCGCGCATTCCATCACTTTTTGTCGCTTCGCCTTCCATTCAGGCGTCTTCAAGTAGGCCACATGTTGCCCCTTGAAGTTGGTCATCCTGCTAGCCTGTATCTTCACATGTCGACGGCAGATCGCATCGTATTCAGCTTTGCGCGATCGTTGGTGCGCGTCTCGGAGGGCTAGATTTGCCGGCTTAGTTTCGGAAGTCGCGTTCTCTTTGCGCTGCGCATTCCCAATAAGCTCGCCGCAGGCTAGACACTGGTTTCTGAGCTGTCTGCTACCTCCCGAGACAGTTACCCATACGGCATCCTAAATTGCGTGTGGACGGCTCCAAGAATTACACTTCCTGGCCTCTGCCTCAAATTCTTCAGTCGGATAGATTGAGTGCTTTTGTCCGGTTTCGGGATCTGTCCAAGGCATGATTAGTGTCATCGCGGGTTGTTGATTAAGCTCCAATTGCTCGACTATTCTAAACTAGAAAATTAGAGAGATGAAACCGCGCCGCTCCGGGAGCCATTTTCGTCCAGGTATGGCGAGTAATGGCATGAGCGAGTATCATATTCGTACTCGATCCACTCGGAGGGTATTTATGGCTGATTCTAAAGGTAAGGCACCCATGATCCACATGATGACGACGAGTCATCTTAAGCGGGCTATCGCGATGGATCAGCAAACTACGGAGCACATCAACTCCAGGCTTCAGGCTGACGTGATTGCTCGTACCGCAACTACGGCGCATATCGCCCAAGCGCTGAGCGGCCCCAAGCAATCCGGGGAAACATCTGGTTCAGCAGGGCAAGGGAGCCAGACGTCGCAATCGTCGCAGAGCGGCCAAGGCGGGAAGAAGGAATAACTTCATAGCTGCGGTTAGGATTGAGCATGACGGACCATGAACTCAACCTAGGTACGTTGTTAGCCACTTTCCTTACATTGCTAGTCGCTGTAGCGACGCTAGTTGCCGCATTCAGGGCAATCAGACGATCCGATCAAAATGCCTCCGCTGCCACATTGGTAGCTATCCAAGAGGCGTTCAGGACCACATGGGACGCCTATTTCGCGGCAGACGCAGATGGCAAAGGTTATCGCCTTGGGGACCTCGCTAATGTCCTTGAGACGGCATGCGCCATCGACAAAGAGAAAATCTTTGTTGGAGCGATGCAAATGCTCCTGCACGAATATCTCGTGAGCGTCTTGCGCGACATCAAAGGAAGTCCCGAGGTACGCAAGAAGCTCCGGGAGCTTGCCCAAAACGACCGGACCTTCGAGTACCTGAGAGGCTTTCTCAAACGGAACGGCCTGACTGAATAGCCATACGCAGTGGACCAGGGTCAGCAACATTGAGGGGGCATGACGCTATGTCGGACGATTACAGCAGGGTCCTCAACGTAATTGGGTTGGCGTTTAATCTAGTAGGCGTCCTGATCTTGTTTAGATGGGGAATGCCGTTCCGCGTACCTTCTGACGGTGTCATCTTGTTAGCGGCTGAACAATCGGATGCGAAGTCGGCGGCACTGGATCACATATATAGTCTATGCGGTTGGGTTGGGATGGTGCTGCTGATTGTTGGTGCGGTCTTGCAAATCATCGCAGCGATGTTGCCTCCAACAAAGCTCGGTTAGATGAACACTCCGGAATTGTCCTGGCAGGACAAATACAAGCTGGAACTTCGCCAGATGGCTGTAGAAGCCAAAGATGCTAGCGCCAATTGGGCAAAGCGCTGGCACTTGTCGCTGACAGTCGGCAATGCCGCAGGACTGGCGGCAGTCGGCTCTGCGGTGTTGAGCCTTGTTTCCTCCCGAAATCCGTCATCTTTCCTTGGCTGGTGCATTATTCCCGCTGCGTGGTTATTCATGCTCGGGCTATTTGCGGGCGCATTCCTTCCTTACGCTTGGGTCAAGAGATTGGAGAAACGGCCACTATGGGCGGACCTGCGTGAGCAAGAAGTTGAAGCCAACCAGCCGGTGCAGGTTCCGATAGACATTGACGCGGATGATTGGGAGTCCAGCGAGACCATACTAGCGGAGTACGTCGGCCATTGGCGGCGATGGGACTCTTGGTTCATCCGGTTCGAAGTAGCTGCCTCGATATGTTTCGTGTCCGCCGTTCTGTGGCTGACTATCTGTTCAACGATCTGGTTTACGCGCCTACCATCTAACCCTGTCACATCGCCCTAATAAGCGATAATGCCGCCACGGTCCCTTGGAGGGAATCTTGGAGCTATTTTTTATCGTCGATTAGGTTGGCCCAGCACCACATGTAATGATCCACTTGGGCAAATGTGTATGCCATCAGGTAGGAGCCGTTCTTAATCTGGACACCATTCAATATGTTCTCCTCATCGGCGCTCACATACTCTCTCCACGCGCCGGTTGCCTCCGACAGCTCATAGTCAATCGATAGCGCCGCTTGGATGTGAGACTTGATCCCTGCGTCCTTGGGTAGACGCTGAACATACTTTATCTTCTCCATCGTGCTCGCAAATTGGACATGCAGACGCCACGCATGGAAGCTTGGTCTTTGCATTAAAGCTGCTAGTCGCTTGGAGGAGTCCGCATCCTTCGCGGCAGCGTATTCTGCCTCCAAATACGCGCTTTCCTCTGGCGGGACTAGCGGAATCAATTTCTCAACCGAGGTGAGCGACCCCGCTGCGTTATCGATATCGCCCAACCTGTCAGGCTCGCAAACATCAATCGCGGCGTGCAGCGACTCCGTTGGAAGCGCAACCAACATGCAAACCGCTGCTATCTTTCCAAACCGCGAGAACCGGAATGCCATCGTTCATTCCTCCCCACTGCAAAACGCCAGAACGACACGGTAAGCCATGCTTACAGGTGCGTCATTCAAAGTACCCTTTCTTTCGCAGCCACGCCGCGACCTTCTTCTGGGCTTTCACGTATTGCTTAATTTCCAGTCCGTGATCGTACGGCGCATCAGTCGCGCCACCAATACCCCACCCGCCCATCTCTTGTATGGTGCGTAGGTCTACATCGGCCCTGCGTGCTTCGGTGTGCCAAGTATGACGGAAACAATGTTGGACCAAAACTCCATCGGTATGTTTTCCCAACACACGTCTGCGAAGCCGCGTGAACGCTTGCGATAGTGAACCGCCGCGCTTCCCTGACGACTTCCTTACCTTCCTTTTGGGGAACAGAGGATCATCCGGACCACTAGCTTTCGACAGCCTTGCCAAGATAACTCGCTTTGCCATGTCAACGAGGGGCACAACACGGATGGCGTTGTCGGTCTTCCCTTCCATGACATTGTACCAATCGCCACTCTCATCGACCTGCGAAGCCTTGAGGCCTGCTACTTCCTCAAGACGCACGCCAGCCAGAAGCGCCACGCGGATTAAGTCTCCTAGGTCTTTGCCTTCGGGCGCTTCTGAGAGAATCTTACGTGTTTCTTCAGGATGGAATATGCGCCGTGTTTTGGCCCGCGCTTTGACTTCTTTCGCAGTGGGGCCTTGCGCATCCCAGGGCGTTTCTTTGGAGTACGGCAACAAGCCGCGCTGTTGTGCCCAGGACCACACTTGCGTCAATTGCGACACCTTCTTACGGATCGTTGCCGGCCCTTGTCCGTCTGGTGCCTTCGGTCCCTTCTTGTCGGGCAGGAACTGGGTAACGAATTGCCCCGCCATGCGGCGCGTCACCTCCTCCATAGTCACGTCCTCGCCCGCGAACTCTTTGAACTCTTTGACGGCGGTATCGAGGTTGTTCAGGCTGGACTGGGACAGGGCCTTGCCTCGATCAGCTTTGAATTGCTGAACTGTCGCCCCGAACGGTGTCCTCTCGCCCGTGGCGGTCTTGTACCAGCGGACGGCCTTCTTGGTTCCGACCTTCTTCTCCAGCTTCTCAGCCTGATCCGCTAGCACCGATGTAGCGGTCTCGCGCTCACCCTCATCGTGCATATCGCGAAGGCTCGCCGCGATGGACATAGCCTCCTCAACGGTGCCTTCGCTGCGCCCGGTCACGGCCAATTCCTCTAGACGGATATGCCCTAGCCTGACATCGCGCGCCTGCCGCGCTTCAGCCAGCTTGGTCACGCGCCCAAGGCTCTCTCGTATCTCCTTGCCGTAGGGTCTGCCGGTGCGTGGATTAGGTTGGCCAACAAGCGCCGCTGGCGTGGCCATGCGGAACAGCCAAGCGGTGTTTTTGCCGCGCGGCTGGAACAGATAATTCGTATCTAGCATGATGGTTTTTGCCATGATGAATGTTGTACATCATGGACAACAGCGCTGACGACAACGTGCTCAGAAGTGCCTGTCTACCAGCGGTTTGTGAGAATTGGCGTCCCCAAGGGGATTCGAACCCCTGTTACCGCCGTGAAAGGGCGGTGTCCTAGGCCTCTAGACGATGGGGACGTCTTCGGCGGAGCGCTTTGATAGCTTGCAAGCGCCGCCGAGGCAACCGTGTTGTTTGCACAGGCGAAATCCGCCCGATTTTGCCGCTTTTCCAGGCTCTTGGGCTGCGTCCGAGCCGCTTATTCCGACCCCAGATACTTGTCGACGATGCCGGAAATCTTCCCCGCGATCTCTTGGGCTGCGGCCGAGGCCGTGAAGGAACTCACCAGCGCATCGGATAATTTCAGCAGCAGATTGACCTCGACCTGGCTCGGCCGCGCCTGGATGGTCCCGGCACGCCGTGCCACTTTGGCGATCCGGACGGCCAATTCGCTGACATGCGGCGTGGTCGAATTGGCGTGTTCGTTCACCACCTCGACCGCCTTCTCGGCCAAGAGATCGAGGATGCGGCGCAGCTCGCCGGCACGACCATGATCTGCCAGCTGGTGCTGAAGCCGTTGAGCCAGACGAGTGATCGCCTTCAGCCGCGTTTCGATCTTCTTATTCTCAACATCGCTCAGGGCGGATTCGAGAATCTCCTGCAGCTCAGCAATGCGCGCATTGTCGATCACGCGGCTGCGCAGCGTGTTGGGAACCTGGATCAGATCGTCGTCGCTACCGTCTTCGCGGCGCAAGGTGCGGCGGCTGGGGCCTACATAAGCATCCGTCACCACAAACGGCTTGCGCCCTTCGGCGAAGGCACCTACGCGGCGAATCACCAGATCGGCGGTCATCGGTTTGATCAGGAAATCGTCGATGCCCGATTTGATCACCTTGCCCACATCGGCCTGAGCCGAGGGACGTGCGGTAGCGATCAGAACGGCGAACGGGTTGCTGCCGGCACGGCTGCGGCGAATGTCTTGCGCCGTCTCGCAGAAATCAATGCCCGGCAGATCGACGTCGCACATCACCACATCAACCATCGGCACCATCGCCTGACGCAGCGATTCGGCATCGCGGCAGATGGCGAGGTCTTTCAGCCCGCGCGCGCCCAAGGCATCGGAGATATTGCGGCTCAGTAATGGATCGGGCTCGCCCAGCACCATCTGCGCGCCCTTGTAGGAAAAAGCATTCATGCCGAAAGTCCCCCGCAGGCACGATCAGACCAACACATACTTCTCGTCTGCTTTCCCACAAAGACTGTCGGGGTCATTGCTACGCCCCAATTTCGTCGTCGTTTATACCATGCGGAGTCATATGGCGATATGACCGCAAATCATTACAGTGCCGCGGCACGTTATCCAACGAATTGAAGGGCATGAGCTATCAGGTGCTGGCCTTGGCTGCATCCTCGATCAGCAGCTGAACGCTGATATTTCCCTGCCACGAGTCGGGACGCAAAGTCCCGGCGAAATGGAAGGGCATCCCATCGCCCGCGAGCAAGGCATGCCCGAGCTCGGAATCGGCGGCGCGGAACGCGATCGCCTTCAACTTCGCACCGCTTTTGCCAACGAGCCGGCAGCTCACATGGCCTGAACCGACGATGCGTACATTGGCCACGCGCGCCGACGGGATCGCGAAGCGTGGCTCGGGATTGCCAGATCCGAACGGTCCGAGCTGGCGCAAGGTTTCGGCCAGTTCGATCGACGCGCCGGCCGCATCGACTGCGCCATCCAGATCGAGCGTCGGTGCGATCGGGCTGGCCAGCGCAGCAGCCAGACGTTCGCCCAGGAACGCGCGCAAGTCGTCGACGCGTTCACGCGCCACGGTAAAGCCTGCCGCCATCGCATGGCCGCCACCCTTGATCAGCAGGCCGGCTTGGCGCGCGGCAATCACAGCCGCACCAAGATCGAGGCCGGTGATTGAGCGGCCCGATCCCCGCCCCTCGCCACCTTCGAGCGCGATGACGCAAGCGGGCCGGTGATAGCGCTCCTTCAACCGTCCGGCGATGATGCCAACCACACCCGGATGCCACCCCTCGCCCGCGGCCAACACCAGCGGCAGCCCATCGTCGGGTCGGCTTTCCACCTGCTCGATCGCATCGCGCAACACAGCGGCTTCGATTTCCTGCCGCGCGCGATTATGGATGTCGAGCGCGGCTGCCAGTTCGCGCGCCTCTTCCGGATCATCGGTCGTCAGGAGGCGCAGGCCTAGATCGGCCTGACCAACGCGCCCGCCGGCATTGACGCGCGGTCCCAGCATATAGCCGAAATGTCCGGCATCGGGACGCTCAGCAAGGCCAGCGATGTCGGCCAATGCTGCCATGCCGGGATTGCCGCGCCGTGCCGCGACTTTCAGTCCTTGCGCGACCAGCGCGCGATTGACACCGACAAGCGGCACCACGTCGCAGACCGTGCCCAGCGCGACGATGTCGAGCCATTGCATCAGATCCGGCACGCGACGCGCATCGCCGTACCAGCCCGACTCGCGCAGTGCGCGGTTGACGGCCACCGTCAACAGCATGGCGACACCAACCGCTGCCAGATGGCCGTGCGGGCTATGCTCATCCAACCGGTTCGGATTGACAACGGCCAGTGCGCGCGGCAATTGCGGTTCGGCCTCATGATGATCGACCACGATGACGTCGAGCCCGGCATCGGCACAGGCGGCCAAGGGCTCGAAGGCCAGCGTACCGCAATCCACGGTGATGATGACCTTCGCGCCCTTCTCGCCCAGGCCCAGCATCGCCGCCGTGTTGGGGCCATAGCCTTCCATCAGGCGATCGGGAATATGGGCGATGACTCGCCCGCCGGCGGCGCGCAGAAACCGCGTCAGCAAGGCCGTGCCGGTGGCGCCATCGACATCGTAATCGCCGAACAGGCCGATCGTCTCATTCTCGCGCACGGCTCGCGCGATGCGCTCGGCCGCTTCCTTCATCCCCGCCAGATGAAGCGGATCGGGCAGAAGATCGCGCAGGGTCGGGTTGAGATAGGCCTCGGCCTGATCGATGCCGACGCCGCGCGCCGATAGAACGCGGCCAACCACCTCGGGCAGAGCCAGACGCTGGGAAATCGCCAGAGCCTGGCGCTCGTCGATCGAGGCAAGCCGCCAGGTCCGGCCGGTCAGGGAACGCTCCACGCCGAGGAACGGCGCTCCGGCCGCCTCGATGTGGCTGAGGCCTGTCATATGATTCTCAGAAGGTCTCGATACGAATAACGTGCGGTGGCTCGACCACCGCGCCGATCGCGGCAATGCGCTTGATCGCGCGCATCATGGCCGCCTCTTCCGTGTCATGGATGGTCATGACCACCGGCACCGTCTCACCCGGCGCACGGGCGCGCTGCAGCACCTGTTCCATCGACACTTCCTCGTCGCGCAACGCGGCCGCCACATCGGCGAAGACGCCGGGACGATCGAGCACCATCAGGCGCACGTAGTAACCACCGCGGCGCGTCGCCATCGGCGAGGCCTTGAGCGGCTCCAACTTCGCTGCCGGAACACCAAAGGCCGGCGCGCGCCGCCCCGAGGCGATATCGATCAGATCGGCGGCGACAGCCGAAGCCGTCGGCCCCGCACCGGCGCCACGCCCTTCGAATACAGTGCGGCCGACGAAATCGCCTTCGGCCACCACGGCGTTGAACACGCCTTCGACATTGGAGATTGGTGAGGCCAGAGGCACCATGCAGGCATGGACGCGCTGCTCGATCCCCGCATCGGTGCGCCGCGCGATACCCAGGAGTTTGATGCGATAGCCAAGTTCCTCGGCAAAACGGATATCCAGCGCCGAGACGTGGCGAATACCCTCCACATGCACCTTGCTGTGATCGACGCGCACGCCGAAGGCGAGGCTCGCCAGCACCGCCAGCTTGTGCGACGCGTCGAAGCCATCGATATCGGTGCTGGGATCGGCCTCGGCATAGCCGAGTTTCTGCGCATCGGCCAGAATGTCGCCGAAATCGCGGCCCGACTCGCGCATCGTGGTCAGGATGTAATTGCAGGTGCCGTTGAGGATGCCATAGATCTGCTGCACGCGATTGCCGGCCAAGCCTTCGCGCAGTGCTTTCAGAATCGGAATGCCGCCGGCGACTGACGACTCGAAGCCGAGTGCCACGCCGGCTTTTTCTGCAGCCGCCGCGATATCGGCACCACGCGCCGCCAGTAGCGCCTTGTTGGCCGTGACCAGATGGCGCTTCGCCGCGATGGCGTTGTCGACAACCTTGCCTGCGATTCCGTCAGCGCCGCCGATCAGTTCGACAACGATCTCGGCGTCTGCCGTCGACGCCATCTGCGCCGCGTCGTCGAACCACTGGATGCCATTCAACGGCACGCCGCGATCCTTCGACTTGTCGCGTGCGGAAATCGCCGAGATTTGAATCGGACGGCCCGCACGCGCGGCGATCAGATCGCCCTGTTGATGGAGCAGTTTGAGCAGACCGCCGCCAACCGTACCCAGGCCGGCGACCGCCACCTTCATCGGCTTTTCAGACATTTCTTATTTGAACTTTCAGCCAGAGGCGGCGCGGCGACGCTCTTCGGATTCCAATACTTGCGTGGAGCCGGCGAGGAAGGTCTTGATGCTGCGTACCGCCTGGCGGATGCGCTGACGATTCTCGACCAGTGCGATGCGCACGAAACCGTCGCCCGCATCGCCAAAACCTAGACCCGGCGCCACGGCCACTTTCGCTTCACGCATCAAAATCTTCGAGAACTCGAGCGAGCCGAGATGAGCGAAAGCCGGTGGGATCGGTGCCCAGGCGAACATCGAGGCCGGCGGACTCGGCACCTGCCAACCGGCCGCAGCGAGACCTTCGATCAGCACGTCGCGACGTTCCTTGTAGCGGCGACGGATTTCCTCGACGCAATCCTGCGGTCCGTTGAGCGCCGCGGTGGCCGCGACCTGGATCGGCGTGAAGGCGCCGTAGTCGAGATACGATTTGATGCGCGTCAATGCGCCGATCAGCGTCTTGTTGCCGGCGGCAAAACCGATGCGCCAGCCGGGCATGTTGTAGGTCTTCGACATCGAGGTGAATTCGATGGCCACGTCGCGCGCACCCTTCACCTGCAGGATCGAGGGCGGCGGGTTGCCGTCGAAATAAATCTCGGCATAGGCGATGTCGGACAGGATGTAGATCTCGTGGCGGCGGCAGAAATCGACCACCTCGCCATAGAAATCAAGATCGGCCACCAGCGCCGTCGGGTTCGACGGGTAGTTCAGCACCAGCGCGCTCGGCTTGCGCGAGGTCTGCTTCATCGCCCGCTCGATCGCCTTCAAGAAGTTGGCGTCGGGCGTGACAGGCAGATGGCTGACCATGCCGCCGGCGATGATGAAGCCGTAGGGATGAATCGGATAGCTGGGATTGGGCACCAGCAGCACGTCGTTCGGGCCGGTGATCGCCTGCGCCAGATTGGCGAGGCCTTCCTTCGAGCCCAGCGTGACGATGCATTCCTTCTCGGGATCGAGTTCGACCCCGAAGCGGCGCTGATAGTACCCGGCCAGGGCCTTGCGCAGGCCCGGCACGCCGCGCGACATCGAATAGCGGTGGGCGCGCGGATTGCGCGCGGCCTCGACCAGTTTTTCGACGATATGCGGCGGCGTGGGCATATCGGGGTTGCCCATGCCGAAATCGATGATGTCGTCGCCGGCAGCTCGCGACTTCGCCTTCATCGCGTTGACTTCGGCGAAGACGTAAGGGGGAAGCCGTTGGAGACGATCGAATTCGGTCTGCATGGACGTTTGAGCCTCGATTCACGACCCGCGCAAAAGCACGACAGCCGTTGTTTAACTTAGTGCGGACCGGGTTGTCGAGAATCCAACGTTCCGGGCCGCGACTTATCCTCAATAGGCAGCGAACACCTCGACATAGTCGCCGGCTGTTTCGCCTGTGGCACCGGCGTAAATCTTAGTGGCCGGCACGCCCATTTTTTCCAGGGCGCGCGCAACGGCAGCGGCGCGTTCGGCTGCCAACGATCGGTTCGACTCGCGATTGGCCGAAGCGCTGACGTCGAGTCGTGGGCTGTCGGAGTGCCCGATGATGCCGATTTTGGCGGCGCCCTTGCTGTTGCGATAGACCTCGACCACCGAGCGCAGATCGGCGTCGTTGGTTTGGGTCAGGTCGGCGGTTCCCTCGCCGAAAGCGATCTGGGCCACTTGGAAGCTGGCGGCGGCCTTGTTCTGATCAAGCGCAGCCAACGGGTGGGCGCCGCCACTGCCATGGGTCGGCGTCACCTTGCTGTTGGGTACCGCACCCGAGTCACTGATCATGTCACTACTGCCGGCCCCCGGAGATGGCGTGGCATAGCTGGTTTGTTGAGCCGGAGCGTTCGACCCGGCCGAGAACTCGGCTAGACGCTCGCGATAGGTGTCGCCCACCACATCGCCGGTCGCGGCCCGGCGCGGCGCCGGGGCTGGTGCCGAAGCTGCAGGAGCCGGACTCGGCGCTGGCGTAGCGGCGGCCACCTGTTGCGGTGCGGGTGCGAGTGCCGGCGCAGGCGTTGGGGCCGGAGCGGGTGCCGCGGCGGCAACCGGCTTAGGCGTTGGAGTAGAAGCTGGCGTCGGCACAGGTGCGGCCGCCGCTTGCGTGACAGGCTGCGGCGCGGGTGTCGATTTGGTATTCGGCATCGGTTCGTCGAGTTGAACCCGGGCAGACGGCGCAACAACCGAGTCCGAATCCGTGTCCGCCGCCGCCATCTTCTGTGGGGCCGGCTGCGTATCATTCGACGTTTGCGGCTTGGTATCCGGCGCCGGCGCGGGCGGCTGGTTTGCCGTAGGACCCACAGGGGCTCCAGGCGTGGCGGGAGCCGCCGCTTGCGACGGCTGGGTCGCAACTGGCGGAGTCGCCGGCGTCGGCGCGGCCGGCGCTGCGGTTTCCGAGGTGGTGGCCGGAGCTGCGGCCGAGGCGGTCGACGTACCCTCCGCCGCATTCAACGGACGGGTGGGATCGCCTTCGCGCTTTTGCTCGGCTTCGGTGTATTGCGCGTTCTGTCGATCCGCGACCAGAGAGTCGGCGATGGCCTGTCGTTCGGTGGGCGACTCGGTCTTCGGCCGCTGATCATTACCCAGTTGGGGCTTATCGGCGGGCTCCACCGGCGCGCCGGGAACATCCGGCGGCAGCGGGCTGTTGTTATCGAACAGGCCCGACACCCAGTCGCTGGCTCCCGAGGCGATACCGCTCGGGTCCACATCGGAACAGGCCGCCAAACCGGCTAGCCCCAAAACAGCGACCGCCCCCCGAAGTCCGGCCCAACCGATCATTCCGCCACCCATCCTCTGCATTGATTTCGCAACCCTGTATGGTTGTCCCTTGATTTCGATAATAAATTTGCGCCCGGCCATACCCATGTCCCTGGAGGCGATTATATAGTGGTGGTATGATTCTGCCCAGGGCAGACCTTGACCGCCCGGCCCGGACGCAAAGGGAGACCACATGAGCGACAAAGCTCAGACACCCAAGGATAAAGCGGCCGCCAAATCGTCCTCTGGCCCCACCCCTGGCCTGTCGCCCAATCCATCCAAAGCCGCCGATGTCCGGATGCCCGACCCCCAGGTGGTCGCCCGGGCCATGACCGGTATCGCCGAGCGCAGTCAGCGGATCGTCACCGACTTCCTGGTCCGACAGGCCTCCCAGTCCTCCGACGGATCGCGCGGCAACTTCGATCCGCTGAATATCGGCGGCGCCTTTCTACAAATGACCGCGACGCTGATGACCGATCCTGCGCGCCTGGTCGAAGCCCAGATGAATCTGTGGCGCGATTATATGCAGCTTTGGCAGAACACCGCGCGGCGGCTGATGGGCGACGACGACGCCCAGCCGGTGGTGGAGCCCGAGAAGTCCGACAAGCGCTTCAAGGACGATGTCTGGCAGGAAAACGAGGTCTTCGATTTCATCAAGCAGAGCTATCTGCTCTCCGCCCGCTGGATCCAGGGCGTGGTCGGCGGCGTCCAAGGGCTCGACGAGCACACCGCGCGCAAGGTCGATTTCTACACACGCCAGTTCGTCGATGCGATGGCGCCATCGAACTTCGTGCTCACCAATCCCGAAGTGCTGCGCGCCACTGCCGAGACCGGCGGCGAAAATCTGATCAAGGGCCTCAACAATCTGCTCGCCGATCTTGAGCGCGGCAAAGGTAAGCTTGCGATCAAGATGACCGATCTGGCCGCATTCAAGGTGGGCGAAAATATAGCCACCACGCCAGGCAAAGTCGTCTTTCAGAACGATCTGATGCAGTTGATCCAATACGCGCCGACGACCGAGAAAGTCTATCAGCGCCCTCTGCTGGTGATCCCCCCTTGGATCAACAAGTATTACATTCTCGATCTGCGCCCGAAGAACTCGTTCGTGCGTTGGGCGGTCGAACAAGGGCATACCGTTTTTGTCGTCTCCTGGGTCAACCCGGACGCCCATCTCGCGGCCAAGACCTTCGACGACTACATGAAGGAAGGCCCCCTCGCCGCGCTCGACGCCATCGAGGCCGCGACCGGCGAGCAACAGGTCGATGTGGTCGGCTATTGCCTGGGCGGCACTCTGCTCGCCTGCACGCTGGCCTATATGGCCACCCGTAAGGACGAGCGCTTTGTTTCCGCGACGTTCATGGCCTCGCTGGTCGACTTCCACGAGGCTGGCGACCTGACCGTATTCATCGACGAGGCGCAGCTTCAGTCGCTCGAAGAGAAAATGGATCAGCGCGGTTATCTCTCGGGTTCCGAGATGGCAACCACCTTCAACATGCTGCGCGCCAACGACCTGATCTGGTCCTTCGTTGTGAACAACTATTTGTTGGGCAAGGATCCCTTCCCCTTCGATTTGCTCTATTGGAATTCCGATGCGACGCGCATGCCGGCGGCGATGCACAGCTTCTATCTGCGCAAATTGTATCTCGAGAACCGCCTGATCGAGCCGGGCGGCATCAGCATCGCGCGCACGCCGATCGACCTGCGTAACCTCAAGTTGCCGATCTACATCATTTCGACGCGCGAGGACCACATCGCGCCATGGAAATCGACCTATGCCGCGACCCAGCTCTATCAGGGGCCGGTACGTTTCGTGCTGGCGGCATCAGGCCATATCGCGGGTATCGTCAATCCGCCCGAGGCGAAGAAATACAATTACTGGACCAACAGCAAGAAACCGCCGCGCACGGCCGATGCCTGGCTGGAAGGCGCCCAAGCGCATGATGGTTCCTGGTGGCCCGACTGGCAGGCCTGGATCGAGAAATACGCCGGCGAGAAGAGCATTGCCCCGCGCATTCCCGGTGTCGGCAAGTTGAAGGCAATCGAAGATGCGCCCGGCAGCTATGTACGCGTATCGAGCGACGAGGGAAACGCCGACGCGCCGAAACAGTAGGCGTTAATCCTTAGGGCAAACGGGATAACGCATGCCTGTCAGGCGCGTTGCTTGCGTTTTCGCTGTTCAAGCTACTCCATGATTTGAGTAGGATGCCCGCATTCCGGGGCGGCCTCTTTTGCCGGAAATGATCTGAATAACGGGGCTTTATGGTCGACGACCAGTCGGACCTTCTTGCATTTAGCGACGACGAGAATGGTCCGGAACAGCCGATTTCGATCCGCACCAATTTTCGCCGCCTCGGGAAGCTCGTCGCCCCCTATGGCGTAGACGCTATCGTCATCCTGGCGGCGCTGCTGATCGAGATGACCTTCTACGCCTTCCTGCCCTTCTCATTCAAATTCATCGTCGACTTCGGCCTGGTCGGCCACGACCATTTCCTGCTGATCGCCATCGTCGTGGCGCTGGCCCTTGGTGCCGTGATCGCCTCGGCTGTGGGCTTGGGCCGCGACTACCTCTACGCGCGGCTGTCAGCCAATATGATGCGCGACCTACGGCAGGCGATGTTCGACAAGCTGCAATGGCTGTCGATGGATTATTTCTACCGCGTGCGCGTCGGCGACATTCTATCGCGCTTCTCCGGCGACCTCGGCTCGCTCGAAACCGCGCTGACCAACGCACTATCCTGGGGCGTGCTGCCCGCACTCGATGTCGTGGCGACGACAGTCCTGCTCTTCGTGCTCGATTGGCGCCTCGCGTTGCTGGCCATGCTCGTCTGGCCGCTGTGCCTGTTCGGGCCGCGCATATTGGCGCCGCGCGCTATCGCCGCCAGCTATGTGCGCAAGGAAATCGACGGCACCGCAATCGCTTTGGTGCAGGAAAACGTAGTTTCGCAGCCGGTAGTAAAAGCCTTCGGCCTCGAAGACACGGCGCGCACCGGGTTCAGCGATTGGAACAGCAAACTGGGCCGCAGCGTGCTGCGCGTCAGCTTCTTCTCCGCGATGGTCGAGCGGTCGGCCGGCATCGGCATCATGCTGCTGCAGGTCCTGGTGCTGGGTGTGGGCGCTTGGATGGCGTCCAACGATCAGATCACCATAGGTACGTTGGCATCGTTCCAAGCGCTGTTCCTCAACCTGTCCTATTCTCTGTCCTATACGATGCAGTATCTGCCATCGCTGATTCAGGCGGCCGGAAGCCTGCAGCGCATCAACGAACTGCTCGATGAATTGCCGGGCGTTTCGGATTCGGCCCCGGCGAAACCGTTGCCAAAGGTCGAGCGCGGGATCGTTTTCGAAGACGTATCGTTCGGCTATACAGCCGCGACGCCGACGCTGAAGCACATCAACCTCTCCATCCCGGTCAATTTCTCAGTCGCTTTCGTCGGCGCCAGCGGCTCGGGCAAGAGTACGATCCTCAATCTTCTGTTGCGCCTGTACGAGCCGCAGTCGGGGCGTATCACGCTCGACGGCATCGACCTACGCGACTCAACCCAAGCGTCGTTGCGCGCCCAGATGAGCGTCGTCTTCCAGGACAGTTTCTTGTTCAACGTCTCCGCCGCCGACAACATCCGCCTGGGCAAGCTCGATGCGACGCGCGCGGAAATCGAGGCGGCAGCCAAAGCCGCTGAGATTCACGAAACGCTCGCCGCTCTGCCGCTGGGCTATGACACGCCGCTGGGCGAACGTGGCAGCCGCCTGTCGGGCGGACAGCGCCAGCGTGTGGCCATCGCGCGCGCCATCCTGCGTAATCCGCACATCCTCGTTTTGGACGAAGCAACATCGGCGCTCGATCCGGGCTCGGATGCGGCAATCAACGCAACCCTCTCGCGACTGGCCAAGGGCCGCATGGTTGTGTCGGTGACGCATCGACTGGCGTCTGCCACCAATTGTGACCGCATCTTCGTGCTCGACCATGGCCAGCTCGTGGAAGCCGGCACCCATGAGGAACTGCTCGCGCGCCGAGACCACTATTGGCGCCTGTGGAACAAGCAAAGCGGCTTCAGCGTCAGCGCCGAAGGCAACCACGCGACGATCGAGCCGGATCGTCTGCGCAGCCTGCCCGTGCTCGAGCATGTCGACGAATCGATGCTGACCGAGGTGGCGCGCCTCTTCACCACCGAGCAGCATCCGGCGGGCCGCACCATCATGCACGAAGGCGACCACGGCGACCGTTTCTATATCGTCGTCCGCGGCTCGGTCGAAATCGTGAAGGGTCTGGAAAACGAAGGCGCGACACCACGCCGCCTGGCCGTGCTCGAAGACGGCGATCATTTCGGCGAAATCGCATTGCTTCAAGACGTGCCGCGCACCGCAAGCGTGCGCACCCTGACGCCTTGCACTCTGCTCTCACTCTCGGCAGAGCAGTTCAACTACCTCGTCGAACGCGCCCCACAGATGAAGGTCCGCATGGAGCAACTACTGGCCGAGCGGCTCGCCAGTCATGCCGATCCCGATCTGCCGCGCTCGACGCCATCATGATCCATCCCGACACGGAACTCCGCTTCATCGACGACACGGTGGGCTTTGGTGTTTTCGCGACCGCCCCGATCCCGCGCGGAACGATCGTGTGGGTCCTGTGCCGCTTCGATATCGTTCTCACGCCGGACGATGTACGCAACCTGCCGGCCGCCTATCGACCGATCGTCGAGACCTACGCCTATGGCAATCCGGACGGCAACCGAGTCCTCTGCTGGGACCATGGCCGTAGCGTCAATCACAGCTGCGCTCCTGCGATGCGTGGCCTCGGCACGCAGATGGAGATCGCCGTGCGCGATATCGCTGCCGGCGCGCAGCTCACCTGCGAATACGGCAGCCTCAACCTGACTTACGACCTGCAGTGCAGATGCGGCGCGCCTAATTGCCGCGGCACCATCAAACCCGACGATGTTCTTCGGCTCGGAGAACAGTGGGACCGGGAAGTCGCTGAAGCCCTACCCTTCGCGGCCAAAGTTCCTCAGCCGCTGCTCGACTTCGCGCGTGACACCTGCGAATTCTGGGATTGGGCGAATGGTAAGACTGCAGTCCCCAGCCACCGCAGCAATCACGTCGGCGCCGCTTCGAACATCTGACGCGTATCTGACGGACATCCGACGATCCGCTTCGCCAATCACAGCTTTAGCTAAGATAGCCTTTGGTGAAAACCTTGCTTTTCAATAGATATTTGTCCGAACGACATCCGTGGTTGCCGTCACTAGCACCGCATCAACCTTCCCCATATAATTAATTCGCATCATAGTCGGGAGCTCTTGCTTCCGGGATTCAACTAACGAATGGGCGCTTACCCGCAAGTCGGCCAGCGTATCTTCGTTGAGGTGAAGATAGCGTGGCCTTCGATCGTTGCGGTGATCCTGAGCGTTGTTTAAGCCCTTTCAATCCGTCTTTCGTCCGTTGATGTCGGCCGAGTCCGCATCCGGCTTGTCACCGACCGCCGAGGAAGCGGCAGGTTATCTACGCGCGCGCGCCCTCTACAGCATCACCCGCCTCGACCGTTTCACCCAGCCCGCCAATATCAGCGCGGCGATTCTGATTTGCGTGGTGTCTTGGCAGATTCTGCCGCCGTCGCTGCTCGTCATATGGGCTTTTGCCATCACCTCCATGGCGGTGATGCGTATGGCTCTGGCATGGCGTTTCCTGCGCTATGGGCCGCCCCTAACGGCGACGATTGGCGATGTACGGCAGATCATCTGGCATACCTTCGCCACCTCGACGCTCTACGCCGTCATGCTTGTTTATTTGGTTCCGCATGTCGGACAGGCCGAACTCTTGGTCGTGGTCGGCGTCATCACGGGATTGATCGCCGCCGGCGCGCTGGCCATCGCGACCATTCCGCGTGCCGTCATCATCTGGGTGGGGATTCTCTGCGCCGGCAGCTACTACGCGATGGCGACGAATCCATACAGTCCGCAGACATGGCAGCTTTCTGCGTTCCTGGCGCTCTATGCGATCACCATCACGATCTGCGCGGTTTTCGTGTCACGCTTCCTGCTGACCAGCGACGTGGAGGCGACAACGGCTCGCGCCCGGCTGATCGACGCGATCGAAAGCTTGTCAGACGGCTTCATGCTCTGGGACAAAGACCGGCAGCCGGTGCTGGCCAATTCCGTAGCCCAGAGCATCGCCGAAGAGCTGAAAAATCTCGACCTGCCGCGCCCGGTATCGGCGACCTCCCATGAACCACTGGAGATTCGAGTCGCCGACGGGCGTTGGTTCGCCATTCATGAACGGGCGACGCGCGATGGCGGTGTCGTCGCCATCTACTCGGATATCACTGAGCGGAAACGCGCCGAGGAAGCGACCGCCGATGCCGGCCGGCGCTATCAAACGATTCTTCAGACCGCCAGCGATGGCATGCATGTGGTCGACGAAGACGGCTACTTGGTTGAGGCCAGTGCCTCATTCCTGCGCGAACTCGGCTATCCCGAACAGCCCCTGCCCCGTCTCAACGTCGCCGATTGGGATGCCGGTATTAAACGCGAGGATGTGGGACGCATCATCAAGACGCGAATCGGCATGCCGCCCGGCCTGTTCGAAACACAGCACCGGCGCCGCGACAGCAGTGTCTACGATGCCGAAGTCAGCGTGCAGCTGGTCATCTTCGACAACCGCAAATACCTCTATTGCTCGGCCCGCAATATCACGGAGCGCAAGCGGGCGATCGAAGAGCGCAGCGCGCTCGAACGGCAGTTGCAGCAGTCGCTGAAGATGGAAGCCGTCGGTCAGCTCACCGGCGGCGTGGCGCACGATTTCAACAATCTTCTGGCTGTGTTGCTGGGCCGGTTGCAGCTGATCGAAACGGAGTTGCAGGACAATTCGGTGGTGCGTGACTGGGTGCGGGCATGCATCAAGACCGTGGATCGCGGCGCGACTCTGACACGCAGCCTGCTGGCGTTCTCGCGCCGGCAACCACTGCTGCCCGTCGAGCTCGACCTCAATGCCGCCGTGCGCGACATGACCGAGATCATGAAGCGCACGCTGGGCGAAGGCATCGAGATCCAACTGGTCCAGATTCCAGGCCTCTGGCATTGCGAGGCCGATCCCGGCCAGCTGCAAAACGCGTTGCTCAACCTCGCCCTGAACGCGCGCGACGCGATGCCCGATGGCGGTAAGCTGATCGTCGAGAGCAACAACGCGCGTCTCGATGCCGATTACGCCACCAGCTACCCGGAGGTTAAGCCCGGCGACTACGTCATGCTGGCTGTGTCGGACACCGGCACCGGCATGTCACGCGAAGTATTGGATCACGTCTTCGAGCCGTTCTTCACCACCAAGGAGACCGGCAAAGGCAGTGGACTGGGCCTCAGCATGGTCTACGGCTTCGTCAATCAATCAGGCGGCCATATCAACATCTACAGTGAGATCGGTCGCGGCACGACCGTGCGCATTTACTTGCCGCGCAAACTCGATCCGACCGGTGCCGTCGTTACCGAGCTTGAAGCCGAGCGCGTTTTGACGCCGGGGCACGAGACGGTGCTGCTGGTCGAAGACAACGTGGATCTGCGCGGCGTGACACGCCTACAGCTCCAGCGGCTGGGCTACACCGTTATCGTCGCGGGTGACGCGGCCGGCGGTCTGGCCTTGCTCCAGGCCCATAACGAGACGAGTCTGCTGCTGACCGATATCGTGCTGCCCGGCGGGGTCGACGGCTTCCTCTTGGCAGAGCAGGCCAAGGCCATGCAGCCGGCGATCAACGTGATGTTCATGACCGGCTATACCGAGCATCGCGCCTTGGAAGGCCTGGGCATCGCGCAGGCGCGGCGCATTCTGCACAAACCATTCCATAGTGAAGAACTGGCGGCGATGATCCGTTCGGTCCTGGACCCCACCTAGCCCGGCTCAGCCCTCGAGCGTCTTCTTCATGATTTCGGCGGCGTGCTCGACCATCTGGCCGATGGGACCGGCCAACGCCTCTGGCAGAATATCGATCGTCCAGATCAGGCGCGACCGACCGGAACCAGCATCGATCACCTCGACCGACGCATTGTAGTGGCTGGCCCGGCCGCCGGTCGCGCCATAGACCAGTCGCCGCGTTGCATCATTGCAACTCACCAACGGCTCGCGCGCCTTCAGTCCGTTGAAGAACGTCACCAGACGCGCGACACCGTTAGCGGTGTCGGGATCGGCGAGCGATTCGACAACGAAGCCCGGCGCCAGCCGTTTGTCGACATGGACGAAGTCGCGCACCGCATCCCAAACCGCGTCGACTCCTACGCCGAGGTCGATCTCTTTGCGAATCGTGGCCATCCATACCCCTCCCATCAGCCCATGCAGACAGCTTCTACATTGTTGCCGTCGGGGTCGAGCAGGAACGCTGCGTAATAGGTCGGGCTGTAATCGGCGCGCAGGCCCAGCTTGCCGTTGTCGCGTCCACCCGATTTGAGACCCGCCGCATGGAAGCGGTCGACCGCGGCACGATCCTTCGCCTGGAACGCGATATGGACACCCGGCCCCTTGGCATCCTTGGCGGCATAGAGCCAGAGCGCTGAAGCATCCTTGGGACCGATACCGGCGCCTGACGCGTCCTGAGAATTGACGACATGGCCGAGCGGCGCCAATGTCGCGCCGTAGAACGTCACGCTGGCGGCAACGTCCTTCACCTTCAAACCGATATGGTCGTACACGATGACCTCCCTGATTGGATCAGGTGATCATCCTAGGGATAAGGCCGTGGGCGATTCTTGGAGAAACTTGCGATTCCCGCCCTTGCCGCCGCGCGCCATTTGGCGGAACCGGCGCGGCGACATTCCGGCAGCACGATGGAAGGTGCGGACGAAATTCGAGAGATCGCCGAAACCGATATCGAAAGCGATATCGGTAATCGGCCTCTCCTCCTCAGCGAGCAGCCGCGCCGCTCGACGCAGCCTCGCGCGTATAAGGTATTGATGCGGCGTCACCCCGAGCACCGCGGCGAACAGGCGCAAGAAATGAAATGGCGACAAACCAGCCATTTTTGCCGCCGCTTCCAGATCGATATCGCGATGGGATTCGGCGTCGATCCACAATGCTGTCTCGACCACACGGCGGCGATCACGCGGCTGAGTGGCCACGGGCGCGGGCTTCTTGTCCGTGATAGCCGCCACAAACCGTTCGGCCAGAAGCAACCCCAACTCGTCGAAGCCTAAATCGCAGGCACCCGAAAGCGCGGCCTGTCCCAACTCACCCAAGACCATCAATGCCGGCAACGGCGGCACCGCGCCGACGCGCCAGATGTCGCGCCCATCTCCCAATGTCTCGACCAGCGCAGGCGATAGCGCGAACGACAGACATTCGTCGCAGAAGCCCGCGTGATCGTGGCTGCAGACGTAATCGTCGCCGGGATGACCGACAAGGATCGAGCCGGCGATCAGATCGAACTGCGCCCCGCGTGAGGCGTAACCGAAGCTGCCGCGCCGCACATAGGAGAGCGAATAGGTATCGTGACATTCGCGCTGCGGCTTGCCGCTGATCGCCATCCCATCGTCCGGCGTGCAGCGATAACTTGCCACAGCCAGAGTATCGGAGCGAAACAGCGGCGTGACGCGCATCGCCTAGTCCAGATCGCCGAACAGACTGGGCTGATGGGCGATGGCCCCTTCGATCTCAAGCATGCGGCGCTTGGTGACGATCCCGCCATGGGCGGAGAAGCCATTCATCTTGCCACCCGCCGCCAGAACGCGATGGCAGGGCACCACCGGCGCGAAGGGATTGGCGCCGAGCGCCTGCCCCACTGCCTGCGCCGCACCGGGCTCGCCAACACGCGCGGCAACGTCGCCATAGGTCAGTGTCTGACCCGGCGGAATGGCGCGCGTCACCTCGAACACTTTGCGATGGAAAGGCGGCACGTCAGACATATCGAGCGCGATCGAGGTCAGATCGTCCTTCCCGCCTTCAAGCACAGCTCTGATCCGCACGATCGCATCCTGAATCTCGGGAAGCGGCTCAGACTCCTGCGCTTCCGGCGCGCGCCGGTGCACACGCGCACGGGCTGCTGCGGGCGTTGATTCCGGGAGCTGAACGAGCACAACGCGAGCCTGCGCAACACCCTCTTCGAGACCCGCATGCCAAGCTATGGCGCAGGCACCGATGGGCGTTTCGAACAAGGCAAAGTGGATGTCAGACACGATCTTGTCTCAGCTTGTTGGAAGGCATCGGTGCGGCATCATAGTTCCTTGATATATAATACAAAATTAAGAATGTTTCACGTGAAACAAATCAAGAACAAACTGTATCACAATCTGGTCCCCGGTCAACGGGGGGTACCCATCTTGGAAGGAAAAAAGCTTCATGCCATGATGCTTTACCGACTGAAGATTGGTCGGCCCGTCTTGCGCTCTTCGGAGAGTTGATCCCGGCCCCACCCATTCTGCAATTGGTTCGCCGCGCTGGTCGTGCGGTGGTTTAGCTACCCTTTATGTCTAAATACGAGGAACGACGATGGCTTCAGGAACTGTGAAGTGGTTCAATACGCAAAAAGGTTATGGCTTCATCCAGCCGGATCAGGCCGGTAAGGACGTTTTCGTCCACATCTCGGCGGTCCAGCGCGCGGGTTTGACCTCCCTCGACGAAGGCCAGAAAGTCAACTTCGACCTTGAGTCGCAGAATGGACGCACCTCGGCCATCAATCTGAAGGCGGGTTGATCCGCTAAAGAGCCGATAATCGACGAAGGGGCGGCTGCGGCCGCCCCTTTTATTTTGTCTGCGCTCTGTGACTGATTTGTAGCGGTCGTTTTATAGCGGCTGACGCTTCAACGCTTCTCGCCGCGGTAGACCTTGGCGAGGTCGACGTAGTGATCGACACCCGCCCGCATCGCCACGCGATCCTGATCGGTGAGCGGCCGGCCGAGCTTGGCGGGCCGCCCCGTCCAGAGTTCGCCCGCCTTCACCACCTTGCCCGGCGTCACCAGCGAGCCGGCGCCGACCATGGCGCCCGCCTCGACCCGCGCGCCGTCGAGGATCGTGCTGCCCATGCCGATGAAGCAACCGTCTTCGAGCGTGCAGCCATGGATGATGCAGCCATGACCGATCAGCACATTGGCGCCGATCGTGGTGCCGAACCGACCTTCGGTCACATGGATGACGGTGTTGTCCTGCACATTACTGCGCGCGCCGATCTTGATGTTATGCACATCGCCGCGCACCACGACGCCGAACCAGATGCTGGCCTCGGCCTCGATCTCGACATTGCCGATCACCACCGCGGTATTGGCGACGAACACGCCCGCACCGATGGTCGGCATCACATTGCGAAACGGCAGAAGAAGTCCTGACACTGTGCTCACCTCGTTCGTGCGCCTACATCCTTCGAGGCCGCCTTCGGCGGCACCTCAGGATGAGGTTTCATAAAACGTGCCTCACCCAGAGGAGCCACTGTCATGCGAAGCATGAGGGCGGCGTCTCGAAGGACGAGGCTCATGATCACGGGAACATCGCCGGCAGCATCAGCGCCGTCGTCTCTGGCAGGCCGTACATCGCGTTGAAGTTCTGCACCGCCTGGCCCGACGCACCCTTGGTCAGATTGTCGATCACCGAAGAGAGGATCGCCCGGCCTGGCTTCCGATCGGCATAGACGGCGATCTGGCACTGGTTCGAGCCGCGCACGAACCGCGTCTCCGGCGTCGCACCTTGCGGCAGCACCTGGACGAAAGGCTCGTCGACATACTGCTTGGCCAGCGCGGCCCGCAGATCCTCTGCCGTGTGCTTACCGGTCAGCCGCACATAGATGGTCGATTCCATACCGCGGTTGATCGGGATCAGATGCGGCGTGAAGCTGACCTGGATGGGCCGGCCCGCGGCTTCGCTGAGGCTCTGCTCAATCTCGGGCATGTGCCGGTGGTGGGCCACGCCATAGGCGTGCATCCCCTCGGCCACTTCCGCGAACAGCAGGTTCTCTTTCAGCGACCGGCCTGCACCGGTCACGCCCGACTTCGCATCGATGACGATCTCATCGGGATCGATCAGCTTCTCGGCCAGTACCGGCACCAGCGGCAGCGACGCCGAGGTGGGATAGCAGCCGGGATTGGCCACCAGCCGCGCCTTCTTCACCGCCGCGCGATTAAGCTCGGTCAGACCATACACAGCGGCTTTCTGAAGCGTCGGCGCCTTGTGGGCGTGGCCGTACCACTTTGCGTATTCGTCGACATCACGCAGCCGGAAGTCGGCTGAGAGGTCGATCACCTTCAGCCGCTCGGGCAGACTCGCGATCACCTCTTGCGTCGTGCCGTGCGGCAGACCGCAGAAGACCGCGTCGATCCCGTCCCAACTGATCTTATCGATCGAAACGAGATCGGGGAGTTTGAGCCCGGTGAATTGCGGGAACACCGCGGCGACCGGCTGGCCGGCCTTGCGGTCTGCCGAGAGCGCGGCGATGCGCACATTCGGGTGGCCGACAAGGATGCGGATCAGCTCGGCGCCTGTGTAGCCCGAGGCTCCCAGAATGGCGACATTGATCGTGGTCATAGCTTCTTATCCTTTGTGCGCCCATCCTTCGAGACGCTTCGCTCCTCAGGATGAGGTCGAGACTTTAGCGCTGTCCTCACCCTGAGGAGGTCCGGTCATGCGAATGCGTGCAAAGCACGACGGACCGTCTCGAAGGGTGGCCGCCTAACACAATCTCATCGCTGCGCGTTGGTAATCAGATAGTCGGCGATGTCGACCGGCTTCAGCTTCAAGGCAGCGATCTGCATGCCTTCGAGCGCCTTCTTCAGTAGAGCGCTGTTCTCGACATTCTCGATCTTGATACGGAACAGGCCCATCGTGCCGCGCAGGCGCGGATAGAACTTGGGATCGATGATTTTCTCGCGCTTTGCCAGCCGCTCGACCGCCTGTTCGTCGGTCAGTTCGCCCGCATCGGCACTTTTCACGACAGTCCAGTCGGTACCGCCGCAAATACCGGTATTGAGTTCAGCCAGCACGGCCTCGTCGGACTCGCCGACGCCGACTTTGAAGATGTTCTTGCCCAGACCTACGTCTGAGGCCCATTCGGTGACGGTTTCGCTTCTCGCCACATAGATCACGGCCATGATCGTCTCCCAAAATGAAACGAGCCGGGAAGGCACCCCTTCCCGGCTCGCGTATAGAAGGATACGCCGAAAGGCGCGCCGAATTAGCGCTTGGAGAACTGGAAGCTACGGCGCGCTTTACGCTTGCCGTACTTCTTGCGCTCGACCACACGCGGGTCACGCGTCAGGAAGCCTTCCGGCTTCAAGGCCACGCGGAGCCCCGGCTCATAGAGCGTCAGCGCGCGCGAAATGCCATGGCGCAACGCACCGGCCTGACCCGACAGACCGCCACCGGCAACGGTGGCAACCACGTCGAACTGGCCCATGCGGTTGGAAACCTGGAAGGGTTGGTTGATCAGCATGCGCAGCACGGGACGCGCGAAGTAGATTTCGACACCCCGGCCGTTGACGGTGATCTTGCCCGAGCCGGGCTTCACCCACACGCGAGCCACGGCATTCTTGCGGCGGCCGGTGGCATAGGAGCGGCCACGGGAATCAATCTTAGGAGTGCGCACCACCGGGGTCGGTGCCACATGGGGCATCGTGTCCTTGAGACTGGCGAGTGCGCCGAAATCTTCGGCCATAACTTACCTCTTGTTCTTCGGGTTCAGCGCGCCGACGTCGAGCGTGACGGGCTGCTGGGCTTCATGTTCGTGCGTCGGACCGGCATAGACGCGCAGATTGCTCATCTGCTGACGGCCAAGCGGACCGCGCGTGATCATGCGCTGCACGGCCTTCTCGATGACACGCTCGGGAAAGCGGCCGGAGAGGCGCTGGCCGGCGGTACGGCTCTTGATGCCGCCCGCATAACCAGTGTGCCAGTGGAATTCCTTGTCACGCAGCTTGTTGCCGGTGAGTTTCACCTTGGCGGCGTTGATGACGATGATGTTGTCACCGCAATCAACGTTCGGCGTGAAGGTGGGACGGTGCTTGCCGCGCAGGCGGGTGGCGATGACCGTGGCCAGCCGACCGAGAACGACGCCTTCGGCATCGATCAGGATCCACTGCTTCTTCACGTCAGCCGGTTTGATGTTGAATGTCTTCATTGGGCCCTGAAATGGAAATCGCCGCGCTGAGCCAATAGCTTGGCCCCGCTGCGGCAAGGGCGCGGAGTATGCCAGATTTAGATGGGGAGTCAACGCCGAAAACCATTAGTGCGGTCAAAGGGTTGGCGATTCCCGTATGGCGTTTCGTACCCACAGTGTTCCGCGGATTTCGCGAATCGTCAATCTGGCGTCCCTTCAACCCTTCCTTAACCCCCATTTTTTACCCTACCCTCGAACCCGATCGCGCCGGGGGGCGTGAGGTCGGTGGGGGCTTTCTTCGATGACGCCGTGGCTTGAACGTGCCGTTCGCCGTGCCTGCGTGTTTGCCTCGTTCCCCGCTCTTAAGACGCCGATCGCGGCACTCGCCCTGCTTCTGATCGCGGGAACGCTGTTTGCCCTTCCGGCTCAGCCGGCCCGGGCGATGGACGCGTACCTCATCGAGCCAGCCTATAAAGATTTCCCGCTGCAAGGTCCGGAAAAGGCCAAAGGCCTGGTGATCTGGAATCACGGCTTGTTCGGCACGATGACCCAATATAAATATCCGCCGCCCCTGGTGATCCAGGGCCTCGCCGCGCGCGGCTGGGATGTCGTCAAACTCGATCGCAATCCCACCTATGAGAATGGCTGGACCAATGCCGGCCAGAAGCACATCGCACGCCTGGTCGAAGAGGTCGAGGCGGCGCAGAAGAAAGGCTACGCGCGCATCATCCTGGGCGGTCAGTCCTATGGCGGCGCAATCGTCCTTGAAGCGGCGCGCCGCATTCCTGTCTACGCAGTCATCGCCATGGCGCCCAATTCCGGCCAGGACGTCGTCAACGGCGCCATTTCGGCGAGTTGGAGCGATGCGATCGCGTCCGAGACCTATGATGAGGTGCGCGACCTTAAAACCGAGCGCGCCATCTTCGTCCTGCCGACCGACGACGAATTCATGCGCTATGTCGATCGCGCCCCCAAGGTGCGTGAATTGATGGCCGCGAAACCCATGCCGTTCATGTTGATCGATACGCAAGTGCACGGCCATGGCGGCGGCTATTCGCGCGACTTCATCCCTTATGCCGGCTGTGCAATGTGGTTCCTCGATCCTGCCGCCAAGCCCAAATCCGGCGAGTTCCATTGCTTTCACGACGAAGCAGCGCAGGCGCTCTCGGCCATTGGCCTGAACCCCAAGGGCGCAAGCCATGTGTGGTTCGGCTACGGCGCGGCCAGCGGTCAAGAGATCACTGTCGTGCAGAAGGTTGGGACCTCGGGGTCGGTGGTCGATATGGGGTGGGGGATCGGCCTTTTCGGCAAATTCAAAAGCGGCACCAATCAGCAGATCAATGCTACCAGCGCAAACGGCACATTGAGCTTTCTCTCGGGATCGGCCGCAGTGACGCTGCACGTCGATGACTCGCCAGCCAAGTTCATCGAGACGCGGTCAGACACCTCGCCGCCGGTACTCGCCACATTGATGCCCTTGCAGCCATAGGATCGGCCGATCCTGTGGCAGTCCGGTTGCTCTTGACGCAGCAGCGCTCTTAAGCCACGAACCGGGCTATGTGGCTCGATAGAATCTTCGGCGTCCTTCATCGCTCGGTTCGATATGTCGTTCTACTGGCTGTTTTTGCCGCCATCTGGACGATATGGAACGCTGCGCCAACGCCTGCGCAGCAGATCCAAGCCTATTCGATCGCGCCGAGCTTCCCCGACTCTCCCGCCCGCGGCCCCGAGAACGCGACCGGCCTCGTTCTCTGGAACACGGGCTTTCCCACTATTGGCCCACCCAGCCCCTCGCCTGCTCTCGCGATTCTGAAAGGACTCGCCGTTCGCGGTTGGGATGTGATGTCCATCAACCGCCCGACGGCCGATGGTTCCTGGACGACGGTCGGCCAGCAACATGTCAGTACTCTCATCGGCCAGGTCGTCAACGCGCAGCAATCCGGCTACGGCCGCGTCGTCCTGGCCGGCGACACACTCGGCGCGTCGATCGCGCTCGAGGCGGCCGATAGAAAACCCGTTTATGGCGTCATCGCTTTCGCGCCGGCCCGCGCGAAGGGCAACAGCCAAGCCGCCGACAATGCGCGATACACGCTGGCACAGATCAAAGGCATCAACGCCGAGCGGGTTTTCGTTGCGCTCGCGGGAGAGGACACGCCATCCAACAGCAATCAAACAACGGCTCTGCGGCAGGTGTTGGATGCGCGCAAGAGCCCCTATGTCTTGGTCGACAGCTGGCCGCTTGGCGCCAACGGCGACAGGCTCACCCCGTTTCTGCCTTTTGCGAATTGCGGCATCACGTTCCTCGACCCCAACCTTCGCTTACGAACGAGCGAGTTCCACTGCTATCACGACGAACTCGGCGTAGCCCTGGCTGCGGCCGGAGAGACGCTCAACGGCGCCAACGCTGTCTGGTTGGGGTATGATGCGCGGAGTGCCCAGATCATTCTCGTCATCACGCGACCCACCGGGTCCGGGCTGGCCGCGGATTACTTTCTCGGGACCGACATTCTCGATCGGCAAAACACCTATATCGCGCACAGCGTGCCGGCGCGCTGGACCGGCAATGTGCTGAGCTTTGGCACACCTCCCGCTCTCTCGGTGACGTTACAGCCGGATCAGACGAGCGGCTTCTGGCAGATCAAGGAGAATGGTTCGCGGGGCAGCTTGACCGGAACACTGACCTTATTGGCTGCGACGAAGTGATCCAATCGCCATTTCGGTTCCAAGACAGAATTCCGCCGACATTGAGTATCGACGTCGCTACCTTTCCGGGTGATCCTGATGGCTGATACGATCTGCCGGGATTGCCGTAAGGGGGACAGACCTGACAATGGCTTCAGTCCGCAATGTTTCGTGGCGCGCCGGACGCGCAATGGCGATCATCGTGGCACTGGTGATCATGCTCTGGCATGCCCTGCCCGCCGCCGCGCAGATGGACCCCAATGTGCAATATCAGTTGGCGCCGGGATTCTCCGATGTGGCGCCGCACGGTCCCCAAAACGCAGTCGGTCTGATCATCTGGAGCCACGGTGTCAATGGCAAGGAAGCCCAATACCAATATCCGCCGCCGCAATCCTTAAGGGCGCTCGTCACTGCTGGTTGGGATATCGTCAAGATCAACCGCAATCCGCTTTTTGAGCAGGGGTGGATCACCACCGGCCAGCAGCACGTTTCCTATGTGGTCCAGCAGATCGGCGCCGCCCAGCAGTACGGGTATAAGCGCGTCATTGTCGCTGGCGTTTCTTATGGCGGCGCGATTTCGCTCGAAGCGGCGCTGCGCGTGCCGGTCTATGGCGTCATCGCGATGGTGCCGGGCATCGGTCAGCCCAAATTGCAGAGCGGCGGAACGGCCGACCGCAACTCGGCGAACATCGTGCAATACACCTTAGCACAGCTAAAAGGCATCAACGCCAGCCGCCTGCTTTTGGTGATGCCGTCTGACGATGAACTGTTGCCCGACGTCGACCAATCACCGGCGGTGCGCCAGCTTATGGCCACGCGCGGCATTCCCTACATGCTGGTCGATCAGCAGGTGCATGGCCATGGCGCCGGATATTCCGCAGCTTTTGCGCCCTATGCCAATTGCGCCGCCTCCTTCTTCTCGCCGTCCTTCGCCCCGCATGCGGGCGAGTTCCACTGCTATCACGACGAGTTGCCGCCGGTGCTGGCTTCCTTCGGCCTCAATCTCAACGGCGCTACGGCGGCGTGGATAGGCTACCTCGACAAAAGTGCCCAGTCCGTCGTCGTCGTCGAGCGTCGCACCCAGGCGGGAAGCTTCGTCGATTTTGGCATCGGTGGCAGCCTGTCAGGCAAGATAAAGGGCCATGGGGCAGCCAACGTCCCTGCGACCTGGCAGGGCAATGTGCTGTCGTTTCATCCCTCAGGGAACGACATGCTGTCCATGAGCCCCAATCAGGGCTCCAACACGTGGACTTTTAACCACGCGAGAGTATCCGGCGGCGATTGGGCGGGAACCTTAATGCTGGCGGCGTCGGCCAGATAAGAAACGCACGCTAAACGCGTTACTTCTTCCACGCCTTCAGGCGCTTGGCGGCCTCGACCATTTCAGCTTCGGTCCCCGGATAGGCCAGCCGCATGAAGCGCCGGCCTTCGATCGGATCGAAATCGACGCCCGGTGTGCAGGCGACACCCGTCTCGGCCAACAGACGCCGGCAGAAGGCCTCGGCGTCGTTCGTGTAGCGCGAGACGTCGGTGTAGACATAGAACGCGCCATCGGCCGGCGCAAAATGATCGAATCCCGCACCTGGCAGCTCATTGAGCAGAATCGCGCGATTGCGGGCGTAGCGCGCGACATTGGCGTCGAGTTCATCCTTGCAGTCGAAGGCCGCCAGCCCCGCCACTTGCGCCAGAGTCGGCGGTGAGATGAACATATTCTGCGCCAACACCTCGACCGGTCGCGACAGATCGGGCGGCAGCACCATCCAGCCCAGACGCCAGCCCGTCATCGAGAAGTATTTCGAGAAGCTGTTGATGGTGATCACCTCGGGCGCGTCGGCCGCCGTTGTGGCAGCAGTCCCGTAAGTGATGCCGTGATAGATCTCGTCGGAAACCAGACGTACGCCGCGTTGTTTACACCACGCAATCAGCGCCTTCATTTCGACGGCGCTCAGCACACCGCCTGTCGGGTTTGACGGGCTGGCGACGATCAATCCGTCGAGATTTTCGATTCCATTCAGCGCTTCGACCGTCAGTTTGAAGCCGGTCGAAGCATCGATCGGGATTGTCACCGACTCGACATTGAGCGCCGTCAGGATGTGGCGATAGCAAGGATAACCCGGCGCGGCGATGCCGACGCGATCGCCCGGTTCGAAGGCCGCCAGGAATCCGAGCAGGAAGGCACCTGACGAACCGACGGTTACGGCAATGCGCTCGGCCGGCACCGTCACGCCATAGCGTTCCTTGTAGTGCGTCGCGATGCGCTGCCGCAGCGGTTCGTTACCGAACGCCAAGGTGTAGCCGAGCGGCTGCGCATCGAGCGCGGCATGGGCTGCGCGAATCACCCCTTGCGGCGCACCGGTCGACGGCTGCCCGACTTCGAGATGGATGACATCCTTGCCTGCCGCCGCACGTTCGGCCGCGGCGCGCATCACATCCATCACGATGAACGGGGGAATCTGTCCCCGCCGCGCGACTTTCAGTGCCACGTTTATTGGCCCGCCATCGTCTGGGCGAGACCGAAGCCGCGCGGATCGGTAACGGCCACGCACCGCTTTGTGTCAGGCGAACCGCTGAGGCACCGTGCCGCTTGAATGCGATCGACGCCATCGGCCTTCGCCCCTTCGGCAATGGCATCCGGCAAGGGCTTCTCGTCTTCGAGCACCCGAAGCGCCGTGCGAATGATCATCTTCGCCCCGGCGATACCGCCCGATGCAGCCGCAGCGAAGCGGAACTCGTTCGAATTCGGATTGATGGTGAGCATCGGCCCCAGACCCGCACCCGCATCCGGCGTTGTCGCGGCGAGATAGGTTCCGAATCCCGGAACCATATGACCGGTACCGAAGACGCCGTTCAGCGTGAAAGCGCAGGTGACCGCATTGCCATTGCCATCGACCGCGACGAGACTTGCCCCCGCCGTCTGATCGGCACTCGGTGTCGGCGCCGCAGCCAGAGCGTCGTCCACGGTTCGAGCCTTATTCTCCTTGCTCGCCGCGCTGTAAGCATCGGCTCCGGCCAGACCGGCCCAAGCGGCTTGCTCCAGCGCGCCGAGCGCTGCCGGCGGCGGCGCGAAATACGCCATCTCATGGCCATAGGCCACGGCCAATGGCTGATGGGTTTGTGGCGTGACGTCCCGCAAAGCGTTCGCAGAGAATGTTGCACCGGCTTGATGCGCGGCATCGGTGAATTCCTGCGCCCAGGTGCCGTTGTAAAGCTCCCCTACGCCGCGCGACCCGATACGGCCCAGGACAGTGCCAAGCTGCGGGTTCTGCAACAGATCGCCTTCGGCCAGCGGCTGACCATCGGGTCGCGCGAAGACTGTGCGCGCTACGGGATCGGCGAGAACCGTCTCAGCGACGGGTGTGAACTGACGAATGAAGGCGCGTGAAGCCGGAACGCCGCGCTGTGCCAGAGCCTGTACCGGCTGCACCAATTGATTCCACGGAACCGAGCCATTGTTGGCGTGCAGCAGAAACATCGCACGCGGCATGATAGGAAGAAGACTTCCCGTCCCCCCGGCGTTCGCCGGCGGCACAAAGTCGATCGCGTTCACCGTGCTCTTGTCGTGATTGTAGGCGAGACAGGAACCGGCCGAGCCAAGCCCGACTTGTGTCGGAAGTGTTACAGCCATGGTGAAGGCCATCGCCACTGCCGCGTCCGCCGCCGTCCCGCCCGCCGTCAAGACATCGCGTCCGATTGTGACAGCACGCGGCTCGTCTGCCGCGACCATGCCGCTCAGATCTCCCTTGCTGGCGAAGAGCGGACGATCGAGATGGGCGCCGGAGCCGCATCCGGCGAGAACTGAGCAAATCAGAAGGACTTGAACGCCGCGTTGATTTCCCCGTGCTGGATGGCTACCGTGCTGTGCCTTTGGAGGCCGATTTTTGACGAAACGCATTTCTCTCCTGTCCCTGGCCGTTCTTCTTGGGTTGCTTCCGCTCAACGCCCAGGCTCAACAGATGTCATTCATCCGCGATGCGGAAATCGAAAATACCATCCGGATTTATGCCACGCCACTGTTCCAGCAAGCGGGCGTCGACCCGATGGCGGTGACCATACACCTTGTTAACAGTCGGGAAATAAACGCATTCGTTGCCGGCGGCCTCAATCTTTTCCTCAATACGGGCCTGATCGTCAGAACCAAGAACGCCGGCGAGCTGATCGGCGTCATCGCCCATGAAACGGGCCATATAGCTGGTGGCCACCTCCTGCGCGGGTATGACGCTTACGAAAACGCGTCCTACGAGGCGATTGCCGCGGCGCTGATCGGCATGGCCGCGGGTGTCGCCGCCCGCAATGGTGGTGCCGCCGAAGCCATCGCCGGCGCCGGCCAGGACATCGCGATGCGTAATTATCTGTCCTTTAGCCGATCGATCGAAGGTTCAGCCGATACGGCGGCCCTGCGGTTCCTCGACAATCTCCACGAATCGTCGCGCGGCTTCCTCGACTTCATGCAGACGCTGATGAACGAAGAGGCGCTTCTGACGGTCAACCAGGACCCGTATGTTCGCACCCACCCGCTAACCCAGGACCGCATCGACGAAATCCAGCACCATGTCGATACCTCGCCCTGGACCAACGCGACCTGGCCGCCGCAATACGAGGACATGCATCGCCTGATCGTGGCCAAGCTTTGGGCCTTCCTCTATCCGCCCAGCGAAGCATTTCGCCGCTATCCTGAGTCCGATAAGAGCGTGGCGGGCCGCTATGCCCGTGCGATTGCCTACTATCGTATTCCTGACCTCGATCATGCCATCCCGCTGATCGACGGGCTGATCGCCGAGCGGCCCAATGACCCCTATTTCCACGAGCTCAAGGCGCAGATGCTCTACGAGAACGCGCGCGTGAAGGAAGCGATTCCGGAATATCAGCTGGCCGTGAAGCTGCAGCCGTTCAGCGCACTGATCCGCACCGAGCTTGGCACGGCTGAAGTTGCATCCGATGACGACGCCGCAATCAAGGATGCAGTCGAGCACCTGAAACTCGCCACTCATCAAGAACCCGATAACGCCGAGGCGTGGCTGCAACTGTCTTCGGCCTATTCGCACCTGTCGGAGAACGATCCGAAGGCCGAGGCCGCATTGGCCGAATACTCCCTGCTCGCCGGCAAATACGCCGAAGCGATCTTCCATGCCGACCGTGCCGCCAAGGCTCTGCCCAGGGGCAGCCCGGTCGAATTGCGCATGGAAGACCTCAAGGCCCAGGCCGAGCAGGAACGGGAACGAGCCAAGAAAAATCAATAACTTAGCTTGGCCTGACCGCCGCGCGCACTTGCTCGGGGGCTGGGCTTGGCGCAGAATGCCGCCGGACTGATTTAACCGGCTTCTCCGGCCGGCTGTGGAGCCCCACCCTTATGCGTTTCCCCTTACCTGTTGCCGCCGCCTCTCTTGGCATCCTGATAGCTTTTGGCTCCGCTGGCGCCTCCGCCGAGGACCCGCCGGCTTTGACCGACAAACAGCAAGAGGCCGTCAAGAAGGTGGTCCATGACTACCTGATCGAGCATCCCGAAGTGATGATGGAGGCCATTCAGGCCTATCGCGAGAAAGAGAAGCTGGCCGAAGAAGAAGAAGCCAAGAAGGCTGTGTCGCAGCGCGCTGACGCGCTCAACCACGATCCGAACTCGGTGGTCCTGGGCAACCCCGACGGCGACGTGACCGTGGTCGAATTCTTCGACTATCACTGCCCCTACTGCAAAGCGATGGCCGACAGCACGCTCGATGTGGTCAAGAGCGATGGCAAGGTTCGCCTCGTGATGAAGGAACTGCCGATCCTCGGGCCCGATTCGGTATTGGCCTCGCGCGCCGCAATCGCCTCGCGCAAGCAGCACCTCTACACCGAATTCCATCAGGCGCTTTTGCATCTGAAAGGCCCGCTCAACGAAGGCTCGGTGATGCAGACGGCCGCGGCTGTCGGCATCAATGTCGATAAGCTGAAGAAGGATATGAACGACCCGGAAGTCGATTCGATCATCAGCGCCAATCTCGATCTGGCGCATGCGATCAATGTCGACGGCACTCCCGGTTGGGTGGTGGGCGATAAGGTCCAGTCGGGCGCGATGTCGCCGCAGTCGTTCAAGCAGATGATCGACGAAGCGCGCAAGCCGAAGACTTAAACGCAGTCAGCTAATACTACTCTTAATCGTCATGCCCGGCCTTGTGCCGGGCATTCACGTCTTTGGCTCAAAAAAAGGCGCGGATCACCGGGACAAGCCTGGTGATGACGCATGGTGGGAGAATTGGACGCGCTATCGCTTACCGCGGCAGGTCGCTGACGCCCATCAGGAACTCGTCGACGGCGTGCGCCGCCTGACGGCCTTCGCGGATCGCCCAAACGACCAGCGACTGGCCACGGCGCATATCGCCACAGGCGAATATCTTGTCGATCGAGCTCTTGTAGTTCTGCACCGTCGCTTTGACGTTGCCACGCGGATCACGCTCGATGCCGAGCTGGGTCAGCAGGCCCTCATGCACGGGATGGACGAAGCCCATCGCCAGCAGCACCAGATCGGCCGGGCGCGAGAACTCGGTGCCCGGGATCGGGTTGAACTTCGCGTCGACCTGCGAGCCATGCAGCGTCGTGACCTTGCCGTCCTTGCCTTCGAGGCGCACGGCCGTCTGCGACCACACGCGTTCGCAGCCCTCTTCCTGCGAGCTCGATGTGCGCAGCCGCGTCGGCCAGAGCGGCCACACGGTTTCGCGCGCTTCGCGTTCCGGGGGCTTCGGCATGATTTCGATCTGGGTGATCGAAGCCGCACCCTGGCGGTTCGAGGTGCCGATGCAGTCGGACCCCGTGTCGCCGCCGCCCATGACGATGACGTGCTTGCCCTTGGCGCTGATCTCGCGCACGGAGAATGCCTCGCCCGAAACACGGCGATTCTGCTGGGTCAGGAACTCCATGGCGAAATGCACGCCATCGAGTTCGCGGCCCGGCACGGGCAGATCGCGCGGCTTTTCCGAACCGCCCGCCAGCACCACCGCGTCGAAGTCGCGGACCAGTTCGCTCGCTTGGACCGTCACGCCGACATTGACGCCGGTCTTGAACTCGACACCCTCGGCCCGCATCTGCGCAACGCGGCGTTCGACCACGCGCTTCTCAAGCTTGAAGTCAGGGATGCCATAGCGCAGCAGGCCGCCGGGCTGGGCGTTCTTTTCGAACACCGTCACCTGATGGCCGGCGCGGTTAAGCTGCTGAGCGGCGGCAAGACCTGCGGGGCCCGAACCCACGACCGCGACGCGCTTGCCGGTGCGCGGATGGTCGGCATCGGGAACGATCCAGCCTTCCTTGAAGCCACGTTCTGCAATGGCGTATTCGATGTCTTTGATCGCGACCGGCGCGTCATGAAGCTTCAGCGTGCACGATTCCTCGCACGGCGCCGGGCAGATGCGGCCGGTGATCTCAGGAAAATTGTTCGTCGAGTGCAGCGTGTCGAGCGCGGTGCGCCAATCCTCGTGATAAACGAGGTCGTTCCAGTCCGGGATCATGTTATTGACCGGACAACCCGTGTGACAGAACGGCACGCCGCAATCCATGCAGCGCGATGCCTGCGTCTTCAACGCCCCCTGGTCTTCAGGGACCGTGAACTCGCGGAAGTGCTTGAGACGCTCCGCTACCGGTTCGCTCTGGTGCTCGGCCCGGGCGAACTCTTTGAAACCGGTCGGCTTGCCCATCTTACGGCACTCCGACCACGGATTTCGGTCGATCCTCGGCGCCGGCGGGCTTGACTGCCTGGGCCTTCTTCGTCGCCAGCATCGCCTGCTTGTAATCGATCGGCATCACCTTGACGAACTTGGGCAGGAAGCTGTCCCAGTTGTCGAGGATCTGCTTGGCGCGCGCGCTGTTGGTGTAGCGGCGGTGGTTCTCGATCAGGAAGCGCAGCCGCGCGGCGTCACCGGTCATCAGATCGGCGAAGACATTCGGCGCGGCGCCGTTGGCGTGGGCCGTGCTGGCCACCGGCTCGGCCTTGATCGCCTCAAGCTCGACCATCGACAGGTTGGCGCGCTGCTTGAAGTCGCCCGCCTCGTCCAACACATAGGCCACGCCGCCACTCATACCGGCCGCGAAGTTGCGGCCGCTGGCGCCCAGCACGGCGACGACGCCACCCGTCATGTATTCGCAGCCATGGTCGCCCACGCCTTCGACGACGGCGATCGCACCCGAGTTGCGCACGGCGAAACGCTCGCCGGCCACGCCGCGGAAATAGCATTCGCCTTCGGTGGCGCCGTAGAGCACCGTGTTGCCGAGGATGATGTTCTCTTCGGCCACGCGCTTCGACTTCGCCGGCGGCATGATAACGATGCGGCCGCCCGACAAGCCCTTGCCGACATAGTCATTGCCTTCGCCGGTCAGTTCGAGCGTCACGCCGTGCGCCAGGAACGCACCGAAACTCTGCCCGGCGATGCCGGTCAGCTTGATGTCGATCGTGTCTTCCGGCAGGCCTGCATGGCCATAGCGCTTGGCCACTTCACCCGACAGCATCGCGCCGACGGTACGGTCATAGTTGTGCACCGGCAGTTCGATCTGCACCGGCTTGCGCGACTCGAGCGCAGGCCGCGCCATCTCGATCAGATTGCGGTCGAGAACGCGATCGATACCGTGATCCTGCTTCTCGCAATTGAAGATGGCCACGTTCGGACCCGGCTTCGGCTTATAGAATAGCCGCGAAAAGTCGAGGCCCTTGGCCTTCCAATGTTCGACGGCGCGGCGGGCGTCGAGCAGGTCGGACCGGCCGATCAACTCGTCGATCTTGCGCACGCCCAAGCCTGCCATGATCTCGCGCACTTCTTCGGCGACGAAGAAGAAATAGTTGATGACGTGCTCGGGCTTACCCGTGAACTTCTTGCGCAGCTCCGGGTCCTGCGTCGCGACACCGACCGGGCAGGTGTTCAGATGGCACTTGCGCATCATGATGCAGCCGGCGGCGATCAGCGGCGCGGTGGCGAAGCCGAACTCGTCGGCGCCAAGCAGCGCGCCCACGATCACATCGCGGCCGGTGCGCAGACCACCATCCACCTGCACGGCGATACGGCCGCGCAGACGATTGAGAACGAGCGTCTGCTGGGTTTCGGCCAGACCGATTTCCCAGGGCGAGCCCGCATGCTTGATCGAGGTCAGCGGCGAAGCGCCCGTTCCGCCCTCGTAACCCGAGATGGTCACGTGGTCGGCATGGGCCTTCGACACGCCGGCAGCAACCGTGCCGACACCGGTCTCGGAGACCAGCTTCACCGATACGCGCGCGGCCGGATTGGCGTTCTTCAGGTCGAAGATCAGCTGCGCCAAGTCTTCGATCGAATAGATGTCGTGATGCGGCGGCGGGCTGATCAGGCCGACACCGGGCGTCGAATGCCGCACGCGGGCGATAGTTGCGTCGACCTTATGGCCGGGCAGCTGACCGCCCTCGCCGGGCTTCGCACCTTGGGCCATCTTGATTTGCAGGTCGTCGGCGTTGACCAGGTATTCGGCGGTGACGCCAAATCGGCCCGACGCCACCTGCTTGATCGCCGAACGCATGGAGTCGCCGTTGGGCAGCGGCTTGAAGCGGTCCGATTCCTCGCCGCCCTCGCCCGTGTTCGACTTGCCGCCGATGCGGTTCATCGCGATCGCCAGCGTGGTATGCGCCTCGCGGCTGATCGAGCCGAAGCTCATCGCGCCGGTGGCGAAGCGCTTCACGATCGACTTGGCGGGCTCGACTTCGTCCAGCGGCACCGGCTTGCCGGCCGGCTTCAGCACGAACAAACCACGCAGCGTCATCAGACGCTCGCTCTGCTCGTTCACGATCTTGGCGAAGTCCTTGTAGCGTTCGAGCGAGTTGCCGCGCGCGGCGTGCTGCAGAGCGCCGATCGTCTCGGACGTCCAGGCGTGTTCTTCGCCGCGCATGCGCTGCGCGTAGTCGCCGCCCACTTCGAGCATGCTGCGCAGCGTCGGCCCGTCGCCATAAGCGGCAGTGTGGCGGCGCACCGTCTCTTCGGCAATTTCCTTGGCGCCCACGCCTTCGATCGCACTTGAGGTGCCCTTGAAGTACTTGTTGATGAACTCTGTCGACAATCCGACCGCGTCGAAAATCTGCGCGCCGCAATAGGACTGATAGGTGCTGATGCCCATCTTGGCCATCACCTTCAGGATGGCCTTGTCGACGCCCTTGATGTAGCGCTTGGCGAGTTCATAGCTGCTCACGTCTTCAGGCAGCTGCTCGCGCATCGATTCGAGCGTCTCGAAGGCGAGATACGGATTGATCGCCTCGGCGCCATAACCTGCGAGCGCGCAGAAGTGATGGATCTCGCGCGCTTCGCCGGTCTCGACCACCAGACCCGTGGCCGTACGCTTACCTTCGCGCACCAAATGATGATGTACGGCGGCGGTGGCGAGCAGCGCCGGGATCGCAATCCGGTTCGGCCCGACCATACGGTCTGACAGGATCAGGATGTTGACGCCCGCGTCCACGTTGCGCGCGGCTTCCGCGCACATCGCTTCGATCGCGTTCTCCATCCCCTCGGCGCCATCGCGCGCCGGCCAGGTAATGTCTACCGTGACCGAACGGAACGCGTCGCCGGCCTGCTGGCCCATGACGCGCACCTTCTCCAGATCCTCATTGGTCAGGATCGGCTGGCGCACTTCGAGGCGGACGAGCTTGTTCTCTTCGGGACTGCCGAGCAGATTCGGACGCGGCCCGATCAGCGACACCAGACTCATCACCAGTTCTTCGCGGATCGAATCGATCGGCGGATTGGTAACCTGGGCGAAGCACTGCTTGAAATAGGTATAGAGCAACTTCGATTTCGACGAGAGCACCGAAACCGGCGCGTCGTTGCCCATGCTGCCCACAGCTTCCTGGCCGGTGGTGGCCAGCGGCGTCAGAAGGAACTTGATGTCCTCGACCGTGTAGCCGAACGCTTGCTGACGATCGAGCAGCGTATGCGGATCGGCGGGCACCTGCTGTCCGGTCTTGGGCAGGTCTTCGAGAACAATCTGCCGCTTGTCCAATTCTTCTTGATACGGATGCGCCGCGGCGAGCTCCGCCTTGATCTCGGCGTCGTCGATAATGCGGCCCTGCTCCAGATCGATCAGTAGCATCTTGCCGGGCTGCAGGCGCCACTTCTTCGTGATCTTGTCATCGGGAATCGGCAGCACGCCGCTTTCCGACGACATGATCACCAGATCGTCATCAGTGACGATATAGCGCGCCGGACGCAGACCGTTGCGGTCAAGCGTCGCGCCGATCTGGCGGCCATCGGTGAAGCACACCGCCGCCGGGCCGTCCCACGGCTCCATCAACGCGGCGTGATATTCGTAGAAGGCGCGGCGCTGCTCATCCATCAGCGGATTGCCGGCCCACGCTTCCGGAATCATCATCATCATCGCGTGGGAGAGCGAATAGCCGCCCTGCACCAGAAGCTCGAGCGCGTTGTCGAAGCACGCCGTGTCGGATTGGTTCTCGTAGGAGATCGGCCACAGCTTGGCCAGATCGTCCTTCAACAGGTCCGAATGCATTCCACCGCGGCGCGCGGCCATCCAGTTGAGGTTGCCGCGCTTGGTGTTGATCTCGCCGTTATGGCAGACCATGCGGAACGGGTGCGCCAGGCTCCACTTCGGGAAGGTGTTAGTGGCGAAGCGCTGATGCACCAGCGCCAGCGCCGACTCCATCCGCTTGTCCTGCAGGTCGAGATAGTAGGTGCCCACCTGCCGCGCCAGCAGCATGCCCTTGTAGACCAGGGTGCGCGATGACAGCGAAGCGGGATAGAAGTCCGCAACCTCGGATCCGAACTCGCGTAGCGTATTGCTGATGACCTTGCGGATCACATAGAGCTTGCGCTCGAAGGTGGTCTGGTCGGGCGTGTTCGAGCCGCGGGCAATGAAGGCCTGCTTCATCACCGGTTCCTGAGAACGCACGGCCTTGCCCAGCACATTGCTGTCGACCGGCACATCGCGCCAGCCGAGGAAGGTCTGCCCCTCGGCCTTGATCGTCTTCTCGATCACGGCCTCGCAGCGCTCGCGCACCGCCTTGTCCTGCGGCAGGAAGAAGAAACCGACGCCATAGGAGCCGAGCGCCGGCAGCGTGATGCCAAGCCTGGCGGCTTCCGGGCGCAGCAAGCCGTCCGGCATCTGCACGAGAATGCCGGCGCCGTCGCCCATGTCCGGATCGGCACCCACGGCACCGCGATGCTCGAGGTGAATCAGGATATCCAGGCCCTGTTTGACGATCGCATAGGATTTGCGGTTCTTGATCTGAACGACGAAGCCGATGCCGCATGCATCGTGCTCGTTCTTCGGATCATAGAGTCCCTGCTTACCCGGTACGAAATCGTCCTGCGCCATCGCTGATCAAAAGCCCCCGAAGTCTTTGTTGGTCCGGAATATCCGAACGTCGAAACGTCGCGATATAACAAGCAGCGACGCAAAAAACACCATTTTTTATAGTGCATGACGCTACCGCGCTGCACAATCAGATTTAGTGGCGGCAGATCGTCGTTTTTTGAGCCTCTGCAAAGAGCTTACGTAATGGCGAAAGGGGCCGATCCGGTCCCACCACCGCTGCCAAAAGCAGCAGAGCGCCTCGCATTGACAGCACCCGGCCCGCACGATTAGCTCGATTGGACGCAACGCGTCGATCGAAAGCGCCAATCATAGGCGCGGCGGCAATCGTGATGGGGAGAGCTTCCATGGCGTTCAGCGAATACGAACAGCACGACGCGCTTGGCTTGGCCGAACTGGTGCGCAAACGCCAAGTCAGCGCCAGCGAACTGTTGGACGAAGCGATTGCGCGCGCGGATCGTCTCAATCCGGCCCTAAACGCGATCATCACCCGCATCGATGACACGGCGCGCACCGCCGCCAAAAACGGTTTACCGGACGGCCCCTTCAGTGGTGTGCCCTTCCTGCTGAAGGATCTCGGCCCCTATCTCGCCGGCGTGCCGATGCAGATGGGCAGCCGCGCGCTCAAGGGGTTCGTGCCCAATCGCGATAGTGAGCTGACGCGCCGCTTCAAAGCGTCGGGGCTCAACATTTTCGGCAAGACCAACACGCCGGAATTCGGCAATTCGGGCTACACCGAGCCGGTGGCCTTCGGTCCCGCGCGCAATCCATGGGACACAACCCGTACGCCGGGCGGATCGAGCGGCGGATCGGCTGCTGCCGTCGCCGCAGGCATCGTGCCCATGGCGCATGGCAATGACGGCGGCGGTTCGTTGCGCATTCCCGCAAGTTGCGCGGGACTGTTCGGCATGAAAGCGTCTCGCGGCCGTACACCCGGTGACGCTGAAATCCCAGACTTGTTGGGCGCGCTGGTGGTCGATGGCGTGATGAGCCGCAGCGTGCGCGACAGTGCCGCCGCGCTGGACGTGCTCCGCGGCGTCGACACCGGCCTTCTCTGGTCCGCCCCGGAGCCCAAAGAAAGCTACTTGGCTTCCGCGGGCCGCGATCCCGGCCGACTGCGCATCGCCTCGATCACCCATCCGATGTTCGCCAAGAGCCTCGATCCCGAATGCCAGACCGGCCAGGCTAACGCCATGAAGCTGCTCACCAGCCTCGGCCATATCGTCGAGGGCGCCGATCCGAAAATTGATTACGCCGAAGCCCTCGAGTCCTTCATCGTTCTATTCTTCACCGAGATCGCCCAGGCGATCGAGATCGCCGAAACCTCCATGGGCCGCAGCTTCTCACGCCGCGAGATCGAAGTGGTGCCGTGGTTCGCCCGATCTTATTTCCGTTCGCTGCCGCCAGCGATGATCGCCCGCGCGACCTATGTTCAGGGCAAGCTGGCGCGCCAATACGCCTCGTTCATGGAACAGTACGATGTGTTGCTGATGCCCACCCTGGGCATGCCGCCGATCAAGGTCGGCGCGTTGCAGCCGACATCGCTCGAAACGACGATGATCGACATCGCCAGCGCCACGCGCTTCGGTCCCTTGGCCAAGACGATCATCAAGGAACTCGGCGCCAAAGCCTTCTCCTGGACGCCCTCGACGCCGCTGTTCAACATGACCGGACAACCGGGCATGTCGGTGCCGCTGCATTGGAGCGCCGATGGCCTGCCGGTGGGCATGCAATTCATCGGGCGCTATGGCGACGAGACGACGCTGTTCCAGCTGGCGGGTCAGTTGGAACGGGCGCAGCCGTGGTTCGACAAGCGGCCGCCGTCGAAGGTGTGACGCCGCTTCCCAACGCCCGTCACCCCCGCGAAGGCGGGGCTCCAGCGGCGCGCGATAGCGAGCGTTTGAGTCTTTTTACGGAAGGCGCTAACGCGCGCTTGTCTCCTGGATGCCGGATCAGCGTCTCGCAGTACTCGACTTGTCCGGCATGACGGCTACGCCGTCAAATCACCGCGTCGGGAATCAGCAGCCGGTGGATGCCGCATTCGCTCTTGGCTGTACCGGCCCAACGGCCGGCACGGATCGGCTCGCCCGGTGCCACGGCGCGGGTGCAGGGCCAGCAGCCGATCGAGCGGAAGCCCTTCTCGACTAATGGATGACGTGGTAGATCGCGGTCTTCGAACGCGGACTCGATCCGATCCGAGGTCCAGGTGGCGAGCGGGCTGACTTTGATCACGCCGTCCTCGCCCGCTTCGATCGAATGCAGATTTTCGCGGCCGCCACCATGGACACGCTTGCGCCCGTCGATCAGCACGTCGAAGCCGGTACGCACCCGTTCGAAGGGCTGCACCTTGCGCAGCCGGCAGCACGCATCGGCATCGGTACGCCAGAGTTCGTCGGCCGCCGCGAGATCGGCGGGATCGGGCCGAACGATGCGCAGATCGTTCAAGCCGAGCTTATGCGTCAGCGTCTCGCGGTACTCGTGGGTTTCGTCGAACAGCTCGCCGGTGTCGATGAAGAACACGGGCAAGGAGCGATCGACCTGGGATACCAGATCGAGAAGCACGGCTGCTTCGGCACCAAAAGAGCTGATCACCGCCGTACGCTCGGGATAAGCGGCGGCCACTGCGGCAATCAGATCACGGCCGTCGAGATCGCCATGCGCATCGCGCAGGCTTTTGACCGCGTCAAAGACGTTCATTCGGCCGCTTCCTGCTCCGCGCTGACCCCGGCGATATAGGCGTTCGCTGCGTCGAGGAAATAGGCGACGGTTTCGCGATAAACGTCTTGGGCAGCACCAGTCTCGGCTTTCGCGCGCGCATCAATCAAGTTCGCCAGTGGGCCATTGAGGCCCTTCGCGTCGAGTTCGCGCAGGCGGGTGAAGATCGATTCGACCGAGTCGTCATCCTTGGTAAAACGCAGCGCATGATGCAGGGCGCGGCGCGCGGCGAAGACGCTTGCGGTCTCGGCGTCGGCCAGGAAACCATCCGGCTTGCCGATGGCGAGATAGCGATCGCTGCGGATCAGCGCATCATTGGCGAGATCGGCCAGAAGATCATCGGAGGCGAAGGGCGCGGCGCATTCACCGCGTTCGGTCGGCGCGCCTTTGAATATCTCCTGCTCGCCGTAATCGATAAACAGCTTGTCGTCTTCAACACCGTCGAGCGACGTCAGCAGCGACGTCATACCTGGGCGACCGACGCGCTCGGCCCAGCCGCGCACGCTCTCGCTCTCTTGCTTCTGCTCAGCATAGCCCTTGCGCAACAGGCGCAGCGCCGCGACGGCGTGACGTGCCGGCACGATGGGGCCGTTGACGCCGACCCTGCCCGTCTGCACTTCGCCACCAACATGGATTTGATAATGCGGCGCCGGCTGGCCGTTGACCTTTTTGGCCATGCCGTGGAAGCCGAAGTCACCAATGTGATGCTGGCCGCAGCCGTTCTGGCACCCCGAGATACGCACGGCGAGGCCGCGCGCCGTCGGGTCGACCTTCACGTCGTCGGCGATCGCGCGGGCGAAATTCTGCGAATTGGTGATGCCGATGCGACAGCTGGTGGTGCCCGGGCAGGTCACGACATTCGCATCCGTCTCCGGCGAGGTCGGCACGGGAATGCCGATCGCTTCGAGGCGCGCGACGACCGCGTCGCGATCCTTGGGATCGATGCCGGGCAGAACGATATTCTGGTCGCGCGTGGTGCGGACATGGGGCACGCCGAAAGCGTTCGCGATCTCGAAGAGCTGATCAAGCTGCGTCGGCGACAACAAGCCCAGCGATGGGTTGCCGATCACCGCGATCTTGCCGTCATGCTGATCGACAACGCCGACCGGCGTCTTGGCCACCTTGCCCTCGCCCGGTTCGCGCCAGTCGAGCGCCTTCCAGGGCCGCTGCGGCAGATCACGCAGGCGATTGAACTCTTCGACGAACAGTTCGACGAACTTCGCCTCGCCGAAACGCTTCACCAAGAACTTCAGGCGCGCATTGTTGCGGTTGACGCGATCGGAATAGCGCTGATGCAGGCGCGCGGTGGCTTCCTGCACAGTCGGCAACTCGTCTTCGGTCACGAAGTCGAGCACCTTTACCGCCGGGCGCGGCTGGCCGCCAAGACCGCCGCCGGCATAGACGATGAAGCCGTTCTTGCCGTCCTTGTTGGTCGCGATGAAAGCGAGATCGTGGATCGCCGAAGCCGCGCAATCGGTACCGCAGCCGGAGATCGAGATCTTCGACTTGCGCGGCATATGCTGGACCAGCGGGTTGCGAATCCAGGCGCGCGCCAGACGTTCGGCCACGGCGGCGGCATCGACATGCTCGCGCGGGCAGATGCCCGATAGCGCGCAGGCGGTGATATTGCGGAAGGTGTTGCCGCAGGCTTCGCGCGTGGTCAGCCCGTGTTCATACAGGAAGCTCAGCGCTTCGGCGCTCTGCTCCAGCGGCACGAAATAGGCCTGCACGTCCTGGCGGGTGGTGACATGCAGATCGCCCTGGCAGAAGCGGCGGCCGAATTCAGCCAGCGCCGACAGCTGATCGACTTGCAACACGCCACCCGGCACCTTGATGCGGATCATCTGCACGCCCGGCTGCTTCTGGCCATAGACGCCGAAACGCGTGCGATAGCCCGTCCATTTCTCCTCGTCCCATTCGTTCGACAGGCGGCGGGTCAACCCAGCCTTGTACTCGTCGAGGTCAGAGAGACGAACCAGGGGTTCGGCATCGGTCGGGGCGATGGCGTTCACAGGCGAGCCTTTATACAAATTACAGCCGGTAATTATGCGAGCTGATCGCTACCGACACGTAATATCTCTGCAAAAAATTGTCAATTACCTACGTGTAAATAGATATATTTTACATGTTATATATGGTAATCAATGTCCCGCGGACCCGCGTCGCCGTGAGGGTCGGTCAGGAAAATTCGCGCCAGACGGGGCATCACCTTGACCCATTGCCCGTTCGCCAAGCCCATCCGGTCGCTCTGATCGCGACCGATTTCTGCTTCCAGGGTCGTGTTTCCCACGGTCACTTCTACGCGAACGGTGGGGCCCAGGATCATGACGTGATTGACCCTTGCGCGTGCTCCACCCTCCTCACTCGCGTCGAGAAGCGCGAGATCGTGCGGCCGCACATAAGCGATGGCCGCGGCTCCGTGCACGTTCGAGAAGCCGGGCGCCGGCATCACCAGCCCCTCGGCTTCGGCGCGTCCGGCGGTTACGCGACACGGCAGCGCATTCACATTGCCGAGGAACTGATAGACGAAAGCCGTCGCGGGTTGGTCGTAGACTTCGCTCGGCGTGCCCACTTGCTCGATGCGACCCTGGTTCATCACCACGATGCGGTCGGCAACCTCGATCGCTTCCTCCTGATCGTGAGTGACGAAGACACCGGTGATACCGAGATCGTCGTGCAGCCGGCGCAGCCAGCGGCGCAGATCCTTGCGCACGCGCGCGTCGAGTGCACCAAAAGGCTCGTCGAGCAGCAACACGCGCGGCTCGATCGCGAGCGCGCGCGCCAGCGCCACGCGTTGCCGCTGACCGCCGGAAAGCTGTGCCGGATAGCGCCCCGACAAACCGTCGAGCTGAACCATCCGCAGAAGCTCATGCACCCGCTCGCCGATCTGCGCATCGGTCGGCCGCGAGGCGCGATCGCGCACCGTCAGACCGAACGCGACGTTGTTGAACACAGTCATGTGGCGGAACAGCGCGTAATGCTGAAACACGAAACCGACACGGCGGTCGCGCGCTGCAACGCCCGTCGCGTCGACGTCGCCGAACATCACCTGACCGGAGTCGGGCGTATCGAGTCCGGCCATGATGCGCAGCAGCGTCGTCTTGCCCGATCCCGAAGGGCCGAGCAGCGCCACCATCTCACCTTCGTTGACGTGCAGCGACACACCGTCGAGGGCGGTAAAGTCGTTAAAGCGCTTCTTGATATTGTGCAGCGTGATCATGCGTCGCGCGCTCCCACGGGCTGCGCTTCGAGTAGCGCTTTGGCAACCAACGTCACCAGCGCGAGCAGAGCCAGCAGCGAGGCAACGGCAAACGCGGCTTGCGCCTGATACCCGTCATAGAGCAGTTCGATTTGCAGCGGCATCGTGTTGGTCAGTCCCCGAATATGTCCCGACACGACCGAAACCGCGCCGAACTCGCCCATCGCGCGAGCATTGCAGATCAGAACGCCGGTGAGCAGGCCCCAGCGGATATTGGGCAAGGTCACGCGCCAGAAGGTCCGCCAGCCATTCGCGCCCAGCACCACGGCCGCCTCTTCCTCTTCGGTCCCTTGCGCTTCCATCAGCGGGATCAGTTCACGCGCAACGAAGGGCATGGTGACGAAGATCGTCGCCAGCACCATGCCGGGCAGCGCGAAGATGATCTTGATGCCATGCGCCTGCAGCCATGGTCCGAGCCAGCCCTGCAGACCGAACATCAGCACATAGACCAGGCCCGAGATCACCGGCGAGACCGAGAACGGGATATCGATCAGCGAGACCAGCAGGCCTTTCAACCTGAATTCGAACTTGGCGACACACCACGCGGCGGCGACGCCGAAGACCAAATTCAGCGGCACGGTGATCAGCGCGATGATGAAGGTCAGGCGCACCGAAGCCAGCGTGTCGCGTTGGCCGAACGTGCTGAAGTAAGCGCCGATGCCTTTGGCTAGCGCCTCGCCAAATACGACAACCAACGGCAGCACCAGCATCACCACGAGCACGAGCAGCGCCGCCGCGAGCAATACGATCCTGCCAATGGTCCAGCGTTCTTTGCGCATCGTCGCGATCCCTCAACCCGCAGCGAAGCGGCGCTGATGCCACTTCTGCAGGCTGTTGATGGTCAGCAGCATGATAAAGGCCGCGGCCAGGATCACAGCGGCGATAGCGGTGGCGCCCGCGGTATCGAATTGTTCAAGCCGGGTCACGATCAACAGTGGCGCGATTTCGGACACGCCGGGGAAATTGCCGGCGATGAAAATCACCGAGCCGTACTCGCCCAACCCACGCGCGAAGGCCATCGCGAAGCCCGAGATCAGCGCCGGGAGAATGATCGGCAACAACACGCGGCGGAAGGTGGTGAAGCGAGTCGCGCCGAGGCTTGCGGCGGCGTCTTCTACTTCGGCATCGATATCCTGCAGCACCGGCTGAACCGTGCGCACGACAAAGGGCAGGCCGATAAAGGCCATCGCCACGATCACGCCCAGCGGCGTATAGGCGACTTTGATCCCCAAATGGCCGAACAGCGCGCCCATCGTCCCATGTGTCGCATAGAGCGTGGTCAGCGCGACACCGGCGACCGAGGTCGGCAGGGCGAAAGGCAGATCGACGATTGCGTCCACCAACCGCCGCCCCGGAAAAGTGTAGCGCGCCAGAACCCAGGCGACGAGCAGACCGAGGAACAGATTGGCCGTGGCTGCGATCAGGGCCGAGAAAAAGCTGAGGCGATAGGCGGCCAGCACGCGTGGCGAGAACGCAGCCATGATGAAGGCGTCCCACCCCATCCCTGCGGCGCGGATCACCAGTGCCGAGAGCGGAATCAGAACGACCAGGCCGATATAGAGAAGTGTGATCCCCAGCGTCGTACCGAAGCCGGGGATGACGTTGGACTTCATTCGTCCTCTAGCGTTTCGCGTCGCCGATCAACTGGTCGAAAATCCCACCGTCGGCAAAATGACGCTTTTGTAGCGCATCCCAGCCACCAAGGCTATCCACCGACACCAAGTTGACCGCGGGGAACGCGCTGGCGTTGACTTTGGCAACTTCGGGATCGCGCGGGCGATAATGATGTTTGGCCACGATCGCCTGCCCCTCGGGCGAATAGAGATAGCGCAGATACTCCTCGGCCAGCGCGCGGGTGCCATGGCGATCGACGACCTTGTCCACGACAGCAACGGACGGCTCCGCGAGAATCGAAAGCGACGGCACGACGATCTCATAATCGCCTTTGCCGATCTCGTTCATCGCCAGGAGGGCTTCGTTCTCCCAGGCCAACAACACATCACCGATACCGCGCTGTACGAAAGTCAGCGTCGCGCCGCGCCCACCCGAATCGAGCACCGGCACATTCTTGTAGAGCGCGGCCACGAACTCTTTCGCCTTGGCCTCGTCGCCATTCCATTTCTTCAGCGCGAAAGCCCAGGCGCCGATGTAGTTGATGCGTGCGGTGCCGCTGGTCTTCGGATTGGGCGTGATCACCGCCACGTCCGGTTTGATCAGATCGTCCCAATCCTTGATGTGCTTCGGGTTACCCTTGTGCACCAGGAACACGACCGTCGAGGTATAGGGTGCGCTGTTGTCGGGAAACTTGGTTTTCCAATCCGGCGCAATCAGCCCGGCCTTGGCAATGGCATCCACATCGGGCGGCACGCCCAAGGTCACCACATCGGCTTCCAGTCCATCGATCACCGCGCGCGCCTGCGCGCCTGAACCGCCATGGGACGCATTGATCTGCACGTCCTGGCCCGACTTCTTTTTCCAATAGGTCGCGAACGCCTCGTTATAGTCCTGGTACAATTCACGGGTTGGATCGTAAGAGACATTCAGCAGGGTCGAATCGGCCTGCGCCACCGTGGCGCTGATGAGCCCGAAGGTCAGAACGGCAATCGGCAACGCGGTGCTGAAACGACGCATAAGGAACTCCGGACAAGGTCTGAATGACGGTAAATACATAAATAAAACGTCATACATACACTGATATATCACACCACAGTGTGTTTATGGTCAAGGATTAGCAGTTCCTATGGTTGAAACCCAAACCCAGTCAGAACCTGTCGCCATTGCCGACCAGATCGTCGGCGAAGGCACGCCTCTGCTCATTCTCCATGGGCTGTTCGGTTCAGGCCGCAATTGGGGCGGGATTGCTCGCACTCTGGCCCATGAGGGGCGGCAGGTTCATCTGCTCGACGCGCGCAACCACGGCGGCTCGCCCTGGGGTGCATCGATGACCTATCCGGAAATGGCCGCCGACGTAGCCGCACACATCGAGAAGCTGGGCCGAGGCGCGGTCGACGTCATCGGCCACAGTATGGGCGGCAAGGCGTCGATGACTTTGGCCCTCACCCGCCCCGATCTGGTGAAGCGGCTGGTCGTGGTCGATATCGCGCCGGTCACCTATCGCGGCGGCGCGCAGGAACCTTATGGCGCTTACATTGATGCGATGAAATCGCTCGATCTCGGCGCCATCAAGCGCCGTGCCGAAGCCGATGCGCAACTCGCCGGCGCGATCACCGATGCCAGCATGCGCGCCTTCCTGGTGCAGAATTTAGAAAGCGGCGAGACCGGCTATCACTGGCGCATCAATCTCGATGGGATCGCCGCCAACCTACCGGCGCTGACCAGCTTCCCCGAGATCGATGCCCAGTACGACGGACCGATGACGGTGCTGGCCGGCGAGCTATCGAACTATGTGCGGCCGCGCGACGAGGCGACGATCATGAAGTTCTTCCCACAGGCCAAGATCGTGGTGGTGGATGGTGCGGGCCATTGGCCGCATGCCGATCAGCCGGAACGTCTCTTGGCCCTGCTGCGCGAGGCGCTGGCGCGTTAGGCCCGCGGCGTTGTGTCCGGCTTTCGCGGTGATTGCTTGTTCCGCGCGAATCGCAGTCCCCAGACCACACCGCTGGCTATCGCTGCGACCGCCGGCCCCCAGGCCAACAGCAAGGTCAGCCCGGTGATCAGGAACAGATGCGCGTTGAGATGAACGTCAGCAACCATGGCTCGAGTCCTAGCACGAAACCGCACGTGCCCGACCGCAAAATCGATGCAGTGTCTACTTCTGCCTTATTGCTATACTCCGCGCGATGAGTGACACGCCCGCCCTGCCCCCGCTCGAACCCCGCCAGCGCTTTCCACGCGCGGGCCTGAGCGGGTTTGCCGGCGGGCTGGTCGGCGGCGTCGCCGTGGCTATCGTTGCCGGTGCGGCGCTGACCGCTGCTTGGCCGAGTCTGCGCAGCCAGATCATTCCAGAGCCGCGCAACGACGATGCGGCCCTGGCCACACTCGATCATCGCATCGCCGCCCTCGAAGCTGCGGCTGGCCATGCCGGCGATGACAGCAAAGCGACGGTGGCCGACCTGACCAAGCGCCTCGATGCGCTGGAACAGGCCAGCCGCAACCCGCAGGCGCCCGCCACCGATCCGCGTGTCGCCGAGCTCAGCAGCAAGATCGACGAGATGAATGCGCAGATCGCTACCCTGCGCGCCGCCAACGCCTCTGCCGCCGATCTTCAGCCTTTGGTGCAACGCGCCGAAGACGCCGCACAAACGGCCAAGGATGCCGCCGCCAAACGGCAATCCTCCGAAGCGCTGCTGATCGTGACCGGGCAGTTGCATGACGCGGTGGAACGCGGTGGCGCTTACACCAACGAACTCGCCGCCGCCCGCAAGGTCGCGCCCCCCGAAGCACAAGATGCGTTGAATGCGCTGGCCGCCTCTGCCGATTCAGGCGTGACGCCCCTGCAAACGCTGATCGATTCGTATCCGCCGGTCGCCTCGGCCATCGCCCGCGCCGCGATGATGGCCAATGTCGAAGATGATTTCCTCGGCCGGCTCGAACAAAAGGCATCAACGCTCGTCAGCATCCGCCGCACCGATGGTCAAGGCAACGATCCCGCCGCCATCGCCGCGCGCGCCGAGAAAGACCTGAAGGCCGATAATCTGGCCGGCGCAGTGAAGGAGTTGTCGGCCCTCGATGGACCATCCGCCACCGAGGCCAAGGACTGGTTGAAGGCCGCTCAGGCGCGGCTGAATGCGGAACAGGCGCTGTCCGATCTCACCGCCAAGTCGGCCGCGGCGATCAACCCCAGCGCCGGCTAATCCAGCCAGATCACCGCCGCGACAAAGGCGATGTAGAGCCAGATGGTCTGGACCAAAACCCAGCCATTGGCGCGGCCAGTGCGGAAGACAAAGAGTAGTCCGGCAATCGCCAGCGCCGTCGCCGCAGCCGAATAGAGAGCGATCCGGTCGAGCATCCAGGGCGAAAATAGAAGGCCGAACGCGGTCGGCACAGTGGCCTGCACCATCATCGCGCCGCTGATATTGGCCAAAGCCAGTCGTCGTTTGCCCTGGCGCACCCAGATCACCGCATTCATCACCTCGGGCAACTCGGTCGCAACCGGGCTCAGGAACAACGCGACCGCCCCCGGCGCAAGGCCGAAGCCGATCGCCACATCGCCCAACCGATCCACGAACATATGCGAGGCGATGAACACGACGAGAAGCGAGCCCAGCGTCTGCACCAGCACCCAAAACAGGCTCGGCTCGGCGGCTTTGGGCTGGATGCGGAGCGGGTTGAGATCCTGGCTGGCGCTGCGCTCTCCCGCGCTGAATTCGGAAACGCAGAACCAGGCGTAGACGATGATGAACAGGATGCCGGTCGCGGCCTTGTGCGGGAAATGGACGACACCCAGGCCGATCTTCAGCGCGAAGATGGCCAAGAACCAAATCTGCACGCGGGTCAGCCAGCGGTTGTCGGCCTTTTCGGTGCGCGATTTGATGTGCCGCTGCGATGCCCTGCTGAGCATCGACGCGCCGACCACGGCATAGGCAATCGTACTCAGCGCCAGCGGCCCGCCGAGCGCCGCACCGACGCCGATATCCACGTCCTGGGGATCGTCACCCAACGCCAGGGCGACAAAAGTGATCACGCTTTCAGGCAGCGCCGTACCGAGCGCGGCCAGCAGCGTGCCGGTGGCCGTTTCGCTGACGCCGAGCTTGCGGCCCAGCCATTCGATGCCGTTGACGAAAAACTCGCTCGCGAAGTAGATCGCCAGCCCGGCCGCAACCAGAATGGCGATCGACTGGGTCACGCAGCGCTCAATCGTTCGAGCGCTTCGAGAAGCTTGGTGCGGGCCGCGATCCACTCGTCGCGGCGTTCGCGCTGCTCCTCGACCACTTCGAGCTTGGCCTTGGCGATGAAATCGGGGTTGTCGAGCTTGCGATCGACCTTGTCGATCTCACCCTCGAGCCGCTTGATCTCCTTGTTCAGCCGCGCCTTTTCTTGGCCGAGATCGATCACGTCGGCGAGATGGAGATAACCTGTCGCCTCGCCGATTACGATCTGGATCGCACCCTTGCTATGGACGGCACCGTCGCCATCCACGGCCTCGATGATCGAGAGCCGCGCGAGGCGGCGGATCAGCGCGTCATGGCGCTTCAGCCACTCCTTGGTACGTGGAGACGTATGCGCCAGACGCAGCGGTGCCTCGATCGATGGCGCCACGTTCATCTCGGCGCGCACGACGCGGATACCGGTAATCGTCGCCACCAGCCAATCCATCTCTTCCTGGGCCGCGGCGTCTGCAAAGGTGATGGTCGGCCAGGCACGCGTCATCAGCAGACCCGTCTCGCCGAGTTGCTTCCACAACTCCTCGGTGATGAAGGGCATGACTGGATGCAGCAGATGCACGATCTGACGCAGCGCCCAGGCCGCGGTAGCGCGCGTCTCGGCCCGCGCCGCCGGATCGACACCCTCGCCTTGCAGAATCGGCTTGGCAAATTCCAGATACCAATCGCAGAAGGTGTTCCAGACCAGCGTGTAGAGCACGGTGGCGGCGTCATTGAAGCGATAGGCCTCGATCGCCTTGGCGGCATCAACCGCACCCGCCGCAATCTTCGAGACGATCCAGCGATTGACGGTCTCTTTCGCCGTAAACGGATCGAATCCGGCCACCGGCAAGCATTCGTTCATCTCGCAGAATCGCGCCGCGTTCCAGATCTTGGTGGCGAAGTTGCGATACCCTTCGATGCGGCTCTCGGCCAGTTTGATGTCGCGCCCCTGGGCGGCGAGCGCCGTCAAGGTGAAGCGCACCGCGTCGCAGCCGAACTTGTCGATCAGCACCAGCGGGTCGAGGACATTGCCCTTCGATTTTGACATCTTCTGGCCGCGCTCGTCGCGCACCAGGGCGTGGATATAGACCTCGCGGAACGGCACATCGTCCATGAAGGCGTGGCCCATCATCATCATCCGGGCGACCCAGAAGAAGATGATGTCGAAGCCCGTCACAAGCACGTCGCCGGGATAGTAGCGCTTCAAGGCCGGTGTCTCTTCAGGCCAGCCGATGGTCGAGAACGGCCACAGCGCCGACGAGAACCACGTGTCGAGCACGTCCTGGTCCTGGGTCAGCGCGACGGGCTTTCCGTAATGCTTGGTCGCCATCGCCTGTGCTTCGGCCTCGTCATAGGCGACGAAGAACTGACCGTCGGGCCCATACCAGGCGGGAATCTGATGGCCCCACCAGATCTGGCGCGACACGCACCACGGCTGGATGTTGCGCATCCACTCGAAGAACGTGTTCTCCCAATGCTTGGGCACGAATTTCGTGCGCCCCTGCTCCACCGCCTCGATAGCCGGCTTGGCGAGCGTCGCAGCGTCGGCAAACCATTGATCGGTCAGCCAGGGCTCGATCACCACGCCCGATCGGTCGCCATAGGGCTGCATCAGCGTGTGCGGCTCGATCTTCTCGAGCAGGCCCAGCTCTTCGAACTGTGCCACCACGCGCTTACGCGCTTCGAACCGGTCGAGGCCGCGATAGGCCTCGGGCGCGTTCTCGTTCAGATGTGCATTGCGGTCGAAGATATTGATCATCGGCAGTTTGTGACGCTGGCCGACGGCGAAGTCGTTGAAGTCGTGCGCGGGCGTGATCTTCACCGCGCCGCTGCCCTTGGCCGGGTCGGAATATTCGTCGGCGACGATCGGAATCAGGCGGTCGACGATCGGCAGGCGCACCATCTTGCCGACGAGATCCTTGAAGCGATCATCATCGGGATGCACAGCCACGGCGGTATCGCCCAGCATCGTTTCGGGGCGCGTGGTGGCCACGGTGATGAAACGGCCCTCTTCGCCCTCGACCGGATAGCGGAAATACCAGAGGCTGCCCTTGGTCTCCTGCTGTTCGACTTCGAGGTCGGAAATCGCGGTGTGCAGCTTTGGGTCCCAGTTCACCAACCGCTTATCGCGATAGATGATGCCGCGGCGATGAAGCTCGACGAACACCTTGCGGACGGCCTTCGACAAGCCCTCGTCCATGGTGAAGCGCTCGCGCGCCCAATCGGGCGAAGCGCCGAGGCGGCGCAACTGGGTGGTGATCGTGCCACCCGATTCCTTCTTCCATTCCCAGACGCGCTCGATGAATTTCTCGCGGCCCAGCTTATGGCGATTGGATTGTTCCTGCTCGAGCTGACGCTCGACCACCATCTGCGTTGCGATGCCGGCATGATCGGTGCCGGGCTGCCACAGCGCGTCGCGCCCGGCCATCCGGTGATAGCGGATCAGAATGTCCTGCAGCGTGAAGGTCAGCGCGTGGCCCATATGCAGGCTGCCGGTGACGTTCGGCGGCGGCATCATGATCACGTAGGGGCGCGCACTCGAATCCTCATGCGCCGCGAAGGCACCCGAGCTTTCCCATTCTTGATAAATTCGGCCTTCGACATCGCCGGGCCGGTAGGTTTTTTCCAGCATCCGGGTGCTGCTCCGCGTCTTTGAGTCACAAAACAAAAGGGCCGTTGGGCGCCATATCTAGCGCCCCACGGCCCCTTTGGGAAGGACGCTGCGCCGACTTAATCGGAGTTGGCGACCAACTTCTGAATTTCGCGGCGAGCGATCTTGTCGACCATCGGCGGCAGATGCTGATTGAGCCAGTCGCGCAGCAGATCGTCGAGGATCTCGCGGCACAGCTGTTCGATCGTGATGCCACCATTGCCCAGCGCGAGATTGCGGTCGCTCGCCATGGACTGGGTCCGCTGCGCCACCGCGCGCTTCAGCTGAGCGAGAGCCGAACTATTGCCCATGCCGCCCCCCATGCCTGCATCAGCCAATTCCAGATCGTCGTCGGCCAGCATGTCGGGCGTCAGAACCAGAACGCCGTCGTCGTCCTCGTCGTTACGCTTGCTGCGACGGGGCTCTTCCGGAGACCAGCCTTTGTTGGCGCCGACGACCGGACGGTCATGCCATTCTTCTTCACGGCCGCCGGGCGCTTCGACCGGCTTGTCGTGCCACTCTTCCTGAGCCGCGCCAGGTCCTTCGACCGGTTTATCGTGCCATTCCTTAGCCGCGGCACCGGGCCCATCGACGGGCTTTTCCTGCCACTGCTCCTTGGCGACGCCAGGTGCCTCGATCGGCTTCTCATGCCATTCCTTGGCCTGGCCGCCGGGACCATCGTCCTTCTTGCCGCCGCCCCATTCCTTGGCGGCTGCGCCTGGCGCTTCGTCCTTCTTGCCGCCACCCCATTCCTTGACCGCCGGCGCAGGCGCCGGTGCGGCAGCAGGTTCAGGCGCTGGAGCAGCCGCTGCCGGCTGCTCCGCCGTCTCTTCCTCAGACAGAATGCGTCGGATGGAGGCGAGGATGTCCTCCATTGATGGTTCTTGGGCGCCTGCTTCAGCCATGTGTCACCAATTGCTTCGGTGCAACCGCAGCAACGCGCGACACTGGCCCCATTCCAGATACACGCGTAGCGGTCACTTGATCTCCCCATATGAGGGCGAAACGCCGGTGCCGATCCACTTGTCGGTCACCTCGTTGTAGTTCGCCTTCGGATCGTAAATCGGCACGGACAGATGCAGCGCCTGGGCGGTCAACTGACCGACCTGGCTCTTCACCTGATAGGCCGCCACGACCGCGTCGTGACGCGCCTCTTCGAGATTCACGCGAGCGGTGAGCAGGTCCTGCTCGGTCGTCAACACGTCGAGCACGGTCCGCGAGCCCACCAGCGATTCGCGCTGCATGCCTTCGAGGGCAACGCGCGACGCCTTCACTTGGTCTTCCAGCGACTGCACGCGAGCGCGCGCCGACTGCAGATTTTCCCAAGCCTGGGTGGTCGCTTCGACAGTCTCACGCAGCGTCTCGTCGTATTGCAGCTTCTGCTGGCCGACAGTGTGCTTTTCCTGGCGGATCGCAGCGTATTCGGCGCCCTGCTGATAGAGCGGAATCGAGACATTGACCAGGGCCGTACCCACGGTAACGCCCGAACCGGTATAGCTCTCTTCGAGCGTGCGGCCGTAGCTGCCTTCGAGCGTCACGGTCGGCAGCAACGCGCCTTCGGCAAGGTCCACACCCTTGACCGCAGCGTCGTAATTGTACTTCTGCGCCAGAACGGACGGATTGGATTCGGCGCCGGAACGGGCGGCATCGCTGGTCGCCGGAAGATCGGCCGGCGTCGGCACGGATTCGAGGCCTTTCGGGAGATGACCGACAAGACGCTCGTAATTGGCGATCGCATCCTGCAGCACGCCCTCGGCGGCACGGCGCGACGCATGAGCGCCCGACACGGCCGCTTCGGCCTGCGACGTATCGGTCCGCGTCACTTCGCCCACGCGGAAGCGGTCGTTGGTGGCATCGAGCTGACGCTGCAGAACCTGTTCGTTGTTCTTGTTGAGGTCGACGACCGCCTGGTCCTGGATCACGTCCAGATAAGCCGTCACGGCCCCCAGCAGAACCGCCTGCTCGGTTGCCGCCAACTGCTGCCGGCCCGCATTGACCTGCGCTTCGGCTTGGGAAATCTGTGCGTCGGTACGGCCGCCGCGATACAGCGGCTCTGCAATATCGAGGGCGGCATCGCGCGCGAACAAGGTCTCGTTGCGCGAAAGCGGCGCCGGAATCGTATTGGCGCCGAGTTGTTCGACGCCGATATCGCCGACCACTTTGACGGTCGGACGCCAATTGGCCTTGGCTTCAGGAACGAGCTCGTCCGTCGCGCGCAATTGTGCGCGCTGCGCTTGCAGAGCCGGGTTACCTGAATAAGCCGCGACCAAGGCTTCCTCCAAGGTTTCGGCGCGCAAAGACGGGGCAAATACCAAGAAGGTAGTGGCCATGAGGCCCGCATAAAGGGATGTTCTGACGTACATTTTTCACCCGAAAGATCAGAGACAACCCACCCAAATGGGCCCGATTCAACCCTTTCCCATCCACGGCGCTACGATATCCGTGGATGTAGAAATATCAAGAGATTTACAAGATTTCCTTAAGACGGCAAATGCCGAGAAATCCAAGGGTTTCCGGCAGTTGGCGGCCGTCTTTGCGTGATTTTGCCGCCGATTGTAAACGGCGCCGGTAATTCTAAGGGCAGTCTTAGAAAACGAAACCGGGCTTACGGGCGAAATCGGACAACATTGTCCCCGAGGCGTCGAAAAGCTGCCGCGTCGAGAATGTATCGCCCACCCGCAACGTCAAACTGGCCACCCCAACGGAACCGGACTTCTTGGTGATGGCCAGCAAACGGCCGCGATCGGCAAGCTGCGCAGCCAGCGCGTCAGGCACTTCGGCCACCGAACCTTCGATGATGATCACGTCATAAGGACCATGGGCCTTGTCGCCCGCGGACAGCGGCCCTTCGACCACGGCGACGTTATCATCGCCCTGCTCCGCCAGCAGCGCGGTTGCGCGCGCAGCCAGAGCCTTATCGCTTTCGAGAGCGACGACGGTCGACGCCAATTTCGACAGAACCGCCGCGGAATAGCCTGTGCCGCAAGCGATATCGAGCACGACCTCATGAGGCTGAATCGCGGCGTTCTGCAGCAGGCGCGCGAACACCATCGGCTCCAGCATCCGCCGGCCGCCGCCAACATCGATATCGCCATCCAGATAGGCGACGCTCTTGAAAACCTCGGGAACGAAGGCTTCGCGCGGCACGGCCTCGAGTGCATCGAGCACGCGGGCATCCGTCACTCTGTTGGTGCGGACCTGGTTCTCCACCATGTTATGGCGAGCGACGCTGAAATCCATCCGCAACCTCCCGAAATCCCCTGCCCCGGCCCCCGACACCCCGGGCCGTCAGGACCCGGTTATACAAGCCGGGCTTTACCCTTACAACTGGGTGATCGTCCCATAGGTATCCGGACGCCGGTCGCGGAAGAACTGCCAGAGATTGCGAACTTCCTTGACCATGTCCCAATCCATATCGGCGGTGATCAACTCGTCCTTGTCTTCGCTGGCCTTGACGATGATCTTGCCGCGCGGATTGACAATATAGGAGCTGCCGTAGAAGCGCCCGATATTCCAGGGCGCCTCGGTGCCGACGCGGTTGACCGCGCCGATATAACAGCCATTGGCGACAGCACTGGCCGGCTGTTCCAATTCCCACAAGTATTGCGACAGACCGGCGACTGTGGCCGACGGGTTGACGATATATTCCGCGCCGTTAAGCGCCAGCGCCCGCCAACCTTCCGGGAAGTGGCGGTCGTAGCAGATATAGACGCCCAGTTTGCAATAGGTGGTCTGGAACACCGGGAATCCCGACGAGCCCGGCTTGAAGAAGAACTTCTCCCAGAAACCGGCAACCTGCGGAATATGCGTCTTGCGGTACTTGCCGAGGAATTTGCCATCGGCATCGATCACGGCGGCGGTGTTGTAATAGACGCCGGTGATGTCCTCCTCGTAAATCGGAACGACGATCACCATCGAATGCTTCTTGGCCAACTCCTGCATCAGCTTGGTGGTCGGGCCATCGGGAATGCGCTCGGCCGCGCCATACCATTTCGAATCCTGGCTCGGGCAGAAATAGGGTTGGTTGAACACCTCTTGCAGGCAGAGCACCTGCACCTTCTTCCTGCCGGCCTCTTCGATCAGCGGCAGATGCGCGTCGTTCATCTTGTCGCGAATTTGCTCGGGCGACATCGAGGTGTCACCCTTCAGCGCCATCTGAATCAACCCGCCGCGCACGATCGTCATGGCCTATCTCCCTGCAATCACCGCAGCATGTTCGCGCTCTAGACAGGGCACGTCAAATGCGATGTCCGACCGCGCAGGCTTAATTGGCCTGTCATTGCGAGAAGCCCCCGGGTCTCGCCATAGGCGAGCCCGAGGACAGGCTCCGCGACGAAGCAATCCACAACCGTCTTGAAACGATGGATTGCTTCGCTATCGCTCGCAATGACGCTTTGAACTTGAGCAATCACGCTTTAAGCGTCCGCAGATCGAAGGACGGATCGGCGGCCTGGGCCGGCCTGAGCGGCACACCGGTCGCGATCAGTTTGCGCGCGGCCATGTGGTCGATAGGGGCATTGAGCGAATCGACGCCGGTCAGCGTGCCGTCGCGGAAATAGAAGGCCGAGAATTTGCGTGCCGCTATGTCGCCGCGGATCGCATGTTCGGTGTGGCCCATCGACGTGCCGACCATCTGCAACTTTACGTCGTACTGGTCCGACCAGAACCAGGGCACCACATCGTAGAGCACCTGCTTGCCTACCAGCGACGCCGCCGCGCTCCGCGCCTGATCGGTGGCGTTCTGCACGGATTCGAGCCGGCAGCGCCCGCCTAAATAACGATTGGGATGATTGGCGCAATCGCCCGCCGCAACAATCGCCGGGTCCGAAGTGCGCGCGAATTCATCGACGACAATGCCATTGTCGCAAGCAAGGCCGCAGTCTTGCGCCAGTTCGATATTCGGCACCACGCCAACGCCGACCACCACCAGATCGGCCGGCAGGATCGAGCCATCGGTGCGCACGACGCCGGTCACGCGCCCGTTCTCGCCGATGAGTTCCGTCACGCCGGCATTGCAAAGCACATCCACCCCGTGATCCGCATGCAGCTTCATATAGAAGTCGGAGATCAGCGGCGGGACGACGCGCGGCATTAGCCGTTCGCGCGCTTCCAGCACCGTCACCTGCTTGCCGAGCTTCTTCAACGACGCCGCGCATTCGAGCCCGATGAACCCGCCGCCGACGATCACCGCGGTCTTGGTCTGATCGAGATGCGCGCGAATACCGCGCACATCATCGATCGTGCGCAGCATGAACACACCGGCCAGGTTCTCGCCCGGCACGCCGAGTTGCCGCGGCCGCGCCCCGGTGGCGAAGGCGAGGCCAGTGTAGACAATCGCATCACCATCGTCGGTGCGGACGGTCTTTGCGGCACGGTCAACTGCAGCCACGCGACGACCCAGCTTCACCTCGATCCCGCGTTCAGTGAAGAACGAGGCGTCGCGAATGGGCAGACGGTCGTCATCCATCGTGCCGGCGAGGTAGTCCTTGGAAAGTGGCGGCCGGTGATAGGGCAGCGTCCGTTCATCGCCAATAAGGACAATACTGCCAGCCCATTTCTCGCGATGCAGCGCGTCCGCCAGCGCCGCGCCGGTATGGGAAGCGCCGACGATAACGATCGGCGCGGGCATTAATACTGGCGATCGGGAATGTGCAGAACGATTCCGGCGATCTTGTCGCTGGCGCGGATCTGGCAGCTCAGGCGGCTGGTGGGCTTGCGCTCGGCGGCGGCGCTTTCGAGCATGGCACGCTCGATATCGTCGGGCGGCGGCAGCTTGGCATAGGTCGCGTCATCGACATAGACATGGCAGGTGGCGCAGCTGCAGGTGCCGCCGCATTCCGCGACGATACCCTCGACGCCGTTGCGCACCGCGCCTTCCATGATGCTCCAGCCTTCCTTGACCTCGATCTCGCGGTTGGTCCCTGATGGCTCGATATAGACGACTTTGACCATGCGCCCCTGCGTCCTTTCGCTTTGGCCGCCGGACCGTTCCGTCTCAGGCGGCGGCAGGCAAAGTAGACGCGCCGCCGATTGGACTCAACCCGCATTTCGATCCACGCAGACCGGCGCCGGTAGCGATACTTATAGCGCCGTCGCCTAATCTTATGAGCTTGGCCCAGGCCGCAATGCTAAGAGAGCCGGGCTTTCAACGAGACCGTCATCGTGTCAGGAGATGCACCCGAACGCGTCGCTTAGCGCACCGGTTGCAGCGCTTGCCGATGAACGGCTGCCGGACATACCCAGGCACCCGAAGCCCCCAAAAGACGGCAAGGAAGATCGCGAAAGCGTCGTTTCAGGTGTTGAGCCAATCAGTTAGTTGGATACAATACCGATAACACCATTTAGTCGCGGTGGCTCGAACCGCCGCGGCATCGGCAATCGACTCGCATCCCGGAGGAAACCATGAAGCGGCTTGCAGCCAGCCTGTCCATTTCTGCACTCGCCATTGCCCTGGCCGCAACCGCGGTCAACGTCCGTGCCGAAGACACCCCGATCAAGATCGGCGCCCTTTTCGCGCTGTCCGGTCCGTTTGCTGACTACGGTCAGGAAATGCTGAACGGCATGAACCTGTATCTCGCGCAGCATGGCGACACCATCGCCGGCCGCAAGATCCAGTTCATTACGAAAGACGACCAGGCTTCGGGCGACTCCGCTAAGCGCCTGGCGCAAGAGTTGATCGTCAACGACAAGGTCGACCTGCTGGCCGGCTTCACCATCACGCCGGAAGCCATGGCCGTCGGCCCTCTCGGCACCCAGGCCAAGAAGCCGATGGTGATCATGAATGCGGCGACCTCGATCATCACCGAGAAGTCGCCTTATTTCGTCCGCTACTCCTTCACGCTGGGCCAAGTTGCTTCGGTGCTGGCCAAATGGTCCTATCAGAACGGCATCAAAAACGTTTACACGCTGGTCTCTGACTACGGCCCCGGCATCAATGCTGAAGGCGCGTTCAAGAAGTTCTTCACGGGCGCCGGCGGCACGATCTCCGGCAGTGATCGGGCGCCGCAGAAGGGTCCGGAATTCGCGCCCTTCATGGAACGCGTCAAGGCTGCGAAGCCGGACGCGCTGTTCGTGTTCGTGCCCTCGGGCGAGCAAGGCGTGGCCGTGACTAAGGCCTATCAGGAAGCAGGCCTGGCCAAGGTCGGCATCAAGCTGATCACCACCGGCGACATTACCGACGAAGACGTGATCGACCAGATGGGCGACGGCGCGATCGGCCTGATCACAGCCTTCCACTACTCGTCGGCGCATCCGTCCGAGACGAACAAGAAGTTCGTCAAGGCGTGGGAGTCGGCCTACGGCACCAAGATCCGCGTCGACTTCATGGGCGAAGCCGCCTATGACGGCATGCACGGCATCTATGACGCGATTGCCGCGCAGAAGGGCCAGGTCGATCCCGACAAAACCGTCGAGCTGCTGAAGAACGAGAAGTTCGAAGCGCCGCGCGGTCCGCTCGCGATCGACCCTGCGACGCGCGATGCGATCAACACGGTCTATCTGCGTAAGGTGCAGCGCGTGAACGGGCGCCTTGAAAACGTCGAGTTCGCGAGCGTCCCCGACGTCAAAGACCCCGACCACAAGTAAGCTGACATAACCGAGGCCAGGCCCGCGAATCATGGCGGAGCAACTTTTTACTCTCGTGTTCAACGGCCTGGCCTACGGAATCCTTCTGTTCATCATGGCGATCGGGCTTTCGGTCACCATGGGGATGATGAATTTCACCAATCTGGCTCATGGCGCTTTCGCCATGATCGGCGGTTACCTCGCCTACACGGTGACCATCCAACTGGGATGGCCGTTTCTGGTCTCACTGCCGATCGCCTTCTTCGGCGTCGGTGCGATCAGCGTGTTTTTTGAAGCCGCGCTCTACCGGCGCTTCTACCGCTCTCCGCAATTGAGCCAAGTGCTCCTCACCATCGGCCTTGCGCTGATGTCGGTTGCCGGCGCCACTTACATCTGGGGGCCGCAGCTGCGCCTGGTGCGGATGCCCGACTATCTCAGCGGCCAGACCAGCCTGTTCGGCGTCGAAGTCGGCACCTATCGCCTCTTCCTGATCATCGTCGGCGCGATCATCGCGCTCGGGCTGGTGATCGGTCTTGAGCGCACGCGCTTCGGCGCTATGGTGCGCGCCACCGTCGACAACCGACGCATGGCGCAATCACTCGGCATCAACGTCAATCGTGTCTTCCGCTTGACCTTCGCGCTCGGTAGCGGCCTCGCCGGACTCGGCGGCGCGCTGGCTGCCAATTTCATCGGCGGCATGCTGCCGAATTTCCCGATGGGCTATCTGCTGGTCTACTTCCTGATCGTGGTGACGGTCGGCGGCCTCGGCTCGACCATGGGCGCTCTCCTCGCTGCCGTGCTGCTCGGCGTCGGCGATGCGGCGGTCAAATTCTACGCGCCGCATTTCGCGTCCTTCGCGATCTACGCGTTGATGGTGGTTCTGCTGATGTGGCGGCCGAACGGCCTGCTCGGGCGGCGCTAGACCATGACCAACACCACCGATCCCGTCGGCGGTTTTCTCCGCCGCTCGCAGTGGCGTCCGACCGAAATCATGGTCTGGGTGCTCGTCATCGCCGCGTTCTTCGTCTTCCCCGATCGTCTGGTGTTAGGCAGCCGCGTGCTGATCATCGCGATCTATGCCCTCTCGCTCGACCTGCTGCTCGGCTATGGCGGATTGATCTCGCTCGGCCACGCGGCCTATTTCGGCACCGGCGCCTATGCCGCGGGGCTGATCGCCAATTACGGCTGGACCGAGCCGATCAGCGGCCTGATCGGGGCCGCTGTCATCGCGGGCGTGCTCGGCTATCTCGCCGGCTTCATCATCGTGCGCTTGAACGGCGTCGCCCTTCTGATGGTCACGCTCGGCTTCGGCCTCTTGATCTCCGAGCTTGCCAATTCGCTCAACGACATCACCGGCGGGTCGGACGGGCTCAACATGACCTTTGCGCCGATTCTCGGCCATTTTGATTTCGATCTCGCCGGGCAGACGGCCTACATCTACAGCGCGGCCTTTGCCCTTCTCGCCTTCGTTTTCGTGCGCCGCATCGTCAATTCACCCTTCGGCCTGTCGCTGCAAGGCTATCGCGAGAATCCGAAGCGCATGGCGCAGATCGGTGCGCCGATGGCCGCACGGCTGCGGCTGGTGAACGCGCTGGCGGCGGCGCTAGCGGGTCTCGCCGGCGGCTTGCTCACCCAGACCAATCAATTCGTCGGCCTCGACTCGGTTGGGTTCGAGCGTTCGGCCGACACCCTGATCATGCTGATTCTCGGCGGTGGCGGCCGGCTCTATGGCGGCTTGGTCGGCGCGCTGGTGTTTCTGGTGGGCCGTGACGTGTTCTCCGAGGCCAACCCGCAATATTGGTATTTCTGGCTCGGGCTGCTGCTGGTGCTGATCGTGCTGTTCATGCCCCAGGGCATTCTCGGTGGTATCGACGCGCTGCTCGCGCGGATCAAGCGCATGCGGAAAGCCGCGCCATGATCGCCGCACTCGCCACCCAAGGCCTCAGCAAGAAATTCGGAGCGCTTCAGGTCGCGCGCGAGATCGACTTCACCCTGCCCGTTGGCGCGCGCCATGCGCTGATCGGCCCCAATGGTGCCGGCAAGACGACCTTCATCAATCTGCTCACCGGCGCGATCGAGCCCGATAGCGGTCGCGTCACACTGGGCGAGACCGATATCACTTATGCCGCCACCCATCGCCGCGTGCGCATGGGGCTGGTGCGCACCTTCCAGATCAATTCGCTGTTTCCCGACTTCACGCCGCTCGAAGCGGTGACGATGACGATCTGCGAGCGCGAAGGCATCGCGGGCCGCTGGCTCAGCAGCCTGACCGGTCACCGCGCGCTGGCCGAAGAGGCCTATGCGCTGCTGGAGAAGCTGGGCCTGGGCGACGAGGCGACGCGCATGACGCGTTATCTGCCCTATGGCCGCCAGCGGCTCCTCGAGATCGGCATCGCGCTGGCCGCCAAGCCGCGCGTGCTGCTGCTCGACGAACCCGCCGCCGGCGTGCCTGAGCGCGAGAGCCACGAATTGCTCGAAGCGATATCCGCGCTGCCCGCCGACATCGCGATCATGTTCATCGAACACGACATGGAACTGGTGTTCCGCTTCGCCAACCGCATCACCGTGCTGGTCGCCGGCCAAGTGCTGTGCGAAGGCGCGCCGGCCGAGATCGCCGCCGATGCGCGCGTGCGTGAAGTCTATCTGGGGTCACGCGACCATGGCTGAGCCCCTGCTCGCCCTCGACACCGTTTCCGCCGGCTATGACGAAGCGCTGGTGCTGCATTCGGTCAGCCTGTCGCTCGACCAGGGTGACAGTCTCGCGCTGCTCGGCCGCAACGGTATGGGCAAGAGCACCCTGCTCGCCACGATCATGGGCCATACGCGGCTCAGGGGCGGCACGGTGCGTTTCTCCGGCCGCGACTTGACGCAATCGGCGCCGCATCATCGCGCGTTGGCCGGCATCGCCTGGGTGGCGCAGGAGCGCGAAATCTTCCCGTCGCTGACCGTCGAGGAAAACCTCACGGTTGCGGCGCGTGGCACGAAATGGACGCTCGACCGCGTCTATGCATTCTTCCCGCGCCTCAAGGAACGCCGGCGCAACATGGGCAACCACCTCTCGGGCGGCGAGCAGCAGATGCTGGCCATCGGCCGCGCGCTGATGACCAATCCTTCGGTGATCCTGCTCGACGAGCCGCTGGAGGGCCTTGCCCCTGTGATCGTCGAAGAACTGACCGCCGATATCGGGCGCATGATCAAAGACGAAGGCGTGACCGCCGTGATCGTCGAACAGCATGCGCAAGCGGCGCTCGGCCTCGCCAACAAAGCCGTGGTGCTGGACCGCGGCCGCATCGCCTATGCGGGCGAAGCCGCCGCGCTGGCCAAAGACGCCGAGACGCTCAACCGCCTCGTCGGCGTCAGGGGCGGGACGAAGGGGTAGTCAGTTCGTCATTCCGGACAAGGGAGCGACAGCGACCGCCGATCCGGAATCCAGGAGATATTTGCGCGAAGCGCCTTCCTTGGAGTCATATGCTCGCTATCGCTCGCCGGCTGGACTCCCGCTTTCGCGGGAGTGACGAATTATTGGTGACCTCTATCTCCCCTTGAACACCGCCGGCCGCTTCTGCAGGAACGCGGCCACGCCTTTCTGGAAATCTTCGCTGAAGCCCGCGATCGTCTGCAGCCTCCCCTCCATCGCCAATTGATCGTCGAGAGTGTTGGCGGTCGAGGCCTGGATCAGCTTCTTCGACAAGGCCAGCGCGAGCGTCGGCTGGCTGGCAAGCTTCTCGGCCAGCGCCTTGCCCTCGCCCGGCAAAGCGGCATCGTCGACCACTTTCCAGATCATGCCCCAGCTTTCGGCCTGCTCGGCTGGAATCGCTTCGCCCAGCATCGTCATGGCGAGCGCCCGCGCGTGACCAATCAAACGCGGCAGCGTCCAGGTGGCACCACCATCTGCGGCGAGGCCAATCTTGGCAAAGGGCAGCAGGAAACTCGCCGAGCGCGCCGCGATCACGATGTCGCAGGCCAGTGCGAAACCCGCACCCGCGCCCGCCGCGATTCCATTGATGACGCCCAGCACCGGCATCTCGAGCTCGCGCAGCGTCTTGATCATCGGCGTGTAGCTCTTCTCGACCACCTCGCCCAAATCAGGATGGCCGCCGCCCATCTGCATCGCCTCGGCAAGATCCTGGCCCGAGCAGAAACCGCGCCCCGCGCCGGTGATCACCAAACAACGCACGCCGCTGTCCTTGGCCGCCACGACATCCAGGGCATGGCGGATTTCCAGGATCATCGTCTGCGTAAAGCAATTCAGCTTATCGGGCCGGTTGAGCGTGATCCTCGCAATCGCGCCGGTGTTTTCGAATGTGATCGCGGTGTAGTCCATAGTTCTCCCCTAGCGGCGCAGGCGCGGCATTGAAGCGATGGCCGCGATAAACGGCATCGCCATGATCAATTGCATGATGGCCCAAATCAGCATTTCGCGGTTGGCCAGCATCGCGTTCAACAGCAGCGGCCAGCGATCGGCCCAGGTCGGATGATCGCGCGCAAAATCCTGACCTTGCGCCAGGGCCACCGCTTCACTGACCGGCGAAAGGACGGCGGCGATCATCAGGCCGAGCGCCAGCATGATCAGCAGCGGCCGGCGCCGACCATCCGCCAGCGCCTTCAGGCTCGACGGGAACAGGCCGATGAAGGAGAGATCACCACTGCCCGAGACTACCGCGCGGATGATCGCCAAGACAGCGACGCCGACGCACGGCACCGCAAAGTCGATCTCGGGAATGTCGCGATAGCGCCCGTCGACGACGAGCAACGCGGTCCACACCATCGCATAGAGCGCAAAACCGACCGTCAGCGCCTCGCCATGCCAGCGATCGCCTTTCGACTGCGTTTTCTTCAGCAGGGCCGCTGCGCGCGCGACAATGCCAAAGGCGAGAACCACCGGTGCGCCGACGCGAACGATCGCCCAGGCCTGCGCCGACCATTGATAGCTGACGGCGCTAATGTGGAATCCGGTCGTTACCGCCAGCCAGGCAAGTCCCTGGCACAAAAGCGCGAGCACCACCGTGTCGTTCAAGCCGCGCAAACCGCGCCCGAACCAGAGCATTACGGCGAGTCCCGCCACAATCGCCACGCCCGCGCGCCGCGGCCAATCAGCCACTTCGGTCACTGGACCGCTCATCGCGAATTTGGGCGTGCGACCCGCGTCGAGAATCCCCCAATTCGCGCCGACCGTGTTCTCAAGCGACGCCTTCCATGGCTGATCGAAGGCTTCGACGATGTTGTAGTCGAGGTCGTGGCGCTTCGCGATGTCGGGCACGGCGCGCACATAGCGCGCTTCGTTGATCGTGTTCACCACCGCCGCGCCGCGATCGCGGCCCATCGACGGCCAGCCGGTTTCACCGATCAGGATCGGCTTGCCGGGAAACGCGGCGCGGATCGCCTCGACGGCATGGATCATGTGCTCTTCAGCGCCCTCGATGGAAACCGGTTCGTCCTCCCAGAATGGCAGCACATGGATCGTGATCACGTCGAGCGCTTGGGCCACATCGGGATGCTTCAGGAAAAAGACCCAGACATCCGCATAGGACACCGGCTGCTTCACCGCCGCTTTGACGCGCTGGATATAGGCGATCAGTTTTTCCGGCGGCAGATCGTTGCGCAGCAGCACCTCATTGCCGACGATCACCCGCGTCACCGTATCGGGATAGCGGTTGGCCGCGTCGATCAGCCCGGCGATCTCAGCATCGTTGGCGGCCGCGCCGACCGGCGTGTGGTCCGAGGTCAGCCACGCCCCCATCGTCACCTTGAGGCCGAGCGCCTGCGCAAACTTGGGAACGACCTCGAGGCCCCGCGTCGTGCCATAGGTGCGCACCGCCTGGACATGGCCGACCAGCGACTTCAGATCGGCTTCGACCTGTTCCGGCGGCGGCACATCCTGGTCGATCGGATCCTGGTGCCCGCGATAGGGCGCGAACGAAACCGACTGCAGGGGACCATCCCAGCTCTCGGTCACAGGAACCGGACGATCGAACCACCACCAGCAGACGACAGCGATCATTGCAGTCAAAAGACACACACAAACCCTTTGAATCACTGGACTATTTTCCTTAATCGAACTGTCATGTGACTTGCCTCACCCCCCTCAAGAGAATGCCGCCGACAAATGTAAAGGTGGTCCGCCCGCAATTGGACCGCCCTCTACGTATTGAACGGGGGATATGCAATGAGTGAAGTTGCCGCAGCCGCATCACGGCCTGGCACCAAAATGTCGGCGTCGTCCGAAAAGGCCACCCTTTTCGGCGTGTTCGCCATCATTCTCGTAGGCGCAATCTATGCTGGCTATCATCTGATCGGCGATCTGACGTCGGTTCCGGCGGAAAGCTTTATGCCCTATCTGCTGCTGGGCGTGGCTCTGTTGATCGCGCTGGGCTTCGAATTCGTCAACGGTTTCCATGACACGGCCAACGCCGTGGCCACCGTGATCTATACCCGTTCGATGCCTGCCCATATCGCTGTGGTCTGGTCGGGTGTGTTCAACCTGATCGGCGTGCTTCTGTCTACGGGCGGCGTCGCCTTCGGCATTATTTCGCTCTTGCCCGTCGAACTCATCCTGAACGTCGGCAGTTCGGCCGGCTTCGCGATGGTCTTCGCCCTGCTGATCGCCGCGATCATCTGGAACCTGGGCACCTGGGCGCTTGGTATCCCCAACTCCAGCTCGCACGCCCTGGTCGGTTCGATCATCGGCGTCGGTCTGATGAACGCCTGGCTGTCGCCCACCAGCGGCACGGCTGGCGTGGATTGGAACCAAGTCTATGGCGTCGGCCGCGCTCTCGCCTTCTCGCCGCTGGTCGGCTTCGTGCTCTCGGCCCTGTTGCTCCTCCTCTCCAAGGCGATGATCCGCATTCCGAAGCTCTATGCCGAGCCGAAGGGTGACGAAGCGCCGCCGCTGTGGATCCGCGGTCTGCTGATCCTGACCTGCACTGGCGTCAGCTTCGCGCATGGTTCGAATGACGGCCAGAAAGGCATGGGCTTGATCATGCTGATCCTGATCGGCTGCGTGCCGACGGCTTACGCCCTCAACCACGCTGTCGGCGCGAGTGACACGCCTGCGTTCGTTCAAACCTCCAACAAAGCCTCGGCCATCCTCGCCGCCCATGGCGGCAACGACACGGTCAAGGACCCGAAGGCGACTCTTTCGGATACGCTCCGCACCAAGACCGTTCAGGCCGGCGAAATCTCCGCCATGAATGCGATGGTGCAAGACGTCTCCAAGCAGATCTCGGCCTACGGTGCTGTCGGCCAGGTTCCGCCGGATAAGGTCAGCAACGTCCGTAACGACATGTACCTGCTGAGCGAAAACATCGCCTTCATCAAAAAGCACAAGGCCGTCGAATTCTCCGCCGCTGAATGGAGCGATCTCGACGCCTATAAGAAGCAGGTCGACGGCGCGACCAAGTTCATCCCCACTTGGGTGAAGGTGGCGGTGGCCATCGCGCTCGGTCTGGGCACGATGATCGGCTGGAAGCGCATCGTCGTGACGGTCGGCGAAAAGATCGGCAAGACGCATCTGACCTACGCTCAGGGCGCCGCGGCCGAAATCGTAGCGGCCGGCACCATCATCCTGGCCGACCAGTTCTCACTTCCCGTCAGCACGACGCACATCCTGTCCTCGGGTGTCGCCGGCACAATGGCGGCCAATCGCTCCGGCTTGCAGATGGCGACCATCCGCAACCTGATCATGGCCTGGGTTCTGACGTTGCCCGCCGCCATCACGCTGTCGGGTGGCCTGTACTTCATCTTCCGTCAGCTCTTCTAATCGATCTGACGGTTGCCGAAACGCGGCCGGTCACGCCTCCTCAGGCGGGACCGGCCGTTTCTTTCCATCGGGGCCGATGGCGACGTAAGTAAAGCGCCCCTCGGTGATCTTTTCGCCCGATCCGCCAGCGCGCCGCCGCGCCCAGGCCGAAACGACGAAGGCGATCGAGGTCGTCCCGACCTTCTCGACCCGGCAATAGCAAGACAGGACGTCCCCCATATGCATCGGCTTGTGGAAGTGCATGGCGTCGATAGCTACCGTGACCACCCGTCCCTGGGATCGCAGGCCCGCCGCGATGCCGCCGGCCATATCCATCTGGGAGAGTAGCCAACCGCCGAAAACGTCCCCGTTGGCGTTCAAATCGGCCGGCATGGCCACCGTCCGAATGGTCGGTTGGCCGGTTGGTTCGATGTCGGACATAATCTTGCGAGCCCCCTCATTTTCTCAACAGTTAGTGGCGCTTACGACTAAAACCTACCGGATGCGCTTGCCCACCCTGACGAAACCGTCCATATAATGCCGCCATGGCAGACCTATTCAACCAGCTTGCACCCAAATCCCAAACCTATTCCGCCAAGGATATCGAGGTCCTAGAGGGCCTGGAGCCTGTCCGGCGGCGTCCGGGCATGTATATCGGCGGCACCGACGACAAGGCGATGCACCATCTGGTCGCGGAAGCCTTGGACAACGCCATGGACGAGGCCGTGGCCGGCCATGCCGACCATATCGATCTCCAGCTTGACGTCGACGGCACCGCCCATGTGCGCGACAACGGCCGCGGCATCCCGATCGACCCGCATCCCAAGTTCCCGGGTAAGTCGGCGCTTGAGGTGATCTTCACCACGCTGCATTCGGGCGGCAAGTTCGGCTCCGACGCCTACAAGGTGTCGGGCGGTCTGCACGGTGTCGGTATCTCGGTGGTCAATGCGCTCTCCGATGCGCTGACCGTCGAAGTCGCGCGCGACAAGACACTCTATGTGCAAAGCTTCAGCCGCGGCGAAGCGCTCGGCAAGCCGAAGAAGGCCCCGCTCACCGAAAAGCGGCGCGGCACTTTGGTCAGCTTCCATCCCGATCCGAAGATCTTCGGCGCGCGCGCGCAGTTGAAACCCTCGACGCTCTACAAGATGGCGCGTTCGAAGGCCTATCTGTACCGCGGTGTCGAGATCCGCTGGTCCTGCGATCCGGCGCTGCTCAAGGACGACGACAAGACACCGCAGCAGGAAGTGCTGCACTTCCCCGGCGGCCTCTCCGACTTTCTGACGAGCAGCCTTGCCGGACGATCGATCGTCGGTGGCCGTCCCTTCGCGGGCCAAGCCGCCTTCTCCGACGACCAAGGTCAGGTCGAATGGGCCGTGGCCTGGCCGGAAGACGAGGAAGGCTTCTGCAATTCCTACTGCAACACGATCGCGACGCCTGAGGGCGGCACCCATGAATTGGGGCTGCGCAGCGCGCTCGGTCGTTCGCTGCGGCAGTATGGCGAGCTGATCAACAACAAGCGTGCCAGTCTGATCACGGCTGAAGACGTCATGGGCGGCGCGGCCGTCGTGCTATCGCTGTTCATCCGCGAGCCGCAGTTCCAGGGCCAGACCAAGGAAAAGCTGGCCTCGCCGGAAGCGACGCGTCTGGTCGAAAGCTCGATCAAGGACCATTTCGACCACTTCCTGACCGGCGATCCGAATGCAGCGAAGGCGCTGCTGGAAAGCATTATCGAGCGCGCCGAGGACCGGCAGCGCAAGAAGGCCGAGCGCGAGTCGTCGAAGAAGGACCGCGCCGCCCGTCGCCGCCTGCCCGGCAAGCTGGCCGATTGCACCAAAGGCCGCACCGCGAGCAACGAAATCTTCCTGGTCGAGGGCGATTCGGCTGGTGGGTCAGCCAAACAAGGGCGTAACCGCGAGACGCAGGCCGTGCTGCCGCTGCGCGGCAAGATCCTCAACGTCGCCTCCGCCACCGTCGATAAGATGCGCGCCAACCAAGAGGTGCGCGATCTGAGCGAGGCGCTGGGTTGCGGCCTGCGCGATTCCTATGATGACGACAAGCTGCGCTACGAGCGCGTCATCATCATGACGGATGCCGATGTCGACGGCGCCCACATTGCGTCGCTGCTGATGACGTTCTTCTATCAGGAGATGCCGTCGCTGATTCAGAACGGACATCTCTACCTCGCCTGCCCGCCGCTCTATCGCATTTCGGCGGGGACTAACGTGGTCTATGCGCGCGACGACGCGCATAAGGAACAGCTGATGAAGACCACCTTCGCCAACAAGAAGATCGAGATCAGCCGCTTCAAAGGCCTGGGCGAGATGCCGCCGCATCAGCTCAAAGAAACGACCATGGATCCGGGCTCGCGCATCCTGCTGCGCGTGGTAGTGCCCCATGGACAGACTGCAGAAGACCATGACGAGGCGCGCGACACGGCCCAACTGGTGGATGATCTGATGGGCCGCAATCCCGAACCGCGGTTCCGCTTCATTCAGGAGCGCGCGCAGTTCGCCAGAGATCTGGATGTGTGACTAGACGTTTGAGGCAGTTGTCGAGAATTGAAACTTTTGCGTTTTTAAGGATATTTGCGTATTGACTTATCCACACACTATGACAGTTTTATGACAGAACGCCTCAGGTACGAGGCGCCTGTCGAAAGGTGGAAAACGCATCTTGAACAAGGTTGTCGGTAAAATCGTCCCGATCTCCCAGGCGCTCCATAGCCGGGCCCCGTCGAACCGCGACGAAATTGAAACTCTGTTCGAAGCGCTGGGCGGCGGAAACCTTCCCGTGCGGACCCAGAAACTGTCCTCCGCCACCATCATCAAGAAGTCGAAAAAGCTGGTCGAAGAGGCCAGCGAAATGTCGTTCGAAGCCGTCTTCGGCCGCCGCCGCGGCGTGATCGAAGAAAGCGCCGACCTGATCTATCACATGGTCGTGCTCTGGCGGTCCTGCGGCGTGAAACCCGAGGACATCTGGAAAGAGATGCGCCAGCGCGCCGAAGAGATGGGCGTCGCGCAAAAGCTGCCCAAACGCGATAAGAAAAAATCGGCTAAAGTCATTCGCGCCTGACGGGAATCGTCCGGCCGCCAGGATGGGGCCTGAGACGAGCCGTGACCGATCAGAAGACCGACACCACACCTTTCGACGCTCAAGACCGCCGCCGCGCCTATGCCTTCATCGTCGCGATGGGTGTGGTCAGCTTCTTCGGCGACATCACCTATGAAGGCGCGCGCGGCATCACCGGCCCGTTCCTCGCCATGCTGGGCGCCAGCGGCACCATCGTCGGCATCGCGACCGGCGCAGGCGAGATGGCGGGCTTCGGCCTTCGCCTGTTCTCGGGGCTTCTCGCCGATCGCACGAAGCGCTACTGGCTGATCGCGATCTTCGGCTACATCATCAATCTCGTCGTCGTGCCGCTGCTGGCGCTGGCGCACAATTGGCAATTCGCCGTCACGCTGATCATCCTCGAACGCGTCGCCAAGGCGTTGCGCACCCCGTCTCGTGACACGCTACTGGCCGGCGCTGCCGAAGTGGTCGGCCCCGGCAAAGGCTTCGGCCTGCACGAAGCGATGGATAGTGCCGGCGGCCTGCTCGGCCCGCTGATCATGACCGCGATCCTGGCTTGGGATGGACGCTACGATATCGCCTTCGCCACTCTCGCCGCGCCGGCCCTGCTCGCGATCATCACGCTCGGCTTCGCCTGGCGGCGCTTCCCCGATCCCGGCAAGACCAAGGCGCGCGCGACCGTGCAGAGCGAAGCACAGAACCAGCGCCCGTTCTGGATCGCGGTCGCGGCACTCTCAATCCTCGCCGCGGCCACCGTCGACTATCCGCTGATGGCCTACCACTTCGGCAAGACCCATGCGATCGGCGCCGAATGGATTCCGGCCATGTACAGCCTGGCGCAGGCAACCAACGGGTTGGCCAGCTTGGGCTTCGGCCGGTTGTTCGATCGCTACGGCAGTTCGGTGCTGATCTTCGCCGCGATCCTGGCCGCCTTCGCGCCGGTCCTCGCCTTCCTGCTTGGCCCGGTCGGCGCGGTACTTGGAGTGGCGGTCTGGGGCCTGGCCGGCGGCGGGCGCGACACGATGGCGCGCGGGCTGATCGCTAAGATGATCCCGGCCGGCAAACGCGGCTCGGCCTATGGCATCTACAATGCTGTCTTCGGCGTCGCCTGGTTCGCCGGCAGTGCTGTGATGGGCTGGCTCTACGACATCGCGCCGTGGATGCTGGTGGCCTGCTCGCTGGCTCTGCACGCCGCTGCGGTGATCGTACTCACCCTGGTGCGCGCGCCGAAGCGCTGAACCCGGCACCGATCATGACCACCCATTATCTGCGCGTCGTCGAAGGCCTCGATATTCTCGACAACGTGCTCGCGCCGTTCATCGTGCGTGTGCTGCGCGAGCATTACGATCATGACTGGTGGTGGCATGGCGTGCTGGGAACGCTGCATCCCGATCAGCGCCGCCGCCTTCCGCATGGCGGCGATACCGATCATCTCATCCAATGGATGGACCCGGCGATCTGCCTCAACGTGATCGAACATCATTGGAAAGATTTGTTCAGCCGGGAGTTCCGGCCCGAGACGTTGAGTTGGGTGCGCGAGCTGCACGCCACGCGCAACACCATCGCTCACAAAGGCCCTGCCGACATCGACCAGGCCTATGCGCGGCACACGCTCGATCTGGTCCGCAAGGTTGTCGCGCCAATCGATGCCAGCGCGGCCGATCGGGTCATGATGCTGGCAGCGCAACTAAGCCGCATCGAGACGCCGCTGTAGGCCGCGAGCGGGTATCTCCCGCTCGCACCCATAGACAGTGACGGCGCATTCGCGCCCCATCGTCACACTTTGTCCAGATCGCTCCGCTTGGCAATGATGCGGCTGCAGAGACCGTATTCGATGGCTTCGCCGGCGGTCATCCAATAGTTGCGCTCGGTATCGCGCGCGACGCGTTCGAGCGATTGACCGGTCTCGTCCGCGATGATGCGGTTCAAGCGCTCGCGCATCTTGATGATCTCGCGCGCTTCGATATCGATATCCACCGCCTTGCCCTGGAAGCCGCCCATCGGCTGGTGCAGCAGAAAGCGCGTGTGGGGCAAGCAAATCCGTTGCTTGGGTTTGCCGCCCAGGAAGATCAAAGCGCCCGCGCTGGCCACCCAGCCCGTGCCGATCATGCGGATCGGAATATCGTCGTGGAGGAACTTGATCGTGTCGTGAATCGAATCGCCCGATTCGACGTGACCGCCCGGCGAGTTGACATAGACATCGATCGGCTTGTCCGATTCCTCGGCCAAGGTCAGCAGGCGCGAGACGACGTCCTTGGCGAGCTTATCGTTGATCTGCCCGAACACCATGACCTTGCGGTCACGCAACAGGCGGTTTTCCAACACGCTGCTGCCCGAACCGTCCTTTTCGCTGCCCTGCGGCGCGTCGGGCTCGTCTTCGTCGTCCATAGTGGCTTGCCAATACACATGCTTCACGGCGCGTATCCTTCTATTGGCCATCCTGAGCGAACAGCTGTTCAACCGATCTCGGTCATAAGATAAGTCAACCTAGCCGAACTACAAAGTGGGGCCGAGGCCCGGACGTTTCACCGGGTCCAAAGCCGGCCCCACTTAATTTCCCAATCCTATTTTCCCAATATCGCTTTGCACATCGCCGGTAGTTGCGGGTGCGGCCCTTTCGACGGCTTCGGATGCGCGGCATCCGGCGTGAACCACCAATCGAGTGGAGCGCCACAGCCATCGCCCGCCGGGATCGGATCACGCGGCAGGCAATCTTCATCGCCGGGTGGGCAGCTCAGCCGCACATGGAAATGCGCTTCGTGTCCCCACCACGGCCGGATCTTGCGCAGCCAGGCGCGATCACCGGTCAGGCTCTTGCACAATTCGCGCTTGATCACCGGATTGACGAAGATGCGTTCGACGCGCGGATCGGTCGCGAACTGATGCAGCAGCGTGACCTGTGGCGCGCCCCAGAGCGAACGGTCCATCACCGCGTCGTTGACCATCACCGCATGGAATTGCGGATTCTCGCGGTCCTGTTCGCTGAGCGGCTCATCCAGCAGCCGGAACAACACATCGACGTCGAGGCCCATTTGATGACTCGCGTGGCCGATCAGGATCGGCCCGCCGCGCGGCGCGCCGAGATCGCCGATGATCAATTTACCGAGCGGCTTGGCCTTCGCCGCCATGTCTTCCAGGAAGGCGATCAGGAACGGATTGCCCCAGTCGTGATGCGTGGATGGGCGCAGCACTTCCCAGTTGGGACCGGAAGTGGGCATTTCCGTCGCGCCGACGACACAGCCATTCGCCGGCGAGCCGATCGAGTCGGGAGCACCCGGAACGGGCGTGACATTTTCGTCAGCAAAGGCAGGCGCGGCGGAGAGGAACAACCCCGTCATTGCGAGGAGGCATAGCCGACGAAGCAATCCAACGACTGGATCACAGAGTGGATTGCTTCGCTGCGCTCGCAATGACATCGATCTGTTCTCTATGATTCGGCGCTTTCCGACGCGAGACGGCCTAAGCGCGAGGCCAGCGATGCGGCCATGAACTTGTCGAGATCGCCGTTGAGCACGCCCTGCGTGTCCGAGGTTTCGATACCGGTGCGCAGGTCCTTCACCATCTGATAGGGCTGCAGCACATAGGACCGAATCTGATGGCCCCAGCCGATATCCGCCTTCTGGGCGTTCTCGGCACTGGTGATCGCTTCGCGGCGCGCGAGCTCAGCCTCGTAGATGCGCGCCTTCAGCATCGCCTCGGCCTTGGCGCGATTCTGGTGCTGCGAGCGCTCGCTCTGGACCGCGACCACGATCGGCTGCTCCATCCCTGGCGTTTGATAGGTGAAGCGCACTGCACTGTCGGTCTTGTTGACGTGCTGGCCGCCCGCGCCCGACGAACGATAGGTATCGACGCGCAGATATTTGTCGAAGATCTCGACATCGATCTTGTCGTCGACCACCGGGAAGATCCAGACCGAGGAGAAGCTGGTGTGGCGCCGCGCGTTCGAATCGTAGGGCGAAATACGCACCAACCGGTGCACGCCGCTTTCGGTCTTCAGCCAGCCATAGGCATTCTCGCCGAGGATACGCACGGTGGCGGATTTGATGCCCGCCTCTTCGCCCGGGCTTTCTTCCAGCCACTCGACTTTGTAACCATGCTGTTCCGCCCAACGCGTGTACATGCGCAGCAACATCTCGGCCCAATCCTGCGCCTCGGTACCGCCGGCGCCGGCATGGACTTCGATATAGGCGTCGTTAGCGTCGGCCTCGCCCGATAGAAGACTGTCGAGTTCGAGCTTGGCGACATATTCCTGCAACTTGCGCAGCGCGTTGATGGCATCGTTGACCATGCCCTCGTCGCCCTCGGCATCGGCCATCTCGGCAAGTTCGATATTGTCGGCCAGGCCGCGCTCAATGGTGCGGATGCCGCCAATAGCAGTTTCGAGTTTATTGCGCTCGCGCATCACCGCCTGGGCGGCGGAGGAATCGTTCCAGAGATTGGGGTCGCCGGCTTTGACGTTCAGTTCGTCGAGGCGAGGCAGCGAAGCATCCCAGTCAAAGATGCCTCCTCAGCAGTACGAGCGACCGCTTGATTTCGTTGGACAGGGATTCGATTTCGGCGCGCATCGCACGGCACTCCTATGGGTCGGCAAAGTTTTAGGGAAAAGCGCAGGGCGACGCAAGCGCCGTCGCAGTTACCGCTGGGCGAGGACGCGGCGGACTTTGTCGCGCAGCAGCGGCAGAATGTCGCGCTCGAACCAGGGGTTGCGTGTCATCCAGACGCGGCTGCGCCAAGACGGATGAGGCAACGGAAAGACATTTGGGGGATACGACGCGACGGAGCGGACAATCTCGGTGAGCGTCTCGCGTTTCGCGTCGGGCAGGTAGTGCCTCTGCGCATAGGAGCCGACCAGCAGAGTCAATCGCTCCTCGGGCAGGCAGGCCATCACCCGCTCGTGCCACAGCGGCGCACATTCCCGGCGCGGCGGCAGATCGCCACTGGTGCCAGTCCCGGGATAACAAAATCCCATCGGTACCAGCGCCACCTTTGCGGGGTCGTAAAAGTCTTCGTCGGCGAGGCTGGTCCAATCCCGCAGCCGCGCGCCGCTGTCGTCATTCCAAGGCACGCCGCTCGCATGGACGCGCGCGCCCGGCGCCTGGCCGATAATAACGATACGAGCGGTCGCACTGAACTGCACGACCGGTCGCGGCCCCGCAGCAAGACTGGCCGCGCAAACCTCGCACGCCCGAATCTCGGTGAGCAGGCGCGTGACCGCCGCGCGCGAGATTTTAACTGTCACGGATGCGGGGCCCTAGACTTTCGCCACACAGGACGTGCTCCTCGGCGACGCTCAGTAAATGCTCCCCGCCTGGGGCGCCACCTGGCTGGGTATGGCCGAGGGAATTGGCGCCGGCGGGTTGAATTGCTTCGTCACCGGATTGGTGCCTGGCACGGGCGGCGGTGGGGCGTTGCCGCCGACCACTTCCGTCTCCTCAACACCGTCGCCGCCGGTCGTATCCGCATTGGCCGTCGGCGTCGTGATGGTGGCCGCCGTGTCGATTACCGTTTCTTCGCCACCGGTCGGGATGGTATTCGGCTTGAAGGCTTCGAGGATCGAGTTCTTATCGCTGGAGAGCGATGGCCTGCCTGTAGTCGCGTCGACACGGACAAAGCGGATGCCGGGCGCGACACGGAACGGCGTCGGCGGCTTGTCCTTCAGTGCGTCCATCATGAAGTCGCGGAAGATCGGCGCGGCCACGGTGGCGCCCTGCTCCTGCTCGCCCTTGGGATAGTCGAAGCCGAGCGTTGTGTCGTCGTCGAAACCGACGAAGACGCCGACAGCAAGGTCGGGCGAAAAACCGACGAACCAGGTGTCCTTGGACTCGTTCGAGGTGCCCGTCTTGCCGGCCAGCGGCTTGCCTACTTCGGCAACCACACGACCGGTGCCGCGATCGACCACGCCCTCCAGCATATGGACCATCTGATAGGCGGTCATCGGATCGACCAATTGCGCGCGCTTGTCGGGAATGTTGGGCATTTCCTGATCGGTATAGAAGGTTGCGGCGCAGCCATCGCATTTCCGGTCGTCATGGCGATAGATGGTCTTGCCTTCGCGGTCCTGAATGCGATCGATCAGAGTCGGCGTGATCGCACGCCCGCCATTGACGATCTGCGCATAGGCCGCGGTCATGCGTAAAGGCGTTGTCGACATCGCGCCCAGCGCCATCGACAGCATGTGTGGCAGTTGGTCCACGACTCCGAAGCGTTCGGCGTAGCTGGCGACTTTATCCATACCCAAAGTCGCGGCCATGCGCACAGCCATCAGATTGCGCGATTTCTCGATGCCGACGCGCATCGTGGTCGGACCCAGGAAGCTCTTCTCGAAGTTCTCCGGGCGCCATTTGGGCAGCCCCGGTCCCTGGTCGATCTCGATCGGCGCATCGAGGATCAGCGACGACGGCGTGTAACCCGAATCGAGCGCCGCCATGTAGATGAACGACTTGAACGACGAGCCCGGCTGGCGCAGCGCCTGGGTCGCGCGATTGAACTGGCTGCGCGCGTAGGAGAAGCCGCCCTGCATCGCCAGCACACGGCCGGTATGCGGGTCCATCGCCACCAACGCACCTTCGACCTTCGGCACCTGTCGCAAGCCGTAGGTGTCGGCGCCATAGCGCTCCTTGCCATCGTCGCTCTTGGCAACAGGCTCGACGAGAACCACGTCGCCCACCTGCAGCACATCGGCCACTTTGGTCACGACCGGGCCGATGGATTGCTTCTCGGGATTGTTGGCGCGGGCCCACCGCAATTCGCTTAGCGGAATATGACCCTGGCGACCATCCTCGAGGCCGATCAGCGCCTGCGACTCGCTGGTCGAGATCACCACGGCCTGCTGCCACTCGCTGACATCGGAGGTGTTGGGCACCGCGCGCAGGCGGCGCATCCATCCAACGCCGGCATCGATATGGGCAACCGGGCCGCGCCAGCCATGACGATGGTCATAGGCGATCAGACCATTACGCAACACGCGCGTTGCGATCTCTTGCAGCGTCGGGTCCATCGTCGAGCGCACGCTCAGGCCGCCCTTGTAGAGCGCGTCTTCGCCATATTCTGCAGCCACTTCGCGGCGGATGTCTTCGGAGAAATATTCGCCGCCGGCAACCAGCGCCGATTCGGGCCGCGAGTGGGTCACCAGCGGTTCGGACAGCGCTGCCTGGCCATCGGCCTGGGTCACGAACCCATCGTCCATCATGCGATGGATCACATAGTCGCGGCGGTCTTTCGATGCCTGCGGATTGCGCTGCGGGTTATAGCTGTTCGGCGCCTTGGGCAAGCCGCCCAGGAACGCTGCCTCGGCCACCGACAATTCGTCGAGGCCCTTGTCGAAATAGTTGAGCGCGGCGGCAGCGATGCCGTAGGAACCCTGACCGAGATAAATCTCGTTCAGATAGAGTTCTAGGATGTGATCCTTCGAGAAGGCGCGCTCGATGCGGAAGGCCAGGATGGCTTCCTTGATCTTGCGTTCGAGCGAGACTTCATTGGTCAGCAGGAAGTTCTTCGCCACCTGCTGCGTGATGGTCGAGGCACCCACCGGGCGGCGGTCATTGCCCATCCCGCGATTGCGCAGATCGATGATCGCTGCGCGCACCATGCCCACCGGATCGACGCCGGGATGCGTATAGAAATTCTTGTCCTCGGCGGCCAGAAAGGCGTCGATCACGCGCTTCGGGATCGCGTTGATCGGCACGAAGCTGCGCTTCTCGGTCGCATATTCGGCGACCAGACGTCCGTCGCCCGCATAGACGCGCGTGGTGATCGACGGCTCGTAATGCGCCAGCTGCCGGTAATCGGGCAGATCGCGGCCGTAGTGATAGAAAACGCCCAGGATGCCTGCCGCGCCGACGATGGCGAACAGGAACAGGACACTGAAAAGGATCGAAAAGAGTCTCAACATCGGAGTCGGGGTATCCTACCCCTGAATCTGCGGCTATTCGATGGCAGTTGCGGCGAAATCAGCCCCGTTTTTTCTCATGGCTTCCAGCGAAATAGCGCTCGATCGCCCGGGCCAAAGCGGCCGCCAATTTGACGCGGTATTCCGGCTTGCGCAAGAGTTGCTCGTCGTCGCGGTTGGTCAGGTAGCCAGACTCGACCAGAACGGAAGGAACGTCGGGCGCCTTCAACACGGCAAAGCCGGCGAAGCGGTGGGTATTCTCCAGCAGCGCCTTGGTGTCGTGTCGGACTTCATCGATAACGTCGCCCGCGAACGCCGCCGAGTTGTTCAAGGTCTCGCGCTGAACCAGATCGATCAGGATGCTGGTCACTTCGGCATTGGTGTTGGACAGGTTGAGGCCGGCGACAAGGTCGGACTTGTTTTCCTTATCGGCCAGCGCCTGCGCGGTGACGTCCGAAGCGTTCTTGGACAGCGTATAGACCGAGAGGCCACGGATCGCCGGATCTGGGTCCGAATCCGCGTGCAGCGACATGAACAGATCGGCATGAGCCGCGCGCGCGATCGCCACCCGCTCCTGCAGCGGAATGAAGGTGTCGTCGGAACGGGTCATCAGGCATTTGACTTTGCCGTCCTTGTCCAGCCGCTCCTTCACCGCCAAAGCCAGCGGCAGGACGATGTCCTTTTCGAATTCGCCTGAGAGACCGATGGTGCCCGGATCGACGCCGCCATGGCCGGGGTCGAGCATCACGATCGGCTTGCCATGGGGCTTATAGGGTTCGGGCACGATCCCATGCTGGTTGACCGCGGCCACTTCGACCGGCTTGGGGGCCGAGGATGGCGCGGGCGGCGGTGCCGGCACCTCGACCGACGCCAAAGTGAGCTGCGAAGGGCCGCCATGGCCGAGCATCGGATTGTCGTTGCCCGGAATCGGCGGCGGGGCGGGTTTGGCGATGGGCACGGGCGGCGCCGCGGCCGTAGCCATATTGGCTGCAGCCACCGTGGTTGCCGGCCCCAGGGTCGCACGATCGATATCGATCACCAGCCGATAAGCGCCCGTTGCATTAGGCGGGATCATGAACGCCTTCTGCACCACCACGGCATCGTCGCTGGCGATGAAGATGCGGCCCGTATTGGTCTTGGCCACGCTGTAGCTGAAACCGCTGATCAGACCGATGGGGCGTAACAGGCCGGTGGCCTTTGAGCGCCAATCGAGGGCGGGCGTATCGATCGTCACGCCACCGGCAATGGTCGCTACCGTGTAAGAGACGTCTTCGGAGAGTTCGAGAACAAAACGCGTCGTACCGTCATCATGGACGGCAACACGGACGTCGAGGACCTCGGGTCCCTCGGACCGCGCAGCCTGGGCAGAGTAGGAGATGCCTAAGCCCCCCAGCAACGCCCCCAAAAGTAAAATAAAGGCTCTTATACGAACCATATGCGCGCAAACTACCTGTCCGCCCTCATATACCGGAAATTCAACATCAAGTTCAATGGAAAACCCTTTGATTCGGCATGATGTTGATATGACCTACCTGTTCTGCCCCAAGAAGATCATTGCAGGAACGGACACCCCCAGCTATGGTGTTCGTGCGGCCACATCCGGTCTGTCCGCTCCCCTTTGGAGCATCATAGACCGGAGCCGCGAGACGTTTCGCCCTCTCCCTCCAAAGGGTCCGGTTCGGGACGGTTTTCGCGGCGGGGGTCGCGTGTTGAAAGATTTCGAAGTCGGGCGTGCAGCCCGCCAGGACTCCCAGAAAAAATGCCTCACGCCAGTACACTGATCGCGAAGCATCCGATGGGATTCGCAGGCGCCCCCGACTTCATCCCACAACCTGGCCGCGACGAGGCGCGTTACGCGCCGTCTGCGGCGATTCGGAGCTTTGCACTTAATGGTCAAACGTATGTTGATCGACGCGACGCACGCGGAAGAAACGCGCGTCGTCGTCTTGAATGGGTCGCGTCTCGAAGAATTTGACGTCGAAACATCGACCAAGAAACAACTTAAGGGAAACATCTATCTCGCCAAGATCGTGCGCGTGGAGCCTTCGCTCCAGGCGGCTTTCGTGGATTACGGCGGCGGACGCCACGGCTTCCTCGCCTTTAACGAGATCCATCCCGATTACTACCAGATCCCGGTCGCCGATCGCCAGGCGCTGATCGCCGAACATCGTGCGCAGATGCGTTCGAGCGGCGCCGCCGCTTCGGCTGATTTCGACGATTCGGATGGCGAGGATCATGGCTCGCCCGCCCCTGCGGCTGCCGCGGAAGGCGAAGTCGCCAGCAGCGAACAGCCGCTGGCCGAAGGCGCCGAGACACCTACCGAGGGTGCCGGGTCAGAAGGCGCCGATGCTGCCGCCCATGCTGAAGGCGAAGAGTCCGACGAAGCGCATCACGATCACGAGGCCTCGGACGACTCTGCCGAGGCCGGCGAACACGCCCATGATGGCGAAGCTCATGATCATGAGCATGACCACGATCATGGCGAAGACGCACATGAAGACGATCATGCCGAGCCGGTAGAAGCCGCCGGGGGCAGCGAGCCCACCGAAGCCGGTGATGCGCATGGCGACCACAGCGACGGCGTGCCTCACACTGTTGCCGCGGCCGCGACGGTCGTTCAGATCGCAGCACCTATCGAGACCGTCGATCTCGGTGGCGGCGACGATGTGGAAGAAGTCGAAGAGGTCGTGCAGCAGCGCCGCCGCCCTCTGCGCCACTACAAGATTCAAGAAGTCATCAAGCGCCGGCAGATCGTTCTGGTGCAGGTGGTGAAGGAAGAGCGCGGCACCAAGGGCGCGGCGCTGACCACCTTCCTGTCGCTGGCCGGCCGCTATTGCGTGCTGATGCCCAACACCGCGCGTGGCGGCGGTGTGTCGCGCAAGATCACCAACGCGACCGATCGCAAGCGCCTCAAGGGCATCGTCAACGAACTCGAGATTCCTGACGGCATGGCGGTGATCATCCGCACCGCCGGTTCGGAACGCACCAAGCCCGAGATCAAGCGCGATTACGAATATCTGCTGCGCCTGTGGGACAGCGTGCGCGAGTTGACGCTGCAGTCGACGGCGCCGGCGCTGGTCTATGAAGAAGCCAATCTGATCAAACGCTCGATCCGCGACCTCTATGCGCGCGACATCGATGAAATCCTGGTCGAAGGCGACGAAGGCTATCGCCTGGCCAAGGACTTCATGCGCATGCTGACGCCGAGTCACGCCAAGAAGGTGCAGCTCTACAAGGATCCGGCGATCCCGATGCTTCACCGCTTCCAGGTGGAGCAGCAGCTCGACGCGATGCACAGCCCGACCGTGCAGTTGAAGTCGGGCGGCTACATCGTCATCAACCAGACCGAAGCGCTGGTGGCGATCGACGTCAACTCGGGCCGTGCCACGCGCGAACGCCATATCGAAGAGACCGCCTACAAGACGAACCTCGAAGCCGCCGACGAGATCGCGCGCCAGCTGCGCCTGCGCGACTTGGCCGGGTTGATCGTGATCGACTTCATCGACATGGAGGAGTCGCGCAACAATCACGCGGTCGAACGGCGGATCAAGGACGCGATGCGGCTTGACCGCGCGCGCATCCAGCTGGGCCGCATCAGCCCGTTTGGTCTGCTCGAACTGTCGCGCCAGCGCCTACGTCCCAGCTTGATGGAAAGCAGCTTCCAGCTTTGCTCCCATTGCGGTGGCACCGGCAGCGTGCGCTCGGTCGAATCGTCGGCCGTCCATATCCTGCGCGTGATCGAAGAAGAAGGCATTCGTCGGCGCGGCGGCGAAATCCGCGTCACGGTACATACGGATATTGCGCTCTATCTGCTCAACCAGAAGCGTGCAGCCCTGCTCGACTTCGAATCGCGCTATCTGCTGCGCGTCCTGGTTGCTGGCGACGGCACCTTGATTCCGCCGACCCATCGTCTCGAACGGCTGCGCAACGAGATCCCGCCGGATCTTCTCGCGCGTCCGGCGCCGGTGCATATGGAAAGCGGCCTCGTCGACCAACCCGTCGAAGAGGAGATCGTCGAGGACGAGGCGATCGAAGAGACCGAGGAGACCGAGGGCGAGGAGATCACCGCTTCGGAAGGTTCCGAAGAAGGCCGCGCCGCATCCGATGACCGTCCCCATGACGGCCCCCGTGACAGTGATCGCAACGATGATGGTGATGCCAGCGGCCGCCGCCGTCGTCGTCGCCGTCGTCGCGGACGGCGCGATGGACGGGACGGACATGAAGGCGGCGAGCATCGCACGCAGCTCGACAACGCCATTCAAGGCGCTGAGATCGCCGCCGGCCCAGAGATGGATGGTGCCGAAGACGGTAGCGCCGAAGCGCCGATGTCGGATGAGGGCGCGCCGCAGGCCGAAGGCAATGGCACCGGTGAAAACGGTGAGCACGGCCCACGCCGCCGTCGCCGCGGTAAGCGTGGCGGACGCCGCCGCAATCGCGTCCGGGAGGGAGAGGCACAGCAGCCGCAACTCCGTGGTCCCGGGCACGATCTCGCGCCTGATCATCCTTTCGCCGTGGCGGATATCGATCACGACGATGACTCTTTCGGCCCCGGCGAGGCCGGCGAAGCGGACGGCGATGAGCCCGACGCGTCTCATGACATACCCGCGCAGGACCATGACCGCAGTCATGATGACGCGGAAGCCGACCGTCAGCCCGAACGCAGCACGCGCTCCGAACGGGCCGAACCGGAGACACATACGGCCGAAGCCAAACCGGCGCCTGCCGAACCGCCAGCCCCTGCTCCAGTTCCGGCCCCTAAAGCCGCTGAGCCTGCTCGGGCTCCGGAACCGGCGCCTGAGCAACCCGCTTCCCCGCCGCGCCGCGGTTGGTGGAATCGTGTGATTTAACAGCGAATCCCTAAGAATGACGGGCGCGGAGATTGACTCCGCCGCCCGACATTCTATGATCCGCCCCGTTCCAGCCCCTTTGTTGCGCGTCGCGCCCGGACTCTCCGTTTAATGGCATTTGCTGATCTTGGTTTAGGCCCCGCAATCCTCAAAGCCGTTGAGGAATCGGGTTATGTCGCGCCCACGCCTATCCAGGAGCAGGCCATCCCCATCGTGTTGATGGGTCGCGATGTCCTTGGCGTCGCTCAGACCGGCACGGGCAAGACCGCATCTTTCGTTCTGCCGATGCTTGAAGTTCTGGCCGCTGGCCGCGCCAAGGCGCGCATGCCGCGCTCGCTGATCCTGGAGCCCACGCGCGAACTGGCCGCCCAGGTGGCCGAGAATTTCGAGAAATACGGCAAGTATCACAAGCTGACGATGGCTCTGCTGATCGGCGGCGAGTCGTTCGGCGACCAGGAAAAAGCGCTCGATCGCGGCGTCGACGTGCTGATCGCGACGCCGGGCCGTTTGATGGATCTCTTCGAACGTGGCCGCATTCTGCTGAGCGACTGCAAGACGCTGGTGATCGACGAAGCCGATCGTATGCTCGATATGGGCTTCATCCCCGATGTCGAGAAGATTGTCAGCCTGCTGCCGCGCATTCGCCAGACCCTCTTCTTCTCGGCGACGATGCCGCCGGAAATCCGGCGCCTGGCCGATGCCTTCCTGATCAATCCGAAGCAGATTTCAGTTTCGGCGCCCGCCTCGGTCTCGACTTCGGTCAAGGACTTCGTCGTGACGTGCAGCCCGATCGACAAGCGCGAAGTGCTGCGCCATCTACTGCGCACTGAAGATGTGAAGAATGCGCTGATCTTCTGCAACCGTAAGCGCGATGTGGACATTCTCTACAAGTCGCTCACCAAGCATGGCTTCGATGCCGTCCAACTCCATGGCGACATGGCGCAATCGGCCCGCACCGAGACGCTTGAGCGCTTCAAGGCCAACCAAGTCCGGCTGATGGTCTGCTCCGACGTCGCCGCGCGCGGCATCGATATCAGCGGCCTGTCGCATGTCTTCAATTTCGACGTGCCCAATCATCCCGACTCCTATGTCCATCGTATCGGCCGCACCGGCCGCGCCGGCAATGAAGGCCGCGCGTTCACGATCGCAACACGGGAAGACGGCAAGTTCCTGAGCCAGATTATCAAGCTGATCGGCCGCGAAATTCCGCGTATGACGCTTGAAGGCATTCCGGAAGAGCGCTCGCCCGCGGAAGAAGCCGAACGCGCCGAGCGCAAGCCGTCGCGCGAACGCGGTGGCCGCAGCCGCCGGGGTGGACGTCGCGAAGAGCGTACGCCGCGCATCGATCATGCCGGCGCGGAAACCGCCGCGGTGCTCGATGTGTTGCCCGATGTCGTTCCCGCCGAAACGCCCGCACCCGCGCCCGAGCCTGTTGTGCAAGCCGAAGCTCCTGTCCGCGCGCCGCGCGGGGAACGCCGCGATGGGCGGCAGCAAGAGCCGCGCCGCGACCGTCAGGATCGTGATCGGCATGATCGCGAAGAACGTTCCAACGTGATCGGTTTCGGCGACAACCTGCCCGACTTCATGGCGCGCTCGTCGAGCGAGTCGCTGTCGCAGCGCCGCCGCACCGGCTGAGCCGCTCCGATGCAGACGATCTTCGTGATGATCAAGACGGAACTGGGCCAAGCCTACAAAGTGGCCGAGACCGCCGTGGACATCGAAGGCGTATCTGAAGTCCACTCCACTTCGGGGCAATACGACCTAATGGTGAAGTGCTATCTGGAACCGTCAACGGATATCGGCCATTTCGTGACCGAGACAATCCAGAAGATCGCCGGCGTGAAGGACACCTTCACCCTGATCGCCTTCAAGGCCTTCACCTAATTCTTCACTGACTCCTTTGTGGACTCTGGCTGTCTTGCCAGCTTGCGGTATCGCTCTTTAGGATGCGCGACCGCTTTCGGCATTTGCGACACGACCAATCACCGGAGGAAATGAATGATCGTCGATCTGCGCACCTACACCATGGTCCCTGGCCGTCTTGGCGCCTTCCTGGAGATGTATGAGAAGGAAGGGCTGCCGATTCAGATCAAGCATCTCGGCAAGCCGATCGGCTATTTCACTACCGAGATCGGGCCCCTGAACCAAGTCGTGCATATCTGGGGCTATCAGAGCCAGGCCGATCGCGAGACGCGCCGCGCGGCGATGGAAGCCGATCCGGCTTGGATTGCCTATCGCAAGAAAAGCGCCGACGCCGGCAACATCGAGCACCAGGAAAACAAGCTCCTGAAGTCGACGGCATTCTCGCCGCTGTAAAGGAGGCCGCGGCAACGCACGCGGCGCTCAAAGTCTAAACAACCGTCATGCCCGGCCTTGTGCCGGGCATCCGCGACTTCCTTCTTTTTTAAGGAAAGACCCGCCGCGAAACCGCGAAGAGCACGAAGAAGAATTCACTTCGTGTCTTTCTCTTCACCTCCGTGCCTTGGTGGTGAATCGTCCAAAGACGTGGCTATCCGGCACACGGCCGGGCATGACGTCCAAAATAAAGCGCGGTTTCTAAACCCGTACCCGTCCGCGCAGCAGCAGATACAACGCGCCGATCGCGATCAAGCCGACCAAGGTTCCGGCCGGCAGACTTTGCAGGAAACTTGTCGCGTTCGACGCGATCGAGGTGACGACGATCCCTCCATCCTTGCCAAGAAGAATGCTTAACAGGACGGCGAGGAAGACCAGGATCAACCCGGCTTCGACCGCAGCCCAACCGATACGACGTATCTTCTCGAACATGACCACCCCGGTTCAGGCTTTGGGGAGGGGCTGCCCCCTCCCCATCACCGATACCCCCTTAACTCAGGGCACGTTTACTGAAGAGCCAGAGGACGATGCCAAGGGTGATCAAACCGGCCAATCCGGCCTGACCCAGGTCCTTGATCAGGGCGACTATGTTATCGACGACTCCCCCGAAGAACGGGAGATTGCCGCCGACCAACAGCGCGGCGACGATCGCCAACGCCAAGAGCATCAGACCAACTTCGGTCAGTGAACCGATCCAGGCTTTTACTCTCGTTAAAACGTCCATTCTTTTACCTCCGTTTGCCTCCCATATACGGTAGCCCCCGCTACCATTTTGTTACAAAATACCACCTATAGACGCAACTTGTCAAAACACACCTCCGAACCCCAACAATTAGGGGGTTAAAAAGTGGGCAATTTGGGAGGCTGGGAATACCCGGATATACGTGCGGCGCTAGGCTTTATGGGGCGTCTAGTAGTGGCGCCGCATCTGCAATTCGGTGCGCTCTAAGACCGGACGCAGCACCTCGGCAAGCACCCTTCCCCATTTGCGCGTACCGGGGCCATCGCTGATCAGATCCTGCCGGATCTCGAAGGTGATATGCGGGCGGCCATGGACCGCGGCATGGGTATCGATCGTGTAGGCCGGACCGTGCCCGGAATAGGGTTCGTTGTCGCCGACTTGCAGGCCCTTGGCCCGCAGCGCAGTCATCACCAATGGCGCTAGGCGCGGATCGCGATTCCACAAAATGCCCACGGACCAAGGCCGCGGCGCGCCGTCGTTCAGGACGGGTGTGAAACTGTGAATCGAGATGACGGCCGCGACCGGATGGATGCGTTCCAACCGCGTGAGATGCTTATCGATGGCGCGATGATACGGATGCAACCACGCCTGGGCGCGATGCTCCCTCTCTACCGCCGTGAGCATCGCATTCCCCGGGACGATAGTTTCGTCGCTGACGGCCGGTATCGAGGTCGGATCGTCAGTCGACCGGTTGCAGTCGATGACCAAGCGTGAAAACCCTGAAAGGACTGCTGTGGCCCGCAACTCATCGGCCAGCCGCCGCGTTACCTCCGCAGCGCCGATATCCCACCCGATGTGACGTTCGATCTCAGCCCGGGGCAGGCCTAAATCGCGAAGCCCGTAGGGAATCCGTGGGCTAGCATGGTCGCAAACCAGCAGAAGTGGCGCTGACGCCCGCGGATGAATGACGGAAAAGGCTTGTGGATCAGCATGATCGGGATCATGGACAGCATCGTTGTGCATCGGGTGATGCTACATTAGGATCGGCGCCCGCACCACCCGGGCATATACGTTAAAATCGTTAGTGAACGCACGATGGCCGATCAGAACGCACGATTCCTTGCACATTTGAAACGCCTCGGCGAATCGCCGAACGGGTGCCTGGCCGTGCATTTCCATACGTCCGAACTGCCCGCAGCCAAGAAATCGCGCGACAATCTGTCCGCAGCGATCCGGCAATTCGCGGCGATGAAGAGCCGGTACAAGGACACCGAGCTCTTCCTGCTGCGCAACCTCGACATCATCGTCACGACCAAAGACATCCCGCGCCACAACCTGGCGATGGAATGCGTGAACGTGCAGGAAGTGTTCCTGGGCAAGATGGGCGTCAGCTTCACCAACACCTATGGCGCCCTGGGCGAGTTCTACACGCTCTTCGATCTCGGCAACCGCGCCGATTACAACAAGCTTCTCAACTGGGCGGAAGCCGCCGCGGGTGTCGCGGCAGCCGGGGCTCCGACAGGTGGCGCGCCGCCCGGCGCTCCAATTGAAATAAAAAAAGAAGCCGATTCGACAATTCTTGCGCGAATCAAGGAAGGCCTGCAGCGAACCGACATCTCGCCGATGTTGCTGGCGCAAGCCGCCTACCATCTCGGCGATTCCGACAAAGTCGCCGTGATGTTCCGCGAAAACTACATCGCGGTGAAGGTGCTCGAGAACACCTTCTGCCCCGGCTACACGCTGACATCCAACCGCTGGTTGTTCAACGACCTGACCGGCGATCTCGATGCCGCCGTGCTTCGCCTGTTGTCGAACGCAGAAGAGCGCACCACCCGGCGCAAGTTCAGCATCAACCTGAACTTGTCCACGGTCGCCTCAGAACGCTTCGCCAAATTCGACAATGAGCTCACACCCGAACAGCGGCAGAACGTGATCATCGAGGTCAACAAGACCGACATGTTCGAAAGCCCGAGGCTGTGGATCAAACACGTCCCCGCCCTGCGCGACAAAGGCTACAAGGTGCTGCTCGACTCGCTTCACTATGAAGCCGTCGAGTTCATCGACTTCAACGCGATCTCCTGCGATTACGCCAAGATGTTCTGGTCGGGCGACATCATGAAGATGAATGCCGATCGCTTCGCCAAGCTGCAGGACCGTGTCGGGCGGCGGAGCATGCCGCAATTCGTGTTGGCGCGTTGCGACACGGCCGAAGGCCTGCGCTTCGCCCGCGCCGCCGGCATCCATATCGTTCAGGGCCGCCTGATCGACAACATGGTCAAGAAGAACATTCCGATTTGAGGATCGCTTTTGCGCCCGCCACCTCGAAAGCGCGCAGCGGCCGACGCCGCCCGAATACAAATCGTCATTCCGGACCAGTGAGCAGGGCGAGCGCCGATCCGGAATCCAGGAGACATTCGCGCGAAGCGCGTTCCATAGCGACTCATGCGCTCGCTATCGCTCGCCGGCTGGCCCCCGGATAGCGCTACGCGTTTCCGGGGTGACGAGACAAAAAGCGAAATCCGTCACCTTTCCGTAACCGGTTGTTGTTGTCCGCGAAGTCGCCGCTATAATCGATCCTCGCGGCAGGCAACACGGGGGAGAGCGTGGCCAACGCGCCGAGTGGAAACACGCCTAGATTGGCCCTTCGCGGCATCACCAAGCAGTTTCCTGGCTGCCTCGCCAATGATTCCGTCGACCTGACTCTCGCGCCGGGCGAGGTTCATGCGCTTTTGGGCGAGAACGGCGCCGGCAAAAGCACGCTGGTCAAGATCATCTATGGCGTACAGCACGCCGATGCGGGCACCATCGAGTGGGAAGGCCAGCCGGTTCATATCGGCAACCCGGCCCAGGCACGCCGTCTCGGCGTCGGCATGGTGTTCCAGCACTTCTCGCTCTTCGAGTCGCTGACGGTCGCCGAGAACATCGCGCTGGGTCTCGACAATCCAGGTCCGATGAAGGACCTGACCAAACGCATCGTCGACGTCTCGCAGCGCTATGGGCTGGCGCTGGAACCGACGCGCCATGTGCACACGCTCTCGGTCGGCGAACGTCAGCGCGTCGAGATCGTGCGCTGCCTGCTGGGCGAGCCGCGCCTGCTGATCATGGACGAGCCGACTTCGGTGCTGACGCCGCAAGAGGTCGAACGCCTGTTCGAGACCCTGCGCCGCCTGTCGAGCGAAGGCAAAACGATCCTCTATATCAGCCACAAGCTCGAAGAGATTCGCGTGCTCTGCGACAACGCCACGGTGCTGCGCGGCGGCAAGGTGGTCGGCAAATGCGATCCGAAGATGACCAGCGCGCGCGCCATGGCCGAGATGATGATCGGCACCGAGCTTTCGTCGCCGCAGCGCCTCGGCCCTGCCGTCGAAGGCGCGCCGATGCTGGAACTGGTGCGCCTCTCCACCACGTCGATCGATCCTTTCGCCACCAATGTCAAAGCCGCCAATCTGACGGTGCGCGCGGGCGAGATCGTCGGCATCGCCGGCGTGGCGGGTAACGGTCAGGCGGAACTGCTGGCGGCACTTTCGGGCGAAGATATTCTGCCCGATCCGAATATGGTGAAGATCGAAGGCAAACCGGTGGGTCATGTCGGGCCGCGCGAGCGCCGCATGATGGGCATGTCCTTCGTGCCCGAGGAACGACTGGGCCGCGGCACCGTGCCCGAGATGACGCTGGCCGATAACGCCCTGCTCTCCGGTTACATGGTCGGCGAGTTCGCGATGCTGAGCAGCGGCATGGTGCGATCCGATCGCGCGCAAGACTACGCCGCCAAGGTGATCAAGACTTTCAACGTGGCAGCGCGCGGCCATCACAGCCTGGCGCGCAGCCTGTCGGGCGGCAATCTTCAGAAGTTCATCATCGGCCGCGAGATGATGTTCAAGCCGCGCCTGTTGGTTGTCGCGCAGCCAACCTGGGGCGTCGACGCCGGTGCAGCCGCGTCGATCCATCAAGCGATCATTGACATGGCGCGCGCCGGAACCGCCGTGCTGGTGGTGTCGCAGGATCTCGACGAACTGTTCGAACTCTGCGACCGCATGGCGGTGATCTATCACGGGCGGTTGTCGGATACTCAGGAAGCCAAAGGCACCTCGGTCGAAGCGATCGGCCTTTTGATGGGCGGCGTGTTCGGCCAACAGGACGAGGACACCAATGCTGCGTCTTGAAGCGCGCCCACAGCCTTCGCGCACAATGGTTCTGGCCACGCCGGTTCTGGCGGTGGTGCTGACCCTGATCGCCGGCGTGATCATGTTCGCGATCCTGGGCGCTGATCCGCTCGAAGCGCTCTACGCCTTCTTCATCGCGCCGATCGACAACCTCTACGGCCTTGGCGAGCTGGGCGTGAAGGCAACGCCGCTGGTGCTGTGCGCCGTCGGCCTCTCGATCGGCTTCCGCGCCAACGTTTGGAACATCGGCGCCGAAGGCCAGCTGGTGATGGGCGCGATCTTCGGCGGCTGGATCGGCCTCTTCCATAATGGCGGCGGCGGGATCTGGGTTCTGCCGCTGATGTTCATCGCTTCGGCGATCGGCGGCGCGTTCTGGGGCGCGATCCCGGCCTTCCTCAAGACGCGCTTCAACGCCAACGAAATCCTGACCAGCCTGATGCTGACCTATGTCGCTCAGTTGTTCCTGAACTATCTCGTGCGCGGCCCGTGGCGCAACCCGCAGGGCTTCAACTTCCCGCAATCGAAAAGCTTCGACGATTTCGCCGCCATCGCGCCGATGTTCGACGGCACACGCTTGGGTTTCGGCTTCATCGTCGCACTGGTCGCAGCCTTCGCCGGATGGTTGTTGATGTCGCGGTCCTTCCTCGGCTTCCAGATCAAAGTGGCGGGGCTTGCGCCGGCGGCGGCCGGCTATGCCGGCTTCAGCGCCAAGCGCCTGACTTGGGCAGCGATGTTGATCTCGGGTGGACTGGCCGGCATGGCAGGGCTCAACGAGGTGGCGGGCCCGATCGGTCAGGTCGTCGCCGTGGTCTCGCCCGGCTATGGCTTCACCGCGATCATCGTCGCCTTCCTCGGCCGGCTGCACCCGATCGGCATCATCATCGCGGCGCTGCTGATCGCGCTTTCCTATATCGGCGGCGACGCGGCGCAGATGTCGATGAACCTGCCCGTCGCCGTGTCCAGCGTGTTCCAGGGCATGCTGCTGTTCTTCCTGCTCGGCTGCGAAGTGCTGATCCGCTATCGCATCCGCCCCCGACTACGCGCAGCTACGGGCTGACCCATGCACCACGATACCGTCACCGCCATTCTGCTTTCGACCGTGCTCGCTTCGACGCCGATGCTGTTCGCCGCCTTGGGCGAGTTGGTGACCGAGAAGTCCGGTGTGCTCAATCTCGGCGTCGAAGGCATGATGCTGATCGGCGCCGTGATCGGCTTCGTGGTCACCGCCGCAACCGGCAGTGCGATCCTCGGCGTCATACTCGCGGCCGTTGCCGGTGCGCTCGCCAGTGGCATCTTCGGCGTGCTCACGTTGCTGCTGCTCGCCAATCAGGTGGCCTGCGGCTTGGCACTCACCATCTTCGGTATCGGGCTGTCCGCGTTGATCGGCAAGCCGTTCATCGGCAAGCCCCTGTCCGCTTTGCCGCAGCTCCATATTTCCGGCCTTTCCGATATCCCAGTCATCGGCCCGCTGATCTTCGGCCAGGACGCGCTGGTCTATATCTCGATCCTCATGGCAATCGCGGTTCACTTGTTCCTGAACCGCACCCGCCAGGGCTTGATCGTGCGCGCCGTGGGCGAGAGCCACGATGCGGCGCATGCGCTGGGGTATCCGGTGGTCGGCATCCGCTTCCTGGCCGTGATGTTCGGCGGCGCGATGAGCGGCATTGGCGGCAGCTATCTGTCGCTCGCCTATACGCCGCTTTGGTCGGAAGGGATGACCGCCGGCCGCGGCTGGATCGCTTTGGCTTGCGTCACGTTCTCAACGTGGCGCTCGGCGCGCGTGGTGCTGGGCGCTTACCTGTTCGGCTTCTTCACCATCGCGCAGTTGCACGCCCAGGCGCTTAACGTGCCGATCCCGCCGGAATTCCTGTCGATGGCGCCGTACCTCGCAACGGTGCTGGTGCTGGTGATCATTTCGCGCGATGCGACACGAATTCGCATGCATGCGCCGGCCAGCCTGGGCCGCGTTTTCCACGGTGGATAAGTGCCTAAAAACATTCTGCTGCGGCGCAATACCAACCTGTTATAGTTCCGTCACATTAAGTGTTTCTCACAGGGGAGAGTCACGATCATGAAACTGTTGAAAAGGGCGATTGCGGCGACCGCAGTCGTTGCCTTGGGTGCTGCCGGCATTGCTGCCATGGGGGGCGTTTCCAAGGCGGCCGAGGAATTCAAGGCGGCGTGGATCTATGTCGGTCCGGTCACCGATGGCGGCTGGAGCGAAGGCCACTATCAGGGCCAGCTGGCGGTCGAGAAAGAACTGCACATCAAGACGATGAAGGTCGAGAACGTGCCGGAAGCGGCCGACTCCGAGCGCGTGATGACGCAGCTCGTGCAGCAGGGCGCCAACATCGTCTTCGCGACCTCCTTCGGCTACATGGAGCCGATGTTGAAAGTCGCCAAGGCGTTCCCGAAGGTGAAGTTCGAGCACGCCACCGGATACAAGACCGCGCCGAATATGTCGGTCTACAACATCCGCTTCTACGAGAGCCGCACCGTGCAGGGCACGCTCGCGGGCATGCTGACGAAGTCGGGTGTCATCGGCTACATCGCCTCCGTGCCGATTCCGGAAGTGATCATGGGCATCGATGCCTTCACGCTGGCCCTGCGCAAGGTAAAGCCGGATGCCAAGGTGAAGGTGATCTGGGTGATGGATTGGTTCAACCCGGGTAAGGAAGCCGATGCGGCGAAGGCTCTGATGGATCAGGGCGCCGACGTCATCGCTCAGCACACCGACAGCCCGGCGCCCGTTCAGGCCGCCGAAGCCCGCGGCGTGTATTCCTTTGGTGAGGCGTCGGACATGTCGAAGTTCGGCCCGACTCACTGCGTGACCTCGGAAGTCGATAACTGGACTGTGTTCTACGTGGAACGCACCAAGGCCGCGATGAACGGCACGTGGAAGAGCCAGTCGACCTGGTGGGGCCTCGACAAGAACGCGCTGATCATCCCTGACGTGAACAAAAACCTGCCGGCCGACGTTCAGGCCGCCGGGGCGAAGGTCCGCGAGGAAGTCCGCAGCGGCAAGCGCCTGCCCTTCGCCGGTCCGATCAAGGACCAGTCGGGCAAGGAAATCATCCCCGCGGGCAAGTCCTTGGATGATGGCCAGATCGCGACGATCAACTACTACGTCGAAGGCGTTGAAGGCGAAATTCCGAAGTAAGCCTTACAACGAAGACGCTAAAACAGGGGCTCCGGTCGCAAGGCCGGAGCCCTTTGTTTATGAGCACACACGATCTAAGCTGAGAGCCGCGATGCCTGCCCTGCCCGCCTTCACCGCCGACCAGCACCAGACCCATCTGCGCCACGCGATCGAGCTGGCGCGCCGCTCACGCGCCAATGGCAATCATCCGTTCGCCGCGACCTTGGTCGGCCCCGATGGCGCGCTTCTAATGGAGCAGGAAAACGGCGCGGACACCGGCGACCGCACCGCCCATGCCGAGCGCGCGCTGATGTCGCGCGCGTCGAAAGCCTACAGCGCCGATTTCCTGGCTGGCTGCACCATGTATGCGAGCGCCGAGCCCTGCGCGATGTGCGCCGGCGCATCCTATTGGGCCGGGATCGGCCGCGTGGTCTACGGGCTTTCAGAGAAAGATCTGAAAGCACTGATCGGCCCGCACCCGGAAAATCTCACGATGGATTTGCCGTCGCGCATCGTTTTCGAGGCCGGCCAGCGGCCGATCGAAGTGATCGGCCCGCTGCTCCAAACCGAGTCGCGCGCCGTGCATGATGGATTTTGGACTCTTTGACGTTAGCGAGGATGCCATGAGCAAAATGAAGTCGTTCATCGAAGGCATGCCGAAATGCGAGCTTCATGTGCATATCGAGGGCACGCTCGAACCTGAGATGAAGTTCGAGCTCGCCAAGCGCAACGGCATCAAGCTGCCTTATAAAAATGTGAAAGCATTGCGCGATGCCTATGACTTCGACTCGCTCACCTCATTCCTGGTCATCTATTACGAGGGCATGAGCGTTCTGGTCACGGAACAGGATTTCTACGATCTGGCCTACGCCTATCTGAAGAAGGCGCATTCGCAGAATGTGCGCTACGCCGAAATCTTCTTCGATCCGCAGCCGCATACGGGGCGCGGCGTGGCCTTCGATACGGTGATCCGCGGTTTGCGACGCGCCCAGATGGCGGCACGGCAGAAGCTGGGCATTCAGTCGCAACTGATCATGTGTTTCCTGCGCGACTGGAGCGCCGAATTCGCCATGACGACCCTCGTCCAGTCCCTGCCTTACAAGGACTCGATCGTCGGTGTCGGCCTCGACTCGGACGAACGCGACAACCCGCCTGCTAAATTCGCCAAGGTTTTCGCGCGCGCCCGCCAGGAGGGCTATCTGCTCACCATGCATTGCGATGTCGATCAGAAGAACACGGTCGATCATATCTGGCAGGTGGTGCGCGATATCGGCGTCGACCGCATCGATCACGGCGTCAATTCGCTCGAGGACGAAAAACTCTGCGCCCAGATCAAGAAGAAGAACCTGGCACTGACGGTCTGCCCGATCTCGAACGCTTATGTGACCGACGGCACCAAGTCCGAAGCGATCAAGACGATGCTCGACAAAGGCATGCGCGTGACCGTGAACTCGGACGATCCGGCCTACTTCGCCGCCTATATGACGGAGAACCTGATCCGCACGCAGAAGGATGTCGATCTCAGCAAAGCCGATGTGACGCGGCTGGCGGAGAATGCCTTCCGCAGCGCCTGGTTGCCGCCGGCGATGATCGAGTCTTATGTCGCTGAGTTGCGCGCCTACGGTGACTGACGGCGTCGCGCGGAAACGTTTTTCGGAAATTCGTTTTCGCAGAAATCCCCGGCCGATCGCAGGCCCGCAGGGTGGGATGGGGGAAAGGGCGAACCGCGCGACCGGCCGGAAATCGATAGCAAGCTAACATCTTGATGGACCGCACCCTAGTGCAGAGGCCGCATCCCTGCCAGCGCCGATGAACATGACGCCGTATCGATACGCATTCATCTTGTCAGTTTCGTCACCGCGGGCTAAGCGAACGCAGAACAGAACTCAATCGACGACAGGGACGAAGTGAATGACGGTTTCGTCGCAGTGCTGGGTGATAACCGACGGCAAAGCAGGCATGGAAAGCCAGTGCGTCGGACTGGCCGAAGTGTTGGGAATCGAAACCACCATCAAGCGCACACGTCTTCGCTCGCCCTGGCGGCAACTCAGCCCGACTCTTTTGCGCGATGCGCCACTGCGCGCTTTGTCAAAACGCGCCGATCAATTGACGCCGCCTTTCCCGGACTTGCTGATCGCCAGCGGGCGGCAGAGCGTGCTCCCGTCTCTTCTTGTCGCGCGCGAAAGCGGCGGCAGCACATTCCGCGTCCAGATTCAGGACCCGGCCATCGATCCATCGCGCTTCGATCTGATCGTCGTGCCACGCCATGACAGGCTCCGTGGCGACAATGTCATCGTGACGCGCGGTTCGCTCCATCGCGTCAATGCCGCGAAACTGGCCGAGGCGCGGAACCATTTTGCGGCGCGCTTCGAGCATCTGCCGCATCCACGCATCGCGGTCTCCATCGGCGGCGGCAACGGCGTGTTCGAGATGACGCCCGAGGTTATCATCCGGCTTGCGGACCAGTTGCGCGCCTTGGCCGATGGCGGCGCCTCGCTGATGGTGACGCCGTCACGCCGCACCGGCGCCGCTAACGAAGCGATCCTGCGCGAGAAACTGGCCGGCATCACCGGCGAAGTCTGGGACGGCACGGGCGAGAACCCCTACTTCGCCTATCTCGCGTTTGCCGACGCCATCATCGTCACCGAGGACAGCGTCAACATGGTTTCGGAAGCGGCCGCGACCGGCAAGCCGGTCCATCTCGTGTCGCTCTCGGGTGGATCGGCCAAGTTCCGGCGTTTCCGCGACTCGCTCGAGTCCGAAGGCGTGATCCGTCCTTTCGCGGGCCAGATCGAACACTGGACCTATCCGATGGTCGACGACATGGCGACGGTGGCGCAGGCAGTGCGCGAGCGAACCGCGAAGCGGCAATCCTCCGCGAGGTCAGGATGACCGAGCCGGTTTACCAGCATCTCGGTCCCTTCAGCGATCTTGTCGCCGCAGCGCGCCTTCAGAAGCCGTTCTTCCCCACCTTGCCCGTCAAAGAGCTTCGCCCTCATGCGCGCGAGGTTCTGCGCTTCACCCTCGGCACCGAGCAACCTGTCGATCTGAAAATCGAACGGCGTTGGACGAGCGATGGCATCGATGGCGAAGAATTGTCCTGGTCGGTCGGCTTCGGACCACGCACACATGCCTTCCTTTTGCGCCCCGCCAGCAGCCGGCAGCAACTGCCCGGCGTTGTCGCGCTCTACGATCACGGGCATTACAAATTCTACGGCAAGGAGAAGATCGCCGATGGCCCGGCGGGACCGATCCCGGCAGTCGTTGGGTTCCGCAATACCTATTACAGCGGCCGCGCCTATGCGAACGATCTCGCTCGCGAGGGTTTCGCCGTTCTGATCCACGACACATTCCTGTGGGGCAGCCGCAAGTTCCCGTTCGGCGCCTTTCCCGACGCCGACAAAACCTTGGCCGACGCCGCGGGCGCCCTGCTCGCCCATGGCACGAATGATCCCGCCATCGATCGGTTCAATGGCGCGGCTTATCTCAACGAGCACATCGTTGCGCGCTATTGTGCGCTGCTGGGCACCAGCCTCGCGGCGATCATCGCCTATGAGGATCGTGTCGCGCTCAATGTCCTCGCGACGCGAGACGATGTCGATTCCCGCCAGCTTGGTTGCCTCGGCTTCTCTGGCGGCGGATTGCGCGCGGCCCTGCTCAATGCCACGGCCGACAATCTAGCGGCCAGTGTCGTCGCCGGAATGATGAGCACCTATGACGAAATGCTCAGCACCGGCGTCGCGGCGCACACCTGGATGCTGTTTCCCACTGGCTGGAGCGCCTATGGCGATTGGTCCGATTTGGCTGCCAGCGCCGCCCCGATGCCGCTGATGGTTCAATGTGCTTTGGGCGATGCCCTGTTCACCGAAGCTGGCATGCGCACCGCCGACAAGCGCATCGCCGCACGCTATGCCGAGTCCGGAGCCCCGCAGGCCTATCGCGGCCTGCTTTATCCTGGGCCGCATCGATTCGACGAAGAAATGCAACGGGCGGCCTTCGCCTGGTTGAGCGATACCCTCGCAGCTTAGTCGCCGTCCGCTAGCCGGCTTTGACCGCAACGGGTGCAGGCTCTTCCGTCTCGCCACGCCATCCGCAAGAGGTCAGCGCCTCAGCCATATGCGCGGGCACGGGCGCGGTGACTTGTACAGCCGGCTTGCTCGGATAGAGCGGCACCGAGACGGCACGCGCGTGAAGATGCAGATGCGGCGAGACCATATCGGCCGTGCCGGCGCCATAAGTGCGATCACCGATGATCGGGCAACCGATGGAAGCAAGGTGAACGCGGATCTGATGGGTGCGTCCCGTGCGTGGGTGACATTCGATCCAGGAAATCCGCCCGCTGCGCCCCAGCAGCTTCCATTCCGTCAGTGAAGCTTGCCCTTTGTCGTCGGTCTTCACCTTCCAGCTCCATGCCGGCCCTACTTTGGCGAGCGGCTTGTCGATGATCCCGGCTTCGCCCGGCGGCTCGCCGACCACGACGGCCCAATAGGTCTTCTCGACGCGGCCACTCGAGAAAAGCGCACCGAGCTTGCGCAGCGCCTGGCGGTGTCGCCCTAGGACGAGACAGCCTGAGGTGTCGCGGTCGAGCCGATGGGCCAATTCGGGCGACCGCGGCAGGCCGAAGCGCAGAACGTCGAGATAGAGTCCGAGGTTGTGGTCCGATTTGCTGCCGGCATGGACGGCCAGCCCTGCGGGCTTGTCGATCACCAACATGAGCGCGTCGCGATACAGCACGCGGCTCTTGATCTCGTCTTGCATCATGGTGGGGATGATACTCCCGAGACACGCAGCCGCGCATCTCGGGAGTTGAATAGATAAGCGTCAGACTTCGCTTGTATAGGCGCTGGCCGAGCCGCCGTTGGCTTCCGACAACAGATTATAGGCCTGCACCGCGGACGCGGCCTGAGAGTTGGCCGCCGAAGACACCTGCTCATCGACCTGGAACTGGCCGGTGTAGATCGAAATCTGATTGTTCAGGCTGGTGATGTTCTGCGCCACCTGACCGTATTGGCCCGAATACTGCTGCACCACCTGGGTGAGCGCCCCGGCAACGGCTGAAAGGACGCTGCTCACGCCGTTGGGGTCGTTCTGATAAGCGGCGCTCAAGGTGCTGGTATCGACCGCGTAGGTGCCATCGGACTGCTCGGTGACGCCGATCTGCGACAGAAGTTCAGTCTGCCCCGAACCGTAGGTCTGGTTCAGGGCCAAGTTGATGTCGGCCTCGAACATGTTGACCGTCGAGGGATCGCTGTTCAGCGGCCCCCCGGATTGTGTGAACTGACCGAGCGTCTGGAGCATGCCGGAGATCGTCGAGGCCAGGCTATTCGCGGCATTTGTAATCGATGTCGGCGCTTCCGGCTGGCTGATGATCGTGCTGCCCGTCGTCAGCAGATTGATGTTGATGCCCGACGCGACTGGAACGCCTTGGTTCGTGGGCGACGACAGCTGCGAGCCGTTGACCGAATATTCGGCGTCCTGAGCCGCTTGGACCGAACCGGCGTAATTCGTCGAATTGGTCGAAGAATCGGTCCCGTAATTCAAAGTGCTCAGGCTGGCCGCCGAGCTGCCTGTGTCGGTACCGGTGATCTCGAAGCCATTGGCGCCACCGGTATCGGGGCCTGTCAGCTGAATCTGATAGTCCTGGTTGCCGGTCGTGCTCTGCACCAGCTTGGCGGTCACGCCGGTATTGGCATTGTTGATCGCGGTGACGACGCCCTGCAGGCTGCCATCGGTGATGTTGACCTTGATCGCCGACCCATTGGAGCTGAACGAGCCGCCATTGGCGCTGCTCACATTGCCGAGCTGAATGGTCAGGGAGCCGGTGTTGTACACCTGGGTGGCGGTTGTCGAGAAACCGGGAGTCGTCGTCGTGTCTGTGGTGGTGAGCCCGGTCTGGACCTGCTGCTGCTGCGCCAACTGCGTCACATTGACCGCAAGATTGGTCGCAGCCGTCGGCGCGATATAGGCCACACCCGTGTTCGACGACGTGATGCCCGCGTTTGCCGATTGATACGGCGCGGTCAGAACACTGAGGAATGCGCTTTGGAGCTGACCTAGCGTCGAGCTGAATTCCGTATAGGCCGAAAGCTGGCTCTGCGATGTCTGGATTTGCTCAAGATCGTACTGCGCCAGCGACGAAAGGTTGCTGCTCGAGGTGGTGCTGCCCGACGAGCTCGACGACGAACTCGAGCTGCTGCTCGAGGACGAACTTGAGCCCAGAAGCCCTGACAGAATATTCGCTGTGGATGCTGAGACGCCGCTAATACTCATTCTGATCTCCTAGGCCGCGACTGCCCCCTTGAATCCGCGAAACGCGATTCTCGCGCCTCTTAGCCGATTCGGTCTGGCAAACTATACCAAACTCGCCACAAATCGTCACCGCTTTTCGACCCCTCAAAAGGGCCAAAAACCTATGGGATTCCAACAGTATTTATAGACTAGGTTAAGATTTGGTGACATTTCCTTTATTTAATCTTTTGTCCACATTTTGTCCATATCCCTTACGTATGTTCCGAGCGTTCGCGAACCGCGACAGCTTCCGGAGATAATCATGAAATCGAGCCTGAGAGCCTTTCTCGGCGCGGCCCTCGTCGGCGCAGCCGGCTGCCTCGCCCTGTCCGTTTCGGCCCATGCGGGTGAAATTACGGGCGCTGGTGCCACCTTCCCCTACCCGGCCTATGCCAAATGGGCGGCGGCGTATAAGGATAAGAGCGGCGTTGCCCTGAACTACCAGTCGATCGGTTCGGGCGGCGGCATCAAGCAAATCAAGGCGAAGACAGTCGATTTCGGCGCGTCGGACATGCCCCTCGAGCCTAAGGACCTGAACGAGTCGGGTCTGTTCCAGTGGCCGATGATCATGGGCGGCGTCGTCCCCGTCGTGAACATCCCCGGCGTTTCAGCCGGCCAGGTCCTCCTCACCGGTCCGGTTCTCGCCGATCTCTACTTGGGCAAGATCACCAAGTGGAACGATCCGGCCATTACCAAGTTGAACCCCAGTGTGAAGTTTCCTGACCTCGCCGTCGCGGTCGTGCACCGTTCGGACGGGTCGGGCACCAGCTTCCTCTTCACCAGCTACCTGTCTCAGGTGAGCGGCGATTGGGACAACAAGGTCGGCGCCAATACGGCCGTCGAATGGCCGGTCGGCATCGGCGGCAAGGGCAACGAAGGCGTCGCCAATTTCACGGGCCAGACCCCGGGCGCCATCGGCTATGTTGAATATGCTTATGCTCTGCAGAACAAGTTGGCCTTCACCAAGATGATGAGCCGCGACGGCGCGATCGTGTCGCCGGAAATGAAGGCCTTCTCCTCGGCCGCCGCGAATGCGGACTGGGCGAATGCGCCTGGCTTCAAGCTTGTGCTGGTCAACCAGCCGGGCCAGGATAGCTGGCCGATCACTGGCGCCAGCTTCATCCTCCTGCACAAGTCTCAGGACAAACCTGAGCAGGCCAAAGAGGTGCTTAAATTCTTCGATTGGGCCTATCACAACGGTGGTCCTGCTGCCGAAGAATTGGCGTATGTGCCAATTCCGGACAACGTCGTGAAGCTCGTCGAAGCCGCTTGGAGCAAGAATATCTCCGGTGGCAGCACGCCCATCTGGCCAGCGAACTAAGGAAAGAGGGCGGCGCCTTCGCGGCGCCGCCCTTGTTCTCGCCATGGATGCTCAAGCTGAAGCTCTCGTTCAACCCGCGGAGTCAGATCGCGTCATGAACCCGCGGCGTCCCATTATGACGGAAGGCCTCTTCCGTGGCCTGACCCTGTCGGCAGCAGCGTTGCTTCTGGCCGCGCTGATCGGCATAGGGTTGTTGCTCATCCTGCAAAGCCAGTTGTCGCTGGCGGCCTTCGGTCTCGGCTTCCTGACGACCGATATCTGGAACCCCGTCAAAGAACATTTCGGCGCGCTGGCTGCCATCTACGGCACGCTGATGACATCGCTGATCGCGATGGTGGTGGGTGTTCCGCTGGCGCTTGGCGTTACCTTCTTCCTCGCCGAACTCTGCCCCTTCGCCCTGCGCGGCCCGCTCTCGGTCGCCATCGAATTGCTAGCCGCCGTGCCGAGCATCATCTTCGGCATGTGGGGCCTGTTCGTTCTTGCGCCATTCCTGGCCGCCTATATCCAGCCCGCACTGATCGCCGTGCTGGGACCGATCCCGCTGATCGGCGCCTTGTTCCAGGGCCCGCCTTTCGGCATCGGCATGCTGACCGCCGGACTGATCCTGGGCGTGATGATCCTGCCCTACATCACCGCAGTCGCGCGTCAAGTGATTGCGACCGTACCGCCGATGCTGCGCGAAGCCGCCTATGGCGTCGGTGCGACGCGCTGGGAAGTGTTCCGCCGCGTTCTCATTCCGTATGCGTCGCGTGGCCTGCTCGGCGGCGTGATGCTCGGCCTGGGCCGCGCGCTGGGTGAGACCATGGCGGTGACCTTCGTGATCGGCAACGCGCATCACCTGGCAGCATCCCTGCTCGCCCCGGGCACCACGATCTCGGCGAGCCTGGCTAACGAATTCACCGAGGCGGAAAGCGACCTCTATCAGTCGAGTCTCTTGGAACTCGGCTTGATCCTGTTCGTTCTCACTTTTGTGGTTCTGGCCGCCGCGCGGTTCATGTTGGCCAGCGCTGGCCGCAAGGTGAAGGTATGACCCCCGAACGTGCCATCCTCGTCCGGCGTCGGACGTCTGAGTTCATCGCTGTCGGCTTGGCGTGGTGTGCGACCGCGATCGGCATCGCCGTCCTGGCGCTGATCCTGTTCGAGTTGCTGCGTCGCGGCCTTTCCTCGATGCAGCTCGACACCTTCACCAAATCGACGCCGCCACCTGGCGCGGTCGGCGGTTTGCTGAATGCCATAGTCGGCAGTTTGTTGATGACGGGCCTTGCCATCATCGTCGCGACACCGGTCGGCGTTCTTGCCGGCACGTGGCTGGCCGAGTATGGCCGCGATGGGCGTCTGGCGGCGGTGATCCGCTTCCTCAACGACACGCTACTCAGCGCGCCGTCGATCATCATCGGCCTCTTCGTCTACGGCATTGCCGTGGCGCCGTTTCATCACTTCTCCGGTTGGGCCGGCGCCATTGCGCTGGCTCTGATCGCGCTGCCGGTGATCGTGCGCACGACCGAAGACATGATGAGCCTGATCCCCGAATCACTGCGCGAAGCGGGTATGGCGATCGGCGCGCCGCGGTGGCGCGTGATCGTCAGCATCGCCTATCGCGCGGCCGCCAGCGGCATCAGCACCGGCGTGCTGCTGGCCGTGGCGCGCATCTCGGGCGAAACGGCGCCGCTGCTCTTCACGGCTCTGAACAACCAATTCATGGCGCCCTCGATCAACGAACCGATGTCGAGTTTGCCGGTAGTGATCTTCCAATTCGCCATGAGCCCCTATCCCAATTGGCAGCAATTGGCTTGGGCCGGTGCCCTATTGATCAGCGTCGCCGTCCTGGCCCTCAACATCGTGGCGCGCTTGGTCGCCCGACGGAGCTCTCCATGAACACGATCAATTCTGTGTCGATTTCTGCCGAGAACGGCCAGAACGGCGCGGCCCCGCCTGCCAAGATTCAAGTGCGCAACCTCGACTTCTTCTACGGCAAGCACAAGGCGCTCAAGACGATCAATATGGATTTCCTTGATCGCCGCGTGACGACGCTGATCGGCCCGTCGGGCTGCGGCAAGTCGACACTGCTGCGCACGCTGAACCGTATCTCCGAATACCCGGGCCAGCGCGCCGAAGGCTCGATCCTGCTCGATGGCGAGAACATTCTCGAGATCACGAAGGATCTGACGGCGCTGCGCGCACGTGTCGGCATGGTGTTCCAGAAGCCGACCCCCTTCCCGATGTCGATCTACGACAACATCGCCTTCCCGGTCGGCCTCTATCGCCGCCTCGGCCGCGCCGATATGGACGCCGAGGTCGAATCGGCCCTGCGCCGCGCCGCGCTGTGGGAAGAGGTAAAGGACAAGCTGCGCCAGAGCGGCCTCTCGCTCTCGGGCGGTCAACAGCAGCGTCTGTGCATCGCCCGCGCGATCGCCATCAAGCCGGAAGTGCTACTGCTCGACGAGCCCTGCTCGGCGCTCGATCCGATCTCGACCGCGCTGATCGACGATCTAGTGTGGGAACTGCGCCAGGACTACTGCGTGGTCATCGTGACTCACAACATGCAACAGGCTGCCCGCGTCGGTGATTACACTGGCTTCATGTTCCTGGGCGAGTTGATCGAATTCGGCGAGACCGAAACGATCTTCAGCAACCCGACCGAGAAGAAGACACAGGACTACATCACCGGCCGCTTCGGCTAAGCGGGAAACGGCCCATCCTTCGAGGCTTGCGAGTGCAAGCACCTCAGGATGAGGACTTTCCAAAAAGGGACCTCATGGTGAGGTGCTTCGCGCAAGCGAAGCCTCGAACCGTGAGCTTCCACTCAATCCCCCGCGCGGATCATATAGCCCGCGCCGCGGACCGTGTGGATCAGCGGCCGCGGGAAGCCCTTATCGACGCGCGCCCGCAGCCGGCTGATGTGAACGTCGATCACGTTGGTCTGCGGATCGAAGTTGAAGTCCCACAGTGCTTCGAGCAGGTTGGTACGCGTCACCACCTGCCCCGCGTGCCGCAATAGATATTCGAGAATGCGGAACTCGCGCGGCTGCAGCTTAATCGTCGAGCCGCTGCGCCGCACCGTACGGCTCATGCGATCCAATTCGAGATCGGCAACTTTCAGTAGAGGTGCTACGCCGCCCTTCTCGCGCCGGCGCAGCACCGCCTCCAGCCGCGCGATAACCTCGGCCACGGCATAAGGCTTCGAGATGTAATCGTCGGCGCCGGCGCGCAGCGTGCGGACGCGATCCTCGATGTCCGACATGTCGGAGACAATCAGCGCGGGCACTTCGCGGCCGGTCGCACGCAGAGCTTCGACGAAGCGCAATCCATCCATGCGGGGCAACGCGCGATCGACGATCAGCGCATCGAACCGTCCGTCGCCGGCCAGTTCCAGCCCCTCCATCCCATCATGGGCGATTTCGACGGCAAAGCCGGCTTCGCGCAACCCGCGCGCTAGAAACGCGGCCCCGGCCTTTTCTTCTTCGACGATTAGAACCTTCACGTATCCATCCTTATCGCGAAACCCATCTTACTTTTTCGTCATTCCCGCGCCACACGCTTCGCGTGCTTCATTTGTTTTCCCGCGGAGCGGGATGGGGAATCCAGAGCAGTTTCCCGCGCGGCCCTGGACCCCCGCCTGCGCGGGGGTGACAGTAGGAATGAAAGTCACCCTGGACCGATCATGGTCTCGGGCCGGACCAGGCGGTCGAACTCGGCATCGCTCAGATAGCCAAGTTTCTTGTTGGCCTCACGCAGGGTCAGATCCTCATGTAGCGCCGTATGGGCCAGCTTGGCGGCCTTGTCGTAGCCGATGGCCGGCGCCAGAGCGGTGACCAGCATCAGCGAACGGTCCAGCAATTCGCCGATGCGCCGCCGGTCGACCTCGATCCCGTCGATGCAGTACGCGATGAAACCATGCGTCACATCGGTCAGCAGCCGCGCGGCGTGCAGGAAGTTGTAGATGATCACGGGCTTGAAGACGTTGAGCTCGAAATTGCCCTGACTGCCCGCGAATTGGATCGCGGCGTGGGCGGCATGGACCTGCACGGCCACCATGGTCACCGCCTCACACTGGGTCGGGTTGACCTTGCCGGGCATGATCGATGACCCGGGCTCGTTGTCGGGCAGCACCAATTCGCCGAGACCCGAGCGCGGTCCGGAAGCCAGCCAGCGGATGTCGTTGGCGATCTTCATCATCGATCCCGCCAGGGTGGCCAATGCGCCCGAGGCGAAGACCAACTCGTCATGGGCCGACAGCGCCGCGAATTTGTCGGGATGTGAACGGAACGGCAGCCCGGTCAGCTCCGCCAGTTTGGCCGCCGTCTTCTCGGCGAACCCTTTCGGCGCGTTGAGTCCGGTGCCGACAGCCGTGCCACCGATGGCAAGATCGTAAAGCCCATCGAGCACCGTCTCGATACGTGCGATATCGCGCTCGATCAGCGCCGCCCAGCCACCGATCTCTTGGCCCAAGGTCAGCGGCGTCGCGTCCTGAAGATGGGTGCGGCCGATCTTGACCACGTCCTTGAAGGCATCCGACTTGGCGCGCAATGCCTTGGCCAGGCTGCGCATCGTCGGCAGCAGGTCGCGCGCGACGATCGTCGCCGCGGCGACATGCATCGCGGTCGGGAACGTGTCGTTCGATGACTGCGACATGTTGACGTGATCGTTGGGATGAATGGGGGTTTTCGACCCGCGCGTGCCGCCGGCCAATTCGATCGCGCGGTTGGCGATCACCTCGTTGACGTTCATGTTGGTTTGCGTGCCAGACCCGGTCTGCCAGACGCGCAACGGAAACTCGGCATCGAGCGCGCCCGCGATCACCTCATCGGCGGCCGCGACAATCAGCTTTGCTTTGTCTTCAGGCAGCTTGCCGATGTCACGGTTCACCAACGCCGCGGCCTTCTTGAGCTGGGCCAGCGCATGGATCACCGGTAGCGGCATGTGGTCGTCGCCCACCGCGAAATGAATCAGCGAGCGCTGCGTCTGCGCGCCCCAATAACGCGCCGCAGGCACGTCGATCGCGCCCATACTGTCGGTCTCGCTACGCATCGGTTCGGTGCCGGGTTCGGTCTTGGCCATAGCCGCTCTCTCAATGGGTTCTGGCCATTATATAGGTCGCGCATAGGGGCGAACCAGAATAGCCACGGCTTGACTACCCTAACTTGACCTCCTCAACTTGACCATCGGGGATCGGACCGATATCAGTTCCAAGGCATCATGAGTGAAACACCGACAGCACCGCAGATCGTCACGTCCGGCCGCGCAGCCATATTGGTAGCCTTTGCGGCGCTGTTCATGGGCCTGAGCTGGCCGCTCCTGCACATCTCGATGCAGTCGATCGAACCTCTGTGGTTCAACGCCACGCGCATGCTGCTCGCGGGCATCGTTCTGGCCCTCGTGTTGGCCGTGCGGGGCAAGCTAATCCTTCCGCCACGCCAAGACTTGCGGATGCTGTTGAGCCTGGGGCTATTCCAATTCGGGCTGATGGCGATCCTGATTGCCTATGGCGTGTCTATCGTCGGCGCGGGGCGCACGGCGATGCTGGTCTATACGATCACCATTTGGGTGACTTTGGGATCGATCATCTTCTATGGCGAGAAGCCGTCGCGCGCCCAGCTGGCCGGCATCTGCTGCGGCATCGCCGGGCTGCTCACCCTGTTCAGCCCGTTCGGCTTCGACTGGAGCGACCGGCATGTGCTGATCGGCAATGGCTGCGCGGTATTGGCTGCCATCGTCTGGTCCGTGCCCTTGCTGCAAGTGCGGCGTCATCGCTGGCACGCCGATCCGCTGCAGCTTCTGCCCTATGAGACGATCCTGGGCGGTTTGCTCACCCTGCCTTTCGCAATGATCTTCGAATCGACCGTTCCCCATATCGACTGGAACACCCGCGCCGCTCTCTCCTTTACCTTCATCGTGATCATGGCGACCAATTTTTCGTTCTGGGCACTGGTCACGGCGGGCCGTCGCCTACCCGCGATCGCGCTCTCGCTGGCTCAGTTGACCACGCCGGTCATCGGCGTGATCAGCGCGGCCTTCATCGTCGCTGAAGTGCCGAGCTGGACCGATATCGCGGGCCTGGCCCTGATCGTCTGCGGTGTGGCCGTTGCAGCCATTTTCGGGCGCAGGCGTACTGTGCAGGCTCCTGCGCCGGCACGCTAGACCCTCTGCCGGATTCGGTTATCCTAGAGCCGGTTCTGGGGAGCATTTCATGGGTTATGTACCGGTCATCGATCTGGCGCCCGCAGCACAGGGGGGAGATGCGCGCGACACGGTGGCGCGCAAGATCGCCGAGGCCTGCGAAAAGGTCGGTTTCTTTGCCATCAGCGGCCATAACGTGCCGCAAGCGATTATCGATGGCGTCTGGACGGCGACGCGCCGTTTCTTCGATCTCCCCGATGCAACCAAGCGCAGCGCGATCATGCCGCGGCCGGGCTATCCCTATGGCTGGTCGCCGGTGGCCGGGGAAAGCCTGGCCTATTCGCTGGGCGAGCGCCGTCCGCCCGACCTCAAGGAGACCTTCTCCCTCGGCCCGGCTGATCTGATTCCGGCCCCGGCGATCCAAGACGCTGCCGACTTCGCCTGGGCACCGAATATCTGGCCACATGAGCCATCGGATTTTCGCGCCGCCACCTTGGCCTATTATCGCGCCATGGACGAGCTGGCCGGGCGATTGATGCGGCTGTTCGCAATCGGTCTCGATCTGCCCGAAGATATTTTCGAGCCGACGATCGATCACGCGATCAGTGCGCTGCGCCTGCTCAATTATCCCAACCAGACCGAGGAACCCGAGCCGGGCCAGTTGCGCGCGGGTGCACATAGTGATTACGGCTCGCTCACCATCCTTCTGCAGGAGCAGGCTCCCGGTGGACTTGAGGTGCAGGGCGTCGACGGCGTATGGCATCCGATGCCGGCCATCCCCGGTACTTTCGTCGTCAATCTCGGTGACCTGATGGCGCGTTGGACCAATGACCGCTGGCGCTCAACGCTCCATCGCGTCGTCAACCCGCCGCGCTACGCGCAAGGTTCGACACGGCGCCAATCGATCGCCTTCTTCCACCAGCCGAATTGGGATGCCGATATCGTCTGCATCCCCACCTGCCTGAAGCCCGGCGAAAAGCCGAAATACGCCCCGGTCCGTTCCGGGCCTTATCTCGCCTCAAAGTTCAAATCCACCGTCACTCTGGCCGAGGCACGCGGCTGATGCTGAGCCATATCGTCACCTCATTCCTGGCGGTGGCCGTTGCGCTGTTCCCCATCGTCAACCCGATCGGCATGGTGCCGGTATTCATCCAGCTGACCGAAGGCTCGACCGACACCGTGCGCGCAGCCGTGGCGATGCGTATCGCCGTGGGTGGTTTGTGCCTGATGCTGGGCGCGCTGTTCGTCGGCTCCTATATCCTCGCCTTTTTCGGCCTGACGATTCCCGCCGTGCAGGTGGCGGGTGGGTTGCTGGTGATCTCGACCGGCTGGCGCCTGATGAATCAAGGCGACACCGATCGCCAGGGCAGTCAGGTCGGCAAAGTGCCGGCCGAGGTGATCCTGCGCCGCTCGTTCTTCCCGCTGACCATGCCGCTGACCGTCGGGCCCGGCACGATCTCGGTCGCCATCGTCATGGGCTCGAAAAGTGCGTCCTCCGACTCGATCCTGATCGACGCCATCGGCGCCGTCGCCGGTGTCGTGCTGGTGGCGGCGGCGATTTATATCTGTTTCCGCTATGCCACGCGCGTCATCGGCTTCCTCGGCCCAGAGGGATCGGACGTGGTGACCCGCCTCTCGGCTTTCATCCTGATGTGCCTGGGCGTCCAGATTCTGTGGAACGGCTACACCGCGCTTGCCGCGCTCGGCGGACATTGAGCCCGAAACGCACGGCACGATGGCCCAACGTCTTCCTTCGCTGAATGCCCTGCGCGCCTTCGAGGCGGTTGCGCGGACGGGAAGCGTTCGCGCAGCGGCGACCGAGCTCAACGTCGTCCATGGCGCCGTCAGCCAGCAGATCAAGGTGCTCGAGGACCAGGTCGGTGCGCCGCTTTTCACGCGCAGCGGGCGCAAGCTGGCGCTGACCGATCACGGCAAGCGCTATGCCGATGCGCTGAACTCCGCCTTCTCGATCATCGAACGCGCCGGTCAGGAACTGGCGCCGCATCCGACCCGCCCATTCCGCCTGGGCGTCACCGAGAGCATGGCCACCTATTGGCTGATACCGCGCCTTCCGCACTTCAAGCAGAAGCATCCCGAGGTCGCGCTCGATCTGGTCACGATCCCTCTCCTCACCAGCCTGTCGGAATCCGACCTCGACGCCGTCATCCTCGGCGCCGATTATCGGCCGCGGCCTGATATCGTCGGCACGAAGATCATCGATGATATTTTCGGCCCGGTGGCAACATTCGAGGTCGTGAAGCGCTTCGGCCTCAAGCGCAATCCGCATCGGCTGGCCGAGGTGCCGCTGTTGACCTCGGCCGAAACCGATCGGCTATTTCCGGACTGGTTCCGCGAAGCTGGCGTCGAGCCGGTGCGCTTTGCTCATCGGCTGGAATTCGAGCGCCTGCTCTTCGTAATCGCAGCTGTCAAAGCGGGGCTGGGCATCGCCGTCGTGCCGCTTCCCTCTGTTGCGCCCGATCTCAAAGACAAGCGGTTGGTGGCGCCGTTCGGCACTGTCAAGCGGCGCGGCGGCTATTACCTCTGCTGCCGCCGGGCCGATGCACAGCGTGCCCCGTACCGCGCTCTCCGCGATTGGCTGGTGACCGAAGGCGCCGCTGACGCTGGATAACATTTCTATCCAGGCGGTCAGTATTGCTCGTTTGCCCGCCCCGCCAAGGCCCGTTAGCCTTACGTCAGGATTCGAGCGTCATTGCGAGCGCAGCGAAGCAATCCAGAGCCTCCAACAGCCCACTGGATCGCTTCGTCGGCTATGCCTCGCGATGACGATCAGAACTAGGCGAAATAGATTTTAGTGAACCAACAATGTGGGGGAACCTGTGATGTCCGGTGATCTTCTTGAACGTGGCCGCCGGCGGGTGGAATGGATCCGCTCGCAGATGCATCTGCTCGCCCGCGTGCGCAAGGATTTCGAGGCCAGCCAACCGTTCAAAGGTCTGACCATCGGCATGGGCCTGCATACGGAACCCAAGACCGTGGTGCTGATCGAAACCCTGCGTGCCGGCGGCGCACGCATCGTCGGCACCGGCAATCACGGCTCGACCCAGGACGACATGGTCGCCGTGCTGCGCGCCACGGGCATGGAAATCTATGGCAATCGCACCGACACCTGGGAACAGCATCTGGCGGATGTCGCGCGCGTGGTCGACAGCAAACCCGATATCCTGCTCGACAACGGCGCCGATCTTGTTGCCACCGCATTGGCCAAAGGCACGCTCGGCTCGATCCGCGGCGGCACTGAGGAGACCACCTCGGGCGATGACCGCTTGCGCAGCGAACTGGCCGGCAAAGTGCCCTTCCCCGTGATCGTCATCAACGACAGCCCGATCAAGCAGATCGTCGAGAACCAGCACGCGGTGGGCGAAGGCGTGGTCGAAAGCTTCATGCGCATGACCAACCTTCAGGTCAACGGCCGCCGCTTCGTGGTGGTCGGCTATGGCTGGTGCGGGCGCGGCACCGCCCATTACCTGCGCAGCTTCGGCGGCCAAGTGGCTGTGGCCGAGATCGATCCGATCAAGCAGATGGAAGCGGTGATGGCGGGATTCAAAGTCGGCACGTTGAAGGAACTGGCGCCCTGGGGCCAGGCCTTCGTCACCGTCACCGCGCGCGAGAAAGTGATCTCGACCGAAGCCTTCAATCTGATGCCCAATGGCGCCGTGCTGGCCAATTCGGGGCACTTCCCGACCGAGATCGACGTGCCGGCGCTGCGTCAGCTCGCCAAATCGACCTATCTGATCGACGACGACATCGAGCGCTTCGATCTGCCCAACGGCAACGCGCTGTTCCTGATCGCCAATGGGCGCATGTTCAACCTGGCCGGGCGCGAGCCCAAGGGCAATTCGATCGAAGCGATGGATGTCGGCTTCCTGCTCCAGTCGCTATGCCTGGAACGCGTTGCGCAAGCAAAGAAAGGCGATCTCGCGTTGGGCGCCAATGCGGTGCCGAAGGATATCAACCGCGAGATCGCATCGCGGATCGTGACGCTGCTGTCGTAGAAAAGCGTCATTGCGAGCGATAGAGAAGCAATCCAGAGTCGCGCGGAAGCCCTGGATTGCTTCGTCGCTGCGCTTCTCGCAATGACGAATTCTAGCGTTAAACCGCAGCCACCAGCTTCGGCAGCAGTGCGGCCAGATTGGCGCCGCCGGTCTGCGCGTTCTTGATGATCTCTTCGAGCGTGTCAGCCTTCTGATCGGGTCCGCCGGTCGCCACATTGGTGATGATCGAGAAGGCCAGCACCTTCATGCCGCAATGCTTGGCAGCAATCACTTCGGGTATGGTCGACATACCGACCGCATCGCCGCCGATCAAACGCAGGAAACGCCGTTCCGCCGAGGTTTCGAGCGATGGACCGATCACGGCGGCATAGACGCCTTCCTGGATCCGCTGTTTGGCCTGACGGGCAATCTCGCGCGCGACCACCAGCAGTTCGCGATCATAGGCATTGGACATATCGGGAAAGCGCGGCCCGATCTTCTCGTCGTTCTCGCCCACCAGCGGATTCACACCAATCATGTTGATATGATCGGTGATCAACATGATGTCGCCCGGCGTAAAATCGTCGTTGAGTCCGCCCGCCGCATTGGTCGCGATCAGCGTCTTCACGCCCAGACGCTTGAACAGATAGATCGGCAGTTTGACATCGTCGGCCTGCCAGCCTTCGTAGAAATGAAAGCGCCCCTGCATGATCGCCACGCGCCGGCCGGCGATGGTACCGATCAGCAGTTTACCGGCATGGCTGGCCACCGTGCTGCGCGGGAATGCATCGATCTCGCTATAGGGAATGACGATCGGATTGGCCATCGCCTCGGCCACGCCGCCGAGACCGGTGCCAAGAATGATCGCGATATCGATCAGTCCGCCGACACGATCTTTGATGCTGGCCAGGGCTTTGTCCAGCCGCTCCGCAAGCTTGGTCATGATCCTCTCCCCTTGATCGGACCAAGTGTCTGCGGAATGCCCGCGGACGTCAAACGGCGATACGCGGTCGCCGGTTCACCAGCCAAAGTCCGGCAGCTACCAGCACCAACGCCACGACCAAGATTGGCGTGACTGTTTCGCCCAGCACAACCGCCCCGAAGATCATGCCGAACAGCGGCGACAGGAACGAGAACGCGGCCAATCGCGTTGCCGGGTAGTGGCCGATCAGCCAGAACCAGCCAAGATAGGATGCGAAGGCAACGACGACAATCTGCCAGACCAGCAATCCGAGCCCGACCGGCGTCGGATTCGTGAAGCCCGGCTCGCCGACGGCCCAGGCGGTCAGCGTCAACGTGATCGCCGAGACCACGAGCTGGTAGAAAAGCGTCTTGCTGGCGCTGATGCGGATCAACGCGCTGGCGCGCACCACCACCGTCGTCGCACCCCATACCGCGGCAGCCGCCAACATCAACAGGTCCCCAGCCCACTGTCGATCACCTGTCGCCCGCGCGCCTTCGGCAAAGGCTGCGAACACGCCGACGAACGCGCAGACGAGCCCCAACACCTGCGGCAGGCGCAATCGTTCCGCCGGCACCAGCCAATGGAGTCCGCCAGCCACGATGAAGGGCGAGGTGTAGAGGAACAGCACGCCGCGCGAGGCCGTCGTGAATTGCAGGCCGTAGAAAATCAGACCGAACTCGGCGGCGAACAAAAGTCCGGCCAAGATGCCCGCCCGGAAGGACCCATCGCGCGCGAACAGCGGGACGCCGCGCACCCCGCACCAAATCCAGAGCAGAATTGCTGCACCCGCCGACCGTATCCCCGCCTGCAGCAGCGGCGAGATACTGGCGTTCGCGATCTTGACCACCACCTGGTTGAAACCCCAGATAGCGCAGAACAAGATCATCAGCCCCATCGCCAGGGCGTCGAGCTGGGTGCGGCGTTCGGTCACGAGGACGAGCGGTGTCGGGAAATGAAACTCACCCCGCGTTTGTCGTCCATTTCCGCTGCGGCGGCAAGTCCCGGCTGTTTTGCGCCTGCGGTATCAACCCGATTGGGTGCGAAGCGCCCCCATGAGCGTCACATCGTGCCATTGGCCGTCGATGAACGCAGCTTGGCGTGCCAACCCTTCTTGTTCGAAGCCAGCGGATTTGAAACACGCAATCGCGCGCGGATTGTCGGCCAGTGTCGTCAGAGCGACGCGGTGCAGATTGAGATGCCGCCAGCCGAAATCGAGCGCCAGGGCAATCGCTTCTTTGCCATAGCCTTTGCCGCGGTTGGATTCGTCGCCGATGCGCACAGCCAGATCGGCCGAACGGTGCACCGGGTTGATCGCAGACATGCCGATGAAACCGACGATCGATGTCTCGCCATTGCGCCGGATCGCGAACAGCACGCGCGTTCCGTCTTTCGAAATCGATTCGATCCAGCTTTTGAACGCGATCCAGTCGGTCGGACGATAGGCCAAGTCCCAACGCGCCGTTTCGGCATCGTTAAACCAACGGAACAGTGCCTCGGAATCATTCGCGAGGAACGGGCCAATCGAAATCTTGCTACCCTTGAGCATCACGGCATCTCCTGTTGAAGCGCCGGATCAGGCGGCACGATTATGCGATGACGACTCCGTATTTGGGGGTGAACCCCGGGCTATGATGCGTTGTATCAGCATCCGCCCGAAGGCATCGAAGATCCGCGGCACGTATTTGTGCTTGTAGGGATACTCGGCGCGCGAATCGGTGAGGTGCACGAGCATCGTCGGGTTGGCTTCGAACAACAGCACATTGCCGTCGCGGCCAATCGCGCAATCGATGCCGGCGAAATCGAGATCGAGCCGACGCGCGACGTCCTGTACGGCGTCGCCCAGATGGCCAGGGAAAGCGGAACGCCAGTCGGCCAGGAACGTCTCCTCCTCCGGCTTCATCCACTGCTGCTCGGCCATATCGACGCGGTAGTAGTGCAGCTTCCAGTCCCGGCCGATCGTCAGATGATAGGGATAGACCTCACGATCGACGAAGATCAGCCGGTATTTGCGCCAAAACCCGTCGGCGCTTTGGTAGTCATGGAATTCGCTGACATAGAACATCGGCGACGGCACGCGCCGCAGATAGCTGGCAAGCGCCTCGGCGCTTTCGATCCGCTCGAGATCGTCACCGCCATGGGCGCCGACCGGACGGACCAGCAACGGCCGCTGCCAGATTTCGCTCTTCAGGCCCATCACAGCCAGTTCCGAGCGATCCATCCGCCGCATCGGCGGAACCGTAAGACCGGGTGTGCCCGCCAGAAGTTCGGCAACGCCGTCGCGCGTCGTGCGGGCGATGCGATAATCGGGCTTATTGATCACCGGTAGATCGAAACGATCGCAGAAAGCCTGAGTCTTGGCCAAGAACTCAGCGCCTTGATCCGCATCGGCGACCGCATTGACGATGATGTCGCAGCAGGGGAAAGCGTCATCAGCTGCGTCGGCGACCGCATCGATCTCGCCCGGCGACTGGAGATAGGTGACCGTTGCGTCGAAGCGATGATGGTCGAGCAGGAATTGCAGATTCAGATTGCAGAGCCCTGCCCCACCGACGACCATGATATGCGCCTGGGGGCGGCCCGAAGAACACTTCTTGGTCGAGATGCCGGTGCGGCGCGCAGCCTCGCGGCGGAACACAGCGGCCTCGTCGTGGCGATGGCCATGATCGAGCGTGTTCGCCAATTGAACATAGGCATCGATATGCGTGGGGTCGAGCGACACGGCGCAGCGCAACGCGGTTTCCGCGCGCAACGAGTCCTCGGCCGCGAGAGCGGCGATGCCGAGATTGGTCAGGCCATCGACCGAATTGGGCTCCACGGCGATCCAGCGCTCGAAAGCGGCACAGGCTTCCTCGGGCTTGCGCTGTTCGAGCAGCATGCGTCCCTGATTGCGCAACGCGACGGCGAAATTCGGATCGAGCGTGATCGCGCGTTCGACCATCTCGAGCGCCAGATCGCGGCGGCCGAGACGATGGAGCGACAGGGCGATATTGTTGAAGGCCTGCGCATAGTCAGGCTTCAACTCGGTCGCCAATTCGAAAAGCAGAATCGAGGCGCGGTCGTCGCCCTGGCGCTGGCGCAGCTTGCCCAGTTCGAAAAACACCATCGCCAGTTCGAGACGGCGCAGCTCGCGATCCGGACCCGCCGCATTGGCGTGCTCCAGCGCCGGCGCGAGACTCGCCGGAACGATTTGGTCTTCCGCCATGATATTCAAGCAGCGGCGCAGCAACGTCTCCGCTTCGTCGGCCTGGGGCCCTTCGGACAAGGTCATCGCCAGCAGAAGCATCGCGCGCGGATGATCGGGGCGGCGCGCCAGAAAGGCGCGATAGGCCGTCTCAGCAGCGTCCAGGCGCCCGTCTTGATGAAGGCGTAGCGCGGCGTCAAGGCGATCTTGATCCGAGGCTGTAAATGTCGTGGTCATCTCGATTATCGTCATTATGGGCCTTCCCTCGCGATCCCGCTCCGCGCGGCAATCGGATGATCAGCCCGTACCCGCAATAAGCATCGCAAGGGCCGGACCAATGAAACCGATGGACCGCAACTCTTTGAGAGCGTTCGTTTTTCTTAGCCGTGAAGAGATGAATGAATCGCGATTCCGCAAGTTTGATGGTACGGAACGCGGCAAAATTTGCCGCCACTCGGTCAGAAGGTGACGGTTAGGCCGAGTAGCCCAGGGATCGCAGAAGCGGGCCAGCCTTACGCTCGATCAGCTCGACTTCTTCAGGGCGCAACTCGCGGCGCCATTGCTCGAGCGCATTGGTGTTGATCGCATTCTCGTGTGGCTGCTTCTTGTCGTTGCCATCGGTCGGAACGAGAACCGTCGGCGTCCACTCGACACCGGCGGCGGCGAAAAGCGGCGCCAGCGTCTCTTCCGGCTGATGGATCATGTCTTCGTATTTGAACTCGACATAACGCGGGTCGTTGCGGAAACGCAGCCCGGTTTCGATATGGCGAATCCAATAGTCGATCGCGACCTCCACGGCCTCGAGCGTATCGCGGCGGTCCGGCGGAACCTTGAGCCAGGATTGCCGGCGCAGCGAGCAAACGACATCGCGCCCGTCGCGGATCACATGGACGAGCAATGCGTTCGGGAAGTGCTCTCGGACAAAATCGAAGCGCAGAATGTTGTCAGGCGTCTTTTCCGCCCAGATCGACTTGGCCGAACGGCCGAGACAGTTCTTGCGGAACAGATCGATGAATTCAGCCTGCGAGCGACTGGCCCGGAAGAGATCGTCGACATCCTCGGTATCAAGCCGATAGCGCTGGGCAATATCCTGCGCCGACGATATTCGGTTCAAAAATACAGTGCTCTCGTCGCCGCAATAAATCGACGGATGGCGATTGAGGATCGTGCGCAGCAGCGTCGTGCCGCTGCGGCCGCTGCCGCCGACGACGATGATCGGTGCCTGCGAAACGGTCTTTGGCGCGAACGGCGCTTGAATCTGCCAGGCACGGCGATAGCCGACCAAATCATAAAGCGAGACCGGCGCAGTCGGCCGCTCGACACCGATGCCGTCACCGACAACAGCGCCCCGCCCAAATCCGCGCGGCACAGGTACGGCGTGCTCATGCGAGGCGTGGGTGAAGTCGCCTTGAACGGACAGCAGCTGCCGGGGCGTCAGCCGCCGCGCGAGCAAGAAGCCGAGCACCAGGATGCAGAGGTCGTCAGCGTAGCCGAAGATAGGAACGTGCTGCGGGATCAACTGCACGGGGTTGGTCGTGTATGCCAAAAACGCAGCGATCGCGAGAACGACGACGAGACGCGGCAGGAACAACCCTCGCCGATCAGTCAGCAATACGAAAAGGAAGCGGGCGTTGCGGGCGAAATGATTACCTAAAGAAGAAATCAGACGCGTCATTATCGACGAATCCCCCCAACGTTCTTCGTTCGAAGTGCCCTGTAAACTGCGCTACGAAACGCATAATAGAGCACCGCTTCGTTTGATAGTATGACACCACGTATAGGTCGCGGCAATGTTCGGGGAAATAAAACGAATTACCGGCGGAAGCGGGTGAATATAAATTGCCTCAATGTACCAATGGGTTGCGATAATTTTGTGTCCAGCATACTATCATATTCAGAGCGTCAAAAAAATAGAACTCATATGAATTTATATAGGCGTCGATGTCCACACTGCGTGACGTTGCCTCAAAGGCGCCCAGCATTTTTTCGGTGCGCGCAGCGATTGTCGAATTGAACTCTTGGCTTCCAACCGGAAGGCTTCCTTTTCAAAAACGGGCCTAGCAGTGCGAATTCAGGGATGCTGAACTGGCTTAACGTCACTCCGTCAGGAGCTTTGACCTTTGGCAGAAATAGTGTTTCAGACCGTAACAAAGCGCTATGGCGACGGCCAAATCGCGGTCAACGCCCTCGATCTGGGAATCAATGACGGCGAGTTCGTCGTCTTGGTGGGCCCCTCAGGTTGCGGCAAATCGACGGCGCTGCGGATGGTGGCGGGGCTTGAGGACATCAGCGGTGGGCGGTTGCTGATCGGCGGCCAGGTCGCCAACGATCTCGCCCCACGCGACCGCAATATCGCGATGGTGTTCCAGAGCTACGCGCTGTACCCCCACCTCACCGTGGCCGAGAATATCGGCTTCGGTTTGCGCGTGCGCGGCGCGGACGCTGGAGCCATCGCCCAGAAGGTCGACGCGGCAGCGCAGATGCTCGAGCTTGAGGACTATCTCGGCCGCAAGCCGGCGCAGCTGTCCGGCGGTCAGCGCCAGCGCGTCGCCATGGGCCGCGCGATCGTGCGCGAGCCGCAGGCGTTTCTGATGGATGAGCCGCTTTCCAACCTCGACGCGCGCCTGCGCGGCCAGATGCGGACGGAGATCGCCCGCATCCAGAAGATGACCGGCGTGACGACCATCTATGTGACCCATGACCAGGTTGAAGCGATGACCATGGGCGACAAGGTTGCCGTGATGAATCGCGGCGTGCTGCAGCAATTCGCGCCGCCGCGCACGCTCTATGACGAGCCGGCCAATATCTTCGTCGCGAGTTTTATCGGCTCGCCGCCGATGAATTTGATCGAAGGACAGATCGTCACGGCTGACGGCGGCCCGGCACTGATGCTAGGCGCGAGCCGTATCCCACTCACGCTCCCCCTGCTCGATCGCAAACCGGGCATTGCCAACTACGCCGATAAGACGGTGGTCGTCGGCATCCGGCCAGAGGGGCTTCAGGCCGCTGACGGCGGCGACGCAATTCGCGGCACCGTCGCCGTCGCCGAGGATCTCGGCTCGACGATCCTGGTGCATCTCGATATCGACGCGCCGCGTCCGCATCTCAACCTGGATGGCGTCGGCCTCACGCAAGACGATGAGGCGATCGCCGGCAAAAGCAACCAAGCCCGTATCCGCCTCAACCTGCCCGGTCGTGCACGCGTCAGGACAGGCGAAACGCTATCGGTGCGGCTCGACCTCGATCACCTGCATCTGTTTGATCCGAGCACGGGCGCCGCTATCGAATAGTAGCCTTTCCGATCTCGCTACCTTTTTCGTCACTCCCGCGCAAGCGGGAGTCCAGGGGCAACCAGGAAACGGCTCTGGATTCCCGCTTTCGCGGGAATGACGAAAGAAAATAAATCCTCTAATGAACGCCGCGCGTGAGGCCCTGCACGAAGTAACGATTGAGCAGCAGCGCCAGCAGCACCACCGGGATCGTCGAGAAATGAGCCAACGCGCCGAGCGTGCCCCAGGTGATATCGAGCATGCCGAAGGCGCTGAGCAGCGCCACCGAAATCGGCCGCGTCTCGGTGCGCGTCAGGAAGGCCGGGATCAGATAGTCGTTCCACGCGAACATGATGCAGAATAGCGTGCAGGCGATGATGCCTGGCCGCACCAGCGGCAGCGCGATGCGCCAGAACGCCCCGAATTGCGAGCAGCCATCAGTCAGCGCCGCTTCCTCCACTTCGCGCGGCAGCGAGCGGAAATAGGAGTACATCATCCAGACGACGAAGGCGGCGCTGAGCGTGGCATTGAGCATGATCACCGCCCACCATGTGCCCAGCAGGCCGAGCGAGCGCATCATCAGATAGAACGGGATCAACGTGGCCACTTGCGGCACGGTGCGCACCGCCAGGAAGAAATAGGCGACGCCGACAGTCCATCGCGCTTTGGAGCGCGCCAGCGCATAAGCACAGGGCACGCCGATCAGCAATGAAAGCGCCGCCGATCCCAGCGAGATGATCAGGCTGCTGCCGATCAACTCCGGAATGTCGAAGAATTTGAACACATCGCTGAAATTCGACAGCGTCGGCGTGAACAGCAACTCGGGCGGCATGGTGAAAATGTCACGCTTCGCTTTGTACGCGATCGTGATCAGCCACAGGATCGGCGCGAGAAAGATGATCAGTGCGAACACAAGCGTTGCCCGCCGCGCGATCAGTGCCTGGGTGGAGACGCGGCGGCTCATGTCTCGTTCGCACGCCGGTCCGCGCGCCGCACCAGGAAGATCAGCGCCACCGCGAAGACAGCAATGACCAGCACCATCGAGTTGGCGATCGCCGAGGCGAAGCCGACATTGAAGAACTGCAGCCCCTGCTTCACCGCGTAGAACATCAGCACATTGGTCGCGTCCGCCGGCCCGCCGCCCGTGGTGGCGAAAACGATGTCGAAGACGCGGAAGGCATCCATGGTGCGCAAGATCAGCGCCAGGAACACGGCCGGCAGCAGCATCGGAAAGATGATGATGCGCAGACGCTGCCATGCCGTGGCGCCATCGGCTTCGGCCGCCTCGATCACATCGGTCGGCAACGCCTTCAGCCCCGCGAGCAGGATCAGGGCCACCAACGGCGTCCATTCCCAGGCATCGATCAGGACCACCGTCGCCAATGCGGTATGGGGATCGCCGAGGAAGCCGCGCGGGATGCTGAGCCCCAGGTCGGCCGCGTAATAGCCGACGATGCCGAACTCGGGGGCCAGCAGCGCGCGGAAGATCAGGCCGACGGCCACCGGCGTCACCGTGACCGGGATCAGCAGCAGCGCCAGGCAGACGCGCTCGAAACGCCCGTCGCGCCACAGCAGCAGTGCGAGCCCGAGTCCCAGCAGAAATTCAAGGCCCACCGCCGCGATGGTGAAGATGATCGTGACGATGACCGAGCGCCGCGCGCCATCGTCAGTCCAAAGTGCGGTGTAGTTGTCGAACCCGACGAAATGGCGGTTCGCCGGATGGAGCAGGCTGTAGTCGAAGAAGCTGTCGTAGATGCCTTGGGCCAGAGGCCAGACGGCGACGATCAGCACATAGACAACGGCCGGCGCGCCGAGCAGGAACAGGAACAGCCGGCGGCGTTGATGGAAGGGAAGACGCGCACGCGCATCATCGGCGGTTAGGGAAGAACTCATATCCGCACATTGTCATTGCGAGCGTAGCGAAGCAATCCAGAGGCTCCGCACCGTCTGGATTGCTTCGCCGTGTTGCTTCTCGCAATGACGTCCTGAGATGAACTCAGAACAGCTTCTTCGCTTTGGCCTGAGCGTCGTCGAGCGCCTTCTTGGGATCGCCGTTGCCGACCAGTACACCGTTCACCGCGTCGCCCAGGATGTCCTGGATTTCGGGATACTGCGGAATGCGCGGACGGTATTCGCCATCGCCATGCTCGAAGGTCTCGTCGATCACATTGATGAACGGATACTTCTTGGCGACATCCGGGTCATGCGTTTGGCTTTTGCGGATGAAGCTGGAGAGACCACCCATATTGGCCTCTTTCTGCACCGCCGGGCTGGTCACCCATTTGATGAAGGCCCAGGCGGCTTCCTTCTTCTTCGCGTCGATATCGGCGTTGATCGCCAGACCCCAGCCGCCGATGCCGTATTTTTTCGGCAGGCCGGCGCCGGGCGGCGCAAGTTCGATCGCGGCCGAGTCGACCACCTTCGACTGCGACGCATCGAAATAGCCCGCCGCGCCGATCGACCAGGTTTCCATATTCGCGGCAATGCCGGTCTTGAACGCCGTCTCGCGGCCATCCCACCAATAGTCGGCGGCACCCGGCGGCGCGGCTTTCTGGAAGAGTTCGTTATAGACGGTCAGGCTCTTCACATTGGCCGCCGAGTTCAGATCGGGCTTGCCGTCTTTCAGGATGGCACCGCCGACCTGGGCGTTGTACTGCATCCAGTCCTGCGCAACAGCCGGACCCTTCGCACCATTGGCGACGAAGCCATACTGCTTCTTGCTCTTGTCGGTCAGCTTGATCGCATCGGCGACCAGCTCTTCCATCGTCGCCGGCGGCTTGAGGCCAGCGGCGGCATAGAGGTCCTTACGGTAAGCGAGCACGTTGGCGTAGCCCGCGAAAGGAAACGCGACCTGCTTGCCCTTCCAGCCCCCCAGCGCCGACATCAGCGACGGGTAGATGTCGTCGACTTTGATCTCGGCGGCATCGCGCTTGATCCAGTCGGTGAGATCGACTGTGTAGCCGGCCTCGGCATACTGGCCCGACCACACGATATCCATCGTGATCAGATCGTAGCCTTTCGTATGGCCGATGAAATCCGCCTGCGTCTTGGTGGCGAGATCCGGGTAGTTGAGAATGTCCACCTTCACGGTGGCACCCGTCAGTTCCTTGAACTTCGGCGCCAGCGCGGCCAGCACCGGTGCGAACTGATCGTTTTGTGATGCGAGATTAAGGGTAATGCCGTCGTATTTCATATCGGCCCAGGACGGGCCCGCAGCAACCAACGCCATCACGCTGACGGCGCCTGCGATAAGCATCGTTCTCCGAATCATTGGTGACTCCCCGACGATGTGTTCCCCACGCGGCATCGATTATAGGAGCCTGCATTACAGACTCAACGCTCATGGTGCGCCGCAAAGAACACGGGACAGCGAAGGCCGGCAAACGTATGCTTGTCCCGTCGTCAATCCATCGGCCGGAAGGGATGTCGATGCCTCAAGCCGCGGCAAAAGCCCCCAATAGTGCAGCCATCGCAGATCCCGAACTGACCCGGCTGATCGCCAAGACCCGGGAATTCAGCGCGGAATTCCCGGTGTTGCTGGCCAATCATTTGCCGATGGTGCTGGTAGCGCTGCGCCGGATGGGTGCGAGTGACGAAAGGCTCAACACCTATTTCGAATACTATCGCGACACGAACAAGCTGGCGGCGCTCCCTCGGTCCATGGCGCAAATCAAACAGGACCACTGGGCGGATGCGCTCGGCGATCGAACACGTGAAACCGACTACCGCGCCTTCTTCGTCAACGAGGTGACGCGGCGCGGCGTGCATGACGTGATCGCTGCCTATCTTCCAGCTCTGGTGCCGGGCATCGCAGCCAGCGCGTTCCATGCGTTCATGCGGCTTGCCTATGGCGTGCTCAACGATGATCGTGTGGAAGTGGGCACCGCGCTCGGCTATTGGGCGGCGACCTATCTCCCGCTCGTGGACGCCACCGGCGCTCAGCCGATCACCGCCGATCCGGCCGTTGTGCTATTGCGCTTGCGCGATTACCCGACATTCAAAAACGTCGAGGTCGAACTCGATCTGCTTTGGCATTTCATGCGTTCGGTGGCGGCCAAGCCCGAGTTCAAACCGGCCGTCGATTGGCTCGAAATCGTTCCCGGCACCCACGATAAGATCGCCAAGACGTCGCTCGCGCTGATGGCCGGCACGATGGATTTCTGCGCCGTACATGCGGTGACGGGCACGCACTGGATTCGCATCCTCACCGACTATTGGCCGAATCAGGATTTGGCGCTGCGCTATTTCTGGGCTGCCATCGCCACGCTTTATCCCAAGATCGGCTTTCCCGATCTGCCTTCGGCCAAGCAGTTGGACGACTGGCGTCACGCGCCCTGCCCCGACTGGCCGGAGATTTTCGCGAAGACGATTCAGTCCAACGACGAACACGATCACAGCTATGTCTTCTCGTCCCATGAGGAATGGAAATTCTATGGCGATCCGCTTTATCGCTTCGTTGCCGCCCGCCGCGTCGGCCTGATTTCATGACACTGCCTCTCGTTCTGAAAGACGCCCTTCTCGCGAATGGGCGCAAGGTCGACGTGCACATCGTCGACGGCAAGATCGCGGCACTGCCTGAGACCGGCGCGCCGTCTATCGCAGCCGCTGAAACGATCGCGCTCAATGGCGCGCTGCTGCTCCCGGGTCTGGTCGACGGTCATATCCATCTCGACAAGACGCTGATGGGCATGCCCTTCATTCCCCACATCCCGGGCGACAGCGTGGCCGAGCGTGTGACGGCCGAGAAGGAACTGCGCAAGTCGCTGACCGTGCCGGTCGAACAGCGCGCGACCAAACTTGTCGAGCAAGTCGTTGCCTCAGGCACCACGGCGATGCGCAGCCATGTCGACATCGATGACCTGATGAAGCTCGATGGGCTCCATGCGCTGCTCAAAGTGCGCGAAGCCGCACGCCATCACGCCGATATCCAGATCGTCGCCTTCCCGCAGAGCGGCATTGTCACCCTGCCCGGCGCGGCGGATATGATGGAACAGGCCGTGCGTGAAGGCGCCGAACTGGTGGGCGGGCTCGATCCCGCCGGCTTCGATCACGATGTCGACGGCCATCTGAACGTCGTCTTCGGCATCGCCGAAAAGCACGGCGCGGGTATCGATATCCACCTGCACGATTTCGGCGCTTTGGGTTGCTCGGAGCTGCGCCGCATCGCCGAGAAGACTAACGCGGCTGGGCTTGGCGGCAAAGTCGCCGTGAGCCACGCTTATGCGCTGGGTGGTGTCGACGATGTTGAGTTCGGCAAGACGGCGGACGCGTTGGCCAAGGCCGGCGTCGCGATCATGAGCAACGGCGCCGGCCCGGTATCGATGCCGCCGGTGAAACGCCTAGTCGAAGCCGGCGTGATGGTCTTCACCGGCTCGGACAACATCCGCGACGCCTGGGCGCCCTATGGCAATGGCGACATGCTCGAACGCGCGATGATCGTCGGCTACCGCAACGGCCTCAACGCCGACGCCGACCTCGCCCTCGCACTCGACCTCGCGACCAAGAATGCCACCACGGTGATGGGCATCAAAGACTACGGCCTGCGTGTCGGTGCCCCGGCCGATCTGGTTGCTGTCGACGCCGGTTCAACGCCCGAGGCCGTCGTCGCGCATCCGGTGCGGAGGCTCGTGGTCAAACGCGGCAAAGTCGTCGCGCAGAACGGGCAGTTGGTGGTGCCGCTGAGGTTGTAACCTTTTTCGATCGTCACCCCGGAAGCGCGGAGCGCTATCCGGGGTCCAGCGGCGAGCGATAGCGAGCGCACGACTCCTAACTAGAGTTAGAGAAGGCGCTGCGCGCGCTTGTCTCCTGGATGCCGGATCAGCGCTTCGCTCTGCTCAGCTTGTCCGGCATGACGCCGACCACTTGAGTACCGCAGCCTTACCACACTCCGTGATTCCGCGAATAGCCATTGGGTGGCGGCGACTGCCAACCCGCAAGCGCGCCATCTTTCGGCCGATAGATTTCGACCTTCAGCGGATAGCATTGCGCGACATCGTCGGAATGGCCGACGCCGCAATCGCCGCCGGGGCAGGCCGACAGCGCCGCCAGAAGATCGATCTCGGCAAAGAACTCGATGAAGTCGCCCGGCCGCACGGGGCTGGCTTTCATGAAATACTGATGCGTGTCATGGGTGAAGCCGGTGCACATGAACACGTTGAGCACGTCATGGATATGGGGTTCGGCCTGCGGGAGGGGCATGTTGCGCGCGGCGGCCAGGGCGCGGGTCAGATTCGAGTGGCAGCAGTGGTGATACTCGGTGCCTTTGAGGAGCCGGTTGGTATAGGGATCGCAGCGCGTGCCGATCACATCGTGAACGCCGCCGCCGTCTTCATCCCAACCATACCAGCCGAGCGTGTCATGGGTGATGGTCGCCAGCGGGCGCAGGCTCGGCAAAGTGCTCCAGAGACGGTCGCCGGTACTGACATGCGTCGCATGCAAGGCGCGCGTCTTGCCGCTGAAGAATCGCTCGGATAAATCGGCGGCGTTCCACAGATTGAGATCGCCCACCTGCGGCCCTTCGACACTGACGATCCGGAAGAAATGCCCGGCCGGCACATTGAACGCCCGCGCATCGCGTGGCGGCACGATCAGCTCGGATACTTTCGTCAGCCCGGCGCGTGTCGACTCATAAAGTGCGGCATCGAATGGCGGCAGCTTGTCGACCGAATAAACCACCACCGCCGGTGCGCCACGCCGCTTCTCTGCGTCCGACGGCGGCACTTGAGTCGATCGTGTCATGATCTCACCTCTCCGCCTCAACTCCCCGGTACGATCCCGTTCGGCAGCGCGAAACAATGCTTAGCCACCGCGCCGCTGGTGGTGATCCACACCTTTTCGCGCTGTGCATTGATATGGGCCAGCGCGCGGCGCAGATGACGCAGCCGGTGCGGCTGGCCAACCAGATAGGCATGCAGCGCGATCCCGAACACCAGCGGTCCGTCGGCACACAGCTCCAGCATCTCGTCGAAAGTATCGACGATCATGTCGGCATATTCTTCGCCGTCGACCTTGCGGCCCATGACGGCGGGGATGTCGTTGATCTCCTGCGGATAGGGCACGGCCAGGATGCGCTTGCCGCCGCGCACCCGCAGCCAGATCGGCTGATCGTCCATGCACCAGTCGAGCACATAGGTGTAGCCGGCTTCGGTCAACAGATCGGGCGTGACCTTGCTCTCGGCGATCCACGGGCCGAGCCAGCCTTGCGGATGCTTGCCCTCTTCCTTGGTGATGCGCTCGGTGGCCTCGACGATCAGCGCGCGCTCGGCCGCTTCGTCGAGAACGCTTTGGCGCTCGCTGTTGGTGCGGCCATGGCCGAGGATTTCGTCGCCGCGCGCGCGGAATGCTGCCACCAGTTGCGGCGCGTAATCATACATTGCCGTGTTGACCAGCACCGAGCTTGGCATGCGCAGCGCCTCGAACAGATCGAGCATGCGCCACGCGCCGACGCGGTTGCCATAGTCGCGCCAAGCGAAATTCAGAACATCCGGCTGCGGCCCACCCGGCGCCAGTTCCGCACCCAGACCCTCGCCGAACGCGAAGTGTTCGAGATTGAGGCCGAGATAGACGGCCAGCCGTTTGCCATTGGGCCAGTCATAGGGTTTCCGGCCTTTGATCGGCACATAGTCATAACGGCCGTGGCTGGGAAGCGTTGCCATTGGTCAATCCATCCTTACGCCGCCGGTAACATTGACGCCCTGCCCGGTCATGAAGCGCGACGCTTCGCTGCACAGGAACAGCACCACATCCGCCACATCTTCGGGTTCTTCGATCCGGCCCAGCGGCGTCAGCGAGACATATTCGGCGCGCACCGCCTCCGGCGTCATGCGGCGCAACTCCGCTTCCCAGATCACTTCGCGCTCTTGCATCGAGGTCTTCACAAAGCCGGGGCAGACGGCGTTCACGCGAATCCCGTGCGGCGCCATTTCCTTGGCCAGCGCCTGCGTCCAGCCCAGCACCGCGAACTTGCTGGCCGAGTAGTGCGCCAGCAGCGGCGCACCGACTTTGCCGGCCAGTGACGCCGTATTCACGATCACGCCCTTGTGCTTCTGCTCGATGAAGTGGCGGCAGACGATCTGGTTGGCAAGGAAGATGCCGCGCATATTGACGTCGAAATTGAAGTCCCATTCCTCGTCGGTCAGCTCGATGGCCTTGCGCATGGTCGATACGCCGGCATTGGCGCATTGAATGTCGAGCCCGCCCAGTTTGGCGATCGCGTCCTTCATCGCGCTTTCGACCGATGCGCGATTGCGAACATCGATTCCGAGCGCAAACGCACCGCCACCGACTTCGGCCGCCAGCCGAGAGGCTTCGTCCGGATCGAGATCGGTGATCGCCACGCGCACACCGGCCCGCGCCAGGGCTTTGACGATGGCCGCACCGATTCCGCGCGCCCCGCCGGTCACAACCGCACGCTTACCGGACAAATCGAAGACGCTGCCCATTCGATCCCCTGCTCCCTATTGCCACCGCGCCAACCGCGTTTCATTCTCGCCTGTCAGGCGCGGCCTCGGCAATCCCCGCCGCAAAGTTTCTGATTGGAGCCCAACAATGGTGTTCGATTTCTTCGGCCAGCGCCGCAAGGTGGTGATCGCGATGGCGCATATCGGCGCCCTGCCCGGCACGCCGCTCTATGACGCGGCCGGCGGCATGGCCAAGCTGATCGACGGCGTGGCGCGCGATGTCGAGAAGCTGCAGGCCGGCGGCGTTCACGCCATCATGTTCGGCAACGAGAACGATCGCCCCTACCGCTTCAAGGCGCCGGCGGAAAGCATCGCCGCGATGACGGCGATCGTCGCGGCGATCAAGCCGATGCTGAAGGTGCCGTTCGGCGTGAATTATCTGTGGGACCCGAGCGCTTCCGTCGCCATCGCCTGCGCCACCGGCGCGTCCTTCGCGCGCGAAATCTTCACCGGGCTGTTCGCTTCCGACATGGGCCTGTGGCAACCCAATGCCGCCGACGCGCTCACCTTGCGCCGCAATCTCGGCCGGCCCGATCTCAAGCTGCTGTTCAACATCAATGCCGAGTTCGCCGCCTCGCTCGATACGCGTCCGATCGAGCTGCGTGCCAAAAGCGCCGTGTTCTCGTCACTGGCCGATGCGATCCTGGTGTCCGGCCCGCTCACCGGTCAGTCGGCCGATGCGTCTGATCTCAAGAAGGTCAAAGAAGCCGTGAAAGACGTGCCGATCTTTGCCAACACCGGCGTCAAGATCGACACGGTGAAGGAAACCTTCACCTACGCCGATGGCTGCGTCATCGGCACGCATTTCAAGGTCGACGGCATCACCTGGAACCCCGTCGATGCCGACCGCGTGAAGCGGTTTATGGAGGTGGTCGCGACGATCGGGTAGTTCGATTTGCCTGCATTTCTTTTCTCGTCATGCCCGGACTTGATCCGGGCATCCACGTCGTGCCGCAACAAAGTCGTGGATGGCCGGGTCAAGCCCGGCCATGACGGGCTAAGAGTGAAGCGCCCCAGCCCGGTACCGTCCAGGCTCTCGCAGTCCTTTCCTTAAAGAGAAACCACCGCCGGGAGACCCGGCGGTGGCGACAACGATCAGGTGGTGGCCAGTGTCGGCACAACGTAGCGAATGAGCTCCAGTTGCGAGAGTGCTGTCACACCATCGTCGAGTCCGATCTCAGACACGATCAAACCTTTCTCGATCTTCAGGACTGTCGTGCCGGTGAAGTGCATCTTCCGGCCGGTATTGGCCGGCAGCATGCCGGCCAGGAAGTCGCTGAACGAGCGGCCGGTATGTGTGCCACCGCCTTCCCACTGGCCGACGACATAATCGCCTTCAGCGATCAGGTCGGCGGTGCCCCAGAAATTCAGATCGGGGAACGCATTACGGAAGTCCGTCATGAAATTCTTGATATCGGCGCGACCGCGACGCGGTTCATGCAGCGAATAACGTAGCAGCATGTTCGGGTGTGCGATTTCATCGACGATGCCGAGGCGGCACGTCTTGCCCCAGAAATCGGTAAACCAGCGACCGACGATTGCTTTGTTGTCGCTCTCTTTCGACATCGTTTTGCCCTTTCTCGGTGAGTGAAGCATCAAGTCAGATCGGCTCAGACGCCGAACGAGCGAGAAACTAGATCGGTGGCTTGATGCGAACACTCCGGTTCTTGCGGCCGAATCGAATCCGCAGTGGCTTTTATTTCGTCTCGTCGGCCGTGACGGTCTCCGGGCTTGGCGTCGACATGCAATCGCTGCCGCAAAGCATGGCGGCCTCGGTGGCTTGGTCAATTTCAGCTTGAATGGCGGACCGTTGAAGGAGCTCCAGCAGCTTCGGGCGAAGACCTTCGCCGCGCTGCGCGGCAATCTGGTGTATCGCGGCGAATATATGAGGCATCGCATCAACTCCAAACGTAAACGGCGCACTTGCTTCATAAGCAGACGCGCCGTTTAGCGTATTCACCGGCCCGAACGGCCTCACTCCGTTTCGTGCCTTCAAATCGAATTAATTAAACGCCCTACTCCTCATACCCTTCCGGATGACGCCGGTGCCATTCCCAGGCACTCGCGATGATCGTCTCAAGATCGCTGCGGCGCGGCTGCCAGCCCAGCTCTGCGCGAATCTTCGCTGAACTGGCTAGCAACACCGCCGGATCGCCGGGTCGCCGCGGCTGTTCGACGGCCGGAATCGGATGGCCGGTCACGCGCCGCGCCGTTTCGATCACCTGACGCACGCTGAAGCCAGTGCCGTTGCCGAGGTTGTAGGTCAGCCGTTCGTGGCTCTCTAGCGCTTCGAGCGCGAGTACGTGAGCGTCGGCGACATCGGCCACATGAATGTAGTCGCGCAGGCAGGTGCCGTCTTGCGTCGGATGATCGGTGCCGTAGATGGCGATCTGTGCGCGCTTCCCCAATGCGACTTGCAAGGTGATCGGGATCAGATGCGACTCGGGCCGATGGTCTTCGCCGAAATCAGGCCTCATCGCGCCGGCCACATTGAAATAGCGCAGGCAGGCATAGCGCAGCCCGTGGGCGCGGCCGATCCAGTCGAGCATGCGCTCGACGATCAGCTTCGATTCGCCATAGGGGTTTGTGGGGTGCAGCGGCATGTCTTCTTCGACGGGCTTGTCGGACGCATTCCCGTAGACCGCCGCCGTCGACGCGAAGACGATGCGCTTCACATCGTGACGCAGCATCGTTTCGAGCAAGGTCAGAGTCGCTGCTGCGTTGTTGCGGAAATAGCGCTCGGGCATGCCCATCGACTCCCCGGCTTCGATCGAAGCAGCGCAATGGATCACAGCATCGAAGCGATGAGCCCTGAAAACGGAGTCCAGGGCCGCGGCATCGCCGACATCGCCCAAGATCAGGGGAACATCCGGCGGAACGGCTTGGCGGTGGCCATGGCTGAGATCGTCATAGGCTACAGCCGAATGCCCGGCTTGGTGAAGCGTCAGCGCCACGGCGCTGCCGATATAGCCGGCACCGCCGGTGATCAAAACCTTCATTTCCCTACTCACATCCTTATCGTCGAGCCCGTTTGGCCCCAAATGCCGACCCAACCAACTCGGCCTAATTGCCCCTCGGGCTTGCAACCCGCCCTAATCATGGACGAACGGGGCTGGTCCCAGCCAAATACTGCGGATTAGTGACCGTTTTCCCCTTAATTTCAACGCTCCGCTCCTTGACTGCGACGGCATTCGGTCCGACTCTTACCGGGTCGGCCTCTAGCACATAGCGAATCCCGTAATCGCGGTAGCGCGGCTTGAAACGAGGGTAGCGAAAATGGACACGGTCAATCCTACGGCGGCACCAGAAGCATCGACCGGCGGCGACCCGGGGGCCCAAGACCGCAAGGGGCGCAACTCGGTTGCTTCCCTCAAGGACTCAATCCTCAACACGCTGACCTATTCGGTCGGCAAAGACCCGATCGCCGCGACCGACCGTGACTGGTTTTTTGCCGTAGCACTCACCGTGCGCGACCGCGTCACCACCAAATGGATGGAATCGACCCGCGCGGCCTATGCCTATAACCGCAAGCGCGTCTATTACCTCTCGCTCGAATTCCTGGTCGGCCGCGTGCTGTTCGACGCCCTCAACAATCTCGGCCTGACCGACAGCGTCCGCGCGGCCGTGCGCGAGTTGGGCGGCGATCTCGATCAACTGCGCGATCTCGAACCCGATGCGGCGCTGGGCAATGGCGGCCTCGGCCGTCTCGCCGCCTGCTATATGGAAAGCATGGCGACACTAGGCCTGGCCTCGCATGGCTATGGCATCCGCTACGACCACGGCCTGTTCCGCCAGGAAATCAAGGACGGCTGGCAGCTCGAATATCCCGAGGAATGGCTGCAATTCGGCAACCCCTGGGAATTCCCCCGCCCCGAGGTCGATTATACGATCGGCTTCGGCGGTCATGTCGAACAGTCCACCGACGCCGATGGCGAGGTCCACATGACCTGGCATCCGGGCGACACGGTCGAGGCGGTCGCCTATGACACGCCGGTCGTCGGCTGGCGCGGCCGGCATGTGAACACGCTGCGTCTCTGGTCGGCGCGGTCGCATAATCCGCTGCGTCTCGATGCATTCAACGCTGGCGATTATATCGGCGCCCTGTCTGATCGCGTGCGCGCTGAATCGATTTCGAAAGTGCTTTATCCCAGCGACGCAACGGCCGTCGGCCATGAGCTGCGCCTGCGGCAAGAGTATTTCTTCGTCTCGGCCTCGCTGCAGGATCTGATCCGCCGCCATATCAAGCAGCACGAAGACATCAAGACGCTGCACGAGTTCGTTGCGATCCAGCTCAATGATACGCACCCGGCGATTGGTGTCGCCGAGTTGATGCGCATCCTGGTCGATCTCTATCATGTGGAATGGAAAGAGGCCTGGAAGATCACGCAGGCCACCTTCTCCTTCACCAATCACACGCTGTTACCCGAAGCGCTGGAAACCTGGCCGGTACCGTTGCTCGAACGGCTGCTGCCACGGCACATGCAGATCATCTATCTGCTCAATGCCTTCCACCTCGATCTGCAGCGTGCGGCCGGGCATAACGACGCCGGCTTGCTCTCGTCGATCTCGATCATCGACGAAAACGGCGGCCGGCGCGTGCGCATGGGCCATCTCGCCTTCCTCGGTTCGCACAAGGTCAACGGCGTCTCGGCGCTGCACACCGATCTGATGCGCAAGACCGTGTTCCACGATCTGCACCTCATCCATCCCGATCGCATTGTCAACAAGACCAACGGCATCACCTTCCGCCGCTGGCTGTTCGACGCGAATCCGGGCCTTACGCATCTGCTGGTCGAAGCCGCCGGCGAAGGGGTGCTCGACAAGGCCGATGCGCTGGAACAGGTCGCGCCGCTGGCCGATGACGAAGCCTTTCGCGACCGCGTGATGTCGGTGAAGCGTGGCAACAAGAAGGCGCTGGCCAAGCAGATCCAGCATCTGACGGGCGTCAAGGTGAACCCTGACGCGCTGTTCGACGTGCATGTGAAGCGCATCCACGAATACAAGCGCCAGCTGCTGAACATCCTCGAGACGATCGCCTACTACAACGCGATCCGCTCGCGTTCAGCCGGCAATCCGGTGCCGCGCGTCAAGATTTTCGCCGGCAAGGCGGCCGCCAGTTATCACAAGGCCAAGCTGATCATCAAACTGATCAATGACGTGGCCAAGGTGATCAACAGCGACCCGACCGTGCACGGGCTGCTCAAGGTTGTGTTCCTGCCCAATTACAGCGTCAGCCTGGCCGAATCGATCATCCCGGCGGCCGATCTGTCGGAGCAGATTTCGACCGCGGGCATGGAAGCTTCGGGCACCGGCAACATGAAGTTCGCCCTCAACGGCGCGCTGACTATCGGCACGCTCGACGGCGCCAATGTGGAAATCCGCGAGAAGGTCGGCGATGAGAACATCTTCATCTTCGGTCTGACCGCAGCCGAGGTGGAAGAGCGCCGCCGCAGGGGCATCGATGCCAACGACACGATCAACGGCTCGCCCGTCCTGAGAGAAGTACTGGACGCCATCCACGCCGGCGTCTTCTCGCCCGACGACCCGAGCCGTTATCGCGAGCTGGTCGACGTCCTGCATCATTCGGACTACTTCCTGGTCGCGGCCGATTTCGACGCTTATTACGCCCGGCAACGGACGGTCGACGCGAAATGGCTCGACACGGCCGCCTGGTCGCGGTCAAGTGTTCTCAACACCGCGAAAGTCGGTTGGTTTTCATCGGACCGGGCCATTCTCGAATATGCGGACGAAATCTGGAACGTACCGGCTCAATCCCGTGCGTGAGGCTTGATGGCCCGCGCAAGCTGGCGAGCCACTGACGAAACGATACGGGCGATCATCGCGGCCCGGCACCCCAATCCATTTTCGGTGCTGGGCCTGCAGCAGGTGGGCAAGGATTTCGTCATCCGTGCCTTCCTGCCCTATGCCGAAACCATCGAAGCCAAGAGCCGCGACGGCAAGTTCAGCGTCGCGCTCAAGAAGATCGATCCAGCCGGCTTCTTCGAAGGCCATGTGGATGGTGCGGTGCAGCGCTTCGCCTATCGGCTGACCGCCGCCAATGCCGGCGGAAGCTGGGAATTCGCCGACCCCTATTCCTTCGGCCCGGTTCTCGGCCAAACCGACGACTATCTTCTGGTCGAAGGCACGCACCGCTCGCTCTACGAGAAGCTGGGCGCGCATCCGATGGTCCACGGCAACGTTAGCGGCACCCATTTCGCCGTCTGGGCGCCCCATGCCAAGCGGGTTTCGGTCGTCGGCGATTTCAATCGCTGGGACGGCCGAACCCATCAGATGCGCAAGCGCGTCGATAGCGGCATCTGGGAAATCTTCGCGCCCGAAGTCGGCGAAGGCATCGCCTACAAATACGAGATCATCGGCCCCAATGACGATCTGCAGCCGCTGAAGGCCGACCCATTCGGCTTCGGCGCCGAGATGCGGCCCTCCACGGCCTCGATCGTCACCCGCACCGACAACTTCGCCTGGACCGATGCCGCCTATATCGAGGAACGCGCCCGCAAAGATCCGCGCCGGACGCCGATGTCGATCTACGAGGTTCATCTCGGCTCGTGGCGTCGCCATTGGGACAATGCATTTCTCAGCTACGATGAACTGGCCGAGCAGCTAATCTCCTATGCCGTCGATATGGGCTACACCCATCTCGAACTGCTGCCCGTTTCCGAACATCCGCTCGACGATTCCTGGGGCTACCAGCCGATCGGCCTGTTCGCGCCCACACGCCGTTTCGGCGAGCCGGCGGCCTTCGCGCGCTTTGTCGATAAGGCCCATGCCGCAGGGCTCGGCGTGATTCTCGACTGGGTGCCGGCCCATTTCCCAGTCGATCAGCACGGGCTGGCCCGGTTCGACGGCGCGCCGCTCTACGAATACGCCGATCCCCGCCGCGGCTTCCAACCCGACTGGAACACGGCCATCTACGATTTCGGCCGGCCCGAGGTGATGAATTTCCTGTTCGCCAACGCGCTGTTCTGGCTCGACCGCTACCATATCGACGGGCTGCGCATCGATGCCGTGGCCTCGATGCTCTATCTCGACTATTCGCGCAAACCCGGTGAATGGATTCCGAACATCGATGGCGGCAACGACAACCGCGAGGCGGTGGCCTTCCTAAGGCGCGTCAGCGAGTTGGCCTATGGGCTCCATCCCGGCACCGTCACCATCGCCGAAGAGTCCACCTCCTGGGCCGGCGTGACCCAGCCCGTCTATGCCAATGGGCTCGGATTCGGCTTCAAATGGAATATGGGCTGGATGCACGACACCCTGGAATACATGGCCAAAGAGCCGGTGCATCGCCGCTACCACCACAAGCAGATGACCTTCGGCATGATGTATGCCTATTCCGAGAACTTCGTCCTGCCCCTGTCCCATGACGAGGTCGTCCACGGCAAACGCTCGATCGCCGGCCGCATGCCGGGCGACGAGTGGCAAAGATTTGCCAATTTGCGCGCCTATTTTGCCTTTATGTGGGCATATTCTGGAAAGAAGCTGCTTTTCATGGGGCAGGACTTCGGCCAGATCCGGGAATGGAACTTCAACCGCGAGTTGGAATGGAACCTGCTCGACTATCAGGTCCATCGCGGCACCCAAAGCCTGGTTCGCGACCTCAACCGAGCCTATCGCACCCTTCCCGCCCTTCATGCCCGGGATTGCGAGCCCGAAGGGTTCCGCTGGACCATAGCCGACGACGCCGATCAGTCGATATTCGCCTGGGTCCGCTACGGCGGGCCGGGCGATGCCCCGGTCGCCGTCATCTGCAATTTCACCCCGGTACCGCGGCGCAACTACCGGATCGGACTGCCTCAATCGGGCCCCTGGCAGGAGATCATTAATACCGACGCCAAGGATTACGGCGGGTCGGGCGTAGGCAATGGCGGTGGGCTGGTCGCCGAAGATCGGCCAGCGCATGGTTTTCCGGCTTCGGCGATGATGACTTTACCGCCTTTGGGTACTATCTATTTGAAGTATGGGAATAATTAAACCAGCGGCCATTAGACTGGTTACTTAATAAGCGCCGCTCGAGGGAACGGAGGGAACCAAGATGTCCAACAAGACACCACCCAGTCCGCCTTTTTCGCGACACGCCGTGGCCTATGTGCTCGCCGGCGGCCGTGGCAGCCGTCTGCTGGAACTGACCGATCGCCGCGCCAAGCCGGCGGTGTTCTTCGGCGGCAAGTCGCGCATCGTCGACTTCGCGCTGTCCAACGCGCTCAACTCCGGCATCCGCCGCGTCGCCGTGGCGACCCAGTACAAAGCGCACAGCCTGATCCGGCATCTGCAGAATGGCTGGAACTTCTTCCGCCACGAGCGCAACGAAAGCTTCGACATCCTGCCGGCCAGCCAACGCATCTCCGAGAACATGTGGTATCTCGGCACGGCCGACGCGGTGTACCAAAACATCGACATCATGGAGAGCTACGGCGCGCGCTACATGGTCGTGCTGGCCGGCGACCATATCTACAAGATGGACTACGAGAAGATGCTGCAGCAGCACGTCGAGCAGGAAGCCGACGTGACCATCGCCTGCATCGAAGTGCCGCGCGAGGACGCCACCGGCTTCGGCGTCATGCATGTGGACGGCCACGACCGCATCATCTCGTTCCTCGAAAAGCCGAAAGACCCGCCGGCCATGCCGGGCAAGCCCGATGTATCGCTGGCCAGCATGGGCATCTATGTCTTCGACATGGATTTCCTGGCCGAAGAGTTGCGGCGCGATGCGGAAGACCGCCATTCCTCGCATGATTTCGGCAAGGACATCATTCCGCACATCGTCAAGAACGGCAAAGCGGTCGCGCATCATTTCTCCAAGTCCTGCGTGCGTTCGACATCCGAAACCAGTTCGTATTGGCGCGATGTGGGAACCGTCGATGCTTATTGGGCGGCCAATATCGACCTGACCGAAGTGGTGCCCGAGCTCGATCTCTACGATGTCGATTGGCCGATCTGGACCGATCATCGCGCCACACCGCCGGCCAAGTTCGTGCACGACCTGGAAGGCCGGCGCGGCATGGCCGTGGCCTCCCTCGTCTCGGGCGGCTGCATCATCTCAGGCGCCACGATTCGCCGCTCGCTGCTGTTCACCGGCGTGCATGCGCATTCTCATGCATCGGTCGACGGTGGCGTGATCCTGCCCTATGTCGATATCGGCCGCTCGGCACGGCTGAAGCGCGTGGTGGTCGACCGCGGCGTCAAGATTCCGGAGCGCATGGTGATCGGCGAAGATCCGGAATTCGACGCCAAACACTTCCGCCGCACCGAGCAAGGAATCGTTCTCGTCACGCAGGCTATGATCGACAAGTTGAGCGCATGACCTCTGCCGCCAAGGCTGATCTCAAGGTTCTGTCGGTCGCCTCGGAAGTTTACCCGCTGATCAAGACCGGCGGCCTGGCCGACGTGGCCGGCGCCCTGCCCGCTGCCCTCGCGACCGAACGCGTCGCCGTGCGGACGCTTGTTCCCGGCTATCCCCAGGTGATCGCCGCGCTGGAACAGTCGCGCGTCGTTCATGCCTGGCCGAATCTCTTCGGCGGGCCCGCGCAAATTCTGATGGGCAAGGCCAAGGGCCTCGACGTCTTCATCCTGTCGGCCAAACATCTCTTCGATCGGCCCGGCAATCCCTATACGAATCCCGCCGGCACCGATTGGCCCGATAACGCCCAGCGCTTCGCCGCTCTGGCACGCGCCGGCGCCGATATCGGCATGGGCAGCGTTGCCGATTTCAAACCCGATGTGGTTCATGCCCATGATTGGCAGGCGGGCTTGACGGCCGCCTATCTGCGCTACGCCAAAGGCAAAGCGCCCGGCACCGTTTTCACCGTGCACAACCTTGCGTATCAGGGCCAGTTCCCCGCGACGTTGCTGGCGGCTTTGGGCCTGCCGCCCACGGCCTATGCGATCGACGGCGTCGAGTATTTCGGCACCATCGGTTATCTGAAGGCCGCGATCCAACTGTCCGATCGCATCACCACTGTGTCACCCAGCTACGCTGCCGAGATGATGGGCCCCGAAGCGGGGATGGGCCTCGACGGGTTGCTGCGCGTGCGCGCCAAGGATGTCTTCGGCATTCTCAATGGGATCGATACGGGCGTGTGGAACCCCGCCGACGATCGCTTCCTCGCCGCACCTTACGACATATCGACGATCAAGGAGCGCGCCAAGAACAAGGCAGCGCTGCAGGAACGGATGGACCTCAAGGTCGATCCCGACGCCCTGCTCTTCGGCGTCGTCAGCCGCCTCTCCTGGCAAAAGGGTCTCGATCTGTTGGTCGAAGCCCTGCCCGAATTGCTCGGCGCCAACGGTCAGCTCGCGCTGATCGGCACCGGCGATATACCGCTTCAAAACGCCTATACCTATGCCGCCGAGCAAAACCCCGGCCGGATCGGCTGCGTGCTGGGCTATGACGAGGAATTGGCGCATCTGATCCAGGCCGGTGCGGATGTGATCCTGGTGCCGTCGCGCTATGAACCCTGCGGCCTCACCCAGCTTTGCGCGCTGCGCTATGGCGCCGTGCCGCTGGTGGCACGCGTCGGCGGGTTGGCCGATACCATCATCGACGCCAATGAGATGGCGATCGCCGATGACGTGGCCACCGGCATCCAGTTCGCGCCGGTCGACGCCAATATGCTGCGCGCCGCCATCCGCCGGACAGCCCGACTTTTTGCCGATAAACCTTCATGGGCGCGCGTCCAAAGCCGTGGCATGAAAGCTGACGTGTCATGGCGCAACCCGGCCAAGCGCTATGCGAGTCTCTATCGCCAACTGGTCGCCGCGCGGGGAAAAGCACGATGATCAAAGAAATTGCGACTAAACCATTCGACGGACAGCGGCCCGGCACATCGGGTCTGCGCAAGAAGGTGACGGTGTTCCAGACACCGCACTATGTCGAGAATTTCGTACAGTCCGCCTTCGACAGTCTCGAAGGCTTCGCCGGCAAGACTCTCGTCCTGGGCGGCGACGGGCGGTTCTTCAACCGCGAGACGGTGCAGACCGTGCTCAAGATCGCCTCGGCCAACGGCTTCGGCCGGGTGATGGTCGGGCGCGGCGGTATCCTCTCGACGCCGGGTGTCTCCTGTGAAATCCGTAAACATAAAGCCTATGGCGGCATCGTGCTCTCGGCCAGCCACAACCCCGGCGGGCCCGATGGCGATTTCGGCATCAAATACAATGTGAGCAATGGCGGCCCGGCACCCGAGAAGGTGACCGAGGCGATCTATGCTCGCACCCAGTCGATCGACAAGTACCGCATCGTCGATGGGCCCGATGTCGATATCGACAAGCTGGGCACCTCGAAGCTCGGCGATATGACCGTCGAGATCATCGATCCGGTCACCGACTACGAAGCGCTGATGCAGACGCTGTTCGACTTCGACGCGATCCGCGCGCTCTTCAAGGGTGGCCTGACGATCAAATTCGACGCGATGAGCGCCGTGACCGGCCCCTACGCGCACAAAATCCTCGAAGGCACACTGGGCGCGGCGCCCGGCAGCGTGATGAACGGTACGCCATTACCAGATTTTGGTCATCACCATCCCGATCCGAACCTCGTCTACGCGAAACACCTTTATGACCTCGCGATGTCTTCGGCCTCGCCCGATCTCTGCGCCGCCTCGGATGGCGATGGCGACCGCAACCTGATCATCGGCCGCGGCCTGTTCGTGACGCCGTCGGACAGTCTCGCGGTGCTGGCCGCCAATGCCCATCTGTCGCCGGGCTACAAGAAAGGCATCGCCGGGATCGCGCGGTCGATGCCCACCAGCCGCGCCGCCGATCGCGTGGCCGAGCGCAAGGGCATCAAACTGTACGAAACGCCGACCGGCTGGAAATTCTTCGGCAATCTGCTCGATGCCGGGCTGGCCACCATCTGCGGAGAAGAGAGTTCCGGCACCGGTTCTGATCATCTGCGCGAGAAGGATGGGCTGTGGGCGGTGCTGCTCTGGCTCAATGTCCTCGCCGCGCGCAAGCAGAGCGTGGGCGATATCGTCCGCGAGCATTGGGCCACCTATGGTCGCAACTACTATTCGCGCCACGACTATGAAGAGGTCGACGCCGATGGCGCCAATACGCTGATCAAGACCCTGCGCGACAAACTGCCGAGCCTGGCCGGGCAGAAATTCGGCGCGCTGACCATCGAAAGCGGCGACGACTTCTCCTATCACGATCCGGTCGACAATTCGGATACGGCGCATCAGGGCATCCGCCTGCATTTCGAAGGCGGTGGGCGTATCGTCTATCGCCTGTCGGGTACGGGAACCGCAGGCGCGACGCTGCGTATCTATATCGAACGCTTCGAGGCCGATCCGAAACACCACAATCTCGAAACGCAGGCCGCGCTCGCCGATCTGATCGCCCTCTCTCGTTCACTGCCCGACATCGCGCACCACACCGGACGCGACGCACCGACAACCATCACCTAGACCCGCGGAGGCCACATGGCGCGCCGTGTCAGCGAAGGCAGGCCGGAGCCCCTGGGCGTCACACTCGACGCGCAAGGCGTCAATATCGCGGTTTTCTCGGCACACGCGACCGCCATCGAATTCTGTCTATTCGATGCCCAGGGCGACAAGGAAATCGAACGCATCGCCCTGCCCGCCCGCAGCGGCGATATCTTCCATGGCCATATCGCCGATGTGCCGGCAGGCGCGCGCTACGGGCTGCGCGCCCAGGGCCCCTACGCCCCGCGCGCCGGCCATCGCTTCAACCCCGCCAAGCTGCTGATCGACCCTTATGCCAATGCCATCGACAGGCCATTCAAGCTGCATCCGTCGATGCTTGGTTTCCGCGACAACAACCCCTATGACGATTGGGCGCGTGACGAAACCGACAGCGCACCCTTCATGCCCAAATGCATCGTTACTGCGCCGACGAAGATCGCCACCAAGCGCCCGAAGATCGGTTGGGCCGAGTCGATCATCTACGAGCTTCACGTCCGCGGCTTCACCAAGACGAAGCCCGATGTACCTGAAGCGTTGCGCGGCACCTTCGCCGGCCTGGCCCAGCCGGGCGCACTCGGCCATCTCAAAGCGTTGGGTGTCACCGCGGTCGAGATCATGCCGGCCATGGCTTGGCTCGACGAACGTCATTTGCCCGCGCTCGGCCTGACCAATTACTGGGGCTACAACGCGATTCCCTTCATGGCACCTGATCCACGTCTCGCGCCGGGGGGCTGGGACGAAGTCGCTAAGACAGTCGAAGCCCTGCACAGCGCCGGAATCGAGGTGCTTCTCGATGTCGTGATCAACCACTCGGGCGAAAGCGACGAGTTCGGCGCCACGGTCTGTTATCGCGGTCTCGACAACGCGAGCTACTACCGCCTGATCCCCAATGATCCCGCGCGCTACATCAACGACATGGGCTGCGGCAATTGCCTGGCGCTCGACCGGCCGCCGCTGGTGCGCCTCAGCGTCGACGCATTGCGGGCCTGGGCCGAGCGGACGGGCATCGACGGATTGCGCTTCGATCTCGCCACCGCACTTGGCCGGCGGGATTGGGGTTATGAACAGAACGCGCCGCTGTTCCAGGCCATCGCCGATGATCCGGTGCTGCGCGATCTCAAGCTGATCGCCGAACCCTGGGATATCGGGCCGGGCGGCTATCAGGTCGGCAACTTCCCGCCCGGCTGGGGACAGTGGAGCGATCGCTTCCGCGACGACGTCCGCCGCTTCTGGCGCGGCGATGGCTGGAAACGCGGCGATCTGGCCACACGGGTCGCGGGCTCCTCCGACGTGCTGCCACCGCAATCTCAACCCTCGCGCAATATCAACTTCGTCACCGCCCATGACGGCTTCACCCTCGCCGATCTCGTCTCCTACGAGCACAAGCATAACGAAGCCAATGGCGAGCAGAACCGCGACGGTACCGGCGAGAACTGGTCATGGAACAACGGCGCCGAGGGCGAGAGCAACGACCCCGGCATCGTCGACCGCCGCCGCCGTGACCAGGCCAACCTGCTGGCCACGCTGCTCATGGCGCGCGGCACGCCGATGCTGTCGATGGGCGCCGAGTTCGGTCATTCGCAGGGCGGCAACAACAACGCCTATGCCCAGGACAATGAGAAGTCCTGGATCGACTGGTCGCGCATCGACGGCGACCTGCAATCGGTGGCCACGCAGCTCATTGCCCTGCGCAAAGCCCGCCCCGCGCTGCGCGCCGATCGCTGGCTGACCGGCAAACCTTTCGACGCCTCCGGCCTTCCCGATATCGAATGGCGCGGCGCTCCCGGCCCGCTGATGACCGGCGATGATTGGAACGGCGATGCCGGCGACACGCTGGTTGCCGTTCTGTCCGCGTCCGACGGCGACACAGTCGATCGTGTTGCCGTGATCATCCATCGCGCCCATGCACCGGCCATGATCGTCATGCCGCATACGCGCGATCATCATCGCTGGCACACCGCGATCGATACCGCGCATCCCGATGCGCCGCCCTCGCCTGACAGCAACGATGAATTGGTCATCGAAGCCCGCTCTGTCGTCATCGTGGTCGAAGATCGCGACAGCACCGGCATGTGGAAGCCGCGGCTGGCGGATACGGCGACGCTCGATCGTCTGTCTTGGACAGCCGGCATCGCGCCGGAATGGTGGGACGAGGAAGGCGGCCGGCATATCGTCAGCGACGACACCAAACGCGCCCTGCTCACCGCGATGAACCTGCCCGCCGCCACGATGAGCCAGGCGCGAGAGAGCATCGCACTGCTCGAACTCATGAACACACCGCCGTCGCCGAACACTGAACAGTGCTTCATGCCCGAATCCCTCCGCCATGGCGGGCGGCGCTTCGGCGTTTCGGCGCAGCTCTACGCACTCCGCCGGCCGGGCGATCAGGGCATCGGCGACTTCACCACCCTCGCCAAGCTTGCCGAGAGCACGGCGCGGAATGGCGGCGGCATCGTCGGGATCAACCCCGTCCATGCGCTCTTTCCCAATGATCGCGAGCGTGCGAGTCCCTACCACCCGTCCGACCGCCGCTTCCTCGATCCGATCTATCTCGATATTGCCGCGCTCGACGATCTGCCGGGTGAACGCGCGACCGATGCGGAGACGGCGGCCCTGGCCAAAGGCGAGATCGTCGATTACCGCCATGTCTGGGCGCTCAAGCGCCGCATTTTGGAATCGCGCTTCGCCGCATTCGAAACAGCGTCGACGGCCAGCGCCAGCTCGCCCCTCGTCGAGGCGTTCGCCAACTTCGTCGTCACCGGCGGGCAATCGCTTGGACGATTTTCCGCCCATGAGGCGATCGCCGAAACGCTGCAAGGCCAGACTTGGCCACACTGGCCGGCCGAGCTGCGCGACCCCGCAGGCCTCGCCGTAGCCGAGTTCGCGGCGGCCCATGCGTCGCGCGTGCGCTACCACATGTTCGAGCAATTCCTCTGCGACCGGCAGTTCGCAGCCGCCGCCACGCGCGCATGCGATGCCGGGCTCACCTTCGGCTTCTATCGCGACCTTGCCGTCGGTGCGGCACCCGATGGCGCCGAAGCCTGGTCGAATGCCGCCGATCTCGCCCATGGCGTCTCGGTCGGTGCGCCGCCCGATCGTTTTTCGGCCGACGGACAGATCTGGAATTTGCCACCGCCCAATCCCTGGGCCAGCCGCCGCAGCGAGTTCCGCGCCTTCCGCGAGTTGATCGCCGCCAATATGCGCCATGCCGGTGCGCTGCGGATCGACCATGTGATGGAACTGACGCGGCTGTTCTGGATTCCCGATGGTGCTAAGGGCGCCGATGGCGCCTATGTCAGTTATCCGCTCGATGATCTCCTTCGCAATCTGGCGCGCGAAAGCCAGGCGCAAAACTGCATGGTGATCGGCGAAGATCTGGGCACGGTGCCGGACGGTTTGCGCGAGAAATTGTCTGCGGCCGATATCTTCAGCTATCGCGTGCTGTGGTTCGAACGTGACGGGGTCTCATTCAGATCGCCGTCCACCTACCCCGCCAAAGCCGTTGCCTGCGTCACCACCCACGATCTCCCGACTCTGGCGGGATGGTGGTTGGGCGGCGATATTGCTGAACGTGAGTCGCTCGGCCAAATCACCACTGAGGCCGCCATCCGGATGCGCATTCTGCGCCGCGAGGAAAAAGAGGTGCTGTCACGCGCGCTGCACGACGCCAGATTGTTGCCGGCCTTGCCCGATCTCGACCGCCCGATGAACGAAGATTTTGCCGTCGCCGCCATCGCGTGGGTGGGGGAAGCACCGACCCATTTCGTGCTAGCACAGGCCGACGATCTGGCCGGCGAAACCATCGCCACCAATCTGCCCGGCACCGATCGTGAGCGTCCGAACTGGCGCCGCCGCCTGGCGCCCGATCTCGACCACATCTTCACTGGCTCCCTCAGTCAACGCGTCTTCGAACGGTTGCGCACTATCCGCGGCGGTTCATGAGCGAAACGGCCATCGCTTCCCCGGCCTCACAAAACAAATGGCGCCTCGATAACCCTCTGGTCGCCGCCGGTTGCGTGATGCTCGGGGTGATCGTCTTCGCATCCCAGGACACGCTCTCAAAAATCCTGGTGGTCGACTATTCGCCACTGCAGATCGCCTGGGTGCGATACGGCATCAACACACTGGTGCTGGTTCCCTTTCTGATCCGCTCGCGCGGCGCCGGGCTGAAAACGAAAATGCCGTGGACGCAATTCGCCCGCAGCATGGGGGTCTTCTCGTCCGCCATCATTTTCATGCTCGGGCTGCGGTTTTTGCCCGTGGCGGACGCGACCGCGATCAACTTCATCTCGCCGCTGCTGGTTACCGCTCTGTCGATCCCGATCCTCGGCGAGAAAGTCGGCATTCGCCGCTGGACCGCTGTGGTGATCGGCTTCATCGGCATGCTGATCATCGTTCAGCCGGGCAGTGCCGCATTCCAGGTCGCCGCATTCCTGCCGGCACTCTCAGCGACCTGCTGGGGAATCGCACTGGTGTTGACGCGAAAACTGAGCGCCGCCGCCGAATCGAGCCTGACCACCATCACCTATTCGACGATCCTGCCGGCGCTGATCCTGAGCGTGTTGCTGCCCTTCGTCTGGCGTCCGCTCACCGGACACGCGATCATCTGGATGACCGTCATCGGCTTCATCAGCGTGGCCGGGCAGTACCTGATGATCCTCGGCTTTAGCAAACGCCCGGCATCATCCCTCGCCCCGTTCAGCTACGCTCAGCTGATCTGGGCCACGATGTATGGCTATCTGGTCTTCGGCGCGATTCCCAGCCTGCTCACCTGGATCGGCGCGGCGGTGGTGGTGCTCAGCGGCCTCTACGTGCTGCGGCGCGAGCGCATCGTGAAGGCCGCCGCCGCAGCGTGACCGCTATCCCCGCCCAACAAACGGCATGTTGGTGGCCATCACCGTCATGAACAGCACGTTGGCGTCGAGCGGCAAACTATCCATGTAGAGAATGGCCTTGGCCACCGCATCGACATCCATCGTTGATTCGACGGCGATGGTGCCATTGGCTTGCGGCATGCCGGTCTTCATCTTGGACGCCATCGGCGTATCGGCATTGCCGATGTCGATCTGCCCGCAGGCGATATCGTATTTGCGGCAATCGAGCGCCGTGGAACGCGTGATGCCGGTGACGCCGTGCTTGGTCGAGGTATAGGCGATCGAATTCGGCCGCGGCGCATGGGCCGAGATCGATCCGTTGTTGATGATCCGACCACCGCGCGGCGACTGATTCTTCATAACCTTGATCGCCGCCTGGGTGCAGAGGAACACACCGGTCAGATTGATATCGACTACCCTCTTCCAGTCCTCGAACTTCAGATCTTCGAGCGGCCCGGGCGGTGCGCCGACACCGGCATTGTTGAATAGCAGATCGAGCCGGCCGAACTTCGCCTGAGCGGCCTTGAACAAGGCCTCGACCGAAGCCGGATCGCCGACATCGGCGGCCACGGCCAGGGTCTTGGCGGCATCCGCGCCCGACTCCTTGATGGTCTCGTCGAGCACATCCTTGCGTCGCCCTGCGAAGGTCACGGCATAGCCATTCTTCAGCAAAGCGATCGCCGCCGCCTTGCCGATTCCCGTTCCCGCGCCCGTGACCAACGCAACCTTGCTCGACGACATGGACCTCTCCCGATACAACATTCTTGGCGTAAGCCGCGCGCCAGTATTGAATGGACGCCGAAGGAACTCAACCCCGGCCGACGGGCGATGTCTTTGCGGCCCATGGTTCGAGGCTTTGCTGGCGCAAAGCACCTCACCATGAGGATTTTCAGTAAAACCTCATCCTGAGGAGGCCGTGCAACGGCCGGCTCGAAGGATGGGCGGCACACGGTTCGAAGGGCCAGCAAATGGCGATAACACTGCGCGAGATCGATATCCCGGACTTCGGCGTGCCTGAGGCAGTGCCGGCAATTCCGGTCACGACCTATGCGCGCCGCTGCGACGACGCCTATGCGCGGGGCGGTTGCGATTGGCTGGTGATCTATGCCGATCGCGAGCATCACGCCAATATGGCCTTCCTCTCCGGCTTCGAACCGCGCTTCGAAGAGGCGCTGCTCCTGCTCGGTCCTGCAAAGAAGCGCGTACTCGTCGTCGGCAATGAGGGCGAAGGCTATGTGCCGGTCGCCGACCTCCCGAATCTCGAAATCGCTCTCGCCCAATCCCTGAGCCTGATGGGACAAGATCGCTCGTCGAGACCCAATCTCGCCGCCGTGTTGCGCGATGCGGGGCTGAAGACCGGGCAGACGATCGGCGTCGTCGGCTGGAAATATCTCGAACCGCGCGAGTGGGAAGGCGCCGCTCCGGGCTTCTATGTTCCCGACACGCTGACCGGCATTCTCGCCAAACTTGCCGGCAGCCGCGAAGCGCTGCGCGACGCGACGGTAGTGTTGATGCACCCGGCAACAGGACTGCGCGCCGTTGTGGATGCCGATCAAATCGCCGCCCACGAATGGGGTGCAGCACGATCCGCCATGGCCGTGTGGCGCGTGCTGTCGGGCATGGCGGTGGGCGAAACTGAATTTCATGCTGCCGCACGGATGGATTACGCAGGCGAAGTGCTCACCTGCCACGTCATGTGCACCACAGGCGATCGCGTCGCGCCGGTGGTGGGCATGCGCAGCCCGACCGGGCGCAAGATCGCCAAAGGCGACGGCATCAATTCCGCCATCGGCTATTGGGGCGGCCTCTCCTGCCGCTCGGGCCTGGTCACCGACCGCGACGACGACTTTCTGATCGCCGCGAAATCCTATTTCGCCGGACTGCTGGCTTGGTATGAGACTGCCGATATCGGCATCGAAGGTGGAACGATCTTCGAGTCTGTCACCGGCGCGCTGGCCAAAGGCAAGTTGCGCTCGGCACTCAATCCCGGCCACCTCACCGGCCATGACGAATGGGTGCACACCCCGATCCGACCGGGCTCGACCGAACGCATAGCCTCCGGCATGCCGTTTCAGGTGGACATTATTCCGACACCGCTGCCGGCCGGATGGGCGCTCAACTGCGAAGACGGCGTGGCCTTCGCCGACGCCGGATTGCGGGCTGAACTGAAAGCAAAGCACCCTGCCGTTGCGACGCGTATCGAGACCCGCCGCACTTTCATGCGCGATCAGCTGGGCGTGGCAGTCCGCGATTCGATCCTGCCCCTATCGGCAATACCGCTCTGCCTGCCGCCCTTCTGGCTGGCGCCCAAACAACTCCTGGCAGTGCTTTAGAGATGAATTGTCATCGCGAGGAACTGAAGGTCCCGCACAGAACATTCGTCACTCCCGCGAAAGCGGGAATCCAGGGCCGTTTCCCGCGCGGCCCCTGGACTCCCGCTTTCGCGGGAGTGACGGTTGAACCTACTAAGTCAGGAGCCTCATGACTGACAATCCAATCGAGATCGCCACCGCATTCGTCGATGCTTGGGCGCAGGCCTGGAACACCGGCGGTCCGGCCGAAGCGATTAAACTCTACACACCAGACGCGGTGTTGGTCGGCGCTGCCATGGGCGTAGGACAGCACGATATCGAGCGATTGATGAGCATCCTCTATAAGCAGGGTTGGACAACCGTGAAGATCAAGGTGGTCAATGCGCGAGTCGTCGGCGGATTGGTTTTGGCCGCCTGCGACTTCACGGCAATCGGCTCGGGCGACAAGGCGGGCACCGAGCTTCAAGGCAATTCGAGCCACGCCCTCACCCAGATCGGCGGCACCTGGCTCTCGACGATGCACTCGGCTGCATGAGCAAGGAACGCCTCGCCGAAATCTACCGGGCTTACATCGCCTGCCTCAACGCGCAGGATTGGCCGAAGCTTGGACAGTTCGTCCATGACGAGGCCAGCCACAATGGCCGACGCTTCGGCGTTAGCGGCTATCGTCAAATGTTGAAAATGGACTTCGAGGACATCCCCGATCTTCAGTTCAACATCGACCTGCTGATCGTCGATCCGCCCATGATCGCCAGCCGACTCAAATTCGATTGCTCACCCAAGGGCATGTTCCTCGACCTTGCCGTCAACGGCAAACGCGTCGTCTTCACCGAAAACGTGTTCTACGAATTCCGCGACGGGAAGATCTGGCGCGTCTGGTCGGTGGTGGATAAGGCTGCGATCGAGGGGCAGTTGTAACCCATTACGTCATGTCCGGCTTCGTGCCGGGCATCCACGCCTTTAAAGTCCTGGATCACCGGGACAAGCCCGGTGATGACGATAGAAAAATTGAGCCGCCTCTACTTCACCGTCTGCAGCACGAAGTCCCGATCGAGCGTATAACCCTTGGCGCCCTTCTTGTATTCGATGATCAGGGATTTCTTCACACCGAGCACCGGATCGTGATTCAGGAATTTGTCGCCCTTGGTATAGAACTCCGTGATCACCTCGCGGTGGCCCGGCGCGGAGACGCGGAAATGCAAATGGGCCGGCCGGTAGTGATCGCGCTTGCTGGCACGCAACATATCGCCGACGGGACCATCGACCGGAATCGGATAGCTGTGCGGCATGAGGGTGATGAACTTGTAGCTGCCGTCGGCCTCCGTGTGGAAACGGCCGCAGAGGTTGTATTCTTTCTGGTTGGCATCCTGGCTGTAGTAGAGGCCGTTCGGCGCGGTCTGCCACACATCGACCACTGCGCCTTGGACGGGCTTGCCCGATGGCGACGACACAGTGCCCGACACAGTAACGGGTTCGCCCTCGGTATTCGAATAAATCGCCGAGCCATTGGGATAGATCGGCGAACCGGCGCGATAGAACGGGCCGATTACGCTCGACTCGGTCACGTTGTGAGCCTCATCGCGGTGATTGATCGCGTCCAGCATCATCGACAAGCCCAGCGTGTCGGACAGCAGAATGAACTCCTGCCGCTCCTGGTCGCATTTCTGGCCCGTGGCCGTCAGGAACTGGATGCCGGCAAACCATTCCTCGGGGGTGAGCGCCGTCTCCCGCGCAAAGGCATGAACGTGTTTGATCAGGCTTTGGAGCAGCGTGCGTAGACGCCTGTCGGACGTGGCCGAGACGCGCTTCAGCGCTTCTTTTGTGATCCTGTCCTCGATCGCGACATTCGATCGCGCCGCGACCTTGACCGGCTTCTTGGCGGACTTGGCGACGGCCTTCTTCACGACCTTCTTTGCCGCGGCCTTCGCCGTCATCTTAGCTGGGCGCTTGGCGGATTTTTTCGCTGCCGGCTTACGTGCTTTCTTCGAGGATACCATAAATCGTCTCCCTTTCTAACCTTCGACGGGTTTGCTTGCACCCGCCTCGTCTTCAATTACCACACGCCGCTGCACGGGGAAAAAGCGCAGATCGGTGCGCGCCAGCAACAGGCCCCATAATCCACGCCGCGCCCAGACCATCACCGCTATAGCGATCAGCCCCATCGCGATCAGATACCAGCTGCCGTAGTCAGCTAGCAGATCGCGCAGTACAAAGTAAACGATACAGCCGATGATCGGCCCCTCGATGGTTCCAATGCCGCCGATCACAACGGTGAAGATCATGATCGCCGTCCAATTGATATCGAAGGCCGCATCCGGCGATATGCGCAGCTTGGTCAGATAGACCAGCGCGCCGACCATGCCGCAGCCGAACGCCGAAACGATATAGACACCGAACTTCACGCGGCGCACATCGACACCCAGGCTGCGCGAGGCCACTTCGGAATCGCGGATCGCCGTCAACGCCAAGCCGAGGCGCGAGCGCAGCAGCCAGTAGATGCCCATCACCGAACCGACGCCGAGAATGATCGCGATCCACAGCGCCAGCGAATCGCGCAGCCAGGCGCTATAGCCCATCATCGCCGAGGTCAGGCTGGTGCCCGTCCCCGCGCCCAGCCAGATGATATTGGCGAAGGTCAGCCGGAAGACCTCGGCCACCACCCAGGTGCCGACAGCGAAATAGGCGCCACGCAACCGGAAGACCAGTGCGGCTGTCGGGATCGCGATGATGGCCGTGATGATGCCGCAGAGCGGTACGGCGATGAAGGGGCCGACGCCGAGCTTCATTGCCAGCAGCACCAGCATATAACCGCCGATGCCGACATAGGCTTGCTGGCCGATCGAGACCAAGCCGCCGAATCCGGCTAGCAGATTCCACATCTCAGCCAGGGCAAGCATGTAGAGAAATTCGACTACCGTGTGCATATCGGCGCGTTCGCCCCACCACGGCATCGTCACCAGCGCCAGCAGAATGACGGCCCCGAGCACGCCACCTAAGCGGCTGGCGCGCGTGCCGCGGACGATCGCGGCGGTCCGAGCGATGGGTGGCGCCGAGGTCATACGCCGCGCGTCCTGGGAAATAGACCCTGCGGGCGGACCATCAAGATAGCCAGGAAGGCGAGATGGCCGAACAGCTGGCCGAGGCCGACCTGGATCGAGAAGCCGATCGATTGGGCGACGCCGAGGATCACGCCGCCCAGCAGCGTGCCCCAGGGCGAGCCCATGCCGCCGATGATCACCGACTCGAAGGCGAAGATCAGCCGCGCCGGGCCGCCGGTCGGATCGAAGGTGGTGCGGATCGCCATCAGCACGCCGGCGATGGCGACGATGGCCAGCGCGATCCCCATGGCCAGCCCATAGATCTGCCGCGTGTCGATGCCCATCAGCCGCGACGTGACCAGATCGTCCGAGGTGGCTCGGAAGGCCAGGCCCAGCCGCGTCCGCGCCAAGATCAGCTGCAGCACAGCAATCACCGCCAGCGCTGCTACCAGCGTGAGCAGTGACAGCCACCCCACCGCGAGGCCACCGCCGATCGGCAGGCTGGCCGTGACCAAGGTGCCGCCCGGCAGGCTCTGGGTGTCAGCGGAGAAGATTTCCTGCAGTAAATTCTGGATCACCACCGAGAGGCCGAAGGTGACCAGCAGCGGCGGCATGATGTCGTCGCCCAGCACGCGGTTGAGCAATCCGCGCTGTAGAACATAGCCGACCACGGCCATGATCACTGCTACCGCGGGCAACGCGGCAAGCGGCGGGATGCCAAGGCTTTGCGTCAGCACCAGCGCGAGATAGGCGGAGAGCACGATGAAGTCGCCATGCGCCAGATTGACCATGCGCATGATGCCGAAGGCGAGCGACAGGCCACTGGCGAACAGGGCGTAGAGCCCGCCCAGCAACGCGCCCTGCAATACGACGTCGACCCACTCCATCGTCAGTTCCCGAAATACGCGGCGGCCACCCGCTCGCGCGTCAATTCGTTGGGCTTGCCCGCCAGTGTCACCCGCCCCTCTTGCAGGCAATAAACCTGATTGGCCACCGCCATCGCCTGGCCGATATCCTGTTCGATCACCAGCAACGACACGCCTTCCGCGCTGATGCCTGGTAGCGCCCTGTAGAGTTCGCGCACGGCCACCGGCGCCAAGCCGAGCGAAATCTCGTCGCAAAGCAGCAGGCGCGGGTTCGACATCAACGCGCGGCCGATCGCTGCCATCTGCTGTTCGCCGCCCGACATCGAGGTGGCCGGCTGGTTGCGCCGCTCGGACAGGCGCGGGAACAGCGCGTAGATGCGCTCCAGCGTCCACGGCCCCTGGCGCTTGGGATAGGCGCCGACGCGCAGATTCTCTTCAACGCTGAGGCTCGGAAACAGTTTGCGCCCCTCGGGCACCATGGCGATGCCTTCGGCCACGATCGCATGGGTTGCCAGGCCGCCGATCGGCTTGCCGTCGAAGCGGATCACGTCGGACGGCGCAGCGAGCATCCCCATGACACTGCGCAGCAGCGTCGTCTTGCCCGCGCCATTGGCGCCGATCACGGCAACCGTCTGGCCTTGCACGATCTCGAGATCGACACCGAACAGCGCCTGGAAGTCGCCATAGAATGCCTTGAGACTCTGGATCGCGAGCAGGCTCATTCGACCGCGATCCCCATATAGGTTTCCTGCACGGCGGGGCTGGCCATCACCTCGGCGGGATTGCCCTCCTGCAAAAGCTTGCCGAATACGACGACGGCCAGGCGGTCGACCACGGCCGTCAGCGCATGGACGATATGCTCGATCCAGATGATCGAGATGCCGCGCGCGCGAATATCGCGAATCGTCTCGATCAGATCGCGCACCTCATGCTCGGTCAACCCGCCGGCGATCTCGTCGAGCAGCAACACTTTTGGCCGCGTCGCCAGAGCGCGCGCCAGTTCGAGGCGCTTGCGGTCGAGCAGCGGCAGCGTCCCCGCCAGTTTGTTGGCGTGGCGGGCGAGCCCGGTACGGCGCAGGATGTCGAGGCAATCATCGCCCGCCTCGCCTTCGCTGCGTCCGGCGCCGAAGGTGGCGCCGACCAGCACATTCTCGAATACCGTCATGCCGCCGAAGGGATGGGGGATCTGATAGGAGCGGCCGATCCCGGCGTGGCAGCGCTTCTCGGGCGGCGCGGATGAGATGTCAGCCCCGGCAAAGATCACCTGACCCGTATCGGGCCGGATATCACCGGTGATCAGGTTGAACATCGTCGTCTTGCCGGCGCCGTTGGGGCCGATCACGCCCAGCGCCTCGCCCTCGTTGAGCGCAAGCGTCAGATCGTCGACCGCCTTCAGCGCGCCGAAGCGTTTGGTCAGACGATCGAGGCGCAGGAGTTCGGGCATTTAGGGAGCGCTCGTTTTAATTCAACCTTCCGTCCGTCACCCCCGCGAAGGCGGGGGGTCCAGGGGCCACACGGGAAACGGCCCTGGATTCCCGCCTTCACGGGAATGACGAAGAAAGAAAGGGGGCGGCATTACACCGCCCCACGTAACAGTGAACGTTACCCAATCAATTCCATCTTGCCGCCGGTCGGGATATTCGGCGCGCCCTTGTTCTCGACGACGACGAGATCGTATTTGTACTTCCCGCCCAGGCGCCACTGGCCACCGACCAGCGGGGTCTTGGAGACGTTCTTGAACGGCCCTTGTCCGCCCCACTTGACGTGACCGACGATCGTGTCGAGGTCGGTCTTGGTCAGGGCATCGAGCACCGAGGCGCGATCGCCGGGGCCCGACGAGCGCTTGAACACATCGGCGGCAATTTCCAGCAGCGAATGGGCGAAGCCGATCGGCTGGGTCCATTGCTTCTTGGTCGCGGCTTCATAGGCGTCGGCCAGCTGCTTGCTGCTCTGGCCGGTCAGCGACGACTTGAACGGATGGTTCGGCGTCCACCACACTTCGGTCGAGATGTTGTTGCCGGTATCGCCCAGCGACTCGATCACGATCGGGAACAGCAGCGCCTTGCCCACCGACATCACCTTCGGCTTGAACCCCTGCTGCGCCGCCTGGGTCCAGAAGGTCTTGATGTCCGGCGGGATCACCACACCGGTGACGATGTCGCACTTCGCGTCTTTGAACGCGTTGATCTGGGCGCCGAAGTTGTCGTTCATATTCTGATAGCGGCCCGGATCGATCAGCTTGAAACCCTGCTGCGCCAACGGACCCGGGAAACCGTGTTCCTTGTCGCCCCAGGCATTGCCGTCGCCGTCATTCGGGAACAGCCCACCCACCGTCTTGTTGGTGCTGACCTGGTTCCACATGCCGGTGAACACACCGATCACGTCTTCCAGGCCCCAGAAGTAATGATAGGTGTATTTGAACCCGGTGTCGGGCTTGCCGCCGCGCGCGAAAAACCAAGGCTGCCACGGCGCCACGGTCGAAACGCACGGCACCTCGTTCAACTCGCACTGATCCGAGACCGGATTGGTGGTCTCGGGCGTCGAGGCCACCAGCATCAGGTCGACCTTGTCCTTCAAGATCAGATCCGACGCCACTTCGGCGGCACGGTTCGGATTGGATTGGCTGTCCTTGATAAAAATGTTCACCTTGACGTTTTTCCCGCCGACCTTCACGCCCTTGGCGAGCAGATCGCCGGCCGTCTGAATCACGAAACTGTCGGCCTCGCCGAACGGCGCCAGCGGGCCGGTTTGCGGCGTCACATAGCCGATCTTGAATTCCTTCTCGGCGGCAACCGCCGGAAAGCCGATGCTGGAAGCCGCAACGGCTGCGCCGCCCGCCTGCAACACACGGCGCCGCGAGAGCGTCGTCGTCATCTTCTTGGTCATAGCAGTCCCTCCTCCCTGAGAATTGAGTAACGTCTTATTTGTCCGTTTTGCTCAACTTGGCCGGCGGCCATTAAAGGCATCGTCCAGCAATTTATGGATCGCATTGCGCTCGAGTGGTCTTGGATTCGGATAGGGCGCCTTCAGCGCGATCTCGGTGGCGCGATCGATATCCTCGGCGCGCATCCCCACCTCGGCCAAAGCCATTTTGGCGCCGCAGGATTTGGCCAGGTCATAAAGCGCGCCCGGCACGTCCTTGCCCGATGCAACACCCAGCGCCCGCGCCGCGCGCGCCATCGCCTCGGGCGCAGCACCTGCGTTGTAGGCCGCCGCATGCGGCAGCACAATCGTGTGCACTTCGGCATGGGGCAGATTGAAGCCGCCTAACGTGTGGCAAATCTTGTGGTGCAGCGCCATGCTGGTCGCACCCAGCACCGTTCCGGCCAGCCACGCGCCGTAAAGCGTATCGGATCGCGCATCCATGTCCTTGGGCGACTGCACGGCCGTCTTCAAGCTGCGCGCCACGGCGCGGATGCCATCCTCGGCCATCATCGCGATGATCGGATTGCCGTCATGGGCGTAGAGCGCCTCGATGCAATGGGCTATTGCGTTCATGCCGCTGGCGGCGGTGGTATCGGCCGGCAACGTGGTCAGCAGCGACGGATCGTAGATCACCGTCTTGGGCAGAACCTTCTGATCGCGGCCCGTGGTCTTGATGCCGCCTTCGGTCATGCCCCAGATCGGCGTCATCTCCGATCCAGCATAGGTGGTGGGTACGGCGATGATCGGCGTGCCGAGTTCCAGCGCGATCGCCTTGGCAAGCCCCGTGGTCGAGCCGCCGCCGACGGCCACGGTGCCATCGACATTCAGACGGCGCACCTCGTCACGCGCGGCCTTGGCGGTTTCGACCGGCACATGCATCACGGCCTTGTCGTAGACGCCGACGCTCAGTTCGCCCAGCCGGCCCGCGATTTCCATGGCCTGCTCGCGCTGCGGCGGCGTGGCCAGCACCAGGGCGCGCTTGATCCCGAGTCGCTTCACTTCCTCGGGCAGCTTGTCAAGGCTGCCGACGCCAAACACCACGCGCCCTGGGAGGGCGCTATAGGTGAAGGAGAGGGTCATTCGCGGAGTCCTGAACTGAACGCTATACGCGAATTACCCCCCACCTCGATCCTCCCCCTCAAGGGGGGAGGAATATTCCGTTGAGATTCCTTCCCCCCTTGAGGGGGAAGGTTAGGATGGGGGGTAGTGCCAGTAACGGCGTTCATTCCGCCGCCTCGGCATGGGCCTGCTTGGTGCGCGCGTGCAGATCGCGCAGCACCGTCAGTTCGGCCGCGGTCGGCACCGATGTGGTGCCGAGATCGTCCGCGACCTTCAGCGCCCAGCCGGTCGCGGCCTTGACCTGATCGACGGTCACGCCGGGATGGACGCTGGAGAGCACGAACTCTCGCGTAATCGGATCGGGTGTCAGGATGCCGAGATCGGTGATCACCCGCGTCGGCCCCTTGCCCGGGATACGGAACTGGTCGCGGCTGTTGCCACCTTCGTAGAAGCCGACCGAGGTAACGAAGTCGATCGTCTCGACAAACGCGCGCTTCGATTGGCGCAGCATGACGAAGACCTCTTTGGCCGAGGTCGCGATCTCCGACGCACCCCCTGCTCCCGGCAGCCGCACCGAGGGCTTGTCGTAGTCGCCGACCACCGTCGTATTGATATTGCCGTATTTGTCGAGCTGGGCCGCCGCCAGGAAGCCGACATCGATGCGGCCGCCCTGCAGCCAGTAGCGGAACATCTCCGGCACCGATACGACCGTCATCGCCGTCTCGGCCAATTCGCCATCGCCGATCGAGAGCGGCAGCACATCGGGTTTCGAGCCGATGGTGCCCGACTCATAAATCAGCACCACTTCGGGCGCGTGAGTCAGCCGCGCGAGATTGGCCGCAGCACTGGGCAGGCCGATGCCGACGAAGCAGACCGTGCCACTCTTCAACTGCCGCGCGGCGCACACCGTCATGATTTCGTCGGGTGTGTAATCAGCCATGAGCGCGCACCTTAGAGTCAGGTGCAGGGCATTCGATCACATTGTCCTGCATCCACTTCAGGAATGTCTCGCGTTCGCGCGCAATGCCATCCCAGCGCTGATAGAAGGCGTTGTCGCGCGGGTAGTATCCATGCGCATAGGACGGCGCGGCACCTTTCGGCACGCAGGCGACGGCGCTGACGACCCAGGACGGCAGCACCACCGCGTTGGGTGGCGCGTTGAGATCGTCGACGATCTCTTCCACCGTGACGATCGCGCGCTTGGCGGCCAGCACCGCCTCTTTCTGCACGCCGACGATACCCCAGAGCAACACATTGCCCTGCCGGTCGGCCTTCTGCGCATGAATCACCGCGACATCGGGACGGATCGCCGGCACCGCCGCCAGGCGTTCACCGGTGAAGGGGCAATCGACCCAACGGATATTGGGATTGTGCTTCGGCAGATCGCTGCCGAGATAGCCGCGCAGCGCCGCGAAAGGCAGGCCCGACGCACCGGCCGCATAGGCCGAGGCCATTGCCGCGTGGCCGTGTTCCTCATACTCGATCTTATGCGGCCAGCCGTTCTCGATCGCGTCGCGGAACCGATGCAACGAGCCCACACCGGGATTGCCGCCCCAGGAGAAGACCAACCGAGTCACGCAGCCCATGCCGATCAACTGGTCGTAGATCAGGTCGGGCGTCATGCGGATCACGGTCAGATCGCGCCGTTTCTGGCGGATGACCTCGTGGCCCGCCGCCATCGGGATCAGATGGGTGAAGCCCTCAAAGGCGACTGTATCGCCATCGTTGATGTTTTCGGCTACTGCGGTGGCGAGGCTGGTGATCTTGGCCATGGCTTATCGTGGATAGTATGGCGGCAGGTTGGCGTCGACATTCACCCAGACCGACTTGGCCTCGGTGTAGTCGTGCATCGCCTCGAATCCCATCTCGCGGCCATAGCCCGAGCCGCGCACGCCGCCGAAGGGCGAGCCGGGATTGACGCGCTTGTAGCAATTGATCCAGACCATGCCGCTGACCATGTTGCGCGCGACGCGATGGGCACGCGGCAGGTTCTGGGTCCAGAGCCCGCCGCCGAGGCCATACTCGGTGCTGTTGGCGATGCCCACCACCTCTTCCTCGTCCTCGAAGGTGGAGACGGTAACGAAGGGGCCGAACACCTCTTCCTGGCAGACGCGATCGGTGTATTTCGCACGTACCACGGTCGGCTCGACGTAATAGCCTTGCGACAGTTCCTCTTTCTGCGGCGAGCGGCCGCCGGTCAGGATCTCGCCGCCCTCGTCGCGCGCGATTTTGCAATAGGCCAGCACGCGGTCGCGATGCATGGCCGAGGTGAGCGGCCCCATCTCGGTGTCGGCCTCAAGCGGGTTGCCGACCTTGATCGACTTGGCGAGGCCGATGAACTTCTCGAGGAACTGATCGGCGATCTTTTCATGCAGCAGCAGCCGCGAGCCCGCGATACAGGCCTGGCCCTGATTGTGGAAGATCGCGAAAGCCGAGCCGCCGACCGCCGCCGGGATATTCGCGTCGTCGAACACGATATTCGCGCCCTTGCCGCCCAGCTCCATCTGCAGGCGCTTGAGATTACCCGCCGAGGCCTGGATCACCTTGCGGCCCGTGGCCGTCGATCCGGTGAACGCGACCTTGTGGATGCCGGGATGTTCGGCAATGCGCTGACCCGCCGTTTGGCCATAACCCGGCACGATGTTGATCACGCCATCGGGAAAGCCGACTTGCTTCGCCAGTTCGGCGATGCGCAAGGTCGAGAGCGGCGTCAGTTCGGAGGGCTTCATCACCACCGTGTTGCCGGCGGCCAGCGCGGGCCCCAGCTTCCACGAGGTGAACATCAACGGGAAGTTCCACGGCACGATCTGCCCGACCACGCCGATCGGATCGCGCGTGACGTAGTTGAGGAACCCCTTCTCTACCGGCACCACACTGCCCTGTACCTTGTCCGCCATGCCGCCGAAGTAGCGGTAGGTGACGGCGGTGCGCGGCACGTCGAGATTGCGGGTATCTCGCAGCGGATGCCCGGTATCGATCGATTCCAGCTTCGCGAGATTTTCGGCATCGGCCTCGATCGCATCGGCCAGTTTCAGTAGCAGCCGGCCGCGATCCATCGCGGCCATGCTCGACCACGCCGGAAAAGCCTTCGTGGCCGCCTCGACCGCGCGGTCCACATCGGCCTCACGCGCCTCGGCGATCTCGGTCAGCACGCTCCCGTCATGCGGATTGACGACGGGAATGCGATGGCCGCCGATGGCGTCGACGAATGCGCCACCAATGAACAACTGATTCCGATACGACATCCGACGATGCCGCTCAGAACTCGACCGGATAGACCGGGATCGCGTTGGTGGCGTGTAGCTTGGCGATGTTGGGGTTGGTGTTTTCCCACACCAGCAGCATCGAACGCTTCGGCGAATAGCCCTGATGACGGATATCGGCCGGCATCGCCGCAATGTCGCCCGCCTTCATCACCACCTTGGCGCGCGGCTTGCCCGTGTTCTTGTCCTCGACATCCCACAGGATGTAATCGGAAAGCTGCAAGAACCATTCGACGCGATCGTTCCCGTGCTTGATCGGCAGGATGTATTCCTCGCTGGTCGGGCAGAACAGGCTCGACTTGCACACCGATGTCACCGACGGATTCCATGTGACGTCGGAGCGCGACAGATGCGCAAACAGGTTGAAGCCGTGCACCTGGCTTTCATAGCCCTTCTCCGCGTGGATCTCAGGCTGGCTCTGGTCGACATCGGCGAAGGCGCGATTGACCGGATAGCCGTTGCCATCATTGCGCACCGGCGTGTCGCCCGGCAGGCCGACCATGCGGCGCGACACTTGGCGCTCGCGATTGATCGCCGCCATGTTGTTGCCGTGCTTGGGGCCCAGCCAATCATTCGTCGTCTCGGCCGGCGCGGCGAAGGGATCGAAGCCTTCGTTCGTCCAATCGGCCAGGATCGCCTTGAACGTCTCCATGATCACCGGCGTGTCGAAAGTCTCGGTGAGGTTCAGGCCCTGGCTCTTGAAGGTCTCGTTGAACGAGCCGGCGAACATCTCGACCTGGCCGTAGAGATTGTTGGTGCCGAAGACGTGGTCGAAGTTCACCTGGTAGTAGAAGAAGCCCCAGGCCACATCGCGCATCATCGCGCGCAGGAAGGCGTCGGCCGACATGTAGTGGGTCATCGGACCTTTCTTCGACTTCCACTCGATGTAGACGAAGTACTCGTCGCGCCGGAATTTGAAGCTGCCGAGCTCGAACGACTTGTAGCCGGTTTTATTGCTGGCGTTGGTGGCGTTGACCACGACGTTCATGGGAACCTCCTCGACTTCGATGCGACTCTTGCTGTCGATATGGATGCGGCGATCGGCATCTGACGCTCAGGTCAGGCAGATGTCTTTCCACTTGTAGATGGTGTTCTCGCCTGCCAGCGCCTGCTGCAGCACCACGCCGGTCTTGCGCGCGCGGAACTGATAGGCCGCATTGGCGGGCAGCAGCGCCTGATGGCCGCGCTTCAACACCACATGGCCCATCGTCTTGCCATTGGGATCGGCCTTCAGCGTGACATTGCCTTCGCTCTTGGCGGGCGCGCGCTGGTCCTGGCCGATATCGATGAAATGAACCTCGACCTCGCCATCCATCACGAGTGCGAACTCGTCATGGGCGCAGGTGTACCAGGGCGAAGTGCCCTCGGCGCGAATCGCCTCGATCAGGTTTTCCTGGTTCTTGCCGACCGCGACCTTCTCGTAGGGCTTCGACTTCGCCGCGACTTCGAACACGTTCGAGAACGCATAGTTCGTCGGCTTGTCGTTGATGATTTCGATATGGCCCTTCTCGTAGTTGTCGAGCGAGCCGAACACCGTCTCGAAACGACTCATCGCGTGGTCCTCCCCAGGCCCAACTTCGAACGCCAGCTTCGGATCGGGTTTCTTATTTTGTGCGTTTATCGCCCGTCCGTGCGATTGACGATCATAGTAGGAAGGCATCCAAAACCTGTCAACGCGATTCAATTGTGCAGAGCCGAACGAAAACGGCGGCGCCCTTGCGAACGCCGCCGTCACAAAGATCGTATCCGCTACGGTTCTATTTGCGATCGAGGATCCGGCCCAGGTTGATCGCGCCCGGCCCCTGCACGTTGAGGAACAACAGACCACCGACGATCGTCACGTTCTTCATGAACTGGATCGTCTGTTCCAGCGCCTGATCAGCTGCCACCGACCAGAAGTGGTGAACCAGAAGAGCCGTAAGGATCGTGTGCACGATGATGCCGAGCACGGCCAAACGGAACAGCACACCGAAGAACAGCGCGAGACCGCCACCCAGCTCGATGATGATCTCGATCACGGTGAAGAGTTCAGGCACCGGAAGACCGAGGCTGCCGATATAGCCGCTCATGCCGCCAAAATTCATCACCTTGCCGATGCCGCTCCAGATGAAGATCAGGCTGACCAGCACGCGGCCGATCAACAGCAGCGCGTCTTTCGAGATAAATTTGTCGAGTGCACCGATTTCATTGTTCGATTGCATTGTTGCCTCCCATCGAAAGTCTGCTTACGCAACGCGGCGTAGTGCATCCTGAGCCGCTTTGAGATGCGGCAGCATATTGCTAACCATCGCGTCGACACTGGCACGGCCGGCCTGGGCGCTGACGTTGATGGCCGCAACCATCACGCCGCGCTTGTCGTAGACCGGCACCGACATCGAGCGCAGGCCGAGTTCGAGTTCCTCGTCGACCAGTGAGTAGCCTTTGGTTCGCGCGTCCTCCAAGGCAGCCACGATCTCCGCGCGCGTTGCCTTGGTCTTCGGCGTCAGCGCCTTCAACTCGACATGCGAGAAGTAGCGGTCCAATGCTTCCGTCGTTAGATCAGCCAGGAGAATGCGCCCGAGCGAGGTGCAATAGGCCGGCAGGCGCGTGCCCACTGCCAAGCCAATCGACATGATGCGGCGCGTGGCCGCGCGCGCGATATAGACGATCTCGGTATCGTCGAGAATCGCCGACGAACACGACTCCTGCGTCGCCGCGGAAATCTGTTCGAGATAAGGCTGCACCATCGCCGGCAACCCGGTGGACGACAGATAGGCATGGCCGAGACGCAGGATGCGCGGCATCAGCGAGAAGAACTTGCCGTCGAAGGCGGCGTAGTCGAGCTTGGTCAGCGTCAGCAGATAGCGTCGCGCCGCCGCCCGCGTCAGACCGGTGATGCGCGCAACATCGCTGACCGACAGACGAGGCCGCGTCTCATCGAACGCCTCAATCACCGCGAGACCCTTTTCTAGTCCGGCGATCAGGTCGCGGTCGGGAATTTCGATCGGGCCCGGCTGCACGTTCATGCATGTCATCCAAAGTTCGGTGTGCGCACAATGTACACTAATCGCACTTGACTTGCGATAGGCCTGCCGCCAGCCTCCGCGGACTTCGAATTCAGGTTCCAAGAGGCAGGACTCCATGGCCGAAGTCTTCATCTGCGACGCGATCCGCACACCCATCGGGCGCTATGCCGGCGCGCTTTCGAAAATGCGCACGGACGATCTGGCCGCGGCGCCGATTAAAGCGCTGATGGCGCGCAATCCGAAGATCGATTGGGCCGCTATCGATGAAGTCACCTATGGCTGTGCCAACCAAGCCGGCGAGGACAATCGCAATGTCGCGCGCATGGCAGTGCTGCTGGCCGGCCTGCCCGAGACCGTGCCAGGCGTGACGGTGAATCGCCTCTGCGCTTCGGGTCTTGAAGCGGTGGCAACGCTGGCACGCGCGATTAAAGCGGGTGAAATGGATTTCTGCATCGCCGGCGGCGTCGAGAGCATGTCGCGCTCGCCGATGGTGATGGGCAAGGCCGAAGAGGCCTTCTCGCGCAAGGCCGAGATGTACGACACCACGCTCGGCTGGCGTTTCGTCAATCCGGCGATGCATGCGCGCTATGGCACCGACGCAATGTTCGAAACAGCCGAGAACATCGCCACGGAAACCAAGATCAGCCGCGAGGCGCAGGATGCCTTCGCCCTGCGCTCGCAACAGCGCGCAGCCGCAGCGATCGCCAACGGATTCTTTGCCGAGGAAATCGTCGCGATCGATGTGCCTGCTGGCAAAGCGATCGTGAAGGTCGAGAAAGACGAGCAGCCGCGGTCCGACTCGACACTCGATGGCCTCGCCAAATTGCGTCCGATGAAGAAAGATGGCTGCGTTACAGCCGGCAACTCATCGGGCGTCAACGATGGCGCGGCGGCCCTGATCCTGGCGAATGAGACCGCGATCAAGCAGCACGGACTGACACCGCGTGCGCGCATCATCGGTGCTGCGAGCGCCGCCGTCGCACCGCGCGTTATGGGTTACGGCCCCGTCCCCGCGACCAAGAAACTGTGCGCACGCACGGGTCTCAAGGTTTCCGATTTCGACGCGATCGAGATCAATGAGGCTTTCGCGGTTCAGGTTCTGGCCTGCCTCGACGGACTCGAGCTGCCACAAGATGCCGCACATGTGAACGCCAATGGCGGTGCGATCGCGCTCGGCCATCCGCTCGGCATGTCGGGGGCACGCCTGGCGATGACGGTCACGCACCGCCTCGAAAAAGAAGGCGGCAAGCGCGGTCTGGCTACGCTTTGCGTTGGCGTCGGCCAGGGGTTGGCTGTGGCGGTAGAGAGAGTCTGATCATTCTTGATTGTCACCCCGAACAAGCGAAGCGCGATCCGGGCCAGGGGAGCCGCACATTCTGCGGCCCTGGATTCCGGCTTTCCGCGATGCTTCGGCCGGAATGACGGTTTTAGTCAGAGTGGCAGCCCGACGTAATTCTCGGCCAGCGCCGCTTGGGCCGATTTCGAACTCGCGAGGTAATCGAGCTCGGCAAGCTGCATCATCCCGCCGAATTCACCGGTCTCGGGGAAACGGTGCAGCAGCCCCGTCATCCACCACGAGAACCGCTCGGCCTTCCAGATGCGGCGTAGGCAGCGCTCGGAATAGATGTCGAGGCTGCGGCTGCTGTTCTGCTTGTAGTGCTCGATCAGCGCATTGGAGAGGTAGTGCACATCTGACGCGGCCAGGTTGAGCCCCTTGGCGCCGGTCGGCGGCACAATATGCGCTGCGTCGCCCGCCAGGAACATACGGCCGAAGCGCATGGGTGTTGCAACGAAGCTGCGCAACGGCGCGATGCTCTTTTCGATCGACGGCCCCCGCTCCATCTTGGCCGCCGCTTCCGGCCCCAAGCGCACACCGAGTTCATCCCAGATCTTCTCGTCGGGCCACTTCTCGATATCTTCGTCAGCCGCCACCTGAATGTAATACCGGCTCAGCGCCATGGAGCGCATGCTGGCCAGCGCGAAGCCGTTATCGTGTCGCGCGTAGATCAGCTCATGCGACACCGGCACAGTGCGTGAGAGAATGCCGAGCCAGCCGAACGGATAGACGCGCTCATAGGTCTTGATCTTGTCGGACGCGACGCTGCGCCGGCACACACCGTGATAGCCATCGCAACCGGCGATGAAGTCGCATTCGAGCTCCTTCTCCTCGCCTCGGTGGCGATAGCGGATGCGCGGCTTGTCGGTGCCGATATCTTCGATGCCGATCGCCTCTGCTTCATAGAGCACGGTGCCGCCGGCCGCCTGGCGCGCATCCATCAGATCGTGTGTCACCTCGGTCTGGCCATAGATCATCACGCTCGACCCGACCAGCGACTGGAAGTTCACATGATGCCGTTCGCCCTTGAACGCGATCTCGATGCCTTCATGCACCAGACCTTCGCGGCGCATGCGCGCGCCGACACCGGCCTTTTCCAGCATCGTCACGGTGCCTTGTTCGAGCACACCAGCGCGAATGCGGCTGAGTACATATTCTTGGCTACGATGTTCGAGGACGACGGACGCAATGCCCTGCAGATGCAACAATTGGGACAACAGCAGTCCCGCTGGACCTGCTCCGACAATGCCGACCTGTGTGCGCATACCGCCCTCGTCTCCTCGCGCTCGGCCGTTGGTTCACATTCAAACCAAGCGGCCTATCCTATCCATGACGAATCGGTGGGGCGGCGTCTACTGCAATTGTATCCAATCAGAACGGCGTATCTTCGGCGCGATGCGAAACTGCCGCAGATTTTGGCGTGATGGCCTCGTGCATTGGGCCGGGGCTCGATACGTCTTCGTAAATTGTTTTAAGAAAATCCGCCGCGCGCGGTGAACGCATCGGCGATCGCACCCCACATCGGCTTGCGGCGCAGGTCGGCGTCGAGTGGCAGGCCGCGCTCCGGCTTGCCATCGCCACGCTTGGCCCATGGCGCCGAGCGCGTGTTGAGCCAGGAATACTTGTCGGACAGGCCCCAGGTGAAGACACCCTTCACCACCGGCTCGGCCAAGACGGCGGCGAGATAATCACTGGTTACCTGCGCGACGATCGCGTCGCGCGTGCCGTCATCGGGCAGGTTGACATCGACCACGTCGAGCTCAGTGACATACACCTCGAGACCGAGCGCGGCGACATCGCTGATGAAACGCCGCAGGCTTTGCCCGTCGAACGGCTTTCCGGCCCAGAGATGCGCTTGCAAGCCCAGTGCATCGATGGGCGTCCCCCGCGCCCGCATCCCGCGCAACAGATCGAGTACGGCGCTGCGCTTACGTAGGCTTTCGACGTCGGACTGATCGAGCCCGTAGTCGTTGTAGACCAGTTTGGCGCGCGGATCGGCTGCACGAGCGATGCGGAAGGCAAGGTCGATGTAGTCAGACCCGATAGCCTCGAGCCAGATCGATTGCCGCAGCCCGTCAGCGCGGCCATCTTTGACCTCGATCGCCTCGTTGACTACGTCCCAAGACTGAGCCGCGCCGCGATATTGCCCGACGATGCGACGGATATAGCTCTCGAGAACCCGGCGCGCGTCCTCGGCTTTCAGCGCGCCGCGCAGCCATTCCGGATTGTAAAGATGCCAGACCAGATTATGGCCGCGGAACACCATCTCGTGTTTCTGTGCAAAGGCGACGAGCCGATTGGCGGCCGAGAAATCGAATAGCCCCGGCTCCGGCTGAACCATCGCCCATTTCGCTTCCCACTCGGGCACCAGAACACCGCATTCACGCACAAAGACCGCGGCAAAAGCCGGATCCTTATCCAGATAGGTCGTGGCGACGGCAGAACCGAACAACAACCCGCGTGCTGTAGCCAGATCGCGCAAAGGTGCCCTCGCCTCGAAATCGGCCTTCGGCAACTGAAGAAGTGGTGCCGGCGATGGCGGTCGAGCCGCGCATCCGGCTGCTGCCGCGGCCAGGGACGAAGCCAGAAAGGCGCGACGCGACCGCGATATAAATTCGTTTCTTTTCATCGTGTTGCGATCTTGCTCTTGTCTGATCGTCCCGTCGAAAAAACAACATAATTTATTCCTGCGGGCACACTTATAAGGAAGTATCGCGTGCCGACGACCAAGCGGCACGTGACGGTGATCCGTCAACGAGTGGCGAATCGTAAAACGGGTAAGGCGGGGAAGGTCTAGCGAACTCGTAAGTGTTTGTCACAGCTGGCGCATCACGATGCGACGTGCTGTCTGCACCCTCGAGACGGTCGATCAAACGACACGGGGTGATTTAGTCATTTTAGGTTAAGACTGGTGACTGTAGTCACTGGCGCGGTCGGTCCGAAACGCATACAAATTGCATGCATGCGTCCGGGGTCGCGCAGCGAAAAAGGTGGGCATCGATGGCAATTCTTTCTCCTCTTTCGTCGGCTACAACCACGACCATCGCTGATTTGGGCGAGTCCGTCTTTATAGCGCTGAACGCCACCGACTTTTCGGGTCTCTACCTAACCCAAGTTCAGGCCTTTACCCAGGATGAAATCGGATGGCTGAGCATCACGCAGCTCGCCGATTTCGGTTCTGCGGAAATCGGATTTCTGACCGCCGCGCAAGTTGGCTTGCTCAGCAAGGCTCAATTGGTCTCCCTGAGCGTAGCGGAACTTGACGGCCTGACCGTAACCAACATTCCCGGTCTATCGCAGGCGCAAGTCCAATACCTGACATCGACGCAGATCAACGGCATCACCGCCACGATACTCGATCAATTGGCCGTGAATCTGTCGCTCTCAGTTCAGATTCCAGAGCTCAATCAGACGGCGATCGATGGCCTGCTGACTTACGATCCGGCGGCGCTGACCTCGACCCAGTTCGCCAATCTTACCTCCACGGCGCTCAACAACTTGAATGCGACGGTGATCGCGAGTCTGTCAGCGACTTATATTGGCGCCCTCACGGTTACCCAGCTTTCCAATCTGACGGCCACCGCTGCAGCCGCTTTGACCGCGACGGAGGCGTCCGAACTGTCCGCCACACAGGTTCCCGAAATCGCCTATACCGCGCTGAACAGTCTGACCGCAACTGTCATCGGAAATCTGTCGTCGACTTTTATAGAGGCTCTGTCGATAACCCAACTCTCCAAGCTGACGGCTACGGCGGCCGCCAGCCTTACCTTCACCGAAGCCCTTGAATTCACAGTGACAGAGATTCCAGAAATCCCGTACACCACATTAAACGGCTTTTCGAACACTGCGATTCAAGGTTTGACCGTCGCCGATCTCACTGCGACACAGCTCAACAATCTCACCACCACCAAATTCTCTGCGGCCATCACCACAACAACCGTTGACGAGATCTCCGTCACGGCCATAGCCGCGTTGACCATAACCAGTCTGAAACGCCTGACGATCACCGAGCTGCAGAATCTGACGGGCGCCCAGTTCGCCGCGATATCGACGGGCAACCTCAACAGTCTGACGGCCACCGACCTGGCCGCGCTGACCTCGACTGAAATCCAGGCGATGACCTCGACGCAGATCGCCAGCCTGCTCAAAGCGACTTGGACCGATATCGGTTCGGCGGGCTGGGCATCGCTGACGGCGACGCAAATTTCTGAATTGACGTCAACCGAGCTGAATTCCTATCTCGGCATCACATTCATCAACGATCTGAGCGTGACGCAGGCGGGAGGACTAACAGCAACACAGCTCAATTCAATCGCCAGTTCATCCTCCGTCAATTTTCAGGCAGCCATTAACGCCATCACCGTCGCGGACCTTTCGGTGACGGTGATCGCCAGCTTGAGCGCCACGGCTCTGACGGATTTCAGCGCAACCCAGCTTGCGGCGATGACGGCAGCCCAATTCGATGTGTTCAGCGCAACGGCGCTCAACGGACTTTCTGCAACCGCCCTTAGTTCTTTGACGACTACAGAAATCCAATCGCTATCGGCCGCACAGATCGAAGGCCTGTGGTACACGACGCTGAACAATCTTGGCGTGACGAATCTTGCCGCGTTGACCACAACCGAAGCGTCGGAGTTTTCGACAAGTCAAATCGCTAAGTTGACCATCACATCGGTCAATGCCCTGGGCGCAACGGATATCAATGTCCTCGCGGCCACGCAGATCGCGGCGTTGACAGCCACTCAGATAAATGGGCTCACCGCCACAAATCTGTCGGCGCTCTCCACCGGTGCTATTCAATCGCTGACGACGACACAGATCAAGAGCCTGACCGACACGGCGCTCAATGGGCTCGGCACGGCCAATCTCGACGCGCTGACCCAAGCACAGATCACGTCGCTGTCGACGGCGCAGTTGAATGGTTTGACCACCACAAGCCTTGCCGGTCTGACCACGACCGAGGCTGCTGGCTTTACAACGACGCAGATCGCGGGCCTGACTGTTACCGCGGTCAATGCACTAGGCGCGACGGACATCGATGTCTTCGCGGCCACCCAGATCGCAGCCATGGCCGTG
>DASXEH010000053.1:0-3247 GCA_036490215.1 Magnetospirillaceae bacterium
CTCCAAGTCCGCTGCGCAGTCTACAATGGCACGCTCGGCGCCGGGTTGGGGGATCGATTTGACCGGATCTCCAATGTCGACCCTGCCTTTGCTAAGGCGGCATGATCCCCCAATCAATGGACGGTCCCGTCAGGACGCCACGATGCTACTGGTGATGAACGCCCATTCCGATGTCGTGGGTTTCACGTTACCAAAATGCACCGACGGAAAGGGCTGGCGTTTACTCGTCGATACCAATATTCCGGATGAGTAAGCTGGCAGCTTTCCCATCGGCGAACAGTATGGGGTTACCGCGCAGTCATTGCTCCTATCCGATCTGCAGACCGAGACCGGCCGATAAGCGGCTGAAACCTTTACGCGCCTAGCTTCGTTAAGGCCCACGCCGGTAAGGCCTCACGATCGGCATCCGGTTTCGGAGGCATTGCCGCTAGATGCGGTCAACAACTGGAGGAAACGAATATGGGTCGCGGAATTCTACTTTGGCTTATCGGTGTGCCTATCCCGATCATCATCCTTCTCGCGCTGATCTGGCATTGACCATGGCCATTTCATCGCAAACTGTCCTCGACCGAGGCCCGGTCGGCGGCAATGAATCGTCGTTGTCCGCCGTAAGCTGGGCAGCGATTTTCGCGGGCACCGTCGCCGCCATCGCTCTTGCGATTGTTCTCACGTCGCTCGGGGCTGGTCTTGGCCTCACCTCGGTGTCGGCATGGCCCAACGCCGGTGCTTCGGCCACGACCTTCACGATCAGTGCGGGTATCGGTCTTATCGTAGTCCAGTGGTTATCCTCGGCCCTCGGCGGTTTCGTTACGGGGCGCCTCCGCACCAAATGGACCGGCCTTCACACGCATGAGGTCTTCTTCCGCGATACGGCTCATGGCTTCTTGTCATGGGCGCTCGCCACCATCCTTGGGACCCTTCTCCTGACGGCGGCGGCATCATCGATCGTGAGTGGTAGTGTTCGCGCCGCATCGACCGCTGTCGGCGGTGCGGCACAGGCTGCGACGTCCAGCGTCTCGGCCTATGCGGTCGACGGGCTCTTTCGCTCGGATCGTATTGACGCCTCGACCAGCATGCAGGATGCCGCCGCGCAGGCGACCCGTATCCTGGCGAATAGCGTCAGGAACGGCGACGTTCCTTCCGCCGATCGCACCTATCTCGCGCAACTTGTGGCGGCCAAGACCGGCATCTCGCAGGCTGACGCCCAGAAGCGTGTGGATGACACGATCGCGGGCGCCAAGGATGCCGAGGTCAAGGCCCGACAGGCAGCCGACGCCGCCCGCAAGGCGACAGCAACCTTCGCTATCTTCACGGCTCTCTCCCTGCTGATCGGGGCTTTTGTTGGCATGGCGGCCGCAGCCTTTGGCGGCAACGTGCGCGACGAATACTAAGTCTATGGTCGACGTTGGTGAGACGCCCCGGTAGGTCCTGATATCTCACGAGCGCCAAAAAACAGAGGGCGGAGAGCATCCGGCGCCCACGCCGCCCACAGGGCCGTCTAGCGGCCTGTCGGACTTAACGCCACGCGGCCTCCGTGATAGAATCGTAACGACGATTCGCACCTCTCGGATATCCCCGCGTGCCGAACTTCCGCCCCACCGATCGCCTGACCGGCTTCTTGATGCTGCCATCGGTCGACGAGTGGCTGCCGCAACGACACCTGGCGCGCTTTGTGGTGGAGGTGGTTGACGGTCTGGACTTGAGCGCGATGAGCAAGAGCTATCGGGGTTCGGGTTGGGCCTCCTACCACCCGAAAGCGCTGCTGAGCCTGCTGGTGTATGGCTGCGCCACGGGGGTATTTTCCAGCCGCAAGCTGGAGCGGGCCACCTACGATTCCGTGGCGTTTCGCTTCATCGCCGCGAACGATCATCCCGACCACGACACCATCGCCAATTTCCGGCGGCGGTTTCTCAAGGAGATCGAGGCGCTGTTCGTCCAGGTGCTGCTGCTGGCGCGCGAGATGAGGATGCTGAAGATGGGCACGGTTGCGCTGGATGGGACCAAGATCCACGCCAACGCCAGCCGTCACAGCGCGCTGTCCGATGAACACGCGCGTAAGATCGAGACCCAACTGAAGGTCGAGGTGGCCGACCTATTGGTCAAGGCCGAGGCAGCGGATCAGGCGGATGTCCCCGACGGCATGTCGATCCCGGAGGAACTGGAGCGGCGCGAGAAGCGATTGGAGACGCTCGCGGCGGCCCGCGCGACGATCGAAGCACGGGCGAAGGAGCGGTTCGAGCGGGAGCAGGCCGAGCATCAGGCGAAGCTGACGGCGCGGGAAGAAAAGGCCGCGGCGACGGGCAAAAACCCCGGTGGCAAGCCACTGCAGCCGCCGGTGGAGGGGCCGCTGCCCACCGACCAGGTCAATCTGACCGGCGACGGGTCGCGCATCATGCGGGTGGCGGGCGGCGGTTTCGAACAGTGCTACAATGCTCAGGCCGTGGTGGCCGAGGGCAGCCTGCTGGTGGTGGCCGTCGATGTTGTGCAGGCCGCCAACGACAAGCAGCAGCTTGAACCGATGTTGAACAGGGTCATGGCCTTGCCCGAGGCGTTGGGCAAAGCTGGAACATTGCTGGCCGACAACGGATATTTCAGCGCAGCCAATGTGACCGCCTGCGATGAGGCGAAGATCGCGCCGCTCGTCGCCATGGGCAAGGCTGGCCAAAGGTTCCGTCAGGCGCAGCCTGATGGAATGGCCAGACGAGGGCGGCAGCCGCATCATCCCTCCCTGAGCGAGCGCTTCGCCGATGCGCCGCCTGCTCCGGAGGATCCCACACCGCTCGAGGCGATGGCCCATCGGTTGCACACGCAGGAAGGCAAGAAGCTCTATGCTTTGCGCAAGCAGATGCCGGAACCAGTGTTCGGCATCATCAAGTCGGTCATGGGCTTCCGGCAGTTTCTGCTGCGTGGGATCGACCAGGTGCGCGGCGAGTGAAGCCTTGTAACCATGGTCTGGAACATGAAGCGGATGTTCACCCTTCAGACCGCCCTGTGAGGCGGACTGAACACTCTTTGGGTGGAAACTGAGGCCGAAGACATTCGATAGGGGCAGTCCTGACGCCAAACGCGCCCCGCACGGCCGTCAATCCACCGCTCGGCAACGGGAAAGTCATCATCCCAATCAGCCGAAAACCCGAGTCCGACAGGCTGCTAGACTGGGCTTGGACGTGTTGGGGCGGCGATACAGCGCCTCGATATACATGCGCCGCATCATCGTCCGCATCAACTCTCGCCCCATCGCGACGCA
>DASXEH010000006.1:0-143740 GCA_036490215.1 Magnetospirillaceae bacterium
AACTCGTGATAGAGCTGCGCCGCCAGGGTCTTGTTATGCGCCATGATAAGAGCGGGCCGGTTGCACTGCTCGATCACTTTAGCCATGGTGAAGGTCTTGCCCGAGCCAGTGACGCCCAGCAGCACCTGATCGCGGTCGGCATTGTCGATGGCCGCCGTGAGTTCGGCGATCGCCTGGGGCTGATCGCCGGCAGGCACATAATCCGATTTGAGTTTGAATTCCGCCCGCGGACCAGCCGGACGCGGGTGGAAAAACGGGAGGCTCATGGGGGCGTTCATGCCCTCACTATATGGGCCGGGTAGAGCGAACCGCCAGCCCTACGACCGTGTTTTGGCAATCACGATAAGATAATGGAAAATCAGCCGGTTAGAGGCTAGTGGCGGTCGCGATTCGAGGCGCCGATCTTTACCAGACGATCGATGGCGGTTTCGGCCTCGACAACGGCCTCTTCGATGCCCTCCGCCGACGCCCCTGTCTTAAGCGCCGTCAGAACACGCTGCGCGTGATCGACAAAGCCGGCAATCGGCCGCACCCAAAGCTCGACATCGTCCGTATTGCCGCCGGCCGCCTGATAGTCGTGCGCCGCCGCCTCGACATCGGCAGTCAGCTGGATCACATGCTGGACGACTGAGCCGGGCTCTTCATCGAAGAACGGTAGCCCGTCGAGCACGGCCTGGGCGTATTGGACCCGGAATGAGGCCGCCGATCGGGTTAAATCGCTCCAATCCCGGCCGACTTGCCGCAGGGCATCCATCGCCTGCCGTGCGCTGCTCTCTTCGGACATGATCCCGAAGCTGGACCACGGATTCGCGGCCAAATCCGCCACAACGGCAGCAACCACCTGATCGATATCGGGGCTGATACTGGTATTGGCCGTTTGCCCCTGAGGGGCCGGCGCAAAACGAGATTTAGGCAAGGTCGATGTGGGTTCTCCCGACACCGTCAATTCCCCCTTCTGGAGCCGCCGGCACCTTACACCGCGGATTGGGAAAAGGCTACTTCGCTCCCTTCGCTGCCTTATCCTTTACCCGTTGGTTAAAACGGTCCCAGGTCACCACGGCGCGGCCATGGCGGCCCTTGCCGATCATGTCGTGGCCATCATGGCCCTCGACCTCGAATTCCAGCCGGCGGCCATCGATCTTTTCGAGCCGGGCCTGGACCGTAATCGTGAACCCGGCCGGGGTGGCGGCCTCATGGGTCACCTCGATCATCGTGCCCAACGAGCCCTCGCCCGGCTCCAGATGGGGCTTCAGCAGATCGGTGCAGCTCCACTCCATCAGCGCCACCATGAAGCCGGTGGCGAACACCTCGGGCATGGCCTGGAAATCGGGATTCTCCGGGTAGATGAACGGCACGGTCTTATTGCGCGGAACCGTGTAGCGGAGTGTATGGGTCAGGCCAGGAACCAGGCTGGGCAACATTCTGAACTCCCTCAGGAAAAGTCCTCGCCAGTATGGCTTTGGCGCGCGCCAGCCACAACGCCAACGCCCTTGCGCAGTGCAGCATCGGGCAGTACCTTCGGCGCCCGTTGTTTCCCTTTTACGAAGGTAGAGATCATGTCGTTTCTGGCCCAACGCTTGTCGCTCGTGAAGCCCTCGCCGACCGTCGGCGTGACCACGAAAGCGAATGAGCTGAAAGCGGCCGGCCGTGACGTGATTGGCCTCGGCGCCGGCGAACCCGATTTCGATACGCCCGACAACATCAAGGCCGCCGCCAAGGCCGCCATCGATAAGGGCGTCACCAAGTACACCGCCGTGGCGGGTACGCCCGAGCTGCGCAAGGCGATCGCGGACAAGTTCAAGCGCGAGAACCACCTCGACTATTCACCGGCCGAGGTCACCGTGGGCTGCGGCGGCAAGCAGGTGATCTTCAACGCCCTGCTCGCAACCATCGATCCGGGCGACGAAGTGGTCATCCCAGCGCCGTACTGGGTCAGCTATCCCGACATCACGCTGATGTGCGGCGTGACGGTCGTGCCGGTGGCCTGCCCCGAAGACAATGGATTCAAGCTGCAGCCGGCCGATCTCGAGAAGGCGATCTCGCCGAAGACCAAGTGGCTGATCCTCAACTCGCCGAACAACCCGACCGGTGCGGCTTATACCCATGCCGAGTTGAAGGCGCTGACCGATGTGCTGCTGCGTCACCCGCATGTATGGGTGATGACCGACGATATGTATGAGCACCTCGTCTATGACGGCTTCAAATTCGCGACCCCGGTCGAGGTCGAGCCGAAGCTGAAGGAGCGGACGCTGACCATCAACGGCGTGTCGAAGGCCTATTCGATGACCGGCTGGCGCGTCGGCTATGCCGCCGGGCCGAAGGTGCTGATCGATGCGATGAACATGATTCAGTCGCAGAGCACGACGCATACCAGCTCGATCAGCCAAGTGGCGGCGACCGAAGGATTGAACGGGCCGCAGGACTTCATCCCGAAGAACGCGGACGTGTTCAAAGGCCGTCGCGACTTGGTCGTGTCGATGCTCAATCAGGCGAATGGCATCACCTGCCGCACGCCGGAAGGCGCGTTCTATGTCTACCCGTCCTGCGCGGGCGCAATCGGCAAAACCGCGCCGTCGGGCAAGAAGATCGAGAACGACACCGACTTCGTCACCGAACTGCTGGAGGCCGAAGGCGTGGCCGTGGTGCAGGGTGCGGCATTCGGGCTTTCGCCCTATTTCCGAATCTCCTACGCCACCAGCACGCAGAACCTGACGAAAGCCTGCGAGCGTATCCAGCGCTTCTGCGGCAATCTCCGCTAAGCGTCGGACGGCGCGATGCTGCGCGTTGGCGTCGATGTGGGCGGCACCAAAATCGAGGCTGTCGCCATCGATGAGGCCGGTCATGAAATGGCCCGTAAGCGGGTCGAGACGCCACGCGGCAGCTACGAAGGCACCATCGCGACCATCCGCGACCTGGCGCTCGAGGTCGAGGACAAGGCTGGGCAAGGTCAGGCACGCGTCGGCATCGGCCATCCCGGTTGGACCGTGCGCGCCACCGGCCTGATCGCCGGTGCCAATTCCACCTGGATCACAAACCGCCCCTTCGCACGCGACATCGCAGCCGCTCTTGGTCGTGAGTGCCGCCTTTCAAACGATGCCAACTGCCTGGTGGTGTCGGAGGCGACCGATGGCGCGGCTGCAGGCAAGCGCGTGGTGTTCGGCGTCATCCTAGGCACCGGCGTGGGCGGTGGCGTAGTCGTCGATGGCAAAGTGATCGACGGCGCCAATGGAATCGCCGGCGAATGGGAGCACAATCCCCTGCCCTGGCCACGCGCCGAGGAGTTGCCCGGACCAAGCTGCTATTGCGGCCGAACGGGTTGCATCGAGACATGGCTGGCTGGCCCGTGGCTGGCCGCCGACCATAAGCGGGTGACAGGACAGGAACTGGCCGGCCCCGAGATCGTGGCGCGGGCCGAAGCCGGTGACGAGGCTGCCGACGCGACACTGACACGTTGGGAAGAGCGGCTGGCCCGTTCGCTCGCCACCGTCATCAACATAATCGATCCTGACGCCATCGTGTTGGGCGGTGGGCTGGGGCAGATCGCGCGGCTCTACAAGAACGTGCCGCAACAACTGGCGCGCTGGACCTCGTTCCGCGAGAGCGTGTCGCTGCTCTTGAAACCTATTCATGGCGATTCGAGCGGCGTGCGCGGTGCGGCGCAGCTCTGGGGCGCGAACGGGCAGTGACGCATCGGTTTCACTCTTCGATCCTGCGCGAGTACGATTTCCGCGGCGTCGTCGGCGAGACCTTGTTCGAGGCCGACGCTTTGGCCCTGGGCCAAGCCTTTGGCACTTTCGTCACCGTGCAAGGCGGAACCTCGATTTGCGTCGGCTACGATGGGCGGCTGAGTTCGCCCGCGCTCGAAGCGGCGTTGGTCGAAGGATTGAAATCGACCGGACTTGAGGTGCGGCGCATCGGTTGCGGCCCGACACCGATGCTGCATTTCGCCGAGCAGCACACCGACGCCTCTGCCGGCATCATGGTGACCGGCTCGCACAATCCGGCCAACCACAATGGGTTCAAGCTGACAGTCGGCAAGCACTCGCTGTTTCCGGAAGAGATGGCCGAGTTGGTGCGCATGGCGGCCGAGGACGATATCGAGACGCCGAATAGTGGCCGCATAACGGAGCTCACGATTCTCGACGACTACGTCGCGCGGATCGCCCAGGATTATCGGCCCGGACACGATCTGACCGTAGTCTGGGACGCCGGCAACGGTGCCGCCGGAGAGGCGATGGCGACGCTGGCGCAACGCTTACCCGGCCGCCACATCCTGCTCAACGAAACCATCGACGGGCACTTCCCTGCGCATCACGCCGATCCCAGCGACCCCCAGAATATGGAACAGCTGATCGCAGCTGTCGCTCAGGAGCAGGCGGATCTCGGCCTCGCCTTTGATGCCGATGGCGACCGGCTCGGCGTTGTCGACAGCAAAGGCCGGATTCTGTGGGGCGATCATGTCCTGCTGCTTCTGGCCGAAGACCTGCTCGCGACCCATCCCGGCGCGCTGATCCTGGCCGATGTAAAGTCGAGCCAGGCGCTGTTCGATCGCATCGCCACCGCCGGCGGTCGCTCGGAGATGTGCCGCACCGGCAATACCTTCATCAAGGCACGGATGATGGAAAGCGGCGCGCTATTGGCCGGCGAGATGAGCGGCCATTTGTTCTTCGCCGATCGTTACTACGGTTATGACGACGGGCTCTATGCTGCCATGCGCCTGCTGAGCCGCATCGCGACCTGGGGCGATCACAACCTCGCACAGTGGATCGATGGCCTGCCACGGCTGATCGGCACGCCCGAGCTGCGCATACCTTGCCCCGGCGAGCGCCGTTATCAACTCGTCGAAGAATTGGCGCAGCGCCTGCTGCTGCAAGGTGTAGACATGACCATCATCGATGGTGTGCGTGTAAAAACGTCCGACGGTTGGTGGTTGCTGCGCCCGTCGAACACGCTCGATGTGCTGGTCGCGCGCTGCGAGGCCACTTCGCCGGCCGGACTCAATCGCCTCTACGCCGCTCTGCGTGCTGAGTTGGCGATCGGCGGGATCGAGATCCCCGGCTGATCAGCCGAGGCGCTGCCAACCAGCCACGAACTGCGAGTCGTCTTCTTGGCGCAGGTTCCGCGTCGGGCGTCCCGCGGCGTCGATTAAGCCATGCGATGCGAGGAACGTCGTCATCTTGAGAAAATGGCGGATGTTGTGATCGCTGGTCTCGTTCTCGAGCCAGTTCTGCTCGAGAAACGCCGGCACCGCCGACTGTCCCAACTCGGCTTCCCAAAGTATGCCGAGTAGCGACGCCATGCCCTCTTCGATATCCGCTTGCAGATCGGAAACGGCACGCACGGCGTTCGCCTCGGCCTTGCGGCCTGTCTCCGGCCCGCCGCCGAGTGCAAAATCGATGATCGTGCGGCGCGCTGGCGCAGCACTTTGGTAATGGCCAATCTCATGGACCAGCAAGCTCGCCTCGACGCGTGTGGCGACCGCCTGGCCATCCCAGGTGAAATAGTCATGCGGATCAATATCGATGGTGCCGAAACCGAAGCTTTTGCAAAGGTCTAACGCCTGCGCGTGATGCTGGGCATCGGTCGACAGTTCGAACGCGCCATCAGCCGTCCAAGTCGCCCCGATCCTCTCAAAGACAGCCCGCGCTAAGAGATGACCGGCCACGGCATAGCCAAAGGCGGCGAGCTTGTCCGGCAAAGTGCCGCGGTCGAGGGGCGTCAAGATCATGGGAGCGGTTTATAGCGTTCCGCGCCTCGTTCGTCACCACCGCGAAGGCGGGATGCGCGCTGGCTGAAGCCGCCTCACCATGGCGGCTGAAAAACCTCCGCGTCCGACGGCAGCACCGTCACCACGCGCGTCGCGAGTTCGATCAGCGCGGAGAGATCATCGAGCGCCGCCAGTTCGATCGGTGAATGGCTGTAGCGCATCGGCAGCGCGAGACATCCGACCACCGGCGCCTCCGGTGCACGGCCAACCTCAACCGCGTCGGTGACGACACCGATCACCACTTCGCGTTGGGTGGCAATCTTCGCTGCACGCGCCTCGACCTCGATCCGCTCGACCAATCCGGGTGGAGCGATATAGCCGGCGAGCGGACCACGGCCATGGAAATCATAAGACTTCACAGCCGGGCCCGCGCCGAGACGCACGCTGTTGACGCCCGCGAGATCGGGCGTATCGGCGGTCGGCGTGATGTCGAGCACCAGAGCGAAATCGGGCTTCACGGCCATCGTCGCCTGCACCGCGCCAGACAGATCGAACTCCTCGCGCACCGAGCCGATCAGCCAGACATCGCCGGGCGGCGGTGCCGCTTTCAGCCGTCGCGCGATCTCGACCTGCGCGTAGCAGAGCGCGCGGTCGTCGATCGCCTTGCCGCTGATCCGTCCATGAGCCAGACGCCGGAATGCCGCGTCGTAGACGGCTTTTGTGCCGATCTCGATACCCAGTTCCTTCACTTCCGCAGCGCTGGAAGCGCCCACATCGACATAGACGTGATCGACGGTTGGCAGCAGTTGCGACTCAGAGGGGTCGGTCAGATGATGCGCTTTCACGCCAATCACGCCAGGCACCAATCCGCCGGCGGTGATGAACTGCACCGGCCGTGCGGCGAGCGAACGCCGTCCGATCCCGCCGATCCGCGCAACACGGATGAAGCCATCGGATTCGATATTCCGCACCACCAGCCCGACCTCGTCCATATGCGCGATGATGGCGGCGGACCGTGCCCCTTTCTTCTTGCCGGGGATGCGCGCGATCAGATTGCCCGGCCGATCGACTCGAATCTCGGTAACGAATGGCTCCAGTGCCTTGCGCAATATGGCTACCACCGGCCCTTCCGATCCGGAAGGTCCCGGCGCGAGGGACAGGCGTTCGAGAAGATCGAGATCGATCGACGAGGTGCGTGTTTTGGCCATGGTTTTCTCATATCCCTTTTATCGCAGGATACAACGCACAATAACGCTTGTGATCGGCATCGTATCGGTCCGCCAGTGCGGGATCGGGTTCGAATCGCCGGGCGACATGCACCATCCGTTGGACCGCATCCGCATAGCCGTCTGCGAGACCGAGCGCAATGGCGGCGAGCATTGCAGCGCCCAGCGTTCCGGCCTCGGTAACAGCCGTGATCTCGACCGGCTTTTGCAGCACATCGGCCTTGATCTGATTGACCGCCGCACTGCGCGCCGCCCCACCCGAGGCGCGAATCGTATCGATCTTTGCGCCCGCGACGGTCTCGCCCAGCGTGACGATCTGGCGCACGCAATGCGCCAATCCCTCGATGACCGCACGCGAGAAGTGTCGCCGCCGATGACCGCGGTCGATCCCGAAGAACTGGCCACGCACGCGCTCATCCCATAAGGGCGTGCGCTCGCCGAAAAGGTAGGGCAAGAACAGCAAGCCATCGGCACCGGGCATCGTGATGGCCGCTTCACGCTCGAAGGTCGCGAAAGCCGCATCACTCGCCACTTCGTCTACGAAGGCCTCGACGAACCATTTGAGCGAATCCCCGCCGGCCACGGTGAGGCCATAGACCGTGTGGCGGCTATCGCCCAGTGGCATCACCAGGAGCCCATGATGATCGCCGGTCACATGATCGGCCGTCAGCCCGACGGTCTCCGATGTACCAGCGACATCGAAGCCTAACCCGCGCACGCCAAGCCCGGTGCCGAACATCGACGCCCAGGAATCGACCCAGCCCGTCGCAACCGGAATGCCGGCCGGCAAACCCAAACTCCGCGCAATGTCGGGTAAGAGATGGCCCGCTGGCTCGAAGGGATCGCGCAGTTCGGGCAGAAGGTTCGGCGGCAGATCGAACAACTTGGCAAAGCCCGGATCGATACGCCGCGCATGAAGATCGAGCACCGTGACACAGCTTGCGGGATCGGTCGCCCAGCTACCGGTCAGCCGATACGTCACATAATCCTTCGGCTGTACCATCAGCCATGCACCCGACAGAAACTCCGGCCGATGCCGCCGCAGCCACAGTAAGCGCGCGGGCGGAAGCGTAGCCGTCAGCGGCAATGCCACCGTCACCATCTTGCGCATCGCCTCGGTGCCGACCGTCTCGGCCAACCATCGCGCTTCGTCATGAGCGCGCGCATCCTGCCAAGTGATCGAACGCTCGACCACTTCGCCATTAGGCTTGGCGAAAACTTGGCCCCAGGCGCCGCACATGCCGATCGCCGCGACCTCGGATGCCCGGTCGCCGATCGCTTTCGTCGCTGTGCCGACAGCCTCAATGGCTGCGCGCCACCAATCCGCCGGAGCCTGCTCCGCGCTTCCATCGGCCTGGCGATAGATTGGATAACCGGTACTCGATCCGGACGCGAGCGGACGACCGGCCTCGTCAAATATCACCGCTTTGCAGATGGTAGTGCCGATATCCAAACCAAGAAGCAGGGGCATGGCCGCAGCGTTTAATATGGCGCAGAGTCGAAGTTTTGGACAAAATATGTTAGATTTCGATCATTCACCGCACCGCCCTCCCATCGGCCTTTTATAGCCAAAGTTTATTGGTTATTTGATTATCCGCGGCTTTCTTGACGCCCTTCGGCCCGTTGGATAGTGTCATGAGAACTGAACAGAAATCAACATTCTGACGTTCGGGTTCGTTGGTTTCTGTTGCATCGTAAGCGCTCGTGACGGGGACATCATGACGACTGCATACCCAGCGCGCCAGCGCCTCACGCCACGTCAGGTCCGCCTGCTGGCCATCGTTGCCCAAGAAGGCTTTGTGTCGGTGGCGGAGAGCGCAAAGCGCTTCAACGTCTCGGACATGACCATCCGCCGCGATCTCCACCGCCTCGAAGAAAGCGGCGAAGTATTGCGCACTCATGGCGGCGCCTTCGCGAAACCCGTCGCCGGCGCGCGCACGCTCGAACCCAGTTTCAATCAGCGCGAACGCGAAAATCAAACGGCCAAACAGGCCATCGGCCGCGCCGCCGCCGCGATGGTGCGTCCCGGTGAAGCGATCGGACTCGATCTCGGCACGACAGCGCTGGAGATGGCGCGGTCGCTATCGTCGTCGAACGGCATCAGCGTTTTCACCAATAGTCTGCGCGCGGCTCTGGCCTTGGCCGACAACAACGTCACCACCTACATTCCGGGCGGCCAACTACGCAAACCCGAGATGTCGGTCTGCGGCAGCATCACCCTCGCCCAACTCGAAAACTATCGCCTCGACCGCGTCTTCCTGGGCATCTCGGGCATCACGGCTGATGGTGTCTTCGACTATTCGGTTGAAGAGACCGAGATCAAACGCCTCTATATCCGCCAAGGCACCGAAGTGATCGTGCTGGCCGACTCAAGCAAGTTCGATCACTGGTCTCTGGTGAAGGTTGCCGAACTCGAGCGGATCCATGTGCTCGTGACTGATCGAGCGCCCGGTGGCGCCTTGGGCGACGCTTTGGTAAAAGCCCGAACCCGCATCGTCGTCGCCGATCGCGATCTCTCGGTTGCGCCGGCGGAATTGGCGCCACACATCGCGACCGCTTGAAGAGATGAGCCGTTTCACCAACAAAGTCGCAATCGTCACCGGCGGCGGTGGCGGTATCGGCCGCGCAACGTGCAAACGTCTCTCGTCGGAAGGCGCCGCAATCGTCGCCTATGATCTCAAATCGGATGCAGCTGCCGAGACAGTGGCCGAGATCGTCAACGCCGGCGGCAAAGCCATCGGGATCGGCGGCGACATTCTATCGGAACTCGACATCCAGTGCGCGACCGACGCCGCTCTGAAGGCCTTTGGCACAATCGACGTTCTGGTCAACAACGCGGCCTTCACGATCAAGCCGCGCCTTGACGACGTGTCGCCAGAGGATTGGGATCGCGAAGTCGATATCACGCTCAAGGGTGCTTATCTGGTGACGCGTGCGATCCTGCCAGCCATGGTCAAACAAGGCCGTGGCGCAATCGTCAATATCGGCTCGGTCAACGGACTCAAATATTTTGGCAACCCCGCCTATAGTGCGGCCAAGGCCGGCCTGATCAGCCTGACGCAGTCCGTCGCGATCGAATACGGCCGGCACGGCGTTCGCGCCAACATGGTCAGCCCCGGCACGATCCAGACCAACGCCCCCGCTTGGGTGGCGCGTCAGAAGAAGGATCCCAAGATCTTCGACAAACTGGCGCGCTGGTATCCTGTGGGTCGCGTCGGCAAGCCCGAGGACATCGCCGCTGCCATCGCCTTCCTCGCCTCCGATGAAGCAGCGTTCATCACCGGCACAAATCTGGTGGTCGATGGCGGCGTGACAGCAGGCATGGGCGTGATGACTGATGAAATCATGGTCGAACAGGACGACGCGAAGCAAAAATAAGAGACCTTTATTTCATACAGGGAGAGACCGATGGCATTGGCAGATGATCTCGCTTATATGACCGCCTCCGAGATGGCCTTACACATCCGGCGTAGGGACTTCTCTCCTGTTGAAGTCATCGACGCCTCGATCGAGCGCATCGAAAAGCGCAACGCCGGCCTCAACGCTTTCATCTTCAAGGGCTACGACGACGCGCGCAAAGAAGCAAAAGCCGCCGAAAAGGCTTTGTTGACCGGCGCCGAATTGGGGCCGCTCCATGGCGTGCCCACGGCGATCAAGGACCTGTTCGATTTCAAGCCAGGCTGGCCCTACACCTTCGGCGGTGTGCGCGCGATGAAAGATTGTATCGCCCATTGGCACTGCGTTTTCGCCGAGCGCATCGAAAAAGGCGGCGCGATCATTCTCGGTAAGACCAACAGCCCAACCATGGGCCTGCGCGGTACCACCGACAACTATCTCTTCGGTCCCTCCCGCAACCCATTCAACCCGAGTAAGAATACGGGTGGCTCATCCGGCGGCAGCGCCGCCGCTGTGGCCGATGGATTGGTGCCCTTTGCGGAAGGCACGGATGCGGGTGGATCGATTCGTATCCCCGCCGCATGGTGCGGCGTCGTCGGCTATCGCGCATCGGTCGGCCGCATCCCTGTGGTGATGCGCCCCAATGCGTTCGGCGGCGATCTTCCTTACGTCTTCGAGGGTCCCATCAGCCGTACGGTCGAAGATGCCGCCTTAGCCCTCAACGTATTGGCGGGTTACGATTCCCGCGATCCTCTCAGTATCGAGACCGATGAGGACTTCGTCGCTGCTACGCGGCGATCCATCAAGGGTTGGAAGATTGCCTACAGCCCCGACCTCGATATTTATCCGGTCGCCGCCGAAGTGCGCGCGACCATGGACAAAGCTGTCGAGGCATTCGCAGAAGCCGGCGCCACGGTCGAGCGGGTTAAGCTTGGCCTCAAACGGACACAGATGGAACTTTCCGACGCCTGGTGCCGGCTGATGCAGCCCCTGAACCTCGGCGGCCTCGAAGGTATGAAGGCCGCCGGCATCGATTTACTGGGGAAACATCGTGACGATTTCCCGCCGGACTATCTGCATTGGATCGAAGTCGGTCAGAAGCTGACGGCAATGGACATCGTCCATGACCAAGCGATCCGTTCGGAAGTCTATGACGCGCTCCAGGGCGTTCTTGCCAATCACGACGTTCTCGTCTCGCCGACTTTGGCTTGCATGCCGGTCGACAATTTGACGAATGGCGAAACCCGCGGCCCCACATCGATCAATGGTGAAAACATCGATCCATTGATCGGCTGGTGTATGACGTTCATCACCAATTTCAGCGGCCATCCGTCGATTTCGATTCCAGCCGGCATGAGCGGTGGTTTGCCTGTGGGCATGCATATCCTTGGGCGACTGCGCGCCGACTCGGATGTCCTTGCCGCCGCGGCCGCGTTCGAGCGGCTGCGTCCTTGGAAGGATACCTATCGGATCTGCGCCGAGCGAAAGCTCTAATGCGTGACGCGGCCGCGCAGCAGCCGGCCGGCCCGCTGCGTCACGCCGTCCGCGCGGGTATAGCTGAGCACGCCGTTGACGATGACACGCTCGATGCCGTTCGCGGGCTTGATCGGATCGGCGAAGGTGGCCGTATCGCCGATTTTCGCCGGATCGAAGAGAACGAGGTCTGCGGCATAGCCTTCGCGCAGTAAACCACGGTCTGACAAACCGAAACGCTGCGCCGTCAGACCGGTCATCTTGCGCACGGCTTCTTCGAGAGAGAAGAGTTTGACGTCGCGCGCATAGTGACCCAGCACGCGCGGGAATGTTCCCCAAAGGCGCGGATGCGGGTGCGAATCTTGCGGTAACCCGTCCGAGCCGATCATGGTGAGCGGAAAGCGCAGCACGCGGCGCACATCGTCTTCATCCATCTGGAAAAAGATGCCGCCAGCCGGCGACAGTTTCGCCGCTGCTTCTTTCATCGAGCAACCCCACTCCTTGGCGATCTCGCCCAAGTCACGGCCGCTCATTTCCGGATAAGGCTCGCACCAGCTGACCATCGTCTTGATATCGTCTTGGACGAAGCGTGGATCGAGCACTGTCGATCCCGCCGTGTAGGGATAAGCATCAAGACCGATCGGTTGCTTCGCGGCTGCCTGCTCAATATAGGGCAAGGTCTGTTGGGTACGGCCCCAATTGGCGCGGCCAGCGCATTTGTGATGCGAGACGATCACCGGCACCTGGGCGCGGCTGGCCGTGGTAAAGGTCTCTTCGAGCGAGTCCATTACTCGATCGTGCTCGTTGCGCATATGCGTCGCGTACACCCCGCCGTATTCCGGCAGCAGTTCGGCTAACGCCACGACCTCATCGGCATCGGATGGCGCGTTGATCGGATAGTAAAGTCCGGTCGAGAAGCCGCTCGCCCCATCTGATAGAGCGCCATTCAAAAGATCGCGCATCGCCAAGACGGTCTTCCGATCGGCAATGCCCAAGGGATCGTCCATCGTCTGCACACGCAAGGTGCCATGACCGATCAGCGAGACCACATTCACCGATGGCACTACGTCGGCCAGCCGATCGGCATATTCTCCGAAATGACGGAACTCGAAGGCCTCACGCGGCCCCAGCAAGTTGAGAGGCGGTGGCGGCGAAGCGCCGTTCAACGTGAGCGGCGCAAGGCTGATGCCGCAGTTGCCCACCACAACGGTGGTCACACCTTGACTAATCTTGAACGGCATATCGGGCCGATCGATCACGACACGATCGTCATGGGTATGCGCGTCGATAAAGCCTGGTGCCAGCGCCAACCCGTCCGCCTCAATCACCGCATGGCTGTGGCTTGGCGGAATCGTTCCAGCCGGTTCGATACGCGCGATCGATCCGCCGTGGACTGCCAGATCACCCGGATGCCCAGCAGCACCCGTCCCGTCCAGCAACAGCGCGTTGCGGATCAGGATTTCATAGAAAACAGGACTGGGCATTGAAACTCATCTCCGGGCGGGCACCCATCCTATACAGGCTCGGAGACGATGGACGCAATCGGTCTTCGGTCAGTTTGGGCGTGGCAAAGCCATGGCGCCATAAATAGGCACGCCGTCGACCATCCGCTTCGCTAGGTAGAGATTGACGCCGCGATGCGGACACTTGGCTTCGGCCGTCGCAAGGATGAAGCCAGCGGCGAGCATCGTATCGATGTCACGACGATCCTGCTCGGAGTGATATTCGAGATAGAGCATGTCCACACGCGGCAGCATGGCCGCAATGTCGTTCAGAATCGGTACCTCGCATCCCTCAGTGTCGATCTTCAGCACCGAGATGCGATCGACGTTCAGTTCCGACAGAACCGACGACGCGCGGCGCAGCTTGATCGTCTCATAGGCGTCACCCGTCTCGATGCTTTTGATCACCGAGTTCTGCATTTGCTGATGACGCCCGGTATAAAGCGGCACGTCGCAGTCACGGCTGAACAACCCGAACTGATAGGTTTCGACATTCGCGAGGCCTGTCAGATTCTGTTTGAGAAATCCGTAGTTCTCGGCTGAAGGCTCGAAACAAATCATGCGGCGCGGTGTCTGGGTCAGGAAATGCAGCGCCGAAGCACCGATATTGGCGCCGACATCGACGATGGTATCGAGAACATAGCCTTGCGGCCGCGCCGTTGCCGGATAGGCCTTGCCGGACAGGATATCTTGAATCGCCGGCCGCAACTTGTTGTTGGGGTCGGCGTAGTGCAACTCGCGTTCACCCCAATTGGTGACCAGTTTCAGAACTCTCAAGCCGTTGTCCGCCATGTCCGCCTCCTATCGCCTCGTCAGTCGCCTACTCGGCGTTCGGTTTGACGAAATGTTCGGGCCAATATTTCGCGATCTGCTCGGGCGTGCTGTAGAGCACGTTGGCAATATAGCGGCTGCGAATCTTCGTCGCCGGCGGCACGAATTTCGGCATGACCCCGCTGTAGTAGAGCGTGAAGGTCGAATAGCCGAGACCCTCCATATAGCCGCGGAAGCTTTCCTGCGAACAGTTCATCTTTTCCAGGCCGAACTCGTGCAACTCGGAAACGACGAAAGGCACCGCCGCCTTTGCGAGTAGCTTGCGCGCGCCTTCCAGAACGCGTTGATCGGCGCCTTCGGTATCGACCTTGATCAATTTCGGCGTCAGCAACTTCTGGCGGACGATTTCATCGTCGAGGGTCGTTGCCTGAACCTGCATCACCTTCTTCTGCGCCTGGCTGCGCACATTCCCGGGAAACTGCGCCGGATCCCACAACGCGTTGCCGCCGCTGTCGTCGCTGTTGATGAAGAACTCGACCGTGCCCGGCTTATCAGTGACCGGACTCTCGATTAGGGTGCATTGGGTATAGCCATTGATCGCGGAGTTGTTGGTGAGCCGCGCGCGATTGGCCGGATCGGGCTCGAAGCTGACAACGCGGCCGTTTGACCCGACCAGGGTCGCGGCCAGAATCGTGAAGAAGCCGACATTAGCGCCGACGTCGATTACGGTGTCGCCGTCACGCACCACGCGCAACATCAACTGCGAGATTTCCGGCTCGTAGTATTGACCCTTGGTCACGAAACTCAGGATTGTCTTCTCATTCGACAGATTTTCATCAAGATCGAGCTTCATGGTGCGCTGATTGGCGCCGCCATGAACATTGAACGTAAAAACCGACATCGGGATTCAACCTCCGGCGTTAAGTCTTGGCGTGTGGGCCATTACCGGCTCCAGCACGCGAGCCAATTCATATGAGACGGACGGAACTCACAAAGCGCCAGCCAGCGATCGATGCTGTTGAGTCCGCGAAGTTCCGGATACTTGCCCGGATTACGCGCCCCTTCCTCGATTACCTCGATCGAATGGGTCGCCTTGAAACGATCGATGAGCTTTTGCGTCGTGCCCTTGGATGCGAAATCGTGGCATTCGATGATCAGATCGCAGCGGATGAGCGCCGATGCCGTTGGCGCATCGAGCAAGTCCAGCTCGGCCCCTTCGCAATCCATGACGATCAGGCTGCGGGTGCCATCGGCCGCGATCGCGCGCAGCCGTTCCGGGCTGCATTCTCCATCCACTGTCATCCGATCGCCGACCCCATTTTCGTCTGCCATGGTGCGACAGACCGCTTGAGCCTTGGGATCGATATCAAAAGCGAGAACCTGCGCTGACGGCAGACGCCGCCCGAGGCCGTTCGCATAGTACCCTTCCGCGCATCCGACATTGACGATACGCGTCGGATTGCGGGCGATGGCCTTCTCGACAGCCGGGTGCAGCTCTTCCTCATAACAGCCTAGGATTTTGGGCGTCACCTCGCCTTCGCCCCAGGAACTTCTGGCGGGAAGTTTGGTGCCAGCGAACGGCCCATGGGCAACGATAGGTCCGAGGACACGCAGAATCTCTTCGTTGATTTCGGCACGTCGCGCAAAGGACGCCTGAATCAAAATCTGATTCAGAGAACTGATCCGCGACCGATCAATTTCAGTCAGGACCGGCCGTGGCGGCGCGATGTAGGCGGGCTCAGCGGACATAGGGCAGAACGACCTCCTTCAACTTCATCATTTGGTCAGACCAGCTCATGCCGGCCAGTAAGGCGGCGCCAGCTTGGCCAATCACAGCTGCCTGCTGACGGTCGCGCCACAGTGTCTCCAGCGCTTCCACCGCTTCCTCGACATCACTTTCGCCCCAGCCATCGGTGAGGAACGTGCCGTGAGGCGGGACTTTGCTCTGACGCGTAAGCGGAACGCAGGTGTTGTCCTTAATCAGATCAAAATGCCCGGTGTTGGCGGACAGAATGCAGGGCACACCCGAGGCCATGCATTCCATCGCCACGAGATTGGTGCCACCCTCGCCGCGATTGGTGAAGAGTCCGGCATCGCACTCGCGCAAGATCGTCGGCATCTGCGAGTTCGGAACCTGGCCGAGATCGACGAAATTGTCGGCCGGGATTCCGTTTGCCGCTGCCCAGCCCGCGAGATCCGCTTTGCCACCGCTGAAGGGTACGGGTGCAATTCGATTGTTCCCGGTCAAGGCGCGCGCAAGATCGGGCCAGGGGCTATGCCATGCGGTTACCATCAACGCTTCAGGATGGCGTTCGGCGAATATCCTGAAAGCGAGAAGCGCAACGTCCTGCCCCTTGCGGTATTCAAGCTTGCCGCCCGAGAAGACGACGAACCGGTCTTTGAACAACCCAGTGCGCGGCGCGGGATGAAACAGCGTGCGATCTACACCTTGAAGCACCACTTTGATGGGCGTACCGCAATTGCCTCCGTCCAGGACTTCCTTGTTCCAGGTCGAACCGGCAATCAGAAGCTCATAGCGCTTGGCACGCTCTTTCACCTGATCGTCGACCGTCGTGTCCTCGATGAACAGCACACCAATGTTGTGCTTGCCGCCTAGGTCGACGTCATGGGCAGAGGCCACGGCGGTCAAGCGATTGCCCAGCCCATGCAGCACCAGCGACGAGCTGTTGATCTTCTCGCCGCGATGGCCGGCGAGGCCATCGATCAGGCGACGCGACGCCTTGATTTCGGGTTGAATCCGCCGACGGCGCATGGCGTCGACAACGATGTTGTCGACATTAAACGGCACCGCGCAGACGGGAACGATGTCTTTGTCCTCGGCCCAGCTCATCAGCAGATTGACGCCGTAGACGCCCCAGCCGAAATAGCTCGACATGCCCCATTTGAAAATGACCGGCATGCGATTCTGGACGATCTCAGGCTCTGCTGCGATATCGATTCGCGCGGTCGTGCTCGACACCGCACGATCGCGCTTGCTGGCGACTTCCTGAGCCAGATCCTTGGCGACATTCACGATCACTGCCGGCCAACCGTCCAACGTCTCTTGGCGATACAGACGCATCGTCGGATACCACGGCGAACGCGGTGTGTTGAGCAGCCAACGCCAATCGGGCGACGTCGGCAACATCACCCAAACCGGGCGACCGAGCGCACCGGCGCAATGGGCCGCAGCCGTGTCAACCGCGATCACAAGATCGAGCTGCTCCATCAGGGCGGCCGTAGCGGTGAAGCTGGTGAGGCTTGGGCCGGCATCGACGATGGCGGCTTCGGCGTCCGCAAGTTGACCAGCCGCCTCGCCCTTCTGCAACGACACGAAAGTCACGCCCGGAATCTCGAGCAGCGGCTTCAACGTCTCTAAAGACATCGAACGCCAGCGATCGCCGCTGTGGCCCGGATTGCCGGCCCAAACGAGGCCGACCTTGAGGCCAGGTGCGTGGGCGAGATCGGGCAAGCCGACACCGCTGCCGACCGGCGCACGCATATAGGGCGTCTCCGCCGGAATCGTGCCCATCGTCGTGCCCAGCAGACGCGGCAGGCTCAACATCGGCGCATGAACCGCGAAAGCCGGCAGCGGCTGACCGACAGCCACCACCTCGGCAACGCCGTCAATCGTGCGAACCAGATCGACGAGATCGGCCTGCACTTCGGCAACCACGCGGCCGCCGACCTCGGCGAGATTCGTCAGGTAGCGGGCAAAATGAATTGTGTCGCCGAACCCCTGCTCCGCATGCACGAGAATCGTCCGTCCGGCCAGCGGTTTGCCATCCCACTCCGGTTGCGGAAAGCTGCGCCGCGCGAAACCTTGGGCAGCCCAGCGCCATTCATATTCGGCCCAGCCTTCCTTGAAATCGCCGGCCACCAGCAGCACCGTCGCGCGATTGAAGCGCGCATCCGCGCGATTGGGCTCGATCGCCAAAGCGCGATCGAACGCCACCAGCGCTTCACGCAGACGTCCGAGGCCCTTCATCGCGTTGCCGAGCAGGTTGTAGGCTTCGGCGGATTTGGGTTCGATCTGCAGTGCGCGGCTGAGGTGAAGAACGGCCGCGTCCAGCTGCCCATCCGCTTTGAGACCCAACGCGTGAACCCGATGAGCGAGCGCCGAATTGGGCCGGTCAGCGACCGCACGGTTACTGGCCGCGAGCGCCCTCCCGACGTCCTTTTGCGCGTAATACGCCAAACTCAGATTCGCGGCGGCGTCCGTGCCCCGAGAATCGGCGTCGGCGGCCTGGGACAGCACAACAATCGCCTCGTCCAACTCGCCGCGGCGTTGGAGCGCGAGGCCGAGATTGTTCAGGGCGTTGGCGTGCTTTGGCAGAAGTGTCAGGACACGGCGGAAGCAATCGATCGCTTCGGCGTCCTCACCACGCGCGGCATGCATGTTGCCAAGATTGTAGATCGCGCCGAAGCCATTCGGATTCAGCGCGACCGCGCGGCGATAACTATCCAACGCCGCGGCATTGTCACCTGATTCGCGTTGCGCCACGCCGAGATTGGCCCAAGCCGTGTCGAGCCTGTCGTCGATCTTCAGTGCTTGTTCGATCAAGACACGGGCCTCGGCGGGGCGCCCTCGCTTGAGCGCGACAACGCCCAGATGATGAAACGCTTCCGCATGCTCCGGCACCTGCGCGAGGAGCTGGCGTAATACCGCCTCCGCATCGTCATATTTGGCAGCGGCGATCAGTTGCCCGGCCTGGCTGAGCATCTCGGCAATTGCCGGTTGATCCGGTGCCATGACCGTGGTCCTCGCACCAAAGTTCTGCAGCGCCTCAACGACACGCTCGATCACCGGCCCCCAACCCTCCGCCGCCTTGCGCCGGAACAGACGCATGGTGGGATACCACGGCGTGTCTTCTCGCTCGCACAACCAACGCCAATCGGAATCGACCGGTAGGATCACCCAGACCGGCCGTCCCAGCGCACCGGCACAGTGGGCGGTCGAAGTGTCGACCGTGATCACGAGGTCGAGCCCCATCATCGCCGAGGCAGTGTCGGTGTAGTCCTTCAACCGCGACCCGGCATCAAGCAGCGGTCCAGGCGCCTGTGGCACCTGGTCGGCGGGTGGACCCTTTTGCAGCGATACGAACGAGACACCCGGCAGGTTCAGCATCGGCGCGAAATCGGCCAGCTTGAGCGAGCGTGACTTATCGTTGCCGTGTTTCGGATTCCCACCCCAGATCAGCCCGATCTTGAGACCGGCCATGGCGCTTAATTCGGGCACCGGCGAAGCATGGTTCGCGGGCACAGCGATATAGGATTGGGCCGCCGGAATGGTTTCGAGTCGCGTGCCGAAGGCCAATGGCAAGGAGAGCAGTGGCACCTGGACATCGAATTTGGGCAGAACCTCGCCCGCGGACACGAGCTGCGTGACATCCGGAATGCTGCGGGCCAGCCCGATCAGCGTGCTCGGCACTTCGAGAACCACGCGCGCACCACGTGCGGCCACCATCGGCACGTAACGCAGGAATTGGAGCGTATCGCCCAGCCCCTGCTCGGCGTAGACCAGGATGGTTTTGCCTTCAATCGGCTCGCCACCCCAAAGCGGCTCTTTGAAACCGCGGACGGGCGATGGGAAGCCCGGCACCTTCCAGCGCCATTCGTTCTCGCGCCAGCCCTCTTCGTAACGGCCGGCGTGCAACAGCGCGAGCGCGCGATTCCAGTGATAGTCCTGATGCGTGGGGTGCAGGGCCAGGGCTTTGTCGAGCGCTTCAACGGCCTCTTCGGGCCTTCCAGACTTGCGCAGGGCGACACCTAGGTTGCCGTGGCAGGCGGCATAGCGCGAATCCATTTCGATGGCGCGCTTCAACGCCGCGATCGCGGTTTCGAGGTCGCCCTTGCGTGTTAAAATGGCGCCGAGGTCGCTCTGCGCCTCGATCATGGTCGGCACAAGTTCCAGGGCGCGGCGCATGGCTGCTGCTGCGTCATCGACCCGATCGGCGAAATACAGTGCCGTGCCATAGCGATGCCAGCTCCGCGCGTCATTCGGCTGCAGCGTTACCAAGCGCTCCAGAGCTGGGACACCCTCGGCCTGGGCACTGGCGCAAAGTTCTGCAAAGCGATTGAGAATCGCAACGTTCGTTGTCGTCGATAGGATCGGCCGCAGCAGGTCCTTCGCTTCGGCCGGTTGCCCATCGGCGATCAAGGCCTCGGCGCGCTGCTCCCGCGCGGCGATAGAATCCGATTCGGCGGTATCGGCGGCGCTCGGGACAGACATCGGATCCTCGGCCTCGCCTCGTTTTTCGTGGATAGCCATCAGCATCGTCTTCGCCTCGGCGGCGTTGGAATGGCCGCGCAGGATGCGCCGAACGCGCCGCTCGGCGCAGAACGGACGGTTCTGCCGCAGTTCGGCAGCGGCCACTGCCAATTCGGTCGCCACTTCGGATTGAGTTGCGTCCCGCCAGGTTGCGAGCTTGGACGCCTCCTTGCGCCCTGGCACCAAGGCCAAGATCGTCTCGGCCAAGGCGCGCGCTTCCGCAGGATGATTTTGATCGTGCTCCGCCTTGGCGCGCGCAACCAGATTGGGAACGATCTCGCCATCGGCAAATGGTGCCAGGATCTCGGTAATCGCTCCGAGCGGCCCGCTCCAGTCGCCGAATCGCCATTGGCGGAACAGCCGCATGGTCGGATACCAGGGCGTATCGTCGCGCGCGAGAATCCATCGCCAATCCGGCGCCAGCGGCAGCAGCGTCCAAACCGGAACAGCCAGCGCGCCGGCAAGATGGATCGTCGCCGTATCGCAGGCGATCACGAGATCCAGGCAGGACAGTACGGCGGCGCTGTCATCGAAATCGGCAATCCGGCCGCCCAAATCTTCCACCGGCAGAATGGCCTGATCGATATCGTCGCGCCGATCGCCCATCTGCAGCGCGTAATAGCGAATCCCCTTGCCTGTCGGCAGCGCTTTCAGCGCCGCAAACGGCATCGAACGATTGCGGTCGTTCTTATGCTTCGGGTTACCGGCCCAGACCAGACCGATGCGCAGCGCACTCCCCTTGCCGAGCTCCTTGCGCCATTTGCGGACGCGATCCGGTAGCGCCGTCACGTACGGGCTCGTGCTCGACGCGGACTCGACCGTCGTCCCGAACATGTGCGGCAGGCTCAGCAGCGGCGTGTAGACGTCAAAGTCAGGCAACGGATCGTTCTGCGCGACGATCATGACAGTGGGGATGAGGCGGTGAACGAGATCCACCAGCGGAGCCTGGACCTCCAGCACCACTTTGCCGCCGAAACGCTCGATCGCCCTCGGCACATAGCGCAGGAACTGGATCGTGTCGCCCATCCCCTGCTCAGCATGCACGAGCAGAGTTTTCTTCGCGTGCTTCTGCCCGTCCCAACGCGGCTGGGTAAAGCCGCGCGAGAGCATATCGCCCAGCCACCGCGCTTCGTAGGCCTCCCAGCCCAACGCGAATTCGCCCTTCAACAGAAGGGCCATGCCCAGACTATCGCGAACCGCGTGGTACTCAGGGCGCAATTCCAGAATGCGGCGATAGAGCGCGATCGCCTCGTCCAGCCGGCCGAGATCGCGAACGGCATTGGCAAGATTGTAGATCGTATCGACATTGTTCGGTGCCCCGGCCAATGCCCGTCGATACAGCGATTCAGCTTCCGTCCAGGCGCCGCGCGCCGAGATCAGATTGGCGAGGTTGTAATAGGCCGAGCCGAGGCCTGGCGCGATCTCGATGGCGCGGCGATAGGCACGCTCCGCCTCCTCGAAGCGTTCCTCGCCACGCAGCGCAACGCCGAGATTGGCAAGCGCCTCAGCGTCGACGCCCCCGATCAGCATGCCGCGGCTGAGCAAAGCGATCGCCGAAGCGTTGTCGCCGGCTGAGACACGCAAGGCGCCGAAGGTCAGCAGTAATTGTGCCGCGCGCGGCACCTGGGCCAAAGCATGCCACACGCTTCGTTCGGCATCCCCATAGCGCTTGGCGCCATGATGGGCGATCGCTTCCTGCAACAATTCGGGCACGGCGAGAGAAGAATTCCCCTGGCCCGCCAGCTTCATCAGTTCGACGCTGACCCGAAGCAGCGGATCGACCCATTCTCCGGGCTCGGACTGGCGGAATAGCGCGTGTTGCGGATACCAAGGACTGTCGTTGCGATTGAGCTGCCAGCGCCAATCGGCGGCTTTGGGCAGGAGAAGCAGAGTCGGACGCCCCATTGCGCCGGCGAGATGCGCCATCGCCGTGTCGGCGGTCACAACGACATCAAGCAGCGACAGAATAGCCAGCGTATCGTCGATATCGTTGATCTCGGGGCCAAGATCGATCACCGGCTGGCGCAGCTTACCGCTCTCTTCGCCGCCGCGGCCTTTCTGCATCGAGACATAGGTCAGCCCCGGCACGCGGGGCAGAAGGTTCATCAAGGTCGCCGTCAGCGAGCGGCGACGGTCGAGGGTGTGCGTCGGGCTTCCGGCCCAGACCAGACCCACTTTCAACCCTTCCGCTTCCTTCAGGCGTTCGCGCCACAGCGCAACGCGTTCGGGCGATGCGGTCAAATAGGGCCGCGCCGAAAACATATCCGCGCCGGTGCCCAACAGGTGAGGCAAGCTCAGGAGCGATGCGATGCGGTCATAGTGCGGCAATGTGTCGTTGAAGCCGAACACCTCATCCACGCCAGGGATGCGAGCCGCGGCCGCCTTCAAGGCGGTGTGGCACATGAACACGACGCGGCCAACATGGCGCCGCGCTTCGGCAATGAATCGGGCGAATTGAACTGTGTCACCCAGGCCTTGCTCGGCATGGATCAGGAGCGTGCCGGTCAACGGCTTGCCGTCCCAGGCCAGCCCGACCAGACCGCCCGGGCGCATCGGCCTGAGCCGAAAGCGCCACTCGTACTCGGCCCAGCCTTCGGTGAAGCGGCCGTCGAGCAATTGCGTCAGCGCCAGATTGAGATGAGCATTGGCAAAATCGGGAACGAAACGGGTCAGGGTCTCGAAAGCGTCAAGCGCTTCGGCCACCTTGCCCTGATCGCGCAGCGCAATACCCAGATTGCACGTGGCTTCGGCGTCGGTGCCGACCTTGGCGAGAACATCGCGGTAGATCTTTTCGGCTTCCGCAGGCCGGTCGAGGTCACGGACCACATTGCCCAACCCAACCGCCGCGATAACATCGTTGGGCGCAAGCGCCACGGCTTGCCGCAACGCCGACTCGGCGTCGGCAAACCGCCCCAACGCGCGCAAAACAGACCCGCGATTGGTCAAGGCGTTCACGTGATCGGGCTTGAGTGCCAAAGCGCGCTCGAAACAGACCAGGGCCGGCTCGAACCGATCAAGCCGATACAGCGCATTCCCCAGATTGAGGTGAGTCTCCGGCATGTCGGGGGTCAGTTCGGCCGCCCGTTGCAGAACGGGAATGGCATCGTCGAACCGATCCGAAGCAGTCAACACCATACCGAGATTGACCAAAGCCGCCGTGTAGTCCGGCCTAATCTCGATGGCTTGGCGCATCAGCGGGATAGCGACCTCGCTATTGCCGTTTTGATGCTGCAGCAGGCCGAGGAAGTGGAGCGCGACGGCATTGTTCGGCTCACGCGCCAAAATGGCGCGGTACATGCGATCGGCGTCGTGCATACGGCCCGAGCGATGCAACTCGATCGCTGTATCGACGTTCAGCACAAGCGATTCCGCGCCCATTTCCCCACCCGCGGGCCACCAGCCATTTGGCGGCAAAAGGTCATAGGCGCACGCCCCGCTGCCCGTCCCGATCGGACTTGGCAGTGGGATCGGGACCGAATTTACCCGGTACTGTCATGGTTAGGCTCCAAGCCACGTCCATGATTCCGTGCCCATTATCACTCCGTTAAGTTCTGGCCCGATATCATGAAAATAGGGTTAAGAGTCATCACGAAGGGGCCTCAGGGCACCTTCCAAGCAGTAAACTGTGGCGGGTTGAACGGCGATACGGAATGACTGAACTTCCGAACACTTCGGCGCGCAGGGCGCTGCCCATCCGGATTCGCTGGCCGGCACTTTTGCTGACAGTAGCGGCTGTGGCAATGCTCGCGGCCTGCTCGATGGTCCCCGACTACATCAAGCCAACGGAAAAGCTACCCGACAACTATCAGAACGACGCCAAGGCCGCCGACGCCGCGGTTCCCGCGCCAAAATCCCTTTGGTGGGAGAATTTCGGGTCAACCGAGCTCAATAGTCTGGTCGAACGGGGCCTGGGCAATAACCACGACCTTAAATCGGCCGTCGCCCGGGTGGTCGAGGCGGAAGCCGAAGCGCGCGCGGCGCGGTCATCCCTCTTCCCCACTCTGGCCGGCGTCTACAACGATCAGCTCGTCTATCCCGACGCCGGTATCGGCATTCCCGAGCGCCTTGGCGCCAATGCCGAAGCGCTGCGGACCACCCAGATCGGCCTGCGCACCCAATATGAATTCGACTTCTGGGGCAAGAACCAGGCGAGCATCGATACCGCCTTGGCCGAAGCTCAAGCCAGCGAGTACGACCGCGAGACGGCCGCCCTGACCTTGGTCAGCGATATCGTCTCGACTTACATGCTCTATCTCGAGATGAGCGACCGCCTGGTATTGGCGCAGCAAAACGCCAAGAACGCGTCCGAGACTGCGCAGACTGTCAAGGCCTTGGCCGATGTCCACGAAGCCAGCCGCATCGACGTCGCACAGCAGAACACCGCCCTTGCGCAAGCCCAGGCGACAATTCCGGCTTACACGATCCAAATGGCACAAGCCCATGATCGTATTGCAATTTTGCTTGGGCTGACACCGACCGATTTGAAGCTGACCGGCAAAAGCATCAACGAGCTCAGCGTGCCGGCAATCGCGCCTGGCGCCCCATCGGAACTCCTGCTCCGCCGGCCCGACATTCAAAAGGCGGAGGCCGAACTGCGCGCCGCCAATGCCAATATCGGCGCGGCGCGCGCCCTCTACTTGCCCGACTTCTCACTGACGATAGAAGGCGGCCGCGGCGCCAACTACTTGGCCGACCTGATCCTGCCGCAGAGCCTCTACTACAATATCGTCGGCAGCGCTGTGCAGATGATCTTCGACGGCGGCAAGACCGATGCACAAGTCGATTACGCTAAAGCCAAATACGAAGAACTTGTGCAGTCCTATCGCAGCGCGATTGTCGGCGCTCTACGCGAAGTCGAGGACTCGCTGGTCGCCGCGCAGTATCTGACCGATCAGGAAAAAGCCGACCAGGACGCGCTGAAAACAGCGATCGAAGCCAATGAGTTGAGCAACATTGCTTACAAAGCGCGTTCGCTCGACTACCTGCCCCTCCTTGAGACGGAACGCACCCGCTATAACGCCCAGGATCAAGTCGTCCAGATCCGTACGCAGCGTCTGGCAACCGCGATCGCGCTCTATAAGGCCCTGGCCGGCGATATCTATCCCTACAAAGACATCAAGGAAGCCGCGCCACCGGTCCAATCAGCCGCGGCGAAACAATGAACCCATTCGCCCAACCGCAACGACTGCGACGCTTCCAGGTCGAGATCACGACCGGCTGCAATCTCGCCTGCGCGGGATGCCCGCGTACGATCGGCATCAACGAGGGACATTGGCGCAACAAGCACATGCCGGTGAAACGCTTCGCCGCCGTGATCGAGCACGCGCCGCAATCCGATGTTCTGGTGCTTCAGGGGATTGGCGAGCCGACGCTGCATCCTCGTTTGCCGGAGATGCTTCAGCTCGCACGGGCGTCGAAGAAGTTCACGCATATTAGCTTCAATACCAATGCGTTGTTCCGCGAACTTCCCTATTACGATGAACTGCGGCGCCACGGCCTCGATCATGTCAGCGTCTCGGTCGACAGCCTGACTCCGGGAACGGCCGAGGCGACTCGTTCCGGCACTGATGTCAATCAGTTACGCGACGCTGTTCGCTATTTGATTCGGCTTTTCGGCGGTGGCACGACGCTCTCGATCGTCTTGAGCCGTATGAACATCGGCGAGCTCTCATCGCTGCTCACCGAACTGCATGGATTGGGCGCGCGGCTGGTCGAAATCCAGCCGCTGATAGCCTATGCCGACGCGCTCGAAAACGTGCGGCTGACCTCCAGCGATATCATCCTGGCCAAGCGCATCACCTCCGAGGCCGAGGCCCGGCTCCCGGATCTGCACGTCATGCACGCGCCGGCGCTGACTCCGGTCGAGCGCCGCTGCCGCCGTCCGCTGCATGCGGGCTATGTGACGGTCGACGGGCTGTTGACCCCCTGCTGCACCACGGAAAATGTCGATCTCTTCGGCCGGGCCAGCCTGGAAGATCATGGCTTCGCCGAGCTCTGGCAAAACCAGAAGGTCGCCGACTGGTACGAGATGTTCTTCCACCGTGATGACGCGATCTGCGTCGGTTGCGCTTACAATCCACAAGGCCTGGGACGGCAACAGTTGGAAGCGCCCGAGTCGGCGTCGCTTGTCTCCCGGGTCGAAGGTGCCGCCGTGCTGCAGCGCCAGGGCCGCGTCGAGGAGGCTGCCGCGCGCTTCCGCTCGGTTCTCGACGAAGGCGGATCGATCCAAGCCATCCAGGGACTCGGCGAGACGGCCCTACAGCGTGGCGAACACGCATCCGCGGTCCGTCTGCTCGAAACAGTGCAGCAGCTCGGCCCCTCGGCGCGCAATGCTCACAACCTTGCCTGGGCGCTGAATGGCGCCGGCCGCGGCGAAGACGCTTTGGCGCTGATGCGCCGTACCGTCAGCGAACATGCCGAATACGCGCCGGCCTATGGCTCTCTTGCCCGCTTGCTGACGGAGCGCAATGAGCGCGGTGCGGCTTCAGGTGTTTTGATAACGCTGATTCGCAAGGCCTTGGCCGCACGCAAAATGGACGTAGTTGAATCGTCTGTCGCGCAGCTCCTCGCGCTCAACGTCGTGCATCCACAGCTGACCGAGACTGCGAATCATTTGCGCGTGGGTAACCGCAACGATTTGGCACGGCGTGTCATCGATGCGGTGCTCAAGCATAACCCCGGCGACCTGGGTGCGGCGCTGGTGCGGTGCATGACTCACCTTCCCGTCATCTACGCCAGCACGGCCGAGATCGAGTCTCATCGTGCGGCCTATAGCGCCGAACTTGCCGCCTTCGGCACGACCACCAAGGCGGCTTCGCCCGAGCGGTTGGCCGCCGCCTTCGAACAGGTCGGCCAGGCCAAACCCTTCTATTTGTCCTACCAAGGCCAGGATGATCGTCCGCTCCAGGAGATCTATGGCGGCGCCATCGCCCGGATCGCCCAAGCGGCGGTGACCGGCATGCCCGCTCCAGCCGCCTCCCCGGCGCCGGGTGAAAAGATTCGGATCGGCTTTGCCAGCAACTACTTCTTCCAGCATTCGGTCTCAAAACTCTTCCGCGGCTGGATCGAACACCTCGACCGGTCCCGCTTCGAGGTCTTCGTCTACAACCTGTTCCCCGGTGAAGCCGACGAGTGGGCCTCTGCTGTCGCCAAGTCCGCCGATCATGCCCGCCATCGCCTGGGTAATTTCCCGGATTGGGCAAAGGCGATCGCCGGCGACCGTCTGCATGCCCTGATCTTTCCCGAGCTGGGCATGGAAACGACGGCTCTGCGCCTCGCCTGTCTGCGCTTCGCCAAGGTGCAGTGCATGACCTGGGGCCATCCGGTCACTACTGGGTTACCAACGATCGACTACTTCCTGTCGAGCGATCTGATGGAACCTGCGAATGGCGACTCGCATTACAGCGAGACGCTGGTTCGCCTGCCCAACCTGTCGGTCTATTACGAACCCCTGCCCGCCGACACCGGATCGGCGACACGAACGACACTCGGCCTGCGCGATGATGCGACGGTCTATGTCTGCTGCCAGACACTCTACAAATACCACGCGGCCTATGACCGGCTGTTCCCGGCCATCGCCGCCAAGGTGCCCAATGCCCAGTTCCTGCTGATCGCCGATAGCAATCCGGCGACCACCGATGCCGTCCGGGCGAGGCTGACCGCAGCCTTTGCCGCCATCGGATTGAATGCCGCGCGCCATCTGGTGTTCACGCCGCCGGTCGCGCCGACCGATTTCCCCGCCCTGCTCAAATCCGGCGATATCTATCTCGACAGCCTGAGCTGGTCGGGCGGCAACACGACGCTCGAAGCCGCGACCTGCGGCTTACCGATCATCACTCTGCCCGGCACCTTCATGCGCGGCCGCCATAGCGCCGCCATCCTGCGGCAAATGGGCCTCGATCAGTACATCGCGGCCAATGAACAAGCCTATCTGGACCTGGCCGTGCGTTTGGGTACCGACACGACAGCACGCCATGAAGCCGCCGGTCTGGTCGCCGCCAATCGCGAAAAGCTGTTTCGCGATCTGAAGCCGGTTCGGGCGCTCGAACAGTTCCTGATCCAGGCCGTCACGGCGTCCTAATACGCGCATGGCCGACGTCCAGTCTCGCCTGCAGCAAGCCTTCACCCTGCATCGCGCCGGGTCGCTTGAGCAAGCCGCTGAACTCTACCGCTCGATCCTCGCCGAAGACCCCGAAAACGCCGATGCCCTGCATCTTCTGGGCCTTGCCCTCAAGACGGAAGGCAAGATGGACGAAGCTCTCGGCTTGATGCAGCGGGCTATCGCCGCGAATCCCACTTTTGGCGATGCCCACTACAATCTCGGCAACCTGTATATGGGCTTGGGACGAAATGATGAAGCCATCGTCCATTTCCGCCGCGCCATCGCCCTGAAACCGGAATTAGCCGAGGCTTATTACAATCTCGGCAATACGTTGCGCGGTCTGCGCGATCTCGAAGGCGCCGAAGCCGCGTTTCGGGATGCGATCGCCGCGCGGCCGGCCTATGTCGACGCTTATCATAACCTGGCTAATGTTTTGTCCGGGCAGAACCGTGTCGAGATGGCGATCGCCTCGTACCGTCGGGCCATCGAGCTGAAGCCGGATTTGGCCGAAGCCTATTACAATCTCAGCCTGACGCTGCTTGTGACCGGCGCAATTCGCGAGGGCTTTGAACTCTACGAGCGACGTTGGGATGTCGAGGGGTTTCCGACACCGCGCCGCAACTTCAGGCAGCCGACCTGGGACGGCACGCCGATGCTGGGCAAAACGCTGCTGATCCATTCCGAGCAGGGTCTCGGCGATACGCTTCAGTTCTTGCGCTACGTCTCGCATGCCGCGCAACGGCTCGGCGGCAACGTCATATTCGAGACGCAAAAGGCAGTGGTGGACCTGGCGCGTCGCATTCTGCCCGACGCGACGGTCTTAGCCCAAGGCGAGCCATTGCCGGCCTTCGATACCGCCATCCCCCTGCTCAGCCTACCGCGGCTGCTGGGCACCAAGATCAATGCCGTTCCCTATGCATCGGCCCGGCCCGAGCGCGTGGAGAAATGGCGGGAGACGATCGGTGCGGGCGGCAAGCTGCGCGTCGGCATCGTCTGGGCCGGCAATCCCGAGCACAAGAACGACCACAACCGATCCTTGCCGATCCAAGCACTGGATGGACTGCCGGCGGGTGACCGCTTCCGCTATTTCTCCCTACAGATGGGCGGGCCGCGCAGCACGCTACCGCAAACACGCGTGCCCATGGTGGATCTTGGCGAACAGATTCAAGACTTCGATGACACCGCCGCCGTCCTATCGCAGCTCGATCTGGTGATCGCCTGCGATACCGCCATTGCCCATCTGGCAGGTGCTTTGGCGCGGCCGGTTTGGGTGCTGTTGCCTTTCGCGCCCGATTGGCGCTGGCAAATGGCCCGGCCCGATTCGCCCTGGTATCCGACGATGACGCTCTATCGTCAGGACCGGCGCGGCGATTGGGCGACCGTAATCGCTCGCGTCGCCGCCGATCTCAAGCACCGGATCGGCGGTTAGACGGCCCCCTCAGCGTTCGCGGAATGCCGCCGACATCGAGTCGATCAGCGGCTGGATCATGTATTGCAACGCTGTACGGTCGCCGGTGGCGACGACGATCGACGCCGGCATGCCGGGGTAAAGATCGATATGCGTCGGCGCGTTGGCCAGCGACGCCTCATCGATCTTCACATAGACCGTATAATACGGTTTGCCTGTGTGCGCCTCGACCTGGCGATCCGGCGACACATAAGTCACTTTGCCGATAATGAGTGGCAGATCGCGCTGCTTGAGCGCCGTCAGCTTCACCTCGGCTTCCATGCCTTCGCGGATCCGGTCGATGTCCTCGGGTTTCACGGGCGCATCGACACGCATCTGCTGATCATGTGGCTCGATCTCGAGGATCGTTTCGCCACGCGGGATCACCGCGCCCTTGGTGAAAATGGTCATGCCGAACACGGTACCCGCCACCGGCGCCTTGATCTGCGTGCGGTCGAGCACATCTTTGGCTGAGAGCATGTGCTGATAAACGTCGGACACTTTGGTTTGGGTATCGCGCAACTCGTTGACCACTTGGCTCAGCCATTCCTGGCGAACCGCGTCTGTCTGCGACTTGGTCTGGTTGATGCTCTGCTCGGCGCGGCCCATATCGGCCGTCAATTCGTTCTCCTCACCTTCGAGACGTTCGGCATTGCGCTGCAAATCGAGCACGCGCGTCTGCGAGATGATGCCCTTCTCGTAAAGATCCTTGAGCCCTTTGAGTTCTTTCTCCATCGATTGGCGCTGCGCTACACGCGCCGCGATCTGCGCCTTGTCGCCCGTCATCTGCACTTGATACTCAGCGATACGCTTCTTCGACATTTCGATCTGACTTTGCAGCGCGGCCGATCGCGCATCACGCAACTTCTTCTGGCCCGTTATCGCTGCGCTGACCGTCGGGTCGGAAACGCGGTCCTTCATATCGGCGGGGAAAACCACGTCGGCCGCACCGGTCGACTCGGCCGTCAGACGCGCTTCCTGAGCTCGCAGAGAATCATACTGCTGCGTGAAGGAGGTGTAATCGGCCCGCGCCCGCGTATCGTCCAATTGAACCAGAACCTGGCCGGGCTGAACCTCGTCGCCATCCGTCACCTTGATTTCGGAGACGATGCCGCCGTCGAGGTGCTGAATCGATTTGCGATTCCCCTCGATTTTCAACGTACCCGCCGCAACGACTGCCGAAGCTAGAGGCGCAAAAGCCGCCCAGCCGACGAAGCCGCCGAAAAAGATCAGCATCACGACCACTCCCGCGATGATCGGACCGATTGCACTATCCGGCACGTCGGTTTCGGTAACGGGAGAGGCGATATCTCGCATCGCCGCGACGATGCTGCGGCGGTCACTTTCTATGACCATCGTGCCATCGGCTTTGGCCTTACCGCCAAATAGAATTGGTAATTTCATCAGCTTGCCGTCCCAATCACGCCCATTCGTTGCCCGGACGCACCGGACGGTGGCGTATTTGATTGTGTCACCGGCTGTACGCCGGGGCCTGGCGTCGCGCCCATCTGCTTCAGCAATTCCTCGCGCGTCATCATCTGGCGCACTTGGCCTTGCTGCATGTAGAGCACTTTGTCCACCGACTGAAGCACATTGAGGCGATGCGATACGATGACCACCGTCACGTTCCGGGCCTTGAGATTGGCCAGACACTTCGTCAGCGAGACGTCGCCTTCCGTATCGAGATTGGCATTGGGTTCGTCGAGCACGACGAAGCACGGATTGCCGAACACGGCACGCGCCAAAGCCACCTGCTGGCGCTGGCCGCCCGAAAGCGTCGAGCCGTCCTCGCCGATCGACGTCTCATAGCCATGCGACAGCTTGAGAATCATATCGTGGGCACCCGCAAGCTGAGCTGCGACGATGATGTTGTCAGAATCTGTCTCGGTGAAGCGCGCGATATTCTGTGCCACCGTGCCGGCGAACAACTCGACGTCCTGCGGCAGGTATCCGACATAGCGGCCAAAATCGTCGCGATCCCAACTGAAGACATCGGCACCATCGAGGCGCACCGTGCCGTCGCTGGGCGGGAAGACGCCGACGATCAGCCGCGCCAGGGTAGACTTACCGGCAGCCGTCGGACCGATCACGCCGAGGCATGTGCCCGGCTCGATCTCGAAACCGACACCCGAAAGGAGCTGGCGGTTCGATCCCTGCGGTGTGTAGACCAGCCGCTCCACCACCAGCCGCCCGGTCGGCTTCGGCAGTACCGTAACCGTTTCGCGCGGCGGCGGCGAACCGAGCACATTGTCGAGATTACGATAGGCTTCGCGGGCGCCGATCATGCTGCGCCAGAGGGAGAGGATTTGATCGAGCGGTTGCGTGGCGCGGCCAATCAAGAGCATGCCGGCGAACATTTCCCCGGGCGTGATATCGCGCTCGATGGCGAGATAAGCGCCGATGCCGAGCAGCAGTGACTGCACCATCAGCCGCAGCATGCGCGAGAGCGCCGTTAGTGCAGCGTTACGGTCACTGGCAACAGCATGGTTGTTGAGCATATCGCGGCGATTGACCATCCACGGATTTAGAATGCCGCGGATCATGCCCATGCCCAGAACCACCTCGGCGTTGCGCAACGCCGCTTCGGCCAGGGTGTAGCTCTTGTTACGCGCCTCGGCCGCCGCCATGACGCGACCGTTGGTCAGCACTTCGGTCGCAACCGTGATCATGATTTGAAAAACCATGAACAAGACCGACACACCGCCCAGCATGGGATGGATGATGAACAGGATACCGAGATAGATGACCATCCAAGGCAGATCGAACAGCGCATGGACTCCGGCGCCGGTGATGAACTGACGGAAGCCGTCGAGTGCACGGATGGCGTCGCTGCGATCGCGGATACGGGCACGCGTCGCCCGCTCGAACAGAATTGCCATGATACGAAGCGACAAGCGCCGATCAATGCGCAACCCGGCGCGGATCAGCACTTTGGCGCGCAGGTAATCGAGCGCCGACTGCACACTGATGGCAAGCACATAGACCAGGAACAGGAGAACCAGGGTCTCTTTGTTGCCGGTTGTCAGAACCCGATCGCTAACCTGGAGCATGAAGAGCGTCGGCGCCAGAAGCAGCATATTGATGGCGAAACTGAACATACCCGCGGCAAGGAAATAAGAGGAGCAGCTCCGCAGGATGGCCGCCATCACGGCCTTTTTTTTGCGCTGAGGCGTTGAGGGCGACGGCATTATCGGCTGCTCCCGTTATTCGTTTGTGCCCGCGCAGCCAAGGCGGCTGCGACGCGTTCGATCGTCCCGCGCCAGTCATTAGGCTCCGGCTGGCGGAACAAAGTGAGCGTTGGATACCACGGGCTATCGCTTCGATCCAACAGCCATCGCCAATCGGGGCTGTAGGCAACCAGCGCCCATACCGGAACGCCTAGCGCCCCGGCAAGATGGGCGACCGAAGTGTCGACTGAAATCACCAGATCCATAGCGCGTGCCACTGCGCCTGTTTCGGCCATATCGGAGAGATCGGCTGACAGATCCTCAATCGGCGCCATCGCGCGCAGCGCATCCAACGTGCCCGGCGCATGCACCTTTTGAAGACTGAAGAAGCGCAGACCCGGAATGCGAAGGACAGGTTCCAGCAAGGCTGGGGTAATCGAACGTTCACGATCGCGCTTGTGTCCCGTGCTGCCCGACCAGACGAGCCCGATCTTCAATCCCTGCCCCGCCACGCGCGCCGCCCACTTTTCTTCAAGCCCCTGCGGCAGCGTAAGGTATTGCGTCGGCGCCGCGACACTGCTGAGATCGATTTTGAGCGCGCGCGCGATGCTCAAAAGCGGCGTCCAGGCGACACATGCGGGAACCGGTTGTCCCTCGCGATTCAGCTCGACACCCGGCCAAGCGGGAACGAGGCGCTGCAACGTCGGGGCGACGCGGAACACGATGCCCCGAGTCAGAGCCGCTGCGCGCGGCAGGAAACGTATGAACTGAAGCGCGTCGCCCAGACCTTGCTCCTCGACGACCAGAAGCTTTCCGTTCAGTAAGCCGCCATCCCAACGCGGCAGCTTGATCGATTGAAAGCGCTGCGCCAGTTCGGGAAGCAACAGCCGAGACTCGTAATCCTCCCAACCCACCGCGAATTCGCCGCGGACGAGATGGACGAAGGCTTTATGCAGGCGGAAGTCGGTTTTCGTCGGGCCCAGGACTGCCGCGCGCCGATAGGCGTCAATCGCGGCGTCGAGTTCGAGCGTCGCGAGATAGCCGTTGCCGAGATTACCCATGGCGTCGGCATAGGTTGGCGCCAGTTCCAGCGCCCTCTTCAAGAGCGCTTTCGCTTCTTCGAGCCGCCCCATCTCTTGCAACGCACAGCCGAGATTGTTGAGTGCTTCAACCGAAGCGGGATCGATCGCGAGCGCGCGTCGGTAAGCATCGCAGGCTTCGTCGTAGCGGCCGAGACGCTTCAGCAACACACCGAGATTGTTCAGCGCGCCGACGAATTTGGCATCCACGGCAAAGGCGCGGGCGAAAGCAGCCTCGGCCTCATCGGTGCGGTTAAGCAAAGCCAACGCCAGACCCACGCCGTTGTGGGTCCGTGGCGAATTGGGATATTTGGCGACGGCACGGGTGTAGAGACCGAGAGCCCCTTCCCCATCCTTGAGTGAGTACCGCGCCCAGGCCCGATTGAGCAGCGCATCTTCGCCGTCCGGCGTCAGTTCGATAACACGCGCGTAAGACTCATCGGCATCGGCCAAACGGCCGAGCTTGAGCAGCAGATTGCCAAGATTGGTATGGCCGGACGGATCGGCAGGATCGAGTTCGACGGAACGGCGAAGCAATACCTCGGCGCGCTCCGCCTGGCCAAGCGCCTTTGCGATCAGCCCCAGGTGATTGTGAGCCACCGCCAACTTGGGTTGCTGCGCGATCAACGCGGAATAGGCGCGCTCGGCCTCTTGGAGACGGCCAGCTTTGAACAGCGTAAAGGCTTGATTGAGCAAAGGAGGAACGGTCGCCACGGCGCGCGGCTTTGCCGCCGCCACGGGCGCTTTACGCTTGCCGCCTCTCATTGCGTTCATTCCTGGCCGTACCGTAAAACGCGTCGCGCGGCCCGAATCGCACAAATGACCCGTCCGCGTTTACAGGTTAAGGGATATTCCTTTCCCCCGCCTTAACGGCGGCCCGGCTCTAACGTTTTGATATAAAAGAAAAAGGGGCCACCTGAGGGTGACCCCTTGTCACTTTCCTCTATAACCGGCGTTAGCTCCAGACGAAGTTGCTGGCGCTGAGCGCGGACCCGGTTACACCCGTCAGGGTGATCGCCATATCGCCAGCCCCGGCCACGCCGGTGGAGTCGATATGCAGGACATGGGTGCTGGTATCGAAGTATTCCTCCGGTCCCGTACCCGAGGCGAAGCTGGTGAAGCCCGACCCAACCGTGACTGAAGTCGGATAGGTGCCACCATTCAGCATGCCCTGGAAGAACAAGTGGTCGTGAGTCGGATCGAAGTTGTTGATCGTGATGCCGGCGCCCACCGGCGACTCACTGGTCGAGGTGAAGGCGACGATATCCGGACCGGTTCCGGTGCCCAGCGAGATGACGTCGGCACCTGTCGCCGCACCCATCGTGATCGTGTCGCCGCCCGCGCCACCGATATAGGTGAACGGATTGGCTGTACCGATCGTGATGTAGTTCGGTTGGCTGCCGCCGATGATCGTTTCGACGTTGGAGACGGTGACCAGATTCGAACCGGCGCTCGACAAGATCAACTTGTTGTTAGTGCCCGTGCCGAGATCGATCGATGCACCGTAGATGCTCGAGCCGTAGGTAACGGTATCGGCACCGGCACCACCGATCAGCGTCTCGACGCCCAACACCGTCAACGTATCGCCACCCGAGTATAGAGTGAGCTGATCGCTGCCGAGGCTGAGGTCGATATGGCCGCCGGTGACCGACAGACCCATCGTCACGATATCGGAGCCGAAGCCGCCGACCACCGTTTCAATGTTCACGATCGTGACCGTGTTCCCCGTAGAAGCGAGGGTCAACGAGTCGTTGCCACCGCCGAGATCAATCGTGCCGTCATAGGCTGACTGCAACGTCACAATGTCATTGCTGGCGCCGCCGACGACGGTCTCAACGTTCAGGAGCGTGACCGAGCCACCCGCGCTTAGGGGGAGTTGGTCGTCGCCGCCGCCGAGATCGATCGACAAGCCGTTAGCCACCGACGTCAGTGTCACCAGGTCGTCGCCCGCACCGGCAACCAGCGTCTCGACATTGGCAATTGATACGGTGTTGTTACCACCGCTGAACAAGGTCAGGCTGTCGCTGCCCGAGCTTAGATCGATCGTGCCGGCGAAGCTGGTGTTCAGAACAACCTGGTCACTGCCCGCGCCGCCGACGATCGTCTCGACGTTGGATAGGGTGACCGTGCTGCCGCCCGAACCCAGCATGACCTTGTCGCTACCATCGGAGAGATCGATGGTACCCGAATATCCGGCACCGACCGTCACGAAGTCGTCACCCGTACCGCCGATAATCGTCTCGACGTTGATGAGGGTCACGGTGTTGTGAGCTGCGTCGAACAAGGTCAGGCTGTCGGCGCCCGAACCCAGGTCAAGCACGCCGCCGGTATAAGCAGCGCCCAAGGTCACGATATCGTCAGCCGTGCTGCCGACCAGGGTTTCCACATTGCTGACCGTCAGCGTATTGGAACCGAGGTTCGAGAGGATCAGCTTGTCGGAACCGTTGCCCAGATCGATGACGCTGCCGCTATCGATCGCGCCCAGGGTAACGATATCCGCACCCGTGGTGCCGGTTAGAGTGCCGACATTCTCGACAACGATCGTGCTGCTGGTGCCGCCGAGGAGGATTGTGTCGTCCCCGTTGCCGCCGATCAGCGTCTCGACGTTGTAGACGGTCGCGGTGTTGTCGGCCGTGTTGTTGAAGGTCAACACGTCGGAACCCGCACCCAGGTCGATGAGGCCGCCGGTGAATTCGACACCCAGGGTGACATGATCGGAACCCGTGCTGCCCATGATGGTCTCGACATTCGAGATCGTCACGGTGTTGCCGGCCCCGCCCAGCGTGACCTTGTCGGTACCATCGGAGAGATCGACCGTGCCGGCGACAAGAGAGGTCGTGAAGGTAACGATATCGTCACCCGTACCACCAATCACTGTTTCGACGTTGACCAGCGTGACCGTGTTATGGGCCGCGTTGAACAACGTGACACTGTCGGTACCCGAGCCGAGGTCAATCGTGCCGCCGGTATAGGCCGCACCGATGGTGATGACATCATCGCCGGTACCGCCGATCACCAGGGTCTCGACGTTACTGACCGTGATTGTGTTGCCGCCGATCGAGAAGCTCAGCTTGTCGGTACCAGAACCCAGGTCAAACGAACCCGCGGTCACTGAGGTGCTGACCGTCACGATATCGGCACCGGTCGTGCCTGTGAGCGTCTCGATATTGCTCATCGCAATCGTGCTGCCGACCCCACCGAGGATGATCACGTCGTCACCCGTGCCGCCGACGAGGGTTTCGACGTTGATCACGGTCACGGTGTTGTTCGCCGCGTTGAACAGCGTCAACGTATCGTTGCCCGCGCCGAGATCCACGTAAGTACCCGTGGCGTCGAAGCCATAGGTAACCTTGTCGATACCGGCGCCGCCGATCAGTGACTCGACGTTGGAGACCGTAGTCGTCGACCCCGAAGAGGCCAGCGTCAACTTGTCATCCCCACCCATCAGGTCGATCGATCCGCCGACCAACGAAGTGGTGAGCGTGACGAGGTCGCTGCCCGTACCGCCAATGATCGTCTCGACATTCGTCAAGGTGATCGTGTTGGTCGCGGAGTTGAACAAGGTCAGGCTGTCGGCGCCCGAGCCGAGATCGATCGTGCCGCCGGTGTAAGCGGATCCGATCGTGATCGCGTCGCTGTTGGTGCTACCAACCAGGGTTTCGACGTTCATCACGGTCACGGTGTTGGCCAGACCGGTCCCGTTGAACAGGGTCAGCTTATCGCTGCCCGCGCCCAGATCGATGGTGCTGCCGGTACTTTGACCCGTCAGTGTGACGATATCGGTGCCCGTGGAACCGATCAGGGTTTCGATGCCCGTCACCGCGATCGTGCTGCTCGTGCCGCCAATCTGGACATAGTCGTCGGCCGTGCCGCCCACCAAAGTTTCAACGTTGAGAATGGTGACGGTGTTATTGGCCAGGCCAGACAGGATGAGCTTATCCGCGCCCGAACCGAGATCGATCGTGCCGCCGGTGGTAGCCGTACCCAGCGTCACCTGGTCGCTGCCGACGCCCGCCACGATGGTTTCCACGTTGTACAGGGTCAACGTGTTACCGCTGCCGCCCATGGTCAACTTGTCGTCGCCATCGGAGAGATCGATGCTGCCATTGGCCGTACCGGTCAGGGTCACGACGTCGTCACCCGCACCGCCGAGGATCGACTCGACGTTCGTTACGGTGACGGTGCTCGCCCCCGTGTTGAACAGATTGAGCGTATCGCTGCCGGAGCCAAGGTCGATGAACCCACCTGTATAGGTGGCCCCCAGCGTCACGACATCGGCAAGCGTGCCGCCAACTACGGTCTCGACGTTGACCACGGTTATCGTGTTGACCGCGTTAGCCAGGGTCAGCTTGTCAGCACCGCTACCGAGATCGACGTAGCTGCCGGTGGACTGCGCCCCCAGGACGACCAGATCACTGCCGGTGCCGCCGGTGATGGTCTCAACGTTACTGACCGTGATCGTGTTGGCAGCCGAGTTGTACAAGGTCAGCGTGTCGTCACCGGCACCCAGATCGAACTTGCCGCCGGTGAGGGCGTTACCCATGACAATCGTGTCGTCACCGGTACCGCCAGTGATGGTCTCGACGTTGAAAACCGTGATCGTATTGGCCGCGGCGTTGAACAGCGTCAACTTATCGGCGCCCGAACCCAGGTCGATCTTGCCGGAGGTGAAGTCGAAGCCCAGGACGACGTTGTCGGCCCCGACCGAACCAACGATGGTTTCGACGTTGCTGACGGTAACCGTCTGGCCCGTGGTGCCGCCGAGGGTGACGATGTCGTCGCCCGCACCGCCGAGGATATTCTCGACGTTGATGACGGTAACCGTATTGACCGTGCCGCTCGTGGCGTCGAACAGATTCAGCGTATCGACGCCCGAGCTCAGATCGATCGTGCCGCCAGTGTAAAGTGCGCCCAACGTTACGACATCGGCAAGTGTGCCACCGATTAAGGTTTCGACGTTGACAACCGTAACGGTGTTGTTCGCCACGTTGGCAAGCGTGAGCTTGTCAGCGCCCGAGCCAAGGTCGACGAAGACACCCGTCGCCTCGTTGCCCAGCACCACGATGTCGGAGCCAGTGCCACCGGTTACGGTCTCGACATTGAGAACGGTGACCGTGTTAACCGCTGCGTTGAACAACGTCAGCGTGTCGTCGCCGGACCCGAGGTCATAGATGCCTCCGGTCGAGGCGTTGCCGATCGTAACCGCATCGTCGCCGGTTCCGGCCATTACGGTCTCGATATTGAGAACTGTCAGCGTGTTGCCGGCGGCGTTCAGCGTCAGCTTATCCGAGCCCGCTCCCAGGTTGATCGTGCCGCCGGTGTAGGACGAACCGAGGGTTACGATGTCACTGCCGCTGCCACCAACCAGGGTCTCGATATTGATGATCGTGACGGTGTTGGCCGTGTTGGCCAGGACCAGCTTGTCGTCGCCATCGCCGAGATCCAGTAACCCGCCCGTGAGCGCGTTGCCGAGCGTGACGACGTCGTCGCCATTGCCACCGATCAGCGTCTCGACATTGACGATCGTGATCGTATTGGCCACGCCGTTGAACAACGTGATTTGGTCACCGCCCGAGCCGAGGTCAAAGACGCCGCCGGTGATCTGGCCGTCCAAGGTGACGACGTCGACGCCCGTGCTGCCGACCAGCGTCTCGACATTGACGACTGTGATCGTGGTGCCGACACCATTGGCCAGGATCAGCTTGTCGGTGCCGGAGCTCAGATCGACGAAACCGCCGGTGTAGGGGTTCGTCAGCGTCACGACGTTGTTCGCCGTACCACCCATGAAGGTTTCGACATTGGCAATGGTAATCGTGTTATTCGCCGCCGTGCTGAGCAGAGTCAGGCTGTCGTCGCCCGAGCCGAGATCATAGTAGCCACCAGTGATCTGGCCGCTCAGCTGGATCACGTCGTCGGCCGTGGTCGCAATCAAGGTTTCGACGTTGACGACCGTGACCGTGTTGCCGGCCGCCCCGCTATACAGCGTCAGCTTATCGCTGCCCGCGCCGAGGTCGATCGTGCCCGCGGTGAAGTCGTAGCCCAGTGTGACTTGGTCACTACCCGACGAACCGTAAATCGTCTCGACATTGGTGATATTGACCGTGCTGCCAGCGGTGCCGCCCAGATGGATGGTATCGTCACCCGTCCCGCCGATGATCGTCTCGACGTTGAACGTCGTGATCGTGTTCGTCGCCGAGTTGAACAGCGTCAGGCTGTCGGTGCCCCCGGCGAGATCGATCGTCCCGCCCGTGCTGGCAGCAGCCAAGGTAACGTTATCTACACCCGAACCGCCGACAAGCGTCTCGACGTTCAGAATGCTGACCGTGTTGCCGCTGGCGCCGAGCGTCAGCTTGTCCGTACCAGAACCGAGATCGATGAGGCCGCCGGTGTAGGCCGCAGTGAGGGTAACGAGATCGTCACCAGTGCCGCCGGTCAGCGTTTCAACATTCGCTACCGTGATGGTGTTATGCGCGGCATTGAACAGAGTCAGGGTGTCGTCGCCGCCGGCAAGATCGATCGTGCCGCCGGTGGCTTGAGCGCCGATTGTGACCGCGTCGTCGCCTGTACTGCCGATCACCGTCTCGATGTTGATGATCGTGAGGGTATTGTTGGTGGCGCTGCTGAACAACGTGAGCTTATCCGCACCGGCCCCAAGATCGATTGAGCCACCGGTGAAGGCCGAGCCGAGCGTCACGTTATCGCTGCCGGAGCCACCAATCAGGGTCTCGATATTGACGATCGTGACCGTGTTGGTTGTGTTAGCCAAAGTGAGCTTGTCATCGCCGTCACCAAGGTCGAGCGTGCCGGTCGTGATGGCATTACCCAATGTGACGATGTCATCACCGGTGCCGCCGATCAGCGTTTCGACGTTGACGATCGTGATCGTGTTGGTCGCGGAGCCGAACAGTGTGACCTGGTCATGGCCCGAGCCGAGATCGAAAGTGCCACCGGTAATCGCGCCACTCAGCGACACGATGTCGTCACCGGTGCTGCCGATCAGGGTTTCGACATTGATGACGGTGACCGTGTTGTGGGCCGAGGCGCCCAGGATCAGCTTGTCGCTGCCCGAGCTTAGATCGATCGAACCACCGGTGTAGCCGCCGCTCAGGGTGACGACGTTGTTCGCCGTACCGCCCATGAAGGTTTCGACATTGGCGATGGTAATCGTGTTGTTCGCCGCGGTGCTGAGCAGAGTCAGGCTGTCGTCGCCCGAACCGAGATCGTAGTAGCCCGAGGTGATCACGCCGCCGAGCTGGATCACATCGTCGGCCGTGGTCGCAATCAAGGTTTCGACGTTGATGACCGTGACCGTATTACCGGCCGCGCCGCTATACAGCGTCAGCTTATCGCTGCCCGCGCCGAGGTCGATCGTGCCCGCGGTGAAGTCGTAGCCCAGGGTGACTTGGTCACTACCCGACGAGCCGTAAATCGTCTCGACATTGGTGATATTGACCGTGCTGCCGGCGGTGCCGCCCAGATGGATGGTATCGTCACCCGTCCCGCCGATGATCGTCTCGACGTTGAACGTCGTGATCGTGTTCGTCGCCGAGTTGAACAGAGTCAGGCTGTCGTTACCCGCGGCCAGGTCGATCGTCCCGCCCGTGCTGGCCGCGCCCAAGGTGACGTTATCGACACCTGAACCACCGACCAACGTCTCGATGTTGAGAATAGTGACCGTGTTGCCACTGCCGCCCAGAGTCAGCTTGTCGCTGCCCGAGCCCAGATCGATCGTGCCACCGGTATAGGCGCTGGTCAGCGTAATGACATCGACGCCCGTGGTGCCCGTCAAGGTTTCGACGTTGGACACCGTGACGGTGTTGCCCGTGCCGCCCAGGGTCAGGCTGTCGTCGCCGGAGCCCAGATCGATCGAGCCGCCGGTAATGCTCGTGGTGTAGGTGACGACATCGTCGGCCGTCGTGCCGATCAGTGACTCGACATTGGCCAGCGTGATGGTGTTCCCGGCCGCGCCGCTGAACAGAGTCAGCTTGTCGGCGCCCGAGCCAAGATCGATCAGACCTTCGGTGACATCGAAGGTCAGCGTGACTTGGTCGCTGCCGGTGCTGCCGATCAGAGTCTCGACATTGGCGACATGGAGAGTGCTGCCGGTGCCCGTCACAGTGACGATGTCGTCGGCCGCGCCGCCGGCGATCGTCTCGACGTTGATCACCGTGATTGTGTTGTTAGCGGCGTCAGACAAGGTGAGACTGTCCGAGCCCGAGCCGAGATCGATCAGGCCGCCGGTCACGTTGTTGCCGAGCGTAACGATGTCGGTGCCGGTACCGGCAACGATCGTTTCGATATTGGTCAGCGTGACGGTGTTGCCCGCCGACGCCAGCGTGATCTTGTCGCTGCCATCGCTGAGGTCGATCGTGCCGGTATAGGAGGCACTCAAAGTAATGATGTCGTTGCCGGTACCGCCCACCAGCGTCTCGACATTGGCGATCGTCAGCGTGGTCGCGGTGAAATTGCCGATCGTCAGGCTATCCGCGCCCGAACCGAGATCGATGAAGCCGCCAGTATAGGTGGCGCCGGTGGTGACGATATCGTCACCGGTGGTGCCGATCAGCGTTTCGACGTTGCTGACCGTCAGCGTGTTGGTGGCGGCCGTAGCCAGCGTCACCTTGTCGACGCCGCCGGCGAGATCGATCACGGTACCCGTCGCCGCCGTCGTCAGAATGACGGTGTCAGCGCCTGTGCCACCCGTGATGGTTTCCACATTGGCGGCCGAGATCGTATTGGCTGCGCCGGTCAGAGTCAGGGCGTCGTCACCCGCACCCAGGTCGATTCGCAGGCCCGTGCTGGCGTTACCCAGAATGATCGTGTCGTCGCCGGTGCCGCCGGTGATCGTCTCGACGTTGAGGACGGTCACCGTGTTGTTCTGTGCGTTGAACAGAGTCAGGCTGTCGCTGCCGGCGCCCAGGTCGATCGTGCCGGTGGTCTGGTCGAAGCCGCCGACAACGACGTCGCTGCTGGTGCCGCCAATGACGGTCTCGATATTGGCGATCGTGATGGTATTGACGTTCGAGCCGGTGAGGCTGGCCAGAACCAGTTTGTCCGAACCGGTGCTGAGATCGTAAAGGCCGCCCGTGAGTTGGCCGGTGACGTAAACCACGTCATCGCCCGTGCCGCCGAGAATGGTCTCGACGTTGGTGACGGTCAGCGTGTTGTGGGCCGCATTGAACATCGTCAGCGTGTCGCTGCCGCTGCCCAGATCCACCGAGTAACCGGTGATCGTCGCAGTGCCCAGGGTGACGTTGTCGTCGCCCGCGCCGCCGACGAGGGTCTCGACATTCGACACGGTCAGCGTGTTGCCGCCGGTTGCCAGAGTCAGCTTGTCGTTGCCGCTACCCAGATCGATCACGCTATTCGTGGTCGAAGCGGTCAGGGTGATGACGTCGGTACCGGTGGTGCCCATCAACGTCTCAATGGCCGACACAGACACCGTGCTGCTCGTGCCGATGATCTGGACGTAATCGTCGCCCGTACCGCCGATCAGCGTTTCAACGTTGATGACGGTGACGGTATTCGCTGTAGCCGGCGTGTCATAGAGCGTCAGGCTGTCGGCGCCGGCGCCCAGGTCGATCGTGCCCGCGGTGAAGTCAAGGCCCAGCGTCACCTTATCGACGCCGGTGCCGCCGACGATGGTTTCGACATTGATCAGCGTGACGGTGTTGCCAGCATTGGCCAACGTCACCTTATCGGTGCCGTCGCTTAGATCGATCGTGCCCGAGAACGCGGAAGCCAGCGTGACGACATCGTCGCCCGTGCCACCAGTCAAGGTTTCGACGTTGGCCACGGTCAGCGTGTTATGGGCCGCGTTGAACAGCGTCAGGCTATCGGCGCCCGAACCGAGATCGTATACGCCCCCTGTCATCCCGGTGTTCAGCGTTACGATATCGTCGCCAGTGCCGGTGCTGATCAGAGTCTCGACGTTGCTCACCGTCAGCGTGTTGCCGAGAGCGTTGGTCAGCGTCAGCTTATCGGCGCCCGAGCCCAGATCGACAATGTCGCCGGTCATCGACGTCGTGAAGGTGACGAGATCGGTGCCCGTGCCGCCCGTGATGGTCTCGATGTTCGCGACAGTGACGGTGTTGGTCGCAGCGTTGAACAGAGTGAGGGTGTCGTCGCCCGCGCCGAGGTCGATCGTCGTACCCGTCGCAGCGGTGCCCAGAGTGACGATATCGTCGCCGGTACCGCCGATAATGGTTTCAACGTTCAGCGCCGTGAGCGTATTCACCGCGGCGTTGAACAGGGTGATCTTGTCGGCGCCGGCGCCCAGATCGACGATGCCGGGCGTGAGATCGATGCCGAAGGTGACCTGATCGGAAGCCGCGCCGCCAACCACGGTCTCGACATTCAGGACTGTTACGGTGTTGCCACCGGCAGCCAGCGTCAGCTTGTCGGTGCCGTCTGATAGATCGACCGTCGTCGCTGTGACCGTTCCGGACAAAGTGACGAGATCGTCTCCCGTGCCGCCCATAACGGTTTCGACGTTGAGGACAGTGATCGTGTTATGCGCGGCACTGAACAGAGTGATGCTGTCCGTGCCCGAACCGAGATCGATCACGCCACCCGTGTACCCGGCGCCCGTCGTGACGATATCGGTACCCACGCCGCCGATCACGGTCTCGACGTTGCTGATGGTCACGGTGTCGCCTGAAGAGCTGAAGGTCAGCTTGTCGACACCGCCCGCGAGATCGACGAACGTGCCGGTGACGGTTCCACCGAGCGTGATGTTGTCTGCGCCTGCGCCGCCAGTGATGCTCTCGACGTTCGTAACGGAGAGCGTGGCCGCCGAGGTGCCAATCGAGATCAGATCGTCGCCGGATCCGAGATCGACTTGGGCGCTGGTGATGGCCCCCGAAATGATGAGCGCGTCATCGCCTGTTCCTCCGACTACCGTATCGAAGGCTGATGCGGTAACGGTGGCGGGAGAGCTGCTACCGAAGTTGATGATTGTGGACGACACGGGGACCCCCTGACTCTACGCGAGTCGATTAAATTGCGATAAAGCAAGCGCGGCCCGCCGCTGAATCAGCGCGGGCACACTACTCGCCGCAGAAATCGGATACCGAAAGGTAACCACAGCATTGCTCCGGAAAGATTTGCTTCTGCATCTTCCGCCCGTGCGTACCAGGGCACGGACCCGGGGCTTGAGACCTATCGAGGAGGCCCCCCTCCTCTTTTCACTTATGCCGCAGGTTTCGAAGTTCTCTCGAAACACCACGACATACTGGGCACCTAACTCAGAGTTCCGTGATCATAAGGAAAAATTAAGGGGCGCGCAACAATCCAATAGTCACTTTTCATAATGAATGTCGGCGAGGGTTGGAAACCTTCTGGTAAGGCCCGGATTCATCGACATCAAATGGTAGATGACTCTTTGGTGTCGATGCCCCAAGGGTAAATCCCTTGACGGCCTCACGCGCAGGAGAAACGATTCATAGAGTGAGATCGGGAACATTTCCGATACGGCGTAAACGCTGACAGAAAAAACAGGGGATTCTATAAGGTGGGAGCGAGTAAGACGGAAACGACCGAGTTTCATTTTGATTTTGTCGTTGTAGGCGCCGGAACCGCAGGCTGTACACTCGCGAATCGCCTCAGTGAATCGGGCCGGCACTCGGTGCTGGTGCTGGAGGCCGGGGGCACTGACGACTGGATTTGGTTCCACATTCCTGTCGGCTACCTCTACGCCATGGGAAACCCCCGCGCCGACTGGTGCTACAAGACCGAGGCCCAGCCAGGACTGAATGGCCGCTCGCTCGGCTATCCGCGCGGCAAGGTCGTCGGCGGCTGCTCCTCGATCAACGGCATGATCTATATGCGCGGCCAATCTGCCGACTACGATCATTGGCGCCAACTCGGCAACCAGGGCTGGGGTTGGGATGAGATTTTGCCTTATTTCAAGAAGAGCCAGAACCACGAAGGCCCTCCCGATCCTTTCCACGGGAAAGGTGGCGAATGGCACGTGGAAGAAATGCGGCTCTCGTGGAAGGTCCTGGATCTCTTTCGCGAAGCGGCCGTCGAACAAGGGATCCCTGCCTCGACCGATTTCAATCGGGGCGACAACGAGGGTGTTGGGTATTTCAAGGTCAATCAGCGGCGCGGGGTTCGCTGGTCAACGGCAAGCGCCTTTCTCAAACCGGCGCTGAAACGGCCGAACCTCACCCTCTGGACCAAAGCCCAGGCAACGCGATTGATCGTCGAGAATGGGCGCGTCTCCGGCATCGAGCTGCGCCACGACGGACAAACGAAGACCGTCAAAGTGAACCAGGAGGTCGTTCTTTCGGCAGGCGCGGTGAACAGCCCTCACCTCCTCCAGCTTTCGGGCATCGGCGATCCGGAATTGTTGGCGCAGCATCGCATTCCGGTGGTCCACGATTTGCGCGGCGTGGGCGAAAATCTGCAGGACCATCTGCAATTGCGGCTAATCTTCCAGGTCAGAGGCGTACCCACGCTCAATACCCGCGCCAATAGCATTTTGGGCAAGATCGGCATGGGTCTCGAATATGCGCTATGGCGCAAAGGCCCGATGACCATGGCCCCCTCGCAGATGGGCGGTTTTACCCGTTCGTCGCCGGAGCATGCGACACCCAATCTTCAATTCCACGTACAGCCTTTGAGTCTCGACAAGTTCGGTGAGCCTTTGCATCGCTTTCCGGCGTTCACAGCCACGGCCTGCAACCTGCGCCCGCAAAGCCGCGGCCACATCCGGCTCAAATCAGCCGATCCATTCCAGGCTCCCGCAATTCAGCCGAACTATCTCTCGGACCCGGCTGACAGGCGCGTGGCGGTCGATGCGATCAAGCTGGTGCGCAAGATCGTCACCGGCAGCAAGACCTTCGCGCCCTATCAGCCGGAGGAATTCAAGCCTGGCGCCAGCATTACCAGCGACATGGATTTGGCGAAGGCGGCCGGCGATATCGGCACGACGATCTTCCACCCGGTGGGAACGTGCCGGATGGGCGACGATGCGATGGCCGTTGTCGACAATCGCCTGCGGCTTCGCGGCCTTGGTGGCCTTCGCATCGCTGATGCTTCGATTATGCCCACGATAACCTCGGGCAACACCAACTCGCCCACCATCATGATCGCGGAAAAAGCCGCCGACATGATCCTTCAGGATGCGCAATGAACGATTCGCCTCATAACCATAAACACGATCAACATGGACGGCCGCTCAGCGATCTCGAAATCGCGCAAGCCGCGCAGCTCAAGCCGATCTCCGAGGTCGCGCGTGATAAGCTCGGCATCGATCCTGCCAAGCTGGTGCCTTACGGCCATACCAAAGCGAAACTGTCGTTCGACCTGCTGCGCGAACTCGAGTCGCGTCCCGACGGCAAGCTGATCCTGGTGACCGCGATAACGCCGACACCCGCCGGCGAAGGCAAGACGACCACAACGGTCGGCCTTGGCGACGGGCTCAATCGGATCGGCAAAAAAGCGGTGATCTGTCTGCGCGAGCCGAGTTTGGGGCCGTGCTTCGGACAGAAAGGCGGCGCAGCCGGCGGCGGCTATGCGCAAGTCGTGCCGATGGAGGAAATCAATCTCCATTTCACCGGCGATTTCCATGCCATCGGCGCGGCGAACAATCTGCTCGCCGCGATGATCGACAATCATATCCATTGGGGCAACGAGCCAGCGATTGATCCGCGCCGCGTTCATTGGCGGCGCGCACTCGACATGAACGACCGCGCCTTGCGTCAGATCACCGTCGGGCTTGGCGGCCCGAGCAACGGCTTCGCTCGCGAAGACGGCTTCAACATCACTGTCGCGTCCGAGATCATGGCGATCTTCTGCCTTGCTTCGGATTTGGCCGATCTGCAAAAGCGCCTCGGCCGCATCGTCATCGGCGAGACGCGCGACCGCAAACTGGTGTGCGCCGCCGATATCAACGCCGCCGGAGCGATGACCGCGCTGCTCAAAGACGCGCTGGCACCCAACCTCGTCCAAACTTTGGAGCACAATCCAGCCATCGTGCATGGCGGGCCTTTCGCCAATATAGCCCATGGCTGCAACTCGGTGATGGCTACACGTGCGGCGCTCAAGCTCGGCGATCTGGTCGTCACCGAAGCGGGATTTGGCGCCGATCTGGGCGCGGAAAAGTTCCTCGACATCAAATGCCGCCTGGCCGGCCTTTCGCCCGCTTGCGCCGTGGTGGTCGCCACCGTACGCGCCTTGAAGATGCATGGCGGCGTCGCCAAGGACGCGCTGAAAACCGAGAACCTATCCGCCCTGCGCGAGGGCTTCAGCAATCTGCGGCGCCATGTCGCCAATCTGCGCAAATTCGGTTTGCCCGTGGTGGTTTCGGTCAATCGCTTCTCGGGCGATACGCAGGCCGAACTCGATCTTTTGATCGAGCTTTGCGCCAAAGAAGGTGTCGAAGCGGTAGTAGCCGATCACTGGGCTCATGGTGGGGCGGGTACGGAAGCGCTGGCGCGCAGCGTCGTGGCAACCATCGAAACCAAGCCGGCTTCGTTCAAACCGATCTATCCGGATGCGATGCCGCTGGCCGAAAAAATGCGCACCATTGCGCGCGAAATCTATCGCGCCGACGACATCGCACCCGAAGCACGCGTACTCGACCGCTGCCGCGAATTGGAAGCTGCCGGGTTCGGCAGCCTTCCGGTGTGCATGGCCAAGACCCAATACAGCTTCTCGGCCGACCCCGCCCGCAAAGGCGCACCCGAAGGCTTCACCCTGCCCATCCGCGAAGTGCGTCTTTCGGCGGGCGCCGGCTTCGTCGTGGCGCTGTGCGGCGACATCATGACCATGCCCGGCCTGCCGCGGAGCCCCGCCGCCAACGTCATCACCGTCACCGATGACGGTCGTATCGCCGGGTTGTTCTGATGGATGACGTCGCGCGGTGGCGCAAAGAAAAACGCCGTGAGCTGATTGCCCTGCGCGTCGGCACCGCGTCCCAACAACGCGCGATCTGGAGCGCCCAGCTCACAACGCGGCTTCATGCCGTTCTCGATCATTTGGTGCCGGGAATTCTCGGTGCCTATTGGCCGATCCAGAGCGAGTTCGATCCACGTCCCTTGATCGACGATTTCCGGCTCCACGGCTGGCAAATGGCGCTGCCAGTCGTCGTTGCGAAGAACGAGCCGCTGGAATATCGAACCTGGTCGCCCGGCGATGTACTGGAGCGTGGCCCCTTCGGCATCATGGAACCTCGCAATGGCACGCTCGTGCTGCCCGATGCGCTACTGGTTCCTTGCGTCGGATACGATGACGGCCTCTTCCGCCTCGGCAATGGCGGCGGTTTTTTTGATCGCACCTTGCCTCAACTGGCGTCGATGCCCCTGGCCGTCGGCGTCGCCTTCACCATCGGGCGTTTGGATACGATCTATCCGCAGCCCCATGACAGGCCGATGGACGTCATCGTCACCGAAACCGGCGTGCTGCGTTAGGCGCGCCGGCTACAAGCCCAGATCGACCGGCATCGCGTAGGTGAGCAGCAATTCGTTCTCGCCGGGATTGCGGTCGTCGATCGTGGCGTTCGAGAGATGCGCGAATTCGACGCCGAGTCGCGATCCGCCATCGAATTGATACGCCGCGTCTATGGCAAGACGGAACTGAAACACGCCGCCCAAATACTGGCCACCACCGGACGAATAGGCGCCCACGGCGGCAAGCGGCGTCACGACGATGGGACCGAGGCCAATATCCGCGTAGCCACCAACATATCCGTATAGCCCGCCATCGAAGTTACCCAGGATGCCGACCGCGGGCCCGATGTCCCACAGCTTCTTGCCGCCGCGCACTTCGACGTTCATTTCGCCGGTTGGCGATTGATCGCTGTGGCCTTGGATGTTGAAGGAACCGGCCCCAATGCCGACATAATCGGGACCATCGCCCATGATCGTTAGACCATCGTCGCTGGATTGCGCGAAGGCGATACGGTCAAAGGCGAAGAAGAAAATGGTGCAAAGAAGGATCGTTTTGGCACGTTGAGCGGCGCTCATTTCTTCACTGACCTCTTTCTTAAAGCGTCGATACGAAGCCTTGTCTCACCACGTCGGAGTACAAAACCGCGGATACGAAACACTCGGTCGAAAGCCATGGTTGGGCGCCATTGGCGCATAGAACCAACCGTATAGACCCAGCGATTATCATGCGTGGTGTCGTCAAAGACAATTCAGGTAAACACCTGAGAGGGAGACACAATCCGGGGTTTCCTGGCGGCGAGGCATGTCCCGACCACGAACGGCGTGGCTACGCGGAGGGCGACGGCAGAAGTGAGGCCTACGGTGGTAAAGCCGCGGTTGCGCTCGGCGGCGGAAGCTGCTTTTCTGCCCTCCATTGTATCCAATACTAATCTGGGAGCGAAATCACCATGGCTGCGCGCCGTACCCCGCCGTTCCGTGCCGATCAGGTCGGCAGCCTTCTCCGCCCGCAAAAACTGCTCGATGCCCGGGACGCGCGCAAAGCCGGCAAGATCACGGCCAAGCAGTTGAAGAGCGTCGAGGATGAATCCATCCGCAACGTCATCAAGCTGCAGGAAGATATCGGCCTGCAGGCGATCACCGATGGCGAGTTCCGCCGCACCTGGTGGCATCTCGACTTCTTGGTCTCGTTCGCCAATGTCGAAGAGATCCCGCCCAAGGTGAAGGTGAAGTTCCACACCCACGAAGGCGATCTGGAATATGAACCACCGGGCTTCCGTGTCGCCGGCAAGCTCGGCCATCCCAAGCCGATCTTCGTCGACCACTTCAAATTCGTGAAGTCGGTGACCAAGGAGACGCCGAAGGTCACCATCCCCTCGCCCTCGATGATGCACTTCCGCGGCGGCCGTAAGGCGATCGACGAGAAAGCCTACCCCGACATGGCCGAGTTCTATGCCGATCTCGGCCGCGTCTATAACGAAGAGGTGATGGATATGGCCGCGGCCGGCTGCCGCTATCTGCAGCTCGACGAGACCAACTTCGCCTATCTCTGCGATCCCAAGCTGCGCGACCAGGTGCGCACCAATCTGGGCGAAGATCCCGAGCAGCTCACCCACACCTACGCCAAACTGATCAACAGCGTGATCAAAGGCCGGCCCGACGACATGGCGATCACCATGCATCTGTGCCGCGGCAACTTCCAGAGCGCCTGGGTGGCCGAAGGCGGTTACGAGCCGGTAGCCGAGGTGCTGTTCAACGAGATCGGCGTCGACGGCTATTTCCTCGAATACGACGATCAGCGCTCGGGTGGCTTCGAGCCGCTGCGCTTCGTGCCGAAGGGCAAGACCGTCGTGCTCGGGCTGGTCACCAGCAAGGTCGGCACCCTCGAGACCAAAGACACGCTGAAGCGCCGCATCGACGAAGCGGCCAAATTCGTGCCGCTCGAGCAGCTCGCGCTGAGCCCGCAATGCGGCTTCTCCTCGACCGTCCACGGCAATAAGATCACCGTTGACGACGAAATCGCCAAACTCCGCCTGGTGGTGGATACGGCGCGCGAGGTGTGGGGCTGAAGCGGAGCTTAGTCACCCCACCCTTAATCCCTCCCCGTCAAGGGGAGGGAAAATAAGAACGCGATCCCCTCCCCCTTGCGGGGAGGACTGGACGCCGACCGACGCCCCACCGGGGCGTCGGTATCAAGCGTCCAGTGGACGTTTGAAAGGCGCCAGTGGGTGGGGGAATGAGCACAACGTTGTCCGATTCCGGCCGCATCGCCGCTGCCGCACAAATCATCGCGAAGGCGCGGCTGGCCAATACGCCGCTCGACACGCTGCCCGATGCGATCTGGCCACGCGATCTGGCGGAAGGCTACCGCGTCCAAGACCAAGCCCATTCCCTGCTCACCGCCGCCGGTCGCGGCGCGATCGTCGGCCATAAGATCGGCGCGACCACGCCGGTGATGCAGGACTACATGCGCATCGATCATCCTTGCGCCGGCGGCATCTTCGCCACCACCGTGCATCAATCGGGCGTCACCCTGCCCTATTCCCGCTTCATCAAAGTCGGCATCGAATGCGAAGTCGCGACGCGCCTGGGCAAAGACATGCCGCCCCAAGACGCGCCCTACACCCGCGCGTCGGTCGCGCCCTATGTCGATGCCTATATGGCCGCGATCGAGTTGGTGGATGATCGCTACAAGGACTGGCCCAGCATGGGGACGCCGTCACTGGCCGCCGACGACTTCTTCGGCACCGGCAGCGTGCTCGGCCCGCCGGTCGCGCCGCAGGAGACACCCGATCTCATCACCATCCCCGGCCGCGCAATCCTAAACGGCACGGAAGTCGCGTCGGGCCGCGGCGCGGATGTGATGGGCCATCCGCTCGAAGCTCTGGCATGGCTCGCCAATCACTTCGCGCAGCGCGGCGCGAGTTTGCGCGCGGGCGAGTTCGTCTCGACCGGCAGTTTGGTGAAAACGATCTGGCTGACGCCCGGCGATCATATCGCCATCGAGATCGACGGCCTCGGCCGCGTTGAGGTGGCGGTCAGCCGAAATTAGTTTCGGCTGACCGTCATCCCCGGGCTTGACCCGGGGATCCACGTCTTATTTCTTTGTCGTCCCAACAAAGTCGTGGATGGCCGGGTCAAGCCCGGCCATGACGAACCGATAGGTCTAGTGTCTTCACAACCCCGAATAGGGGATCACGCAATAGACCTCATCCGGGGCTTTGCAGATGACCGACTTGCCGATCGGGTTGTCCTCGCGGCGGACGATCTTGTATTCGGGCACTGTCTCCCAGCGCGATTCGAGCTTCACCTGAAGACCGTCGTCGTCTGAGACCCGCAGATCGTCGGCCTGGGCCGGCCGGCAGTCGGACATCGAGCAGCAGCTCATGCCGTCTTCGCGGGCGAGGCTTTGGAACCACTGCCCGACGGGCGAGTTGGGATCGGCGCCCGCGGGCGGTGCGGCATGGGCCAGACTGGCAAGAACGATAACGCAGAGTACCGTGATGGTTGTGGCAATGAGCTGCATCATTGTTTTACGCCTTCTTGCAACTCGTTAGCGTCCCCCGCGCACGCGAGACTAAGGGACCGTTTCTTGTTCTTAAGGGGCGAGCTTTTTGACCCCAGCTTGGCTCACCCCAGCTTGGCGACGAACTTGTGCCAATCGTCGAGCGGCCGAGCCACGGCAGCGGTCCCCTCGCGGGCCGCACGCCAGGGCGACGGACCGATGGCGCTCTCCGACGAATCGCTGGCCACAGGCGTCAGGCGTGCACGGCCGACACGCGGCGGCGGCGGATTGGCCTGACCCAATTCGCGGGCCGCTTCGATGATCGCCGCTTCGTGACGGTCGGCTTCCGCATGCAGCATCTCGCATTCGCGATGATCGTTGATCAATGCGGCGGACACGGCACGGCGGCGGGCGTCGTCGGCCATATCGCGGCGCACGCGGATCGCGCCGAGCTTGAGGCGTTGGGAATACGTCAGAGCGTCGGTCATTTCGTGTCTCCGAAGTGGGGGGTGCGTCTTTTGAATTGGCCGACGCGAGCCAAATTGCCGAGCAGACGCTCGGTTCGAAGGCGATAGGAGAATGGCAGGACGGCGAAGCGCTTGGTGCCCATACGCGCGTGGCGCGGCTGAGCGCCTTCCGGCGCGCAGTAGATCTCGGCGCCATCGCCGGCCGTCGAGACGACCGTCGAAGCAGTGACGACAGTCAGATTGGCGCGACTGAAAGCAGGACGACCCAAAGCAGCGCTGGCCGGCCGGGCGGGGGCAGGAACGGAAACAGGAATAGGGAATGCAATGAGCCGCTCCATTGTCTTTATCCTTTTTGTGCAACTCGTCGCGTTCGCCGACGCGAGACATCAGTGAGCCGGTCTATTCGGACGGAATCATGGCGGCCGGATGCGAATCATGGCGGCGCTGTGACCGCCCCGGTTTGGTCACGGGGCCGGTCCCGATGACATGGAACCGGACAGCGCCGAAAGAATCATACGCGCCCGTTCTTGCGATGTTCCACGTGAAACATTTTTATAAAGATGATTTATATCAAATAGATAATCGATATAAATTGCGATTTGCGCATGTTTAGGCTATATCAAGCGAGCAATGCGCGACCCGGCCTACCCTCCTGATTTCCCTCGCTTCGCAACATGCGCGAGCGCCGCCACAGACGGCCTGGTGGCACGAGTAACACCCCGGATGATGGCCGGTAACACCCCGTTGGCGCGGCAGGTATCACCCCACAAGCGCCGCCGTCATCACCCCACAAGCGAGGGCGCTGTCACCCCAGGGGCTCCTGCAGGTATCACCCCGCGGCTGACGCGCGAGATGGGGGGCGGGATTCGATGGGACGCTCGCTCGATTTACTCGTTGGCGAGAGAACTGCCCCTCACTGCCCTTGCAGTGCCGCGGCGGAGCGCTCGTCCTTGGTGTGCCGATAGTAGAGATAGGCCAGACCCAGCGGCGCGATGAAGATCGCCAATCCCCAGCACGCCAGCATCGTGAAGAACTTCATCGCCACCATGAACAGCGGCCTCACGAAGAAGACATTGTCGCCAATGATGAAGCGCATAATCGATTCGTAGACGAAGCGTGAATAGGGATACAGCAGCGTGTTGACCACCATGAGAACGCACAGCCCAACGTCGAGCGTTTGTGGTTTGTGAATACCGTTCCAGATAAACAGCGCCGGAAAGATCAGGCCGAACAGAAAGTGGCGGAGATAGTAGGGCCGCGATAGGCCACCGAAGGTCTTCACAAGCATACGGCTCGCAACCCCTCCCCGGCTCTCGATTTCCCTACGGCGCCAGCTTGACCGCCGCGATCATGTTGCGCTTGGCGTCGTCGTCATAGCCGGAAGCGTCGGTGGTGCAGAACTGAGCGATGATGTACGAGCGCACGCCATTGGCGCCGAATCCGGCCTGCCCACCGTGATTGGTGAAACCGAAGCACAGCTGCTTGGCGAGCTTGAAATCGACCACGAAGGAATCGCCGAGGCGATGCGTATCGCCCCAATCGGAGCCTTTGGGGTTGAACGCCTTGAGCTGCTTAACCATCGCCGTGTCGGAAACCTCGTACATATAACACATGCCGGTTTCGAGACGCACCGCATAGGCCAGATAGAAGCCGTTGGCCATCTGTCCGACCTTGCTGAACTGCCGGGTCAGACAAGCCTCGCGGGTCTGTGTAACATTCGGCCCCATCCGGCACCGCTCGGTCGCCGTTACATTGACCGTGATCGGCGATCGATCGCAGGCAATATCCTGCCATCCGTTCGCATCCGCCTTGCCGTCATCGGCTTTCGCGTGCATCGCTCCGGCACAAAGGCCAAGTGCCACCACCAACGCCGCAACCCATCCCCGCATCATGTTTCCCCCAAGATGCCCGGCGCCGACTGTAGCAACGCGGGCCAACACCGTCCATGGGGTGCGGCCCTTTTTTGGAATGGTCGTGCCTCACTGTTCAGTAACAGTGATCGCCTGATCTCAACCGATATTCAGAAAATGGCGGCGCGTCGGGATATGGCGCATCACGCAGTTGTCTTACGTTGAGCGCTGATTTCCGTCACAATGCGGCATGGCCAACAGCAATGACTCCAAAACCATCGCCGCGCGCGCTGCGCTCCCCTATGTGAAAGAGGGCATGCTGGTCGGGCTCGGATCGGGCAGCACGGCCAGCGAATTTGTGCGGCTGTTGGGCACCGAGAAGAAGCTGCGCGAAAGCATCACCGCCGTTTGCACTTCGAGCGAGACGCAGACCCTGGCGCAATTGCTCGGCATCAAACTGGTCGCGGTCGACGCGGTGACGCGCGTCGATCTCACGGTGGACGGCGCCGATGAAATCACGCCGCAGCTGCAGATGATCAAAGGCGGCGGCGGTGCGCTGTTCCGCGAGCGCATCGTGGCGCGGCTTTCGGCCGATCACATCACCATCGTCCACCAAGCGAAGCTGGTGGAGAAGCTGGGCGGCTTTCCTCTGCCCGTCGAGATCGTGCCGTTCTCGCACGGCACCACGACACGCTGGATCTTGGACGCACTGAAAGACGGCGGCATCGCGGTTGAGCATCATACGCTGCGCGCCGCGAAGGATGGCGGCGGGCGCTTCGTCACCGATAACGGCAATGTCATCGTCGATATGAAACTGGCGCCGATTGCCGATCCTGCGCGCGCGGCGGCGCTGCTCGACGGAATCGACGGTGTGGTCACCCACGGCCTGTTCCTAGGCCTGACCAAACGTGTGCTCGTCGCGCAGGACGACGGGTCGGTGCGGGAGATTGGGTAGGAAACTCGTTTTCTCCCTCTCCGCCCTTTAGGGGGGAGAGGGCGGGGTGAGGTGGGGCTATCTGCGAGTAGCCACCTCTCCCTCCCGACGCTATGCGTCGGGCCCCACCCTCTCCCCCGCAAGCGGCGGAGAGGGCGACAAAGTCACTTCCAATCGATCGGATGGGCCTTGTCGTCGGCCACGCGATCCTTGCCCCAGATCGTCTGGAGATAGGCGAGATCGGCCAGGATCACCGCTTGCAGCACGCCGCGACCGGTATCGATCTGCGGCTTGCCGTCCACCTCGGGCAGATCGGCCACGGCTTGCGTCGTCACCACGGCCAGCGCCACCTTCTTGTCGGCGGCCAGCGCGTAGCAGTTCACGCTGATGATATCGTGCGCATCCATATGCAGCGCGTGCTGCTTGAAGATGAAACCGTTACTGCCGAACTTCGTACGGATATCGGCCAGTGTCGTGGCGCCGAAAGTGAGGCCCGGCACATCGGTGGCGGCGTAATTGGCGTCGCCGCCCCAATCGGATTCGATGAATATGATCTTGCCGGTTTTGGGTGCGGCGGTGACGGACGCGGTGGTGCCGCCGGCAATGGCCCAGCGATAGACGTCGTTGTCCTTCAGCTTGCCACTTTCGGTGGGCGGGTCGTGTTTGGCAATCGCCGCCTGCACATCCTGGCCGACACCGAACCCGTCGATTGACTGAGCCCGCGCGGCGGTAGCGGCGAGGGTGAGCGCGAGCGCGAGCGCGAGCGCCGCAGCCAAAATCGCAATCGTCATTCCGGACAAGTGAGCGAAGCGAGCGCCGATCCGGAATCCAGGAGATATTTGCGCGTAGCGCCTTCCTTCGCGATTCATATGCTCGCTGCCGCTCGCCGCTGGACCCCGGATCAAGTCCGGGGTGACGACCTTTTCGGCTAGACCCATCACCCCAGCCCCAGTTCCTTCAGAATCGCGGCGCGGTTGCCATCGAGCGATGGCGCCGGTGCGCGGGTCGAGGGATCGGCGAAGCCCGAGAGCTTGATCGGGTTGCCGGCCATCTTCAGCGCGGTGCCATCGGCCTCGGTGGCGGTGACGATCATATTGCGCGCGACGATCTGGCGGTGGGTCACCGCTTCTTCGACGTTGTTGATCGGCGCGCAAGGCACGCCAGTCGCATCGATGCGCGTCAACCAGGCGGGCGCATCGTCTGACGCCAACAACGCCTCGATCTCGACCTTGAGCGCACCGACATTCTCGGTGCGTTTGGGATTGGTGAGGAAGCGCGGATCGTCAGCCAGCGCCGGCTTGCCCAATGCCCCAGCCAATTTACGGAACAGCCCGTCATTGCCGGCGGCGATGATGATATGGCCATGCTTGGTGGCGAAGGCCTCGAACGGCGTGATCGAGGGATGGCGTGCGCCCATCGGCCCGGGAACCTCGCCCGAGGCGAAATAACGCGCGATGGCATTCTCGAGAATCGCCACCTGGCAATCGAGCATGCTGACATCGACCTTGGTGCCCTGCCCCGTGCTTGTGCGGTTATAGAGCGCGGCGTTGACGCCGATGGTGGCGAACAGCGCCGCGGTGATATCGCCGATCGAGGTGCCGACACGCGTCGGCGGCGAACCGGGATGGCCGGTCAGGCTCATCACGCCGCCCATGCCCTGCACCACCATGTCATAGGCGGCGCGTTTCGAGTCGGGGCCGGTATGGCCGAAGCCCGAAGCGGCGGCATAGATCAGCCGCGGGTATTTGGCATGCAGCCTATCCCAGCCATAGCCCAGCTTCTCCATCGTGCCGGGGCGATAGTTCTCGACCAGGATGTCGGCGCGGGCCAACAGCGCCTCGAAGATCGTGCGGTCGGCCTCGGATTTGAGATCGAGCGCGATGCTTTCCTTGGCGCGATTGACCGAGCTGAAATAGGCCGACTTGCCGTTGACGAAGGGGCCATATTGCCGCGCGTCGTCGCCCTCGGGCTGCTCGACCTTGATCACCCGCGCGCCCAAATCCGCCAGCATCATCGAACAAAACGGCCCAGCCAGAATGCGCGACAGGTCGAGCACCAATAAGCCTGTTAGCGGGCCGCCAGAAGAACCGGTTGTATTTGTGTTCGCCATTTCGTCCTTCTCAAAAAATCCTCATGGTGAGGTGCTTGCGCGAGCAAGCCTCGAACCATGGGCCATCTCCCGGTGCTATTACCCATCCTTCGAGGGCTGCTACGCAGCCACCTCAGGATGAGGACATTGAGTAACTGGCCGTCCCCTTTATGCAACGAATCCGGGGCGCGACAAAGGCCCTAACGCTGTTACGGTTTTCGGCAGTGCAGCAGGGTAATCGCAGCATTACCGGGTTCCGTTTTCCGCGCGTGACCCTGCCATAAAGCAGGCTTACGATGCCCTTTCCAGCCCGGCATCGCCGCCCCACGAAGAATCGCATCGGGAGTTGATATGATCGACCTGCATTTCTGGCCGACGCCCAATGGCCACAAGATCACCATGTTCCTTGAGGAAACCGGCACTCCCTATCAGATCATGCCGGTGAATATCGGCGCGGGTGACCAGTTCAAACCCGACTTCCTGACGATCGCGCCCAACAACCGCATGCCGGCGATCGTCGATCATGAGCCCGCCGACAAGGGCGCGCCGCTCTCGGTGTTCGAGTCGGGCGCGATCCTGCAATACCTGGGCGACAAGACCGGCAAGTTCTATCCCAAGGATGTGCGCGCCCGCGTGGCGATCAACCAGTGGCTGTTCTGGCAGATGGGCGGGCTGGGGCCGATGTCGGGGCAGAACACGCACTTCCTGCGCTACGCGCCCGAGAAGCTGCCCTATGCGATGACGCGCTATACGAAGGAAGTGAATCGCCTTTACGGCGTGATGGACCGGCGGCTAACGGGCAATGCCTTCCTGGGCGGCGCCGAGTATTCGATCGCCGATATGGCCTGCTATCCCTGGGTGGTGCCGTGGGAGATGCAGGAACAGAAGATGAGCGACTTCCCGCATCTCAAGCGCTGGCTCGACGCCATCGCCGCGCGGCCGGCCACTGTGCGCGCCTATGAGAAGGGCAACGCCGTGCGCAAGGAACCCGCCGGCATCAACACCGAGGAGCAGCGCCGCATCCTGTTCGGCCAGACCGCCGACAGCGTGCGCAAGGCCAGCGGCAGCTGAGCGATGGTGGAAAACGGCCCATCCTTCGAGGCGCGCTCACGCGCGCACCTCAGGATGAGGTGGAAAATCCTCATGGTGTCGGCGCCTGTCTGATGTCCACTGGACATCAGACCCGAACGCTCCAGTGGAGCGTTCGGACGGCAGCCGAGCTCGCGTAAGCGAGCCTCGAACCATGGGCCCAACGAAGGACGACCTGTGACGATCACACTATGGGACCTCTGCGGGGCTGAGACGGATCGTCGTTTCAGCCCCTATTGCTGGCGCACCAAACTGGCGCTGCATCACAAGGGCCTCGCTTACACCACCATTCCCTGGCGGATGATCGACAAGCACGTGATCGGCTTCTCCGGTCAGGGCAAGGTTCCGGTGATCAAGGACGGCGAAACCATTGTCACCGATTCCTGGGACATCGCCAATTATCTTGAAGATACCTATCCCGACCGGCCGTCGCTGTTCGCCGGCCCAGGCGGACGCGGCACCGGGCGTTTCGTGGCGGACTGGGCCGAACTCGCTTTGCTCGCCGGCATCTTCCCGATGATCGCCGTCGATCTCCACAGCCAGATGGACGCCGAGACCCAGATCTACTTCCGCAAAACGCGCGAGAAATTCCTCGGCCGCACGCTGGAAGCCGCTCAAGCTGAACGCGAGACGCTGATGGAACAATTCCGCCGCGGGTTGATTCCGCTCCGGCGCATGCTGAAGTTCCAGAACTTCATCTCGGGCGAAACGCCGGCCTGGCACGATTACGCGGCCTTCAGCGTCTTCCAATGGGCGCGCTGCACCAGCCCGCTGCGCCTTCTCGCCGAAGACGACCCCGTCTATGCCTGGCGCGAACACATGCTCGACCTTTATGACGGCCTGGCGCGTCAGGCGATGGGGTATGCGGTCTGAATGACGAGCGGTTTCCGCCTCGATCGCTATCTCGCCCGGATCGGCATCACCCGGCCGGTGGCACCCGATCTCGCGACGCTGACCGATCTCCATGCCGCCCATGTGCGCGCGATTCCCTTCGAAGGCCTCGATCCGTTCCTGCGTCGGCCCGTGCCGCTCGATCTCGATGCGCTACAGGCGAAGCTGGTCGATAGCCGGCGCGGCGGGTATTGCGTCGAGCAGAACCTGCTGCTCAAGTCTGCCCTCGAAGCGATCGGCTTCCAGGTCACGGGATTGGGTGGCCGCGTGCGGTGGAACGCGCGGCCGAAGAGTCCGCCCGGGCCGCGGACTCATATGCTGCTGAAGGTCGATCTGCCCGAAGGCCCCCATCTTGCCGATGTCGGCCTCGGCGCCTGTGTGCAAGACGCGCCGCTGCGATTGGAGACCGAGGTCGAGCAGCGCACCGCCATGAGCCTCTATCGGCTGAACGAGGCCGATGGGCTCTATACGCTCAGCATCAATCGGCCCAAAGGCTGGCGCACCGCCTATGTCTTCGACCTTCAGCCGCAGCTGGCCTCCGACTACGAGGTCAGCAATTGGTATACGGCGACGCACCCCACGAGCCATTTTGTGACAACGCTGATCGTCGAACGGCTGCGCGAGGACAAGCGTTATAAGCTGATCGGCCGCCACTTTATCGTCGAAGCACGCGACGGCGTGATCGTCGAAGAGCGGACGCTCGAAAGCGCCGAAGCGCTCGGCGGCGTGCTCGATGAGGTCTTCGGCATCGTTCCGCCGGTGCCGATCGAAGACTTGTTCGCGCGGCTCAACAGCGCGACGTGAAAGAACGAGGAGGACGAGGATGATCGCCATCGTCATGGGCGTGTCGGGCTGCGGCAAGACCACGGTCGCCAAGAAAATCGCCGAGGCGTTCGACTGTCAGTTCCAGGAAGGCGATGCGCTGCATCCCGAGGCCAATGTCGCCAAGATGCGCGCCGGGACGCCGCTGACCGATGACGACCGCTGGCCCTGGCTCGAGAAGATCGCCGCGGTGATCGATGGCTGGCGCGCGCAAGGCCAATCGGGCGTGCTGACCTGCTCGGCGCTGAAGCGTGCCTATCGCGACGTGATCATCGGCGCGCGGCGCGACGTGCGTATCGTCTATCTCAAAGGCTCGAAGGAGCTGATCGCCCAGCGCGTGGCCGCGCGCCATCACGACTATATGCCCGCCTCGCTGCTCGACAGCCAGTTCGCGACGCTGCAGGAACCCACGGCCGACGAAAATCCCGTCATCGTCGATATCAGCGGCACGAAGGAAGAGACGGCGGCGCAGGCGATTGAGCAGCTGCGGCGGCAAGGTTAGTTTGCCGCTCCTCAGGAGTTCAGTTCTTAGGGGCCTTTTTGGCTTTTGGCGCAACATTGGCGGCGACCGTAGCGTTATTGGCGCTGATGATGCCATCGATCAGACCGAACACCTTGGGCGCCATGACTTCGGCGACGTGCGCCCAGTCGCCGCCGGCACCATCGCCCCTACCGGCCAGAGCCGGAGGCGCCGCAGGTACCGAAGCGGCGGATAACGGCGCCAGCGCAGGCGCCGAAGCAGCGGGCGATGACACAAGCGCAGGCGCACCACCCGGGCGCGACACGCTCATCAGCTGATCTCGAAGCTTCTTGAGATCTTCGGTTGACGCTGTCAGGCGATCATTGGCCAGAGCCAACCGCTCATTCAGCGCTCCGATGTGCAAGGCATACGCCCAATCGACAAACTTCCAGATAACGGCCGTCAGCGCGATCGCGCCACCAAGCGTGACGACCGGCGCCTGAAGAATGACGTTGATTTCCTGTGCAAGAGAGCTATCGGCCATCGGTTTCCCTCCACCATTGGCGGCGATACGCTATAGGCGCCAAACGTACGGGAACTCTACTTTCATAATATAGAATATAATATCTGCTTCCGTGACTATACTTTTACCCGTTTACGATCCAGCGCCGCGCGGACCTGGCGGGCGAGGTCTTCATTGGTGAAGGGCTTCTGCAGAACGCTGTCGCCGGCGAAACGGCCATCGGTGCCCAGGGACGTCGAGCCGCTATAGCCGGTCATGAAAACGATCGCCAGGTCGGGGCGCAGGCCGAGCGCCGTCTCGACGAGTTGCGGGCCGCTGACACCGCCGGCCAGCACCACATCGCAGAGCAGCAGCGCCGTCTCGGGATGCTCGCGCAGCAAACGAAAGCCATCGACAGCATCGGGCGAAGCATAGGTGCGATAGCCGAGCCGGTCGAGCTGCACCTGCGTGATATCACGCAGCTCATCGTTGTCTTCGATCACCAGAATCGTTTCATGCCCACGCTCACGGGCGGCGAGGACCGTTGGGTCGGCCGCTAGGTCCGAGTCCTCGACCATCGTGCCCGCGTCCTGCGCGCGCGGCAGATAGAGCCGCACCGTCGTGCCCCGGCCGACTTCGCTGTACAACGTCACATGGCCGCCCGACTGCTTGGCGAAGCCATAGACCATGCTGAGCCCCAGCCCGCTGCCTTGCCCCACGTCCTTGGTTGTGAAGAACGGTTCGAAGGCGCGGTCCAATGTTTCCGCCGTCATGCCGAAACCGTTGTCGGACACCGAGAGCAGCACGTAGTCGCCTGCCGCCACGTCGGGATGGCGCGTGGCGTAGTCTTCATCCAGCTGGGCATTGCGGGTTTCGATCATCAGCCGGCCGCCTTCGGGCATCGCGTCGCGCGCATTGACGGCAAGATTGAGCAGCGCGGTCTGCACCTGGCCCGGATCGGCACGGCTGGGCCACAGCCCGTTCGCCATCGTCAGCCCGATCTCGATCGTCTCACCCAGCATGCGGCGCAGCAGCTCGGTCATGTCGGCAACGACCGAATTGAGCTCGACGCTTTCCGGCCTGAGCGTCTGTAAGCGCGAGAACGCGAGCAGGCTGCGCGTCAGCGAGGCGCCGCGCTCAGCCGCGCGGATGCAGATCTGCGTCCATTCGCGCAAAGCCGGCCGATCGGCCAGATCTTCTTCCAGCAGCCGCAGACGGCCAAGGACCACGGCGAGAAGATTGTTGAAGTCGTGGGCGACGCCGCCGGTCAACTGGCCGACCGCTTCCATCTTTTGCGCCTGCGCCAATTGGCGTTCGAGCTGCAGGCGCCGTTCTTCCGATTGCTTGATATCGGTGATATCGAGCAGCGTGAAGAGCAGCGCCGTGGCGCGGCCGCTGGCGTCGTGAATCTTCGCCGCACCACGCCGCAGCCAGCGGACGGCACCATCCTGGCTGTGGACGCGGAATTCGACCGGCTCGATCGGCCCTTCCGATGCTTCGAGTTCGGCCATGGGGCGAATCTTGTGCTGGTCTTCGGGAATGACCGCCTGCTGGATCAGCGAGGCCGCAACCGACTGCTGGTCCGAATTCAGCCCCAGGAGCCGCGCATACTCGTCGGAACGATGATGCCGCCGGCCGATCAGGTCATATTCGGCGCTGCCCGTGCGGCCGACCACCTGGGCCAGGGCAAGATGGGCCTCGCTACGGCGCAGTTTGTCTTCGGCGCGCTTGAACTCGGTGACGTCGACCACGGTGATAGCCAGATGCGTGACGACGCCTTCGGTATTCGTGACCTGGGCCGCGTGGCGATAGAGCCAATGAATTTCGCCATTGGGATGCACGACGCGCAGGGTGATCGGCTCGATCGGGCCCTTCTGCGCGGCCATTTCGGCAATCGGCCGGATTTTCTGGCGATCCTCGGGATGCACGATCGGCAGGAAGTTGGCGGCGCCGGGCTCCGCTGATCCCGGTTCGAGACCGAGCAGGCGGTAATACTCGTCGGACCAATGATGGCGGCCTGTGAAGAGATCGACCTCGGCGCTCCCGATCCTGCCGATGCGCTGCGCCTGGGAGAGATGCGCCTCGCTGCGCCGCAGCCGCTCCTCGGATCGCATGAATTCGGTGATGTCCTGCGAGGAAAAGATGATCGAGGCCGTCTTACCGTCGGCGTCGAGGACTTTTGCTGCGTGGCGGTGCAGCCATCGGATCTGGCCGTCGGGCTGGCGGATGCGGAACGTGACCGGCGGAATCGGCCCGTCAAGTGCGACCAATTCCGGGATAGGAACGATCTTATGGCGGTCTTCGGGAAGCACGGCCTCGGCAAATTGCACGTCGGTCGGCGGCTTCGTCGGGTCGAGACCCAGCAGCCGGCCATAAGCTTCCGATCGATAGAACCTGCCCAGCGCGAGATCGTATTCGGCGCTGCCGATCAAGCCGACCTGCTGTGCCAGCAGCAAATGGGTTTCGCTACGCTGCAGCCGCGTTTCCGCTTCCTTGGCGCTGGTGATGTCGAGGACCGCGCCGACGGCGCGCAAGGGGCGCTGATCGGCGTCGAAATCGGTGTGGCCCCGCGTCAGAAGCCAGCGCACCGAACCGTCGCGGCGAAGGATGCGGTGTTCCACATCGAAGCGGCCATCGCCATTGGGATCGGCCGCCCGGCTCATGTCTGCGCTTATCCGTACACGATCGTCGGGATGAATCATCGAGAGGAAGGTCGACATCGCGACCGTCTCGTCGTCGCTGAAGCCAAAGTGGCGCCGCTGCTCGGGCGACCAATAGATGCCGTCGGTCGCGTAGTCATGGGTATAGATGCCGATCTGCGCCGCCTTGGCCGCTTCGCGCAGCAAGTTCTCGCTCGTCTGAAGGGCCTGGTCGGCCTCCCGGCGGTCGGTGATGTCCTGATAGGTGACCACCAGCCGAAGCTTTTCGCCGTTGGGGCCGCGAATCATTTCCCAGCGCCGCAGAAACCAGCGGATCGAACCATCCGACCGCAGAATCCGAATCTCGGCGGGTTCGGCCACCGCGCCAGCATCCGAACGGTCGTATAGTTTCTGCAGCTTTTCCCGGTCGTCAGGATGAACGACGGACAGGAAGCGCCGCAACGAGGCCGGCGTTCCGAGTTCCAGTCCGGCCATGGCGCATAGCTCGTCCGACCAGGTGGTCTGGCCGGTCATATAGTCGGTCTCGATGCTGCCGATCCGCCCGATGCGCTGCGCGCGCTCGAGCTGTTCCCGGCTGCGGCGCAGGGAAATTTCCGATTCGGCGCGCAGCCGGCTGGGCTCGCTCACCGCGGCGTTGAAAACGAAGCGATAGATCAGCAGGAAGGCGAGCAGTTTGAAGATATGGCCTGCAACGTTGAGGTTGTCGTGCCCTGAGGTATCGAAGCCGAAGGCCAGTTCGCTCGCCCCCAGGACGACGGCCGGCGCCATCAGCGGCGCCATGATCAGCAGCGGCACTCTGATGGTGCGGAATGCCAGGACGACAGCGGTCAGGAGTTGCAGCGTGGCGAAGAGCGTTTCAGCCACCGATTTGAATGCCGTGGGTCCTTTGCCGACGATGAAGGTGTCGGGTATCAGGTTCGGCGCCATCAGCACGATCCAATAGACCGCGACGGTATAGAGCGGCGCCACGCCCAAAAAGATGTGGCGCGCTCGGATCGACCATCCCGACTTCATCCAGTTCAGCGCAATCGCAAACAGCGCGACCGCGCTCAACGCCCGCGCTGAGAAGCCGAAGGCAACCGCAGTATTGCTGCCCGCCGGCATGGCGAAATCCGGAATGCCGCCGATCGACAGCAGATGGCCGAGATCGAGCAGACCGACGGCCAGAAACACCGTCGATAGAAACGCCATGATGCCGGAACGGTCGCCGATGGAGCCGTACCACCCGGCGCCGAAGATCAGCGTGCCCAGTGCGAAGGATGCCGCCTCGAAGATCGAATGGGCGACGCCGTAGCTGTGGTTGTCGGGAAAAATCAGGTCGCCGGGGCCGTTGAAGGCGGCGATGACGGGCAGTGCGACCAGGGCGAGGCTGGCGGGCAACAGATATCGAAATATCGGCCTCGGCATACGGGACTATCCCCACAAACCCGCGGGCAGGCTCAACGATCGACGCAAAAATCCCCCCGTCCGGGCCAGACTAACACGGCCTCGATGCTCCCATAAACCGTAACCCAGAGGGAAAAACCGGTTCCGATTCGGCCCAAATCAGTGGGACACCGGCTGGGCCCGTACCAGGTTGGCGACCAGCTTGCCCAATTGCGCCACATCGATCGGCTTGGTCATGAAGGCATCGGCGCCAGCGGCCAATGCCGTCTGCTCGTTGAGACTGCTGCTATAGCCGGTGCAGACGATGCAGCGGATATCGGCGCTCAGCGCCTTGAAGCCGCGAATCAGGTCATGGCCGCGGATATAGGGCATCGTCTGATCGGTGACCAGCACGTCCCAGCGCTGCGAACCGTGCCGCACCCAACCCAGGGCGACGCGCGGATCGTTGGTGATATCGACGCGATGGCCCAACCGCGTCAGGGCCGTTTTCACCATGTCGCAATAGTCGACATCGTCGTCGACCACCAGAATCGACGCGGCGGTATCCTGCGCGACCGCGACGGGACGATCGACAATGCGCTCCTCGGCAGCGACGGACGCCATGCCGGCGCTGGGCAGGAAAATCTCGAAGCGCGTCCCCTTGCCCTTGATCGAACGCACCAGAATCCCGCCGCCATGTTCGCGGACGATGCGATGGACCACGGCCAGCCCCAACCCGGTGCCGCGACCGACGCCCTTGGTGGTGCGGAAGGGCTCGAAGATATGGCCGGCGATCGCATCGGGAATTCCCGTGCCCGTGTCGGCCACCGTGAAAGACAGGCAGTCGCCCGGCGGAATTGCGCCGGTGGCGATGCAGATCGCGCCATCGATATCGCGCCAGATGTCGACGAAGGCCGGCGACGGCTTCGTGCGTCCGGTGGGCAGACGCTGCAGGTCGGGCCGATCGCGACGTAAACGGGAAATGGAGATGTGGATCGTGCCCGGTTCCGAGGCCAGCGCGTCGCTGCCGTTGACGCACAGATTGACCATCACCTGAACCAGCTGCGCCTTATCGGCGAACACGGCGGCATTCTCGGCGTAATTGTCGACGACCAGTTGGGTCGTCGACGGCAAGGTCGCCCGCAGCAGATCGTGAATCTCGCCGATCGTATCGTCGAGATCGACGCGTGTCGGTTCGACGGCCGAGCTGCGCGAGAAGGTCAGGATCTGTTGCACCAACGAACGACCGCGCTGGCTGACGCCGACGATGCGCTCGGCATAGTGCCTTTGCTCGGGCGCGTCTTCGAGATCCTCGACCAGAAACTGGCCAAAGCCAAGGATCGCGCCGAGCAGGTTGTTGAAGTCGTGCGCGATACCGCCGGCCAGATTGCCGAGCGCTTCCATCTTGCCGAGTTGCGCGGCGCGCTGCTGATCGAGGCGGGCCTCTTCCTCGCTGACGCCGCGCGAGATTTCGGCCGCCGCGCGACCGGCGAACAGGGTCAGCACCGTCTCGATATATTGCATCGATTCGCGGGGACGGCCGTCGGCCACGCCGAGCAAGCCCAGAACTTCGCCGCGCGCGCTCATCAGCGGCACGGCCGCGTAGGATTCGACGCCGTCGAACATGTCGAGCTCGTGCATGGCCGGATAAAGCGTCTTGACGTTGTTTGAGATGATGACAGGTTTGCCTTGCGCGACCACGGCGCTGGGAAAGCCGCCGAACGACGCATCGGGACGCTGGGTCAGCTGTCCGGCCAGACAGACATAAGGGCCGTGAACCGAGCCCTCGGCCAAGTTGAAGCGGCCGACGAAGGCGACTCGCACCTCCAACATCTGCGCGACGACCTGCACAAGGGTGCGCAAGAATTCGTCACCCACCGTGGCGCCGATGCCGTCGGTGATGCGCGCGATCAGGGCGCGCCATTTTTCGATCTCGGTAACGTCGCTGGCCACGCCACGATAGCCGGTGTAACGGCCCTGCCCGGTGAACACCGGTCGCCCGGTCACCGATATCAGCCGCGACTCGCCGTTCTTGGTTTCCTGCACGAAGGATAGTGCATTGAACGGCTTGTGCTCTGCCGAGGCGCGTTCATAGGCCAACTGGGTCGCCTGGTCGATCGGCGCCCATCCGAGCTGTGCCGCCGTCTTGCCGATGATCTCTTTCGCGGTGAAGCCCATGATGGCGACATAGCGTTCCGAAACGAAAGTAAACCGATCCCGCGCGTCGCTTTCCCAGATCAGATCGCTCGTGGTCGCGACGACATCGGCCAGCAGCCGTTCGGTGCGCCGCCAGACGCGCGGATGCGCCAGCGACAGAACCGAGCCGAGAACGACGGTGGCGCAGGGCGAGATCAGGATCAGCGCCTCCTCGGCCGCCACCGGCAAGGCCGCGCGGTTTTCGAGATGGGAGAACAGCCTGATCCAGAGCACGCTGGATATGGCCGCCGTCAGCCCCGCCGTAACCAGGGTGAGCCCGCCGATCTCGATCCGCAGCCGGCGCGAATAGTGGCCGATGAGAAGACCGATCACCCCGTCGCTGAAGATGGCGACGATGCCTACCGTCTCGCCGACGCCGCCTTGATAGATGCGAAACGCCAGGGGCAGAACCGTTGCCATCACCGCCCCGATCGGCCCGCCGAACATGCTGCCGATCAGGATGAAGACGAGGCGTTGGTCGATGCGGATGCCGGAATAGACCTCGACGGGAATCGCCATCGACACGACCGCACTCAAGCCAAACAAAAGGCCGAGCACAAACGACCGCAGATTCTTCGACCGGTCTTCGAAGGTGGGACGGACGGCCGCGTGAATCGTGACGACAACCATGCCCATGGCAACGTTCTGGCCCAACAGGGCCAGCCAATGAACCAATTGGCTGTCGGCAGGCGGATTCAACACTTCCCCCGGACCTCAAGACCCCACTGATTTCAGAGGCCTTGAGCAGCCTAACATGCTGTTTCGCTGTCTCCGGCTGCGAAAAGGTATAGGCCAAAGGTATATAGACCTTTGGCTCTATGGCCCAAGCAATCCACGATTCCAATGGGTTGGGCGCGATCCAAAAGTCCGCCGGAGACGCGGTGTGTCATTTCGGAGCCATGACGGCTGCTAATTTACGGGCCATCCGCATCGGCCTTATAATGAAGGCATGCCGAGTATTGGGGAAATTATCACCACCCCCCAGGGCTTAGCCGTCGTCGTTCAGGTACTGCCAACGACGTCCAGCATCGGTACCCAGGTCCTGGGTCAGGTGGTGGCGCAACCGCTCGGTGGAGGCCCCTCGCCTCTGCCGCAGGGAACGCCTGCCCCTTCAGGTCAGCCGGGCAACGCCTCCGGCAGTTCATCCGACGTCTCCTACCGTTCGATCCAAGCGCAGGCCGCGACGGCCTTCGTCGCGTCGGTGATCGAAGATCCGACGACGACCGCAACGGCGAGCGCGTCGGCAACGAGCGGCACTGGCGGCGCGGGTGGGTCCGCTCCATCAGGTGGGCCTTCGAGTGCGTCGGGAAGTGGATCGAGCAGCGGATCGAGTAGCAGCTCCAGCGCGCCTTCCGGATCGAGCGGGTCTTCAGGACCCAGCGGCACGCTGCCGAGCGCCTACGCCTCAGCCTCGTCGGCCTATCAGACGACGCAGAACCGCCAAGACCAGAACGAATCGCAGATCACGCTGTACGGCTGAAGCCTTACTCGATCTCTTCCTGCACGTGCCGATACGGCCCGGCCTCGGTCTCTTCCTCGATGTTCTGCGCGATCATCGTGCGTTCGGCTTCGAGGAAGCGCGACACCGCCTTCTTGAACGGCGCTTCGCGAATCCAATGCGCGCTGAAGGTGGGCACCGGCAGATAGCCGCGGCTGATCTTGTGCTCACCCTGTGCACCGGCCTCGACCTTGGCGAGCCCGCGTTCGATGGCGAAGTCGATGGCGCGGTAGTAGCACAGCTCGAAATGCAGGAACGGCACTTCGCCCAGCGCGCCCCAGTTGCGCCCGAAGATCGTATCGCTGCCGACCAGATTAAGTGCGCCGGCGAAGGGTTTGCCGTTGCGCTCGGCATACATCAGCACCACGCGGTCGCCCATCGCTTCGCCCAGCCGCGAGAAGAATTCGCGGTTGAGATAGGGATGGCCCCATTTGCGGCTGGCGGTGTGCATGTAGAAGCGGAAGAACGCATCCCAATGCGCTTCGGTGATCTCGGCGCCCTGCAGCGTTTTCAGCACCAGGCCCGAGGCGGCCACCGACTCGCGTTCCTTGCGGATCGCTTTGCGTTTGCGTGAGGCGAGCGTGGCGAGGAAGTCGTCGAAGCTCGCATAATTCTGATTGTGCCAGTGATACTGCTCGCCCAGACGCAGCAGCCATCCCTGCTCGGCGAGCATCCGCGCCTGCTCTTCCGGCGCGAAGGTCATATGGATCGACGACAGTTCGGCGCGCTCGGCCAGTTCTTCCATCACCTGGCCCAGCGCGGGAGCGAGCGCTTCGTAGGGAATATCGGGCCGCACCAGCAGACGCGGCCCGGTCACCGGGGTGAAGGGCACGGCGCATTGCAGCTTGGGATAATAGCGGCGGCCCGCGTTCTGCCACGCCTCGGCCCAGCTCCAATCGAAGACGTATTCGCCATAAGAATGAGACTTGAGATAGACCGGCGCACAGGCCACCACCGCGCCGGTCTCGTCCTCGGCGACAAGATGGCTGGGCGTCCAGCCGGTCTCTTCGGTGGTGCAGCGCGAGTCTTCGAGCGCGCGCAGGAAGGCGTAGCTGACGAAGGGATTGGCGGTGCCGGCACAGGCCTCCCAGGCCTCCGCCGGAATCGATGCGAGCGAATCGACACCGCGCACGGTGACGCCGTTTTTATGGTTAGGCATCGGTGGCGACTCGGATCGTTTGAACCAGCTCATCGGCGGACATGGCTAAGATATAGCAAATCCGCCGAGGAATGCGACCCTGCGCTGCGCTTCAGCCGCCTACGGAAGAAGGATAGCCGGCGCCGCGCCCTCCACGGCCATGGCCGCGCCGATCTGGTCCAGCCCGAACTGCGGCCCCTGCTTCGTCTTGAAGGCCGGATGATCGATCATGCTGCTGATCGCCGTCATCGCCGCAGCCAATTTCTGCGCGTCCTGGGCGATCAGGCCGGCGAAATTGCTGAACCCCTTCAGCATCAGATTCTTGGTCACCAACAGCGGCGATGCGATCGAGATCGGTCCGCCGCCGCCCATGAAACCGTAGCAATAGACGGTCGAGCCCCAGGGCAGAGCGGGCATGATCTGCGTCAGCAACGCCCCACCGATCCCGTCGAACACCGCCGTCGCCTTAAGTTGCCCGGCCAGCGCCGCGAAGCTCTCCTCGAACTGGGGATCGCTCGTATCCAGAACATGCGTGGCCCCCAGATGCTCGACCTCGCCCTTCGCCGTGGCGGACCGGACGATGGAGATGACGGGCACGTTCTGATGGCGGGCGAACTCCAACAGCGCGCGCCCCGTAGCCGAGTTACCCGCCGTGGCGACGATGCCGCGATGGCCGTCCGCGATCGCCTGTTGGAGAAACGCATAGGCGGTGAACACGTTGACGATCGATCCGCTGTAGTCTTTCGCGTCGAGATGATCGGGCAGGATGACGCAGCTGAGGTGATGGACCTGCGTCGTTTCGCACCAGGTTCCGATCGTCTCTTTCGAGCGGATCGATGAGAGCGAGCGATAGATGGCAACGCGCTTGCCGGCATAGGCAGCGGGTACATCCGCGCCGATGGCGATCACCCGGCCGGCACCCGACGCGCCCCAGGTGTCATGCAGATTCTCGGCGATGCCGGGGAGTTTGGGCATCCGCAGGAAACTGTGATCGCCATGCATGACGGCCGCCGCTTCCATCTCGACCACCACATGGCCTGCGGGTGGGTTGGTCGGCGCCGGCACATCGCGGATTTCCAGGCTGCGGTCCGGCTTCACGCAAACGGCTTTCATGTTGGCCTCCATCGTCTTGCACGTCACGACGATGGACATAGTCCCTTGCACTAACTTTTCACAAGTACGGAAATTTTTGTTAGTGTCGCACCCATGAAAATGCCAACAACGCCATGCCCGGTCGCCCTCACCTCGCGCGTGATGGGCGGCAAGTGGAAGGCCCGCATCGTCTGGGCCCTGATCCGCACCGAGCCGCTGCGCTTCTCCGATATCCGCCGCGCCTGCCCGCCGATCAGCGACCGCATCCTGTCGAAGGAATTGAAGGAACTCGAAGAGCTCAATCTGATCTCGCGCAAGGAATACCCGGTCGTCCCGCCAAAGACGGAATACAAGCTGACCAAGTTGGGCTGGACGCTGGAGCCGGTGATGGCGGCGATGGCCGATTGGGGCCTCAAACATCGTTCGAAAATCGCGGCGACCGCCGAAAGCGAAGGCTGATACGTCTGGCGATGGCACGGCTTCGTCACGGCGTGGCGCGCGCGGCGGACATACATAGCGGCTATGATTTGTGCTCCCCATGCCGAGGAAGCCGCAATGTCCGAAGCTCTGTTTCAGAAACTCGACAATCTGCTGCTGCGGGTTGACAATCTCGACGCCGCCATTGCGTTCTATCGCGATAAGCTCGGCCATCCGTTGCTCTGGCGCGATGACGACGCCGCCGGTTTTGAATTGCGCGATACCGATGCGGAACTGGTGGTGCATCTGAAGATCGGACCCGAAACCGATATCCTGGTGGCCGATACCGACCGGGCCTTCGAGGACTTTATCTGCGCCGGCGGCGAAGCGGTAACCCCGCCTTTCGACATCGCCATCGGCCGTTGCGCCCGGGTGAAAGACCCATTCGGCAATGTGCTGACCCTGCTCGACCAGTCCAACGGCGCCCTGGTCACGGATGCCGAAGGCCGCATCACCGGTGTCGCGCCGCGACAGACGTCGTAACCGCGTCACCAAGCCGTGACATCCCGCCCGGAACCTCGAATGTAACGGAGCGTTTATCGCGCCTCCTGCGTTTTCCGATTGTTATCCGCGGGCTATGACCGCGGCGCAGGCTTTCGTGCCTCATTGCGACGGAACACGCCGATGGATACAGGACTCGCGACCGCCAACACGGGATTCGCCACCGCGATCGATTTGGTCAAGGATGCGCTGTTCTGGCTGCCGAGCTGGGCTTCGGCGGCGATCGTCATTGCCATCGTCTGCGCCATCTTCCTCTATCTGCACACGCTGGCGTTGCGGCTGGTGCGGCGTTCCTCCGCCGGCAAGCGGCGCTTCGTCTCGCTGCTGCTGATGCGCGGCGCCAACCCGACGCGCTTCGCGATTTTCCTGCTCGCCCTCGGTATCGCCCTGCCGATCTCGGGCTTCTCCAAAGATTTTCAGGATGCGATGATCGCGCCGCTGACCGCCGTGTTCATCCTGGTGATCGGCTGGAGCTGCATCGCCGCCGTGGGACTGGCGGGCGATCTCTATCTCGACCGCTTCACCGGCGGTTATGCCGACGCGCTAACGCGCAAGCACGTCACCCAGGTGCGGCTGCTGCGCAAGGCGGGGCAAGTGCTGATCGTACTGATCGCCGTGGGTGTGGCGATGATGAGCATTCCCGCGATCCGGCAGTATGGCGTCAGCCTGTTCGCGTCCGCCGGTGCCGCGGGTATCGTCGTCGGTTTGGCGGCGCGGCCGCTGCTCTCGAATCTGCTCGCCGGCATCCAGATCGCCATCACTCAGCCGGTCAAGATCGAAGACTCAGTGGTGATCAACGGCGAATGGGGTTGGATCGAAGACATCACCAGCACCTATCTCGTGGTGCGCTGCTGGGATCTGCGGCGGCTGATCGTGCCGCTCTCGTGGTTCCTGGAACAGCCGATCCAGAACTGGACGCGCGAAAGCGCGACCATCATCGGCACGATCCTGCTCTATGTCGATTACCGCACGCCGATCGAGGAGCTGCGCCGCGAAACCGAGCGCATTGTTCATGCGAGCAAGCTATGGGACGGCAATGTGGTCAATCTGCAGGTGGTGGACGTGACCACCAACGCGATGCAGATCCGCGTCCTGGCCACGGCCAGCGATGCGTCGCGCGTCTGGGACCTGCGCTGCGAGGTCCGCGAGAAGCTGCTCGAATTCCTGCAGACGCGGCATCCCGATTGCCTGCCGCTGCACCGGATCGACGTGACACCATTCCAGCCCGCGCCCGAAGAACGGCAGCAGGCGCGGCGGCAACCGGCGGCTTAGCCCGCCAGCTTCTTCGCCGCCGCGTTCTGGCGCGCGATCAGGGCTTGAACGTCGAGACCCGGGATCACGCCATCCTCCACACGCCACTGCCCCGCCACCATGACGCGGTCGGCATGGTGCGCACCGCAGACCAGTAGCGCCGCCAGCGGATCGGTGGCGCCCGCGAAGCGCAACTCGTCCAGCTTGAACAGCGCGAGATCGGCCTGTTTGCCGGGCGCGATCGCGCCGAGATCGTTGCGCCCGACACAGCCGGCCGAGCCTTGCGTCGCCCAACGCAGCGCGTCTTTGTGGCCGATGGTGGACGAACCGTATTGCAGCTTTTGCAGCAGCATCGCCGCGCGCAATTCCTGCATCAGATTCGACGCGTTATTCGAGGCCGAACCGTCGACGCCGAGACCCACCTTGACCCCGGCTTGCTCCATTCCATGGACAGGACATAGGCCCGAAGCAAGATACTGATTGCTGCACGGGCAATGGGTGACGGAAACGCCTGCTTTGGCCAGACGCTCGAATTCATGCACTTCGAAATGCACGCCATGGGCGAGCCAGACGCGGTTGCTGGCCCAGCCGACCGATTCGAGATAATCGAGCGGCCGGCAGCCGAATTTCTCGAGACAGAACGTGTTCTCGTCCTTGGTCTCGGCGAGATGGGTGTGCAGGCGCACATCGAGCCGCTCGGCCAGATCCGCCGTCTTGCGCATCAGCTCTTTCGTCACCGAAAACGGCGAGCACGGCGCCATGGCGATCTGCACCATCGCGCCGGAACCGCGCTGATGATAGGCATCGATCAGACGGACGCTGTCCTCGAGAATCGTGTCTTCGTCCTGCACGACACTGTCGGGCGGCAAGCCGCCATCCTTCTCCGACAGATTCATCGAACCGCGCGTCAGCACCACGCGGATGCCAAGCTCGCGCGCCGCCGCCACTTCGATATCGATCGCGTTCTCCAGCCCGTGCGGGAAGACGTAGTGGTGATCGGTGGTGGTGGTGCAGCCCGACAGCAGCAGCTCGCTCATCGCGACGCGCACCGCGGTACCCAGAACATCGGCATCGATCCGCGCCCAGACGGGATAGAGCGCGCGCAGCCACGGAAACAGTTCCTTGCCCAGCGCCGCCGGCAAGGCGCGCGTCAGCGTCTGGTAGAAATGGTGGTGCGTGTTGATCAGGCCGGGGATCACCACATGCTGGCCGGCATCGAAGACGCGGTCGATTTTGCCCTCGGGCTCGCGCCCTGCCGGCACCAAGGCGGCAATCCGGTCGTTCTCGATCACCACGCCGCGCTCGGCGCCATCGGCGAGAACGGCCAGCGGGTCTTTGATCCACAGACGCGTCATGACGGCAGCACCCAATCGTCGACGCCATTCACCGGAAACAACCCGACACCTTCAGGCGGCTTCGACGCGCGCGTCTTGTGCAAACAGAGAATGTTCACCGAGCGGATTTCCCCGAACACATTGTCGGCATTGCCGAAGTGGTTGCCAGAGTTGAACAGCGGCGGCACATGCCACCAGATCTCGTAACCCAGGCCGATCAGATAGGCGAGCAGCGCGGGGCTCTGGTCACGACGATCGTTCTCGAGATACAGCGGCGGCCAAGTACGCTTGATCGTCGCCTCGGCGCCGCGCAGCACCAGAAACTCGGCACCTTCCACATCGATCTTGAGCAGATCGAGACGGTCGAGCCGGAGCGTGTCGATAGTGCCCATCGCCACCGCCTCGCCGCCATCATTCTGGACCGAGACGCCGCCGTAATTCTCATCGGCCCCGTAATGGATCAGCGGAATGCGCACCTGCCCCGCGCGGTCACCCAAGGCTATCGCGAAGGTGTGGGTGTTCTCGATTGCGTTGAGCGCGAGATTGCCGGCCAGCATCTGATGGATCAGCCGCTGCGGCTCGAAAGCATAAACGCGCCCTTCGACTTCCACCGCCTTCGCCAGCGGCACGGTGTGCGCGCCGATATTGGCGCCGGCCTCAACCACTGTGTCGCCCGGCTTCACCAGTTGGCGCAGCAGCGCCCACTCGCCCTCGGAATACTCGCCATAGAGCGTCAGCGAACGGCCGACATAGTGATCATTGTCCTGGACGATAAACGATCCATGACGGGATTCGATCACGCGCATGGTCATGGTTGGTCTGACGCCCCGCCCCCTGGTCGAGAGGGTGAACCTATCCGATATGACAGCCCCGTGCCATACTGAACCCCAAGCAAGAAGCACCCTGGAGAGGACCAAGTGAGCGGCAGCGCGCCGGAGTGGCACCGCAAGGCCTATAGTGTGGCGGCGATGCGTGCGATGGCCCGCCGCGCGCTGCCCCGGCCGATCTTCGATTTCACCGATGGCGGCGCCGAGAACGAATACACGCTCCGCCGCAACGAAGCCGCCCATGCGCAATACGAGCTTGTGCCGCGGTCCCTGCGCGGATCGCCGGCGCGCGATCTGTCGGTGGAGCTGTTCGGCAAGCGCCTCGCGCTGCCGATCATGATCGGGCCGACGGGGCTCTCGGGCCTGATGTGGCCGCAGGGCGAGATCGCCGCAGCCCGCGCGGCGGCGGCGGCCGGCACCGCTTTCTGTCTCAGCCATGCCTCGACCTGCACCATCGAAGATCTGGCCGCGACCGGCATCGCGCCGCGCTGGATGCAGGTGTTCATCTATCGCGACCGCGGCTTCACCAAGGAATTCGTCGAGCGCACCGCCGCCAGCCAATACGACGCGCTGGTGCTGACCATCGACAACCAGATGACCGGTAATCGCGAGCGCGATATCCGCAACGGCTTCACCATCCCGCCCAGTTTCTCGCCGCTCGATAAAGCGATGATGGCGACCAAGATCGGCTGGCTGATGCGCATGGGCCCGGCGCTGCCCAAGCTCACCTTCGGCAACTATGTCCGCGCCGGCCAGCCGATGGATATGAAGACGCTGGCCGCGAAGATGAGCGAGATGCTCGATCCCTCGCTCTCCTGGGCCGATGTCGATTGGCTGCGCACGCTGTGGAAAGGCCCGCTCATTCTGAAGGGCGTGTTGCATCCCGAGGAAGCGGCGGAGGCGGCGAAGCGTGGTATCGACGCGGTGATCGTTTCCAACCATGGCGGGCGGCAACTCGATGGCGCGCCGGCCACGGTCGACATGCTGCCGCGCGTTGTCGAGGCGATCGGTGGGCGCATCCCCGTGCTGCTCGATGGCGGCATCCGTCGTGGCGCCGATGTGCTGAAGGCGCGGGCGCTCGGTGCGGCGCTGTGCCTCGTCGCGCGGCCACAGCTCTGGGGTTTGGCAGTGGCGGGCGAGGCCGGCGTGGCGCGTATGTTCGACATCTTCCGCCGCGAGATCGACCGCGCCATGGCGCTGATGGGAATCACCCGGCTCGACCAACTCGGCCCGGACGATCTGCGGAAGGCCGGCTAAATCTCCTCAACCCGGTCGGACTTGATGATCGCTTCGATGAAATCGGGGATTTCGAGACCGGCTTTCACTTTGGCTTCCAGCGCGGTCTCAGCGGCCTTGACCTGACCGAGACTCGACAGCACCGATTCGGCCTGGAATTGCGGCACCACCACAACACCGTCGCGATCGCCGACGATGATGTCGCCCGCCGCGATCGCAACGCCACCCACCACCACCGGCAGTCCCACCGTGCCCGGCCCGTTGCGCGCCGGTGAATTGGCGGTGATGCCGGCGCAATAGACCGGCAGGCCCACGGCCAGCACGCCGACGAGATCGCGGATCAGCCCATCGGTGACAAAGCCGGCCACGCCGCGGTTCTTGGCCATGCCGAGCAGCAGATCGCCGGTGATCGCCGCACCCGTGAACGAATCGGTGGCGGCCACCAGCACATCGCCCTTGCGGGCCGCATACAACGCGCCGAACAGAGCGAGGTTGTCCGAGGGGCCGGCCATGCAGGTGACCGCCACGCCGACCATCACCTCGTTGGATTGCACCAGCGGTTTGATGCGGTAATCGAGACAGCCGCTGCCGCCCATCGCGTCGACCAGATAACCGGTGGGGACACCCTTGAACCCCGCCAGCACGGTGCTGGGCGGCCGCGCGAAGGCGCGGCGGATCTTGAGAAGCGGCGGATCCTTGATCATGTGCTGTTCCCTGCCCCAGGTTTTTCTATTTCGTGTTTTTCTATACCTATCACCCCAAACCGGGTCTGCCAAACGCCTCACCTCCCGGACATCGGCGCCGCATCCAGGATCGCTTGCACGCCGCGTTCGAAACGGTCCTTGTTCGCATCGATGCGGCCGCCACCGAATACGGCACTGAGCTGCGGGAAAGCACCCGACTCGAGCTGGGCCTTGGCGAATTCGAGATCGACCTCCATCGCGGCGGCCGCGCTGCGCAATGCATGGCCGATGACGAAATCATCGACCATCGCAAGCAAGGTCAGCTTCTGCCTGGCGGTCAGCTTGGTCTGCGCCAATACGCCGAGGCACTGCTCCATATGGCGCATCGCGTTGATCCCGGGCGGCGCGGAGAGCATCGCCACCAGCGCCCAGGGATGGCGCAGGAACACGGCATGCGACCGCTTGGCGATCTCCATCATCGCCTTGCGCCAATCCTTGGGCGGCGCGGGCACCAGCACCTCGGCCATCAGCGCGTCGTCCATCACGGCGACCAGATCGTCCTTGGTCTTCACATAGTAGTAGAGGCTCATGGTGCCGACCTTGAGCTCTTGCGCTACGCGGCGCATGGAAACGGCATCGAAACCCTCGGTGTCGGCGATGGCGAGCGCTGCGGCGGCGATGATCTCGCGGCTGAGCCGCGGTTTGGCTTTGGGCGTTGACATTCGTACAGTGTACCATTAAATTATTTCGTACAATGTACGAAAATATGACCCTGATCGTCGGCGCTGGACCGACCGGCCTCACCCTCGCGATCGATCTTTTGCGGCGCGGCATTTCCACCCGCATCATCGACGCGTCCCCCACGCCTTTTGCCGGCTCGCGCGGCAAGGGATTGCAGCCGCGCACGCTGGAGGTGTTCGACGATCTCGGCGTGATCGACGATATTATCGCCGGGGGCGGGATCTATCCGAAATTCCGCTATCATCTCGGGCCGTTCTCGCTGCGTATGGGCGGACTTGCAACAACGAAACCGGCGACCGAAAGCGTCCCCTATCCCAATGCCTGGATGGTGCCGCAGGCCCGCACCGAGGCAATTCTGCGCAAACGGCTCGAAGCGCTGGGTGGCATGGTCGAATTCGGCACGGCGCTGACCGGCTTCGTTCAAACCGCCGACGGCGTCGAGGCTACGCTCTCCACCGGCGAGACGGTTCGCGCGGCCTATCTGGTCGGCGCCGATGGCGGGCACAGCACGGTACGCAAGACGCTCGGCCTCAAACTCGAAGGCGAGACGATCGACGACGCGCCGCGTGTGGTGGCCGATCTTGAGATCGAAGGTCTGTCGCGCGCCGAATGGCATGTTTTTCCTTTCGCCAAGGGCGGCATGTTCATCCTTTGCCCGCTGGCCAAGACCGAGCTCTTCCAATTCATCGCGGCGAAGACGACGGCCGATCTCGGTATCGAGAGCGTGGTGCGCCGCGCCACCGGCTGCCGTGTCTCGCGCGTGGTCTGGAGTTCGGCCTATCAGCCATCGGTGCGCATGGTGCGGCAGTATCGCGTCGGCCGGGTGTTCCTGGCCGGCGATGCCGCCCATATCCATCCGCCCGCCGGCGGCCAAGGCCTGAACACCGGCATGCAGGACGCCTATAATCTCGGCTGGAAGCTGGCCGCCGTGGTGCAAGGCGCACCCGGCATCCTGCTCGACACTTATGAGGAAGAACGCTTGCCAATTGCCGCGGCGGTGCTCGGGCTCAGCAAGCAGCTGCATGTGACGCGTTCACGCAAGCGCGGCGAGGCAACGCAGCAGCTGTTGTTGAACTATCGCGGCAGTTCGCTGTCGTCGGGGGCGAGCTTCGGCACGCTACAACCCGGCGACAGGATGCCCGATGCCAGGCTCGACGATGGCAGCCGCCTCTTCGATCACCTGCGCGGCCCGCACGCGACCGAACTGGAAACACCCGACGGGACTCGGATTCTTATCCGGCCCGATGGCTATATCGGCTGGATTGGGCTGTCGGATGAAACGCCGCCGGCCGGAATCGAAGCGGGTATGGCGACCAAGGCGGTGCGGTCGTCGCTGCGAATCGCCGGACAGGCTTAGACTGCGCGAGGCTCCACTTCAGCCCGAACCATGGATGCAGCCAGGTGACGCGCCGCGCGATCTCATAGGTCAGGGCGCAACCGATCACCGTCGCCGCAATCAAGATCGCCGCCTCGGTGATCAACGGCAGGTGTAGTGGTGCCAAACGGTACGCGACCATCACGATCACCGTCTGGTGGACGATGTAATACGGGAAGATCGCCTCGGTCAGATAGCGCCGCGCCGGCCCGTCGCGGCCGGCGAGATAGCGCCGGGCATAACCGAACGCCGCGGCCACCCAGGCCCATTGATCGATCCCGTAATCGCTCACCATTGCCAGGCGCGCGGTCATCGGCGGCTGTGGCACACCCGCGTAGTACCAGTTATAGGCGGCATAGAGCGCGTAACTGACCACGGCGATGGCGAGCATCCGATGACGCTGCGCCGTAAACCGGTCCCAGATCGCCGCATCGGTGGCGAAGAGATAGCCGAACAGGAAGCACAGCGCGTAGATCGCATGCAGATACCAATCGTGCAAGAGATCGTGGGTCTCGGGCCAGAAATGGCGGAGCACCAGGCGACCGAATATCAGCGCGGCCATCGGGATCAGGAACAGGCGCGAGCCCGCTAGTGCATGGCGCCCTGCCCGTTCAAGCCGGTCACGTACCGAGGGCGCGACGATCAGCAGCACAGCCAACAGTGCGGTATAGATCCAGAGATAGGCGACGAACCACATATAGTCCCAGCTCGGGATGAAAGGACACGGTCCGACGGTGCAGAAATCCGAGCGCGCGCCGATATAGTCGCGCCAGAAACTCAGAAGCCCATCGCCGTAATGCAGCCGCATAACCGCCTGCGCGTAGAGTTCGAACGGCACGACGAAAAGCGTGGCGAACAGCAGCGGCGGCAACAGCCGCGCACTACGCGAGATCAACAACGCTTGTGCATTGAGTTTCTCGCTCATGAAGCGCGTCGCCGCCCCCGAAACGATGAACAGCAGCAGCAGACGCCACGGGCTGCTCCAATCCATCGGGTATTGCAGCCACGGCACGAGATGCGGGCTTTTGATCACCCAATCGCTCGGCACATAGAACATGCCGATATGAAATAGGATCAGCAGCGCGAAGGCGGCGATGCGCAGCCAGTCGAGATCGGTGCGCCGCGTGCTCGCGCTCGCTTGGGGCGGTTCGAAGTGTTTCATCCTCGGCATGATCATTGAGCGACTCGGGCCAGCGTCAGGAACGCGGCCATAGTCGCGCGGCGAGGGTGTATGCAGCGAGCAGCTATGATGTGGCGCGTTGCGGCCTGCGCGTTCACGCGAAGACCACGGCATAAGGCGGGAATAAACGCCTGGTGGCGAAAGTAAGATGCGGCGTAACGGCGCTGTTACAGCCGGGCGCGAATTGCGGCGGCCACCGCGCAAAAAAGGCCGCGCCGCCTTATATCGGTCGGCGCAGCCCAATCTGCATTCAAGTCTCGATCAGCGATAGAATTGCGGCATCTGGCAGTATGGGTTCCGCTGCAGGCTGATGCATTGAATCATGCCGCCGTTCATCGTCACCCAGACCCGCCCATAGCTCCACGAATAGGTGCGTCCGTATTCGTGGATCGAGCCGATGGGATCGCCGACGGTCCGCACCAGATCCCCTTCGCTCATGCCCGGACGGATCGCCGGACGCGCGCCCCCGGCCGAGGCAAGCTGCGGCATCGGACGCGGATAGACCGGCGGTGGCGCTGCGAGTGCGATGGCACCCGGCGGCGGCGGCGGCGGCAATGTCGCCATAGCCATAGCACCCGGCGGTGGCATCGGCATCGAGAAGGCCGGCGTGCCCGGCGGATGCGGACCGGGCGCGTGCTGGATCGGCGGCGGCAAAGCCGCTTGAACCTGGGGCTGAGGCTGCGCCGGCGGGATGGGCGCGACGATCGTGGATGGCGGCTGATCTTCCACCTGGATTTGCGCCTGCGCGAATTTTTGCGGTGACGCGGCCTGAGGGGCTGCGGCCTGCGGCGACGGGGCAACCGGCTGTGCTTGGGCCAGAGTCTGCCTCTGCCCCAAGGGCTGAACCGCAACCGGGGGACGCGGTCCCGGCGGATAATAAGGCGGCTCGGCCGAAGCCAGGTTCGGCGCCGACGGATCGTGATGAATCAGGACGTGCGGCCCCGGCTCATCGTCTGCCGACACATGGGGTTCGGCCAGCGGCGGGTCTTGCTGCGCGAATTGCTGCTTTTGTGCCGACTGCTGCTTCTGCGCAAGTTGCTCTTGTTGGGCCAGATGTGCCTGTTCCGCCAATTGAGCATGTTGGGCGGCTTGGGTCTGCTGTGCCAAAGCCTGGGCCTGAAGCTGCGCTTGTTGGGCCTGGGGCTGAACCTGCGCTTGTTGTGCCTGTGCCTGAGTCTGCTGTGCTTGGGCCAGAGCCAGAGCCTGCGCCTTCTGTGCCTGAGCCATCGCCTGGGCTTGCGCTTGTGCGCGGGCCTGCAACTGCGCTTGGGTCAGCGCCTGTTCCTGTTGCGTCAGCTGCGTCTTGAGCGTCTGCACTTCGGATTCCAAAGTGGCGATGCGGTTCTGCTGCTGATCCACCTGCTGCTTGGTCACGTTGTCGGCGTGCATCTGCTTCATCCGCTCGCGCACATCGTCGGGATTGAAGCTGACGGTGGCCGAGCAATCGACCACCATCCGGTCGCCTTCGAGATGGAAGTTGTCATGCACATCGGTCGCGTTCACGACGGCGCCAACGTAAGACCGCACATGTTGTGCGGCCTGATCGCTGGCGCCGCCGGGTACTTCCTTCGACGCCACATCCATCTCGGACTCGACCAGCGAGCCCGAGGAGTCGAGCGCCTTGCGTTCCGCCTTGGCCAGGCAGATTTCGCGGGCTTGCGCCCGCGTATCATTGTCACCCAGCGCATAGCTGGCATCCTCGACGACACTCTGCGTTGCCGCCAAGGCTATGGCGGGCGTCAGAGTCAGCAGTCCGGCAGCCAGCGCAATGCGCATGGGTGCATCCTCCTGGTTACAAACTCAATTCTCGGGCTCGGCGGTTTCCTCGACTTGCGGACGCGGCGCGGCCATGGGCGCCGGCGGCTGCAATGACGGCGCGCTGGCCGGCACCGGAGCCGCTGCGTGCTCACCAGGCGATTGCGCGTCATTGATCTCCTTCTCGAGATCCGAGAAGGCCTTGGTGGCGCGCAGCTTGGTGGCCGCACCATCGTCTTGCGGCTTGATATCGACGGCGGCGACCGTATGGGACATCGCCGTCAGTGGAATGCGCATCAGCACGAAGGCGCGATAGCCGGTGCCCGAGGCAACCACCTTGCGCTGGGTCACTTCATAACCCTGGAGATCGACATCGGAGATCATATCGCGCGTGGTGCGTTCGCCATGCACGGCGGCCACCGGCTGCAGCGACCCACCGGTTTCCTCGAGGTAGTCCTTCATATCGGCGGAGAGCTTGCCGTGTACCTGATCGGCCAGGGCGCGCTTGGCGTTGAGCGCGGCTTTGTCGATCGCGAATTGCAGATCGCCCGAAGTGGCCGTGCCGGCGCCGAACATATAGCTCGAATCCGAAGGCGGGCTGGCATACCAGGACGGCGCCTGCTCAACCACGTCCTTAGCGGCCTGAACCTGTGCTTCCTGCTGCTTCTGCTGCATCTCGAGCGCGTATTTCTGCGGATCGAAGGGCGGCGTGGACGAGCAGCCGCCCAGTCCGGCGGCGGCAAGCCCGAGCGCGATAAGAACCGGACCTTTCATATGCGATCTCCTGAATGAGTGACGGCCGCTATTTCCTTCAACCGGTCGGCGGCCTGACCGGCACGTTCCGTATCGCCTTTGGCGAGATAAGCGCTGCCGGCCTTGCGGAAGGCGGCGACCGCCTCATCCTTGTGGCCGGCGTTGAATTGCAGGATGCCCGTGTTGTACCAGGCGAACCCGTCATCGGGATTGAGCGCGATCGCCATGCTATAGGCGGCGAGCGCGTTCTCGACCTGACCGCTCTGCGCGCAAGCAATCGCCAACCCGTCGCGATAGGTGGCGTTGCCGTCGTCAAGCGCGATTGCCTTGATGAAATCCTCATGGGCGCGCGGGAAATCCTGCAGCGCCAGCGCCGTGCGTCCGCGCGAGAACCATATTGCGGCCGAGGCGACTTTCGACGCCGGCGGCTCTCCCGGATCGGCCAGGCTGGGTAATGTCATCGGCGGGATCGTCGAGACCAGACGCCGCGCCAGATCGTCGGTCAGCCGCGCCGTCTGCTCGCCGCGGATATTGGTCAGCGCGACGATGACGCCGGCGGCAGCCGACAATGGATCGATCGGCACGCCGCCATCGATGCTCGACGCGATGTGTTTGCCCTCCCAGATCACCGTGCCGTCGGAGACGCGGCGCATGGTGAGCTCGGCGCCCACATCCACTTGGGAGACGATGCCGAGAAAAGTGGTGCCGTAATGAGTGATCTTGCCGTCGATCACCGCCGCGCAATGCAGCGATTCAGGATCGGCGGACAGGCGATCGACATCGGCCAAGGGCACTTCGCGCACACGCGGCGCCAGATGCTGATAGATCGCGGAGCGGATGCTCTCGGCATCTTTCGCGGCGATACCGTCTTTGGCCGCGAAGGGCAGAATGGCAACGCAATCGGGCTTGGGCGAATCGAAGCCGCCATGAACTTTGAAGACGACTTCGTTCATCAGCGCGTCGGCAGAACCCGACTGCTTCGCCTCGTCAACATATGACGGGCTCGAACATGCCGCCAGCGAGAGCAGCGGCACCCATGCAAGAAACTGCCTTGCGGTCCCCATCTCCCCGACTCCCGACACATCGTTCTCCGGCACTGCGCATTTGCACAGCGCGACGGAGTCGAAATTGGCCGGACGTCAGAGCTACCGCTTTACCCCTAGTACCCCAGGCGGTGGCACTAACGCGCTTCGTTTGCGTCCATCGACGCATCCGAAACTTGCACATCATAATATACTCTGACTGTGCCGTGAGTCACTCGAATAGCAAATATGGCGCGCGCAGCGGCGGTGAATACTACGTGCCACATTTGATGAGACTCAAAGTTTCATCGCACCGTCTTGCCCGGCAGAATATTCTTAACGAGTCGCAAGTAATCCATTTGCATAAGCTCCTCCACCTTCGCCCTGTGATAATGTGATCCTTGGGTTCGTCCGGGTGGGGCCACGGGCGTTTTAAAAAATTGGGGGTACGGGAACCTTCGTGATCGGCGCTGCCGGATCGTTCGGCGGTGTCGAGGAGTCGTGTCGACGAGGGAGGCTCGTGATGCGCCTGTTGAACTCGCGTGGCGTCGTCGTGCTGGCAGCGGCTGCGATCGTCGCTTTGTCATTCGTCTCATTCGCTGAAGCACACGGCGGCGGTGGGCCCGGTGTCGGACCAGGCGTTGGTCCCGGCGTAGGACCAGGGGTCGGTCCTGGCACGGGACCGGGATCGACCGGAACAGGATCATCCGGTTCGAGCGGTTCAGCCGGCAGCTCGGGTTCTTCGAGCAGCAGTTCCAGCTCTTCATCCAGCAGCAGCGGTACTGCGACAGCCAGCGCGACGGCATCGAGCGGCAATTCGGGTTCGATGACCAATGTCAGCAACCGCGCGATGAGCGATTCGCCTGACGGTGCTTTGATGGCGATTGCCGCGGGCCATGTGCCCGGTTCGCCGCCCGGCACGAACGACCCCAACAATCTCAACGATCCGTTTTATGGCGAGGCCGTGCATCTGGTCGCGCTTGGCGATTACCTGCGCGCGCTCAACCTCTTCAACCAAGTGCTCGAACATCGGCCCAATAACGTCGAAGCCTGGTCCTATATCGGCTACACGTTCTGGACGATCGGCCGCCTCGGCGATGCGCAACTCGCCTATCGCGAGGCGCAGATGGTGTCCCGCAATCCCAATCTTCTAACTGTGATGCCGCCACAGATGATGGGCGCGGCGCCGCAAGCAAGCGACACGCAGCCAATCGCGGATATCGGGCCTACACCGGCGCCGAAAGAGGATTGGCAGATCCAGCTCGCGGTCGGTTCGTCGGAAGACGAAACGGAGAACGCGATGCGCCGCCTCCGCCGCGAAAACGCCGACCTGCTGGGCCTGCTCACCTTCGACACCGCTCATGCCCATGTCGCCGAGGGGGATCGCTATCTGTTGCGTGCCGGGCCGCTCGACGAGACCGGCGCAAACAGACTCTGCCTTGCGCTTGAGGAGCGCCGGCAGACCTGCATGGTGGTGCATAGCTAGAAGAAGATGGTGTTCAGCGGATGCGGTTGTCCGGCGCGCAGATCGGGTTCTGCGCGGTGCTGATGCATTGCACGAGCCCGCCGCGCACCGTCACCCAGGTTGAACCGTAATCCCAGGAGTCGATGCCCATAACGCCCGCGTATTCGTGAACCACTTTCGGCGGATTGCCGGCATAGCCGATGACCTCGGTCGTCGTCATGCCGACCTGAAGATTGCGCGCCTGCATCGCCGAGGCGGCACTGGCTTGTCGCTGCTGCTGTTGCCGTTGCGATACCGCCGAACGCAGATCCTGGACCTCGGTTTCCAAGGCGGCCAGCTTGGTCTGCTGCTCGTCGACCTCGGTCTTGGCCGCCTCGACCTCGCGTTTCGTCGCCTCGTCGTTATGTGCCGCTTTCATCTGCGCTGTCACCGCGTCGGGATCGAAGGTGACCTTGGCGGTGCAGTCGATGGCGAATCCGTCTTTCTCGGCGCGCAGCTTGGTGTGGACGTTGGTCGCCTTCACCATCGCAGCCACATAGGACTGCACGCGCCGCTTGGCGCTATCGGTGACGGCCCCGTCTTTCTCGGTGGAAACGACATCGAGTTGCGATTCGATCAGGGTGCCGCTGTCTTCCAGCGCCTTGCGTTCGATGCGGGCGACACAGGCGGCAACCGCATCGGCCCGTGTATCGTTCTCGCCGATTATATAGGACGCGCTATCCGTCACCTGCTGCTGGGCCGCCAAGGCCGCAACAGGCGTCAGAAGGAGGATCACCGGACCTGCGAAAACCAACCGCGCCATGGTGTCCACATTCGTGAAGGACGCGTGATTGTGCCGTTGCCGCGCGCAATCGGCAAGGGGGCGCGTCACTGCGCCTCAATGTAAAGCGCGTTACATGCCGGGTATGCCGCGCTCTTGAGCAATGGCATGATACCGCCCGGGCGAAGGGACGGCACCAGGGGAGCGCATGAAGCGATCGATTCTTGCATTGACCCTGTTCATCGCGATCTTGGTCAACCTTACCGTGGCGAAAGCCGACCCGGCGCCGCTCGACCCGGTCCGTGTCGGCGCCTTCTTCGACGGCGCCGTTGCCGAGGTGATGCGCAATCAGCATGTTGCCGGCGCAACCGTCGCTGTGGTCGACCGTTCGGGCGTGGTGTTGACGCGCGGTTACGGCATGGCGCGGCTCGATCCCTATCAGACCGCCGACGACTCCACCCTGTTCCGCGTCGGTTCGATCTCGAAGACCGTGTTGTGGATCGCGGTGATGCAGTTGGTCGAGCAGCACAAGATCACGCTCGACGATCCGATCAACGATCATCTGCCGCCCGAATTGCGCATCCCCGACGAAGGATTCAAAGAACCGATCCGCATCCGCCATCTGATGACCCATTCGGCCGGTTTCGAGGATGGCGTTTTCGGCGACTTCTTTACTTTCGATCCGAACCGGCTGGTGCCGCTCGACGACTATCTGCGCACCCATCGCGTCCATCGCGTGCGCGAAGCGGGCACGCTGTCCGTCTATTCGAATTACGGTGCCGCTCTGGCCGGCGCTTTGGTGGCGCATGTCTCGGGGCAGCCTTGGCCCGACTATGCCGAGCAGCACATTCTGCGTCCGCTCGGCATGGAAACAGCCACCTATCGCGAACCCTATCCGGACAACATCGGCAAAGCGCGCGGCCTGCCTGCGCCGATGCCGCCCGCCATCGCGGCGAAGGTGACGGCCGGGTTCTCGCGCTGGGCCTACGCGTTCCGCCAGCATCCTTTCGAATACGTCGGCAATGTGATGCCGGCGGGCGCGATGTCGGCCAGCGCCAAGGATATGGCTGCCTATATGCGCGCCCTGCTCGACCCCGCGCTGATGGAAAAAGCAGGCGTGTTGAAGGCCGCGACAGCGCTCGAGATGCGCAAGGCGCTTTTCGCCAACACGCCGGAACTCGGCGCGTGGCGCCATGGCTTCGGCGATCTGACTTATGACGGCAATCGTCCCGGTTTCGGCCATGACGGCGCGCTGACCTTCCAACGTTCGACGATGGAGATCTTTCCTGACGACGGCGTTGCCTTCTTCATCTCGATCAACACGCCCACCGGCAGTTCGATCCTCTACGATCTGCCCGCGACATTCCTGGCCCAATTCGTCGGACCCGGCGCGCCGGCACCGGTGCGCGCCGCCAATGCGATGCAGGAAGCGGCCAAGGTGGTGGGTGTCTATCGCCCCTTGCGCCTGCCCTACTACCGCACCGAACGCGCGATCATGCGCTACGGCGCCGGCTTTCCCGTCATCGCGTTGCCCAATGGCGATATCCTGGCGGGCAAGCCGGCGTTCCGTTTCACACCCATCGGCGGCGGCGTCTTCGTCTCCAACGAGCATCATGTGAAGATGGCATTTCACAAGGTGAACGGCACGATGCTCTATTTCGACGCCGGCAGCGCCGGGCCGGCGGAACGCATCGGTTATTTCCAGCAATTCGCTTGGATGCGGTTGATCTATGAGATCGCGGGACTGGCGGCCGTCATCGCCATCATTGCCGATGCCTGGCGGATGATCGCGCGGCGGAAACGCAGCGAGACGTCGTCGCTGGCGCTCGACGCGCTGTGCCTCGGCTGGTTGGCGGTCGGCTTCATTTTCTATCAGGCCGTGAAGCCATGGCTCGACGATGGCTATACGATCAACTTCACCTATCCGGGCACGCTGTTCCCGATCGCGTGCTGGGGGCTGGCGGCAATGGCGTTTGTGACGCTGCTGATGATCGTCTTTATCGCGGGTCCGTTAGGCTCGCACCGTTGGCATTGGACACGCCGAGCGCATCACGCCGCGACCTTGGCCATCTTCGTCGCCCTGGGCGTGACGCTCTATACATGGGACCTGCTCGGCTATTCGGGCTGGTGACGGCTCCGCCGCAAGCGGCTGACCTCAACCCTTCATGGCGCCGCCGGAAACGGCGATATACACTTTCCCGGGGGCATCGTGATCGCCGACTGATCGCGGATGCCGGGGAGCGACATGCATCTGCCGACCTATTGGTTGTCGCTGGCCATGGCGGTGGTCAGTCTCGCATCGCTGGCTTTGGCCTGGCGCATCAGCCGCCTGCCCGCGTTCCCGGGGCGGCTCAGTTTCGCGCTGTCGATGCTCGCCGTGGTGTGGTGGTCGGCCACGGTGGCGATCGAACACGGTTCCAGCCTGCCCGAGAGCAAAGTGTTCTGGGCCGAGATCGCCTGGATCGGCATCGTGCCCACGCCCGGCTATTGGGCGCTGTTCATCTGGGACTATATCAACGGCCAGCGCCGGGCCACGCCGCGCTTCGTCTATTGGCTGCCGCTGGCGGCGGGCGTGGCGATCTGCGCCGTGGCGCTGACCAACGCCCACCACCACCTGATGTATGCGCAGACCATCCCCACCGGCACGCCGCCGGCGATGATGATCAACTACATCCACGGCCCCTTCTTTTTCGTGGTGATGTTTTCGTTCTACGCGCTGATGCTGCTGGCCGAACTCGCGCTGCTGGCCGAGGTGGTGCGGTCGAGCCCGCTCTATCGCACGCATTATCTTGGCCTGGGCGCGGCGTCGCTGATCCCCTGGATCATCAATATCGGCTACGCGACCAAGACGATCACCATCGGCACCGCCGACCCGACCACCTTCGGCTTTCTGGCGATGAACCTCATCCTCTATTGGCTGGTCAGCCAGCGGCAGTTGTTCGACCTGCTGCCGATCGCCCAGGACATCCTGCTCGACGCGGTGCCCGATCCGGTTCTCGTGCTCGACGCGGCGGGCCGCATCACCGAGAGCAATCCGGCGGCGCAACGCCTGCTGGGCGCGGAGCCGCTTGAGGGCCGCGCGCTCGACGCCCTGCCCGCGCTCAAAGATGCATTAGGGCCGCTCGACACGCTGGCCGCCGGCGCGACGCGCGAAGTGAGCATCGGCGATCCCGCGCGCTATTTCGATCTCGGCCAGGAGATCTTGTCCTATGGCGGGCGCGCGGTGGGCCGGCTGATTCTGTTGCGCGACATCACCCACCGCAAGGCGCTGCAGCAGCAGTTGCGCGAAGAGGCGATTCGCGACGCGCTGACGGGGCTGCACAACCGCCGCTTCTTCACCGAGATCGGCCCGGTGCTGCTGGCCGAGGCGCAACGCCAGGGGACGCCGCTGGCCGCCGCGATGATCGACCTCGATCACTTCAAGCGCCTCAACGATACCCATGGGCATGCGGCGGGCGATGCGGTGCTGCGCGCCACCGGCGCGTTCCTGAAGGACAGCGTGCGCCAAAGCGATCTGGTGTTCCGCCTCGGCGGCGAAGAGTTTTTGATTTTGCTGCCGCGCACAGCGGCCGATCAGGCGCTGCGCCGCGTCGACGAATGGCGCGCGGCTTTCGCGGCGAAGACGATCGACTTCGAGGGCGCGACGCTGACCGCCACCTTCTCCGCCGGCGTGGCCGCCTTCCCCGACGACGCCGCGGCCATCGACGCGCTGCTCAGCCACGCCGATCAGGCGCTCTACCGGGCGAAGACGGGGGGACGGAATAGGACGGAGGGGTGACGTGTGGTGCTAAGCCTCGGGCATATGCCCGAGCAAAATCTCATCGCACTCGACCTGCATCGCTTTGATCAATGCTTTCTCGGCCACCGAAAAGACCGGAAGCTTCTGGATCTCAGCCATCTCCGATCGGGCTGCGCCTACGTTGGTGCAGCGTTGACGGAAAAAGACATCCATGACCAGCGCCACGCCCTCGGGCGTGACCTCGCGCAAGTCGGGCTGATAAAACTGGCCCCGCGCCTGCGGCCCGGTAACGATGTCGAAGGACGGAAAATAGTCGACATAGTCGAAATCGCGGACGCAACGATCCGCCACCGCCCGCAGGATCGCCTTCGACGCCACCGATGATTGCAGTGCGCCACGCGGCTCAAAACTCGCAACCAACATGACCGGAGACACGGTGAGCAGGATGCGAATGGCGGGGTTGGCCTGATGTATCAACTCGATCGAACGGCGCAAGTCTTTGAGGCAGGCGTCGTAGTCCAAATTGAGGAAATGGTGAACTTCGGGTCGGAATGCATTCTCGATTACGCCGGGGCAAATCGGATAGCAAATATCGATCTCGCGATTCTCCCAGCACTCCGTCAGCCCGAGCGTGAAGACGAAGACATCAGACATATCGAACAGCGCACGGACACGGCCGAGATGGTAATCGCGGTCCAACATCGCTTCTTCGCGCGAGGTAAAGCCATCGGGTATCGCTCTGAGGCGCAGCAGATCGATCCAGCGTTTATCGGGGCGCTGGACCAAGTCATAGACTGTCGGGCGGACACCGAAGGCTTGCTCCAACAGTTCGCGCAGTTGCCGCGTCGTGTAGATATTGCCGTAGCGGGCCGAAAAGAGACCGTAGCCATGTTTAGCGGTCTCGGGAACCAGCGGGTGTCGGATTTCGCTCTCAACATATTTGCCGCCATTCTCGCGCAACACCCGGGCGAAATGCTGAGCGAAACAGGAACCGGCTGTGGCAAAGCGAGCCGTCGATAAATCAAATGACCATTTGGGCGATGGGTCGTAATCGATAGCCGCAAGGCTCTCGACCTCGATTTGCGTCTTCCAATGGTGGTGCGGCGGCAACTGATGATACGGATTCATTGCGCCCATCCCAGCCCTGCCGCCAAGGCCTCCCAGTTCATCGCGCCGTATCGAACATTGCCATGCGTCAGGCCGATGGCGAGGTCCTTGCGAAAATAACCAGATGAAGTTTGCGCGCCCGGTGGCGGCGCCATCACGGCAGTACCATTAGGGTTGAGCGCCGCGATCATCTGACGCAGGTAAGCGCGGTACAATTTTAGACGGAGCGTGCCGTCAAGCTCGCCATGTTCGCGAAGCGCCCCTGCAAACCCCTCCAGATGCGCAAGACCGGACGTATTCTCAAGTGGCGGCGGCGGCATGATGTGAATGATGCGCGATCCTCGGCAAGCGTTTCCCAGCCAGGACAGCGCCATGTGCACGCGCGACACCTTCCCATCCAATACCCGCTTTACGTATAGCCGATCGATGATCTGAGCCCCGCTACGGGTCGGAACCGGCACCGTCTCCTCTATGAAATCGTAGGGCGGCAGATCGTCGAGCCAAAGGAGCCCGGTCATTTCTCCGCCAAATGTCACCGAAATGATCAGGTCGTAGCCCTTGAAAGCCTCAGCGGCCAGCGCCAGCGTGGGCGTCGGACGGAGGGTGATCTCGCGCCCTTGGACGTCGGCCTTCCCGATCAGGTCGTAATCGGCATGAGCCAAGACCACCACCGCAGCTACATCAACGGTCATTTTGCCGATTTGCCGCGCCGGCATCTTGACGACCTTCGGCCCGGTCGAGACCCAGCTATCGAGCGCTTTGGCAAAACCCGGACGGGCGACAGTCGTCGCAGCGGTTATACCCATCAGATCGCGCCAGGGACCCATCGCGTCCAGGAGACAAACCACGTGGCTGTGACCGATGAGGCCGATTTTCATCTGACGACTGGTTCTCTGCTGCGGCTGTCGGGAGAGACCGGCTAAGCCGATGAAATCCCGTATCACAAGTTAGAGAACCAAACGGGTTAAGAAAGCATGTAAATGGCTTGGTCGGCGCCGATACTTAGTTCGCTATACTTAAGAGAACCGATCGAATCGAGAACGGGCTGAATACATTTCTATGCTGAGAAGGCCCCGTTCTTCGCCGTGGATGGCCGGACGCGAGCAATGCTCGCGTGCCCGGCCATGACGTGTTGAGAGAGCACCACCCCCCTACAACCGCACCACGAACGCGCCGTGTTTGTCGGCCCACCATTCGGCCATTTGCAGCGTCGATTCGAAATCGGCGCGCACCGAGGTCTTAGACCAATAGAAGGTGATGCCGTCGGGGTGGCTCGATACTTTGCGCTCATGGTCGAAGCGCCCGTCTTTGTCTTCGACCACAAATGCGTAGCGCGCCCCGCGGCGCGCTACGGACGGTATACCCCCCACCCTACCCCTCCCCCTCAAGGGGGGAGGGAAAGCGGGCGAGGTTCAACTCACGAACACCCGCTGGTGCTGCCGCAGGTGTTGCACTTCATGCAGGTGCCGTTGCGCACCAGGGTGAAGTTGCCGCACTCGCCGCAGCTGTCGCCCTCGTAGCCCTTCATCCGCGCGGTCTTGATCTGCTCGGCGCGGCTGTCGAAGGCACGCACGGCGGCTTCGGTGTCGATCACCATCTGCGCCGATTGCTGCACCGTCTGCAGCGCATTGATCGAGGCCGCGGTGGCGGACACCACCACGCTGGCGGCCGCCGTCATCTGGCCGCCATTGCCATTGCCGCCACCATGGGCGTGACCATGACCCGCGTGTCCATGCGCGGCATGGCCGTGGTCCTGCCCGCCCTTGAGCACCAGCAGGTTCGAGCGCACGAAGCCCTTGCTGATCACGCTGCCGGGCGCAGGCGCCGTATGGGCCGCTGCCGGACGGACGCCATCGGCAACACCGCCGCCGACATCGTCGGGATCGACGTTCGCGTGAGCCGGCGGCACATGGGCGAGATCGTGACGGTCGAGATAGGACACCGCCAGTTCGCGGAAAATGTAGTCGAGGATCGAAGTGGCGTTCTTGATCGTCGCATTGCCTTCGACGATACCGGCCGGTTCGAACTTGGTGAAGGTAAAGGCCTCGACGAACTCTTCCAGCGGCACGCCGTATTGCAGGCCGACCGAGATCGCGATGGCGAAGTTGTTCATCATCGCGCGGAAGGCGGTGCCTTCCTTGTGCATGTCGATGAAGATTTCGCCCAGCTTGCCGTCTTCGTATTCGCCGGTGTGCAGATAGACCTTATGCCCGCCGACGATTGCCTTCTGGATGTACGACTTGCGGCGATCGGGCAGACGCTGACGCCCCTGCTTCACCAGGCGTTCGACGATGCGTTCGGCAACGATCTCGGCGCGGGCCGCCAGGGGCTTCTCGGCGATCGCCTCTTCGGTCAGATCGGCATCGTCGAGCAGCGCCGACTGCAGCGGCTGGCTGAGCTTCGAGCCGTCGCGATAGAGCGCGTTGGCCTTCAGCCCCAGCTTCCACGACGTCATATAGGCGTCCTTGCAGTCCGCGACCGTGGCCGAGTTGGGCATGTTGATGGTCTTGCTGATCGCACCCGAAACGAAGGGCTGCGAGGCGGCCATCATGCGGATATGGCTGGAGGTCGAGAGGTAGCGCTTGCCGATGCGGCCGCAGGGATTGGCGCAGTCGAACACGGCGTAGTGCTCGGGCTTCAGATGCGGCGCGCCTTCGAGGGTCATCGCCCCGGTGGCGAAGGTGTTGGCCGTCTCGATCTCGTCCTTCGAGAAGCCGAGCGTGGCCAGCATGTCGAAGCCCGGATCGTCGAGCTTGGCCGCCGGGATATTCAGCACATCGGTGCAGAACGCGGCGCCGAGGGCGTATTTGTTGAAGGCGAATTTGATGTCGAAGGCGTCTTTCAGCGCCGTCTCAAGCTTGGCCAGCACGGCATCGTCGAAGCCCTTGGCCTTCAGCGCGGCATGACCGATGACCGGCGAACCGACCAGCGAGCCATGGCCCACGGCGTAGAGGATGATCGCGTCGATCGCCTTCTCGTCATAGCCGAGCGTGCGCAGGGCTTCCGGCACGATGCGGTTGATGATCTTGAAGTAGCCGCCGCCGGCCAGCTTCTTGAACTTCACCAGGGCAAAGTCGGGCTCGATGCCGGTGGTGTCGCAATCCATGGCGAGGCCGATCGTGCCGGTGGGCGCGATCACGGTCGACTGGGCATTGCGGTAGCCATAGGCCTGACCGAGCGAGAGGGCTTCGTCCCACGCCTTCTGGGCGGCGGTGACGATGCCGGGTTCGGGGCACTGGCTGCTGACCAGCGGCACCGGCAGGATGGTCAGGCCCTCGTAACCCGAGGCCTCGCCATAGGCGGCGAGGCGATGGTTGCGCATCACGCGCAGCATGTGCTCGCGGTTGGGGCCATAGCCCGGGAACGGCCCGAGCTGCTCGGCCATTTCGGCCGAGGTCGCATAGGAGACGCCGGTCATCAACGCGGTGATCGCGCCGCACATGGCGCGGCCGGCATCGCTGTCATAGGGCAGGCCATCGGCCATCAGCAGGCCGCCGATATTGGCGAAGCCCAGGCCCAGCGTGCGGTAGCGATAGGACAGCTCGGCGATGCGGGCGGCCGGAAACTGGGCCATCAGCACCGAGATTTCGAGCACCACCGTCCACAGGCGGACGGCATGCTGGAAGCCTTCGACGTCGAAGCGGCCGTCGGGCTGGCGAAAGGCCAGCAGGTTGAGCGAGGCCAGGTTGCACGCCGTGTCGTCGAGGAACATGTATTCCGAGCACGGGTTCGAGGCGTTGATCGGCCCCGATTCCGGGCAGGTGTGCCACTCGTTGATGGTGCTGTGGTACTGCAGACCCGGATCGGCCGAGAACCAGGCGGCCTCGCCGATCTGATCCCAGAGCGCGCTGGCCTTCACGGTCTTGTGGACCTTGCCGTCGACGCGGCGGGTCAGCTGCCAGTCGGCGTCGTCGAGCACCTTCTGCAGGAACTCGTTGGTGACGCGGACCGAGTTGTTGGAATTCTGGCCCGAGACGGTCAGATAGGCTTCCGAGTCCCAATCGGTGTCGAGGAGCGGGAATTTGATCTCGGTATAGCCCTGGCGCGCATACTGGACGACGCGCTGGATGTAGTTCTCGGGGATCTGGGCATCGCGCGCGGCCAGCATCGCCTTCTTCAGGCCTTTGTTGACCTTGGGGTCGAAGCGCTGGTCGGAGGCGGCGCCGTCCCAGTTCTTCACCGCCTGCATGATGGCGTTGAGGTGCTTATTGGCGAGCTTGGAGCCCGTGACCATCGCGGCCACCTTCTGCTCCTCGACCACCTTCCAGCCGATGAAGTTCTCGATGTCCGGGTGATCGACATTGACCACCACCATCTTGGCGGCGCGGCGCGTGGTGCCGCCCGACTTGATCGCGCCGGCAGCCCGGTCGCCGATCTTGAGGAAGCTCATCAGGCCCGACGACTTGCCGCCGCCCGACAGGCGCTCGCTCTCGCCGCGCAGGCCCGAGAAGTTGGTGCCGGTGCCCGAGCCGTATTTGAACAGGCGCGCCTCGCGGACCCACAGGTCCATGATGCCGCCCTCGTTCACCAGGTCATCGCTGACCGACTGGATGAAGCAGGCATGGGGCTGGGGACGCTCATAGGCATTGATCGAGCGCTCGAGCTTGCCGGTGCGGTGATCGACATAGAAGTGACCCTGGGCGGGGCCGTCCACCCCATAGGCCCAGTGCAGGCCGGTATTGAACCATTGCGGGCTGTTCGGCGCGCCCATCTGCTTGGACAGCATGTAGCGCATCTCGTCATGGAAGGCCGAGGCGTCGGCTTCGCTGTCGAAATAGCCGCCCTTCCAGCCCCAATAGGTCCAGGTGCCGGCCAGACGGTCGAAGACCTGCCGCGCCGAGGTCTCGCCCTTGATCTTGTCCTTGTTCTTGGGGTCGATCACCTGTTTGCGCCACAGGAACTCCGGCACGCCCTCCTCGGGAACCGCGATCAGATTGTCCGGGGTGGCGACGCCCGCCTTGCGGAAATACTTCTGCGCCAGGACATCGCAGGCGACCTGCGACCAGTCGGCCGGCATCTCGATGTCCTTCTGGGAGAACACCACCGATCCATCCGGATTCTTGATCTCGCTTCCGGTGCTGCGGAAGGCGACGCCCTCATACGGGCTTTTGCCGGCGACGGTGAAATGGCGGGAAATACGCATGGACGGACTGGCCCCCTGCTTTGCGCGAAATCGTTGATTCTAATGGTTCTTCAGGCAGTCGCCTGTAACGCCAACTACATCTTGTGGCACCCGGCGACGAGTCCCCACGATAGGTGATGTCATAATCTGACACAAGATTTAGTATCCCCTAGGGGGGTCTAGTGATTTCCCCTACTCAGTGTTGATGATTGTGACAGGCCTCACAGGCCGCAGGCCGGACCTATCGCTAGTGGCCCTCCGCAGCCGAGACCGACTCGCAAAACCGACTCCTAAAGGCTTGAAAATCGCGCCTTGGATTTTGTTCGGCCAGCTGAAGTCTCACACGAAGCGGCCCCTCTTTCGGGGTCGTTTTGACGCCCTGCGCTATATGCGGTGGTCCGTCAAGAGGGCTGATAGCTAAATCGTGTTTTGTGACAGTTGGCCTAACTCGCAGCGCGACTTTTTCCTTATTTCACGCCACTCAAATTGAATTGCGCAAACAAAACCCAGCAAATGCGCACCTGTGGATAAGTCCAGGCCTGGGAGATGCGCGTTTTCGCCCTCTTGCCGCTTTCGACCACCGCAATACAGGTCTGGAACGGCCGCGCGAGAGGTCCCCGCTGCGCCTCTCCGCCCCCAAATCTTGGGGTGGCCAAGGGCCAACCGGCGAACCTTGCCAAGTTGTACAGATCGCCATGAGAGATTATATATTTATATAATTTACATATGATTATTGACCAATTTGAATCTAATACGCGAAGTTCGATCACGCCTCGACATTTGGTGTTCTGGACGATCGCCTTCGCTTTTGCTTATAGTCCGGCAAAGGCGACGTCTTCGGGGATAACGGACAAGGACGAGGGAATGAGTTTAGGAACGCGCCTGTTCACCTGGGCCAATGGGCGCCTGGTGGGGACCGACCAAGAGGGCAACCGCTACTACGTCGAGCGCCGGCCACGCGTGGGACACCGCGCCCGCCGCTGGGTGCTCTATCGCGGCGCCGTCGAAGCCTCGCGCGTGCCGCCCGAATGGCATTCCTGGCTGCACTACACCTCCGAGCAGGCTTTGACGCCGGCGGCGGACAAGCCGTGGGTCGCCCCCCATATCGCCAATCTGACGGGGACCGACGGCGCCTATGTGCCGCCGGGTCACGACTTCCGCGGCGGCCATCGCAGCCACGCCACCGGCGACTACGAACCCTGGCGGCCGTCTTAACAGGCTTTATCGTCTAGGCTTTGTCGTCATTGCGAGCGAAGCGAAGCAATCCATGCCTGTTTGGAAGCTGGATTGCTTCGCTTCGCTCGCAATGACGGTATAAATGTAAGAGCCCTAGGAACGTAGTCCGTGAACTCCACCGCCCCCCATTCCCCCATCGGACGCGAAACGGTGATCGGCGCCGCGGTTTTGGCCGTGGCCGCGGTCGTGCTCGGCATGGCCTACAGCGGCAAGGTCAACCAGGAGGCGCCGGGCTATGACCTCAAGGCGCGCTTCGCCAAGGCAGACGGGATCTCGATCGGCAGCGAAGTGCAGCTGGCCGGGGTGACGGTCGGCCAGGTGATCGACCAGCGGCTCGACCCCAACTTCCGGGCTCTCCTGACGCTCCGGATCGACCCCAAGATCCAACTTCCCAAGGACAGTGCGGCGCTGATCCAGACCGATGGTTTGCTGGGCTCGAAATTCATCGCTTTGCAACCCGGCGCGGACGAAAAAAACCTTAAACCAAACTCTGAATTCCAGTTCACGCAAAGCTCGATGAATCTCAACGACATCCTTGAATTGATTGTATCTCAGGCCGAATCGAAACACGGCGGGAAGCCCCCGCCCGACATGCCGGAATAGGCGACGATGGGACGTAATCTGATCGAGACGGTGATGGGTGCGGTGGTCCTGATCGTGGCCGCCTTCTTCCTGGTTTTCGCCTATTCCCAGGCCGACCTGGGCGCCGTCAAAGGCTATGTGGTGAAGGCCGCGTTCCAGAGCGTGGGCGGGCTGTCCAACGGGGCCGATGTCCGCATCAACGGGATCAAGGTGGGCACGGTGATCGACCAAGTCATCAACCCCGACAACTTCGATGCCGATGTCCGCCTGTCGGTCAGCCCGGACATCAAGCTGCCCGACGACTCCTCGGCGACGATCGACAGTTCCGGCCTTCTTGGTGACAAATTCGTCAGGCTGATTCCGGGGCACAGCAAGAAGACCCTCCCCACCGACGGCAGCGCCAGCTTGACCAATACCAAGACCTACAAGTCGCTCGAACAGATGGTCGGCGAGATCATCTTCCTGGCCACCGATAACTCGTCCGGCGGCAGCAAGTCCGCGGCCCCCGCCTCGGGTGGCGCGGCTGCCCCCAATCCGGACGTCAACCCGGCCCCCCTCGCCCCGTCCCAGCCGGCTTCCGGCGGCGCCAACAAGCCGTGAGTCGGCTGCTCATTCAAGCGATCGGCCGCCAGCCAATGCACAAAATCCTAAAAGTCGTCATGGCCGGGCCTGCGAAGCAGGACCCGGCCATCCACGCCTTTGGGATGGCAAGAAAAAAGACGTGGATGCCCGGCTCGGAGGCCGGGCATGACGAATTAAGAAACCGCCATAGAGTCGCTGCCGCTGCCTGTGTGGTAGCCGTCTTCGCCGTCATCTCACCCGCACGGGCCGACGATCTGGTGTTCGACACCGCCGTGCTCCAGGGTTTGGACAAGGTGACCGGCCGGGTTCAGAAGATCGACGCCCCGGTGGGCGCGACCATCCATTTCGGGACCTTGGAGATCGTGGCGCGGACCTGCCGCAAGCGCCCGCCGGAAGAGCAGCCCGAGTCGGCCGCCTTCCTGGATATCTGGGAGATCAAGCAGAACGAACCTGCCACTTCGCTGTTCCGCGGCTGGATGTTCGCCTCAAGCCCGGCGCTCTCGGCCCTCGAAAACCCGGTCTACGACGTCTGGGTCTTGGACTGCGTCAACAGCACCGACAAGGGATCGCCTGACGGTTCGCAGTGAGCCGTTCAAGCTGCTGAACTGAACCCGTCAATGCCGACCCATCTCACGCTGTTTTCCGATGCCCAAGCACCCGGCGGGTGGCGCTTATGGCGCCCACGGTCACCATGCCGAGGGCCAGGAAAAACAACAGGCTTGGCCAATGGCGCGGGACCGACAGCCAATGCGGCGTGATCGTATCCGCCGTGTTGAACGGCTCGTCGCTATAGCGGCAGAGTTCCAGCGCGGCGTCGCGCATCACCATCGCCGTGTCGATCTGCTGGACCAAGTCCTGCACCGCCCGTTGATCGCCGGGCAGCTTTTCCATGTGAAGAAGCAGCGCCTGGGTGCCAGCCAGCCGGGCATGACTGCATTCGTTGAAGGGGCTGTCCTCGTCGCTGATGCTGGCCGGAACCAGGCCCCATAGGCAGTTGAACTGTTCGATCTCGACAAAGTTGAGCAGGCGCCTGAACGGCCGATCCGGAAAAGGCTCGCGATTGGCGAGATCGAGAATTGCGGACTGGTAATTGGCGATCACCGCCATCTGGCCGTGAGTCAGACTGGGAATCGAAAGACCGTTGGTCGGCCCACCATCCGAGACATGATGCGCCTGAGCGACCGCAACAGGCGCAGCCACCAGCAGCAAAACAAGCCAAGGAACGACGCGTTTATGGAAACGAAGAGACGGCATGGCCTCTATTCACACTTCCGATGGTCCCAGTCTACTCCATCGAGCCAAGCCCGCCAGTCTCGCTCACCGCGCCTCGGTCTTGGTTTGTGCCGCGATTACCGCCAACGGGTCCTCGCTCAGTTCCGGGTGAAACGTGGCCCGGCGCTGGAGTGCGTCGGAGAGCAGCCGCAGGTATTTCCAGCGCGGCACCTCGATCGCCCCGAAGCGCTGCAGATGCCGGGTGACGAACTGGGTGTCGAGCAGGCTGTAGCCGCCCAGCATCATCCGCGCCACCAGATGGACCAGCGCCACCTTGCTGGCATCGGGCGCGCGGCTGAACATGCTCTCACCGAAGAACGCCCCGCCCAGCGACAGGCCGTAGAGCCCGCCCACCAGCTCGCCGCCCTTCCAGGTTTCGACACTATGCGCCAGACCCAGCCGGTGCAGCTCGACGAAGAGGTGGACGATCTCGGTGTTGATCCAGGTTTCGGGGCGGTCGGGTGCCGGCTCGGCGCAGCCCTCGATCACCTGCTCGAAAGCGGCGTCGCAGGTCACCGTCAGCTCGCCCTTGCGCATCACCTTCTTCAGGGAATGCGGCACGTGGAAGTTCTCGAAGGGCAGGATGCCGCGCTCGGCCGGATCGATCCAATGCAGGCGCGGATCATCGCGATGCCGCGCCATGGGGAAAACCCCAAGGGCATAGGCGCGCAATAGCTGGGAGGGGGTTAATGGCCCCATGAGAGTCTGATGCTCCGACTCATCCGAGACTCCGTGCTGGCGACCCATCCTTCGAGGCTCGCTTACGCGAGCACCTCAGGACGAGGATAGTACTTTGTGGCCTCATGGTGAGATGCTTTGCGTCAGCAAAGCCTCGAACCATGAGCGGCACCGTCACCCCGCCTTTTCGACGAAATGTTCCAGCCAATGGACGTCGTAGTTGCCGGACAGGAAGTCGGGATCGCTGAGCAGGCGCGCGTGCAGCGGCATCGTCGTCTTGATGCCGTCGATCACGAATTCGCCCAGGGCCCGTTTCAAACGCATCAAACATTCGTGGCGGTCATGCCCATGAACGATCAGCTTGGCGACCATGCTATCGTAATGGGGCGGCACCACGCTGTCCGCGTACAAACTTGAGTCCACGCGCACGCCGGGGCCGCCCGGCGGATGGTAGCGCCCGACCCGGCCCGGCGAGGGCACGAAGGTCTGCGGGTCTTCGGCGTTGATGCGGCATTCGACGGCATGGCCGGTGAAGCGGATCTCTTCCTGCGTGAAGGAGAGCTTTTCGCCCGCCGCGATCAGGATCTGCTCGCGCACGAGATCGATGCCGGTGATCGCCTCGGTGACCGGATGCTCGACCTGAAGCCTTGTGTTCATCTCGATGAAATAGAAGTTGCCGTTTTCCCACAAGAACTCGAGCGTGCCGGCATTGCGGTAACCGAGCGTCTTGATCGCGTCGACGGCGATCTTGCCGATGGACTTGCGCGCCTTGTCGTCGAGCACCGGCGACGGCGCCTCTTCCATCACCTTCTGGTGACGGCGCTGCAACGAGCAATCGCGCTCGCCGAGATGAACCACATTGCCGTAATTATCGGCCAGGATCTGCATCTCGATATGGCGCGGCTTACCGAGATATTTTTCGAGATAGACGGCGCCGTTGCCGAACGCGGCTTGTGCCTCCGTGCGCGCCAGGCTGACAGCCGTGGCCAGTTCGGCCTTGGTCTGCGCCACCTTCATACCCTTGCCGCCGCCGCCGGCCGCGGCCTTGACCAGGATCGGATAGCCGATGCGGTCGCCTTCCTTCAGCGCGGAGGCCTCGTCGGTCACCGCACCGTCGGTGCCGGGCACGCAAGGAAGCCCGGCGCTGGTTGCCGCGCGCTTGGCCTCGATCTTGTCGCCCATCATGCGGATATGCTCGGCCTTGGGGCCGATGAAGGTGATGCCGTGATCCTCGACCATCTGGGCGAAGTCGGCGTTCTCCGAGAGAAAGCCGTAGCCGGGATGGATCGCTTCGGCGCCGGTGATGGTGGCTGCCGAGATGATCGCCGCCTTGTTGCGGTAGGAGTCACGCGCCGCCGGCGGGCCGATGCAGACGGATTCGTCGGCAAGCCGCACATGCATCGCGTCGTTATCGGCGGTCGAATGGACGGCCACCGTGCGAATCCCCATGTCGCGGCAGGCGCGCAGAACTCGCAACGCGATCTCGCCGCGATTGGCGATGAGGATCTTGTTGAACATGCTCAGGCGAGGATCAGCAACGGTTCGCCGAATTCAACCGGCGTACCGTCGCCGATCAGGAAACGGATGACCCGACCAGATTTCGGCGCCTTGATCGGATTGAAGGTCTTCATCGCCTCGATCAGCAGCAGCGTATCGCCTTCCTTCACCTCATCGCCTTCATTGGCGAAAGGCTTCGCACCCGGTTCGGCGCCGCGATAGACGACGCCGACCATCGGCGACTTGACGGCATCGACCGGCACAGCGGCGGGTGCCGCAGCCAGTACGGCCACGGGGGCCGCATGCATCACGGGGGCGGCAACCTGGACCGTCGCGGGGGACGGCGCGCGCGCGACGCGCAGCCGCAGCTCGCCGACCTCGTATTCGATCTCGGTCAGATTGGTTTCCTGAAGCAGGGCCGCCAAGCGGCGCACCAGTTCATCGTCGATTTGAGTTCGTGCCATTACGCCTCTGTTGCTCAGGTCGGTTATTGGGCCGAAGCGGATTGTGCTGAATTGGGTTGGCCGGTCACGATCTGCCGCATGGCATCGAGCGCCAGGATATAGCCCTGCCCGCCCAGCCCGCAGATCACGCCCTTGGCCAGCGCGCTGACATAAGAGTGATGCCGGAAGGCCTCGCGCTTATGGATGTTCGACAAATGCACCTCGATCACCGGCAACGCCACCGCCGCCAGCGCATCGTGGATCGCCACCGAAGTATGACTGTAGCCGGCCGGGTTGATGACGATGCCGGCCGCATGGCCGCGCGCCGCCTGAATCCAGTCGATCAGCTCGCCTTCGTGATTGCTCTGGCGGAACTCGATCACCAGACCATTCGCGCGGCCATGGCGGCGGCAGGCCTGCTCGATATCGCCGAGCGTCTCGCGCCCATAGACATCGGGCTCGCGCGTGCCGAGCAAATTGAGGTTCGGCCCGTTGAGCACAAGGATGATGGGTGTCGCCGTGCGCCCAGCGCGGTTTTTGACGTTTGTTCGCCGTGCCATGGGCGCCGTTATAGCATTTGCCGCCCCGGGTGCAATCCCAAGCGGCAAAACCGCAAACTAATCATGGGGATAAGTCGGGTTTAAGGCTTAAAAGCCGCGGCAGTGCTCCCCGGCTTAAGCCCACTTCGCCTTCAATTTCTCGCGGTTCAGCGCCAGCCATAGCAGCGCGATCACCGCCACAGCGTTGTTGACCTTGCCGCTCTCGACCCAGCCGATCGCCTCGGTGGCCGGCACGGTGAAGAGGCGGATATCCTCATTCTCCTCCTCCATCCCATGCAGCCCGCCGAGACGGGTGGTGTCGGCGCGGCCGCAATAGAGCATGCAGGTCTCGGTGACGGCGCCGGGCGACGCGATCACATGGGTGATCGGCACCAGATCGGTGATCGTCGCCGCCGCCTCTTCCTTGGCTTCGCGGATGGCCGTCGTCTCGGGCGCCTCGCCTTCGTCGATGATCCCGGCCACCACCTCGATCAGCCAGGGATACCAACCCGCCGCCATGGCGCCGGCGCGGAACTGTTCGATCAGCGCCACTTCGTCGCGCACCGGATCGTAGAGCAACACCGCCGCTGCATGGCCGCGCTCGAACACTTCGCGGGTGATCGGTTGCGTCCAGCTGCCATCGAAGCGCTTGTGCCGCAGCGTGTAGCGGTCGAGACGGAAATAGCTTTGGAAAAGGGTGACGTGTTCCTGGATATCGACGCCGTCGATTTTTTGATCCGATGTCATTACGGGTCCTGCGGTGAGGGAAGGGTCAGATGACGAGGATGCGGGCGATCTCGGCTGTGAGCGACTCGATCTCTTGCGCCGCCGGGCTGCTGGGTTCGGTTTCGGCCACGCCTGCCCCTTCGGCCATGCTCGAGACATAGGCGGTGCGGTTGCCGAGCGCGACAGAGGCCAAGGGCAGCCCCTCCTGCGCAATACGATCGTGGGAAAAGGCAATCATGTTGCTGCGCGCCGGCAGGCGATTGAGCACCAAAAGCGGCCGGCGCTTCTCTTGCTTGGCGAGTTCCAGCGTCGCGCCGGTGGCCCAGAGATCCATCGGGCTCGGCTGAAGCGGCACCAGCATCAGATCGGCGGCACGAATGGCGACGCGCGCATCGGTTTCGGCATGGGGCGGCGTATCGATGACCAGCAGATCATAGGCATTGCGCAACCGGTCGATCTCGACGCCGAGTTTCCAGCCCTGGACCGCGGCGATCAGCGGCGCCGGCCCGCGGCCGCTCGATTGGCGCACCGAGGCCCAGGCGGTGAGCGAACCCTGTGGATCGACGTCGAGCATCGCCACGCGCAGGCCCTGACGCGACCAGGCCACGCCGAGCTGGGCGACCAGGGTCGTCTTGCCCGCGCCGCCCTTGCGTTGCGCCACCGCGACGATCTTGGCCGCCATCCTCGCCCCGTTCCTCACGCCAGCCGCTTGCCGGTCGAGGCTGAAGGGATTACGCCCGATTTGCAAGGGATGGCGGCGTGACAGAACTTTGTGCGGATTCCGGCGCCGCCACGATCCGGGACTTATCGGCCCCAATCGCCTCTGCTATTCTTGCGCGGCAACACGACACAACAGGTCCGGTACCGTCCCAGATGCCGCAGAATCGCAATCAGCGCCGCGCTGCCGTCAAAAAAGGCCGCGGCAACCAGGCCCCACGGCCCGCCGCCGCGCAGGCGGCGCCGAACAGCCCGCCGCCTCTGACCGTTCCCGAGGGACCGCCCGGCCCCCTGTTGCGTTTCTTCGCCTATTTCCTGTTATCGCGCTGGGTGATCAATCGCGTCCGCCATCCGGATATCGAGCGGACGCTGGCCTCGATGGCCATGCAGGTCGGGCGTCCCGAAATTGCCGACAGCATCATGAAGCGCCAGCAGATGCGCGCGCAGCGCAAGAGCTAAGGCGTTACCGCATCACTCGGGAACGATATCGAAGGCGTAGGAAATCCGCCGCATCGGACCGCGCAACGGACGCGTGCTGTGCCAGAAGAACGACGGGAACGTGACCAGCAATCCGGGTTCCGGCCGAATGGCGCGTTCGATGGTTTTGGTTTCGGGCCGCTGCCAGCGTTCGTCACCCGGCCCGAAGACCAGCCATCCCTGTTCGGTCGCGGTATCGGCCATCACCGCCTCGGGAACATCGACGTAATAGACGCCGCTGAGCCAGCCATCGACATGCATGTGCGGCGTCTGATGACCTTGGTCGTCGAGAATCGTGACCCAGGAATACAGGGTGTAGTTCTGCGGCACCGCGCGATCGAAAGGGTGCTCGCCCGGACGCTTCACAGCATTGGTCCGCTCGCGCACCGCATTGAGAATCAAAGTGTTCAATGTCTGGACCGCCTTGGCCGGGTGGTCGGCGAGATTGCCGCTTTGCAGACCGAAGCGAGTCGTGTGCCCTTTCGGCTCGAAGACGAGGCTGGGTTCGGCGACCAAGGCCTGGGCCAGCGCCTTATTGAACGCTTCAACGCTGCGGAACTCGGAAGACGGCGGGGTCAGCCGTTCGACCTTCACTAAGCCTTCCAGGTCGGCGATCGCGGCAGCATCGCCATTGCGCCCCAGCTCGGCAAGGGCCAGGCACTTGAACGCCAGGGCCGACACATGCCATGGACGCTTGGCCAGAAGCGCATCGGTATGGGCGACGACCGCGGCGTATTTCCGACGCCCCAGCAGCGCGGCGGTATAGTTGTTGGCTGCGCCCCCGTGATCCGGATTGAGGACGAGCGCCGACTCGTAAGCTGTGGCTGCCTTGCCGTAGTCCTTCAACGCGAACCAGGCTTGGCCGAGCAGAAACGCCGCATGGGCATCGCCACCTTTTTGCGCTTTGGTCAGCGGCGCGATCGCGTCGATCGTCTGTCCCGACGCCACCAGGATTTCGCCGTGGATGGCATTGACTGCGACGGAGTCGCGATCGGCGGCCAAAGCCAATTCGATCAAACTCAACGCGTCGGGTACGCGCCCCGCGCGCAGTGCGACGCGCGCGCCGCCCGCCAGCGCATGGATGTCGTTCGGATCGCGGAACAGCGCGGCTTGGAAATTCTGCCGCGCCGGTTCCATCTGACCGTAGCGCAGATGCAGATCGCCGCGGCGAACCATAGGATTCGACCAGCCTTCGCGCGGATCGGGAGTGGATGCCGCGCGGCTGAGGCCGAAAATCCCCTTCGCCTTGCGCGCCGCCGGCGCCGGCTGTGCCATGGCCACATAGTCATAAAGCCGCTCCGCCCGCGCATCGCCATCGGCCGCCCATCGCCCCGCCAAAACCAGCAGATCGGGCATGGTCTTTTTCAGCGCATGGGAGTGCAAGATTTCGACGGTCTTGCGGCGATAAGCGTCGAGGCGCGAGCCGCGGTAGTTCCAGGCCGGGTCGAGTATGCGCAGCTTGAGGCCGAAGGCGTTGCGGTCAGGACTCAAAATTTCCATCAGACTGGTCTGATCCATGCGCAGCAAAGCGCGCCGCACCTCTTCCTCGGGAATATGCGCAAGGCAAGCAACCTCGGGCAGCGTCGCTTCGGTGGCCGAGTGGAAATTCTGTTCGGTGCGCGCGGCCCAATCGGCCAGCCACGCCCAGACCTGATCCGTCTTGCGATAGAGCACGAAGCCGGCGTTGAACATCGCACGCCCCGACTTGCGGCGCGCATAGCTGTTGTCGGGCGGGTCCTCGACCATCGCCACATCGAGCTTGTCGAGAAGATCGAACAGCCCGAGGAGCGATTTACTGAAAATGCGCGTGTCGGTGTCGAGGTGCAGCGTGCGGTCATAAGGCGTGCGGCTCAGCGCCTTCAGCCGGTTGAGCTGTCCCTCTGCCCAGCCCGACTGGAATCCGGTCACGCCCTCGATGGTCTCGACGCGATCGAAACATCCCATCGCGCAGAGCGCATTCTCGGTGCGGTCGGTGAACAGTGTGATCGACAGATCGGGATAGCGTTGCTTGGCGCTTTCCGCTGACAGGAAGGCTTCTTCCACATAGCGGTCGAGCTTGGTCGCGACGTAGACGATTCCGCGGCTCTGGGTCATCGGGCGGAGGTGGACTCGGATTGCGACGTTGCGATCATATCAGGTGTCACCACGATGGGCGCCGGCGGTTGTCCGGCACATCTGATCTCGTGCATGCGGATATAGGCCGCTTCGATGCCCTTGGCAAATCGAGGCGTATCGAACAGCGGCGCGGTCAGGCGGTTCTGCGCCAAGCGTTCGCGCAACCCGGCGAGCCGCGCGGGATCGGTCGCCAGCGCGAGTGCCAAAGCTTCGTAGGCTTCGGGCGTCTCGACGACCAACTCTTCGAGGCCCATCGCATGAAGAATGCTGCCGCCCACCCGGCCGGCGAAGGTCGGGCCCATGCAGGCCAGCGCCGGCAACCCGGCCCAGAGCGCATCGCTCATCGTGGTGTGCGCACCGCAGGGCAGGGAATCGAGGAACAGATCGGCGCAGCGATGCCGCGCCAGATGTTCCGTCATCGGCACACGCGGCGCGAACACCAGCCGCTTCGGATCGACGCCGAGCTTCGATGCTTCGCGGCGCAGATTTTTCGCCACCGCCTGCACCTGCGCCTTGGACCCCGGCTCGATCAGCCACAGCACGCTGCCGGGAACCGCTTTCAACAGTCGCATCCAGATCGCGAAAAACTCAGGCGACAGTTTGACCGACGCATTAAAACTGCAAAAGACGAAGCCGTCCTTCGGCAGGCCGCAATCGGCACGCGAAGGCGTATCGGCGGCGATCGCCTTGGTGCGGTCATTGGATTGATAGCAATCGGGCAGTTGAACGATGCGCTCGGCATAGGCGTCCTGCACATCCAGCGGCGCGATATACCGGTCGGCAATGATGTAGTCGACGAAGTCAGCACCCATCGTTCCCGGGAAGCCGAGGAAATTGACCTGCACCGGCGCGGGCCGATGGGCGAGAATCGGAAAGGCAAAGGGCTGCATCAGCCCCATCAGATCGACCAGGATGTCGATGCCGTCGCGATTGATGCGCTGCGCCACCTCGAATGGCGTCGCCGTGCGCATATCGATGAAATGATCGACGCCCTTTTGAATGCGCGCGCGCCAATCGCTGCCATCGTCGATCCCGAAAGAGTAAGCAAAGACCTCGAAGCGCGTGCGGTCATGCCGTTCGAACAGCTCGGCGACCAGATAGGATGTAGCGTGCTTGAAGAATGTCCCCGCTGCGTAGGCCAACCGAATCTTCCCGTCGCGATGCGGCGCGGCAACCGGCAACGCCGTGTGCGGGAGATCAAGCGACTCCATCTGGTGGCGCGCACACAACAACAGATCGGCGGGCGTGCAGTCCATGAACAGAAGAATAATCGGGCTGAGACAGGCGCCACGTTCGCGGACGGCCTGCAAAAGCTCGGCCTCCTTCGCCGCAAGCCCCTGCCAGTCGCAGACCGAACGGTTGGCGATCACCTGATTGGCGAGAACATCGCCATAGTGGGACCGATGGCGCATCCGGCGCGCCGCATCGGCGTCGAGCGCGATGGCTTTGCGATACTCCGCCAGGGCTTCGTCGTGCTTGCCGATCTGGAACAGCGTGTCGGCCAGCCCGACCAGCGCCGCGCCGTCTTTGGGCGCGAGTTCGTGCGCCCGCATATAGCAGCCGCCGGCTTCCTTGAAGCGGTTGCGGCCCCAGAAACTCTCCGCCAATCCAAGATAGGCGGCGGCGTCCTGCGGCGCGGCTTCGAGCACTTTCGCGAATTCACCTTCCGCCTGCGCGAACTGTCGCTCGCCGAGCAATCGTTGGCCACGTGCAAGGGCAGTATCAGCTGCGCCGGTTGCCGCGCCGCCGCGACCGAAAAGACCGCTCAATTTTCCAAACAAGGATGCCACCGAGGCCGGGCGTCGCTAGGCGCCCTGGGTGAACCGCGCGACGATGCGCGTGATTTCCTCGAAACTCTTGGTTTCGCGGATATCGATATCGAGCGAAGCCCGCACCGCCTGGGCCAGCTGGGCGAGAAGTTCGACCTCGACGACCCGGCTGGTCAGCGACGTATCGAGGATGCGCTTGGCCAGCACGACCAACATTCCCGTCAGCTCGAAGATCACGTCGCGCGCCGCGCCGTCATGATCGTCACGCCACGCCTCGCTGACGGCGATCAGGCGTTGCAGGCGCAGCTTCACCTCTTCCGGCGAATTGGGATTGTCGAAATAGGCAATGATTCCCGTTACCAGGAATTCGACCTCGGCGGCGGTCGAATCGAACCGATCGTCGCCCAGACGCGCCGCAGCCAGCGCTACCATGCGCGCAATCTCGTCTTCGTCCATACGGTCGATCAGCCGGCCGCGCAGCGTGTTGGGCGTCTGCCGCGTGATCGAGGGGCGCGCATTCGGGCGCGCCGCTTGCCGCCGGCTCGGGCCGATATAGCAAGGCGAAACGATGAAAGGTTCACGCTTCTTCGCCAGTTTCGAGACGCGCCGGAACAGCGCATCGACCGTCAGCGGCTTGGCCACCACGTGATCGACGCCGGCGTCCCACAGCGATTTGGTCGAGGCGGGTGCCTCGGCGTGAACGGTGGCGATGATGGCGACGAAAGGATTCTCGGTGATCGCATTACGCCGGATCTTCTGGATGAGTTCCTGCGTATCGGGGGTAGTCAGAGAGTGATCGACGACGATCAGGTCGAGCGATTTACCCTTGATCGTCTCAAGCAGATCGGCAGCGGTCGTGCAGGTTTCGACATTGTTCAGGCCTTCCTCACGGAAGGTCTCGCGGATCGCATCGCAGAGATCCGGGTTACTGTCGCCGACGACGATCGAGACATTGCCGTAAGCTGCTCCGGCCATCCTGGCCCTACCCCTGCGCCGCTTCGTCCCCGCAGTCTTTGATACAGGAAGCCGCCCTCGCCCGCCACAGCGACGCGCGGTTTGTCGCTGCCAGACAATAGCTACCAGACGATAGTTTGATGCCCGGCCGATCGCGCGCTTTATGCGCCGCAGCCGTTGACCCCGGCCCCTCTGCTTCTGTACGCTCTTGAAATCGCGCGTTAATCGCGACCTGCGGCGAATATTGGGATATGCGCCGCCATCCGAGATCAAATGGGCGAGGTGAGGCATGGTCAGAAGAATTCTGCCGAACCGTGACCGGGTGACGCGGACGATTATGGTGGTCGATGACGACCCCATTTCGCTGAAGCAAATCACGGCCACACTTAAACGCGACGCTTACGAGGTGCTGGCCTTCAGCGACGGCGAGTCGGCGCTGTATCGGCTGCCAGGCTTGGATATCGACTTGATCATCCTCGATTCGATCATGCCGCGCATGGACGGACCCGAGGTCTTGCGCCACCTGAAAGACAACGCGCTCGCCGCCCTGGTGCCGGTGATGATGCTGACCGGCAAGACCGAAAAAGCCAGTGTCGAGAAAGCCCTTCAACTCGGCGCCGAAGACTACATGGCCAAACCCGTCGAGCCGGCCAAGCTGCTGGAGCGCGTGGCCAAGCTGCTGGAGAAAAGCGAAAAGCGGGTGATACTGAGCGAGAACGGGGCGCTGAAAATGCCGCGCATCCGTGGCGCGAACCGCGTCCACCTCGATCTCAGCACGATCGAGGACATCACGACGGAGTGATCCACGGGCGGACGGATAACGTCGTGCGTTCGCCTCAAAGGGCTTGGCTAAACCCCACCACTTTCGGTTGAATTGGCGTTATCGTGCTAAAATACGATGGGAAGTCCCCACGCGTGCCAGAATGTTTATTCGTATATCTGCGTCATGATACTAATAAGTGATTAGAGACCGGCAGCCGAGCGCCGAGGGGACACTAAAGTTGAGCACTGACGTCGTAGGCTCGCCGCCCGCCGCAACCGTCCAACGGCAATCCGAAGGCCGCTGGGCGACGCTTGCGTTCCTGCGCTTGATCGAATGGTTCCTGCCCCCGGCTTATACAGACCTGCCGCATATCCGCCAGCACACTCTGGTTTTCATCGGTTCGATCATGGCCAGCGGCCCGGTGCTGCTCTGCCTCGGCCTCGTCGCCTTCCTGGTGGTACCGCCGGATTTTGCGCTGCTGCCTTGGGCCGTTCTCTGCACCACAGTCTTCGCGTTCTTCCCGTTCTTGATCAAGTGGCTGGGGCGCGTCGATCTGGTGGCCGCCACGGTGATCCAGCTGATCTCGCTGGTGGTCTTCGCGCTGGCTTATTTCTATGGCGGCCTGGTGTCGCCGGCCCTGCCCTGGCTGCTGATCGCCTTCATCGCCAATTTCTATTGGCTCGAACCCTGGCCGAATTGGCGGAACGGCAATCTGATCCTCTTCGCGACCGAGTTGATCGTCTTCGTCTTCTGCGAACTGCATTTCGGCCCGGCCAAACAGACGGTGAGCGACCGCTCGCTGCTGATCATGCTGTTCTGCAGCAGCACCGCCGTGTTCGCCTTCACCCAATTGGTGCTGCTCCTCGTCTGGTCGATGAACAGCGCCAAGCAACGCAGCCTGCGGCGCGAAGTGGCGATGCGCCGGACCATCGAGGCGGAATTGCGGATCGGCCGCGAGCATCTGGCACAGGCCCAGGCCTTCGGCAGGATCGGCAGCGCCGAATACGACCTCACCACCGGCCAAACCACGTGGTCGAGCGAGCACTATCGCCTGCTCGCGCTGATGCCCAACACGCCCGGCGCGGTGACCGATCTGCTGCTCGCAGCGGTTCATCCTGAAGACCGTGGTCGAGTCGCCGCGATCCTGCACCGCGAACACAACGGCGAAGTATCGCCAGCCACCGAATTCCGCGTCGTACGCCCCGATGGCGAAGTGCGCTGGCTGCTGCGTCAGCCTGAATTCATCCACGGCTTCAACGGCGAGGCGATCCGCATCTTCGCCACGGTCCAGGACATCACCGATTGGAAGGACGCCGCCGAAGACCGCACCTCGCTCGAGCGCCAGCTGTTCCAGTCGCAGAAGCTGGAAGCGATCGGCAAGCTGGCCGGCAGCGTCGCGCATGATTTCAACAATCTGCTTTCGGTCGTACTCGGTAATCTCGATTTGGCGATGCAGGAACTGACCACCGAACGCTCCGAGGTCAAGGGCTGGGTTCATTCCGCCGTCAGCGCCGCCGAACGCGGCAAGACGCTGACCAATATGATGCTGACCTTCGCACAGCGTCAGCCGCTTCAACCCGAAGAGATCGATCCGGCGACGGTGGTCCGCGGCTTCGCAGAAATGCTACATCGGATGCTGGGCGAGACGGTCGAGATCAAGCTGATCAGCGCGCCTGATCAATGGCATTGCGAAGTCGATCCGGGCCAGCTGCAAAGCGCGCTGCTCAACCTGGCGGTCAACGCGCGCGACGCGATGCCCACCGGCGGCACGCTGACCGTCGCCACCGACAACGTCCATCTCGACGCCGCCGCCGCGGCTTCGATTCCCGGCGCACAGCCCGGCGACTATGTACTGCTGACCGTCTCGGATACCGGCATCGGCATGGAACCTTCGGTGATCGACCACGCCTTCGAGCCGTTCTTCACCACGAAGGGATCGAGCCAGAACACCGGCCTGGGCCTCAGCATGGTCAGCGGCTTCGTCACCCAGTCGGGCGGCTATATCAATCTGTTCAGCGTGGTCGGACGCGGCACGACGGTGGTGATCTATCTGCCGCGCAAGCTCAGCCGCGCCGAGTCGGTTGCCGGCGCCGCGCCGCGGCTTGAAAAGGCGAAGGCCGACAACGTCACCATCCTGCTGGTGGAAGACAATGAAGAGGTGCGCGAGATCACCGCGCTGCAGCTCAAGAAGCTCGGCTATAGCGTGGTGCTGGCGGCCAACGGCGCCGAGGCGCTGCGGCAATTGAGCGCCCATCCCGAGATCGGTTTGCTGCTGTCGGACATCGTGTTGCCTGGCGGGATGGACGGCGTCGAGGTGGCGCGGCGCGCGACGGAAACGCGGAGCGATCTGCGGGTGATCTTCATGTCGGGCTATTCCGCCCATACCACCCTGCCCGCCTTCGGCGCGACAGGCACGCCGCGGCTGCTGCGCAAGCCGTTCCACAATCGCGAATTGGCCGAAGAAATCAGCGCCACGCTCGCCGATATCTAGACGTTACGACGTGTAGACGTTACGCCGGAGGCCCCGCCGGAGCGGCTCCAGCGGCATCGCTCACCGGGGCGAGATGGGCGTCGACGATGGCGATCATTTCGGGCACCGTCTTCGTACTGCCCTCCATCGACAGGAAGGTCGCAACGGAGGTTTCCGCCAGTTGCACCAGCAATTCGACCTCGGCGCGGCGCGGACGCGGCTGCGTCTCGGCGGCACGACGCGATAGTTTGGCGACGCGTTCGGCAACCTCGGCCACCAGGCGCGTGGTCTTCGATATCTTGTTTTCGACCACCACCTCGGCGGCTTTGACGCCGAGTGTCCACAAGATGCGGCGCGTCTCCTCAATCTGGGCTGCATCGGGCGCCAGTTCGCGGACACGGCGCGTCAGGCGCGCCATCAACCGCACGCCGCTTTGTGCCTTTCTTTGAGTCAAGCTTGCGAACCCGGCATCCATCAGCACCTTGAGATCGGGCCCATCGCGGCCCAACACGACCTTGGCGCGCAAGGTATTCGGCACCTCGACGATGTCGTCCTCGCTGCCGTCACCGCGCCTTGCCGGCCGTCGCGACGGACCGACATAGCCATTCGAGACCACGAAAGGCTTACGCTCTTTGGTGAAGGCAGTGATGCGGCGCACGACCGAATCGGCCTCGGCCGGTTTGATCACCAGGTCGTCGACACCTGCGCTGAGAATCCTTGAAATCGCGTCCGGGTCGTTCGGATTTCCCGTGGCGATCAGCACCGCGAAAGGATTGGCCCCGACGCGGCCGTGACGGATGTCTTGCGCAAGCTTGAGAAAATCGATCCCCGGCAGATCGATCGAACACGCGATGATATCGGCCGGCGTCGAGAGCGCACTCAACAGCTGATCCTTGTCGGCGCATGTCGCGACTTCGCTCAGCCCGAGCGCCAAGAACGCGTCGGACAAAACTTTGCTGAATACGGGATCGGCATCGGCCAATGCCATTCGAACACCTTTGTACGAGGTGTTGATCATGGCTCAGACCTGACGATGTGCACGACTATCGACATTCCCACCATCGCAGGCCATCGCGCCTCGATGAAAACAATACCATCTCAATAGTAGCGATGTCGGGTAAATCCCCGTTCCCGCGATTATAGAAACGCAGGAATGCGGCGCGATCGACAATCACTATTTGTCATGAGTGCTACGCTCGAGGGAAATCAATCTATTCAATACCCACGCTTCATTTAAGCGATGTCCCCAACGGAGATACGACGAATTTCCGACGCGACTTGTGCTGCTGACCCGCGTCCTCTCGCGCGTCGCGCACGCTGTCCATGGCGCGAAGTTGTGCGAGAAGCTCGGCGACGTCCGCGGGCGACAGCCAATCCGATCGCCGCCACGGTCCACAGGCTGGCTGCTGTGGTGAGGCCGCGCACCACCTCGCCGCGCAGCAGATCGAGCACGACTTTCTGAGCGGCGAGGATATCGGCGAAGCCGAAAACCGACACGGTCATGAACAGGCGCGCGGCGGCAATCAACAGCCGCAACACCAATTCCCATTCCGCCATGGCGTTCCTTCGTCACCCGAGATGGAAACCAGCACCACCAAAATTAGTGATTCATGCGGTTTCCGAGGGGTTTGTTACAAGCTTGTCTTGACCGCAGACTCGGCGGCTGCGAAGATTCATGTATGTCGCACAAGGTCAGGCGGTATCTATGAGCACGCCTCCCTCGGCGCCGGCGCCCTCCCCCTCGCCCGCCGAACAGCCGAAACAGCGGGTTCTCACTCTGACGCAAAGCCTGGTCGCCACCCGCGATCTGCAGAAAGCCAACCGTCTCGAAGAAGCGCGCGGGGTGATCCAAGCCGCGCTGCGCGCCGCACCGGGCAGCGCTGATGCGCACTCGCTGGCCGCCGGCATCGAGCTTCAGGCCGGCCGCCCCGATCTCGCTTTGCCCTTGGCGCAGCGCGCTGCCGTGATCGACGGCCCCAATCCCGAACGCCATCGCGCCGTGGGCAAAATCTTGCGCGCGCTCGGCCGCGACTCGGAAGCCGCAGCCGCCTTCGACCAAGCGCTCGACTTGATGGCCTCTCGCCCGCCCTCGGGCAACCCAGCCGATGTCAATTGGAACAACCCGACCCATCATCTTCAGGCGCGGCCGGTCAACCACGTCGTCTATCGCCGCAGCCGGCATATCGATCGGCTGATGGCCGGTTGGCTCGATCCCAAGGCGCTGACCACCGACGATCTGGCGCGCTTCTACTTCCTGGCCGACAACGTGGCGCACACGCTGACCCGCGGTGTGCAGGGTGACTTGGCCGAGCTTGGCGTGTGGCGCGGCCAATCGGCGCGCGTGCTGCGCGGCATGGCGCCGGGTCGGATGCTGTATCTGTTCGACACCTTCGCCGGATTCCCGGCCGATCAGATTCCCGAGAACGATTCGCGGCGCGACCGCAACCTGTTCACCGACACCTCGCTCGATCAGGTACGCGCCTTCGTCGGCACCGACGATGTCGTCTATATACCGGGCGTGTTCCCCGATACGGTGGACAAGGTGCCGGCCGACACGCGATTCTGTTTTGTCCACATCGACTGCGATCTCGGCAAGCCGGCGCAGTTCGGGCTCGAATTCTTCTACCCGCGCGTCAACTCGGGCGGGCTGATCGTGCTGCACGACTATGGCAACGACTCCTGGCCCGGCGTGGCCCAGGCGGTCGATGGTTTCCTCGCCGACAAACCCGAAGGCCTAGTGCTGATCCCCGACAAAGCGGGCAGCGCCGTCATCATCAAACATTAGGACACAATGTCCCGCTCCATCGACGCGCTGCGCGCGATCGCAGAACATTGGATCGCGGCCTGGAACGCCCACGATCTCGACGCGATCATGAGCCATTACGCCGAGGCCGTGGTGTTTCGCGCCGACACCGTGGTGCGGCGGTGGGAGCGTGCGGATGGGGCGCTGCGTGGCAAGGCAGAACTGCGCGAACACTTCCGCCGCGGGCTGGAACTGGCCCCCACCCTGCGCTTTATCTTGGAAGAGGTGCTGTCAGCCCCCGACGGCTACGCGGTGATCTATCGCCGCGACAACGCCAACCGCGTGATCGACGCGGTGGACCTCGATACGGATGGGAAAGCGGTTCGCGTGACGGCGTATTACGCCGGGGCGCAGAAGTAACGCGACGCGTCATCCCGGACAAGGGAGCGTCAGCGACCGCTGATCCGGGATCCAAGAGAGATTCGCGCGAAGCGCCTTCTTTGTTCCTCTGGACCCCGGATAACGCTTTCGCGTTTCCGGGGTGACGGACTGAATTACCGATCCGGCAGATCCCAGGCCTCGGAGCTGGCGCCCGCCAGGGCGCGCACGCGGGCTTCGTCGCTGGCGAATTCCTTGGCCGAGCCCTCGTAGACCACCTTGCCGTCGTCGAGCACATAGGCGCGGTCGGCGATGGCGACAGCGGCGCGCACATTCTGCTCGACCAGCAGCACAGTCATCCCCGCGTCGCGCATGGCAACAACGACGCGGAACACCTCTTGGACAATCAGTGGCGCCAAGCCCTGCGAGGGCTCGTCGAGCAGCAGGATTTTCGGATTGATCATCAGAGCGCGGGCAATCGCCAGCATCTCCTGCTCGCCGCCCGAGAGCTGCCGGCCCTTATTGGTGCGGCGCTCTTTGAGGCGCGGAAACAGTTCGTAGGCCTTCTCGATGGTCCACGGCCCCGGCCGTTCCAGCGGTACTTTCAGATTCTCTTCGACGGTCAGATTGGCGAAGACGCGCCGGCCTTCAGGCACATAGCCGACACCGCGCGCCGCGGCGGCGAAGGATGGCAACGTGGTGGTCACCTCGCCAAAGATGCGCACGGTGCCCGAGCGTGCCGGCGTCAGCCCGACCAGGCTGCGCAGCGTCGTCGTCTTGCCCGCGCCGTTGCGGCCGAGCAACGTGACGATCTCGCCCTCGCGCAGCTCGAGCGACACACCATGCAGGATGTGGCTCTTGCCGTAATAAGTGTGCAGCCCTTCGGCCTGGAGAACCGCGGCGCTCATCTGTCTCGTCGCTCCGCTTCCGCGACGCCTACCGCGTCGTTCACGCGACCGCTCCTCTCGCGCTTCGCGCTCATGCGTCATTCCCCAGATACGCGGCCTGCACCTTCTCGTTGGCGCCGATCTCTTTGGGCGTACCCTCGGCCAGCATCGCCCCCTCGGCCAGAACCATAATGCGGTCGGCCAGGTTGAAGACGACGCGCATATCGTGTTCGATCAGCACGATCGTCAGTTTCTGATCGCGGTGCAGCCGGCGAATCAGTGCGGTGATGTCATAGGTTTCCTGATCCCCCATGCCCGCCGTCGGCTCATCGAGCAGCAGCAGGCGCGGCTTCAACGCCAGCGCCGTCATGATCTCGATGGTGCGCTGATCGCCATGGGGCAGTTCGCCGGCCAGCCGGTCGGCCTTGTCGGCAAGGCCGCTGATCTCAAGCAGTTCCTCGACGCGGGTGCGCAGCTCGGCACCCTTCGAGGGCCGCATGCTGAGCCGCAGCCCCGCACCCACTTCGATCGGGATGCGCAGATTCTCGCGCACGGTGAGTTCGGGGAAGATTTCGGTGATCTGAAAGGTACGGGCCATGCCGCGATTGACGCGCTTGACCGGCGGCAGCGCTGTGATGTCCTGGCCATCGAAGACGATCTTGCCTGATGTCGGCGGGAAGAAACCGCTGATCAGGTTGAAGAAGGTCGTCTTGCCGGCGCCGTTGGGGCCGATCACCGCGCGCAGTTCGCCCGGCTGCACGACAAGCGAGACGCCATCGACCGCGACCAGGCTGCCGAAATGACGCGAGACGTTCTCGACCGACAACAGCGTCACGACGTCACCTTGCGCCGGATCATGCCCAGCACGCCGCGCGGGAAGAACAGAACGATCACCACGAAGAAGATGCCGATGACCGACATCCAGTTCTCGGTCTGGCTCGACACATAATCCTGCAGCACGACGAAGATCGCCGCACCCAGCAGCGGTCCCCAGAACGAGCGCATGCCACCCAGCACCGCCATAATGACGAAATTGCCCGACTCGTCCCAGCGCAGCGCGCGCGGATCGGTGAAGTTGTTGAGCAAGGCGTAAAGCGTACCGGCCAGCGCGCAGAACGTGCCCGAGATCAGGAACGACAGCCAGATATGCTGTTCGATGGGAATGCCGAGGAATCGCGCGCGCCGTTCATTCTCGCGGATCGCCAGCAAGGTGCGGCCGAAGGGCGAGCGCAGCAAGATCGCCATGATCGCTGCGGCCGCGGCGAAGATGACCAGCACCAGGTAGTAGTAGAGCGTGTCGTGATGCTGGATATCGAGCTTGCCGATGCCGAAATCGATCGGCTGGCGCGTCCAGCCCGAGAGCCCGTCATCGCCGCCGGTCACGTTGTTCCAGCGGAAGGCGATGAAATAGAACACCTGCCCGAAGGCGATCGTGACCATGGCGAAATACACGCCGCGCAGCCGCGCAATCAGCGCGCCGACGATCGCCGCGGCCAGCGCACCGACCAGGACGCCCACCAGGATGCCCAGCAGCGTGTTGGGGATCAGGTATTTGATCGTCATGGCCGTGCCATAGGCGCCGAGCCCGAAATAGGCCGCATGGCCGAAAGACAGCACGCCGGTGAAGCCGAGCATGAAGTTGAGGGCCATGGCAGCCAGCGCATAGACCAGCACATGGGTGGCGAGCTGCGTATATCCCCCGACCCAGTTCACCCAATAGGGCACGGTCAGCAGCAGCAGCCACATCACCACTACGGCGGCGCGGCGATCCATCATGGATCCACGGATTGGGCCGCTCACTGGATTCTCCCCTCTTCGCCGAGCAGACCGCGCGGACGGATCAGGAGGACCAGGCCCATCATCGCGTAGATCACCGCCTCGCTGGCCGAAGGATAGAAGACCGTAGCGATGCCGGTAGCCACACCGATCAGCACGCCGCCCAGCAAGGTGCCCGGCAGGCTGCCCAGCCCGCCGACGATGATGGCGACGAAGCTTTGCATGATCAGCGACGTGCCGATGGTCGGCGACAAGCCGAGCTGTCCAGCCGCCAGCACCCCGGCCAGGCCGGCGAGATAGATGCCGAGACCGAAGTTGAGGTTGCGCAGAAGGCGCACATTGACGCCGAGTACCGACACGGTTTCCAGATCGCTTGTGCCGGCGCGGATGCGCATCCCCAGCCGCGTGCGCGTCAGGATGAGGAACAACCCGCCAACCGCGAGGAAGACCAGGACGAGCATGAAGAGGCGGTAACCGGTCAGGAAGAACAGAGATGAGCTCAGCGGCTGCATCAGCCAGCCGGGCGCCTGATAGGGCACGCTCTGCGCCCCCCAGATGAAACGCGCGCCATCTTCGAGGATATACGCCAACCCGAAGGTCAGCAGCAGACTGTAAAGCGGATCGCGGCCATAGAGACGGCGGATCAGGAAACGTTCGATGAGCACGCCGACGATCGCGGTCAGGAACGGCGCGATCAGCAATGCGCCCCAGAAGCCGGTATAGGGCATGATCGTGTAGGCGATATAGGCGCCCAGCGCCAGGAAGCCACCATGAGCGAAGTTGATCACACCCGACAGGTTGAGGATCAGCGACAGGCCGAGCGCCATCAGCGCATAGAACGCGCCGACGATCAGGCCGTTGAAGACGTTGAACAGCAGCAGCTGGGTCATGCGGAGATCAGCGTGGGATGGGCGTGAGTGACACCGTCATTGCGAGCCAACGGCGAAGCAATCCAACGTTCGACCGGTGGATTGCTTCGTCGCTTTACGCCTCGCAATGACGTACCGACTGGGTCGCACTTAACGACCCCGTCACGCCGCTTCACGTTCTGTGATCCTGCGTTCCTCAGCTCGGCCACGTCATCTTGCAGCCGGACTCCTCGACCGTTCCCGCGATGTCGGCGCCCTTCACCACCTGAAGGACCTTGAACAGATCGTCCGGGCCTGCGCTGCCCTGAGCCTGGGCAGTGCCGACATAGAGATTGGGGATCAGCTGGTTCTGGCCTGCGCGGAAGAAGGCCCCGTCGGGCATCAGTGCAACCTCTGGCGGCAGATGATAGCCCTGCAGGAACTTAGCCATCTTCACGGCGTCGAGCGATTTGGCGCCGTTGGCGGCGAGCGCACAGGTCCAAGTGGAGGCGAAACCGAACCAGGTGCGCGCGGTCGGCACGCGACCGCTCACCTTCTTGACTGCATCGACGAACTCGGCCACATGCGGCACGCCCGGCTGGTTCCAGTACCACTCGAACACCCAAGTGCCGACGCGTGCTTCGGGCGGCAGACCTTCGAGCGGCTCAAGCTCGCCTTGGGCACCGGCGAGGTGTGTTTTCTTGTCGAGACCGAACTGCACCGCCTGTTTGAGCGCGTTGATCTGATCGTCGCCCTGAACCAGGAACACGATCACGTCGGGATTGGCCGACTGCGCCTTGATCAGATAGGACGAGAAGTCTGTGGTGCCGAGCGGCGTCAGATCGCCGCCCACGCGTACGCCACCCAGCGTCGATGCCGCCTTGATCATGCCGGCTTCCAACGTGTGGCCGAAGGCATAGTCGGGCGTGATGAAATAGAATTTCTTGCCGTATTGCTTGATCAGCGTGCCGGTAACGGCATTGGCTTCCATCTGCGTGGTATTGCAGATGCGGAACACGTTCCAGTGACAGGATGTACCGGTGATCGCGTCGGTGTGCCCACCCGGCACCACGTGAATGATGCCCTTCTCGGCGGCGACACCGGCCATCGCCAAGGCCAGAGCCGAATTGACGTTGCCGAGCAGGAACGACACCTGATCACGATCGATCAGCTTGCGCGCCTTTTCGACGGCCGTGGCCGCCTCGCCGCTGGTCGAGTCTTCGGAGATCAACTGCACCGGCCGGCCGAGAATGCCGCCCTTGGCGTTGATCTGCTCGATTGCCAACTGGCAGCCGGTCAATTCATTCTTGCCGACCGCGGCATAGGTGCCGGTCAGCGGGTTGTCCAGGCCGATCTTCACCGGCTCGTCGCCGCGGGCCTTGATGATATACGGTCCGCCCAATGCGCTGACCGCGCCGAGGGCCAGACTGGTTTTGAGCACGCGACGGCGTCCTGTCCGGAAATCCATAGTGTCCTCCCCTAGTGCGACCGGCAAATCCCTCTTGTGGCGCCGATGCGCACGGGGATTGGGCCTGGATCGTTACCTCCGTCCCGCCGGAACGATGCCGCGCGAGATCATTCCCTGCACTCTAGAGCAGAGGAATGAATCCAAGCCACGATTTATTTATGGGAATAAGACGGACTCGATGACGGTACAGTGAAACCGCCATATGGCGTTGTGTTCCCGCATACACAGCGTCGGCGTCGTGCCGCTTTGCACAATGCTGCACAATAAAGCGCCACGCTAGGCCAGCAAGGCCGCAGCGACCGAAGCGATCAACACGACGGCAAAGACGATATTGATGATCCGGTTGCTGCGCGGATCGTGAAAAACCCGCGTGAGGGCGGCGCCGGCCACCAGCCAGGCGATGTTCACGGCCAGGATGATCGCGGCGACAATCACGGTCTTGGTCAGTGCATCCTCGAACAAACGGCCGGGCAACAGAATGAAGCCCGAGAACAGTGCCGCCATCGCCGCATAGCCTTTGACATTGATCAGCGACAGGCCGATCCCTGCAATGAGGGATGGCCGGCGCCGATCGCCCTGATCTGCACTCAAAGGCGGCGCCGTGGCGATGCGGTAGGCGAGATAGACGAAGTAGACAGCGGCCGCGATCGCAATGACCGGCTTAGCGTCCGGCACGGCCAGCACGATGCCGACCAGGCCGCTGGCGACGATCGCCATCACCGCGACCATGCCGATCTCAAGGCCGATCAGATAGGCGATACCGCCACGAATGCCGAACGCCGCACCGGTTGCCGCGAGGCTCAGCGTGTTGGGACCCGGGCTACCGGCCAGCGCGATCCCGGCGAGAACGAACCCGACCACCCCGTCCATGTCCCCTCCCCTTACTCCGTCATTCCGGATAAGGGACTCTCTTCACCTTATCGTCGTCATGCTCGGTCTTGTGCCGAGCATCCACGTCTTTGCCTCCAAAAGAAAGGCGTGGATGGCCGGGACAAGCCCGGCCATGACGCTATGCACCAGCCCTCCCCGCGCTTCCAGGATGACGAAGGTAGGAATTGTCGAACGCGCCGTCTTGAACATTCGTGCGCATCGGGGCTAGAGCGGCGTCTGGTCGCCAGGCTCCTTCTCCGGCAGCAGGCGAAGGACCAACCCCAGCAATTGCGCGCGCTCGGCTTCGTTCAGCGGCGCGAAGGATTTCGATAGCATCTTCTCGGCAACGGCCGTGCCCTTTTTCAGAATCTCCTGGCCCTTCGGCGTCAGGCGATGACGCAGCGCGCGCCCCTTCCCCGCTGCCCGCGTGATCAGCCCCTTGTCGATCAGCCGCGTCGCCAAAGTGCCGAAGGCCTGATCGGTCTGAAACGTCAACTCGGCCAGATCATGGGACGACGCATCCGGATTACGGCCGACCGCACGCAGCGCATCCCACTGCACCAGGGTGGTGCCGATCTCGCCCAGCAGCGCATCCATCTCGCGGTGATGCCGGGTCTGCAGCCTTTTGATCGATCGACCCAGCTCTTGCAAAGAGGTTCCCATTCGTATAAACCTATTTATATAAATATGTTTATATAACTCATGACGGAGAGTCAACATGGCACAGATCGACGCGCAGGACATCGGCGCTCTCGCCGCCAAACTCGGCATCACGCTCACCGACACCGGCACCGGCCGCCCGGTGCTGCTTCTCCATGGCGGCGGCGGGCCTTTCACGGTGGCTGGCTTCGCCGCGACGCTGGCGCAGGATCACCGCGTGATCGTGCCGACCCATCCCGGCTTTGCCGGCACGCCGCGGCGGGACGACATGACCAGCGTCAAGGATCTGGCGCGGCTCTATGCGGCCCTGCTCGAGCGCGCCCGGCTGCGCGACGTGCTGGTGATCGGCTTCTCGATGGGCGGCTGGATCGCCGCCGAGATGGCCTGCCTCGATGCCTCGCGCATTGCCGGACTCGTGCTGGCCAACGCGACCGGCATTACGGTGCCCGGCTTCTCGATGCTCGACGTCTTCTCGATCCCACCGGCGGAACTGGCCAATTACAGCTATCACGCCCCCGACAAATTCCGCATCGATCCCTCGAATCTGACCGAGCAGCAGCAGGCGGCGATGCGCGCCAACTTCGCGGCGCTGGCCGTCTATGGCGGCGCGGGCAGCGATCCCGATCTGCGCGAGCGCCTCACCAAGGTGACGACGCCGGCGTTGGTGGTGTGGGGCGAAAGCGACCGTGTCGTGTTGCCCGGCTACGGCCAGGCCTTCGCCGCGGCCTTCGCGAAAGGCCGTTTCGTGCCGATCAAGGACTGCGGCCACATGCCGCAGATCGAACAGCCGGGGCAGCTGCGGGAACTGGTGCGGGCGTTTGAGATGGCGCCGGTGGGGTGATTGTGGTGTGCCCGTTTCCGAATCGTCATTCCGGACCAAAGAGCCCTCACCCTCCCGCTACCGCGGGTCCCTCCCTCTCCCGCACGCGGGAGAGGGGCGGGGTGAGGGTCCGTGCCGTCACTCATGACCCGCTTCCGGGGTGACAAGGCCACCAAAGCCGACCTGTCATTGCGAGGAGGCCGAGGGCCGACGCGGCAATCCAGACTCTCTGCCATTCTGGATCGCCACGTCGCTACGCTCCTCGCGATGACGGCCCAAATCTCGTTTAATGCGCCGGGCCGCCCGTGAGATGCGTTTTCTTCAACATCAGACCTGCAACCAGGGCCAGCACCAGCGCGATACCCAGCAGGAAATAGGTATCGCTGAACCCCATGATCAGCGCCTGCTTGTGGATCACATTGCCCACCGCCGAGACGGCTTTGGCATGGGCGGTATCGATATCGGCGCCGCGTGCCACGAAATACTGGGTCAGTGCCTGAACCCGTGCCCGCGCCGCCTGGCCGAACAGCGAGACCGACTGCACCATCACGTTTGAATGATACTGCTCACGCTTGGTCAGGAAGGTCTGCAGCATGGCGATGCCGATCGCGCCGCCCAGGTTGCGCATCATGTTGAACAGCGCCGAGGCCGAGCCCGCATTCTCTTTCTCCATGCCCGCAGAGGCAACCGCGGTCAGCGGCGTGAAGACGAGCGCCTGGCCCACCGCGCGGATGATATTGGGCACCAGGAGTTGATCGGCCGCGTAGTCGCTGGTCAGGAAGATGTTGAGGAAGTTCGAGCCGGCGAACAGCGCGAAGCCGACGGCGATCAGGATGCGCGCGTCGAAACGCTTCATCATCTTGGGCACCAGCGGGATCAGCACCAGTTGCGGCAGGCCGGTCCAGGCCAACACCTGGCCGATCTGCTCGGCGTTGTAGCCTTGGATCTCGGTCAGATAGATCGGCAGGATGAAGACCGAGCCATAGAGCGCCACGCCCATCACCGCATTGGCGGCGCTGCCCAGGCCGAAATTACGGCGCGCGAGCAGACGCAGATTGATCAGCGGCTTTTTCACCGTCAGCTCGATCCAGAAGAACAGCGCCAGCGACACGGCCGAGATCACCGACAGCCTGACGATCATGGGCGAGCCGAACCAGTCGTCCTTGTTGCCTTCCTCGAGCACGGTCTGCAACGCGCCCAGGCCAACCGCCATCGTCGCGATGCCGAGCCAGTCGCCTTGACGCAGCAGCCCGAGATTCATCGGCGCCTTGTCCAGCGACACGAACAGCATCACCAGCATCAGCGTGCCGGGCACCAGGTTGACATAGAAGATGTACTGCCAGCCCCAATTCTCGGTCAGATAGCCACCGATGGTCGGGCCGATCGCCGGCGCGAAGGTGGCCGAGAGCGCGAACAACGCAAGGCCGATCGGCAGTTTGGATTTCGGCAGCAGCGTGATGATCAGGGTGAAGGCCACCGGGATCAGCACGCCGCCCGAGAAACCCTGGATCGCGCGCAGGACGATCATCTGGTTGAGATCCTGCGCAAAGGCACAGGCCGCCGAGAAGAGCAGGAACAGCGCCGCGTTGACCAGCATGTAGTTGCGCACCGAAAAGACCTGCGACAGCCAGCCCGTCAATGGAATCACGATGATCTCGGCCACCAGATAGGCGGTCGAGATCCAGCCGCCATCATCGATGCCGGCACCGATCGCGCCCTGGATATCGGCCAGCGACGCGTTGACGATCTGAATGTTGAGCACCGCCATGAAAGCGCCGAGCGTCGCCCCCAGCACTGCGATCCACGTCTTGAACGGCACGTGGTCCGCAGCCTGGTGCGGGGCGACGACGGCCGGCGCAGCGGCAGCGCCGGTAGCGATGGTGGAAGCAATTGCGGTCATGATCCCCTCCCCTGACGGGCGAGTGACTTACTGAACCAGCACGGTCGTCGGCTTGGTGTCGACGGTGGCCTCGACCGACATGCCCGGCCGCAGCAGACCGGCCAGCGCCGCGTTCGGGTCGAGCGCGATCTTCACCGGAATGCGCTGCACGATCTTGGTGAAGTTGCCCGTGGCGTTGTCGGGCGGCAGCAATGCGAATTCGAGACCGCTGGCCGGCGCGAGACTATCGACCTTGCCCTCGACCTTGGCGTCGGGGAAACCGTCGACCGCCACCTGAACGGTCTGGCCGCCGCGCACATGGGTCAGCTGCGTCTCCTTGAAGTTGGCGACGACATAGACCGCATGCAGCGGCACCACCGCCATTAGCTGCGTGCCGGCCTGGACATATTGGCCGACGCGCAAAGACCGCGCGCCGACCGAGCCGTCCACCGGGGCGACGATGGTCGTGTAAGAAAGATTGAGTTCCGCCTGATGGGCATCGGCCAGGCTCTTGTCGCGCTGCGCTTCGGCGGCCGCGCGTTCCGTTGCGATCACGTCGAGCTTGCTCACCGCGGCCTGGAGGCCGGCATGGTCGCGCTGCAACTGCGCTGCCTTTTCGGTCTGGCTAGCTTCGGCCTGCTCAGCCCGCTGCACCGTGCCGAAACCGTCCTTCATCAGGTTCTGATAGCGGACGAAATCCTGCTGCGCGAATTTCAGCGAGGCTCCGGTGGCGATGATCGCCGCCTTTTCCTGTTCGATCATCGACTGCTGCAGCTGGGTCTGCGCATCGAAATTGCGCAGCGCGGCTTCGGCGCCGGTGACACTGGCATGGGCCTGGTCGAGCGCCGTCTTGAAGTCGCGGTCGTCGATGCGGGCCAGCACCTGGCCGGCCTTCACGCGCTGATTATCCTGCACCAGGACATCGGCGATATAGCCCGAGACCTTGGGGGCGACCGTGGTGTAGTCGGCCTGGACATAAGCGTCGTCGGTCGATTCGAGGAACCGGCCGACCGTCCAATAGCGGTAGCCGAAATCCGTGACCGCCGCCGCGCTGGCCAGAAGTGCCGCGGCCAAAGCCGCGCGCTTCAATGTCTTGCGCGAGGGAAGACCGCCGGCGCGCGTGCCAACCGCACCGCCTGCCACCGAAACCGTTGCCGTCTGTGAAATGCCGCTCATCGCACCCTCCTGCCGCTGAACCTTTGAAACCTTGCGGCGGGACCGATCCCTCAAGAGGCAATCGGGTTCCTGGCCGCGGCAGGACAATGCGGCAGTGCGGTACAAACGATAATCCGCTATTTATTAGAATGATTATCCAGTTAAAATTGATAATCGGAGGTACGAATGGATCGCCTAGCCAGCCTGACCGCCTTTGTCCGTGTGGTGGAAAGTCACGGTTTTTCAGCGGCTTCGCGCCGCATGAACATGTCCGTGACCAATGTCAGCAACCATATCAAGGCGCTGGAGGACCATCTCGGCGCCCGGCTGCTGAACCGCACCACGCGGCGCGTCAGCCTGACCGATACGGGCAAGGCCTATTACGACAAGGCGGTGCTGATCCTGGCCGAGCTCGAGGAGGCCGATCAGATCGCGCTGGCCCAGCAACGCGCGCCACGCGGCACGCTGCGCATCTATACCAGCGTCCATATCGTGCGGTTCATTTCCCCCGCCCTGGCCGACCTGCTGCGCCTCCATCCCGAGGTCTCGGTCGAGCTGATGATCGGCGAGCGCGCCGTGGATCTGGTCGAGGAAGGCTATGACATCGCCATCCGCACCATCCACAGCGGCGAATCGAGTCTGATCGTGCGGCGTCTTTCGCCGTGGCGGCATTTCCTCGGTTGCTCGCCTGCCTATCTCGAGACGCATCCGGCGCCGCAACACCCGCGCGACCTCGCTCAGCACAACTGCATGCGATACCCCTACTATCCGTTCGGCGATGACTGGCGCTTCGAAGGCCCCGATGGCGCGATCGTGTCGCAGCACGTATCCGGCAATCTGCTGACCAGTAGCGCCGAGACGATGCGCTACATGGCGCTACAATCGCAGGGCATCATCTTCGCGCCCAGCTTCTTCGCGGTGGATGATTTCCAGTCGGGACGATTGGTGCGCCTGCTGCCCGATTACCGCGGCGTCGAATTCGCCATCAGCGCCGTCTATCCGCATCGGCATCATGTGTCGGCCAAGGTGCGTGTGTTCATCGACATGATGGCCGACTACTTCACCAGCCACCGCCAATGGCTCGACCCCGACGCCGCGGCACTGGGGGCGTATGCGTGAGGCTTGCCGTCATTGCGAGCGTAGCGAAGCAATCCATCTTCTGCGCACAGAATGGATTGCGTCGTCGCTCCGCTCCTCGCAATGACGATTCCCGAAAAGGCCCGACAGAAGGTCACCCTGTGGGCAAGGGCGTAGACACTGCCGCTTCGATCGACAGTGAACGCCCAGCATCCCTTACTAGTGATACGTCGTCTTGCGCGCCGCTTTAAAACCCGTGCCGCCGGCGTAGCGTTCGACCATGGCGGCGATCTCCTGGATCGTCGCCTTCGCGCCGGTCTCCGATGCCATCGCCCCGCGCACGACCACGCTGAGTTGATTCAACAGGTCGAGATCGACATTGGTCGGCTCCGGCGGCTGGCGCTCGGCGATGCGCGCGGCCAGCGTCGAGAGCGCCTGGGCGAGATCGGCGATATGAGAATGGCCAGCACTGCGGTAGTGCCCGCTCATCTCCTCGCTCAGCGCCTGGAGATTGATGAACTGGCGGAGCGATTCATCCGCATCGCTGCCCTTGGTGGTGACGGCGCGGCGAATCAGCCGCTCGATACCGGCCAGCGGATGTTCGTTGAGCTTGGCCTTCACATGGTCCGAGGCGCGCATGACGGCGCGGCGCACGGCGAAGTCGCTGGCCTTGTCGATCACACGAGCACGTAAAGTATTGGGCACGCGGATCAGATCGCCCTCGTCTTCGGCCATACCGGTCACCGCGGCGCGGCTGGGGCCGACATAACTGCGCGTGGCGATGAAGGGCTTGCGCTCTTTCACCAGGAAATCGATGCGGTCGACCACCTTCTTGGCCGGCGCGGGCTTGCACAGCACATCGTCGACACCGCCATTGAGGGCCGTCTGCACGCCATCGAAGCTGGCATCTTCGAGCGTGGCGATCACCACGACGAACGGATTGCCGCCGCCGATGGCGTTCTGGCGAATCCGCTGCATGGTCGGCGCGAAACCGCCCTCGAAGCTGGCGGCATCGCAGACGACCAGATCGAGCATCTCGTTGCTCGCATGATCCAGGAATGAATCGACGGTGCGATGAGTGGTGGGTTCGCGAATGCCTTTTTCGAGAAGCGCGAGCCGCAGATCGCTGCGCAGCTGCGAATTGCCCTCGATCAAGGCGGCGCGGACGGACCGGAAGTCGCGCGGCGTCAGCATGCGTCACCGCATGCCACGCATCCTGCGCACTTCCGCCGCTTCTGCAGCGTGCAAACCCCTAGCGACTTCATCGCCCCCCGCTTTGGCGCTTTTAGCGCCGACAGCAATAGTATGCGATGATCCTAACTTCGGGAAGCCCTGGAACGCTGTGACGGAATTACGGCACAGCAAAAAAATCCTTGTGCCGCAGCGATCGGCCGAAGCCACCCGAACCTCGGCCGATCAGAGACTTATCGAAATGGGTCTATACCCACTCTTGGCGATATGCCTCATTTCGGGATTTAGACCTCATCAGAGCGTCGCCAGATACGCTGCCAGCACATCGAAGCTGCCATTGAAGCCGCCGCTCATCGACGGGTGGTTGTCGGCGAAGGTCTTCCATTGCGTGTCGGTGGCGTTGATCGGCACGCCGCGCAGCGCGACCACGGTCTTGCCGCCCTCTTCGGTGAAGGTGATGGTGTTGAGCACCTCCAGCGGCCAATCGGGATTCCACGGATTGGCGGTGATGCCGGCCTCGGCATCCGAAAATGAATTAACGAAGACGATGCGCTCGGGTGCTGTGATCTCGCGATAGACCATGCGGCCCCACATGACGACGCCATGCGGCAGCGTCATCGAATAGTGGAACATGCCGCCGGCGCGGAACTCGAGTTTCTCGATCTTGATCGCGCAGCCCTTCGGCCCCCACCAGCGCGCCAGATGCTCGGGCTTCGACCAGGCGTCGAACACCAGCTTGCGCGGCGCATCGAGAACACGCCCGATCGTGAATTCCTGCGCCGACCGGTCGGGGCTATTTCCTGCGGACATGTTTCTTCCTCTTTCCCTGGAGTGTTTCGAGGTAGTCGTCGAGGCGATCGAAGCTGCTCTCCCAGAACGCCCGATACTCCTCGAGCCAGGAGTCGACCCGCTTCAGTGCCTTGGGTTCGAGCTTGCACGGCCGCCACTGCGCTTCGCGGCCGCGCGTGATCAGCCCCGCGCGTTCGAGCACCTTCAGATGCTTCGAGATCGCCGGCATCGTCATGGCGAAAGGCTCGGCCAGTTCGGTGACCGAGGACTCGCCTTGCGCCAGCCGCGCCAGGATCGCGCGCCGCGTGGGATCGGCAAGAGCGGCGAAGGTGGCGCTGAGCGTGTCGGGCGGCATGGCTTAATATACCATATGGTTAAATTACCTACTGGTTAAATACATGAAGCTGGTCGCCTGAGTCAAGCGCGCCCTGCGCCCGGCAAAACGACACCCCATCCGCTCAAACCGCACGGCGAATCCGGGCGATGCTGTGCGAATTCACACGCGCGATCCCATCGATGTGCCTTTGATGTCAGGGCAACTTGACGTGTTCGCTGCGCACAGGCAGGAAACGCATGGTGCCGATCGAACATCGACCATTGGGAGCGTGGGGATCATGGTGCAGGCGTTGCGGGTGCTGGTTGTCGGGTTGGGCCATATGGGCCTATCGCATGCGATGGCCTATGACCGGATCGATGGCTATGAGCTCGCGGGCCTCTGCTATCTGCCCGAGGCGACGCCGACATCCCTGCCCGCCCACTGGTCGAAGCTGCCGCATTTCTCTGATTTCGGCGAAGCGCTGGCCAAGGTGAAGCCGGATGTGGTGTCAATCAATTCCTGGTCGAACACCCATGCCGATTACGCCGTGCGCGCCTTCGCCGCCGGCGCCCATGTGTTCCTGGAAAAGCCGATGGCCGAAACGGTGGAAGATGCCAAGCGCGTCGTCGCCGCGGCCAAGGCCGCCAAGCGCAAGCTGGTGATCGGCTATATCCTGCGCCATCACCCGTCTTGGCTGAAGCTGATGGAACTGGCCAAGGGCCTGGGCAAGCCGCTAGTGATGCGCATGAACCTCAACCAGCAATCGATCGGCCCGGCCTGGACCTGGCATCGCACGCTGATGCGCACCCTGTCGCCCATCGTCGATTGCGGCGTGCATTATGTGGACGTGATGGCGCAGATCACCGGCGCGAAACCGGTGAAGGTGCATGCGATCGGCGCGCGGCTGACCGAGGAGATCCCGGCCGGCATGTACAATTACGGCCAGCTGCAGGTGACCTTCGACGACGGCTCGATCGGTTGGTACGAAGCCGGTTGGGGCCCGATGATGAGCGAGGTCGCCTTCTTCGTGAAAGACATCATCGGCCCCAAAGGCGCGGTCAGCATCGTCATGAGCGAACAAGGTGCGGGCAAGGGCGAGGGCGATTCCGCCACCTCGTCATCGAGCACCGACACGCATGTGAAGACCAGCACGCTGCGCCTGCATCATGCCGCATTGAAGGGCGACAACACGCTGGCCAAGGCCGACGAAGTCTTCCGCATGGATGACGAGCCCGGCCATGACGATCTGTGCGAGCGTGAGCAGCGCTTCCTGCTCAACGCGATCCGCACCGATGCCGATCTCACGCTGCATATGGAAGAGGCCGTGACCAGCCTTTCCATCGTTCTCGCCGCCGATCGCAGCATCCGCGAAAACCGCGTCGTCGAGCTCTAGAGCGTTTCACGCCTACGTGAAAACGCTCTAGATTCTGCCTTCGGCGGGCAGGCGCATCCGCGCCTGCCCCGCTCAAACGCCGCGCGGGCTTATCGCCGATTCCACTGAAGTGGGATCGGCTCTAAAATCCCCGATTCCACACCACAAAACACCGCGTTCGACGGCCCGCGTACAGGCAACGGCGTATAAGCTTCCGAGTATAACGTAATGCGTTATACTAATGTCGTTTCCTGCTTGACATGGAATGTGATACGTTCTATACAAGACGTACGGTTCGAAGCACAAATATGGTTCGACTGGGCGCCGCCGCCGGGAGTTTAGTGTCCCGAAGTACAAGCCGACGGCGGCGTCTTTTCGATCCAAGAAGGTGAAGTTGGCGAGGAAGGTTAAGGCGCCGCAGGCGGCCAAAAGACGGCCAGCCCGCGCGCAAGCCCATCCGGGCGAAATCCTGCGCAGACGGTTCATGGAACCATTCGACCTCAGCGCCAACGCGCTGGCCCTGGCGCTGCGCGTCCCCGCCACGCGCATCGGCGACCTGCTCAACCTGCGCCGCGCCATCACCGCCGACACCGCATTGCGGCTGGCCCGCTATTACGGCACCACCCCCCGCTTTTGGCTTGAGCTTCAGGCCAGCTACGACCTGGCCCAGGCCGCGGCCGATCACGGCGCCCTCATCGCCCGCGACGTCCATCCAAGGGCGGCTTAGGTCTCAAACACCGCACGTCATTGCGAGAAACGTCATGCGAATGCAGGACGTGACGAAGCAATCCAGGAGCCCCAAGAAGCTGGATTGCTTCGCTCCGCTCGCAATGACGTCGAGACCGCGCTTCCGGGGTGACGTAACTGACTAACGGAAATCGTGGCTCTGCGCCCGCAAGGGCGTGGCGCGCGGCTGTTTGTCGGGTAGCAGTTGACTGAGCATCCCCGACCAGTCCATGCAGCGGTCGGCCACCACATGGACGACCGGCGTGTCGCCCTTGGCCGCATCACCGACGATCTGCATCCGGCCCTCCACCGCCATCAGGGCCGAGCTGAGGATGGCGCGGCGATACATCTCATAGACCGGAATGCGCACCACCACATTGATGATGCCGGTCTCGTCCTCCAACGTGACGAAGACGATGTTGCCCTCGCCCGGCCGCTGCCGCGTGATGGAAAGCCCGGCCACGATCACAGGCGCGCCGTCCTTGATCTGGGCCAGTTGTGCAGCGGTCACCGCCTTGCGCAGGATCAGCGCGTCGCGCAGGAATCCCGCCGGATGCTGGCGCAGGGTGAGGTGCAGCAACTTGTAGTCGTTGACCACCTCCTCGCCCTGGGTGGCGAGCGGCATCTCGGCCGCGGCTTCGTTGCTGTTGTCGAGCAGGCGCAGCAGCGGCGGCAGCGCTTCGCCCAAACCTTTGGCCGCCCACAGCGCGGCGCGGCGCGACAACCCCAGCGACAGGAACACATCGGATTCAGCCAGGCGCTCGACAGCGGCGGGCTTGAGTCCGGCACGGCGGACGAGATCGCGCGGATGGGTATAGCCCGTGCTGCGCGCCGCCATCAGCTTTTCGCCGTCGGCTTCGGAGAAGCCTTTGATCTGGCGGAAGCCCAGGCGGAGCGCGGGGGAAACACCACCCCCACCCCTACCCTCCCCCCTCAAGGGGGAGGGAGAAAAAAAAGAAGCCTCGTCAGGCTTTATGTTCCTTCCCCCCTTGAGGGGGAAGGCCAGGATGGGGGGTATGTTTTGCCCCCCCTCATCGTCCTCCAGCGTGCAATCCCAATCGCTGGCGTTGATGTCCACCGGCCGCACCTCGACGCCATGGGCGCGCACATCGGCCACGATCTGTGCCGCGGCATAGAAACCCATCGGCTGGCTGTTGAGCAGCGCGCAGGCAAAGGCCGCCGGATAGTGGCACTTCATCCAAGCCGAGACATAGGCGAGCAGCGCGAAACTGGCCGCGTGACTTTCGGGGAAGCCGTAATCGCCGAAGCCTTTGATCTGGCTGAAGCACTGTTCGGCGAATTGCTGGGTGTAGCCGTTCTTGACCATGCCGGTGAGGAAGCGCTCCTCGTAATTGCCGATGGTCCCGTTGCGGCGGAAGGTCGCCATGGCGCGGCGTAGGCCATCGGATTCGGCGGGCGTGAAGCCGGCGCCGACAATGGCGATCTTCATCGCCTGCTCCTGAAACAGCGGCACGCCGAGCGTTTTCTCCAGCACCTTCTCCAGGGCCTTAGAGGGATAAGTCACCTTCTCCAGCTTCTGTTTACGCCGCAGATAGGGATGCACCATGCCGCCCTGGATCGGTCCCGGCCGCACGATCGCCACTTCGATCACCAGATCGTAGAATTTGTCGGGCTTGAGACGCGGCAGCATGCTCATCTGCGCGCGGCTTTCCACCTGGAACACGCCCACCGCATCGGCGCGCTGCAGCATCTTGTAGGTGGCCACGTCATCGGCCGGCACGTCGGCGGGTTTCCATGGTTTATCGTCGGCCGCGCGCCGGATGTCGTGGTGCTTGTCCAAGAGCGCAAAGCCCTTGCGCAGACAGGTCAGCATGCCGAGCGCGAGAACGTCGATCTTGAGGATGCCCAGCGTGTCGAGGTCTTCCTTGTCCCACTCGACATTAGTACGGTCGTCCATCGCCGCATTCATGATCGGCACCACCTGATGCAGCGGCCCGCGCGTCAGCACGAAGCCGCCCACATGCTGCGAGAGATGCCGGGGAAAACCGCGAATCTCCTTGGCCAGTTCCAGCGTCTGACGCAACCGCGGCGCGTTGGGATCGAGGCCCATCTCCGCGGCATTGTCGTCGGCCAGCCCGTCGAAGGAACTGCCCCACATATTGTTCGACAGCGCCGCGATCGTGTCGCCCGACAGGCCCATCACCTTGCCGATATCGCGCAGCGCGCCGCGCGAACGGTACGAGATCACGGTGGCGGCAATGCCCGCACGGTCGCGGCCGTATTTGTTGTAGATGTACTGAATCACCTCCTCGCGCCGCTCATGCTCGAAATCGACGTCGATATCCGGCGGCTCGTTGCGTTCGGACGACAGGAAACGCTCGAACAGAAGATCGTTATGGACCGGATCGATCTCGGTGATGCCCAGGCAATAGCAGACGGCGGAATTGGCCGCCGAGCCGCGCCCCTGACAGAGAATGTCCACATCGGGCCGACGCGCATAGGCAACGACATCGTCGACCGTGAGGAAATACGGCGCGTAGTTGCGCTCGAAGATCAGCTTGAACTCATGCGCCAGCTGATTCTTCACCGCCTGGGGCACACCATCGGGAAAGCGCCAATCGGCGCCCTTCCAGGTGCGGCGCTCCAACTCCTCTTGCGGCGTCATGCCTTCGGGCACCGGCTCGGCGGGATACTCGTATTTCAACTCGCTCAACGAGAAGGTGCAGGCGGCGGCGATCTCGACGCTGCGCGCCAATGCGTCGGGATAGTTGCGGAACAGCGCCGCCATCTCGGCCGGGCTTTTGAGATGACGCTCGGCATTGGCGGCCAGCCGCAGACCGGCTTCGTCGATCGTGCATTTCTCGCGGATACAGGTCAGCACATCGGCCAGCGGCCGGCGCTCGGGCCCATGCATCAGCACATCATTGGTGGCCAGCAGCGGCACATCGGCGGCGCGCGCGATCTCGGCCAGACGCCAGAACCGCTCGGCATCCTGCCCCCGCAGATAAGGCACGAGCGCGAGGCTGAGGCGATCGGCGAAGGCGGATTTGAGTTGGGTGAGAGCGGATGGGAAGACACTGGCATTGTGCGTGAATACCCCCCACCCCTCCCTCCCCCTCAAGGGGGGAGGGTTTTGTTCTCTTTTTTCTGAGGAGCTTTTTTCTTCATCCCCTCCCCCCTTGAGGGGGAGGGTTAGGGTGGGGGGTAACTCGACGGGAGGAATGAGCGCCGCCCACAGCCCCTCCGCATGCGCCGCGATATCGGCAAGCGCCAGATGGCACTCACCTTTCGGCGCGCGGCGATTGCCCGTTGTCAGCAGCGTGCAGAGCCTTCCATAGGCCGCACGGTCCTGCGGCCAGACCAGAAGCTCGATGCCGTCCGTGGTCACCAGCCGCGAACCGACGATGAAGTGCAGGCCGCTCGCCTTGATCGCCTCGTCCTTCAGCATCGCCGCATAGGCGCGGACCACGCCGGCCAGCGTGTTGCGATCGGCCACCGCGATCGCCGTCAATCCGAGTTCAACCGCGCGCGCGACTAGCTCGGCGCCATGCGACGCGCCACGCAGGAAACTGTAATTGCTGGCCACGCCGAGTTCGGCGAAGGCGGGTGATGAAGCGATCATGAGACGACAGATGCGGTGGAGACCAATTGATTCAGGCCCATCGCCATTCTAGCTTTTGTTCTCTTTTTGTTCTAGACTTTTGCCAGACAAATTTCCCCTTTGAGAACAAACCTATGTTGGAAAAAGGCGAATGGGAGCCCGAGCGGCTGCAGCCCATCAAGACCCTGCTGCCGCTCTGCCTGATCCGGGTGGAGTGTATCCACTGCCGACACACCGCCGACATTCCGTCCACCCGCCTCGAACGGCTGGACCCTGCCCTCCTCGTCGCCGAGTTGCAGGACAAACTGCGCTGCAATCACTGCGACGAGCGCGGCCGCGTCAGATTCTATGTCCGGCGCAAGCCGCGTTGACGTTAGGCGGTCTGCTCGGTCGAGGGTTCGACCTTCCCCACGATCACCGCGTCGCGGTTGAGCCGCATGAAGTCGTCGGACGGATGCCCGTGCCAGACATGGTCGGGCCAAACCGCGTCGACCTCGTAGACGGCCCACACATCGCGCTTGCCGGCCTTGTCGATATAGGCGAAAGCCTCCTGCGCCGTCTGGAAGGCATAGCCGCCGTAATATGGCGTGCCGTCAGAGCGGGTGCTGGGACCCGTCTTCTTGATCGGCGTCATACCATCGCCGCTATGACCCCGCGCCAAGGCGGCATCGTAGTCCGCCTCCGGACCGATCGTATAAATACCCACCGCGCCCTACTCTCCCGCGATATTCACTCTCGCACCGACGATGGCGTCGAGTGCCGGCGGAATCAAGTCTGCGCGTTCGACGCGATTGCGTCCGTTCGACTTGGCGCGGTAGAGCGCCACATCGGCGGCGCGATAGAGCGCTTCCACATCGCTTTCGCCGAGATCGGCCACCGCCGACCCCACCGAAACCGTCGCGTTGAGGATGCAGGTGGGCAGAACGAGGTTGCTGCTCTCGACGGCGCTGCGAATACGTTCGGCCGCCAGATGGATCGAGTCGGAGCTGGCATCGGCGACGACGAGGGCGAATTCCTCGCCGCCGATACGGGCAAAGAAGTCGGTCTCGCGCAACGTATCGTTCACCAGATCGGCGAAATGGCGCAGCAGCGCATCGCCCGCCGCGTGGCCATAGGTGTCGTTGACCTTCTTGAAATGGTCGAGATCCATCAGCGCCAGGCCGAGATAGGTTTTGTCGCGGCGCACGCGCAGCGCGGCATGCATGATCTCGGCATCGAAGGCGCGGCGGTTGGGCGCGCCGGTCAGCGCGTCCTCGGTCGCCATCTGGCGCATCTGCCAGCGCGAGCGGTTGTTGACCATGAGGATATAGCCATAGGAATAGCCGGTGGCGACAATGGTCACGAAAATCTGAACAAGGGTCTGGCGTCCGAGAAGACCGAGGGATTCACCGACATGCAGCGCGCCGATCGAGTCGGGTCCACCGATCGCCATGGCGATGCCACGCGCGGCGATACCGGCGATCGTCAAACCATAGGCGGCGGCGAGCACGATGGCGCCCGTCCACCCTTCGCGCCGCGCGATGCGTGGCAGCAGCGAGAGCTGCAGCCCGCAGACGATGGCCAGGCCGCCGGCGAAGTTGAAGGTGCGGATCATGATCGAGTGCTGGACCGCGGAGGAATAGATCAGCACCGCCGCATAGGCGACCAGGGTGACGACCATCGTTTTGACGAACATCGGCCGGCCGGCGAATCGGCAGAGGCCATAGAGCAGCGCGAACTGCCCGGCCATCACCAGGACATTGATGGCGAACATCCCCATCAAGTTTGGTTCGTCGGGGTAGTTGACCCGGATGGCGATGCCGGCCACGTGCAGCGCCAGACCGATCGACCACCAGCGCACGCCGGGGAAGTCGCCATTCAGCCGCCAATTGACCAACTGCGCCAGCAGCGCGGCCGCGAAACCGGGCAACAAAAAGAATGCGGCGGCTTGATTATCGAATACGGCCTGATGCATCCAACCCTTCCTGGCGCGGCATTCTAGTCAGGAATGGGTAAGCGTCTAGTTAACGCCACCGCTGAGCACCTCTGCATGCGACGCATGAGAATCCGTGACAATCCAATGGCTTCCGATAGGGAAATCGGTCGGAATTGCTCAATTGGACTTGGTTAAATTGGCCAGCATGCTGGGCAGGTCGCCCTCGAAGGGCACGGTGCCGACATGGGTGAGTTTGCTCGACGCGTCGGCCCAGATCGCGCCGCCCAGATCGGTCCAGCGGCGGCAGAAGGCATAGTCCTCGCTCAGATAATCGCCATCGGTGGGATCGATCATCGTGTCGAAGAAGGCATAGGTGTTGGGGCTGTTGAGCTCGCGGTTCGTGTTCTTGCGGTAGCCGTTGTATTTCAGCGCCGGATACTGCGTGGCCATCCGCTCGAACACGCTGCGCTTGATCATCATGAAGCCGGTGCCGACCTGTTTCACACGAGCGAAGTTGCCCTGGATCTCGGGCTTGGCCGGATCGACAAAATCGACGACATAGTTGAGCGCGCTGGATTTGAGCTGCGCCGCGCCCGCCTTGGCCTGGGCGGCGATGCGCGACCAATCGAGCATCTTCATCGGATAGACCGCGCCGGCGACGTCGTAGCCCGCCTCGAGCAACGCAAACACACGCTCCGGCGCGAAGCCGATATCGGCGTCGATGAAGAGAAGATGCGTCGCCTGGGGATCGTCGAGGAATTGGCTAACAAGGATGTTGCGCGCGCGCGGGATCAGCGAGTCGTGGCCGAGCAGCTTGACCACATGATCGATGCCACGCTCGATGCAGGCGCGCTGCAGGTTGAGCATCGAAGTCATGTAGTGGCTGGTCACCTGCCCGCCATAGCACGGTGTGGCAATGACAAGGCGAACAGACGAATCGGGTGCGGCCATCCGGGACGCTGGCTCCTGCTGTGACGAGCGGAGCGTAACATCCGGTATTCGTCATTGCGAGCGCAGCGAAGCAATCCAACTACCATCAGTTCGTCATCGCCGGGCTTGACCCGGCGATCCACGTCTTTACTGCGCGTGAGCAAAAAAGTCGTGGATGCCCGGGTCAAGCTCGGGCATGACGAAGAAATAAAAGAAGATGCGTTCCTACATTGACGCTCGCGATGACGTCTCTGATTACCGATAAACCGGCGCGCCTGCCGGGGCGCCGGTGGCGGCGCCATCGACGAAGATTTCGGCCGCGTTGACATAGGACGAGTCGTCCGAGGCCAGGAACAGCGCGGTCTTGGCGATTTCGTCGGCCTCGCCCATGCGGCCGAGCGGCACCGCCCGCGAGAGGCGCGCGTCGAGCACAGCCATCGCATCGGCGGTCGGCGCGGCGCCCTTCCAGATCGGCGTCTTGGTGCCGCCGGGCGCGACCACGTTCACGCGGATCTTGCGCGGCGCCAGTTCAGCCGCCAGCACACGGGCCATGGCGCGCACCCCGGCCTTGGTGGCGGCATAGGCCGAATAGTTCGGAATGCCCAGCACGCTGATCACCGAGCCGTTGAAGATGATCGACGCGCCATCGTTGAGATGCGGCAGTGCCGACTGCACCGTGAAGAACACGGATGTCAGATTGGTGGCGAGAATCTTCTCGAAGGCCTCGCGCGTGGTCTGGCCCAGCGGCGTGAAGCCGCCGATGCCGGCATTGGCGAAGACCACATCGATCTTGCCGAATTTGGCGACCGTATCGGCGACGGCTCTGTCGAGCGCGGCGGTGTCGTTGGCATCCGCCACCACGCCGATCGCGTTGGCGCCCAGGTCCTTGACCGCCTGATCCAGCGTCTCCTTGTTGCGGCCGGTGATCGCGACCTTGGCGCCCTCGGCCACGAAAATCTTGGCGGTGGCAAAGCCGATGCCGCTGTTGCCGCCGGTGATCAACGCCACTTTGTTTTTGAGTCTCATGGCACTCTCCTGCCGAACGCGCCGGGGCCCAGCGCTGCGATGGCCCCTGTGATTGGTTTCATTATGAAACCTTGTGCTTGCCTTTTACGTCGACAGGTTTTATTATGCAACCACTCTTTTGCGCATGCCTGCCCAGGATGCTTTTCTTGGCGGCGGTCCGGAGATGATCATGGTGAAGCGCACGAGCCTGGAAGATGCCTCCTGCCCCATCGCGCGGTCGCTGGATGTGATCGGCGATTGGTGGTCGCTGCTGATCGTGCGCGACGCGATGCTGGGCAGGACGCGCTTCGGCGAATTCCAGAAAAGCCTGGGCGTGGCCAAGAACATCCTCGCGTCACGGCTGAAGACGCTGGTTGAGGAGGGAATCCTCGAGCAACGCGCCGCCGCCGATGGCAGCGCCTATCAGGACTATGTGCTGACGGCAAAAGGCCGCGACCTCCAGCATGTGGCCGTGGCCCTGCGCCAATGGGGCGAGCGTCACCTGTTCGACAAGGGCGAGACCTGTCCCATTCTGGTCGACGCGAAATCCGGCAAGCCGGTCAAACAGCTTGAGCTCCACGCCGCCGATGGCCGCCTGCTCGGCCCGGGCGATACAAGGCTGAAATACTAACCCCTCTCCGCTTTAGGGGAGAGGGTGGCTTGCGAAGCAAGACGGGTGAGGTGTATCGCCGGCAGCACCACCTCACCCTCCCAGTCGTGAAGCGACTGGGTCCCTCCCTCTCCCCCGCGAGCGGCGGAGAGGGTCACCGTTCTTCACCCCGCCAATCGCTAGCTCCTGAGCGCCGACTCTGTATAGTCGCGGCGATGCGCCTGCTGTCTCTCCTCATCCTGTTCGCCGCCTGCGTCGTCGCCATACCCGCATGGGCGCAGAACCACGACTCGCATGGCACGTTCAAGGACTGCGCCGACTGTCCGACGATGGTCGCGATTCCGGCGGGACATTTCATAATGGGCAGTCCAACGAATGAGCCCGGCCGTTTCGACACCGAAGGCCCGCGCCATCCCGTGAACCTTCGCGCCTTCGCTCTCAGCCAATCCGACGTGACCGACGAGCAGTTCCTCGCTTTCCTGCGCACCACCGGCTATCAACCCGAGCCCTGTGACAAGCGCCTCGGCCTCACTTGGGATGTCCCCAACTACGGCCGCGCCTATCCGCCTAGCCCCACCGAGGCACCCCATCTACCGGCCGTGTGCCTGAGTTGGTACGACGCGCAGGCCTATATCAAATGGCTCAACGCGCAAGTGAACGCTGCGCATCCGGGCGAAGGCACCTATCGCCTGCCCAGCGAAGCCGAGTGGGAATACGCGGCGCGCGGCGGCACCAATACCGTGCGCTGGTGGGGCGACACGATCGGCAAGAACAACGCCAACTGCAATGGCTGCGGCAGTAAGTGGGACAACGATCTACTGGCGCCGGCCGGCAGTTTCGGCCCCAATCCGTTCGGCCTCTACGACATGCTCGGCAACGCCTGGCAATGGGTGGAGGATTGCTGGAACGACAGCTATGTCCACGCACCCGGCGACGGCAGCGCGTGGCAAACCGGCGATTGCACCAAGCGCGTGTGGCGCGGCGGTTCGTGGGACAACCTGCCCTCCTTCGTGCGCTCGGCCGCACGCAACCGCGGCGACGCCCACAACAACGATTTCGATTACGCGAGCTACGCCGGTTTCCGCGTGGCGAAGAGTCTACCTTAAAGCCCGCGCGGCGCTTGAGCGGGCCGACGCCCGCTTGCGTCGGCCGCCAAAGGCATCAGCGCAATACGTCTTTCGGGCTGAACACCAGCACCATGTCGCCGATATCGCGCAGCGCGCCGGGCGGCAGATGCAGCGGCGACGACACCAGCACCGCGTTGCGCGCGCTGATCGCCAGCTGGTGATACCGGGCGTCATTGGCATGGGCGGGATCGTTGAGGATCTCGACCTTATCGATCGTACCGTCGGGATCGATCACCAGATGGATCGAGACGCTGAGATCGGCGGTGCCCTGGGCGGCAACATCGAAATCCCAGCGCCGCTCGATCTCGGTGCGGATCAAGTCCTTCACGTTGTACGCCGCGGGCCCGCGCGCATTCGCGTCGCTACCGATTTCCGTTTCATCCGATGGTGTGCCGGCGCTCGCATTCTCGGTGCTCATCGGATAGGGCACGGGATGCGGCTGCGCATGGGCCAGCTTCACCTGATCGCCCGCGCCATAGACCGGCGGCGGCGGTTTCTTCGGCGGCACGATCTCGGCCAGCGGATCGATCTTGATGCCGATCTCGGGTTTCTGAGTCTCGTCCTTGGGTGGCGGCGGCGCTTCGGCGCGCTGTTGCGGTTCGGGCTTCGCCGTGTTGTCGGGCGCGATTTCGGGAACCGCGGCGCGCTCTGACGTGGGCGGCGACGCGGTCGGCTCGCCAGCGCTGACCAGATCGACCGGCAATGCGAAATCGGTCTCAGAGGGCGCGTTCGGCTCAGGCACGCCGAAGATCAGAATCGCCGCAACCAGAAGATGGAGCAGGACCGAACCGACGAGACCGAAGATGCGATTGCGTTCGCCATAGCGTCGCCGCCGCTCGACGGGCATCGATGCGGCTTCGCCACTCGTCCCGCTATTGGCAACGCTTCCCTGAACCACAAGCAGCACCGAGCCGCCTCCGCGCGCATCTCACTCCCCGCCCGCACGGATTGTGCGCGCGGGCCGGTTTCGGCGCAATTGCGGTAATGTAACGCTAACCCAGCCCCGCGCCGCCGGCCGCCTCGATATAGGCGCCCGTGACCCAGCGTGCTTCGTCGGAGGCCAGGAACGCCACCACATCGGCGACATCCGCAGCCGTGCCGACGCGCTTCAGCGCTGTAGTGGCCGCAACAGCAGCGCGTTGTTCCGGTGTGCTCAGCATGCGCGGTACGGTGCGGTCGGTCTCGATCACGCCGGGTGCAACCGCGTTGACGGTGATACCACGCGGCCCCAACTCGCGGGCCAGCGATTTGGTCATCGAGTTGAGCGCGGCCTTGGCCAGCGCATAGGTGATGTTGAACGGAAAGGCGACGGTGGAGGGCCGTGACGAGATGTTGATCACGCGCCCGCCATCCTTCAGCAACGGGGTCAGGCGCTGGGTGACGAAAAACGGCGCCTTC